>PBHM01000029.1 GCA_002719395.1 Methanobacteriota archaeon | reverse complement strand
CGGCTGGGTTTGGAGCCTCGGCCATGTACCTCGGCATACCAAGCCAACAATCAACACTTCGGTCCCAAATATCTCATTTTCATGAGATAAACGAATAACCACAGACTACGCAAGATGAAGATCCGATAGATGACTTAGTGCCGCATATTGGGCAATCAGACTGGCTTTCCTCTTTTTGAAGCTCGGGCTCAGGCTCGGGCTCGGGCTCGGGCTCAGGCTCAGGCTCGGGCTCAGGCTCGGGCTCAGGCTCGGGCTCGGGCTCAGGCTCGGGCTCGGGCTCGGGCTCAGGCTCGGGCTCGGGCTCGGGCTCGGGCTCGGGCTCCGGGAGAGAAATGTCTGATTCGTTAAGTTCTGTATCGACATCTACCCACTCTGGAAGGTTTGGCTCCTCATCTACTTCCTCGCCAAACGTCGCTCCGTGGTAGTCTTGGGCATCGGATACCTTGTACTCCGATTCAGGATCCCCTTGAATTTCATACTGAACAGTAATTCTTTCCCCTACCTCTATCCTTCCTACTGACCAAGTAATGTGAGTTCCTTCTCTTGCAGGCTCTTTGGTATATGATGAGTCTATTTCTCCTGAAATTGAAGATTTTACAGATGAGTTATCCAAAGAAAATGTTCCCGGAACTACATCGTGTAGAGCGAGGTCTTCGAGTCCGCTATCTGAGTTGTTTTGGAAAACCAGTAGAATCTCATAACGACCTGGGCCCCCCGCTGGGTAAACCTCTTTTCCGGTCGTGAAGCTTCTGCGCTTGTGGACTACTGTGATTTGTGGTGGCCTTTTGACGTTCCGGGTGGCCACGGGACCAAATCTTTCAGAACTGAAATCGGCCCTAGCGGGAGCGGCCAATACTCCATTATCTTTGGATGGCTCCTTGGCATTGAGTGGGTACTTAACTACCAATTTCTTTCCAGACTGGAGACCCAATGGAGCGGATGTGCCCACGGTAATCCTAAGCGCATGACCCTGCCCATCAGGAGACACCATCTTCTCTTCTAATTGGGTCCCGCTGACTACCTCGACACGATACTGATCTTCATTTAATTCTGAATTACCAATCTCAATAGATACAGATTCGGGGGAGGGAGGTCCGAAAATTCCTGGTATATCATCGAGTAGCCTCATAACATTGATGGGAGCAGAACCTTTGTTCTCCACAGTAATTGTCGCCTCAATATCAGAGCTGACATATGTCCTAATTCTTGAGCGGTCAAATTTCTTCAATATTTCAGCATCGAGTACTGTTAAGTGCTGCTCTTTTACTGAAACCTCCCCTCTAGATTCAGAAGACGCCCTTGGCAATATTGAGTAGGATAATGTTGGGAATGTAAATCTCGGCTGATCTTCAGATTTAACGGTCTTGACCATAGAATCCCAGCTTCCCTCTGGAGGGAGTACGATTCGTAAGTCAGAGGAATCCAAAATCGGTTCATCTCTCCCAGCTAAAATAACCGTGATATCAGATAAAGTGACTACGAATGATGACTTATTTTCGAACACAAACTTACTATGCCAAATCCCTGGCCTATCATCTTCGGTTGGGGTTACGAAAGGTGCTGCCCTACTACGGGCTGAAATGCTTTCAAAATCTACCCTAGAAACAGTGTAGTCTGCAGAATACGTTGCAGTTACATTTCCAGCTGCAATTTTTCCTACGCCTTCGGTAGTAACCATCGGAAGCAATTCTAAGGTCTGGCTTTGACCAACTGATAATCTTCCAACAGACCAAGTAATATCTGATCCTTCAACAGAATATTCCGGGCCTTCTGGAATCTCAAAGTTAGTTGGGAATGAACGTGTGATCTCCACGCTTGATAGATTAACTGTGGAGACGTTTTCCACAGTTATTGTAATCCCAATTTCCTGAGGATCTTCAGAATGAACCAGGGACAGGCTTGCTTCTTGTCCCCTTTCGGAATTTGTATCTACCCTCTCACTTAGCACCATCATTCGGGGACCACTTGCAGTGTAGGGGACTACTGTTTCCTCTGTAGCTTCCAATTCTCTTACAGTAATCATTTTGCTTCCGATGTCTGTGGATTCAAATTCGTTCAGAAGCACTTCGATATCCCAAGCTCGATCCTTACGGCTTGAGTTCCTCAAAATTAGCTCGCCCTCTATTGTCTGACTCCTGATTGATCCATCGGGATTTACTGTACACTGTTCCACTTCACTCAGTGTAGCATGTAGCTTATCTCCGGGAATTGTGTCCACTTCAGTGGCAGGTCGTATACTCGAGGACTGGCTAGGCGTGGGCTGTGATTCTACATCCGAAATTGCATTCAGGCTTTCCTCAATATCGCTGGATTCCTCCCAATCATCCTCGTCAACTGTGGGAGCATCTAATGCAGATAGTGAATCAGAGACATCGATTTCGTTATCTTCAATTTCAACCGTGTCAGACTCAATGGATTCATCTTCCGATACATCCACCTGAGTCATATCTTGTTGCTCGAAGCCCGGAGGCGGAGGGGGCGCCACTGCCTTGTCCTCGAAGCCCGGAGGCGGAGGGGGCGGAGGAGGGGGGGCCACTGCCTGGTCCTCGAAGCCCGGAGGTGGGGGGGGCGGAGGATGAGGGGGGGCCACTACTTGGTCCTTGGAGTCGGGGAGCGGCATTGCAGCATGGTCTGAGGATGATTTTTCTTCATTTGTGTTTATTTCATCATTCATGGATTCGTCCTCTTCTTCACCAAATCCGGGAGGAGGAGGGGGAGGGGGGATATTGATGCCAGGCGGCAGCGGGGGGGGTTGTTCGGTCATAGTCGGCACCTCCTGTTCTGAACATAGAGGAAACATGGCTCTGTATAACGGTTGCTTGTCGTAATCTTTCAACGGGGCTTCAATCCTTGAAGTCTATTAGGCTGAACGGTATCGTAAGTGCATGGATGGTACATCTCCGCCAGTGCTTTTTGTTGTAGGGACCGCGGGAGCAGGAAAAAGTACGCTAGTTACTTCATTTCAGAGATGGTCAAGATTCCTAGAAGTAGAGACCCTTGCGATTAACCTTGATCCAGGCGCGGAGAGAGTCCATTATGACCCAGAATTTGACGTAAGGGACTTAATCTCCCTTTCCGAAGTAATGGATGAATATGACTTGGGACCCAATGGAGCACAGATATTGGCTGCTGACTTGGTAGCATCACAGGCCATTGACATTCATGAGGAATTGGACGGTCTTTCGGGCGATATAATGGTCATTGATACGCCCGGACAAGTCGAGTTATTTGCATTCAGAGAGGCTTCCAGTCATCTGGTGGAGGTCCTTGGGAGGGGAAGAGCGTGCCTAGCATTCCTCTTCGATCCGATGCTTTCTCAAACACCGAGTGGTTTCGTATCTCAGATGCTTCTTTCCTCAATAGTTCATTTTAGGTTAGGACTACCTACTGCTAACTTCCTGTCTAAGTCAGATTTATTGGAACCTGAGACTTTGGATAAAATTGTAGAGTGGGGAGATAATCTTGGTGCTTTGGAAGCCGCACTCTATGAGGAGTCTGCAAATCAATCTATGTCTCATGGATCGGGGAGTCAAAGAGCAGAGTTCGCAATCGGACAGCTCAGAATGATGCAACATGCTTCAATCCAACCAGGGCTAATTCCTTTGTCGAGTGAAAATGAAGATGGTTTAGCTGATGTCCTCACTTTCGTACAGAGTGTCTACGGAGGCATGGCCGACACCCGTGATGGTTTTGCAGGGGATATTGAACATGAAAGAAACTGAGCCTAAGAGAGACCTTCTATCGATAGACGACTTTAGTGATGAGTTATCACAGTTGATAGACTGGGGAATTAGGATGAAGAATGATGATGGTTTTGCAGATGGTTTCAAGCCTCTGGATGGAATGTCAATTGGCTCCATTTACGAAAAGCCATCCACAAGAACTAGGGTTTCGTTTGAAGTTGGTGTCAGTAAACTTGGAGGTCAGCCGCTTACCCTACTCGCTAACGATATCCAATTAGGAAAAAGTGAGTCCATAGCGGACACTGCTGCGGTCCTCTCCCGATTCATGGATGGAATCACGTACCGATGCTTTGGCCACTCAGACGTTCAGGAGCTGGCTGAGCATGCAACCGTCCCAGTCATTAATGCATTATCTGATATGCACCATCCCTGCCAAGCTGCAGCAGATCTAATGACAATTAAAGAAATGGAGAATTCAGTGAATGGCCACGTATCTTGGGTCGGTGACGGAAACAATGTATTACACGACTTGATATTGGCGTGCGCTTCACTTGGGATTGACATCAAGTATGCGACGCCAGTTGGGTTTGAGCCCGATCCGGGTGTTGTCTCCAGAGCGGCTAGTATTGCTAGTGACAGAGGTTCTAGCATCAAATCCACCAATGACCCAATTGAGGCAGTTAGTGATGCGGGAGTTATCTACACAGACGTGTTTGTGTCTATGGGAGAGGAGGGCATGAAAGGCAAGCTAGAGGCCTTTGGAGGATTTCAGGTGAATGAGAACCTGGTCTCCCATGCTGATTCTGAGTACCTATTCATGCACTGCTTACCAGCTCACAGAGGGGAGGAAGTAACCGATGGCGTAATTGACTCCGAGAACAGTGTTGTGTTTGATCAGGCCGAAAATAGAATGTGGGCTCAGATGTCCCTACTTACCAGGATGTGCAACGAGGCGGCGTGGCATACCTACAATGAGCTATACTAAAGTAATGAGCTGATTAGTATAGCACTCAGCCCTAGAAGCATTGATTTCTTCAACATACCAGATGCCGAGTTATCCTCTCCTGTGATGATCTTTCCTTTCACCATCATGAGAGTCATAACCGCTGGTATCACAAGTACGACATGTAATGGGGGGAATATCCCAATGGCGAATGGAATCAACATTGAGGCTAGGGCCAATAAGGATGCAACCCAAGCAACAGTTCTCGCATTATCTGCGCCTATTCTCATAGCCAGTGTGTTCCTACCGACGTCACCTTCCATATCCTCCACATCTTTGATTATCTCTCTGGATATGCTGTAGAAAATTCCAATAGTGAATAATGACCAAACTTTCATGTTGAATGGTTGGAGAGCGGCAGATGACCCGAAGACTACAACTAACCCTATCGACAGGCTGATAGCGATATTTCCCGGTAACCCTTTCTCTTTGAGTCTAAATCCAAATGGGAATTCGTAATTTATCAGGAGGATCAATGCCGTGGCCCAGATGAAAATAGAGGGTAGCCAATCAGATGTTTTGAGCCCCGCTTCCAATTCTGCGATGGAAATTAAGTAATAACTGATGGCCAAGCTAAATATAGACAAAAGCATAGTTACCAAAGAGGCAATTTTCGCATTTTTAATCGAGATTCGTCCACCGGGAAGTGGCCTGTCAGGACGGTTAACCAAATCAATTTCGAAATCATAGATATCATTTATCGCATTCCATGAGCACATGAAGAACAATACCGAAGCGGAATGTAGAATTGTAGTTTGAGCGAAAACGCCTCCAGGAATACCGCCGACCGCAACTATTGATCCTAAAACAACCCCAAAGACACCAATAAAATTGTTCCCTAACCTGAATAGCATGGACCAATCTGATACGTAACTACTAGGCCTCACGGACCTTTGAAGTCGCGATATGACTTGAGGTTGTCTATGTCATATGGGCGCATGCGCTTCCAGAGATCTTAGTCCCCAAACACAGACGGTGTACGTACTTCCCCTGAATTGTCCCCTTACGTGGCCTATTTTGTCAAATCTAGTGTCTTTGGCTAGGATATTTCCAACTTGGTTCATCGTAGCCCCCCATCTAAATCTCTCATTCAAATGGTCAAAAATCTCCACGGTGTTAGCTGACCCCGTTTGTTCTAGAAAGGACCTTACTTCCTCTCTCAGCCTATTTGTCTTGGACATTATATCGACGCTCCAATACCATCGGAGTGAGCCATGACCCTGGCTCTGAGTCCCTTCCATGAGGATGGGCTGATTTCTATCGGGGTGGCGAGTCTTGGCAATGGCTTCCACGCTCCTAATGCGGCCATCCTGCCATGTCCGCATACGAGTGCCTCATTGCTCGGCCTTAGTTCCATGTTCGTCTTTCTAAGTGAGCTGAGTGGTACAATTCTGTAAGGATCTGCCCTCCTTCGGTAAGTTATCTCCTGATTTCGGTGTTCTGCTCTGTTCATGTTCAATGACATATTTCATTAGCATATTAAGGGAGGGAACGGAGTAGGTCTGAAAGTGAAAGTGAAAGTAAGTTTGATTTATCCATTGTTTTCAAATATGGAAGGTGGGTGGCAACGTCACCGCTCGTGTGGTGTAGTTCGGTCCATCATGTCGCCCTCTCGAGGCGACGACCCGGGTTCAAATCCCGGCACGAGCACTTTACTTTTTGAACACAATAGTGGAGGCTAATTTGTGACATTCGACTCGGATTATGAGCCGTTTTTCCAGCCACCCGGATGGATTATTGGTCCAATATGGAGTGTCTTGTATGTGATGTTAGCAATCAGCCTTTACACTACAATTGTTAATCGAAGTGAGATTAATTATCGAAACATTGCTATTGCTTTATTTGTGATTCAGATGATTGCAAATCTAATGTGGCCTCGTGTTTTCGACGACGCAAAATACCTACAATCACTATTACTGATTGTAGTAATGGTTCTGTTAACAATCGTTTATGCATACCTGACTTATGGTGGCAACAAGCAAGGTTCAATGCTAGTATGGCCCTACATTGCGTGGGTAACTTTTGCTGGAATAATCAATGTTGCATACTACCTACATGCTGATTAGCGTAGATATCTTTGCGTTTCGTTAAATCCGCCAATGAACATCGGGTTGTCACCACGATTATCGATTACTACAGGGACTGTTCGATGACCTGTTTCAGCTACAACATCGTTTCTTGCACCTGGCTCATGGTCGAAATTTATCTCATCATATGTCAGACCCTTTGAGTCAAACAAACGCTTCACTGCGACGCAATAAGGACAGAAGGTTGTCGAATATACAACGAAGTCAGCTTCTGATGCTTGGGCATCTCCGACAACTCTGCTCATGACTAACCCTCTTCCGTTGCCCATTTCAACCTGTGGTTAATCCGAGATAGTTAGCCCGTCTTGGTCTATTTGCCAATCCAGTACATCCCAAGGTATTGCTTCTTTTGTGGCATCTGGATTGCGCGATATAATACCAACGAAACCGCCAGCAGCGGCTCCCATTCCTTTCCAAGCAAGTACATCTGGCATGTCGACTAGAATCTGATATGGTTCATTCAAACTTGAGTCTAATTTCCCTACCGCTTCAGTGTACGCATTCATAGCTGCGCATACGTTGAATCGGTCATCTCGTTGCACTGCAGCAGCCATGTCTCTGCCGCTTTGTCTTATCTCCATCAAATGCGGCAGGACTTCTTCGTATCTTGCCCAAACACCGCTGTGTAAATCACCTGAGGTATGTCTGATTCCAGTATCAGCGAGAATCAGATGCTTTTCAATCCACCTGTTGAATGAAGGAGGAGGTACTAGGTGCACTCTCTCCACATCATTGCCTATGAACTTCAGATGTTGGATTCCACCATATCTTGCAGCCCACTGGTCTTGCCGGCCACCATGGTTTCCGAGTAACCTTTCGAACTGATATGCTAATTCTTCCGAATTCTCCTTACCTTTGATTGCCGCTAGTAATGCTACATTGATTGCACCGGTGGTACCCAAACCACTTCCAATTGGAACATCACAAGTGTATGTCACGCTGAGTTTGCCAGATTCATCGACTTGTAAATCGGCATGAGCATAATGATTGATTGCAATGTTCACAACATCGCCACCTACCTGCTCACAAAAGGGAGGAGCATCCGACCATCCTCCTGCTAGATCGATTCTTACAGGTGCTTTAGCGGAAGGCATGGTTTGGCTAATCAGCCATAACTTATGGCATCTACCCCTAAATTGAATACATTTTATCCTTTGATTTTCTCAATTGAAAAATTAATTTTTCAATTGGTTTTTTTGCTACAGATTTTCTAGCCATTCTTTGACTTGTTCATGAAATTCAATCGGAATCATGTGCCCTTTGTGATGCTGAATCCTAGTAACATTCCAGCCTGATTCTTCGAAAATTTCTGGTATCTCTAAGCCAGCTTCTAGTGAAACTCTGTGATCAGATTCACCATGCATCCACATCAATTTGCTAGGAGAAATTTCAGTGAGTCTATCCCTCAATTCTAGAGGTCTGACAGCTCTGGTGCCAATGGCAATTACACCCAATACTTTGAGATTGAATTGAAGCAGTTCTTGGGCCATTGCGCCTCCTTGACTAAACCCACCCAGAACCAACTCGTCATCAGGGAGTATATTCGATAACTTAAGCAAAGAAGCATCAACATCTGATAGCTCCTTGGCAGTCAGGATTCTACGTCCTGGATTGTCTCCTCCTTCATATCTCCACCAAGTATAGCCACGATTAGGATGCTCAAATTCTGCCTGTGGCACTAACAAATCCCATCCCTCAGGCAGAATCTTCTCAGCGAATGGCCGCATCATTTCAGACGTACCTGTCATTCCATGCATCATGACAAGTGTAGGCATGTTGCAACCTCACAATGTCCAAGAACGAACAAGTGCGCCTGCGACTTTGAGATGAACAAATGAAGTTTCACCTTGTAATGTTAGAGTTATTCTATGCTCGCCTGTCTTGGAAGGAATAGTACCAAACGAGCCCTTTTCGGTTGCTCCATTGCCCCAAGCTCTTGATAACGGAGATGTGCCATCTTGCTGGTCGCTTATAGTCAATGTTCCAGAACCTCCTTTGTCGTCGATTTCGACATCGAGATACCAAACTAGAGTATCCCATGCTTCATTGGGAGAATAGCCATCATCAAAGAATGAATCATAAATTTCCTGATCATTTTCTTCATACAAGTTATCGTGTAGATCTCCTGCACGGTAGAAGAATACATCTCCTGTATATCCTGTATCCTTTTGGATGAGGCTCATTTGTAAGTTAATTACACCCTCATTATCTGTCCATAGAAGACTCATGATGAAACCCTGGCGACCACTAAAGACGTAACTAAGTTGGTGACCTTCACTCGAACTTGCAGATACTGTGACTTCTCCATTGTAGATATTATCAGTAGTCGCACTCCAATCTTGGCCTAAGAGTCTGAACGCCCAAGTGTTGCCAACCTCCCAAGGGAAATTGAAAACTGGTTGAGGCTCGCCATTCTCGTAAACAGACAAGCCATTCATGGTAACTCTACCCAAAAATGGGTTGTGGTTGATTACTGCATGCCTTTGAGCCTCTCCCTCCGAGGAGATGCCTAGCATGAATAAACCATCATCTTCACGAATGTCTGCGACTACTAAGCGGGTACTGTCTTCTCCAAACTGTGGAGTGATGAAAGTGTACAACCACTGATCGCCAATTTGCCATTCAGGTAAAACCAAATCATTTTCTGTAGTATTACCGATATCAGTACTGGTATCCTCGTTACTGATACAACCAGCAAGGCTGACTGTTATCATCAACAGAGACAACAAGTAAGCACGCATGTCTAGACCCACAACGGTGTCGTTTTTCAGCATGCGGGTTTTCTGCTCAGAACAGTAAACCGGCATCCAATCCGCTTGCGATTACAACCGCAACGATGCTCATCAATTTGATTAGAATGTTCAGAGCTGGGCCGCTTGTATCCTTGAATGGGTCACCGATTGTGTCACCGATAACAGCAGCATCGTGAGCATCATCGCCCTTCTTTGCGCCTTCAATGTGGTCTTGCTCGATTGCCTTCTTTGCATTGTCCCATGCACCACCAGCGTTTGCCATGAATAGTGCAAGTAGAACACCTGTGACTAGAGCACCAGCAAGCATTCCACCGAGTGCAGAGGCTCCCAATAGGTATCCTACTGCCACAGGAGCAAATACTGCTACAAGACCAGGTGCAACCATTTCTTTCAATGCAGCCTTGGTTGAGATATCAACACAGGTTGCAGAGTCTGGCTTGACTCCTTCCTTACCTTCTAGAAGACCGTCGATCTCTTTGAATTGTCTGCGGATTTCAACAACCATTTCTCCAGCTGCCTTTCCGACACTGGTCATTGTCATTGCTGCGACTACGAATGGTAGAGCGCCACCGATTAGAAGACCCATTACCACAGATGGATCTGCAAGACTTAGAGTGAACTCATCGTATGTGACTGCAGTACTGTATGCAGCAAATAGTGCTAGAGAGGTTAGAGCAGCGGAACCGATTGCGAATCCCTTACCGACTGCTGCAGTCGTGTTACCGATTGAATCTAGTGCGTCTGTGATTTCACGTACTTCAGAACCAAGTTCTCCCATTTCCGCAATACCACCTGCATTGTCAGCAACTGGCCCATATGCATCAACGGTCATTGTAACACCGACGGTACCTAACATACCCATAGCAGCGATTGCAATGTTGTATAGACCGAAATCATCGCCACCAATCTTGAATGCTCCAAAGATACCTGCTGCAATTAGTAGAATTGGAATAAACGTGGACATCATTCCGACTGACAATCCAGCTATTGCGTTTGTTGCAGGTCCTGTCTTGGACATCTCACCAATGTGAGGGATAGCTCTTGTTGGAACTCCCATAACTGGTTCAATTCCAGTGTAGTATTCGGTTACCAGACCGATTAGAATTCCAACTACGCTTCCAAGAATTACAGCCTGCATTACATCAGAATCAACATCCATGTTGAGCATGTCAATTGCAAGGTAACCACCTGCCCAGAATAGAATTGCTGCGATGAAGGTGGTGTTCCTTAGAGCCGCTGCAGGGTCTTTCATTCCCTTCATGAAGGTCATTGAGAACACACCAACTAGAGAAGCAACATATCCGACCAAACCTAGTAGGATTGGTAGCAGAATGTAATCTTCAGCACTTCCACCGAAGTTATCTCCACCGAATCCATCACCGTTAGCAATAATCATTGCAGCGATGATTGAACCTACGAAAGATTCGAAGATGTCCGCACCCATTCCTGCTACGTCACCGACGTTGTCACCAACGTTGTCAGCGATAACACCAGGGTTTCTTGGGTCGTCTTCTGGAATACCTGCTTCGACCTTGCCTACAAGGTCTGCACCAACGTCAGCAGCCTTGGTGTAAATACCGCCACCGACTCTTGCGAATAGTGCAATTGAAGATGCACCCATACCGAATCCAGCAGCGGACTCGATGTGAGATGTTTCTCCAGAACTTAGCCAGTATGCAATCAATGAGATACCGAGTAGACCAAGTCCACCGACTGACAATCCCATGACTGCACCACCGTTGTATGATACAGCAAGTGCAGCAGGTTGTCCACCGCTCTTTGCAGCCATTGCAGTTCTTCCGTTAGCGGAAGTTGCTGCCCTCATACCAGAGAATCCTGCTAGTACGCTTGCGACAGCACCTGCTAGGAATGCTCCAGGAGTGTAGATGTCGCCAGTATCGTAGTATAGTAACCCTGCAACAATTACGACGAATATTGAGAGAATCTTGTACTCAGCATACAGGAAAGCCATTGCGCCATCCTGAATTTCCTGAGTAATCTCAGCTACCTTCTTGTCTTCAATTTCAATGCTATCGTTCTTTTTGTATAACACAAAAGCAACAATTAGTCCAACTAATGCTGCTCCGGCTGCCATTATCTCGATGTCCATAAAATACACCTGCTGGCCGCCGACCTACCTCCCCTTCATAAGGACATCCCTATGAAAAACTACGGCGTAAGGCGTTTTTGCTTCATTCCACTACAAAGCCGACACTGGTAATTTTATCCGAAATCACTTGTGATTCTACGCCTTTAACCTTGACAATTACAGTTCCATCTGAAGCCGATGCCGTGACCTTTTTCACGCCTGAAATTTCATTCAATGCTTTGGTGATTTTACCTTCGCATCCTCCACAACTCATCCCAGATACGCTGAATTCCATGATTTCGGCTCTTGAAAATAATCCCATATGATGCCCAGCATTGTATTGGTCTTGAATGCGATGGTTGATAGATGAGGGACGACACCCGTTGTGTAATGGCAATCACTGCTGAGGAGGTCCTGAGAGAAATCGGACCTGTCCAGGAAGTTTTAGACGCCCATGATGGTATTGTGAATGTCATAGATACTTCTGGTGGAAATGTCATGCTTTCTCTAGACGGTGGTTGCGTTGGTTGTTCTTCCACGCCAATGACTGCAATGCAGATTTACTACTCTTTGAAAAAATTGGATACTGTTAACGACGTCATCTTCGTCAATGGTGAGTTGCCTGAATATATGCGCACTTTCATCGACCAAAAAATGGCTGATGAAGCCGGAGAACCTGAAGGGGAAATAATCTGATTATTCCTCTTCTTTCTTGCCGATACTATGTGGATTGGCTCCGAAGGACACGTTTTGGCCTTTGATATTCAAACGGGCTGCTATTGCTACAACTACACAAAGCACTGAAAGTGGCTTGGGAAGGTAATTTGAGCCCCATAATTCCCCACCTGAAGAAGATAACCACCACAGTATACCTGCTGTAATGAGCAATGAGAACATTATGAAGTTCTGTGCCATCAATTCCATCTTCTCATTTCTGGAAAATGTTGCAATGAAAATAAAGGCCGTAAGCGAGATGAAACACATTGATTGGGCGAGAGTCTCGATGATTTCGGTCTCGACCATGTTTACGCCAAAAGGCAGGAGTTATTGAACCTAGACGCACTGGAAGAATCATGGCAGGGGGATCTTGGACACTGGCTAAGCCCCGGGCAAATGGGCCGCCATACTTTAGCCGTAACCAGGTTAGCACAGCATTGCATCAAATGGCGGTCCTACTGGAGCTCTCCGGAGCAAACATGTTCCGTACCCGCTCCTATCAAAATGCGTCTCGCCTAATCGGTTCACTATCACAAGATTTGGGAGAGTTAGTTGCCAGTGGCGACATTTACGAACTCAAAGGAATCGGCAAAGGTCTCGGTTCTGCTATTTCACAAGCAGTAGGAGAAGGGTTGTGGCCAAATGACTGGATTGAACTTCATGAAAGTACACCCGAAGGACTAATCGAAATGCTTGGAATACCGGGTGTCGGCCCAAAGAAAATCAAGATGCTGCATGATGAATTGGGAGTCATGTCAGTTGCAGACTTACAAGAGGTATGCGTGAAAAACGAAGTGGCTCCGATGAAAGGATTCGGTGCAAAAAGCCAGCAAAAAATCCTCGATGGCATCGATCTATTAGCTAGATTCTCTGCCCGAAGGAGGCTTGACATTGGCTTACGCTACGGGCAGACCTTCCTCTCAATGATTAAGCAACTCCCCGGTGTTGAAAGAGCGGAACTTGCCGGTTCTGCTCGCCGAAGAAGAGAAACGATTGGAGATTTGGATATTGTAGCGGCCGTTAAACCAGAAGATGTTGAGTCCGTGACTAATGAAATCCTTTCTCTCAAAGGAATCGCAGATGTCAAGGGGGCGGGTGATTCCAAGGTATCTGTAATCCTTGATACCTCTATTTTCGAAGGCGGTTTCAGCCTTGGCCACCTTGATGCAAACGTACTCGACGCTATTGGTGGCGAATCATATGAGCAACTAGAATCAGGCGGCACAATCGACGCTCAGGTCAGATTGGTTCCTTCACACGTCTTCCCGTACACTCTAGCATACTTCACCGGTTCCAAAGAACACAACATTAGAATGAGGCAAGTCGCTCAGGACAAGGGCCTGAAACTGAATGAATTTGGATTGATGCCAGAGACTGAATTGACTGGCTTGGAGGCCGCAGCGACTTCACTACCTGCAGTGGAAGAAGCCGACATCTATGCCCACTTAGGCTTGCAGTACGTTACTCCTGAATTGAGAGAGGACCTTGGTGAAATGGAAGCCTCTGCCGCAAACAATCTTCCTGAATTGATATCTCTTTCAAACATCAAAGGTGCCTTGCACAATCATACCACGCTTTCTGATGGTGAAGCAAGCCTCGAACAAATGGCTGATGCAGCGAGAAGAATGGGCTGGAGTTGGCTGGGAATTGCTGACCACTCACCAACTTTGCAAATAGCAAATGGTGCAAGTGCTGATGATTTAATCGGTCAGCACAATACAATGCAGAAGTACAACGCTGAATGGAAGAATGATGGAGTTGATTTCCGTTTATTCAGCGGCGTAGAGTCTGACATTTTGGAAGACGGAAAGTTGGACCATCCCGATGATGTTCTATCACAAATCGACTATGTTGTTGCCAGCGTACACGCCATGACGCGCTGGAGAGGAAGAGACGAAGCACAGAATACTGAAGATTTGTTGAAGTGCCTAGAACACCCCGCTACAACTGTATTAGGACATCCTACAGGGCGAATCCTGCAGGGAAGAGACGGATACGAAGTCGACTTACATACTGTTCTAGAGCACATGTCTGAAGCTAACAAAGAAGGTAAACTGAAGGCTGTTGAACTGAATGCATCTCCATACAGATTAGACCTGGATTGGCGATTGTGTAAGCGGGCTAAGGAATTAGGCGTACCAGTGGTAATCAACCCTGATGCTCACTCAATACAGGGATTAGGAGATATTGACTATGGTGTAATGGTTGCCCGTAAGGGTTGGCTTGAGGAAAACGATATTCTAAATTCACTAAGTGGAGAAGATATGACTGCGAGGCTTGGGTGATTGGATGAGATTCATACGTGCTATTGTGATTGGTTTTCTTTCGATATTCCCGGGTACAATCATTGGCTATCTAGGATGGCTTGCGACCGGATCAAGTGAGAACAACTACTCACCATCAGTGGTATTCTTCTGTAACATAATTCCATTAGGTTCTATTTTCCTAGGTTTCATGTGGGCATGGGCCAATGGAGCAGAATACGGCGTAGATTATCGAGGCTGATATTGTGAAGCGCTCGGAAAAAGCTGCGAAGATTTTGCAAATGCTTGAAGAGCTATATCCAGAAACTCCAGTTCCTCTAGACCATGAAAATCCATTTCAGTTACTTATTGCAGTACTTATGAGTGCCCAGACTACTGACAAAAAGGTGAACGAAGTTACGCCGGAATTATTCCGTCATGGACCTGATGCTGCGAGAATGGCAACCTTGGAAGTAAGCCATATTCAGGAGATGATTCGTGAAGTAGGACTTGCCCCCACCAAAGCCAGGAACATCTCCAAATTAGCCAAGATTTTGGTTGAATCGTATGAAGGAGAAATTCCTGATACATTCGAAGGACTAGAGAGCCTGCCCGGTGTAGGACACAAAACAGCTGGAGTGGTGATGGCTCAAGCATTCGGCGTTCCTGCATTCCCTATCGATACTCACATTCACCGCTTAGCAGCACGATGGGGGCTTTCTAACGGAACCAATGTAGTCAAGACAGAAAAAGACCTCAAGGCTATTTTCCCAAAGGAGTCTTGGAACAAACTTCACTTGCAGATTATCTTCTTCGGAAGAGAATATTGCCCTGCAAGAAATCACGACTTGACAACATGTCCAATCTGCTCGTGGACTGCAACTAAGAAGAGAATCCGGGAAGAGATGGGCTCTCGCTAAAATCTTAGAACCCAACTCTATGTTCTAATTTCATGTTGAGAACATGCTTGATGCGCCGTCTAAGATGAATGATGAAATCAGGCTTGCTAGAGCTGCAACCCATAGCAATTGGATCATTTGACCAACTGCACTGGTAAAGCCACCACCACGAAGACGTGTTGCGATTAGAGATACTGCAAGGACTTGAACTAAAATCAGAATCGATGCAATTATTTTGAACATCAAAATATTATCAGCAACAGCGGTCGGATCCTCCATAACAGGAAGTACGAAATCGCCAGCTGCATCTGAGATTGAGCCGATGTCTGTAGTCTCTGCAATACTTGTAGCAACACCTGCGATGGTTTCTCCAAGTTGTAGAACAATTGAGATTGTTACATTGAGAGACACTACGGAAGAAATTAGCAAACCAAACGCTACACCCCACATTGTGGATGCGGAAAGACTCCTTCTTCTTCGTAATGAGAGTAGATTTGTGACTGAACGAGACACCATGTCAGCGGTTTCAGCAGGTTCGCCAGATGATTGCGAACCTTCGATGTAGATTCTGTTGTACCGAGAAATAACGGCAGAATTAGTGTCTGCTGCGAAATAATCCCACGCCCGCTCACTGTCGATTCTTGTTGAGAGGCGCTTCTCCAATCTATCGATTGATTCGTCCAACATTCCGAAATCGATTCCACGTAGTGCTCTGATTGTAGCACTTGGTTCTGCACTACGTGCTTGTGCAGTACCACCTAATGCCCGTATGAAGTCGGGATATGCTTCATCCCTTCGCAAAACTTTACTCTCTTCTCTTTGGACTAAAATTGAGGGAATAAGTAGTGGAGTAAGCGGCAATGCTAGAAGAATCAATCCATACTTATCCCATGTTGTTGTCAAACTTTCCCAATATGCGATTACAACAATTATCGTGACTATGAATAACACAATGCTCACCAAACCCGCACCTAACCAGGTTTGTCTAAACAACAACCTGAACGGCGTCTCAAATTCGTCACGAGCGAAAGTTTGGTCATCTGGTATAGTGGCTCTAAACGCGAATAAAGCGCCCACCTGAATGATGACAAACAGGAATCCTGCAAGCAATAGCCATCGGATTCTAGTGGCTAATTCAATTGGTGTTGCGCTACTGCCATTACCAATTTCGAACAGTACTAAGTGAATACCTGCAACCACCAAACCGAATAATCCGGCGGATACAAGTGAGACATAAATCTCCTTTAGTGTGTCAACACCCTCTAGCCTTGTGTCATAGAGGGTGTTGTACTGTTCAGCTACAGTCTCTTGCTCAGCACGCATGAAGGCATCGATAGGCTGACCTGCTTCAATGGAGAAAGCCATTCTGTCAAGGAAATCTGTCCAAAGCGGTGAAGGTGATTGCTGAGCAACAATTCTCGCTGCTTCAGGTAAAGAGGTGTGCCATTTGTCTACAAGAGTCTCAATGCGCTTAACTTCTTGAGCTAATTCACCATAGTCCTTCATTTGGCGCAGTATATCGAAAATAGTGTCTGCTCCAACTTCACCAAGGGATAAAATTCCCATTCTGGTGATGAACATGTGCATCTCTTTCTCGATTTTTATCGCTGAACGATTTACTTCGAGAATCGGGAAGTAAATTGCTGCACCTCCTGTCAATAGAGGTAGCATAATTATCAGGAATACACCGGTAAATCCTGCGAATAGTCCGCCCTCAGCGAACCCACCTGTTAACCAAATAAGCAGAATTGCAGATACTAAACCAGCCAATGCTGCTGGTAATACAAACGCTATGAGAAAGCGAGGGACTGGCATCTCAAGGCGACGCAGAGCAATCTGCCATGTCGCCATTCGGTCCATCTAATCATCTCCAATTTCAGCGTTCAGTAATGCTAACCCAAGTGTCAATGGCAGCGCGGAATGTTTCCCAACCGCCATTGTAGTAGAGGTTCAGTAAATCGAATACGTCATCATAATGAGTTAATCCTCTATCGACCATTGTTTGAATTGCTTCAGTTCGACGCATTACCTCATCGTATACATCTCTCTTATTTTCGAACCCAGCTAATGCTGCAATTTTATTCTCTAATAGATGTGATTGGAACATACCACGGAAGTAGTGTTTATCCTTGATTGGGTCCCATTCGAACATACCTCTAGTTAGAACACCATCGCTATGTTTGTTGTAGCCAATTACCTCATCAATTCCGGTAATACGTCGAGCAATACCGCCATTCAACTCTACTACTTCTTGGAAAATTGCGAAATTTAAGTTATCGAAGAAACGAATTGGAACATTGATTGGGTCACCAGTGAATCTTTGAATCATCTTTACGATTGAAGATGCGTGGAATGTTGCAATAACAGGGTGACCTGTCTGCATAGCCTGGAATGCGGTTGCACCTTCTACACCACGAATTTCACCAATGATGATGTAACGAGGTCGTGAACGCAGAGCCGCCTTGAGCAAGTCGAACATCTCAACTCTGCTTTCTTCATTCTTTGAATCACGAGTAACCAATCTCTGCCAAATCTTGTGCCTAACCTTCACTTCAGGCGTATCTTCCGCTGAGTAAATCTTGACATTGTGGTCGATAAACGGTAAAATCGCATTCAAAGTGGTGGTCTTTCCAGATGCTGTTTCTCCACTCACTAATACAGACATTCCGTACTCTAGGCACATCCATATGTATGCTGCAACTTGTGCGCTCATAGTACCCCATTGTACCAGTTGAGTGATTGAAATTGTTTCTTCAGCGAACTTTCTAATTGTGAATGATGGACCTAGCATAGATACGTCATCAGAGAAGATGATATTGATACGAGAGCCATCCAAAAGTGCACCATCGATAATCGGTTTGTTATCAGAGACCGGCCTACCTATACGCTCAGACATTGCTCTGAGATATCGTGCAAGCAAATCTCTCTCACGGAAACGGATATTGGAGGTCACCATCCCGAAGACCTTGTGATCCATGTGAACGTGCTTAAGTCCCACAGAGTGTATATCTTCCAGCATTTCATCAGATAGAAGTGGCTCGAGAGGACCGTTGCGAATCAAATCACGAATAATCGTATATCTCAGCCTATCTCTTTGCTCCTTGGTTACGATGATTCGCTTGTCGTCCATTCCAAGAACTTCCCACATTCTGCCTTGCCTGCGCACCGAACCTCTCGCTTCTGAATCTAGGATGGTATATCTATCAATCATTCCAGATAGGATATTTTCGAATTCATCATCAGTTGTGAATGTAGGTGCACTTGGTGCTTCTTGTAGCAAGACTTCAATCAAAGTCCTTCGAATATTTTCCTCTTCATCGGTCAATTGAGGTTCAAGGCCGAACCAGAGTGTCTGTCCTTCTGAACCATCATCGTCAACTGGACGATACATGTGCACGAATATTGGTTCTTTAGTGATGTAAATCAGATTCATTGGCTCGATTTTACGAGCATCGCGGTCCAGAGGCCCGTAGTAATACGGCCTGCTGCCATATTTTGCTTCAAAGTCCTGTACCCATTGTGAAACGTGAGGATGGGCGGCCATGACAGATTCAAGGTCTCCACGTTGGAATTTGAGTTCCTCATCCATATCAGCTCACCGCCGTAATATCTACGATGAAGCCCATGTATGGCTCAACACGCCATCCAACGCTTGCTTGAACCGGGCCTGCGGCACGGAGGAATCTAGTAACTACGATTGTCCTCTTGATTTCTCCGCCAACGAAACCTGCATTCAGGTCGAGTAGAACTTCACATGATGAGCGTAATTTGTGTAGTAATTTGCCATCCATTTCTGTAGGATCGACAGTTAACAATAGCGAGCGTGATTCGCTGCAAATCTTTCGCAGCTTCTGTAATGAAGTAAGATATTGAGAAGGCTCTAATCCTTCTGGTATCAATGAAGATGCTGAGTCAATAACAACAACATCTGCCTTTTCGACTGCATCGGATTCTAAGACGTCAAACAAGTCGACACCTTCCTTTGCCTCCGCGATAACACCGAATCTGGAGAATACCATCAACATCCCTGATGCGATGTAATCTGTTACCGGATAACCAATGGATTCCATTTGCTCAATCCAGCCACGAGTAGTTAATTCGGTAGTAACTACTAGAATCTTGGAACCGTTCTCTAATAATCCATAGATTAGCCTTTGACTAACTAGTGATTTTCCGCTTCCAACTTCGCCCTGAACCATCCACAGGCTTCTATTTGGTAGGCGAGCGCCCATTGCGTTTGCAAGGCTGTCTTGTTCCAAGGTGAATTCATATCCATCCTCTACGGGCTTTGGTGCATCATCAAACACTCAGCCTCACCTCCGCAGTTTCAGAATCCGTTCCTTTAACTCCGTCACCTGCAGTGGATTGGACGATTATTGTTACAGTTGCCAAATCATTGTCAGCATAATTGAAACTCGCATCAGATACTGTCACTTCCATGACGTAATCTGTAGCCCATACTCCATTAGCAGGATATAGTGTTGAAGCACCTACCACGCTGGTTGATACTCCATCAACAAATATTGAAAATGAACCTTTGTCAAGTGTTCTTGAACCAGTATTTTGGAAATACAAGGTGATTTCCTGGTTGGCACCAGATGTGTCCAATAGCACATCACCCCTATCCCCACTGAAAGAAACATCGGTTTCTGCATTAGCGGCCTTACCCTTAGCATTGGTACCGGTCGCTACTGCAAGGTCGCCCCATGAATCTAAGAGGACAACTGATGCTGCACCGCTAATCAATAGAGATGTCACGAGTAAAATCATCGAACTAGCACCACCGTCAGCCATAGTAAAACCTCAGAGAACTGTTGCTGCCTTGGTCTGGCCGTCAATGGTAACAGCTAGGCGAGTAACAGTAGACTGTGCCCCGCTGTCATAGTAGAATTGGAAAGTCTCCCCGGGGAAAATGATTGTTGGTTGATATCCTTCATGTCCGTCAGAGAGATTTATTGGTGAACCCCCATCAGTAAACAGCCAAGCAAAATCAGTGTCAAAATCAGTGCTACCTTCATTGGTAACATTCAGATAAACCAAATTCCCAAGGGTTGCTGAAATGTTTAGGTTCGTACCAGGGTTAGGACCTGTGACCTCCAAGAAGTACGAGGAGGTGTAGAGATACGATGATCCGTGGTCAAGGATGTTTAATCCAGTAACCGTACCTCCGGAGATCACAAGGTCCGCGAGGAAGGAGCCTGCACTGCCATTCACTTCGACTTGGCCAGCTGTGTAGTTGGCTCCGCCGTTGTTTATTGTGTATGACACCACTGCTCCCTCAACGTTATTGGCGTTCTCAATGGTAAATTGTGCAACGGGTTCAGCAGATGCCTCGATTTGCGCTATGGAATCATCCACTTGTGCTTCGAGAGTAGCCATCGCTAATGCGAATACTACTAGCAATGAGGTTCCTACCACCATCGCTCCAACTGCTACGCTACCCATTTCACTCTCCACCTCTGAGTGCTCTAGCCCTTCTCCAATTGGAGATTAGGGCAGAGAATGTTAGCAACTCCCTGTGTGGCAAATGGTCCTCTAATGCGCTTTCTGTATCACCAGGAGCTGCCATTTGAACAATTGCCAAAACAAGCCTGCCTTCATCTGCACTTAGCATGCCAGAACTCATCGCCTTCTGAGTGAAGGAGACTGCCGCCATACCTGTGAGATTGTCAAGCAGTAATGCTGCTACAGTCGGTGCACCGACTGTTCCATCAGCACCATCACCTAAGTGCGCCGGAGCGATTAGGAATGGATTAGATGCTAAGGCTTGAGCCTCATACAATTCCAGTAGAGGTGCTGCATCATCAGTTTTCAGACGCTCTGAACCAGATGCTGAGATGACTTCTCCCGAGGCTGTAACGATAGTATCGCCTTCACCAAGTTCAACATCACCAGACATTGCATCTGCAGAACCTGCTTCACCAGCATGCGAGACAGCGCCGTCTTCGAGTTTGTTTTCGACTCGATTGAGAATATCCTCAACCAGATCGATGCGACTGGAAATCAGTCGCTCAAGACCCGATGTATCGACATTTGCCTGTGCTTGTGCTGGAGCTGCTGCTACTGCTGCACCCGGAATAGATCCGGAACTGTTGAGTCTAGCCCTTGTAGGCCCGGGGGAAATTGTCCAAGCGTCATCTTCTGTTAATTCGCCTTGTTCAGGCATAGGAACTTGCTCGATCGCTATGTTTGACATAACGCGCAAGCGCTCCTCAGAGAGGTCGCTAGGGCCTTCCCCAGACTTTTCACTGCTACCGAATGGCCATGCCATTTCAGTACCTCCTAATTCTCCTTGAACCCCAGTACTTCGAAAAGTAACTGTTTGGGGTTCAGTTCGAATCAGATAACTAGTGATCCTCTGGTGGTATCTGTGATGTACAGAGTCTCGTAAGTAGAGCCTCCGCCTTCAACGTGTATCCAAAGTGTGATTTCAGAGTTGATACCTACGGATGTTGCTGAGCAGTCGTCACCAGGTGCTGCGTTCATAACAAGCGCATAGGTTGTACCTGGCTGTAGATTGTTAGCAACCGCTGCACCGCCGACATCATCTACTTCGGTAGCTGCTGCAAATGTTCCAGAAACATATTGGTACGCTGGTGGGTTGGTATTAGTTTCACAAGTCATT
>PBHM01000028.1 GCA_002719395.1 Methanobacteriota archaeon | reverse complement strand
CTGTCGCTGCTGTCACTAGAATCGCTGCTATCACTACTGTCGCTGCTGTCACTAGAATCGCTGGCATCTGAATTCCCAGAATCACCATGAACAGTATCAGCATTATCTCCTATGCCGTCGCCATCCGAGTCCTGTGACTCACTAGGGTCATTAGGAAAAGCATCAGTATTGTCACCTACGCCATCATCATCCGAGTCCTGTGACTCATTAGGGTCATTAGGAAAAGCATCAGTATTGTCGCCTACGCCATCGCCATCCGAGTCCTTTGACTCATTTGGGTCATTAGGAAAAGCATCAGTATTGTCGCCTACACCATCTTCATCTGAATCCGTGGTTTCGTTAGAGTCATTTGGAAAATCATCCTGCTCGTCAGAGACTCCATCACCATCGCTATCATCTTGGTGATCTTCTATTCCATCATCATCATCATCATTATCAGCATTATCTCCGATTCCATCACCATCTGAGTCTTTACTTTCGTTAGAATCATTAGGGAAGGCATCGGAATTATCTCCTACTCCATCGCCATCTGAATCATTCGATTCATTGGGATCATAAGGAAATTCATCAGCATTATCTCCAACTCCATCTCCGTCAGAGTCCGTAGTTTCTGTTGAGTCGTAGGGAAAATCATCCTGTTCATCTGTTACTCCATCACCATCACTATCAACATCACTTTGATCCTCATCGGAATCAGAATCATCAGAATCATCAGAATCATCATCAATCTCATCGCATTCATCATCATCCCACTCGCATTGACTATCAGCAT
This sequence comes from Methanobacteriota archaeon, assembly GCA_002719395.1. Classification (GTDB taxonomy): domain Archaea; phylum Thermoplasmatota; class Poseidoniia; order Poseidoniales; family Poseidoniaceae; genus MGIIa-K2. Next base: position 41,490 of record PBHM01000028.1, on the reverse strand, counting down.
TACATCCATCTTCATCGTCATAAGTATCTTCGCAGTAATCGTCATCTTTTGCGTTTGAAAACTTAGTATCAGCAAACTCAAATGAAGACAAAACTCCACTAGAAATTAAAAAAGGACTTATTAACAGTATAACTATCACAATTTCTAAAAGATTTGATCTCATTTTGTATCACCATATTGTTTTCTAATCCAATTTTTGTACTCTCCACTCGTGATTGAAGCAACCCATTTATCATTGGACTTATACCAAAGAATAGTTTCAATGATACCATTATCCCAATTCATCTTTGGAGACCATTTCAACAGCTTTTTTGCCTTGCTGATATCGATAGCATATCTTTTATCATGCCCGGGACGATCAGGAACAAACTCAATTAAATTATCAGATGCACCAATCTTCTCAACAATATTTCTGACAATCTCCAAATTTGTTTTTTCGTTTTCTCCTCCAAAATTAATGACCTCGCCTGAAGTTAATTTACCAGAAACTAACGCATTTGCGGAAGAGACTATTCCCCCTACATGGTCAGTTACGTGTATCCAATCTCTCACATTTTTCCCATCACCGTAGATCGGTAATTTTTCTCCTAATCTAGTTTTTAAAATCATAAGAGGAACTAATTTTTCTGGAAATTGATTAGGGCCATAGTTATTTGAACATCTTGTGATGACTGCAGATATGTTGAATGTATTTACAAATGATTTTACTAAAAAATCGGAGGCTGCCTTTGTTGCAGCGTATGGATTAAGTGGATTGACAGGTGTCAATTCAGTGAATGGGGGATCATTTGGGCCTAATGAGCCATATACCTCATCTGTTGAAACATGTACCAAACTGATTTCTTGACCTTCCTTCCTTAATGCTAAGATTGATTCAAGAATAACCCGAGTTCCATCAACATTTGTGGAAATAAATGGTTTAATTGAATGAATTGAACGATCAACATGGCTTTCTGCGGCCAGATGAAAAATAATTGAGATGTTTTCTTCACGTAATGTATTCTCAAAAGATGGTCTGTCGTTGATTGATTGATGTTTGAACTTGTATCTCACATTATCTATGTCGGAGCAGTTTTCAGGATGACCCGAGTAAGTTAGAGCATCAACATTTACGATAGTTAGAAAGTTTGAATCTGCAACTAATGCTTTCACCAGGTGGCTACCGATAAAACCGCAACCTCCAGTTACTAATGCTCTCAAATTAGTCACCTGGTTTCCAACCATTTACCTAAATTCCATTCACGCATAAGAATTGAAGTGTCCATAAGAGAATTAATGGTTCCACAATCTGCCCAATGTGACTCAAAATAACAGCCCTTCGCAAGTCCCTTTTTCATGAATAGTTTGTTTATGTCAGTAATTTCTAGTTCTCCCCTTGATGAATATCCGGTGGTATCAATAATCTCATCAATGAGTGTAAAAACAGTAGGTGTGTAGAGATATAATCCAGTTATTGCGAGATTAGAATCAGGATGAAGTGGTTTCTCTTTCATATTGACGATCTCACCACTTTTATTTATCCAAGCGATACCAAATGACTCTGGATTCTTTACAGGTTTGAGGAATAGGTAGCATTCGTTTTTCTCATCTTCCAAAAATTCAGTAGCATATTCCATCATTGATTTTTCAAAAATATTGTCTCCTAAAATTACTGCAAATTTTCGCTGCCCAACAAAGTTTTTTGTAAGTCGTAAAGCTTCTGCAATACCTCCTGCTTTTTCTTGATATGCGTATTGAAGATTGATTCCATAACGATGCCCATCCCCTAGCAAAGAGAAAAATGCGTTACCTGAATAACCACCAAGAACAACCATAATTTCTGTAATTCCCATTCTGACAAGAGTTGCAATAGACTTACAGATCATAGGTTCATCATAAACAGGCAATAAATGTTTATTTGTTGAAATTGTCAAAGGATGTAGACGAGTACCCCAGCCACCTGCAAGAACGACCCCGCATAGGCCTCCAACCTCGCTTCTGGTCATATCAATGCGAATAAGGGTGCGTTTTTAGGGTTGCCTAAATTTAAAACATAATAGCCATAGGGCGTCTTATGCCACAACAGATCTCATCTACCGTGGCAACAGAAAGTAGTAGTGGGAGCACGTCCCTACAAGATTTTAATCAAAAAGTGTTTACTAAATCACCTTATTTGGTATGGGTGCTTGCGTTATTTTCACATTTACAGGTGACTTTGGTTTTATTTTTGTTGTTTTTTATGGTAACAGATAAGAACAGAAACATGTACAAGTCCAAGGAAATGCTTAGAAATTGGATAGTATCATTCTCAGTTTTTTGCACCATAAATCTGTTTTTCGGATTCCAAACATTGCCATTGGGTACCTATTTGGTTCTGCTTGTTTTCATACTTTCAAACCTGAGGAATTATTTTGAATTACACACATTATCTCTGGTTTTATTCTCAACAATTACCTTCACCGGCACATATGAGCTGTTTTTTTGTTTGTTCTTTGGCTTCAGTGTAAACAGTTTGCTTATCTTTTTATTCACTGCACAAGTTTTACTTCAGATTGAATTAAGTTTAGATGAAGAAATCATTGCAATACTTTTGGGCTTATTTCTAGGCATTCGTGCGGTAGGATGGACTACGCAAACAGAGGATATTCTGCTAAAAAATTGGATTAAGTATCTGACTGCTCCTTTGCTAGGTGTTTTAGTTTTTTATTTTCTGAAATGTGTAATCACACATCTAAGCGAAAAAAAGGTTTACTCCGAACAAAATCTGACCCCTAACAGAATTATTGAAAATGAAACGTTGCCAGTTCTCACAAATTATCAAGAAGAGTAGCGATATAATCTACATCTTTCTGAGTGACTTGATTATGTAAGGGAAGTCGCAATAGTGTCTTAGAGTGATGGAGAGTTTCTGGCAGGTCTGTAGGGAGATAGCCAAGCCGCCTTCCCATGGGTGATGCGTGAAGAGGAACATAATGAATCACAGCCTGAACTCCGTTATTGTTTAAGTGAATACGAGCGATATCAGTGGCTTCAGGAGATGGAAATAAGAGAGCGATAAGGTGGGCATTGTGATTACACCCTTGAGTTGGTTTTAGTATCCTGAACAAGCCTTTACCCTCCAAGGGTTTCAATGCTTCAAGGTATGCTTTCCATATTCGTTTTCTTGCCAAAAGATTGTCATCAATAGCCTCAAGTTGGGCGCATAGGAATGCTGCCTGAAGCTCTGATGGATAGAAAGATGAGCCCACTTCTTGCCAACTATATTTGTCAACTAAACCTTTGAAAAACGCGCTTCTATTAGTCCCTCTTTCCCATATGATTTCTGCTTTCTCAACCATCTTCCTGTCATTAATTACCAAGCAACCTCCTAATCCGGAGTGAAGATTTTTTGTTTGATGGAATGAAATAGCGCCAAGTTTAGTTTGAGTTCCCAACAGAGCACCATTCCACGAAGATCCCAAGCCTTGTGCAGCATCTTCGATGCAAAAAAGGTTATATTCATCACATATTTCCCTCAATATTTGAAAATCGACACAAAACCCAGCATAATCAACCACAACTATGCCCTTGGTTTTGTTTGAAATCTTTGACTTAACATCATTCAAATCCAATTGCATTGATTCCGGGTCGATTTCACAAAATACAATTTCTGCTCCAGTTCTTAATATCGAGGATGCAGTTGTGACAAATGTGAATGACGGCATTAGGATTTCATCACCTGGTCCAAATTCAGCCAACATGGCGGCCATCTCGAGTGCAGCAGTGCAGCTATGTGTCAAAAGTACTTTTGGAGCATCAAGATATTCTTCAAGGATTTTCTGCGCTTTATTTGTGAATGGTCCGTTTCCAGAAAATTCCATATTATCGAAGACTTCATTGACGTATTTTTGCTCGCTACCCGTTAGGAAAGGGACGTTGAATGGGATTTGCCACACAGAATACGCCAACTGAATTTGAATCTTATTTTTTGGGGTAGTGTTAAGTTGAAATTTCTGGGCAAAAAAATAATGATTCTTGGTGCAGGTTGCTACCAAAAACCGCTTATCCAAGTCGCTATTGACATTGGCTTAGAGGTTCACGTTTGCTCAATTAAGGGAAATTACCCTGGAATACAAATTGCTCCATTTTATCATGATATTGATATTTCTAATTCATCTGATGTATTAGAATTAGCGAGAAATCTAGAGGTAGATGGAATAATCACAACAGCTACTGACGTAGGGCTTGAAAGCATGGGTCGAGTAATCGAAGAGCTGGGGATTCCTGGCACCTCGCTTAGTGGTCACATAGCATGCTCAAACAAAAAAATAATGAAAGATTTGTTCCGAAAAAATATGATACCTAGTGCAGAATATACTGAGATTTTTGATGCCTCCGATGCGATTCAATTTTTTGAAAATCAACCAGGGCCTTGTGTCATAAAACCAACTGACTCATCAGGATCAAGAGGTGTTACCAAGATAGATAATGCACCAATGATTGAAGATGCTTTGAAAGCAGCCAAAAATTTCAGTAAATCAGGAAGCATAATGATCGAGGAGTGGTTAGAAGGGGAAGAATTTGGCGCACAAGTAATTGTTTTTTCTGAAGAGATCTGTTTGATTATTCCCCACAGTGATCTCACGACTCCGCCTCCGAACAAAATACCAATTGGGCATGGGTGCCCACATCCTAAAGAATCTGAAATATTTCCTGAGGTTTCTCAAATTATCACAAAGGCAATACAGGCATTAGAGCTTAGTAATTCTGTTTGTAACATAGACTTAATCATGACAAAAGAAGGTCCCAAGATTATTGAGATGACTTGCAGAATGGGGGGTACAAGATTACCAGAAGTATGCGGTGATTATTGGGGCATCAACATGTATGAAATCGCCCTAAATATCGCTTTAGGGATTAAACCACTTTTACCAAAAGAGCCTCTTGGGATGATTAACGCAGCACATAACCTTCATGTGCGTGAATCCGGTTTAATAAATAAAGTTGGAGAAATGAATGAAGGTTACAAGTGGGTTATTGAATCTGATATTGAGCAACCCGTTTTTTGTAATGAGCAGGGATTTGCAGAAATTGGATATGTGCAAGTAAAAGGAATTAATCCAACAGATGTATTATTAGATGCTGAAAAAGCCGCAAAAATATTTTGCAAGACTACAACTATGCAGAGATGATGAAGTGACTATTTGTGCGATATCTCAATCTAATTACATACCTTGGAAAGGATATTTCCATCTAATTGCATCTGCAGATATTTTTATTTTCTATGATACAGTAAATTATACCATACGTGATTGGCGGAACAGAAACAAAATTATGACTCCGCATGGTTTGCAGTGGATAACTATTCCTGTTGGGAAAAACCGAAACAATTCTATAGAACAAGTGATGTTACCCCAAGGATCATGGAGGAAAAATCACTTGGAGACAATAAGTAGAAATTATTCAAAGGCTCCATTTATCGGGGATTTATTGGAATTAATATCTCCAATTTATGCCGATGAAAGCATCAAAACGTTATCACAATTCAATCAACAATTGATTATCAGAATATCTAGATACTTAGGTATAGATACAATTTTTCATAATGCGAGAGACTTCAATGTCTTGGGCGATAAAGTTTCAAGATTAATCAATTTATGTCATGCTGTGGATGCTACTACCTATCTCAGTGGACCTGCCGCCAAAGATTATATCAATGACGAATTTGATGAGATTGAAATAACTCTCCGTTGGATGGAATATGGTCCCTATGAAACTTATTCACAGAGGTATCATGAGTTTTCTCATCATGTTTCAATTGTAGATACAATTGCAATGCTTGGAAATTCTGCAAGAGAGCATATCATTGGAAAATAACACTCTATTCTTGCTCTGTATCAAAGGTTGAACTTTGAATTATGTAATTTGGGATTCCTCGTGATTCAATATATATTCTACCAATATACTCTCCTAAAATACCCAAAAAAAGCAGATTTAGACCCCCAAAAAATGAGGTTATGAATGCAAGTGAAGTCCATCCTGGTGCAACGCGGTCTTGCAATACGAAATTCACCAAGGTGTAACCCGCAATGATGAATGAAACCAAACCACAGATAATTCCCAGAAGAATTGCCATCCTTATTGGTTGAATAGAATAAGTCATAATTCGGTCGCTTGCAAGCTTAAATGATTTTTTTAGATTATATCCTGTCTTTCCTGCAAGCCTAGGTTCTCTCTCTATATCAACAACGGAATAAGGCACTCGCAGTGAATATAACATTGAGAATGGTGTTCCAGTGTGTTCCTTAACAGCACATACTTGTTCAACTACGCTCTTTTTTATCACCCTAAAGGCACCTAAATGTGGATCTACATTAAATGGAACTAAAATATTTGAAGCTGCAGCAAACAGTCTGCTACTAATTTTTTTTCTAAATGAATCAGACCTTTTTTTCCTTCTTGCAATTGCCATTGACGTATTTTCGGAAAGCATTTTTCCAACAAGCATTGGGATATATTCTGGGCGGTCTTGTAAATCTGAATCCATTACAGCAAGAATATCTGCAGATGAAGACCTCATTCCTGCGAGAATAGCACGATGTTGTCCAAAATTACCTGCAAGTTTCACAACCTCAATCTGTTTATATTCATCTTTTTGGTTTAATGCAATTTGGTAGGTTTGATCACTAGAACCATCATCCACGAGAATCAATCTAACAGACTTGAAAATATTACTTAATTCAGAGAAAATAGCCGTGCAAAGAGAGGGTAAGACTTCTTGGTCGTTGTAGAGTGGAACTACAATGTCTAGGGAATTAGATCGCATATGAACGTGTAACCTCCCCTTTGGTCTTACTATTAAGTATTACACCTTACATATGATTCAATATTCATTCTGTTTCTTGCTTTGTCAAAAAGATTTCATTTTGGAAAAAGATGGCAGGAAGACCACTTACAACAATTGAAACGGATAATGCTAATCCTGCAAGTAAGGAGACTTCAGAATCAATCCCCGCAACTGCGCCGAGGCCTAGATAACCACCTTCTCTGATTCCAATGCCTCCTACTGTGATTGGTATCGTTGAAAATATGGCAATTACAGGTGTCATTAGCGCAATATACAATGCAGTCTGATAATCTGCGATTATGTAGGCAACAATGACTGGAACAGATAGAGAAACACACTGAAAAATTAAAGATAAAATAAATATTACAAATATTGACAATTTTTTAGATAAACCTTTGATGTAGATGTAGGTACTGTATAGCAGTGAGTCCGGTTTTGATTTAGTGAGATAAAGCCAAGATAAGGATACAATGAGTAATATCAGAAGAGACACGTAAATGAGAGTAGAATTATATTTGGATGTTGAATCATCAAAAAAAGAAATTAATAAGGCTAGGAAAAGTAATGTGAAAAAACCAAAAATTCGTTCAGTGGCTGCAACAGATAATGCAATTTTCCTCGTTTCTCCAGTACAGTTTTTCATGTGCTCTATACGCAGCAAATCTCCTCCTATTGTGGATGGCAAGAAAATTGAACCGTAGGCAGAAAGTATGTATCCCTTCGAGGCATCTGTAATGCTAATGTGTCCTAATGGTCGATAAACAAATGAGCATCTTATTCCGCCTAAGATTGGTCTCAAAAAAGATACAAAGATGATTGCAGTAATGCCAAGAAATCCTAAATTTCTTGACAACTGAATGAAATCCTTAATCTCAAAAAGAGAAAAAAGAAGCATCAAAACGACAGATGTGGTGAAGAAAATTACCATTCTCTTCCAATCCATATGGGCCGATTGTGCCTCGATTTAACATGATTTCTAGTGAAAGTATCAAATTTTTCGGGCCCCCTAACATTCATATTAGTCCCGCCTTTCGCATGGTCAGGTGAGACCATGATTGAATCTTGGAGTAAAGTGAAAAAAGCTATGTTAATTGTTGGATTTATGGTCCTGAGTTCATTGTCTGGATGTTTTGGCGATGATGAAAATTCTGAATTGAGTGATACTATCGACTCTTTGGTTATCGCATACGAGGTTCGTGATGACTATACAGACGAAGCAATGGAACAGAACCCACAAATCTTTGCTGATTACATGGCAAAGAAGTTAGGTGCTCCAGTTACGCTCTACCCTATCGATTCTGAGGGAGCTGCCATAGAAGCCCTTCGCTTCGGACATGCAGATATCGCATTTATGGATGGAGGTTCTGCGTGGATTGGTTGGCAGCAGTATGATCTTGCAGTATTAGCCTCAGAGACCAAACCCGACGGACGACATTGGTATGGCGCAAGAGCCATCGTAAAATCGGGCACCGACATTGCGGAAGCTCATCTTGATAACAGTACATATACAGATCCCTTCGCTTTATTTCAAGGAAAGACTTCATGCCACACAGGTTGGCTTAAATCAGCTGGAATGTTATTGCCGATGGGCTATCTAATCGGTAACGGATACGCCAATGTGATTGGAGATCCAAACACAGTTGAATCGATGAGACAAACTATATTTTCGTTTTTTAATGAAAACGCTTCGATTCCAGAATCTGGGTCTGAATACTACAGCTATAAAGGAGCTTTACGTTGTTTGTCAGAAGATCGTGGTGATATTGCATTTGTCGCTGATACTACAAAAAATTACTACTGTGCGGAAGGCACAAGCAATTCATGGTGTCTAGAAAATGATGATTATGTGGAACTTCCTTTGTTCGGTAGAGCTCCTGGGCACCCTGTTATGTACAACCCTGCAGAAACCAGCGATGGAAAAGCAACCCTCATACGTGAAGCTCTTGTTCAAATGATAAATGATGATGAAGGAAAAGCGATTCTGTCCAACGTTCTTAATTCACCCCGAGGTATTGTTGATGTTGGTACAACAGAGGACCATCTTGGAACATATTCTGCAGCAATTCGAAACATTCCCGGTATTCAAGCATACTACGGAGGTATTTACGACCTAAACGCAACCCTGACTGCAACCAAGAATCCATTGATTATAGCGTATGAGGTCAGAGATACATACGAAAATATAGATGCTAATCCTCAACTGTTCGCAGACCGTCTCTCCATCAGATTAGGAGTAGATGTTCAGCTGTATGATGTTGGTTCAGAGGGTGCTATTCTAGAAGCACTCAGATTTGGTCATGCAGATATCGGCTTCATGGATGGAGGAGCCGCTTGGGTTGGTTGGAAAGAATATGGATTATCTGCTTTAGCCGCTGACTTGAAACCGGATGGCCGTTCTTGGTATGGTGCCCAAGCATATGTTAAAGCAGATAGTGACATAGCTGCCGCTTATCTAGACGATGATGACAGTACTGATCCATTTGAATTATTTCGCGGAAAAACATCATGCCACACAGGCTGGCTCAAATCTGCAGGGATGCTATTGCCGATGGGCTTCCTAATCGGAAATGGTTACGCTGAAGTAATCGGAGATCCAAATGACGTTGCTTCATTGAGAGCAACAATATACAACTTCTTCAATGATGAGGCATCAATCCCAGAATCTGGAGATCTATACTATAGTTATGAAGGAGCTCTACGTTGCTTGTCAGAAGGGCGCGGAGATATCGCATTTATTGCAGACTCAACTCACAACTTTTATTGTGAAGAAAGAAATCGTAATTGGTGTTTAAGGAATGAGGATGGTTCATCAGGTTATGTGGCTCTACCACTGTTTGGTAAAGCACCCAGCCATCCAGTGATGTTTAATCCTGAATTAATCGATATGAACACTCGAGCTGCGTTACTGAATGCATTGATGGAAATGAATTATGAAACATGGCTTGATGAAGGAGACGGTTATTGTTACAATCAAAATACTAGAGAGGTTGATAACAACATTACCAAAAATATGTGTGGAGATTCTATACTGGAAGAGGTTTTGAACACTGGAGGAATTATCGCTGTGAATACACAAGAGCATATGGGAAGTTACTCAGATTCAATATCAAATGTGCCTGGAATCGCCGCCTACTTCAATGACAAGTATAACCTTTAATTCTGTAAAACGATTTTAATATCGCTTACAAATGGAAAGGTTTGTACTAGGGGAATTCTATGGTTGACAAACTCGGAATTTCTGTTACCAATGCTATAATTGGATATAACCGAAAAAAGCCTATATTGGCTGTAAAAAGTTTCCATATAAATCCCGGAGATATTGTCGCAATAAATGGGGCATCGGGAATTGGAAAAACAACACTTCTTAGGACTCTTGCTGGACTAATCAGACCACTACACGGTGAGGTAAGTATATTTGGCAATCGAAAGCCTAGACGTGGAACGGTAGGATATATCCCTCAAAGACTAGGATTATTAAGGCATTCAAGCGTATATCACAATGTATTACTCGGGGTACTTGCAGGTCATACCAACCCTTGGTTTCCATATTTTTCAAATTCTAAATTAATGATAAAATCATCATTAGAATTAGTTGGAATCAGTGAAAAAATTTGGTCTCCAGTACGTGAATTATCAGGGGGCCAACAAAGGAGAGTAGCGATTGCTAGAGCATTAGTACAAAATCCTAAAATGATCCTAGCAGATGAATTTTTAGCAGAATTAGATGATGAAACACTATCGAAAGTAATGGGAGTAGTCTTAGATTTTGTCAAAGAAAATAATGCAATTATGATTTTGGTTGAGCATAATCTGGAGAGAGCAAAAATCATGGCAAATCGAATATTTACAGCGGAAGACGGGACACTCTTTGAAACTGAATTGAGGTGATAGATTGTCAGAGGAACAACTAGATGATAATGCGATGAAATATCCCTCGGTCACTAGTGAAACCAATATGGATGACGAATCGATGAAACACGATCCAAAATCCTTTGATGATCCAGTCTATATGATGTGGAGAAGATTAAGATGGCCTTCAACTTTCATTTTGCTTTTCTTCATGGCCATTTGGGTCACACACATTACTATTGAAGGGAATTGGGATCGTTTGTTTAACAGCCCAAGGAATATCCAGACTTTTTTCAAAGAATCATTATGGCCTCCTGATTGGAGCGTTATCCAACCTCAGGCTTATCCAGTGTGTCAACAACCAGAGTATCTCGAATTTACATGCTCAACTGCATGGATAGGAGTGGTTGAAACAATAAAAATAGCATTTGTCGCTACAATTTTTGGGATGCTGCTTTCTTTCCCAATAGCTCTATTCGCTGCAAAAAATCTAAGCCCTCCTTGGCTAAGTTATCCTGCAAGATTTATATTAGCAGCATCAAGAAGCTTACCAAGTATTTTGTGGGCATTATTCTTTGTGATAATGGTTGGTCTTGGCCCCATGGCTGGCATTATGGCAATGACATTGTATACAATTGGATACTTAGGCAAGTTGCAGTATGAGGCAATAGAAGGCGTGGCTCAACCGCAATTAGATGCATCAAGAGCAATGGGTCATGGTTGGTTTGAACGCTCTTTTGGAGTAGTCTTACCGGAAACGGCCAATAATCTCATTTCACAAGCTATTTTCATGTTTGAATATAATTTCAGGCATGGAACAGTCATAGGCATCGTGGGTGCCGGAGGCATTGGATATTACATTAATTTGTATCTTGATTTCCTTAGATACCAAAAGGTACTTGCATATGTAATTATAATTTTAATTGTCGTTTTGATTTTTGATATGCTTTCTCTTAAAATTCGTTCATACTTTAATGATGATGGCTACAACAAGCGTCACTCATGGTGGACTGTTTTCTTGCCAGCGTTTATGATTACTGAAACATCTGAAGAAGAATGAAGTTTCAGATCTCTGTTCTGTTGTAAAGATATATCTATAGTTAGAAAGGGTATTCAGTGGGTCGCCACTAACGCTATACCTTTCTTGATATTTTACAATCTAAACTCATAAATTTGATTGTAAGTACGATTACGACAACAACACTTTCACGCAAAGTACAATCATTAAATTTACTCTGCGCCGAAGAACTGTCTAAGCATTGGATGCATTTCCATCGCTTGTTCTTTCTGAATTTGTTCATACGTTCTCAATATGATACCAACAGCAAGCAACAATCCTGTTCCTGTTGCATTTCCAACCGTTCCAAGCAAATCAGCACAAGCGGCGAGCAATCCTACGAATGCTCCAGAGAAGTAGGTTACCGGTGGAATGTATCGCTCAAGGATCTTCTCGAGTACGAGCGGATTCTTTCTGAAACCTGGAATTTGCATTCCAGTATTCTCAATTTTCTTTGCAACGTCTTTACTTCCCATGTTGGTAGTATCAATCCAAAACTTTGCGAATACCATGGAACCGACCGTCATGATGGCTACATAGAAGAAGACGTGACCAGCAATTTCCCACAGGGTATGGCCATAGATATCTCCTTGCTGATTGAGAATAGGGATAAGCCAATCACCGACTCCATTGACCATCGAGGTATACCACGCAAATCCACCACTTGCTGCTGATTGCCCTGGCTCATATGTTCCAATATATTCAGATAATGAACCCCAACCATTCTTTCCGAGTAATGGTGTTTTAGACATCGTTGGATGGCTCCAAAACAAGAGAGAGAACATGTTGATGTTTGCAAGTAATGCAGCCATCAAAATAACTGGAATGTTTGAAGCATAGACCAGACGAATTGGATACTTTCCACGATGACCACGTACTTTACCGTGTGTCAGGGGAAGCTCAAGTTTACTGCTTTCAGCATAAGCAACCACCAAGAACACGACCACAGAAGAAAATAATGCGACGATTGGATTTACGTGACTTAACAAAATGGTTTCGAAACCATTCTCAGATATCATCTGACCATTCGTTGCCTCACGTAACATGTAGAAAATCATCGGAAGAGTTCCAGATGGTGGATTCTGAATGCTGTAGGATAGTCCCTTAGTTACCGGTAGTGGTGAAAGGGTTCCGACGAAGGTCGATTGTGCAACTCCAGCTGCGATGAAAAGAGAAATACCTGAACCAATACCCCACTTACTCACTAATTCGTCAAGCAAAAACACCAAGTAAGAACCTGCGAACAATTGTGCGACAATCACGGCGTTGGCCCATCCAAGACCATAGTTCTCGATAAGGCTCTGCGTAGGGTCTAAGAAACCATAGGTTTGAGGAATAGATTCAATTGGAATCATGATCAAAACAAGGAGTTTCTGAACGCCTTGATACATGGCCTTGTCTTCTGAATTACTCAAGTCAAGGCGGATAATTTTCGCACCTGCGAACAATTGCATGATAATGGAACCGGTAACAATAGGGCCGATACCAAGGTGCATGATTGTACCACTCGCACCTGCCATGATAGAACGGAATCCGGAAAACAAGTCGAGAGCCTGACCTGAAAGACCCCATAGCATGACGTTAGTCATAGCGAAATAAATAATCAGAACAAGCGTTGTGGTCCATAATTTTTCATTGAAACGAACGTGGCGATCTGGTTTGGTAATCGAGGGATACACATCCACAAATCGATGGAGTGCATACAATCGGCTGTTTTTGTCTCCTCGATACATGAGGGAGACCAATGCTGCTGTGTAAGCGAATCCGAGTAAAATCACTCCAACAAGCAGGAATCCTACAGCTTCAACGTGTTCTCCACCCGGCCTTACGTACCAAACAGCAACGCCTACAAAGGCAAGCCATCCGAGTAATTTGCCAAACTTTCCAATCACAGGAAGATCTTTGAGGGCAGGGGGTAAATCCTTGAGAAAACCAAACATCAAGTACGCCACATAAGCAACGGATAAACCAAGGCCAAACACAGCAGCATCTGTGTCATATAGCGTTGTATCGCCAAAGAGGGCTTCAGATTGCCAATAAACCAGCATTCCGAAATACAGGATGCTGACCAAGGCTATTGCCCACGGAACTGGTTGTTTGCTCATTGATTACACTCTCCTGTTTATTCTTCGACTTCTTCATCGTCCCATTCGTCATCGTCACCGACGATTGAACCGCCGGCAGCTTCGACCTTGGATTGTGCGGAAGCACTCCAGTTCTCAACAGTAACGGTGATGGCTGCGTTAATTCTTCCACTTCCAAGAAGTTTGTCGATTCCCATTTCGGTCAAATTAATTTCATCACTACCTTGTGCTAATCGCTCCAAATCACTCACATTGCAAGTATTATGAACGACTCTCAAACTCGGATCTCGATTGAAACCATGCATACCCCAGTGTTTAGGCATGTACTTTATTCGAGTCATAACTCGATGTTTGTTGATTCCTGCAAGTCCTCGACCACCACGCTTTCCGGCACCACGACCGGCCTTGTGACCTCGACCATGTGTTCGGCATCGGCCTCTAAATTTGTTTGCTCTTCCCATCATTACCACCTCATATCATCCTTTCAATGAGCGCTTCAATCTCTGTTCCTCTTGGACCAAGGGCACCACCAATGGTGAAGGTCCTTTTGATTCCACCCCAGCCTTTTGGGCCACGAGGAGGATGAAGTCTGAAAACTCGCTTCAATCCTGGTACATCTTTGACCGTTGCATCCCCATCGGTGATGGCCTTTGCAAGGTCTTTGATATTCTTGTAATCGCTTGATTCTGCTACAATATCATCGGTAAGGGGTTTGTCACCAGACATTCTGCCACGATTTGATAGCATGGATTCTACGGTTGAACTTGAAGCATCACCCCAAGTGATGTAGTCCTTGGCTTTTTGCAACATTCCTTTGTATTGTGGGTTATCTGGAATGATGACCGCGTGATTGACCTTTGTCAAATTCAACATGTGCAAGGTTTCCTTGATGGAGCGCTCAACACCAACATCCGAGCGGACTCTTACGACAATTTTACTCATTCAAGCATCCTCCCTTTATGGATGAATAATGCTTCTCTCCTCGCATCTGAAACTCGAGTTCGGTTAACTTGAGCCAGCGCATTGAAAGTAGCAGCAGCATAATTGATGGTGGTTTGTGTTTGACCTTTGGTTCGGGATAGAACATCGGTGATACCGGCCATTTGAAGCACTCTCTTTCCAGTTTCACCAATCACCAAGCCCTTTCCTGCAGGTGCAGACATGAGCGTTACTCTTGTGGATCCTGCTTGTCCTTGTACCTTGAAAGGCACACTAGTACCGGGTCCGATACTGGATTCCCAGGAACCATTGCCTCTTTGCACTTGGATTAAGTTGAGTTTGGCTGCTGTTATGGCCTTACGAATGGTTTGTGAAACCTCTTTCCCTTTTGCCATTGCCAAGCCAACGTAACCATCACGGTTACCAACACAAGCCATGACATTGAAACGTACTCTTCGTCCACTGTCTGTCATTCTTTGAACCATGTTCACTTTGATAATGTCATCTTCTAGGTTTGGAATGAGAGCATCAACGATTTCGACCTCTCTGATTGGAAGACCGCTTTTCATGGCGTCCTCGTAGGTAATGATTCGTCCAGCCATTACTTCATGACCAAGTCGAGTCTTTGGAACCCAGTTTCTCAAACCAGTGATGGAATCATCGGGTTTGTTTCTTCTACGATCTGAAGGAGATTCATCTTCTGCAGGAGCATAAGCAAGCAGCAATCCTGGTGCTGTGTTAATTTCTTCAACTTCCGTTTCTTCTTCGCTCATTGATAGGCCTCCTCTATTTTCTTGCGAGTGGATTCAACACTCTTTGAGATTTTATCATCGATATGGTTTCCTTCAATTCGCTCATCGGAGGGGAATATCTCATCACCATGTGGAATTTCCATACCAGCATCGACCATTCCTTTCAGGGCTGCAAAAACTCTGGAACCGGACGTACTTGCGGACAGGCCGATATCGAGTACAGCCGAATCATGTCCTGCTGTTACCGCTGCTTTTCCGAGAGCATATCCAGTAAGATAAGAAGCAGGGACGCTTTTCTGACTCATATTTTCTGGCCAACCATGACGCTTTACAAGGTCTGAACCCGTACATGAGAGAATTACTCGGTCCCCGTCACTTTTCCAATCAACAAGTTGGCAGGTAACCCTCGTGTTGGAGACACGTACGACTGCACGCATTTCACGACTTCGAAGGAGTTTGAGCCTGCGTCGATAATCGGTTTCACCGCTTTCTCTGCGTCTAAAAGATGTTCTCTGTCTTGGTCCTTTTGCCATCACTCTGCACCCCCTAATGCCAATCCTTCGGTCTCCATTTGAGACCTCATGTGAGATATTGAACGATAAGATCCACCTTTAGCCTTAAGGTAATAATGTCGATATTGTGACGGCGTAATGGTTTCATCAGCTCTCAATTCTTTGAGAACTCTTCGTTGTGCACGGATGGTTTGCATCCATCTTTGCTTCCTTGGATGACGTGCGTTGGAACTTCCAGACCGCTTTCCGTGACCTTTCTGTCGCCCTTTTGCACGCTGAGCCCTTCGCTTCAAAGCACGGGCTCTTGATGTTCCTTGAACCGCTTTGGCCTTAATCCAGCCACTTTCAATGGCTTCACGAATATCTTCCTTCTGGACGGACTGCGACACCTGATCTACATATGAAGGATGAATCCAAACACGGTTCACTCCACATTTTAGAATTTGAGCAGCCATGCGTTTTTGATTAGTAATTTGCATCAGACATCCCTCCTGCGATTGAGTATACGAATGCCAAGTTCATCAGCACGGGCATGAATTTGTTCACGCTTTCTGCCACCAACCGTTCGACCAACCCTTGCGGCTTGGGTTTCTGGGTCGATGGATTCTAGATCCATGGTGTTGTGAACCATTACTTCTGCAAATCCAGAAGGATGGAGCCCTCTTGCCGAGGCAATCTTACCGTGACCAACTCGAACCAGAGGGGTTCGATATCGGTAATTGCGTCGTTGTTTGTTATCCATTCCTTTTGGCTTTCTCCAACCTGAACGTGATAGACGCTTGTATCGAAACCATTCTGTTCTTTGGAACTTAGGAGTCTTCTTTTTCTGAGCGGCTCTCAAAGCGAGTGCTTCTTGAGTCTCCTCATCGAGTACTGGTTTTTGACGGGCAACATGGAATTCATCTTCTTCTTCATCCCAATCATCGTCAAAGTCATCGAAATCATCTTCCTCTTCGACAGATTCTTCTTCAACTTCTTCCTCTTCATCAGCAGAAGATGATTCTTGTAATCGAGCGATGAGTTCTTTCTTATTTCCCGAAACTGGCAAATTTTGCTCTCGGAGCAAATCCTTTAACTCAGCAACGGTCATGCTTTCATATTCTTCAGTCATGATTTCACCCCTCACATTTTCTCCAATAGATAGATTCCATCTTGAAAGACTCTTCTATCACGATTCTTTACGGTGGTACATCGCTCAATATTTGCAGATGTTTGACCGACTTTTTCTTTGTCGATTCCTGAAACAACCACTTCAACCTTGTTTTTTACCTCAACTTTCACACCATCGAGAATATCTGCACGACGGGGTACTCGCTCTCCAAAGTAGTTGTTGACAACGAATTCATTTCCTTTGACTGCAAGTGTCATTGGGAAGTGAGAATAAACGGCTTTGAGATGATACTCGAAACCGGAGGTTACGCCTTTGACCATGTTTGCAATGTGCGCTTTCCATGTACCAGCCAGGGCTTTCTCCTTTCGGCGTGGCATATCGATTCTGACCGTTATTGTGTTCCCTTCTTGGAATAGTTGGCATTTTGGATCGACAAATTGTCGACTCAAAGACCCTTTTTCACCTGAGACCGAGAGATTACCCTCTTCATCTAGGCTTGCGTTAACCCCCTCAGGAAGGTCAACGACATGTTCGATTCTGTCTATTTGAACCATGAAAATACCTCAATACACATAAGCCAATAACCGGCCACCAATTCTGTTCTGTTTGGCATCATAGTGACTCATCACACCGTTATTGGTGGTCAAAATCAATAAACCAAAATCTTGGGCTGGAAGATATCTTCCTTCCCATCTATCAAAATCTGTTCTTCGGACGCTGTATCGTGGTTTTACAACACCACATTGGTTAATGGTACCAAGGAGTTCAACTTTGTACGAACCTCCTCGTCCGTTCTCTTCTCTCTCAAATTGTCCAACGTAACCTTGTGATTGCATAATTTGCAATACGCTTCCCAACAGCTTACTCGCTGGGAAAAGAGATACCTCATATTTTCCAGCCTGTTCTGCGTTAAACATCTTTACTAGAGCATCATTTAGCGGATCAAATTGCATACTTTTTCCCTCCTCAACTCAACTTCTTGAACCCAATTTCTGGGGCGACGTGTCTGAAACACTGACGACACAACCTCAGTCCATGTCTTCGAATCATGCCTCTTTTTCTACCGCATCTTCGGCATCCAATCGTTCTTCCAATTGCTTCTCCATGATCTCTGGCCATGATTACTCCTCCATGATGGTGATTCCAAATTCTTCTTTTATCCAGTGACGGGATTCATCAGGCGTCACGTGGTGTGATGTAGGGATTTTGCTCTTTCTTCTTCGTCGACGAGAAACTCGATGACCAGGTCGCTCTATCACTACGTTGATATCCATACCAAAAATTCCGATGTCTGGATCGTATTTTTGGTCGGGGAAGTCAGTATAATCACGAATTCCAAAGGAGAGGTTTCCTTGAGCATCAAAATTCCAAGCTGGAATAACGTTCTCTCGAACCCAAAAAGCGTCGGTCAAGAATTTCTTAATTGACTCTGGATTTCGAATGGTAGCTTTGCATCCAATAGGAGCACCCACACGTACCTTGAGATCTCTGTTTTGTTGTTTTCCGAGGGTACGAATTGGCTTCACGCCCGCCAACAATTCGAGAACTTTCTCAGCATTAGAAAGTCGATTACCACCTTCGCCGACACCGATATTTACGGTGACCTTGACGATTCGTGGGGCGAGCATTGGATTTGACATCTCACTCATGCCTTCACCTCCACGCCTGGCAATTCATTGTCTCCAATAGCGAATACGTTGCGAGCAATTGTTCCAAACCCATCGAATTCTACTTCATTGGGCATGCTTGAGCGCTTCACAATGTAAGAGGTTACAGAAGACATGCTGCCGATGTGAACACCACCAACCAAGTAGCATTTCGTGCCTTCACCGAACACAATGTGCTCGATAATTTCCTGGTCTGGGAGTGAAATCTTGAGCGAGTCACCAGTTTTGTATTGGGATGCGCTATCTGTGAGAATATTTCTACCATCATGAAGATTGAGTTGTGTTCTTCCACCTTTAACAGTGACTTTGTTTTCGATTCGGCAAACCTTGTAGGTTGCTTCTTCAGCAGAAATGCGGCGGAACCTAAGTTTTCCATTGGTATCGAGAACACAGCGTCGATAGTCATCATCTCCAACGGACAAAACATCCATGAGACCAACGCCACGCTTGTTATCTTTGACAACGCGGCCGTCTACTTTGACAAGACCCTCGTGTAAAATTCTGCGAACTTCTCTGGTGCTTCGGGCGACACCCAAAACATCACGAAGAACGACATTGATTGGCATGCATCTCTCGAGAGCATGAGCGCCTGAACGTGCTCGTGTAACCCAAATATTGGTTTTTCTTGGCAATGGCCAGCTTCTTGGCATGGCCAGTCTTTTCAAATGACTTGGACTTCCCATATTATGCACTTCCTCTTCCAGTTAACTTTTGCATTCGCAATTTGTCGGTTTCATCTAATCTTGTCACAACGACATTTGAGCAATGAATTGGTAGGGCTTCTTCTTTGTTGTCGGCTTTAACCGAAGTTGCACCTTCGATAACCAAGCGACCTGTGTCTATATTCAGACTTACAACTTTACCCACCAAAGGATTTGTATTTCTTTTTCCACCTACTCGCTTGCCACCATGTGCATGATCTCCACGAACAACTCGTACAGTGTCACCAACTCTTACGGTCACTGATCGAATTCCTGCAAGTCTTTCATCTGGTTTGTCCAATTGAAGTCTCGCCGACATTCGCTTTCTTCGAACATGCATTGGAGCATTAAACTGAGATTTCCTCTGTTTGCTTGATTTACTACTTTTTGCCATCCCATCACCTCATACAATCTGCTTTGCTGTTGCAGCAATTCTAGGCCACCTTTCTGCAGCCTCTCTTGAAACAGGACCTTTGATATCTGAACCTTGTACTTCACCTCTACGATTGGTGATAACGACGGCATTATCTTCAAATTGAACCCAAGTACCGTCCACTCTTCGGAATGGTCGACGTTGTCGGATCACAACTGCATCGTACATTTGTCGTCGAGTTTCAGGAGTACCTCGCTTGATACTGACTCTAACCAGGTCTCCAACACCCGCAGCAGGGTAACGACGCATGGTTCCACCCAGCTTCAATACGTTGATGATCTGTGCAATTTTTGCTCCAGTGTTATCAGCAACTTGTAAGCGAGCCATGGATGGAAGTCCACGTGTTTGGCGGCCAGCGATACCTTTCATCAAGCAACACCTCCGATATTCTCAATGACACAAAACGAAACAGTCTTACTCAATGGACGACATTCCATGACCTTGACTCGGTCGCCAAGGGCAACCTCTCCGATACAACTTGGCAGGTGTGCCGCTACTGTACCAGTCCTCTTTTCGTATCGCTCATATTTTTTCATGTAGCGAACGTTATTTCTTTCGATAATAATCGTCCCTTGCATTCCCAATTTAGCAACAATACCTTCTAGGACTTGTCCCCTCAATCTTAAACTTCCAAAAAATGGACAATTTTCATCTCCATCCCATTCTCCTGATGGCATTTTTACATCCACTCCGATGTCTCTCATTCTGCATCCTCCTTGTAATTACGGTTTATTCTGTCTTCTGCTCGCTGCCGTACCAGCGAACCATTGATGACTTTCGAATCATCAACTGTGAATCTGATCGCTTGTTTTCCAAGCGTTTTCGTTTGTTCGTCATGTGAAATAACGATGGTTTCCCTGGTCTCATCCAGTACCAAACCTTTCATTCCAATGAGTGAGACATCGCTAGAATCAATGACATTGATGGTTCTACCTAACCATGAATGATGTTTCATATCCATTTATCGCACCTCCACATTAAATCCATTATTTCGAAGAACGACGGCGGCCTTCTTTTTGTGGTCTCCTTGAAGTTCAATCACTCTGTCCTTGACGGTTCCGCCGGCTGCACATCGGTTTTTGAGTAGTTTAGCCAACTCATTTATGTCAATGGCTGAGTCCATAATACCCTCTACCTTGGTGACAATTTTTCCATACCTTCTGCGGTCAATACTAATGGTGGCTTTTTGCTGTTCCTTGGCAATTTCTTCGCAAATGCACAACTCATCAGGGAGTCCGCAAACATTGCAAATAGCTGCCATTTCAATTCCACCTTCAATTTGTATTGTTCAATATTGTTTTGATTCTGGCAATGCTTCTTCGCGTTGCCTTGAATTCACCCATATTTGAGGGAGTTCCACCCATGGACTGCTCAGCACGTAACTGAAGCATTTCTTCCTGGAGTTCTACCAACCTCGATTCCAATGCTTCTCGACTCATGGTCGATAATTCGCGCATGCCTACATGGGTCATTCAGTTCCCTCCGCATTGGCTTCGACTTCTACTTCTTCCTCAGGAGGTTGTTCAGTAGATTCTCTTTGTCGCAATTCTTCTTCAGAGTAAATCACGATTTCGTGAGGTAACTTGGTTCCTTGACGCATGATTTCAACAGTAACACCGATGGTACCTAATTTCTTGACTGCAACAGAATAGCCTCTGTCCATGAATTGATTCGCCGTTTCTCCGCAATACTTGACGTGACCACGAATGAATTTCTGAGTGCGGTTTCTTGAACCAGTGAGTTTACCTGAAATGGTAATCAAAACACCACGAGCACCTGCGTCCATGATGTTCAAGGCTGCTGAATGTCCTGCTCTTCTGTAGTACCATCCTCTTTCCATTGCACTTGCTATCTTCTCGGCCATAACCTGAGCATTAAGCGCTGGCTTCTCGACTTCATCAACTTTCAATCGAGGGTTCTCAATCTGAAATTCGTCGTTAAGTCTTCTTTGGAGATCGTTGATAATTTTTCCTTTACGGCCAATGACCATCCCTGGCCTCTCTGCCTTGACGGTTACTTCCGTACCGGCAGGTGTTCGCTTTATTTCTAAGCCTCCAAATCCTGCTTTCTTGGTATTACGCATCAAGAATTCTCTGACGAGATGTCTCTCTACATTTCTGTTAATTATTTTTCGAAGTGTGCTGCTATTTTCGTTCATTGTTAACACCTCAGAATTCATCCTCATCTTCATCTTCATAATCACTGAAATCTTCAAGGAAGATTTCCAAATTCACACGATAGTGATTTGATGGTGAGGCACGACCTCTGGCTCGAGGAATCCATCCTCTCTTAATTTCGCCTCTGTGAGCGGCTACGTGAGTAATGACCATGTCTTCTGGCTCTAAATCTTCATACTGGTGACGAGCGTTTTCCATACAACTCTTGATGAGTTTGACAAATTCTCGGCTTGCTTTGACCGGATAACGACCTGGTCCAACCTTACCTCTGCGGTGTCCGACCATACTTGGACCGCTTCTGCGGCGTTTTTTGTTTCCGCTTCCTAAGCGATAGGGGACGGGAGTGGCTTTTCGACGAATATCAGCACGATCGCTATCGATTTTCAATACATCATTGAGGAAATCGATGGCTTCTCCAGCGGTTTTGTTTTTGATTGCTCGAGCAACCTCAAAACAATGCTTTACGTGCATGTCGACATTTTTCGACCTTGCTGAGGCTAACCTGCTACCTTGCAAAAGTTGCGTATATCCCTTTTGAGACAACTCCCTTCGCTTTGAGCGTCGGTCCATTTGATGTTTTCTTCCTGCCATGATAACCGCCTCACTTCAATGCAACGTGTGTTGAAGAGCGAGTCGCACCCACACCAGGACCGCTGTGCGTTACACTGCGTCGGGTAGGAGCGAACTCTCCAAGGTAATGCCCAATCATCTCGGGCTTGATTTCAACGTTAACAAAGGATTGACCATCATGTATACCGATGGTTCTTCCAACAAATTCTGGAAGAATTGGCAAATCTCTTCGATGCGTACGCAAGTCTCCCTCAGTGGCTCGAATCTTCTCGAGAGCCTTTTCTGTTTCAGGAGCCAATCCTCTTGCGATTGAGCGACGTGCTCTCGCAGGCAAAAGCGTGATGATAGAAGGTGCAGAAGGATCTTCTTCAGATGGCCACATAGGCATGACTCGAAGTTCTTCGAGATTGAAGCCACGATAGGTGTACTCTTTCTTGCGGCGTGCTGCTGCTGATGAGCGCTTCTTTCTTGACTTTCTTCGACTCGCTTTGGGAGTCATAAATGATTTCTTCTTTCTTGCCATGATTACTCAACTCCTTTTCTCTTTCCACTACCACGGCCGGTTCTTCGCGGAGCAATGTGTCCTACCTTTGCACCAGGAGGCGTTCCTCTGGCAACAGAGTTTGGTCCGTGTACAGCCTGATGGTTTCCACCACCGTGAGGGTGATCGACTGGGTTCATTGCAACACCACTTACGTGAGGATACAACTTACCACGAGCTTTGGCTTTGTAATGTGCAGCACCCGCTGTACGTAATGGCATCTCGAGACGTCCATGTCCTGCGAGTACACCGATGGTTGCTCGGCACTTTCCATTCAGTTCCTTGGATTTACCGCTTGGAAGTCGAATTCTAACCTTGTCACCAAGGCGTGCTTCAACCATACAAGCATTACCTGCAGTTCGGCTCAATTTACCTCCGTCTCCGGGACGAATTTCGACATTGTTGATGGCCGTTCCCTCAGGAATGTTTGCCAAACTGGTCACATTACCTGGTCTGAGTGAAACATTATCACCAATTGCGATTGTGCTGCCAACGGAAATTCCTTCCGTGGCAACGACAAGTTCCGAGTCACCTGATGGCAATTTAATCCTTGCAAGAGGTGCTGTGTGAACTGGGCTGTGAACAAGTTCTGTTACTTCTGCCACAGTATCGCTTACACGAGGCATCCTGTTTTTACCCGGGAATCGGTGTGAAGGTACCTTGTATCTTGGCGATGATCCTTTACGTTGTGCTCTGTTTCGCTTACCCATGATTCATCACCTCAGAATGCTCCCAACCGCATTGCGGCTTCTTCTGCATCATAGCCCTCTGCTAATCTAACAGATGCTAATTTACCGTGTTTTGTGATTCTGATGTTGACCTTAGCGACTTCAGCATCGAAGAGTGCTTCAACTGCTTGAGCAACTTGTGGCTTCGTAGCCTTTGAGTTTACAATAAACTCCATTCTATTTTCTTTGGAACGAGCTTCCATTGATTTTTCAGTAATCCATGGCATTCGGATAATATCATATGGGTTTACCATCTTTTCAGGCCTCCTTATTCATTGCTTCAATAGCGTTTTTCGTAAACACTGTGAGGCGACCCATGTCGCCACCTGGTGCCAAATCTTCAGCGCAAAGATTACGAGCAGCTACAACATTTACACCTGGAAGATTTCGTGCTGCTTTCGCCAATCCATCTTTGTTGGCAACTACAAGAAGAACACTCTTTGGCGTCTTTCGTACACGATTTCTCATGGTTCCTTTTCCGGGACGGATTGTTCTTCCCGACTTTGCTCTGTGCAAGTCATCGCCTAATCCTAGGGCTTCAAAGATTGCTGAAACTTTTCTCGTACCACCCTTCAGGTTGAACATCTCGATATCGATTGATTCAGATTTCTTACCTTGTACCTCTTCATAGTCACCAAGGATAATGGGGAGGTTTTCGATTTCTTCTGCGAAGCGATGTCCTCGATCTCTCACCATTTGAACCGATGTTGTTGCTGCAATAGCACTATCACGAGCCAATCGGCGTTCTTGCATGTTGAGTTTTCTCGACCAGTCTTTCTCCACTTTAGGACCGTGTGCACGGCGACCACCGAGAGTATGCGGGTTTTGTGCACCCCTTCTTTGACCAGTTCGACGCATAATTCGTGATACACCTCGTCCCTTACCCCACCATTCAACGGAGTGCTTCATACCAGCCATTGGTCTCTTCTTTCCGTTGTGAGGTTTGGAACCGTAGCTTTGCCTTCGGTTGGCACGAGAACTTGCAACGGCCATTTTTACCATATCTGGTCGGTGAGGTGCTTCAAAGGAATCAGGCAGGGTAATTTTCTTACCAAGTTCAACCTCGATGTCATAAACTTCCTGAAGTTTACCAGCATCGAGTTCATCCTGCTGAATGTTGTTAACGATATTCATAACTTGTGCCTTCAACTTCAGACCCCCTGCTTGCTTGAAGTACTGACATACGTAATTTCGTAATCAGTCAATTTACTCTCTTGAACTCTGATCGCATCTCTAAATCGAACCATTCTTTTAGCCGGGCCTGGAAGACTTCCCTTCACAAGCACGTAATCTGATTTGACTTCTCCATAGTGAAGGAATCCACCATCTGGAGTGATTGATGCATCTTCGGGATTACTGATCTTAAGGATTCTTTTATTGAACTCAGTTCTTTGATGATATCCGGTTTGGCCACCTTGTCTGATGGTTTTTCGAACATATCCAGTTCCGAAATCACCCATGTTTCCATGTTGTCTTCGCTTCTTTGAATTCTTGTGGGATTGTAGTTTTCCACCAAATCTTCTGATGACACCTTGCCAACCGTATCCTTTGGTGACGCCTACTGCATCAACCATGGTTCCTTCTTGGTACACATCATTAATGGAAATCTCTTGACCAAGGTTTTCTTTTGCCCAATCGAGTTGGTCACTGATTGAACCTCCTGACAACCCAACTTCCATGACATCGGGAGTTTTTGATGGTGTTCCGGATATGACATGGGGCTGAGTAGCTACTATGAGACGTACCTCCACCAAATCATCGTTTGATAACTTCTCAAGATGATCTTCTGAGTTGTGTCCATCACGCTTTGGCAATCTGCGTCCAAGGTGCGGGAAAGAATCGGATAATTGGTCGGCACTCAACCATGCTTCACCAGCAGCTTGCATTCCGTAAGGAGTCATCCGGTATCCTCTAACGCCGAGAACGCGCATGTGAGGAACTTCGACTACGGTGACTGGTACACGTACTTCTTGACCGGCGCTCGTTGATTTTGGGTTGAGATCTCGGGACAACACGTGGGTCATTCCGGCTTTCCAACCTGCAAAACCTTGTATTCGTACTTCGCTTTCATTGCTCTTTGGCCACGATTTAACGTGCCCGAACGGGCGTCTCGAACGCTTACGCGGACTAAACGCCATGCTTCCTCGTCTTGGGTGACTTCTCTTTGCCATATTTCGGCCTCCATGTTTGTACGACGCATTGGCCCCAGCAAGGGCGTACGAAGGCTCTTCGGGCGAAGGAATAGCCGTGACACAGGTCCCATGCCAACGATTGTGGCTTGGGTTGGTGGGATGCTATGCATTGCCCTTTGTGTCTGGCTCCTCACCTTCTGAGCCCTTCGGCGACTTTCAACCCATATATGAGTAGTTCGGTGAAAATCGAGGCACGTCACTTCCAAACAGATTTATTTTAGTATTAATTTATTGCTTTGGGCGAGGATAACAATCTTGAGCCTGAAATTTCTAGACGATGCCCATGGCGCTTGTCATTCACCCAAACATTACTGGTGAAGTCGAGGCAAGAGCATACCAATTTCTTGCAACACAAGACGCATTAAGCGGCAATACGCTCGTCGTCATGCCGACTGGGTTTGGAAAAACCGCCGTACAGTGGCTGGTAATGGCTGAATTTCTCAAAAAAGAAGGTATGATCATTATTCTTGCTCCATCGATTGGATTGGTAGACCAGCATTATGAAATGGCCAAAGAAATCTTGAAGATTTCTGAGCATGAAATTTCAATTCTAACCGGTAACATCTCACCAAAAGACCGCCCTGCAATTTGGGATCAATCTCGAATGATTGTAGCCACACCACACGTGGTGCGTAATGATGCCCAAACAGGTGGAATCGAGTTGAAAGACGTGAGTCTCATCGTTTTTGATGAGGCTCATCATGCCAAAGGAAATGAGCCAATGGCAGAGATTGGCAATTTGTATTTCCAAGCTAACCCTCAAGGAGCGATGCTTGGCGCTACGGCATCACCTGGTACCAAAAGAGATGATATTTTGCAGGTTGCAAACCACTTACAAATCGAAAGAATGCATCTCGCTAAGAGAGATGATGATTTGCTCAAGCCTTATGCTACAGAAATGCACATAGAAAATCATCGGATTCAGTTGCCAGAAGGCATCAATGCACTGATTTCTCCGCTGAATAATCAACTTTCAGTTGAAAGTGATTATCTAAGGAGGGGCGGTTTTTTATCAGCCCAAGGAAGGTTGACATCATGGGCCATCAATGAAGCACAGCGAAGAGCCAGTGCGGCCATTCAAAGAGATGACAAACGGGGTTACGATGCTGCAAGGAGAATCGGTGACATTCGCAGGCTCATTCGTTTGATTGACCTTGTGGAAACACAGGGTGTAAAATGTGCATTGGCTTATCTCGAGAGGTCTGACAGTGAACGCAGAAAGAAAAATCGAAAATCTGCGAGGTTTCTCTCACTCCCTGCTGTTCACGATGCATATCGAAGACTCAGTCTAATGGATGAACTTCACCCCAAACTAAAACTGACAAAAAAAACAGTTACTCAGGGTATGAGAAGGCACCCTGAGGGAAGAATCATCATTTTCACAGAGTACAGAGACACAGTAGACATATTGTGTGAATATCTCAAAGAAGACACTCGCTTGAGAGTTACGCCGTTCATTGGACAGGCAAGTAAAGGAGACAGTGCGGGTATGAATCAGAAAAAGCAAAGAGAAGTTCTCCAAAAGTTCCGCGATGGTACCTTCAATGTCTTAGTTGCCACATCTGTAGCAGAAGAGGGGTTAGACATTCCTGCAGCCGAGAGAGTCATCATGTATGAACCGGTTCCAAGCGCTATTAGGGCCATACAGCGAAGAGGAAGAACGGCAAGAAAGAGTGATGGCGATGTTCATGCATTTATCACTGAAAACACCAGAGATGAATACATACAATTAGCGTCCCACAACAAAGAAAAGAAAATGTTTGCAAATCTAGAAAATTTACGACGCCAAGCCAGACTCCCTCGAAAAATGCCTTCTTCTGTTGGGATGTTGGATGCCTTTTCTGTGAAGACTTCTGATGGTCAAATTATTCGTGCAGAAGCATTCATCGAATCAGAAAAAGAAAGACTTATTCAACCTAAGAATGCAGAAATTGAAGCAGATCAGCCTAAAATCATTCAACAAGAAGAAGTTCAATTACCTCAAAGGCCATCCTTACAAAGAGGTCTAGAGGAATTTATTGATCCAGATTCCATTGAAACACACTTAGAATCAGCCCAAGAGGAAGTTGAATCTATTGACCCAAAAAAAAAGCAAACCTAGGAGTTATACTCGACCATAGAGAGTGTCGCTCAAGTTTTGCTGTCGCTTTGAAAAGGTTCGGAGTTAATTATTCTATAGAAAATTTGGAAACAGGTGATTTACAAATCGGTGACAGAATAATCATCGAGAGAAAGACCATCAGAGATCTAATTGATTCAATCATCGATGGTCGATTTATTCAACAAGCAAACCGATTGGTATATGCGTGCATGCATCCAATCATGATTATTGAAGGAAACGATTTCAGAACACAAAGAACAATCCATCCAAATGCCATTCAAGGAGCATTAGCATACTTGGCGATTCAAACAAATATTTCTGTCATCATGCTACCAAATTATTGGCATGTTGCACGGTTTATCACAAGAATAATTGTCAAAGAAAGTGAATATAGTGAGACCAATAATGATACGATTCCAGATTTCGACATGCCAAATACCAAATTGAACAAACATCGAAACAAAATGCATGCTCAAGATAAGAAAACATTCCAATTCGCAATGAAAACTTTGCAAGCGATCCAATCAATAGGATACAAGACCGCAAAACTACTGTTACAAAACCATTCCATTGGTCAATTGGCCAACATGAACCTAAATCAATTAAAAAATATTCAAGGCCTTAATGCGTTACAAGCAAGGCAAATTCACAGAACGATGGGGTTCGTCATCCACCGATAACCAAGGCTCTAGTTCGAAGTTGAGCGAATCGGTCAACGTGATATCCTAAGGCAAATGCAACCAATTCTGAAAGGTGAATGACGGGGAGATTAGTATCTTTACCGGTGTGCTTGCGAGCCTTATTTTGGTAAGAATCAAGATTGGCATGAGATAGTGTGCAGGCGGAAACAAGTAATTGTGCTCCAGCGGCTTTTGCTTGCGATAGAACCTTTGCCGTCATTTGCATGACTGGTTTATCGAGTGTGAGTAAACTTGGTGCCCCAACGCTTGCCGTCTTCGATTGATAATCTACTGGCGTTCCTCCAAGAGCCTCAATTAATTGCTCAAAGTATGAAGGATTGAATGGATCATCTTTGGCGCAAAAACCTTCTCTCTGCATCATTGAACCATAGTATCCTGCAACTTTCATGTCAAGAGGATTTGTCACCTTGGATCTGATTGTATCCAATCCAATATCTTCCACGAGTATATGCAAGAGATGGTGAGTTTGTATCTCGCCGCTGAAAATTTTACCCGTTGTTTTTTCCAAGGTGGTATTTACTTCTGCAAGGAGACCGGCATCAGATTGAAGTCTATGAAGCGCATCTGACATGTTTCCGTGTGCTGAGGCACAAGCAGTAATGATGTCATGACCATTCTCTTCTGCAATCGCAAAATTCCGAGCGTTCAAGACAAGTTGGAGAAACTTGTTGCTTTGCTTAATGACATCTCCACCATCACTGCTGTAGCCTGGCATTTCAATAAGTTGGATGCCTAAAGATGATGACATTGGTTGAATGGTGTCTTCTACTTCAAGACAACTTTGTCTGGCGGCGTTACCAGGATAGTAGGAATATTTAGCCATATGAACACCTAGAACCTTGTATCAACTTCGTTGAAAATTGCGACCACTTCGTGATGATTTTGTATCCTTGCATTGAACATGTTTGGAATTTTTCCAATACCAGCCGGCGGAACGAGCATACCTTGGAAACCACGCATGATTGGACCTCCATTGCGAGTAAAACCGAGCAACATTCTCAGCGAAACACCATTCATGATATTTGAAGCGAGGCCAAATGGACCTAAAACAGTTCGATATAACGTGGTTTCATTGACATTTCCACTTGACTTCACTGAACGAGCATAATTCTTAGCCAATCGACCTGGTCTTCCTATGAAATTGAACTCAGCCAATAGGCGAGAACGTGCATCGTACAAAGAATCGGCTGCGATTTGTCCTGACTTGCCATGACGGGAAAGAGACGAGAGATCGGCTTCATCCCACACTCCGCCGTGGGTTTGCAAAGACTCCATGATTGCTTTGCGTTGCTTCGAACCCACTCGAGGGTCTTGGCTTCTGGCCCATTCAAGAAGATTGAGTCCCGGACCACGATACTTTGAATCGCTGTCATAACAATCACTCATCCCTTGAATAAGTTGGTGACTCATGACCGCATTGATTGCGTGAAGTGCGGTAGCTTCAGCAGCAGGAATTGCTCCCATTGGCATTCCGTTAGGTAATCGGTCTCCGATTCTTGGATCTGATTGCATCCAAGGTTTCGACTTGAGACGATGTTGCTGCCATTCATCATATGAAACCATTAGATCTTTGATTACTTCATGACCTGGCATCGGTTCGAGTTTGAGTTCCATAGCATGGGTACACAAATCCACAACTCTCACTGTATCGGCCATGACAATTCTGCCATTTGCTTTAATTCCCGTAAGCGGATTTGTACCAGTGACATGACTGGTTCTGAAGGTAAGACTACCATCGATTTGTCCTTTGATGGCCAGTAAAGCATCCTGTAGGGTTGCGTGGCCGGGAATGGAAAAAGCGAACTCATCCCAACCGGTTGAAGCAGTTGCTGGATCGTATCGGAATATCTTGAAGGAAATATCCATGTCACTTTGTTGAACTTGACCAGGTGCAAAATCGCCATCATCGGCCACGTCGTCGGCAGAACCTGATGCATATTCTTTCATGGAATCGACAAGTTCGACTTGGAATGTTCCAGACTCATCAACACATGCGATTCTGCTGAGGGCTTCATTGACCCAAAGAAGGTAAGGTGGCTCATAATCGACATCACATAACTGAATGTCATGAATTCTCTGACCTCCAAAAGCGGATAATTTTTCATCCCAGTCCGTCCCTGCTTTGCAAAACTCGTCATAGGAACTATCGCCAATGGCACAAACAGAAAAGTGAGTATTGGCAAGGTTCATGCCAGATGCAGAAAGGGCTGATTGCCAAAGTGCCTCGGCGTTGTCTGGCATTTCTCCTTCACCCCATGTTGAGGTAATGAGCAAAAGGCGCTTAACTTGTGCAAGATTTTTGAGATCGTATCCATCCATATCGACGACTTTGGCTTGCAATCCATAGTCTGATGCTTTCTTGGCTGTTGCAGCCGCAAGGCCTTCTGCATTGCCAGTTTGAGAACCAAACATGACCACAAGTTCTCTTTCTCCCTCCATTACGCTTGCTAATGCTCCATCTACGACTGGTGCACTTGCTGAAACCGGAGCGGCAGCAACTTCAACTTCTGCGACTGGTGCTTCTTCCTCTATAGCCTCGCTTTGTCCTGAATCGGCCAACTCGTATTGGATGACTTCAACTGGACAGGCTTCAGCAGCTTCGATGATAATTTCTCCTAACTGAGCACCTATGTCCCCTTTCAACGGAGATTTGGTTTCGTTTCTGTTGAAGGCTCCATCTTCTCTCACATCAGCAATGATAAAACTGGATTCATCGGTGATATCAAACACTTCAGGGCAAATGTCGGCACAAGCATCACAAGTAATGCAATCTTCTTCAATCCACACTTTTGCGACGATTGTCATGGCATTGCCCCCTCGACAATCGGTTCGACCTCTCAGTAGTCTTTCAAGGTTCGCAATTCTCTCATGTTTTTGTGAGTATTGAGTGAGGGGTTCAAACTTACATATCAAAGCCCATGTTATCCATTTCATCACCCATAGAGGAGATGCCCTTTGAGGAGATAACATCATCAATTCGAAGAATCATTGTGGCCGTTTCTGTAGCGGAGAGGATGGCTTGTTCAACAACTCTGAGAGGTTCCAAAACATTGGCTTCTTTCATATCCATCACACCGCCTTCATAGACGTTGATTCCTGATTTTGAATCGCCTTCTGCATGTGCTTTTCTCAATTCAATAATCGTGGTAACCGGATCGAGCCCTGCATTTTCTGCAAGTGTTCTAGGAATGATCTCAAGGGCTGTAGCAAATGCTTCAATAGCCATTTGTTCCCTTCCTCCAACGGATTCTGCAAAAGCTCTCAAATCTCTGGATAATGCAGCGAGAACACTACCTCCTCCAGTCAATACGGCTCCGTCTTCCCATGCGACTGAAACAACACCTACAGCGTCATCAAAGGCTCTGCGAATCTCATCGACAACGTGTTCGGTTCCTCCTCTCAGCAATACGGAAACCGACTTGGCTTCTTCGCATCCTGTGATGAAAGTCATATCAGAATCTCCGATTTTTCTCTGTTCTACTCGTGCGGCTTTTCCTAAATCTTCTTTGGAAAGGTCATCGATGTTGGTAATGACACGACCGTTGGTAGCCTTTGCCAATGCCTCCATGTCACTCTTTTTGGCACGGCGAATGGCAAAAATACCTGATTTGGACATGTAATGCTGTGCAAGATCATCAATGCCTTTCTGACAAATAACCACGTTGGCTCCGCTCGCTTTGATGGTTTCAACCAACTGACGAATGTAACCTTCTTCCTCCTCCAAAAAGGCGGCTAATTGGTTTGGGTCCGTAATTTGAATTTTTGCATCAACCTCAGTTTTCTTGACTTCAATAGCACTGTTGATGAGGGCAATGCTTGCATCGGATATCGAACGAGGCATCCCTGCATGAACTCTCTCTTTGTCGAGAATAATTCCATCAACAAGTGTGCTGTCCTTAATCGAACCACCTTGTCTTTTTTCGACTTTGATATCGTCAAGATCGACCATACGTTCGTCATTTTCTACTTGTCCGACCGCATTCACTGCACGAACACAAATATCTGCTAAAAATGACTTTACGGCTCCAGCTGATTTACCGGTGAGGCTGGTTTTTGCAACTTCCATCAAAACTGCATCTTTGCCTTCTGTAGAGATGCCATGCGACTCCAATCCTTCAACAGCCTTCTCACAAGCCATCCTGAATCCTTCACAAATAACGGTTGGATGGACATTTTGCTCGATAAGGTCTTCGGAACGCTTGAGTAATTCTCCTGCGAGAACGACAGCAGTGGTCGTACCGTCGAAACAATGTTGCTCTTGCGTCTTGGCAACTTCGATAATCATTTTAGCTGCAGGGTGTTCAATATCCATTTCTTTGAGTATGGTGGCCCCGTCGTTGGTGATAACAACATCACCCATGCTGTCTACCAGCATTTTGTCCATACCTTTTGGACCGAGGGTTGATCGAACTGCATCGGCAACGGCTTTCGCTGCTGCGATATTATTCGATTGAGCACTCTTGCCACGAGTTCTTTCTGTGCCTTCTTTCAGAATAAAAATTGGTGCTTGTCCATTTTGGTACATATGCCGGCCTCAGTAATACATCGCAGGGCAACCATGTCTTGAATCCATCGTCAGAGTCTAGCGACCCTGAGAGGCGAGCCATTGAGACCCGTAGGCTTCCCATTGCTCCATCGTCCAGCCCGGAGGCAGACCTTCTGGAGGAAGTGGAGGTACTTGTGGAACCGCTGCAGGTGGGGGAGTCGGTTGAACGATAGGTGCGGGAGATGATGGTGGAGGAGATTGAGGTATTGGCACCGATGCAGCCACTGGAGCTGGGTCTGAAAGAGAAGGTGGTGAATACGCGGGTGTTTGGCTGGCAAATGAAGTGGGCGCATCAAGTGTTGGAGCGGCAGTAACGGCGCCATATTTTGCAGCAAGATGGTCTTCATATTCTTGGTCCGTCCATCCTGTATCTTCTTCTTCAGTCGCATTGAGTATGCGAATCAATACAACTGCTAGCCCGATGATAAGTAAACCACCTACAGCCCATGTTGCGATGGCACCTACGTTCGAGGTAGAAGATTCAACACGGTCGGCTGTGAGGTCCTTGGCCGTCTTCACTAACGAAACCTCGAGCACAAACGGTACCGATTCTGAGACCGTACCCGATGTTGCCCAAATGGTGAGGTTCACTGTGATTTCATCGCTGAGTAGGTTCTCAATTGATGAATCGGGAATATCAAGCGTGATAGTGACGTCTCTCTCAGCACCGACAGCAAGCAAGAAATTCAAATCCCTGGAGGCGATTGATGAAGAAAAATAGTTTCGAGAATCGCCCTTCTCAAGACTCATGTCAACCGATTGATTGTCAGAATACTGGTTTCTGACCGTAACGACAACCTCGTATTCTCCTGCTTCGGTGTAAATTGGTCGCTCGATTGAGATAATTCGTAACCAATTTTGTGAACCCACAAGGAACTCACAATTTCCAGTGGAACTGATATCTTGATCATTTTCACTGGTGGCTGTAACTTTGAGTTTGAGCGTTCCTTGAGCCTCGGATGAGAATGAAAACCGAACCAATACATTCATCGATTCTCCTGGATTAAGTACCTTGGTTTTACTATCAACCAATTGTTCAAAATTTGCTGACATTCCCTCTGGAATTTCCATACTCATTACAAATCGATCCGGATTGTTTCCGGTATTTGTCACATTAAACGGCATGGTTACCGAGGGACCATTTGGGGTGTAAGAATCCAGAGATATTTCGTCTCTTACTTGAACTGCTGCAGTGTCCACAACCTCAATTTCAAGGTTTATGACAGCCCTTACCGATGAATCATTGGTGTTGATGGCCGTTACGGTCACGAAATAGAATCCTGTTTGCAAACCGATAGGCATTGGCAATAATACTTTGATATTCGAATCAGGAGCGACGTCCCATGGTTCAAGCAAGGCAGAGACTTCTTTGTTGAGATAAGCCTGCAAATTGTTATTAGATTGCGTCAAACTCAGGAGATAGGTTTCTTCAGCGTTCCCAAGATTGTGTAACTCGAGATTGATTGATTTTTGAATGCCGTCAGCAGGAGCGATGATGCTTTCAGTAAATGTTGTCAAAGTCGCTTCCCTGTAGACTGGAATGTTGACTTTTTTGCTCAAGACCTTATTGCCGAATAATGTGTCTCCACAACTTGGGCATGTCGCACTAATTGAGAATGGATATTCCTCCGGTGCGATTTGAAGCGGAGCCGTGAAATTGAAGAACATGTCAACAGATTCACCTCTTGTAATCGGAATTTGACTTAGTGGGTTGTATGTTCCGCCATCAGCAAAGACAAAACTTGCATCCCAGCCATCCCCGCCCCCAAAGAAGTTTGATGTTAATTTGAACGATGCATCACGATTACCCGAATTTTGTAGCGTAAATGGCATCGATCCTGTTTCTCCTGGGCCCAGCGATGCTGCGATAGTGGGCGTATCTGTAGTCATGTAGACACTGAACTGTTGCTTTACTTCAAGTTCAATTTCATAATACGCTTTGATACCAGAGGCAGTGCCTCCTGCATCTTGCCACCAAACATTCCACAATTGTTGTTGAACATCGGAACCGGGTGGGATGGTGAGGTTAACCCAAGTTTCAATTGGCTCACTTGGCTTTAGTGGTGGCATCAGCACACTGGTTCCAGTTCCTGATGCTCCTTCGACTTCAATTCGAATGGATGATTGATTCATCCAATCAGTATTGGTCACATTGGATTGCACCCTTACGGATGCTGAGCGGTAACCGTTATTGGTAACCATGCATTTGAGTGAGACGATGTTATTTGGATAAGTTGTATATCCGTCGATGGGAAAGATACCATTTTCAGGATTGATGCAATCAACGTCAATGGTAAAATTATCAACCTTTTCGACTCCAAAGACCACAAAATCATCGACACGGAATCCAGATGTTGCGCCTCCTCCATCGGAATGGAAAAGGAATCCTAGATTCCAATTGTAACCACCAAGTTCCTCCGTTGGATCCCATGTAATATTGGTCCATGAACCGGCAACATTGACCGGTGCAGGGTCATTGAGTTCAAATTGGTGCACCATGGAAAATTGGGGACCCCCGGCTCCTCTCCACAATTCGATTCCAGCGTAATCATCTCCTGAACCCATATCGCCCCAAGCTTGTGCATGTAACTGAAGGCTCACGAAATTAAAGGAATTTAAGGCTCGCTTGCAAACGACAACCACGCCATATACTGCGGCTAAGCCAGAATCGATATTGTATCCACTCTCGCACTGATTCGTTTGTTGCGTAAAATATCCGTAAACGGCTCTGTCATGTGCATTTGCCGGATAATCTGCCCCCGGGTTGGAATGACGCCACAGACCATCACCAACAGCACCACCGCTGTTTTCATCTTGCCATATACCAGTAGCAAATGCTTGTCCTCCTTCTGAAGGATAACGACCTGCAAAGAATTGGTCCTGGTTTTGGGTGTTTGCGGGTACATCCATGGGGTCCTTGAGTACGGCAACTGGTACCTGCGTTGTCATTTCATCATTTCCATTGATGTCATCTGGAGCATAATTGACGCTCGCTTTGAGCATAATGCCACCTGATAACTCGTTGGTTGAATTATTGAGGATTGAGTGAGCCACCGCTGGCGTCCATGTTATCTTGTGAGTCTGACTGTTTCCAGGATACAAATCTGCCGTAATCCAAGTAAATGATTCCATGACATAACCAATTGGGTGAATCACGTCGAGTTGAGATATACCATCATTTCCAACGAAACCAGATCCTCCTCTGGATACCTCGACTGAGATTTCAATTGACTCTCCAGCGATGACGTAATCCAAGGTCACACCATCAGGATTGGTCCATTGGGAAGGCATCACGGTTTGATTTCCAAGCGAAATGGATTCAATACTAAAGTCGTCGCTTGCTCCTCCACGAGCAGATGCTGCCTCGGCAGGTTCTACCATTGCGCCGATTGAGTGTGCTACGAGAAGCCAAATAACCATCGCTAACGCCTTGTTATTCATAGCAAACAAGAATCCCAATCATGACCGGCATATAGAGATGGTTGTTTGATGTTTTCTTGACGGAAAATAAGAATCATTGTGGGAATTGAATATTTGTGTTACAATTCGAGCGTAACCTTTGACTTCCCTATTGACAAGGGCAAGGCATGAGCGCGTCAAAATCCAAAGGCACGCTCGCCGCGAGAATATGGCTCACAGCCGTGGTTTTTTGCCAAATATTTCTCACGCCTATGGCCGCTTTTTCCATTACATATTTGTTTCGATTTACCAGTAAAAATGATAATTTCACCATATCCTTTGAACAAGAAATGATTCCATGGATTTTAACGGCCTCCATAACCTATGGAATGATTGCATTAATGCTCGCCCTGATCACGGGAGGTTTCACTCCCGTTTGGGTCACAGAAAAAGGAGGTTGGAGAGCCGCTTTTGGATTTTCAAGAGTTGCAAGAGATGCAAAGGCCCTCCGCCAAGCAAAAGCAGCATACAAACAATCACCTCATGGACGATTAACGCTTATCGTCCACAAAAGAATGCAAGATGGTTACTCTTTGATCTCAACGCATGGTGGGTTGATTTTACTCGCAATTCCGTTCCAACTTATTCTGGTTATCTTGCCGCTCTCCGTCGTGATGTTTACCCCAGATGGTTTGATGCGTCCAAACCGAAGATTAGAATCCGCATTGGTAGTTTATCTTATTCTGCTCATTGTTTTCTTACGCATATTCCCTTCATTCTGTCAACGATTTATTTCATTGGCTGCATTTACTCGCAGATGGTTGATTTCGATGACGAGACTCTCGTGGATGGCTCCAGTACTGGTACTTTGGCTACTTGGACGCATGGCAAGCCTTGTGGCCCTTTCTTGGATGGGAGATGACATCATCGGTTCGATCCAGATTGAACAAAATGTATTCGAGGCTTGGCTTGGCATCCAAAGTATTCCTGAGTCTTCCTTCCTCGATTTGCTCACTGCGTTGGCTGTTATGCCATTGGCCGCATTCACTACTTTGTCCGTGTTGGGAGGTGGCTCAGGAAATCCCCCTGATTGGATGATAGACCAACAAGAGAATAGCGAAACAGCAACAGAAACCAAAGAAAAAGCCGCGATTGCATTGGATGACGATGCTGAAATGGATCTAAGTTTCATCGATGAAAGTAATTCAGTTCCGCCTGAAATACCAGAGATAGAAGATACTGAGGACTATTCTTCTTCAGAAGACATTGGTTTTGGTTCAATGTTTGATTGAACATAAGGCGTTCTTCCAATAACCGGATATCCATCAGTCAACAGAAGTCGAAACAGACCCTTCAAGCGGCCATCTGACCTTGGCCTGCCTAAATCAGGACGATATCTTTCCATCAAAACGGTTTGACAAGATGAACACTTTACCGATTCTATTTGCCACACAGGTAACGGGAAATCACAACAAGCTGAATCTGTTTGGTTTTGATTTCGAATCAATTGTAATTCTTCAGCCAAGGCATACGGATAGAGTGGATGTCCACCGATTTCAGATACCAATTTGTTGACCAAAGTCCAGCAAGAAGCCAACCATAATCCCATACCGATAGACACGATGCCATACTTTAGGCTGGCCCATCCAAACAAAAGCGGAATGAGAATAAACAGCCATGTCAAACGATGCATGAGCCTCATATGGAGAACTCTTTGAATCAAGAATTCATCCACAGGAATTGGACGAGGATGTTGTGGGAATTGACTGTTCCAAGATTTGAATCGAGGCAGAATGAGCCAAGGGATTCTTGGAATGAAATGCCCAAAAAATAATCCAACAAAAAAAAGCACAATGGTGCCGATCATTCTAATCGCCCCTCAGGGCTTTAAGCGTGGCTGCCGTCTTCTCCATGCCACGTTCTATATCTTTTCTCGAGATAGTATAGGCGAACCGTAGATGGCCCTCACCACTGGCTCCGAAGGCTGAACCTGGTGAGCAAAGAACACCACCTTTGAGTAGTTCAAGGGCAATTTCCTCACTGTTCATTCCAGGAACCTCTACCTTTGGAAATACATAGAACGCACCTTTTGGTTTGTGGCATTGGACACCTGGCATTTCATTCAGGCGATCCACGATGAGGTCACATCTTGCTTTGAATTCCTCTGCCATGATTGAAGGATAATCTGAAGCCTCATCAAATGCCGTCAATACCGCATGCTGCATGGCATCATTTGAACAAGCAGTGATGTAATACTGAATTTTGGTAAACTGTTTCATGGCCTCAAGATTTGCACTCATGATGTATCCAATTCGCCATCCTGTCATCGCAAAAGTCTTGGAAAAAGAATTGATCAAAACGACTCGAGCAGAATCAGTACCGACAAAACTTACATGTTCACCATCGAAAACAATCCGATCGTAGACTTCGTCTGAAATAATCCACAGATCGTGTTTCTGAGCAAAAGCCAGCAAGGCATCTCTTTGCTCGATATTGATGGTTGCACCGGTGGGATTAGAAGGAAAATTGTACAATATTGCCACAGTATTTTCATCGACGAGGGCTTCTAAATCCGCAATTTGTGGCACAAATTCATGCTCGAAGAGACACGGATAGTACCTCGACTCACCTCCAACTAATCCAACATCAGGGCCGTAAAGTGGAAAATATGGCTCTGGTAAGAGAACATTTTTCCCCGGATCCACCAAACTTGAGAACACATTGAGCAGAGCATTGGTTCCCGACATCGTCATGCAAACGTTTCGCTCATCCATACCAGGCTCTAACGCATCCCATGATTCGGCGATTTTCTTTCGAAGAGCCGGTAAACCAGCGGTGGTGGTGTATTTATTGTGACCATCCCTCATGGCTTGGGCAAAAGCCTCAATGGCCACTTCAGGCGGTTGGAAATCGGGCTCTCCTAAGCCAAATGAAATAACATCATCACCAGCCATGTCGAACATTTTGCGAACCCCTGTGGGTTGAATGTCCAAAGCCCGCTGGGCGAAGTCGCGCATAAAAGGTCGAAAGACTCCATGCATTTAATTGCACACCTATCGCTAAAGCAAGAAAAAAAGGTGGGAGCACAGGGATTTGAACCCCGACTTACGGGTATCTTCTGTTTCTCACATCATGCGAGAATGTTCGAGAGAACCACGGGTCGGCTTTCCAGTTGGTCATCAACCATCAGTCACCCACCTGTCGTCATTCCCGTGCAACTGGAGCCCGCAGTACTACCAGATTATACTATACTCCCTTGACCACAAAGCATCATGACTTGGATTGTCGGCGGGCTCGCTTTCGGCGTCGCAGTTTCTTCTTGCGCCACTTCCAGCGTTGTTGACCGCTTTTCTTCCACGCTCGTGAACCTCGCTTCATGGTAACACACCGCCGAATTGCCTTCCCTATATGAGAGCATCGTCTCCTCTGAGAGGAGTTATCTGCCCTGATGCATTAATTGAAAGACAAATGCGCTATGATTGCTTTGGACGAAATAACCAATAGCCACAAAACTAAACGCTGTAAGTGAGTGGTTAGGTCATGGATGTTACAACCATACTTACTGAAAACATCACCGTTGGCTTTGTCATCGGCTTTCTGATTGGTATCCTCGTCAAAATCGCTTCTAAGGCGATACGCAATCTCCTCATCCTCCAACTGATTGTCATCAAATGGTTAGAGGCAAGGAACATTCTGATCGTCGATTGGCATCGATTGACAAATGGACTGATTGGCCAACAAGAATTGGTCCTCAATCAAACCACTGATATGTTTGAAAGTTTGATTGAGATGGGTGTTTTTGGAGGCGCATTGCTCGGCGGCTTAATGCTTGCAAAACGCATTGGCAAAAAATAAGAAATCGTGGCGGGCGTAACAGGATTCGAACCCGTGTTGTCGGCTTAGAAGGCCGAAGTGATATCCAGCTACACTATACGCCCGGTGATTAAGGTCGGTAACTTCCCCCTCATCAATCTTACAGTATCTTCGCACACTTTGGACAGCGTGTTGGCTTTCGCAACGTTTTGCGAGGCCAGTTGAATGCACAATGACCACATGTCCATTCCTTCTGTGAAGATTGGCCCAAATATCGTTGTTGAATTTTTTGCAATAATGCTGAATCGCTAAGTTTCGGGAGTGGTGCCATTTTTTCGACCCAGTGCTCATGCACTTCATTGTGTTCAAGTAAACCAATGGCGTGAAGCAATTCATGAGCGAGTGTATGGCGCATCAGTGCAGGCTCTTCCTTGAGGCTAGGATGTAGACCGATAGTAATCGGACCGGGATCAAGGCGTAATCGGCGCCTGCGAACCAATTCCGCCGCCCCTTCTTCAAAACGAGTCATGCCTAATCTGTCATCTATTTCTCTTAACCAAGTCAGAGATACACGCTCAGCCACCCAAGGAGAAAAAACAGCCGTTGGCAAATCATCCAACAATGAAGCAAGGACTTCATCTGGCTCCATGGAGAGGCCAAAGAGGAGGGGTGTTTGAAGTTTGACAATGCTTATGATGTGCGTGTGATTCGCTGGCTTTGCACCAATTAGGGCGTGTAGATCAGTTGGAAGATCGCTACCTTGGCATGGTAGAGGCCCCGAGTTCAAATCTCGGCACGTCCACCATCGATTT
>PBHM01000027.1 GCA_002719395.1 Methanobacteriota archaeon | reverse complement strand
GAATGGGCACTTCGATGGCTTGACCGAAAGCGCGGTAATTTCGCTGAGCGTTTGGTCGCTTTTGCTGCAGTTGAGGGTATATTCTTCTCAGGATCGTTCTGTGCACTCTTCTGGTTGAAAAAGCAGGGTATCATGCAAGGCCTAACATTCTCAAATGAGCTCATCAGTCGAGACGAAGGTTTGCATTGTGATTTCGCTTGTCTCTTACACAGTAAATTGAATCGTGGGGCAGGCGAGAACATGATTCATCGAATCATCAGTGAAGCAGTGAAAATTGAAACCGAGTTCGTTACTGAAGCACTCCCAGTATCCTTGATTGGCATGAATGCGACTTTGATGAAACAATACATTGAATTTGTCGCAGATCGTCTTTTGATTTCATTAGGTGCCACCAAACTCTACAATGTAGAGAACCCATTCCCTTGGATGGAAATGATTTCACTTCAAGGAAAAACGAATTTCTTCGAACGAAGGGTTGGCGAGTACCAAAAAGCAGGTGTTATGTCAAGCGGAACTCTCGGAGCGGTCCAACAACGCTTCTCTTTGGAGGAAGACTTCTAAACCGTCCGCGACGGAGGGAATTTATTGCGTTAATTTCGAGGTGAAAATATGGGGTTACAAGTAATCAACAGAAATGGCGAAAAAGAAGACGTTCGATTTGATGCAATTTTAGAAAGACTTACCGCATTGTGTGACGGTTTGGACACAAATTGGGTAGATCCTGCCCATGTAACTAAACTCGTCATTGAAGGATTATACGATGGCGTAACGACCAGAGAATTGGATGAATTAGCAGCGGAGACCGCTGCAGCATTGGCTGGAGACCACCCCGATTACAGCCGTTTTGCAGCACGAATTTGCGTCGATGATTTGCATCGAAGCACAAAAGATGTATTCAGTGAAGTCATCGCAGATTTGAGAGACTTTGTTGATTCCGAGTCCGGAGAACACGCACCGCTTATTTCCGAAGAGATTTATCAAGTTGTTATGAAGAATAAGGATTATCTTGATTCGGTCATTAACTATGACAGAGATTACAATTATGATTACTTCGGATTCAAAACTCTTCAGCGCTCTTACCTTCTGAAACTCGATGGAAAAGTAGCCGAGCGTCCGCAGCACATGCTGCTTCGAGTAGCCGTTGGTATTCATCATGATGACATG
The DNA here is from genome assembly GCA_002719395.1 of Methanobacteriota archaeon. Taxonomy (GTDB): domain Archaea; phylum Thermoplasmatota; class Poseidoniia; order Poseidoniales; family Poseidoniaceae; genus MGIIa-K2. Next base: position 17,837 of record PBHM01000027.1, on the reverse strand, counting down.
GAGAAAGTCAAGAAAACATATGATTTGATGAGCGAGGGTTGGTTTACCCACGCAACCCCCACGTTGTTTAATTCCGGAACGCCAAAACCTCAAATGTCGAGTTGCTTTTTGCTTACTATGCAAGACGATTCACTTGATGGAATCTATGACACACTCAAGCAGTGTGCTCAAATCTCAAAATCTGCGGGAGGCATCGGACTATCGGTACACAATATTCGCGCCAAAGGCTCTTACATCAAAGGAACCAATGGTCATTCAAATGGACTCGTTCCAATGTTGCGGGTATTCAATGATACGGCACGTTATGTTGACCAGGGTGGCGGTAAGAGAAAGGGTTCAATTGCCATTTACCTCGAACCATGGCATCCAGATATCTTTGAATTCCTTGACTTAAGGAAGAACCACGGAAAAGAAGAGATGCGAGCGAGAGATTTGTTCTACGCCCTGTGGACTCCAGATCTTTTCATGGAAAGAGTCCAAGAAGACGGTCAATGGAGTTTGTTTTGTCCTAACGAATGTCCAGATTTGCATGATTCATACGGTGAATCGTTCAACATGCTTTACAAAGAATACGAAGCGAAAGGACTGGCGAGAAAAACGGTTCCTGCACGCGATTTGTGGGATGCTATCATCACCTCTCAAGTTGAAACTGGTACGCCGTACATGCTTTACAAAGATGCTTGCAATGAAAAATCAAATCAAAAGAATCTAGGTACCATCCGCTCTTCTAACCTTTGCACTGAAATTGTTGAATACACAGCTCCTGATGAAGTAGCGGTTTGTAATCTTGCGAGCATTGCCTTGCCTAAATTCGTAGACAAAGAATCCATGAGCTTCGATCACCAAAAATTGTTCGACGTAACCTACCATGTGACCGGTAACCTCAATCGCGTCATCGATGTCAATTACTACCCTGTGGAAGAGGCACGGAATTCAAACATGAGGCACAGACCCATTGGCCTAGGTGTACAAGGATTAGCCGATACTTTTGCCATGCTCAAGATGCCTTTTGAGTCTGCAGAAGCACAGCAACTTAACAAGGAAATTTTTGAGACGATTTACTTCGCAGCGTGTACCTCATCAAAAGACTCAGCCATTGAGGAGGGGCCATATTCTTCATTCAAAGGAAGTCCTGCGTCAGAGGGCATGCTTCAGTTTGACTTGTGGGGAATGAATGAGCACAGCGGCCGATGGGATTGGGACGCTCTCAAATCAGATATTGTGATCCATGGTATGAGAAATTCACTTCTTCTTGCTCCTATGCCAACAGCTTCCACAAGCCAAATATTGGGTAATAATGAGTGCTTTGAAGCGTTTACTTCCAACCTTTATTCGCGAAGAACACTATCTGGTGAATTCGTTTTGCTCAACAAGCATTTGGTTCAAGACCTGATTGAAGAGGGCATCTGGGGACCTCACATGAAAGGAGAAATCATTCGAAACAAAGGAAGCATACAGCCTATTGAAGGCATTCCAGATTACATCAAAGCGCTCTACAAGACCACATGGGAAATCTCACAAAAGCAGGTACTCAACATGGCAGCAGACCGTGGAGCATACATCGACCAATCTCAATCATTGAACATTCACATGTCTGAGCCAAACGCTGGGAAGATTACCAGTATGCATTTCCATGGCTGGAAATTGGGTCTCAAAACAGGTATGTATTATCTGCGTACCAAAGCAGCAGCAGACGCTATTCAATTCACTGTAGAACAGAAGGTTTCTGATGAGACGGTTAGAGGCTTGGCAGAAAGGGCCGATGAAGTAAATAACATGGAAGGCATCGTTTGTAGTCTCGATTCTATAGATGAATGTTTGAGTTGCGGTAGTTAATCTCGTTTATTTTTATCGAGATCTTTACTCTCAATCTAGGCCTATATGATGAATTCTTAGACTAATACGTTAGTTGAACATCAGAATTTGTGGCAAGGTGAATGACACCTGGAGGGCCGCTCCACTGAATTTTATCATCATCAACGATAAGTGCGTTATCTCCTTCTCGGAGTCCAAGGGTCGCATATACTGATGCAAAAGAGCAATACAGGGTTGCATTGGAAATAATCGATTCCATGAATCCAGATACTACGGTAGATTCTGGTCCCATCTCTTTGTCCAATTGCTCTACGAAATTTCGGTCAAGAATTCTCGTTCCTGAAGCGGCAAAAAACACACTTACCTGATGACCATCTGCAATGGCTTGGGCTGCGCAAGCAATCCCGACGATAGTTTTCATGATATCATTCTTAGGCTCTGAAACAAATTTCACAAAGACTCTCTTAGACATAAATTTCGCAGATATTAACCCCTCATTATTTTATCTCTGATTCAAGATTCTAGTTCGGCTATCCACACTCGGTTTTCCAATACACTTCAGAGTGTGAGATTGAAGTTTCAGTTAGCCAGTCGGTTGATAGTGTAATTGTTATACTTCTATTCTCAATAGGAGAGTGATGAGCAAAGTTCAGGCCTTTGTTGTTGGCATAATTTTGTTACTTATTTTTTCCATAGTATTCATGCCATATTATTCAGATATTCCTCTTATTGATCAAGCAGGATATTTTTTGTGTGCGGGTGGGTTAGTTTTTTTTGTAGCAACAAATATGATTTTTGATACATTGTTTTTTACTCATTCGCCCAGCAAGTCCAATGAGTTGGATCCCACTGATACTAAATCAAAGGGCTCGAGCGAAAATTCAGCAATTAATTTTGCCATGATTTTATTTATTGCTGCATTCATAATATTGAGCCCTTTTTATCTATTTTTTGAAGTAATTTTTATTGCGATTGGAGCTATATTATTGCTTTTTATTGGAATGAAGCTAATCACGGATACATTGTCCATTTATCCTCGTCAGAATAAATCCAATGAATCGGATTCACGTAAAATTAGAAACGAAATCTCTATTCCTCCACCAGTGCTCTCTGAAGAAGGTTGAAATTTTTCCTCGGAATCTGAAAAATTAGGATGAATAGTAAATTAATAGAAAGTGTCAATTTTTCCACCTTGCGTTCTAGCAAAAAAAAGTGGATGCGGATAGCGCTATCCGCACTTTTTCTTTTGAATCTGAATGTGGATTTTTTGAAACTTTCTATCAATTTCAACCGAGAAGAAGAAGGCTAAGTTGCATCACAGCGGCTCCAAAGACTGCACCAACAAACAGATGTTTAGGGCGATTTTGTTCTCTTGCTTGTGGAATCAACTCATTGTACGCCACTACCGTCATGATTCCTCCGACAAATGCCAGCGAACAACCCACCATGAATGGGGTCAAAATCGGTCCGAGAATTAACAAGGCAAATAAAGCCCCTAGCGGTTCCGTGAAACCAGTTGCCATTGCGATTAGCGTCGCCTTTAATCGACCACCCCCACCTGCTTGTATTGGTGCGGCTACAGCAATGCCTTCCGGGATGTTATGAAGAGCTATTGCTGCCATGAGTATGACACCGTACTGAGCTGATTCTAGAACGGCCACTCCCATGGCCAAACCTTCGGGGAAATTGTGAATGGCGAGAGCGATGGCTGTAAGGATGCCAGATTTGTACAATTTCCGTTCCTTTGACATGGAAGAGATATCTTCATCCTTGTTAGTGTACATGCTCACGGCATAAACGATGCCTACCCCCACACCAAATGAGAGCGTGATAGGAAGGAAGCCGTTTTCGATGGCTTGGCCGAACCACAAATCGAGTACTGACACCAAGAGCATCACGCCAGCGGCCATAGCGAGCAAAAAGGCCATCATTCCTTGACTGATTTCTTTTACAAGAAACACGATCAGACCGCCAATCCCAGTAGCAAGGCCTGCGAGCAATGCGAGAACGAACGGAAAGACCCAAGATTCAGACTCGCCCTCCAAGCCTGAAATTTGTATGAGTGGTTCCTCAATGCTTTCATGACCTCCCTGAGCAACAAGGATTTGGAGGACGATTTCTACTGTCAACGCTAATCCGTCTTGGTGAATAATATCTGGAATGTCTGTTGAGCGATGGTATTGTTCGTATTCCCACCCGTAGAAGCCGACGGTTGTCGTCCCGTGTTGGTTAAACGAACGGTGGTCGCTGTTTCCACCAAATTCGTTCAGTTGAACGTTAGCCTCATAATCCGCCCATACTTCATTTTCCAACACCGAACGCTGAATCTTGGAAATCGACTCGACAAGGCTTTGATCCGAGGTTTCAATGCCGAGCGTTCCAAGTCCTATTGAGGGATTGAGGTTCGTTGAATCAAGGTTAATGTACAAGTCGATTTCGTCGACTTTCTCGTTATAGGATTGTATGTAGGCTTGACTTCCCAATAGCCCTAGCTCTTCACCGCCCCATGTTGCAAAGGTGACGGTCGATTCAAGATTTAGTTCCCTCAGTTGAGTGGCAACCTCGAAAAGCTGGGCGACACCGACGGCGTTGTCAACGGCGCCAGGACTGATGTATACAGAATCATGATGCGCGCCAACCAATATATCTCCACTCCCGTGGCCAGGGAGTTCCCCTGTCACAACTTTCACACTTCTCGTCCCAACGTTATTTCCTTCCCAGAATCCGTCCAGAGAGGCATACAATGTGGGATCGCTTGCAGCTTGTTCGATGTAATCATGGAACTTTATTGCAACACTTTCAGCGATGTAGATGTAAGGAATCAATGCATCAGCGTATTGACCGCCATAGGCATCAGGGAACGGAACGGTTGCACCGTTTTCTTGTACCGTCACGGAGCGGAAGGGAGGTGTCTCGACTCCCTCTGTGTAGATCATGACAACGGCTGCATTTCGATCGATGGCATCTTTGTAGATGTCAGCGAGACTACGGGCATTGTCATAGTTAATCATCACGGCAAGGTCGGTCATATCGCCAATGTTTTCAAAATTCTCAGCTGATCCATTACCGATGAAGGTGAGCATGTTGTCATGCTTGTGAATTGAACCCGAATATCCCATGAAAGTGAAACTCTCAACGTGATTCAAATCCCCCGTTTCGTCAATTGCAATCCGACCCGTGCCCGCCGAACCATCTGGCAAGCCTGGGGCATTTTGCAAGCCCTGCTCCAACTGTGCATGCATGTTAATTTGATGGTCTTCTGGCTCTGCGTCAACAAACCATGCTCCTGTCACTTGAAATTCCTCTACTTTGACATTCTCTAAGCCTATTTCCGTGAAACGCTGACTGATGTAGTCTGAAGCAAGTGACTCTTCCACTGAACCTGCAACCCTCGGTCCAAACGAGGCGATGCTCGATACATCCTCCTTCATTCTTGAATCATCGATTGCAAAGGCCACCACTTCCTCATCATGAAGAAGGAATTCATACGTTAAACTTGATAGCAAAACAATCACGGAAACAACACCGACCAAAGTAAGCATTCGGTCTGTTGAGGGCCCCATGATTCAACCCGAAGGGTTATACTTGATAAATTTAGGGAGACCTAAACCTCAACAGAAGTGGTTGTGACATGGACGTGATAGGGGTGCCCAAGCGACAGGTGTCTCACACGTGGGAGTACAAACGGTCCTAGAGAGTTTCATTTCTTCTAAGAATTGACTTTTCCATTTAATCTATTCTGTATCTGAATTTATTCCAGTGTTCATATCCCCTACTATGGAACTATCCTGAATATTGTAAGTAATATTTTGCACTATTGTCACATTTTTCCTTGCGTCTTCTAAATCCTGCTTTAATCCATTATCATGTGTTTCCATTGTAGGAATTTGTTCCTGACTTTGAGGGATTCCAGAAGGTTTCGTGAGAGTGTTTTCTTTTTCTTCAATAAATTTTTGTTTACTAACAATTTTCTCCGCTAATTCATCCAAATCCGAATCTTTCTCCTTATCTCGAAAAACCAAATACAACAGCAATGATATAAGTGAAATAATTAATGCAGAGATTTCCACAATATCCATTGCAGTGTCCCAGTTCTCATCCTCAGATCCTGCATCTACCACATTACTGTCTGACTTTACGGGTTGTATGTATTGAAGTTCGAATGAGATGTTGTCTTGGAACGGAGCAAAGAACATACTTCCTTGATAGTGGGCAATAATTCTCCAAACGCCTGGACACGGTTGTCCTTCACAGGTTCTACCTTCAAATTCCCATTCAAAAACCGCTATTCCCTGTTCGTTAGTTGTTGAATTAATAACTAATTCAGTAACCCACTCTTCGCTGTAAGAATAATACTGACATTGGAAAGACACCTTTTCGTTTTCAATGGCGAGGTCGAGTCTATCTCTTAATAATACCACCTCTCCTATGACCAATTCGCCTCCTGAAAGGCCATTTTCGTCCACATAACTCCATGATTGTGACACCCGAATGTCGACTCGGTTTCTTACAAGAACAACTATGTCCATGTTAGAACCATTCAATGTATCGCTAGAATCCTCGCCACATCCTCCATAGTTACTCAAATCTTCTGTTGGCTCATAGGCCACACGGAGTATACGGAAACCTTCGAGCTTACCGCCAGTAGTCTCAACCCCTCTCAGAGATGGATTTTGACTTGGATTCCCACTAAACCACTCAATCATTCCATCTGATGCACTAGTATTTATCGAGGAAATTGGACGAATGTTATCTTGAGGATCAAGATAGATATTCAGACACTTATCCCCTACAGATTGACCATTTGATTGAGACAAAATCGCATCGATGTGAAAACTTTCCTTCAGATACAATACTGGGAATTCAGTTCCATTATTTGGGGCAACGAAGGTTTCGACACTAGATTCGAATGGTCCAATTTCGGTTATGTTAATACTTGTTGAAGAACCATTATCTTGGCCTTGTGTATGTTTTATCCTGTCATCAATAATTTGCATATCATTAGAGTGAAAGAAAGTTGGAGAGAGGGGAATAAAGAATAAGCAAGTGATGATTAAAACCAGATAGAACTTCCTTTCCATGAGTTAACTGATGTATTGCATCCATATGACGCTTGTCCAATTAATGATATAATTTTGATTGAGAATGCGATTACTCAAAGCGAACAAATTGATTGATCTCTAGGTACCGAAGCGACATACACTCCATCTAAGGGTGTTGGGTTAAAAATTATACAAAGGGTCTGATAGCCTTCAATAGGTCCAATGAGTGATTTATGGCAAGACAGAGATTTTAATTTCGGAGTTTCTGAGGAAGAAGAAATAGAAATAGAAATACCAATTCGCAATAGACGATTTTCTCGAAGCGTTTACTGTAAAGAAAGTGGGGAATATGTTGGAGAGGTTGGGCCTTTTATCCCTCTTTTTTGTGTTATAGTCGGTTTTCTCTTTTTCGGCCTTGGAATATTCGGATTTCTTACTCCAACGATGGGTGAAAAAACAGAATCAGTGGTTATCGGATTCTGTTTTGGAGGGGTCTGTAATCTGATGGGTTATTTGGGGCTCTATCCTTATTTTACTGGGATTGCTTATCCCAACTCCAGAAGTGGCGGCGAGGGGAGTGAGCCAGGTGATCCCCTCGGTGGTGGCGATTTACCAGGTGGGTTTTGACAGATTTCTGAATTTGAAAAAATCAGGGGGCTTTTCGAAGCGTAGGTCGCCAGTCTTTGTAGGCAAATTGGGCAGGTTCGTTGCTATATTGTTCATTAAATTCAATCATTCGCTCAGCAATCCACTGAACCCACTCAAAAGCGCTCTCAATCCCTGTTGCTTCTCGGATTGTGTAGATGATTTTCTCTGTTTTCTCCCATGAACGTATGATTGAACCGGAATACAACTTGTGAACGATTTGCCAGTCGAGATGGCCTTCATGCATCAAGACGCCGATACTCTCCCATGTGGTTAGAACAGTGAATACTTTCGGCCAATCAGATCCATGAAAGGCTTCCATTTCCTCAATCGATTTGAGGTCATCAGGCTGTCGAAAAATGAGAATACAGCCATGAGAAAATTCGGTATCTTGGAATAATTCAGCAAGAGAAAGTGACGCGACACCTTCTCGACTTTTCTTGAGTTCATTGATTTGAAACCAACTGTATATGGCTGCGCCGAGGATGGTGACAAGTCCAATGACTTCGGCCCACTGTGAGGCTGTTGACAAATCCATAAGCATGAACCATTGCTTTCGATAAATAGTCCTTGTCATCAATCCCATCTCGTGATTACTCGGACACAAATTCACAAAATATCGGTTAGCGACATTATGAATTATCAAAGAGGAAAAGAGGCCTGTTCGCTTGATAATAAAACATAAGCATATGTATTGTTATGTTGGCTGTAGGTACATGATTGGCATCTGTCTTCATGTTTTGAAGAAGTCTACAAAAACGTTGCTTTTGATTGGTGCATTCGCAGCACTGGGGGCGGGATTTCTGACATTGGGCATCGGTATGGATACGCCTCGGGCGCCTTGGGAGAGACAATCAGATACAATGTTCCCCCCGTTATTGTTCACATTGGCGAGCTTCGTGTCTACGGTTGCTTTCTGTGCAACGACGGTAGTTTTCCACACTCTGCTGAAAATAGTGACCGAGAATCCTGACAAGTGGTGGAGGTTCAGTGGTGTTTTGTTCTTGGTCGCTTATGGAATGTTTTCTTTCGGTTCGGGGACCGTCGAAGCAGCCATCATGCTCAACATTCTGCACTTGATTGTGGGTCTTCCTGCTTTGACTCTCCTGCCCCGTGTTCTTCGTAAAGAACAGAATTCTCCTTCACAAACTACTGTTGTTTTCTAAATAACTCGATATGTTATCTCTGTGTAATAGGCATTGAATACAAAGGTGCTCGCATATGCATTCCTTGTTCTAGCTTGCATTTCTGTCAAAGAGAAATAACGAGAGTAGACCTTATCGACCAATGGTTCGAGCACCGTCCATGCGAGAAGCTATCGATGTGTTTGGCGAGTGGGCTGAAGTTGGTAAAGATGAGGGCATGGAACGTGGTCATGCAGCAGCTGTCGAAGAGATGCTGGAGTTCATATTCCAACGGGCTAAAGACCTTGAAAACCCATTCACAATCACCGATCTGGGTTGTGGGAATGGCTGGGTAGTGCGTAAATTAACAGCACATTCGTTGTGTCATCATGCAAACGGAATTGATGGTGCAGAAGCGATGATTAACAAAGCCAAACAGATTGATCCGAGCGGAGATTACCAGCATGCCATATTACCAGATTACTTTCCAGAAAATCAAGTGGACTTCGTTCACTCTATGGAATTTATTTACTATCTTGAAGACCCAATCAGTGTACTCAAGGAAATTAGAGAACACTGGCTGAAACCCAATGGTTGGGCTGTTTTTGGCATAGATTTCTACCAAGAGCATCATCAAAGTCACGACTGGCCAGAAAAGGTAGGCGTACACATGACCATGATGTCTGCATCTGAATGGCTCAACGGATGGAAAGAGGCTGGTTTTACCAATATCCAATCTTGGCACGCAAATCCAAGCCCCGGTTTCCCAGGTACCCTGGTGATCACCGGTCAAGCATCATGAAGCATCATCTCAAGACAAATTGTGCTTGAAATCATTAATTTTGAAGTTCTTCTTCATCTTGTTTTTCTCTAATAGATTCTGCCATGACATTATGTTTCGATGGTTGAGGGGCTTCTTGACTCATATCAGATTCCATGTCATCCAATGGCTCAACCATTTCCACGTCATTGTAGAGTGATGGGCCACTGGTCAAAAGACACATGACGCCGAGTCGGTCGCGTGAGTCTTCAGGTTGCGGGTTTTCCTTTGTTGCACATTCGCCAGTACAACCGTCTGCAAAGGCGATGTATACTCTGCCTTGTCGGTCAAGATGTAAGTCATTAAAATCAAGTAAATTTCTGTTTGAACCACCGATGTCGCGGCAATCACCACTATTCAAGCAAATGGACCCAACTTGTACCGGATCAGTAGTCGTTCGGACTGTATGAAATGTTGGGTTTTCATCCAATGCATTGAGACTGAAAGTCACATAGAGGTGATAAGAGACGTTGCTATTAGCGTAGTGTGCATTACCATCCCATGGGTTACCATCCAAGTCAGACTGGTTCAGCTGGTCGGCATTCTCACTTCCCAAATATGTAATCGCAATTCGCCCGGGGTCACCTGCATCGATTTGAGGAAACGCCGTTGATATCACTTGAGCAGGACTAATTCGAATGCTTTCTTGTGTCCAAGTTTCACCAGAATCGGTCGTTGTCGACATGTAAATACCTTCATCTGCTCCTGTCCACACGTGATAGGCATTGGATTCTGTATCGGCTGCAACCTCTGAATTTTTTCTGGGATATGGTGTGCCAACATCGGTTCCCATTTCTCTTTCAAACCACGAAAAACCATTGTCTTTGGACACGATGACGGTTGGTGTTTCGACTCTGGGAGTTACGTAAACGGTTCCATCTGGAGCGGTTGAGATTGCTCCGTGTAATCCTCCGTTGGTGGTTGCAAGGCCAATAATTTGACCACCTAATTCAAAAGTCGCTCCACCATCTAGGCTGGTGAAACAGAAAATGCCTGCGAGTTTATTGTAGCAATAGTAAACAGCGGTTTCGTAAACTGATTGGGAAAACTGTCCAGCAATCCCATAACCGCTGGTTGTCCAAGGTCCTGTGGCAAGCTTGATGTGGTCGTTAATTGGCGTCGTACCGGAGTCATGTGGGTTCCCAGCCCAAGTATCTCCATTGTCATCGCTCCAACAAATCCAAGAGGTTTCAAGCCCTATCATTTGGACACCGAATACTCTGTCTGTGATGGGGTCTACCCAACCGTATGGGTCGCTTGTTGTAGGGGAACACGCTGGTCCCTGAACCTCTTCCCAAGTTTCTCCATAGTCACAAGAACGCATAACTTTCTCAAGAGCGATAAAGAAAATACAACCTGATGAGGTGACTCCAATACTGGGTTCTGGGCCGTTTTGGCCCACATCACTGAACGAAAATTGTAGGGGAAGTGGCTCTTCATTTACCGGTAAACCTTGTCCATCGGTCACGAAAACACCATCTGGAATCGATTCTTCGAAAATCACTTCAGGCATGACTTCATCAGTGAAACAGCCTGCTAGTGAAAAGGTGCACATGAGCAAGCCGATGAGCGCTGCCTTCACTCGCATGTTGTCAGGGTCTAGGCAACCAAAAATGAGGCTTACGATACTTCGCTTCTTTGTTCCCCACAAAAACACCAATCAACAATGCATTTGAACGATGGCCTCTAGGCTCGCACATGGGTGCTAGAAGGCGATTGTTTTTCCTTTCCGCTGTTTTGATGCAAATCCTCATGCTTGGTGCAACTGCTGCTCCTGTTTTTGATGGCATAAATCCCATGGGAAATTACGAAAAAATGAACACAGACCTCAAAGAAATTTTAGATTCAAGTGAGGAAGGGCTCGTCATTCCGGTCATTTTTCAACTCCATTCTCCGGTGAGTGAAAGCGACAAGCAACAATTTGAAGCATTTCATGCTGAAGTATTGGGGGATGCACCTCTCGTCGATGGAGGCCTCATCGAAGCAAAGATAGAAGATATTAGAAAAATTTCAAATTGGGAGAGAGTAGAATATCTAGAATTGGACAAGAAACTGGATTTCTTTTACCTTCCACCTGATTGGGGTGGAGCTCCAGATCCTGGCATCATGATGCATGAGACAACGCATGTCGTGAAGGCAACTGATACATGGAATCGGGTTATCATAATGCCGAGTGGTGAAATCGAATATGATGTAAATTTAGGGTTTGAAGAATGGGATGGAGATGGTACGGCAATCGTAGACCTTGATACTGGAGTTGACGCTGGGCATCCTGACTTCGATTATCTCGAACCTTGGACGGGAGACAAGGTCATTTATTCTGCAAAGTTTAACGGCGTATGGGCTGAAGAAAGAAACTCGGATACCTCCTCAGGCCATGGGACACACGTAGGAGGCACTATTGCAGGGAATGGCGATGCTTCCGCTGGACGCCGAGCAGGTGTAGCAAAAGGTGCCCAAATGGTTGCATTGGGAACCGGGGATGGTGCATCGATTTTCGCCGCAGAGCAAGGCCTTGAATGGACCTACGCACATTCTATTCCAGGACAAAATCCCTATCACATTCGTGTGGTATCAAATTCTTGGGGAACGGATGGTGACTACGATCCAAATGGTGTTATCGCTCAAGTAACCGATAGACTAACTTTTGAAAATGGCGTTGCTGTCATATTTGCTGCTTCGAATTCTGGTGGCTCTGGTGGTGATGGTGAATGTAGTGGGGATTTGCGAACCAATGTCTATGCAAATACACCATCTGCGATATCTGTTGCCGCTTTAACTCATGACGGAACAGCCGTAACCTCGTTTTCTTCACGTGGATGCATGAATCAACAGCACACGTGGCCAGATGTGGGTGCACCAGGTCGAGATATTTGGGCAACTGCTCCAAGAGGCACAGCTATCGATGCAACCACCAAATTACAAGGTGATTTGTATTACATGGCCATTTCAGGCACTTCCATGGCGACGCCTCATGTTGGAGGCATGGCTGGACTTATCCTCGATATCGCTCCTTCTCTAGGGGTTGCAGATTATCATCGAGAGGACCATGATTTTGGTGACAGTCTGGTGGGTGGACCAGGAACAGCCGCTTATGGGCAATTTGAGAATTGGCAAACCGAGAACTTCAGCCGAATTCATGAACTGGAACTGATTTTGGAATTAACTGCGACCTATGAAGACATGGCTAATTCATGCGAGGAAGGAAATGATGAGGATGGTTGTATCGATATTCCTGAAAACTGTTACCGTAGTGCGACTGGTCAATGTCATGATTGGCGAGTTGGACATGGCCTCACCGATACAGAGGCTGCCGTAGCTTTGGCTCGTACCTTACAATTGATGAGAGACCAAGATGGAAATGGCTTGGTTGATCACCCCGAATACAATGTGTGGGATGCTTGGGAGATTTATGAAAACATGATGGCTGAGAAAGTCATTGAACTCAATACAGACCGCGTAAGACATTCTTGGAAAGGTGATTGGAACCACTTCAACAACGGAAATACAGGGGCTGTTTACTATACTGAGGATTCGCATTATGTCTGGATTCCAAATGGAACAACACGTTTGGAAGCCATGTTTACTGCAACAGAATTCGAAATTGCGACCCTCCAAGCAGGCCAATTACAACTTGAGATTGACCTTGGAGAGGACGGTACGAACGATGCTCAAGGTCAGGGAACTCGAAGCGCTGATTCATGGTCATATGACTTGGATGTCGATGAAGGTTCATGGGGCCAGTGGGCCCATTTTGATGTGACAGGACAAGCCATAACATTGGCAGGGGTTCTCGAAGACCCAGAGTTCTTTGAGTCAAGAATTCCATATACTGTGGATGTGGTTCTAACGCTCGACTTAAGTGAGCCTGTTGAATTATCCTTTGAGCAAAAACCTGATTTTTACTCCGATTTAGATCCAACAACGCCTTCTGAGAATTATGATGCTTCCATGGATGGTATGCTTACATTTACTCGAGGTGTTTATGATCAAGAAGCGATCGTAATGTTGATTGAACCTAAGTTGGAGATCGAAAATGAAGGTGAAGGTTTCTTTTCAGCACTGGCTACGCTTTTCGAAGATTATGGCATAGGTATGACCTTTTTCTTCTTGTTTTTCCTCCTCATTGCGGGCGGTGTTGGTTACTTGATTCGAGTTAAACAAGACCATGAAATATTACATATTGAACAAGCCATGGAAGCTGAGATTCAGGATTAGAATTTTCCAACTTTCCTAAACATTTGAAGCAACGACGGGTTTAAACAGAGCCTGTCGCTGCTATGCACATGTCGATAGTTTTGAAATATGAGAAAGCATTTGAGGAAGGGGATGTCGAAACCCTTGCCGAAGTATTACATGATGATTTTACATTCACGCCTCACGTAGGAGACACGGTAATGAGGAAAGCAGATGTTCTTGCTTTTGCAGGTAATGATATGGTTCGAAGTGAAAATAACAGGATTCTGTACGAGAATGACGAGATAGGCGTTGCTCACGGAATTGCTCACTTTTCAAATGGTTCTACATCGGAAGCAGTGTTGTCTTTTCTTCGATTTAAAGATGGGAAAATCATCTCCATAGAAACAGGTGCAACTCCTTTGAGTGATGATTACAAGTTAATCGGTTCTGAGTGACATCACTCTTATTCAAGACTTGCTCCAGCCACTTTTTGTTGCCACACTCCAACCAATCCTGCGATAGTGAGGAGAGGTAGAAACCATCCATACCATTGGCTTTCAATCCAAGAGGTCTGTGGAACATCGGGAACATCATGCCACCAGGCCTCTTGTGGCATTGACTGATTGACCAGAAATGTTTGTCCAATCATTGGCGTAACTACTTGCATGTTTTTCTCGACTCCTGCATTTCTGGCACCTTCAAGCGGTGCGTCCCAAGCATGAAGTGCTAATTCATACTTTGAGTTATGAATTGGTAAGACGGCTGAAGCCTGAAGATCGATGGCTGCTTGAACGGTTTGGTCTGGAAACATGTGAATTTCTGACCAAGCCTCATTGTATTGACCACACTCCACAAAAGCAAGATCGAATGGGCCATGTTGTTCACCAATTGTCTTGAATTCAGGAGAATAACCACTATCACCACTAAAAAATAGACGCCAATCTTCTACCTCGATAACCCAAGAACCCCAAAGAGTAGAATCACCATTGAATAATCCTCGTCCACTAAAGTGCTGCGATGGAGTAAGTGTCAAACTCAGATTGTCATTCAATTCTAAGGAATCATACCAATCATATTCGTTGATATCATATGACCAAATATTCCATTTCACCAAATGAGCCTTCACACCAAGTGGAACATGGAATGTAGCACCTTTGAGAGCCTTGATGGTATCCATGTCAAGATGGTCATAGTGATCATGTGAAATCAAAACATGGTCAATCCTTGGTAAATTTTCTACGCTGTAGGTGTGCTCAAAAGGAAATGGAGATGGGCCGAAAAATAAGGGGTCCATGTTATCCTTGCCAAAAATAGGATCCATCAGGATATTTGTTTGATTCGTCTGAACAAGAATCGTTGAATGCGCAAACCATGTAACTGAAATTTCTCCTTCCTCGAGATGTATTGGCTCAAATTCGTGTGTAGGAAGTACATCTGTAGGTGCAGTTTGCTCACTTGATACAAGATATTCAAACGCAGTTGAGAAAAAAGAAACGTTTTCTGTACCTATTTGAGTTGGCAGCAAATTATGGAATGTTCCATCTTTGTAATGGGGGGAATCGTGGTCTTGTGCATTACCTCCCACTTGGTCGGAAAAATTCAAGAAAATTGTTGCTGATAATATGATAAAAATCACAAAAATACCGCTCAGAGAACCAAACAACTTCCACATACGTTTTCTATTGAATCGATTAATTACGCCGGGTTCATCTTCTTTCAAAAACCATGAACTCAGTGCAAAAAGACGAACTATCAACCAAATCATGAACATAGTGAATAAGAAATAATTAATTGATTGTAAACCAATTCTTTGCAAAAATGTGTACATACAAAATATGAGAAGGAGAACTCCCCATTTTCTTGAAAAAAACATCTTCATGGATGTAGTTAACTTACTAATTCGGACTGCTAAGAAGTTCGTCGAATTTGACGCCTTAGTGTCCATAATCCCTCCCGAGTAATGCAGTATTTATACCATCGTTCATTTATCGGGGATAATTGAGAGACTTACATTCTCTTCACGATGAACATCTGATGATGGTTTTGTAAACCGTGAAAATGTCACTCTGGTTTGAGAATACTCAGTTTAGTCGATTGAAACTACCATCAGACATCATCTGCCAGCGAACACCATCCTGCTGGAGGTACACCGTCTGTCCATTTGCTTGTTCATATTGGCCGCCCGGTGGCAGTCCAGTGTAATCCGAGACCGTTGTCGGTTGCATTGGTGGTGGTGGAGCCGTTGCTAACTCAAGTGCTGGAGCAGGTGCTATCGCTTGTACAGGCTGTTGCACTATGGGCTGTGACGGAGTGGTTTGAGCCATCATATCTGGTTGCATCATTGTTTGAAGAGATTGATTCCCGCCTTCATTCCACAATTGTTGACTGAAATCATTGCTAAGGCCATTCTCACCACGTCCCCGTAGAATTACGATAGCGACACCAATAATGACTCCCAAAACCCCAATACTTGATCCCACAATCAAAATCGTATTGGATGATTTGGTCTCGGAATCAGAGGAAACATCATCCTTTGTTGAATCTTGATTTTCGCCTCCCTCATTTTCCTCTGTGTCTGAAATCAAATCGGCTGAAGTAGTATCTTTTCCATCATGCTGAGAAGTATTTCCAGATACCGCGACGGAAGCATCCGCCACGGTGGCGGTCCCCTCAAGGGTTGATGATTTTGTTACAAAAGCCACCGACGCTGCATGAGCAATGCCTCCGTCCATTGAGACTACATTCAGTTGAATTGTATACTCGTTGAGAGGAATGTCAGCACCAACATCAAAAGTTACCGAAAATGAAAGGTCACCGTTAGCATCTACATCTCCCCATGTAATCACAGCGCTATCAATCAACGCCTGATTGTATGGCTCAACGATGATGTCGAGCATGCCACCCATGCTCAAATCCAGCCCGTTGTGGGAATCGATAACCCCAGAAATGGCCATTTCTCCCTCTGCCAATAGTTGTTCACGATTATCGATTTCCAAGGAAAATTCAGGTAATGATGTGATACTAAAGGTAATTTCGTCCGATCGTACTGTGTCCCCAGAAGTTCCTGAAATGACCACCGTATAATCTCCTTCACTGAGATTATCTGCAATTGTGAGGGTTAGTACAGCCATAAATGGAGCCGTTCCGCTCGCAAAATCCAAGGTAGCTGTTACACCTTCTGGCACAACAGCAGATAAGCTAACATCAGCACCAAAACCATTCACAGGTTCAATGAAGATGGGAGTTGGAACAACCCAAGGTACACCACCGGGTAGAACAATCCATGGGTCCATGGTTTGGATCTCAAAATCAGGGGTATTGTCAACAGTAAAGGGTACCGTAACCGAGCGTTCTCTTCCATCTTGTTCGCCGGTGATTGTGAGGACATAATCACCGCTTGAGAGGTTCATAGTATCGATAATTACTGCACCAAGGTCATTGATGGTTAATTGCTGATTATCATACATGAGCGGAGCGTTTTCTGCATTTACAGAGGCGCTGATGTCCACGGTGCTGTTGAATTCATTAAATCCAACAACGTTGATCCATGCCGCAAATGGTAAGCCATATTTAGCCACATTGTCGGGTGCACTTGGAAGAATTGTGAAATCGGGCGTTGCCCAATCGTTATTTCCTTCACGTCCTGCAAAGGATTGGATGCCATTTGCTGTAATCATGTTTCCACTAACTTCAAAATTCTGAGTTCCTATATGCTGGTAATTTAGGGGCAATGCTCCAGAGTCTTCAAATTCAAAATCCAGCATTGTACAGCCTCCCATAAGTAATTTCATTGAGATGGTGCCACTACCTTCCGAGGCCTCACTCCAAACCTTTCCTTCATCCATGGGGAAATTAAATTCATTAATTCCGTTAGCATAAGTTAGATCCATTTTCATGGTAGTCGATTGATCGACGCCTTGAGGGATGCATCCATCTGCAATGGTACCTCCTCCCCCAGTACCGTCGCCCATGCCTCCGCCGTTACCGTTGCCACCAGAATTGCCGCCTTGACTATCGCTGCACCCCATCATATCAACGGATTCACCGTTTGGTGTGTCGGGGCACATGTCATCTTCATCAACCACGCCATCATTGTCTGCATCGGAGGTTCCGCCGCCGTTACCATCACCGCTATCGTCAACACAACCATCGTTATCTGCATCATTGGAAGAGTCAGCATATTCGTTTGGACAATTATCATTTGAATCAGGG
>PBHM01000026.1 GCA_002719395.1 Methanobacteriota archaeon | reverse complement strand
CCGCACAAATCGCTTACAAGGATTGGAAGCCTTCGTAATTCAACTTCGCATGAAGATTGAATGAATAGATTAATTCGGATAGGTTGAAAGAGTTCATCCAAAACCCCTTTGATTCGGTGCTATCAGAAATAGGATAATTGATATCATTAAAGCCTATCCAGAGATATGGATCGAAAGTTGAACTCTTTAATTTTTGATTTTATGAAAAGAGATCATAGAGAAGATTCAAAACGACTGAATCAAAAATTATCAAGTTCGAATGATGCAGGTTTAGTCCACAAAATGCCTCCTATTCCATTCACTGGAAATATTGAATCCATGGAAAAAGGCAATTGCGTTTGTCTTTTGGGAATTAATCCACTTTGGCCCGCTCCTGGAAAGATAGCACATGAAATTGAGTTAAAGCCCGCAATTGATTTGATTCGCAAATTACATCTTGGTGACAAAAAATCATTTGATGATTATCTTGCTACTAGGCTAAGTTATTTCTATAGTGGGATTGCTAATTGGAGGCATTTCGACAAGGTGGGTATTGGCTATTCGGAGCATTTCTTTAATGGAGTCGACAAGCGTAGTGTTTGGAATAAAAACGCATTTGCTATGGATGTTATACCTTACTTCTCGAGAGATGCAACTAGCCTTGATCGGAATAGAATTGTAGAACAAGTTTCTGAAGATGAGTCACTGATTCAATATCAGAGAATATTATCTTCGATTATTTCAGAAACAGAACCATTAATTTTACATCTCAATGGTTCACATGCCATCCAAGTAGTTGAAAAGCTATATTGTGAAAAACCTCTTACAAGGCAGGGTGCGTTTGGTTCACAGTTTGGTCTAAGGTTTGGGGAAGCAATAATCAATGAAATAAAAGTCAAGGTTTTTGCTCATAACCAGTTCGGATATGGCAGGTATAATCCCACAAAAAAACACTGGCCTGAGTTCGCAAGGTTATGGCAAAATTGGATTAACAGAAAGTAGCAAAAAAACCACATACAAATTTATCAAAAAAAGTGGATGCGGATAGCGGGAGTCGAACCCACGACATAAGGTTGGAAACCTCAGATGATAACCACTTCACCATATCCGCTGGTAACCTATCCCAAGAGGTCTATCTCTTAGCCAATTCGGTTCATCTGAAGCCGTGAAATCNAGGAAAATCAGGCGATGCATAAGCAGATTGACCCATTTGGATTTGTTGTAAGTGTAGGAGACGCTGCTTTTCCAATCGTTTTGAACGCATCTTAGAGAAAAACAGAATCAAGATGAGAACCAGTACTGCACTGCTTGCCACTATCTCTTGTAGGTGTGGAATTGTTGCTGATTGAGTTGAATCAGAGAAGCCCTCTGTCTCAGGCTCTGTTGAATCAATGACCTCGAGTTGGATTGTATAGGTTGCCAGTGCAGCACTTCCGCCTAATTCAGTTGATTCTACAACCAATGTNTGTTTNCCAGTNACNAGAGCTTTACCCGAGAAGGCAAGCATCTGNCTTTCAGGACTTTGTCCNTCAGTNTGTTGGAAATACATCATCTGTGTTCTAAGAACTGGGTCAACAACAGTGGTTTGTCTGATCGAGAGACGGAGATTGAGTGGTTTACCCATCTGGTTTTCAACCGTACAACTGAATGAGAACATGTCCTCAAACTTCAAATCNATTTGTAGTATTTCGTCGTCACAAATCATGGAAACTTCTGCTATATTCTTGGCTGGATCTTCTGGCCAGTGATCTGCGAGATATGCACCTGGCTGATTNTTGTCACCATAGCCATCTCCGTCAGTATCATTCCACTGTGAATCCACATCAGGGAAAGCATCTGCGGTATCAGACCAACCATCTTTGTCCAGGTCAAAGCAACCAAGAGAATCCATGGTTGAAGAGCCATTTACCAATGGACAATCATCATCATAATTGCTCCATCCATCTCCATCGACATCCNCCCANTTCAATGGGTCATTCGCATCAAAATCNACATCATCTGACCATCCATCCATATCTGTATCCACGCATCCAATACTTCCATTGGTTGCGCTACCAGAAATCGCCGGGCAGGCATCCTGATTATCACCAAATCCATCAGAGTCTGTGTCATTCCATTCACTCATATCTGTGTCAAANGAATCTGTGAGTAGTGACCAACCGTCTCCATCTNCATCAATACANCCAAAGAAATCGANAGATGAATTACCAGAAGTTTCTGGGCAGTGGTCAGATTGTGTGGCGTTTTCAACCCACTGTCCTATATTCGTTTGACTTCTTGTTGCATTGAGGCCTTCATCAGCCCAGTTATCACCAAAACCGTCTCCATCTGTGTCATTCCATTGAGTGGGGTCAAGTTCAAAGGCATCGGTTTGGTCATCCCAAGTGTCAAAATCAGCATCAACACATCCTAAACGTCCATTTGTACTGGTGCCGGGTATATCCCAGCAATCATCTTCGATATCTGAAAAACCATCTCCGTCTGAATCTGCGCTTCGAGTCGGGTCATCAGGGAAAGAATCTTGCAAATCTGAAACACCATCACCGTCACGGTCTTCACACCCACGTCGATCTACTGTAGAATTGCCATATACTGTTGGGCAATCATCAGCATTTATTCCAAGAGGATTGTCTCCAAAACCATCTTGGTCGGTGTCATGGGTCTGCGTAGGATCGTCATCAAATGCGTCGATAATATCTGCATAACCATCTCCATCCGCATCTGGACAACCATATGTACCNTCCATGGTAGAATTACCAGACACCTCGGGACAGGTATCAGGCGTATTTCCGGCTACGTTGTCTCCATATCCATCTTCATCGGTATCAAGCCATTGGGTGTTGTCATTTTCAAAATCATCCATTTCATTTGCCCAACCATCTCCATCTGTATCCGGACATCCAAAGTGAGATTCTCTCCATGAACTGCCCGAATCGGAGGGACAAGCATCGGCATTATTNCCTGAGGGATTATCNCCGTAGCCATCTCCGTCTTGGTCCGCCCATTGAGTTGGGTCCGTTGGGAATAAATCCAATCCTTGGAGTGCTGGTCTGCCATCTCCATCGGCATCAACACATCCAAGAAGGCCAATCGTAGAATTACCTGCCACACTTACACAGTCGTCGGTGTTGTCTCCAAAGCCATCTAGATCTTCNTCACCCCATTCAAGAGGGTCTGCTGGAAAGGCATCTCCAGAATCAGACCATCCATCACCATCAGAATCCACACACCCTTGCAAATCAGCTGTTGAATTTCCGATGGTATTCGGACAATCATCAGCATTATCGCCGATTGAATCGCTATCAGAATCAATCCATTCGAGAGGATCGTTGACAAACATATCTCCGACATCTGACCAACCATCTCCATCGCTATCAATGCAGCCTTGTTGNTNTTGGGAAGAATTACCCACAACACCGAGACAATCATCGCTGTTGTCGCCGAAACCATCTCCATCTTCATCAGTCCATTCAGTTACATCGTTTGGAAAAGCATCCCCTGAATCTGACCATCCATCTGCATCAGAATCAAGACACCCTACCAAATCTTGTGTGGAGGTCCCCGCTACATTTGGACAATCATCGGTATTATCCCCGATAGAATCAGTATCGCTATCTAGCCATTCAGATATATCATTAGGGAAGGCATCGTTATCATTTGACCAACCATCTCCATCTTGGTCAATACAACCGATGCGATCTTCTGTTGAGTTCCCATGTTCGTTTGGACAAGCATCCGTATTGCTTCCAATCCCATCTCCNTCAGGNTCGAGCCACTCAGTAGCATCATTGGGAAATGCATCACCATCGTTTGAATATGAATCTCCATCTGAATCTGGACAACCGTTCACATCTCCTGTTGAATTACCCCAAGTGTCTTCACATCCATCAGCACCACTCACAGTGGTCCAGAAAACGTCAGGAGAGGACCAGCCATCTGTATCGGGATCAAGACAACCGTATCGGTCGGTAACAGAAGTTCCTGATTGCAGAGGACATGCATCNGGAGTTGTACCACCGATGTTGTCACCGTAACCATCATTATCACTGTCTTTCCATTGTGTGGCATCATTTGGATAAGCGTCAGCACCTTGAGCGATGGTCCAACTGTTGTCAGCGTTTGAATAACCATCGCTGTCTGTGTCTGGGCAACCCATTCGATCTTGAGATGATAAGCCAAAGACCGATGGACAATCATCAACGTCATCATCAAAACCATCTAAATCAGCATCCTGAGTCATATTTGCTATCGCCGTATCATGATTGATGACAAGGGCATATTTTTGAGGCCCTGTTGGAACATTGGTGCCTATTACGTGAACTTCCCACTGGCCTTGGGCTGGAGAGGAAAACGTTAGACCGAGAAGGTTGTCAACATTGTTGCTCAAATTCGTCCAGGTTCCACTTGGATCTTTGACAGCCAAATCCANGTTATTTACCAAATTCCCTCCTGCTGAAGGCGTACTTGCAGGGTCAATCCAAGAAAGACTAACTTGAAGATCCGGAGCATTTGCACCAACGTTGAATGTCCANCCTGCNTCNTCGTTTGTTTGCACACTNTCACCATCAATCCAAGAGGTGTTGAGAGCCATTCGCATATCAACTCGGCCCCAGCCTTCGTGATTGTTTGGAGCCGTTTCACCCGCTCCATTGGTAGAAGAACTGTATTGACCGAGCATATCATGAGCACTTGCGGCAAAAATGCCTTTCACAAGGGCTGACGAGGGTTCGGAATGATTGAGATTTTCAATCAAATGTTCAAGCAAGAGGGCTGTTGCACCTGCTGTAAGCGGGGTAGCCATACTTGTTCCGCCCATGTAGGTGTAACTGCTGTTGAATTGGTACCAACCTGTATCGGTTGTATCTCGGCTTTTTGTTGACAAAATCCAGGTACCTGGCGCTGAGATATCTGGTTTCAGTCTTCCATCGTCGGTTGGACCGCGACTTGAGAATGCGGCCATCCCTTCGATTTCACCTGCGGATTTGTCACTTGAAATAGGACTCCCGTAATCGTTACCCCAAGTTCCCACGTGCCAACAAGTAGTCCCATCTCCTTCACAGAACGTTGCTCGGTCATTCTCACTTGCACCGACTGANAGAACGTTCTTGGCAGAAGCAGGNGATCCNAGCGAATCTAAATCCACCTCGCCATCTAGATTATCGTCTACTCCTTCATTGGCTGCAGCAAATAATATTGTGAGATTTTCAAAGGCCCTTGCGCTTATGTCAGCCTGCATCGAAGAAGTGGTNTATTGGCCTTCTACTGCACTTCCCCAAGAATTCGTATGAACTCGACTGCCATTTCCAACAGCTGGGGCAAACAAGTCATTCAAATCGTTTGGTATCCCCATCAGCGTATATTTTGATTGAGAGGGGCAGTATTGTTCAATAGCCTGGAAATAAAGATGNGATTCTGGAGCCATGCCTTTGATGTCNCCATTGCTNTCAGAACCATCACCAAGAACTGAGCCTGCAACGTGAGTGCCATGTCCTGAGTCGGTGTCTGCGGCTCCATCATCGTAAGTTGATGCTCCACACCAATTATATCCACCAGTGTCAAAAGGGTGTGAGGTGATATCGACAATGTGATCGATAAAATCAGGATGCATATTTGAATTATTTACACCATTGTCCAATCCAGTATCTGCTACAGTTACNGTAATTCCTGAACCATCAAGCGCCAGCCAAGAGGCATCGATNNTGGTCATGGTTGCTTGGTCCCAAAGATCCTCGGCCTTGATGATAACCTGTGCCTCATTGTTCTGTAACTCATACCACGGNCGAGCCTCTATCCATTCTACAGCACCTTGATTCAATAGCCACGGCAGTGCTTCTGGAGTNATAGATAANAAGGCAAAACGTCCNCTTGTNTCAAGAACTTCAATTCCATTTTGGCTTTCGATACCNGNAGGTAAAGATTCTCCACTCAAGACAACTGAAACNAGTCCACCTGTNGTATCAGCAAATGGCGAGGGCGCTATGGTCTCTTGACCAACAAAAGCCCGAACCAAATCTTCCCTTACCTTGTCGGTTGGGTCAAGTTGAAGCATACCTTCAACATTTAATCCTGCTAGAAGTTCAATCTGAACATTATCAAGCGNGCAGTGAAATCCATTTGGCGGTAGGAATGAATAGCATTCAATGCCCGCCTCATCGAGTTGATGTTTCCATGACGAAGGTACTGGATATGCGTGGGTTAGAACAANCCATCCACTTAGGGCATCGTGATTACCGGTGTATTCTGACCAAGCCTCAACAGGAGTTACGGTAGCGTCCCGATATTGAAGATCGATAACTCCTGAACCTAATTGCGAATCATACCAACCTTGTTCTGGTTGATTTGTTGGAAAAATAGAGAGTAATGAAAGCATTTCAAGATCNACACGAGAATTGATTTCNGGTGTAATTTGCNTATCATTCGATGCTTGAACCATAATNGGAGAGATTATCGAAAGAAGAAAGATGGTGACAATACCCAAAGCACGCATGGTTATGTTAACGCATAGTGGCTGATGAAGGTTATGCCCTCGCACNAAGGTTGAATTAGTGTTAACCGCNGCCAANNAACATGGGAGCAGGGAATCCGAGAGCACGGCAATATGACCACCTCGACCCTGAGCAACTCAATCCTGAGGTACAAATTCTTGGCCGGCAAATTTGGAGAGTGGTGAATTATGCAAAACCATACTGGCAAAGAGCAACGGCTGGAATCGCAAGTAACGCCATGGCAAGAATGGCAGATTTGATTCCGTTCGTAGCCATTGGTTGGGCTGTAGACTANTTCGCCAATGGATTAAATGCAGGACCTTCAGAAATTATTGCCAAAGTNCCAATCGNCCCTGCNATTACCTATGGNGTTCTGATTTTCNTAAGTTTCTCAATGCTAGCTGTTTTTCANGGATTAAGCGAATATTGTTGGCAAACATTGGGATACAAAGTGCAACATGATCTACGNATGGATGCTACAAAATCACTTATNGCTATGGAAGCATCATANTACGATTTACGNCAAACNGGACAACTGATGTCAGTACTTTCCGCAGANGTAAATCAATTAGAAGACGTCATCTCTGATGCCTCCACNTCAATCATACGAATCATTGTGACTTTCCTCACGGCATTCGTGATCCTTATGCTTATGTCATGGAAACTTGCTGCCGTACTATTTTCTCCACTACTGCTCATTGCACCGATGGTTTACTTGTTTTCAACAAGGGTNCAACGCAAATATCGAAAACAGAGAGAATCAACNGGCGACATCACGGCTGTTTTGGAAAATGTGATTTCTGGTATTGCTGTCGTTCAAGCCTACAATGCTCAATCATGGGAAGCCGACCGAGTAGACCGNGAATCAGGAGAATATCGCGAGCAAGCCATTTCTGCCAGTAAAGANCGCAACCGNTTCGTTCCCGGNCTCTATGCAGTCGCAGGTATCGCATTTGGTTTGTTGGTAACNGCAGGAGGCTGGCTNACAAAACAAGGAGATATNACNACCGGACANTTGGTAACATTCCTCTTAATTTCTACAAGAATGACCATGCCTTTGTTCATTTTCGGAATGCTCATCAACCAACTGCAAAAAGGGGAAGCATCAGCAAGAAGAGTCTTCTCAATTGTGGATTTAGAGCCAACTATTGTCGACAAAGAGGATGCGATTTCTCTTGAAGAAGAAATTCACACAGTGGCTTTCTCAAATGTTGATTTCACTTATCCTGGAACGAGTACCATGGTTCTTTCCAATGTATCATTCGAAGTGAAATCTGGAGATTTCCTTGGCATTATGGGCCACACGGGTGCTGGGAAAACTACCATTCTCAAACTGCTCATGCGTTATTATGAACCGGATAATGGAAAAGTAATGATCAATGGCATTGATGTGCAGGATTTGACTCTAGACAGCGTGAGAGCCCAGATGGGATTCGTAAGTCAAGATCCATTTTTGTTCTACGGAAGTTTACGAGACAACGTTGTTTACAACCGGGAAGCCAATGATGATACAATCCTGGATGCCCTTAAGATGGCTGGTGCTGAACAATTTGTCAAAGATCTTGAAGATGGTCTTGATACGATGGTCGGCGATCGAGGCACAAAATTAAGCGGAGGACAAAGGGCACGTGTCTCTCTTGCTAGAGCCCTTTTGATGAACCCTAGTTTGCTTATACTTGACGAAGCAAGTAGTGCTTTGGATGCAGAAACAGAAAAACGAATACAAGAAAATCTGCTAGGAACAGGAAAAGGAAGAGCAACTATTGCAGTTGCTCATCGTCTTTCTACCATTCGTAACGCACAAGAAATCGTGAGCATGGTAGACGGAGCAATCGTTGAAAGAGGGACACATGAAATGTTGATTGAATCGAATGGCGTCTATGCATCTCAATGGTCTATTCAGACCGGCGAAGCTGTGATTCAATCGTGAGCCTACTCATTCAATCATGGATTTATCCATGCATATCAGTTGAAGATTTTTATCGATTAAGTCATAATTAATTACATACTACGGCTCATGTGAACGACCCAATAATCAGTGAAGATGGAAAATGGGTTTGGGATGGTAGTGGATGGATCCCAATCCAACAAAATCAACCAGAGATAGCATCAGTTCCAGTCATACCATTTAATGAAGAAATTCTTCAAACCTCAACATCTGAACCTTGGAAATTTTCTGATTTTGTATATGCCTCATTACTTCCATTGGGAATTGTCTTCGGATTACTCGGCGTTGGTGCCAGTAATGCAGGTTTCTACATTTTCACTATTTTTCTAAATGCGATTCTGTGTCTCATTCTTTGTGTATTAATCAATAAGTTGTTGGGAAATCAATTAATCAAATTTCTCAGTTATTTAATCCTAAAATTATGGACACCAAAAGAGGGGAAAATTCTGAAGATTGTGAATAGAGATAGCGATTTTCTATCACTTGATCGATTAAGATTTTCATTCCGCTCCACGATATTTTGGACAGTTGTTTTTATCTCAATAAATGTGTTAATTTTGAGTAACCAAATGGATGCTTTGTATGCTGAAGACGGAGGAAATAAGACTCCTACAAATATTGAAGAATGGGGATACTTAGTGGTATGGTTTCTTTCAGGGTTAGTTCCAAGTTTGCTTTTACCGTTAATCATCCCTCTAACATTGATNTTAAANTGCACAATTGTAATNGCCGATGTCAAGGGACAAAATGTGAAGAAATTATCCTCAACANTTAANTCATTGTTTTCTGGATTTGTCGGTGCAAGNTCNTTTCTCGCAATTTTCAAATTTATCCTTGCTAATTCGGGTGACCCNAANGGNTGGGGTCGTTTGGATTCTAGTCAGCCTCTTCTTGCAATTTTCTCTATTTTACATGGTTCACTATTTCTTGGTTTCTTGATTCATTCAATTTGGCACAAAGATATGATCCGACGTATTGAATCAAGGCTTGAAGAACTTGGAAATTTGAAACATCACGAATTATCAATCGATGGTGATGGAATTATTCTGAAAAAACAATGACCTAGATTAATACAACCCACAGAAAAATCCCAAATGCAAGTATGCCTATCGAAACCATCAATCCTTGAACCTCTCCTATCTTCTTTGATCTAAAATGTTGATCAATTTTGGATGCCGTAGATTCATCATCGATAGAAATAAAATAATCCCTCGCCATAATAGCATATGATTGCCCTCCTGGATGAGATAACTTGAAACTGTGGTACTCAATAGAAGCTTCAGCATGTAATATCCATGCATTTCTATTTTCCTCATCATACTCCAACAGTGATAGAATCCTCGTGTAGAATATTTCCAAGGGGCCGATTAAGGGGAGAGTTGTGATGTCATTCATATTCCAAGAAGGAGGGGCTTGACCAGAAAGGTGAACATTATAAAATAGTTCAATCCCAATTAGGCGTGAATTACTTATTTTTTCATGCCAGGAAGAGTTAAACATCGTCATTGCTTGATTATAATTAATTTTTTTTGCTTTTTCAAGGATTTCATAAGCTGCCTGATCCCTTCCTTCTGCGAAAGCATCGAGCATTGTCAAAAAATAATTTTCAATATCATTTTGACTGTTATTGTTAGTGATATTTGTTATATTGCCCATGACTACAGAATCTTGTACATTTATTGGTGAAAAATTGCTATTCGGNGGAGCAGGAATCCATTCTGCACCAGTCCACATGAATTGACCATCTGGACTCATCACAGGGGCGGTCATACCANTNAGAAATAAAACAAATTTACCAACTCTTCGGTNAATATNANNTATTGAGAAATNAGTTTTNGNATNAANTTAGGNANTTGATTCGCTTTGGTTTTCTTCATNAATTGAAACATCCTCATCCTCNNTATTATCATCAAATAATGCGTCAANCTCNGTAAATCCATCTGGNGATGAATAATCTAANCCATGTTTTCGGCTTCNNATNAGAGCGATAATNACGGCNAATGCGACCAATAGCAAAAGAACCTGAGCCATAGGATCGGATACCAAATCGGCCAATCCTTTTGCATCATCACTCACATCNTCTTGATTTTTGANAGTGTCCTNTTCTTTTTCNTCAGATTGTTCTTCATTTTGATTGGATTCCTCATTTTCATTGGCAGTATTTTCTTCCACAATAAACGAATACATCGCTGATTGGTTNNNATTTCCAGATGGGTCTGATGCTAGAACCATATACCACCATTGTCCTACCGATACGGCTTCACTGGTAGAGATTTCATGGGATTTCTTTGCAGCCACCTCATCTCCGTTAAGTTCTAAGAATGACTCAGTGCTATCTTCAGTTTGGAAAATGTGTACTTTTTCAGTCGTTATTTCAGAAGTATACCACGAAAATTTGACACGACCATCTTCGAGTACTGCTGCTTGAACATTCAATATTTCTGGAGGAGTGATATCTTCTACAATACCTGTTTCAAATGCAACCGTAGCAATGATTTCTGAATCGCTTAAGACACTCACTTCACAATTATAATTCGTACCAGCATCTAATCCTGANACNAGAACAGAATGAGTCAAAGCCTGAGAACCAGATGGTGATAGTTCTGTTTCATTGAAAGCATATTGCGTTCCATTTGCATTCTCACAAACAATTACAGAGGCTTCTGGTTGGGTTGTAGACCACTCANGAATCGCGCCACTAGATGTAGTTTGCAATACTTTCAAGCCGTAAATTTGTTGAGTCACATCGGGGATTTCAATACCTGTGAGCGTTGCATAACGTAATTCTGAAACGCTGAAATTCCCTAACATCTCCGATTGGAATCCGCTTGTTGTTGCTGAACTATCCAACATCACATCGAGAATATTGGGGTCGTAATCTTGGCCATCCTCTGTCGAAGGGTCNGCTCCCCCGCCCAGTCGCCAAGTTTTGGCTTGGGCATCTACATCTCTCCATTTGCCCGGACCGAAGCCATCTTGGCTTCCGACAACAATGACATATCTGTACGTGGAAACGTCTGGTCCAATGACAGATTTACTTANNGTGAGGGTNACATTATTTGTATTCACATCTCCANATACCTCGATTCCTTTTGATGATGTNCTCCCCGTTTCTGCTTGAACAGACTTNACTGCTCCTGGCTCNCCAGTTGCAGAAATGGCAACNTCCCAAGCCCATTCTTCATGAACCAGNGCATTNGCTCCTTCGAGCATTTCGACGTTACCANACGAGGTTTCGCCTTGNTCTACGTAAATCTGGATTATTTGNTGGCTAAATCCATTGGCAAGGCTCCAATAATCAGTCATAGCACCAAAGTTAAGCTCAAACCTTGCATTCCATGCGCTTTGGCTAATTTTTACTGAATGAATATCCCACAGATCCATGACATCATCAGCNTCGCCTGCAACNGAGAAATCTCCAGAGAGTGGGGGAAGGTAATTTCCATCCCCGTTTGCATCGCCTATCGCATCTTCTGATTGAAGTAAAACAACCCATTCCTCTAAGTCAGGCANTACCATCTCNGCNGGAGCNGGAGGGGCCATTTCCATTTCAANTCCATCTCCATAANTGAGCGANTCTGCCCAAGANCTGACNACTTTGATTCGAGTAGAATAGCGTGGAGAAAGNCCNAGTTCGGACCAAGGNATTTGGAACTCATANACACCATCNGCAGCACAGCCGCCNAATGCGGATGTACTCGAAAGTGTCCATCNTTCAGAACCTCCTACTTTNCCTTGAGCATCGAATACGTTCCACTTCGAACGNCCATCTTCCCAAAGTTGNGTGTAGTCAAAAGAGACCATCTTTTTTGCAGGGAATCCAAGTATTTCTTGTCCGAAATAAGTTCTGAAGTTTGTACCAACTTCGTTGAAATTGTTGGCATTTGCTTGCATGAAGTATATTGAGAGGTCTGGGACACTGGTTTTATTCAATAAGTCGATTTCTTGTGGAGAAGGTGCATCAATCCGAACGTAAACATTAGATGCATCATATCCGAGGTAAAAAGAGTCAATNTCAAAATCGCCTCCATCCACNGAGGCCTCATATTTTGCGGCTCCATCCCATTCACCTGGCAATGCCACACCATCGATTAGGGGTTCAATCACACCTGCGTAAGGTAACAAAGGCTGAGAAGGATTTGTCCAAACTTCTTGCAAGTATGGAGGTAAATCAACGCCGATGGCNTTGTAAATATTTGAGAGGTGTACTTTGTAAAGTGTATCCCATAGTTCATCATAACCACTGTCTTGGTCTAAACCATACCACCAAAACCAATCACTTCCTTCTGAAATGTAAAGGGATTCCCATGCNGCATCTAGGCCGGGATGATTGGGGTTTTCTTCCTCAAAGGCAACCAAGGTTTGCCTNGCTTCGACCAATCTTTGCCATCCCAAAGATTCCTCTTCTTCACCTGCCCATGTTGAAAGTGTACCATCAATCCAAGAACCAGTCCCAANNGTTTCTATTTTAGGTAATGTCAAATTCTTCTGTAAAAATTCTCCAGGAGTCGTTGTTAAAATCGATGGATGCGTCGCTAAGCGACTATACCATTCATGCATAAATGGTCTCGCCCCATCGTAGTGTTGAAATTCTGACATAAACATCCAATTTTCTCCGTCTAATGCTACGGTGAGCAGATGGTCCGAGGGGTCTTTTCCTTCATCGAGTAATGCTTGTCGAACCCCGTCAATGTAATCGATGAAATCAGTTACAGCGGCTTCTGGGGTCATCGACCCATACTGGAATGCAATCCGGTCGCTGATAACACGATCTCTNAAGATAGTAGCNACCTCATCGCCATCAACTCCAGAAACCATCCATGGAGTNGCCAGATTAGAAGCAAGCGATGTGTCAANANAGGACCCATCAGCAATCGTGGATTCTGCCAAGTTGAGTTCATCAGTGACCATCCACTCAATACCAACATCTGCNACCGGTTGAACCATATCTGGTGAAACAGACTGCTCTGATGGCCACATTCCTGATGGTCTGAAACCTAATTGCTGTTCAAACAAATCCATTCCAGTGGTAAGATGTGTTTGAACATCGGCTGGCCACGCTTGCTTGTTCACGCGGATGCCATCTTCGAAGGTCCATCCATCCATCATTAGTAACGGCATGATTGGATGATAGTATGGAGTCGTGGTCAGTTCCACTTGTCCTTCTGCTGCTAATTCAGCATACATTGGAAGCACGTTGGCCATGTGTTGGTGTTGAACTTCGAGAACCAAAGATAGATCTTCGGGTGAATATCCTCCCACTTGCTGATAGAGCGATTTCAAACTTGCATTGTAGTGTGCTGGCCTTCCGGCAGCCACCGTTTCTTCTATGTCAGCATATTCTCCCAAGACATAATCCGGAGAGAATTGATACAGATACCATAGGACTTGCAGGTCAAGGAAATCTTGGGGAGACAAGAGCGTATCATCCATGATGGTGTCCGGCTTTAGGTTGTGTTTTGTCATGTCATACAATTGTGAATACTTGCGAGATGAGGGCTCAAGCCAACCTAATTCGGGATCATCTGCACTCACATTGTAAATCCAACCTGAATTCCAAAAGGATTGAAATTGCATGGTGTGCAACTCAAGATCGGTTGCGTTTGGGTAATCTGTAACGACTCCTGATTGGTCAACTGGCCAATATCGACTTGCGAATTCTGTATGTACATCATAGGTGCCTAATTCATGATATTCTACCAATTGCTCAATAAAAGAAGGTACAAGATTGTAAGTTACTTTAGTGTCTGGATATTGGGACAAAATCCCTGGTGAATCAACGTATTCGGTCATTGCATGAACTCGGACCCATGGCATCTCAAATGTATTCGTCAACTTATTCTTGTAGTAAGGTTGGTGCTGATGAAATATGATGGCTAAATTCAAAGCAGTATCTAGTTTTCCAGCAGGCTCTACTTGCTGTTGAGGAATAAGGCTGCTCGGTTCAATTGACACGTTTCTATCCTCAATCCTCCAAAAATGGGTAAAGGTTTCTCCACCATTTTCTTGGGCAGGATTTTCTGAAGGAAATGAAGACCAGACATGACCCTCATTTTGATATTGACCCCACCCAATAATTTCTATGCTGGTCGGTTCATTCAAGGCTTCCCAAGTTACTGATATTTCAGAAATGTCATTACCTTGTCCACTATTTTCATCATACCACCCAATATAGGATTCTCCAGGGAATGTATTGCTTTCACCGTTTCTGGTTCCAACATCAGTCCACTGATTCCCATCGAATGTTTGGAGGGTATGATAGGTAGAATCCTCTACTTGTAAACAAAAATCAGCATCAAACGGCAAAGTCTGTGAAGTTCCAAAGGCGTTAGCAACAGGCGAACCGCCTGTTGTGGTGTTGAAATAAATGAAAAAGTCAGATCCACCGCCCCATTGGCTACTGAATTCAGTTCCTTCTAAGCCAAAAAACAGGTGCGTTTCATTCCATGTCATGTGAAAATCCAAACCATTGTCGGTAGACATATGACTGTCTTGAGGCCAATCATCGAGACTCCCATCAAAGTTCACAATGCTATGAGGAGTGCTCGCTTGAACGATTGGTACGAAAAGACAAGAAAGGAAAGTGAATGAAATAAACAAACATGCGTTTCGTGCCATGTTTGTTTCGAAATGATAGACGTAAAAAATATTGACGGTTTAGGTTAAGAGGGAACATGGAAGGAGTTGGTGTGCTGTGCCATCTCTCCTCTCTGCCAAGCCAAAAGATTGGTGATGTCAAAAAATTCCTGAATTTATTGCACAAATATGCCATCGACCATTGGCAGGTTTTACCACTTTCACCTCCTGATGCTTTTGGCTCTCCATATGCATCGAATTCCGCATTTGCTGCATGGGAGGAATGGATTGAAGGATACCAAAATGTGGGAACTTACGAAGAATGGATGACTGACTGGGGATACTATTCGGCCATCCAATCTGTGCATAACAATCAGGAATGGTTTCATTGGCCTAAAGAATTGAAAAATAAGGAAAAAGGTGCAATGAAACCTTATACAGGACTCGCCGATTCATATATCCTCAAGCAACAGAAATTCAATGCATATTGGAGCGAGATACGAAACCATGCCTCCTCTCTTGGAATCAGCCTTATTGGCGACTTACCGATGTATGTGACTCATGATTCATGTGACGTTTGGTCAAACCGAGAACTGTTTTTGTTGAACTCAAGAGGCCAAGTCGAATTGGTTGCAGGCGTGCCTCCAGATTACTTCTCAAAGAAAGGTCAGAGGTGGGGAAATGTTCTGTACGATTGGAAAGCTCATCAAAAAGAACAATTCTTGTGGTGGAAAGCTCGAATTCGCAGGATGCTTGATTTGTTTGATTATGTAAGAATCGATCATTTTCGAGGTTTTCATTCGGCATGGGCCATTCCATCATATCATAAAACCGCAAGAAAGGGACATTGGATTGAAGGACCAAAAGACAACATAATTGAGGCAATTATCGAAGCGGCAGAAGGTAAAGTCGACCGGATTCTGGCAGAGGACCTCGGCATCATACCAAAAGAAGTGGTAGAACTTAGGAAAAAATACTCGATTCATGGCATGTCTATTCTACAATTTGGTTTCTCTGAACCTTCTGAAAAGAACCCTCATCATCCATTGAATATTGCTCCAGACACCATCGTGTACACCGGAACCCACGATAACCAAACCACAAAAGGATGGTGGAATGAAC
Organism: Methanobacteriota archaeon; assembly: GCA_002719395.1. GTDB lineage: Archaea > Thermoplasmatota > Poseidoniia > Poseidoniales > Poseidoniaceae > MGIIa-K2. The sequence goes on along the minus strand of PBHM01000026.1, from coordinate 929 downwards.
AAAGTAAGAGAGGAAAAATTCAGATATCGAAGTTTTTTGAATTGGATGAAGAACCGGTATGGGAACTGATCTACATCGCACTCAAATCTAAAGCCAAGGCCGTCATTATTCCGGCTCAGGATATCATGGAACTTGGGGATGAGGCAAGAATGAATAAACCGGGAACGACAAACGATAATTGGAATTGGAAATTGAGTTCATATCAAGATTTAGAGCATGGTCTGGCCAAACTTGCAACACTCAGAAACAAGATTCACACTCGTTAACATCATAAATTGGACATAAATCCAACGATACATGGGACTGATTGGATATTTCTCCGCAGAGATTGGTCTTGAATCAGACCTTCCGACCTACTCTGGTGGATTGGGCGTTTTGGCAGGTGATCATGTAAAATCGGCTGCTGACGCTGAAATCGATTTAGTGGCAGTAACTTTACTCTACAGAAAGGGATACTGCTTGCAAAAACTAGATCAATTGGGAAATCAAATCGACCAAAGCGTATCTTATGAGCCATCTGACTTTCTTGAGAATACGAATCAATCGTTTTCCATGCAAATACACAATGAATCCGTCCATGTTGATATTTGGAAAAAAGAAATCATAGGATCTACTGGCCATCGTGTTCCTGTTTATTTCATTGATACTAATCATTCAAGTAACAGTCAAGCGATGAAAGATTTGACGGGCCATCTTTATGGCGGAGATGATCGAAATCGTGTCTGCCAAGAAATACTTCTTGGCGTGGGAGGCGTGCGCACATTTGAATTGATGGAACATGAAATCACAGGCATGCATTTGAATGAAGGACACTGCACTTTTGCATTGTTGGAAAAAGCAAAATCGTGGGGTAGAGAAGAGGTGAGAAAACGCACATTATTTACTACACATACTCCTGTTCCCGCTGGACATGACCGTTTTGAATGGGA
>PBHM01000025.1 GCA_002719395.1 Methanobacteriota archaeon | reverse complement strand
TGGACTTGGAACCCGCAGCCAATTATGCGAAAATCGTTGGGCTGCAAAAAGAAATCCCATTTTACATTAACAAACAAGCGTGTAGACAATGAGTGTTTTTGGGTTGTAGTGTTAAGTCAGGACAGGTTATTGATTCCCATCTGTCATACTACGTTCGTTGTAGTTTCCAGTAAATGTCGCGGCAGATTGAAATCCGACCACACCAAGCGCCATCTGTCCTCCGGGACATGGGATGCACACCCTCGGGTGAAAGAATGGAGAGGAAGCGAAGCGTTTTTGTCGGCCGTCCAAGGCCTCAACAAGCCCGATTATACGGCGACGTAGCGGGCTTACCTCCTCGTCTGGTTCGCCAAGCCAATCACCGATGGATGGATGCTTATCTCTTGCAATTGCGTGCAGAAGGAAAATCCAAGAATACCGTCAAATCTTACATGTCTGGAATTCGAAAACTCATCGACACACCGCTCTATGGTGAGTTACCTGTCAGCGAAAAAGACCGAGAATCCATGAACGTACTCGAATTACTCGAGCACGTCGACCCATTGAATGGCCGTTTGGACCGCTGGGTCCAATCGATGATCGACCTTTCAGCCTCAACTGTCAATGCCCGTATGGCATCAGCCACGCATCTCATCAATTGGCTTGGTCAGCGCTGGCCAGAGCATTTGGTGCGCCCAAAAACTGGTAAACGCTTACCTAGAACACTCACAAAACGCGAATTATCCATGGTGATCGAAGCCGCAGAATGCAGTGAAGACCCGATGTCTTCGACCATTGTGACGCTATTATTGGAGACTGGATTGCGTGTCAGTGAGTTGTGTGATTTAGCGCTCGAAGACCTCGATATGGAAGACTGCAGTGCCAGGGTTCGAGCCGGTAAAGGTGACAAAGACCGTTTGGTTTTGTTTACCTCTAAAACCAAAAACAAAATCCTTGCATGGCTGCCAATTCGTGAAACTCGATATCCAGACCACACTTTCTTGATGTGCATGCCAAATGGAGACCAGATGCAATCTCGTGGGGTTCAACGAGCTATGGACCGTTTGGCCGATGAGGCTGGGATTCCAAGAGGAAGGCTCACGCCTCACGTGCTCCGCCATAATTTTGCCACAGGTTTGCTCGAGCGAGGAGCGGATCTTGTGAGCATTCAGCGCCTTCTTGGCCATGCCTCGATTTCGACGACTCGGGTGTATCTTGAAATCAGTGACCAGACGCTAAGAGAAGTATATCGACGAGCCCAGCATGCCAGTGAGNATGANGANCTTTCACCGATGCTCTAAGCGTTCAATNATGGATGGCNNCATAGCCTCTTNTTTNGAANTGANGAGNTGAGGTTCNACCACTCNCCANTCATTTTCACGCTTGAATCGCTCAACACCGCCGCCTGNAATATTGAGTAAAATTCGCTCATTTGGATGCACAATTTGTTTTTCCACTGCTTGTTGCAAAGCAGCCAGAGCCACCGCACCAGGGCTCATGATATCGATGCCTTCGATTTTCTCAAACAGGGCTTTNGCNGCTTGGGCCTCTTGTGTGGTGATAGCATATGTGTGCCCATTTGAGTCACTGAGCACTTCATGCATACCACCTTTGATTCCATAGGCAGGTGAGAGATTGACCAAATAATCAGAAAATACCTCTGGAATTTGGTTTGGAAAATCATCAGNATTCAGCTGCTCTCGCTCATCCTGCCATGCTGAGTGAATAGGTGCATGGCCTTCATTTTGAGCAACATGCTGGACTGGTAAANGGCTTTCATCTTCTACNGAATTAATGATTCGTGATGCCATTTCGTGAACGCCAATTGGACCTGGTCCGCCGCTTACTGCTTGGAAATAATGAGCGGGAAGTCCTTCCATGACATGGTGAGCTTCAAGCATCAGCGAGCCGATACCATCTCTGCGCGCNACATTGTGGACGCCACCCTCAAGTTGCCAGTTTGGCATCATGCCTCCCAAGGCTTTGGCAACATCTTTTGCATCCTGATAATCACCATCTTCGAGTACGATCACTTGTATNGAATCGGTAGGGTGGTCGTGAGGTACCCAAATTCTGTTTTTGTGCTTTTGACCAACCACTACAATGAGTGGAATTTTTGCCAAGCCACAATGGTAGGTAAATGCCCTTGCTGTATTTCCTGCACTTGCACAAATGATGCCGCTACATTCGTGATCGACGAGTCTTTGAATCGTTGGAACTGCTTCTAAATCCTTGAAACTACCTGTTTTACAAATCCCATTTCTTTCAGGCCAATAGCCATGAAAAGCCACCCAAAGTTCCTCCAAACCGAGTGATTTACCCAAGGCTTCTGCCTTGTAAACCCGGCTACCTGATACCAAGTCATTTGGTTTCGTCACCGGTAACCAGTGATGAAATTTCCACAAACCAGACTGTGATTCATCCACTTTGTAATCTTCTTCATAAACGGCTTGTAATAAGGCACCGTCTTGGTAATGAAGGGTGTATTGGTCTTGGATGATAGCATTTGAGGAAAGGCACTTGAGTAGATATTTTCCCGTCTTACCACCGCCGTAGTACATTTTCCTCTAAGGTATGCTATATGACGATTATGACAAGAAATGTATGAATTGTTCTAAACTAAACAGCATCAGCAGGTTTCAATTATCGCTTGCCTTCTCGCTTATCGATNGATTCAGGCCCTTTCCAATCACGTTTTGGCGCAACTTGGTTNCCTTGGTGTCCTTCAATCGGACAATATTTCCCAGACCTACACCTTGAGCAATTANNCTTAGGCGGTCGCTCGACNGTTTTCCTCAAACGACCATACTTCCGCCTTGGCATGAGATAGGTTCAGTGGTGAAGGCCTAAATGTTTGGTGGAGAGATTTACCAATCAGTTATCCATCTCTTACAAAATAGGCTCACCGCATTCAGGACAAGGCATACCAGGGACAAANGCACCGAGTAAAAAACCACAATGTCCACAAATACTGGTCAAAAAATCATCATATTGGTCCATGAATCACCATGGCCTGAGTCCGATTTAATACTTCAGGCAATTACNTGTTTCGATACCAAGGCATATCTTTGACACTTCGTGGTACTTTGAGTGTGGNGCCTTTNCNTCCGTCTTTTGATTTCTCNGATTTNACCTGCATGGANCCTTTGGCTTTCTCTACNGTGGCTTCTGCAACTTCTTCGACNTTCTTGGCGGCTTTCTTAGCGGTTGCTTTGGTCGTTGTNGCGATTGCTTTNGCTTTCTTGATAGCTTCTGCTTTTTTCTTTGCAGCAGATTTTGTGGTTTTCTTTGCAGCTTTTTTAGCCGTATCTTTTGCACTTGAGGCAGCCCCAGCAAGGATTTTCTTTGCAGCAGCAGCACTTATTCCAGCAGACACCAGGCCTTTATTTCCTGCTTTGGCAACATCGCCGACCGTCTTCATTCCTGCCTTCGCTAATTTTTCAGCGGAGGCTTTTCCTACTCCCGGTAGAGTCATCAATGTCTTTATTGCTTCTTCATGACTCTTTTTCTTGGCTGCCATAAACAAGCGAAGACGTTTCAGGATTTCAATTTGATGAAAAAAAAGAAATGGTTTGCCCCTACTTCCAGTTTGTTTCCTATGGACGAAGTGCTGGACGCGCAAGTGACAATCTTGCATGCCCAAGTTCGAAAAACGCCTTCAGTACACGGGATTGANGCTAACGGATTCATACGTCCTGAGAATCATCCTGAGATAGAACAGAAGATTTTGCTTGGCGAAATATGTGAAACGCTTTTTCGGGTCATCAAAGCAAAAGAAAATCCAACCATCATCGAGTCTCCCAGTTTCAATGAACAGCGTTGGCGATTGTCGNTAAGTGAAGGCGATCTTTCAATTGAAGTTGAAAGCAAACCCTACTGGGGCTTTGGTTTGCTAACATCATGTTATAGCAACACACTCACACTTAGGGGGCCTCTGCATCGAAGAACCGAACTCATTTTTGATTTGGTAGCAAGTCTTCCCCATAAGCCATGGGAAGTGGTTTGGCAAAAGCGATTTACACAACGTGTGGGAAATGTTGACGAGAACGCTAAAGCATGGCATCATCATCTTGATGCTGCAAAACAATATTTCCAAGAATCCATCGAAACAAGAATCCAAGCACTTGCAGAGGTCAAGAAATTAGACAAAGAACTCGATGAAGAAAAGTCATCTGCGATTGAAGCAGATATCGATTATGCGAAAAGGGCCCTTGCAGAAGATAATGCGCCGGCGATGATGAGGGCTTTGGCTCGTGCAGAAGCCGGTATCATCGCCATCGATCCGCGTGCTGAATTCAAAATTGCAGCGCTTGATGAAGAGGATGATGAAGCGGAAAAAGAGCATGTCATTACGGTGCATGACCTCACAGATGTTGTGGTTGAATACGTCCATGAAGAGGATGATATCCCGTTTGTTGACCTCACAACTGAAGAGGAATAAGACGCGTCGTTTTCATAAAGGAAGGGCTTTTGGCCCAAACGATTGAGATGGCCAAAAAGAAGGATGGTGGCATTCAACAAGCGGCTGGTCTTATTCGATATTTCGATGAAGAATCAGAGCATGCTTGGAAAATTTCACCCTTCCAAGTTTACATGGCCTGTATCTTACTCGCAGGATTCCTGTATCTCGTAAACCAAGATGTAATCTCTTGGTTCTGGGGCCTATTCTAATCAAAGTGGCTCGATCATAACCACTTGGCCATTTTTCTGAGCCATTCTTCGAGCCACTTCAACGGCTGTCTGCAGATCGAGCGTACCTCCAATGGCCTCTGTACCGCTTGGTTTGTGAATGACCAGTCGGTGAGTGAGTTGCGTGAGTACTTCTTGTGAGATTCTCTCAAAAATCCAATGCTCTTCTTCAATACGAACCATTGCAGGAACTTCTTGGAGGGGTCCCATGGTGAGTTTAGTTTGTTGTGTTCGTGAAGTCAGTCCTTTGAGGTCATCCAATGGTTTCCATTGTTTTGGTTTGACTCTCATGTTAATTTTTCTGTGTTTTTCAACTCCTTCTCTAAATGCTCTGCCCATCAGGATCCCCATCCCGGACCGTAGTCCTGATGCGCTTGCCTTCTCATTCATTCATAAGCGTTCGTGAAGAAAAATCATTCCTCAGCGCTTTTTTGCAGCCTTTGCTGTTTCTTAAAAGTCCGAACCATGCCTTTACGGAAAATATGCAAAGGAATCCATCCAATCAAAAGAGCCAGGTAGATGGCATTTTCATCAAAAAGCATTACACTAAGCGTCAATATTTGCAAACCAAGGGCCCATTTAATGACTCCCTTCGGCATAAGCATGGTGTCTTTTTCCATGACCCAAGGGGCTACAAGTGAGATAAGCCATGCGCTCCAAAGACCAGGAATCGCATAAATGGCCTCTTTGTTGATGATTACCATCAATGGTGCAGCCAAGAACAATCCTCCACGCCACCCCCATAATTCAGGGCGAGGTTTTGCGTCAAAACCAGCGACTGGAAGTAAAGTACCGATTAATCCAATCAACGCAAAACCAAATACAATCCACAAAGCAGCGACATGAACACCTATGCCGCTTCCAAAATTTCCAGAAGCGTACATCAGCGTGTAGGTCTGGAGATAGAGAAACGCAGTACCAGCAAATAATGCGAAATACAAGGCTCGGCTTCTTCCCACGCCTTGACCTAAATATGGCTCAAAGCATTGTGCGGAATGGAATACGACCCCACTTACGGCTGCGAGTGAACCAATGGTGATCAAAAACCGGACTTCAGATTGGATGCTGGGTGCGTAGTCGAGGGAAAAATCAGTCCATACGTGGATGAAAATCAGCCCAAGCATGCCAAGCCATGTGTAAAATCCAGATAATGGATGAAGCAGAGGCCATTCCAATTCAGGTACGCCGCCTTGCTGAGAAAAGTGGTGTCGAGCAACCAACATGAGAGGCGTTCCTGCAAACCATCCTGCCATCAACAAAGCCAAAGCGGTAATTGGGATGTCAAAACCATCAATGAGGGTCTTTGTTGGTGCTGATGGACCTGCTCCGGAAGCAAATGCGTCAATTGGATATAATCCAATCGTCATGCATGCCAAAATTCCCCCAGAATAAGAAATTAGTTTGATCTTAGTATCATTCATATCTGGATGATTTTGTCTTCTTGTGACCAAGGATAATCCTTTGGCAGTTTCACAAGTGTTGCCAAGATGAAGGGCCAAAGCGAAGAGGAAATGAGTAACGGCGCCTTCCCAATGAGAGATTGGCATGCCAAACCTCTCAAGAAATGGAGTATTGTCATCCAGATACATGGCCACCCTAGGGTTATCTTTTACCAAGGTGAGCGCATCGAAATATTCGAAGAACAATACAAAACCGAGTAATATTGCTGGAANCCAAGCCACGTAGCGTATCGGTACCAACTTCTTGTGAATCGCTGGCCATAGCACCATCAACAAAGAGGTGACGAATGTGAACTGGATGAGTGTGTTGGCCACATTGACTTGCGGACGCGCAGGGGTCAAGAGCCTAGCGCTGTTAGAAGTCACCACAGGCGTTAGAAAATTTTGGATGGGTGCAGGCATGGATAGTTATTTTGAAAAGGAAACCATTCAGGAAATGAGGGATTTACCTTTGTCGAATTTAGCAAGGAAAATCGGCCTGAATTTTGAGGAATGGTTTTCTCATGCCGTCAAACCATTACCCGAAACCTTTCGGGTCAATCCGCATCATCCAGATAANGAATGGGCACAGAAAACCATTGACAAATTAGGTGGAAAACCAGTGCGATGGTTAGCGGATGTCGATGCTTGGCAAATGCCATGGCCAAGGGGCAAGGCTCCTGATGAATATTCGAAGGCCATGATACAGGGGTTGCACGATATTGGTTGCATCACTCGNCAAGAATTGGTGAGTATGATGCCTCCTCTGGTTTTGAAACCTCAGCCGCATGAATTGGTACTCGATTCGTGTGCCTCACCNGGNTCTAAAACAACTCAACTTGCACTGATGCAGCCTTTGGCTGGTATTGTTGCAAATGAGCCAAATGCAGGCCGATTGAACATGCTGGTGACAAATTGTGGCCGGTTGGGGATTGACAATGTTGCCATCATCCAACATGATGGCCGATTTATTTCAAAAATTCCACCCCCAGGCTTTGATGCTGTATTGTGTGACGTGCCATGCACCGGTTCNGCAACCATGCGAAAAAATCGAGGTGTTTGGTGGAATTGGTCNCCAAANGATGGGAGNGACCTTTTTTCACTTCAGGTTGAAATCGTTGAGAGAGCTTGTTTGCTCACTCGTCCGGGTGGACGTGTTGTTTATTCGACATGCTCGATGGACCCAATTGAAAATGAAGCCGTGGTTTTGGAAATTTTACATCGCTGCCCGTGGATGAAACTTGAGCTTATTCCCGTGGAGGAGTTGTATGCTGGAGCAATCTTGCATCCCGGACTAAATCATTGGCCTATCTTAGATGAATCAGGANAAGAAGTCATTGATGACTTTGAAAGCCTANCAAATTTTTCCCATTCACATTTACCGCCTCGTTTGCGAAAAAAAGGCGAAAAAACAGACTTCGAAATCGATCTCTCTCCATGTGTGAGAATCTACCCTCATGACAATAATACGGGTGGGTTTTTTGTTGCGCATCTCTATCACCATGCCAAATCGGATGTTTCAGATAGGGCCGTAACACTTCGCCAACAACCCCCAAAGCCTGGTTTTGACCCGATATATCCTACTCCAAAATCGAGTCCTCATGCATTATCANTGGTAACAGATGATGCCAAAAATGAGATCGAAANCCAGTGGGGTTTCCCTNTTGAAAAATGGGCTTGGTGGCAACGTGGTAAGCGAGTATCGCTGTCCTTGCCCTTACTTTTTGATAGACTATATGCTCCCTCAGTGCCAAGAAATAAGTGGCAATCATGGGATGGCATGTCNTGGCATCCACTCAAAGTTATCCATGCTGGCATGCCTGTATTTGCTGAAAATAAAGGCAGGTGGAGAATCCGCCAAGAAGGTTTACAGGTCGTAANGAATGATCTTCAAAANCGAGTGATTCGATTACAAAGGTCTCANTTAATTNGANTGATTGAAGANGAAAGTCTGCCAATTGATGAAATTGATACCGAGGGGTTNAGAGGACCAGTGATTCTATCCTCTGATTTCGTGATGATCCCTGGATGGATTGGAGCGCACATTACACCAATGGCCAATAAAAACTTGAAATCCTTAACACTTCAACGGCTGAGGGAGGGAGAAGCATGAAGCGTTATTTGTTCTTGTTTTCGCTTCTTCTCATAAGTATGCACGTCTCGGCTGAAACAATTTCCGTGTTTGCTCAAGCCAGTTACCAGAGCAGTGATGATGCCAGACCAATTGTTGAATGGTTTCATGGTCCTGAAGATGAAACCTTTGTCGATGAATTGGAGCAACTTGATGCAAATGGAGACATTCACCTCGTCCATTGGCGAACAGGGGCCGAGTTTGAAGGAGGTGGATGGCCGGGAGATGAAGCAGATATCCGAATTTCATCATTCCAAAATACGTATGGAACGGGAATGGTCATCAATGGAGAGATGATGAATGAGTCAAATCTATTGGGAGCCGTTAGCCAAGCATCTCGAGGAAACGAACATTTTCCGATGGAGGTTCAGGTGAAAGTAGCTGGCAATAATCAACCATCATACATCGAAATCAGAGGAACCTTCCCTTCCGATGCTGCACTCAATGATCAGTGCCAAATTCATGTATTTGTCATGGAAAAAAATGCCGAGGACTTACATGGCAGACAAGTAAACAATCTGTTGAGAGATTGGTCCGTTGATGCCTCGTTTCAACTCTTCAATGATTCAGCAAATAATTGGTCTGTTGTATTGGAAGAAGAGCACCTGCTGGGTTCAGGGATTGATATTCAATCCACAAACCAATTACACAAATATGAGTTTATCGCGGTTATGATGGGGCCAAGTAATGATGGAGATGGATACACGGTATTCTCTTTGGTGAGGGGGGAATTGCCAAACTCTTGGCAATCCATGAACGCAAAAGCGCTTCTCGCACCTAGTATCTTGATGATGATGGTACTTGTTGGATTATTTTTTGTCGCCAACGCTGAGCGTCAAAGAGAACATGGTCTTCCTTTATTGAAAGGCAATTGGGTTGAAAATGGTAAAGCCGTCCGAATCACCTTNNAAACCAAAACTTGTGCAACGAAAATTGAACAACCTGTCTTACATGGTTCGTGGCGGTTAAGCGGTCGATTGAAACTTGACCACCTCGCACCCGGANAAAGTTTCACTCAAGTACTCAAATNGCGTGGTTCCGGACCCTTTCACCTGCAATTACCAGTTGAAGTAGAAGGTTTGGGTGAATGGGTACTCGATNTGAAGTTGCGAGACCCTCGTCCAACAAATTCAAACCAAGAGGCACAGTCCTCTGAGCATGGATGACCTTGACCGTGCGATACTCGAAAAACTCTGTGAGGATGCTCGCTTAAGCCAAAGAAAGTTAGCCCAATTATTAGGAGTGGCTCAAGGCACCGTCACAAAAAGAATGCAAAGGATGGAGGAATCAGGTCTTATCAAAAATTACGCAGCGGTATTGGATGCGGAAAAAGTGGGCTGGAGTATGACGATTATGGCAGGCTTGCGGATACAAAAAGGACGAATGATTGAGGTCCAAGANAAAATTGCATCCGACCCCAGAGTGTTCAATGTCTATGATATCACAGGGGATTGGGATTCAATGGTCCTTGCACGTGTGAAGGATCGCTCAGATCTTGATAATTTAACAAAAACCGTCTTTACGCAAGATGGAGTTATACGTTCTTACACGCATGTGGTTTTGAATACGGTTAAGGAAGAAGGGGTTCGTCTGCCCCGTCTCGGTCATGAACATCAATAATCGGTTTGAGTAAATCGGCCATCTTATACAAGGCTTCAACAACNCTTGATTCAGGAGTAAGCACGATTGATAATGTCTTGCGCAATGATTCGTCGATAGGCCGNTCTAGGGATNTCAATCNTTCTCTGAACTCTTTTTGNAAGCGCCCACCAGTTCGATCCCAATCCATGAGNAAAATGATTTTTTGAGNATAGGATTCAATTAATTTTGCAATCACTTCACTCAAAGGCCTACCTTGATTNACCAATACAATGGGTCCTTGAAATCCTAANGCTGTNAGTGCGCGTGCATCACGCTTTCCTTCGACGAGTATGGGCATTTCTTCTNNCCGATTCAACTCCCGTGCCTCAGCCAATGCCTTAGCTGCCACCTCAAATCGTTCCTGTTTGTCCATGAAAACCTTCTCGCTTGTTCTAAATNTCANNGNTGTTGACTGAAAATCTAGCCCTCTTGNGTNCGCTGATTGCTATCCTACAAAAACCCGTTTCCAAACAAACATTAATANCCACAACNAATNANNNNAANTTGNNNCAAGAATCNNCTAGGTTTTAAGNCANTTTCTCCAAACAACGCAAGGGTCTAAAACGGTCAGTCCTGCCCCCTCATCAGGGAGAAGCATGCGAGAGCTCTGGCCCAACGAAAATTCNTTATTTATCGTCCTTTATGACAAGTTCCTTTTCTGGTCCATNCTCGTAGGTATTTTTGCCTTCGTATGGATGATTATCGCGGTCTTGAGGTATCGAGATGGTATTGAGCCCAATGAAAACGTCGACAAGATTGAAGTAGGAACTTTTCCGATTGAACGTCACAATTTCAAGTTAGAAATGGCTTGGTTCATAGGACCTACTATCCTTGTTTTGTGGGTGACATACCTTGCCTTTGGTTCCATGAATCTAGCATGGGGAGCCTATCCTGAAGAAGAAAAGGCATTCAATGTTACTGCAACCGGCTACCAGTGGTTCTGGACCTTTGAGTACGATGATGCCCTCACTTGGGAAAATGTATCCGATGAGTATGAAATAGACCTCAACAACAACCTCAGTGTGTATTCATCTGACATGTCAGCAGCGACCGTTTCTGTCATGATTGATGGCGTCCTTTCTGAAACGTACAACCTCTCGGCAAGTACCAATGCCATGTCGTACTATAATGCCTCCATTCTCTTTGATTCGAGTAAGTATTCCATAATTCAAATTGAAGATGCTGATGGTAATCTCTTACACAATTGGTCTCACATACCGGTGGGGCATGTATTCAGTACGCCAACCGATCATCTGATCATTCCATGTGACATTGATGTGGCTTTCAATATGCATTCNANNCCAATTTCAAATGACAACCCTGCCTATGTGGGTGTTCAGCANTCATTGTGGTTNCCAGAGTGGGGAATGAAAGAAGACTTAGTTCCNGGTCTCGAGCAAGGCACAAACATGTTCATCCAACCNGATGAAGCGGGTACGTTCCCTATTCGATGCGCAGAATACTGTGGATTNCAACACTCGCTCATGNTTGGNAAAGTCACCGTTGTGGCAAGAGAAGGCACTACCTGTGCAGCAGATTATGGTGTTGTGTTTGACAACAAAGGAGGGATTGAATGAAATCAAGGACCATGATTATACTTGGCGTATTGATGACTGCTTTGGTCTTAGTACCCAGTTCTAATGCGCTATGGCAAGGAATTGGGTCTGGAGGTAACGCNGGATGTACTTGCCACACGGACAGTAACGGAGCCAATCCGGCTACGGTTATTACCGTCGAAGGACTACCTGACGTATTCAATTCCAGCGAATCATATGATTTTACAGTAACCATCGTTAATGATAATGTGGCAAGAAGCAGCCCNGACAGTGGTCGACTTGGAGGATTTAGAATCTTGACTACAGCAGGTGTTGTGGAAACGGCTGTTCCTGAATATGGTCAAGAAATGGACGGAGGACTCACGCACACGCCTGAGGCGACATATTTCCGCTCATGGAATTTTACTTGGACTGCNCCCGCAGATGATACTGAAACAGCAGAGTTCACGATTTACGGTAATGCTGTATCTGGTGGAGATGGATCCGGTGGAGATATTTGGAATGTTGCCTCACCGGTTGTTCTAGGCTTGAATGCTGATGCACAAGCACCTAGCGCNCCNCCTCTTGTCATCCTTTTGACGGTNATTGGATTGGCATTGGGCCTCATTCTCGTTGGTTCGATGTGGGTCTTTTACACCCGAAACCCTGAGACCTTTTCAATCGCTAAATTTTGGGGTTCACTCAAACCTTGGCTCACCACAACCGACCACAAATATGTAGGTATCATGTATTTCCTGTTCGGTCTGTTCTTCTTCTTAGTTGGAGGATTATTGGCGCTACTCTTCAGAATACAACTCGCCTTACCTGAGAATGATTTCTTGACGTATGATGAATACAATTCATTCTTTACCTTGCACGGTACGACCATGATTTTCTTGGCCGCCATGCCAATGATTGCAGGATTTATGAATTATATTCTACCACTTCAAATTGGAGCNAAGGATCTNGCATTCCCACGAATCAATGCACTCGGTTTGTGGTTGCTTGTCGCCGCTGCACCTCTACTCTTCACGGGCATATTCAGCGGAGAATCCGCAGATATTACTTGGGTTATGTATCCNCCATATTCGAGCCTTGCTGGTATTGGTGAAAATGGACCAAACGCAGGAGCTACAGCATTCATTGCAGGTATGGTTCTGCTTGGTGCATCCTCAACTTTGAGTGGTGTAAATTTCGTCACGACCGCCTTCACCATGAGGGCTCCAGGAGTAAGTTGGATGAAGATGCCACTCTTCTCATGGTCTGTTTTGGTAAGTGTATTCATGCTCTATCTTTCACTTCCAGCACTGATTATCGGTTTGGCATTCCTACTGTTTGACCATACCTTGGGTACGGTATTCTTTACAGCGGGAGGCGATCCGCTCTTGTTCCAACATCTTTTCTGGTTCTTTGGGCATCCTGAAGTATACGTGGTAATTATTCCAGCCTTCGGTATTGTGAGCGAGGTTCTTGCTACCAGCGCACGCCGATCTATTTTCGGATACAAATCAATGGTTTATGCCATGGCAGGTATTGGTGTNGTTGGTTTCATCGTTTGGGGTCATCACATGATTACTAGTGGAATGGATCCGTTTTGGCGCGCACTATTCATGCTCACCACCATGGCCGTAGCCATTCCGACAGGTGTCAAAATTTTCAACTGGTTAGCTACACTTTGGGGTGGTAGTTTGGTNTTCAAAACNCACACANTATGGGCACTAGGCTTCATTATCACCTTTACGCTAGGAGGNCTTTCTGGTATGTTTTTCCCTGTTGCAGGCATGGATACGCATTTCCATGACAGTTACTTCGTTGTCGCTCACTTCCACTATGTCTTCATCGGTGGAACGGTATTCGGANTATTTGCNGGNTTGTATTATTGGTATCCAAAAGCGACTGGACGAAAACTCAACGAAACTCTAGGACTATGGCACTTTATGATTGGATTTGCATCATACAATGCGGCCTTCTGGCCAATGCATGCTTTAGGAATCATGGGTATGCCAAGAAGAACGCATACCTANACGATNGAATCNGGTTTTGCAGAATACAACGCNGCAGTATCGACATTTGCTTTCATCTTTGGNATTTCTCAATTGCTTCTGGTATGGAATATCATNTACAGTGCAAAGAGAGGAGAGAAAGCGGGCAAAGACCCATGGGGCGGNTGGTCTCTTGAATGGTCNACCACATCTCCACCNCCNACACCTTCGTTTGACCGCACACCTACGCAAAAAGATGNCAATGAAGGTCATGAGCATGGTCACAATGAGGCCAAAAAGAAACTCAAAAAGCGACTTTGGGAAGCTGAGAAGAAAAACAAACCAGAGGAGGTGGCCTCATGAGCGGTTCACTCCATCATGTAGAGAATAAAATNTGGATTCGAAGTGTGGTNATTGGAGGTGCCTTACTCACCATGGGCATTCTTTCTTATTTTGTGTTCAGTGTAGGTGTTGGTTCAGTATANCACCACTCTTGGGAGGATGCNACAACTGTTTANGATGAAGCAGTTGCGGATGGCTTCAAATCAGGAGANGCCGAATATGATGATGCAAAAGCAGCCAAGCACGATGCTCACATGTCTTATCTCACCTGGACNACAGCAGGTAAGACNTTGTTGATCATGCTTGGAATTTACGCTGCGTTCTACGTGATTACAGGTTTCTTCAACAGCATCCAGCCTGAAGAAGAACACCATGATGGACATGGAGATGATCACCACGGCAGCGCTTCTCCAATTTTAATGGCAATTGGAATCTTTTTCTTCATGTTCGGATTTCAAGGGTTTGTAAATACCTGTAAATCGATGCTAGGTCTTGATGTAGCCGCTGACTTTGCTGGTTTCACCGCCTCGCTTGTGGGAGGTGTAATATTGATCATTGGTGTTGGCAATTGGTGGAGAGAAGATCTCAAAGGACATCATGAGCAAATTGCAGTTAAGGAGATGAGACCATTTGGTGGTCAAGACATCAGAAAAGCGGGAATGTGGATTTTCCTCATGAGTGAAATGATGGTTTTCGCTTCGTTTTTCTCTGCCTATCTCCGCATGAGAACCGGTTGGTGTACAGAATGGGCTAAAGATGCAGGCAAGTGTGATGTTGTTGACGTTGTCACAGCCAGCGATTTACTCAGACATGACATAGGGACTTTGCTTCCTGGAGCCATCAATACCTTTGCGCTTATCATCTCGTCTTACACCATCGTTTTGGCTTTGAAGACAGCGAAAAATAAGGATTGGAAGCCGAGTGAGAATAAATTTATTCGTAGCATTTTCCCTTCAAGAAAATTGGCTGTAAGAAATTATCTTCTCATGACTTTGCTGCTTGGATCCCTGTTNATTGTGCTTAAGTTGGTTGAATGGAGCCACCTCATCGCAGAAGGATTTGACATNGGTACGCAAGCAGGTTCAATCTTCTACATTGCCACTGGAGCGCACGGTTTGCACGTTTTCATTGGTTTGTTAGTGATGTTGTTTATGATTTTCAAAGCTGATACTGTTGGTTACAGTGATGAAGAAGATAACGCCATGGGTATCG
Source organism: Methanobacteriota archaeon (assembly GCA_002719395.1). Classification (GTDB taxonomy): domain Archaea; phylum Thermoplasmatota; class Poseidoniia; order Poseidoniales; family Poseidoniaceae; genus MGIIa-K2. The sequence goes on along the minus strand of PBHM01000025.1, from coordinate 11,690 downwards.
AATACTTCGGTCTNTACTGGCACTTTGTGGATTTGGCTTGGGTAGCCATTTTCCCAGCATTTTATTTGTATTGAGGTGATATCATGGGTGAGCAAAAACATACTGGAATTGTCGCAGGGTCTTTTCAAAAGATGGCTGATTTAATTGGAAGAGACGTTTATTTTGTCAACTTCCTAATTCTGATGGTTTTTACCGTGATTGAGGTTGCTGCGGTATTTTATGGGGAATCGATGAGTTTGAATGCCGTTTGGGCCATTCTTATCGGCGTTGGTGTTGTCAAGGCTTACGGTATTGCAGCCTTCTTTATGCACCTCAAAGGCGATCCAATTTGGTATACGAGGACAGCGCTTTTCCCGCTTATCTTCGTGGCACTGATGCTTTGGGGCATTGGATTGTCAAATCCTGACTCCATACTTGGCCTTCCATCTTGGTGCACACCAAATTGGGATTACAGTTACGTGACGAATTAATTCGGTGGAATTATATTACACCGTGGATGGGGGAAACTCATGCGGATTACCATAGGCGTACTTGCAATTCTTCTTTTGACTGCCATTATNCCTCCTCAAGCCTCTGCCAACTATATTGGAATGCAACTTGGTCGACCAGCGGTTGCAGATTTCACACTCACCGATCAAAACAATGAATCCTATCGATTCTATGATACGCAAGCCGATGTGATTGTGGTAAGTTTCATATTCACTCGGTGCCCAGATTTTTGTCCAATCATCACACAGAAATTAAGGACAGTAGAAGTTGATATTCCATCAAATATCAATGCACAAATGATTTCAATTACAGTGGATCCAAATTATGACACACCTGAAAAACTGAAGTCATACATGGACAAACATGGAGTCTCTTGGCCACATTTAACTGGAACCTATGATGAAATAAGCCCAGTTTTGGATGCCTTTGTCATCAATGCATTTGAACAAGAAAGAGTCGTTGTTTTGGATGAAAGCAACGATTCAGATGAAATCACGCGGGTACAGGCATCTCCATGGCTTGAGGAGAACCAATCTGTGACATGGGTCAATAACACAGGGCAAGTGAATGAGTTTTCCTTTTCTCCCTCTGCTTACGACTTCTTGGAAGCGATGGCAAGACAAGAAAGTTGGACATTGAACGTAAGCCATTCAGAATGGGGACATTATGTTGATGGAATCAATGAAGTTAATCGAGCAGAAGATTGGTCATGGTCTTGGGGATTTTATCTGTGGAATCAATCATCAAATGCATGGATGGAAAGTATGTACGGCGTAGATGATGTTTCACTTACTGATTACACGCATTTCGCATTTGCTCCTTACGGAGAAAATGTATCAAATATCACATCTCCAGTATCCACCCATCCAAGTATCGAAATCTTGTACCCGAACGGTACCAAAACAAATGGCTCGATGGAATCACTTACTGCAGGCCAGATGTCAATCTCTGCCTTCTCATCAGCAAATATTTCATTTAATGTAACAGAGTCATCTTGGGGAAGATTTGTTGAATCGATTGATCAGGAATCCGATACAGATTGGTGGTGGCAATTGCATCTTTGGAATGAAGAAAATGCAACCTGGGATGATAGTTTACTGGGAATGGATAGTTTAGAAAATCCAAAACACATTGCTTGGGCCCCTAATTCGACAGTTCATTCTGAGATAGATGTGCCATCTGCTGTCGCATGTGATGGGCATGGATGGGTCATGGGTTCGGGTGATGGAGCCCATTGTATGTGTGATTCCGGTTACACTTGGCCTGAAGGAGATATGCTATCATGCGAAAGAATAGGTGATGAAGAGCCAACATATACCGTGGCTCATAATACCATCACTTATCTCTTGGATAGAGATTTCAAGCCTGTAGTCGCATGGCCTGGAGAAGGATGGATTGAGAGTGATGTAGTCGCCGATATCATTGAAGTCTCAGAATTCTCAAAGAATGCAGACTCAGTTGATGATGAAGGTTTCTTACCAGGATTCACATTACCTCTAACTCTTTCAGCCTCATTCTGTGCTCTTTTGATTGCAGATAGAAGAACCAAAGACGAAACCGTTGAAAACAAGTAACCTCAGAAATTACTCTTCTTCATCTGAATAGCCGCTTACCCATGCAAGGCTCGTAGCCAATGCTACAGCCATCAAAATAGAGATGGCCAATAATCGTCCTGTATCCTGTGCAGGAGGAAAGGTGGTGAAGGCAAGAAGAATGAATATGGCCATCGATGAGAGTGCAGCACCCCAACGTGCTTGCATGTCGTTTTTTGTGGGGGTATGTCCAGAAGCAGCATGGGAGAGATAATCGGCAGCAAAACCCATGCCCAATAACACTGCTGGGGCGGTGTTAACGCCTCTTCCTCCCAAGTGACTTGCGACGCCATCAATTGCTAAACCAAGAGCAACGGTGCCGATTGCGATTCTCAAAGAGGGTCTAATTTTTCGTAATATGACATAAGCCATAACCGAAACCACTACCCCAGCAAGTAGAATTTGGATTATTCGAGTTTCTTCAAAAGATTTGGAGAGGGAAGCTCCCGTCTCTAACTCTCCTCCGGTGTATCCAGTAAGCCCATTATAAGAGATTAATTGATTTACATCTTCTGAAAATTGCATGGCAGCATCGGCATTTTGACCGTCTATGAGAACGGCTAGATAAACGCCTGTAACCGCTCCTTCTTCGTATAAACGAATATCTTCACTGAAAATTGAATCTCTATTTTCATTTAAAGCCTGTTTTATTGTGGTGTTTTCAGGAATATCGATAATACCGATAACAAGGGGTGACCGAGATAATCCTGTTTCGAGGGCTATAATGCTTGGATGTTGGCTTAATTGTGTTTGGAAATTAGAAAAGTCTTCAGCATCTTCAATGCTATCTTCTTCGAGGTCAATGACAACCCATGTGACAGCACTCGATGCTAATACATACTTCGATTGTAACGTTTCAAGTTCAGAAATTGTCGGGTCGCCCTCGGGAAGAAATTGGTCGATATCTAATGTTTGCGAGCCCATTGGTGCACTCAATGCCAGTAAAAGCAAACCAATCAGTAAGCATGGCCAAACCCAAACCAATTGGGTTGATCTGGACTTGTATGGATTTTGTTCACTGATACTTTTTCTTTGTTCAATGTAAAAATTTTCAAGCACGTAACGTGTTACCAACCAATCAAGAATAATGCCAACCATCATGACCAAACCAAGACTCCTCTGCGCTTTTATTTGTGAAAATAATGCCAATGAAATAGCCGCGACAGTGGTGAGCATGGCAAGCAATAGCATGTTCCTGACCTCGTTTTTCTCTCGACCAGATCTTGAATACCAAAACGCACCATCAACAGCGACGGCGAAGATAATTGGGATTGCAACTCCATCGATAACAGAAAAGTTGTATCCCATCGCAGACATAAACCCAAATTCAGCACCAATCACCAGTAATGCACTCAATGTTGTGATGCTTGCTACCTTCCAATTTCTCAACCCGATGAGTAAAAGAGTCAACACCAGTAATGCTGATGGTATGATGAGATTAGAGAGATCATTTTGAGCAATATCGATGGCTTTGGCAAACAAACCTTCGATTCCTGCCGCTTCAAATGTATAATTCGTTTCAAGTGAGGTTGCAATTGCCCATTCATCGAGTAAACGAAAGTTTGCAGATTTACTTTCTTCCGAATCAAGCCAAAGTATCCATATCATTTCGTTAGCATCTGGTGCTTGTGTTGCTGATGAGCCAGCAAAACTTGGGCATGCGATACCCAAATTCGAACCTCTTGGAAGGAGAATCATCGATATTTCAAAAGCATTTTTTTCTTCTTTTGTAGCGTTTTCATGGCACCATCCTTCCTCTGATGTATTTTCGAATACATCAGCCCATTTATCCGCATCCATAAGGCTACTATTTCTTGAGCCAAAGGCATCCTCCCATGCTTGAATTGGTGTTTGAAATTTTGATATTGAAAGATTTGAGTTATGCATGGAATCAGAAAATCTATTTTGAATTTCCATTAATTCTTGAACCCTTGATAGATCGTTGGTCAATCTTTCACCATCATCATGAGATACTCGCAGCATGAGTGCCGATTGGAAGTTATCACCTTTTGACTGGGAATCGATTCGTTGCGCTACTTCATCATCAAAGATGATATCAGTATTTAATTCAGGGCTAAATGGGAAGATGAGAAGACATGCGCTGCCAATCACCAACACAAGAGAAAGAATCAACGCACGAGGCTCATATCGCACATAGGCCTCTCATCTGGTATCAACCATCATCTTTTCACTCATTTTGCCGGAAAAGAGCAATTATTGCCACTTTTCCCAATTACCGGTTTGGGTATCTTTCCACCACCACTGGCCTGAGTTACTTGGATGCTCCACGACCTCATATCCGTCTCGCATTTGACCAACAATGTCCTGAGGAGGGCGTTGATTATTTTGAGCGTAATCCGGCACAGGGATTGAATTAAATTCATTAAATGAAGGATTTGGATTTGCATATCCATCATCGAACATATCGTCGTATGGGTCGATGAAATCTCCATCACCTCCCTTACCGCGTCTAATGAACATCAAGGCAAGAAGAATAGCGATGAATAGTCCAATGCCTGCGATAATCACGGTGCTGTTTTCCTCGATGAGGCTTTGCGTGTTTTGAGCAATAGAATCAGCATCATCTGATTTTTCGTCATTCTCATTTGATGGATCACAGCCATCTGGAATGCCATCTTGGTCGGTGTCTACAGTATCATCGAAACCTGGGCAAACATCATCAATATCCCTTACTTGGTCACCATCGGAATCAACAAAAGAATCACACCCATCGATGATTCCATCTTTGTCCAAATCAATCGAATCATCATACCCGGGGCACTGGTCCAATTCATCAGGTACGCCATCGTTATCTGAATCAGCATCTGGCTCTTCGGTGTTGAGTATACCATCTCCATCAATATCAGCGACCAAGTTTCCTCCTTGTTTGATATCAACGATTTCATCTTCAACTGTGAAAGTGAATTCTAGTGGATGATATTGTCCGCCAGAGATTCTTACGATGAAGGTACCATTTGGAATGATGAAATGGGCTTGTCCGTTTTCATCAGAAATGAATGAATAAAGAATATTCTCTGAACGTGAAACAAGAACCGATAAGTCATCAACAGGGACATCAGATCCTGCATCAGTGATTGAAATGAGCAGTGAATCACCTTGTTTTGGATTTGCGGGGTTGAATTCTACATCAAGGTCTTGTAGTTCTGAAGGCCCATCATTTGCAACTGATTTCTTTCCACCAAGTCCAGCTACCATTTCGGCCTCATCTCCGGTTCCAACTTGAGCGATGGCGATAACCGTGTAATCATCTTGTGGAGATGATAGGAACGGAAGTTCCAAATCTGCAGACGATCCTTGCCCCCATGCAATAGAACTGAGTTTACTGGCAAGGTTGTTGAAAACCGAAAACAGAGCATCTTGAGAGCTCAAATCAGTTTCATCTGAACATCGTGATTCATATCCATCCTCAATGTAGTATTCATTTGGATCAAAAGTGAAATCCAATTGAAGTTCAACGCCTCCAGTCGTTTGAATTGTATAATCACCAGATTCGGTATTATCTAGATTGAATTTGGCAGAGAGCACGTCTGGGTTCCATTCCTCTGAATTCCAATCTATGACTGGATCGATAACTTGGTCGTTTTCATCAGTGAGTTGAATGCCATTTGAAGAGAAAAAGGACATATCATTTTCAGCAAATTGACCTGCTTCCACACGCCAATCGATAGCAATGTTATAATCCGGACCGTTTGAATCCCAGTTCTCTTCTTGCCAGACATCGAGATTTTCACAAATGCGTTCGATGCGTTGTTCATCTTTTATCCAGCCAATTTCTTCTCTGGCTTCTCCATATCCAAATTCAGTAAACGAAGAGAAATCAATTGATGCGAGGTCAAAACCTTGTTCAGGGGCAGCAATAGCCAGGATTCGAGATGCTGTTAATTCATCAGATAAGGCGATATTCGCAATACTTCCCGGGCCTAATTCTCCTTCGATGGATAAATCATCTGGATTATTGAGAACCAGGCCGATTGAGACAGCGACTGGGAAATTTATGCTTTCTTCTTCATAATCTTCCTCATATTCATCCGCTTCCTCGTCCTCTTGGCTACCTTCATCCATCATTGTAAGCGTAACACCAATAAGTGATAGTGGAGCCTTGAGTCGTACTTCTTCAGTACGCATGTTATCTCCATCTGCAAAAATGATTGGTTCTTCCCGTTCTTCATCACTCATCATTTCATCCCAATCAATATCAGGGAATGGTACAGAGAAGTCAAGTGGAATAATTTGATAATCCAATTGATACTTCTCTTGGTTTGAGAATTCAAGCATTGGTGCTTCAAAGGTAATTGGCATTAATCCAGATGGTGATGGTTCAGCTGAGTACACCGGAAGCCCTGCAAATTGTGTGACCTCTTCCAAACCTCCACTCAATGCGAGGGTATGCTCAGTGGCGAAATTGAGGTTCAAGCCAAGGCCTGTTACTACTTTGCCACTTGGTAATGCTGCTTTTGTTTGGACTAAGGAGGCATAAACGCCGGGAAGAGTCGGTGTAATGGTCTGTGTAACCTGACCTTGGGCATCGGTCGTGAACACCTCTTGATTGATCACTTCCAGAGGGCCTTCGGTGAAAATTGAGTCAATGATGGTCGGATTTGGTGTTGTTTCCATCCACTCATCGAGGTAACAGCTTCCACCTTTTGAGATGTATGAGGTATAGTAATCACCTTCTTCATCATAAAAGCCAGAGTCATCCCATTCCTCAGAAGTTGATTTTTTGTAAGTCAAATCATATGACACATCAAGTGAAGAGTCGGAAAATTGGAATTCTATGTGGATTGGATATTCATCACTGTTTGATTGACTACTATAATCGTGACCAAAATTCACGTTTGTATAATCGCCACGATCTTCTTCGGGAATTGCGATGTATTCTGAATTTCCGTCACCCCAATCGACAAAAATTTGTTGGATAAGGCCCTCATTTGGAGCATCGGACCCTTCCAAATAGAAAGGTTCTAAATTAGCATCGAATGATGCATCTTGTTCATTCCAAGTGTAGCCAGTGATTGAGGTGCATTTTGGTGTTCCAGGCAATGGATAAGACTGAACGAATGAAAATTCAAGACCTTCGTTTGTAGTACCGGTTGTGATGATGTCGACGATTCCATTTGCACCATTAAAGACATCAGAGTTTAACGACCATTGGTTATTCGCTCCTTCCGCCTCAATTTGATCAATTTCAGCTTTTTGTGGATGGTCTCGATCCCATGGCATGATTTCTACGCTGACATCGCCATTTAGGTCGCTACCCGTGTAGGTTCCCGTAAACATGTCATTTTCATCAACACCAATGACCACTCTTCCTTTTGGTTCAAATCTTTGTTCAAAATCAGCGAGTTGAGGGGAGATTCGAACCACTGCGACATCGGTCTGTGCACCGCTTACCGGGCCGAATGCATCATAAGTTTGAGCATTAATATCAAAAGCAGAATTGACTGAAATAGTCTCGTCTTGGTCGACTAAAATGCCGATTGCTGAAACGATAAATCGCTCATCAAGGCTTCCTTCGTATAGATTCGCTTCAAGCATACTAGGTAGAAGGTGTTCCATCGAAAAAGACGCTGATTCGATATCATCATACCATGATTTGAACTGTTGTCCTGCAAATGGTTGCGCAAATCGCCATTCACCCTCATCGATATAGGGTGCCGTAATTCTTCCTTCGTAGTTATGTGGTGAATCATCACTCTGGGCAAGGTTGGCTGATACTTTTTCTCCATTTGGGCCATTCATATTGATGGTAAACGAAGAGGGGTAATTTTCCGAATCTCCACCATACATATCAAGTCTCAAACCTAAATCAAGAACGTGCTTGTCATGCATGAATGAGCGAATTGGGTGCAAACCATCAAAGATAATGTAATCAGATTCTTCATCATAATTATTCCAATAAAAGTTTTCATCTTCTCTAGTGGCATTGCTCATCCAATCGCCAAATTGCATCAATACTTCAGCCGTTTCTGGCCAAATAGGGTGTTCGGCGGTATCAATGAGTATATCCATCAAATTTTCAGGCATATCATTGAAATCAGAAAATGCATCATTTACATAAGGAGCATCTTGAGACATTTTTGCAGACCATGTGTTCCCTTCAGGTGTATCGAGTAATACTTCATACTCCCATGTGATTTCTTCAGGAATCTCATCTCCATCTTGGTCAGTAGTAATTGGTTCTCCCATCTCAGCCCATCGAATAATGAGTTTTTGGAATGGCGTCATAGTCTCGTAATTCTGTTCAAACATCGGCTCAACCCATGCCTCCAAAGCATTAGCGATAGCTTCTGGATGGTCAGAAATCGAGAGAAGCGCTATATTTTTCATCAACGTTTGAACTGATTGAAAAATCATGGTTCCATTTGCTAAATTATCGAGCGAGGTTCGGATGTTATTCCATTCATCACTACCCACTAACGCATTGTAAGCTCCTTCAAAATCACCCGTACCTTCGAAGCGTGTGAAGTTTTGAATTGGGTCAAAAGCTTGGATATATTGGACAACGTCATCGAATTCATCTAAAGCACGAGGAATCGGAAATTGATCACCATAGAGCAAGAATCCACTCACCATTGTCATCGCAGCGTCCACGTCATTGGACTCAAGAAAATCCATCAACGCTTCTAAGAAATTTGCACCAGCGGTAAGGTCGTACTTCGTCTTGCCTGCATCGATCATGTTATTCCACAATTGTTGGGATTGACCAGTTCCTTGTTTTTTTGTGGCATCTTCAACAAACTGTGACCAACTTCCTCCAGATAAACCCGCAGTCTCCAAGTCATCAAACAATTTTTGAATATCCATCAGTGGATTTGCAGTATCCCAAGCATCGTCGATAGCGATGAGTACTTTCTCAAATTCATCCACCAAAATTTCTGTGACTTGGTCGGGGTTATCAACGGCTTTTATCGCACCATCTTGAGCGATAAATTGAGCCGCAAAAACGCCTCCTAAGGAGGTAAGTGGAACGGTGTAGGCTCCTTTCCAAACAGCGGTATCAGCATCAGATTCATGTGAACCTACTTCAGATAATACAACTTTGTCGACAATAATTCCAGTTCCAAGCGTCCCACCACCGTTGAGAATTAATTCCAACGGGTCGATTGTAGGATATCGCAAAATGTCAGCCGTAACCAAAGTATCACTGGTGTGCCCCCTTGTCCATGCCGTTATTTCTACAACATCCCCTACGGTTGCGAATTTAGTGGTAACGAAGCCATCAATACTGAGGAAATGGTTGTCCTGCGTGACATCACGAGCATTTGGTGCGTCAGCAGCATGAGTCAACATAGGTTGAACTGCAAGTAAAACCATCAACATAGTCATAAACAGAGGTCTTGCCTTCATGTGCTCCGCTCTGCCTACTCACACAATAAGGTTCCTAGTGGTTGATAAGAGGTTTTTTTCTTGTTGTCATTCGTGCAAATATATCGAAAATTGCTGACGTCCGTAAGAATCGATAAGCGAACCACAAACACCTTCTGTCGATTGAATTTCGCTCCATAATCCATCTTTTGGAGAGATCGTGCCATATGGCAAATTCAACGCCTTGAGCCACAATCCTAATGGTTCAATTTGCCGGACTCCCGTTCCTTCAACTTGCCAGGTTTGTTGTTGTTGGATGTTTAATCCCTCGGGACAAATAAAATCAGAAGGTATCCCATTTTCTCTGATGTCTAAGGTCGATGACATAAAATCTAGAGATTGGATAGGGATTCCTTCATTGATAACAGGCTCATATTTTTGCCAAATTTGGTCGAAGGTAATCTTTGAGCGTTGGATATTCTTGATTTTATATGTTGTAAGATTGATGTCTGAAGGCGATTGAGATGAACAAGTAAATGCTTCAGGAAGACATCCACTTATTGTGAGATGGTCTTGGTTATCTTCAACGCCGATATAGGGCCCATTTCTCGTTTCTTTGAAGGCATCATTCTCAATAAACGCAGCATCAAAACGCTGAAGATCTCCCCATATCGGAGGGTAGTGTTCTTGATAAATATCATAGAATTTTGATAATTCACCAGCATCCCAATCAAACCTAAACCATTCTTTGTGAACATACCCTTGCGAATCTTCTTCAGCAAGATAGGTAATTTCAAGTTTAGCCTCTACTCGACCCCGTCTATCATTTTGATCGATTAAGTCTGAGATGTTTACAAATCCACTTATCTGAATGCCTTGAAGTGCATGCTCACAATTTTGACACGGGTCAGATTCAATATACTGAATGTGCATATGAATAGATGATTTTGCTCCCTTATCGAATTCATGTAGACCGAGAGCATCCATGGAGGTCCGGGTTGAGAGAACTATTTCACCAGTAATTTCAGAAACATAAAACGCTTCTTCAGTTTCAAAATTTGAGGAAGAGGGGATCAAAAAAATGCTCGCTATGAGCACACCAGCAAGTACTACGGCTTCGACCATTTCCCATTTATGATGGGAAGCAAGTAGAGTCTTGTTTTCGGAATCACCCATGTCAGACAAATTTCTTTAGTCGATATCATGTAGAAATAAACAATGGGAGATTTCCTTCAAAACTTCGGTTAAGTAAACCTGAAGCATAATCTCAAAGGCGCTTCACTCAAATGAATTGGCTGAGACCTTCCCATCCTCGTTCGCAATCAATGCTCTATCTTGAGTATGTTGATTTGAGAGTAGATGGTTATTCTCAGCATGGGCATCCATGACAAATCTGGCAATATGTGCTGCAACGTTGACTTTTGTTGAGCGCTCAATACCTTCAAGGCCAGGCGATGAATTAACTTCCAAAACCAAGGGCCCGTGGTGACTTTCAAGTAAATCCACTCCCGCAATGTTTAGCCCCATCACCTTCGCCGCTTCGAGTGCAACTCTTCGAAAATCGTCATCGATTTCCACAGGCTCAACGGTACCATTTAGGTGGAAATTTGAGCGAAATTCTCTACCTCTTGCCCTTCTTCGCATCGATGCAACCACCTCGTCACCAACGACAAATGCCCGTATGTCTTTACCATGGCTTTCAGCAACATATTGCTGGACAAGTATTGATTTACCGGTCATGAGTAATCCCTGAATAAGGTTCTGCGCCTCATAGAGCGTATGCCTCAAGAAAACCCCATGTCCTTGGGTCCCTTGAGTGACTTTGATAATGACAGGAAAACCCCCTACTGCATCAATGGCATGCTGAATATCTTGCACTTCACGAACATAAGCTGTTGCTGGAGTAGGTATGTTATGATTAACCATGAGTTGACCTGCATGTAATTTGTCACGGCTTTGCATGATGCCAATGCTGCTATTTGCAGTCCAGATGCCTAATTGCTCGATTTGTCTTAGTACAGCCACACCATGACTTGTGATCGAATGACCAATTCGTGGAATAACCGCGTTATAACCGAATGGAATGCCTTTGTGCAAAATATCACTTTTGTCATTTCCTACAAACAGTGAAAAACGCATTGGATCGATGACCGATACATCGATTTCGTGATTAATTGCTTCCTCAACAATACGCCGTGTACTGTAGAGTCGTGGTCCTCGCGATAGTACTGCAAGTTTGAGGCTCACGGAGCCAATTGGAAGTTTTTCCTTTTTGATTTCTTT
>PBHM01000024.1 GCA_002719395.1 Methanobacteriota archaeon | reverse complement strand
ATTCCTGATGCATACGATCCAGATTTCACAGAATCTGGTCAAGGCTCAGGCAATGGCGGAACTAACGGTGGTGGCGAATCTGATGCCGGCGGCCAAGCTGAACAAGGCGAAGGTCAAGGACAAGGTCAAGGACAGGGTCAGGGACAAGGTCAACAACAAGGCCAAGGTCAAGGCCAAGGACAAGGCCAAGGCCAGCAAGGTCAGCAAGGTCAAGGTGGTCAACAAGGCCAGCAAGGTCAGGCAGGTCAGCAAGGTCAGCAAGGTCAAGGTGGCCAACAAGGTCAACAAGGTCAAGGCGGTCAGCAAGGTCAGCAGCAAGATAACGGCCAAGGTCAACAGAACCAAGGCGGCGATCAAGCAGGTCAGCAAGGTCAGCAAAGCGGTCAAGATCAAAATGGACAAAATCAAAATGGACAAAACCAACAACAACAAGGTCAAACCCAAAACGGCCAACAAGGTCAGCAGGGTCAACAAAGCCAACAACAGCAAGGCCAACAACTGGATAACCAGAATGACAACGACAATGATGGAGATGGAATCCCCGATGTTCTTGACAACGATGATGACAATGACGGCATAGTCGACGATTTGGATAGCAATCCAAACGATCATGACAATGACGGAATCGATGACGCTGAAGATAACGACGATGATGGCGATGGCATCAATGATGAAGATGAAACAACAGACGGTAACGACAATACAAACATCTACGATCATGACAACGATGGCATTTCAGACAACGTCGACCTTGATATCGATAATGATGGTATCGACAATCGTAACGATTGGGAAGATGTCAACGGAAACGGTGTCATGGACGCAGGCGAAGACCGATCTCGTGATCATGACAATGACGGCTTGAACGACATTGATGATGATGATGACGACAACGACGGTATTTTGGATGTTGATGACTATGTGTCTCACATGTTTGATAACTACCGATATGACCATGACAACGACGGTATTTGGGACGCAACCGATACCGACGATGACAACGATGGTCTTTCAGATTGGTTTGAGAACAATGATGGAAACCCGTTGACTGGTCAATTCGATCACGATAATGATAACATGGAAGATCATCTTGATGACGACGATGATAACGACGGCATCGAGGACATCCTTGAACAACTTTGAGTGAACGTTACAATAATGCGTATAAACCGATAAAGGTATACCGATTCTTTCGGGGGTTCGCCCCCGAAAGAATCCTCATGATGATACTCCTTTCCTCCTGTGATATTTTTCCTACAAAACTCACAGTTCTTTTGATATACCAAGCCGCGTTTTCTCGTATAGGTGAGATGAAATGCTAAGCTCAAGGCAATTTTCAGAATACATGGATCAACATAAGAAACAAACTTTATCTCTTTTCATGGTGATGATTATGATCGTTACCTCGCTATTGACATATACCGTAGCAATCAGCGAGAATATTGAGCCCGAAACAAGTATCGTTGACGAAGAGCGGATGTCATACACTTCCATGCAATTAACTCAACAAGGACAGGGCCAACTAACGCCACAAGAAATTATGCTCATGCGCCCCGATGATCATCCTGCTGCATGGGATATCATGTGGAACGATCCAGCTGTAATGCAAGGTAAAGTAATCGACTATGCTGCACTCGATTTGGCCCTCCCTCTCATTTACGGGCTTGCTGAGGAGCCAAGAAGGACTGATCACGATAACGATGGAATCGATGACCTCAATGATAACGATGACGATAATGATGGCATCCTCGACCTTCTCGAGCGATTTGACGGATGTTTTGGAACAGACCCCTATGATCATGATAATGACGGTCTGTTGGATCATCTTGATTATGATGATGATAACGATGGAATTCTTGAGGGCCCGATTGATTACACAAGACCCGGTCAAACCACGGATAGTGATAATGACGGATATCCTGATGAGGACCCAATGAATGTATCCATGGACAGGTATGTTGTTCCCTCAACTATACATCCATTGACTAACCAACCAGTCGGTCCAAATTATCGCGTAGATCAACTACCTTTCGATCATGACAATGATGGCGTACCCGATGAAGATACCGATGGTAGTGCATCGGGGAGCTACGATGAAGATGATGATAATGACGGACGTATTGACCAATTCAAGTGGCCATGTGATTTTGATGGTGATGGTGCACAGGATTATTTTGATGATGATGATGACAACGATGGTATTCTTGATTTAGATGATGAGCATCCCTATGATGCAACACTTTCAGACGACATTTCCTCGACAGCATCCCTGTATTCAGCTGCAATTGTTTGGAGTTTCTCAGATTATCGTGATTTCTCAGCGGGAATTAATTTTGTTCAAATGGAAGCAGACCGAGTAGATGCTGCTGACACCTTTGATTGGGCCGGTGGTACAGATGGTGATGGGGCAAGCGGAACACCTGCTTTCGATACAATCGTTGATGGGGATTTAGACAATGATGGAAGTCCTAATTTCTTAGACCCTGATAATGATAATGATGAAACTCCAGACAGTGCCGATAATGATGATGATAACGATGGTTTATTGGATATGTGGGACCCTGATGATGACAACGATGGAATCCCCGATGTTTGCTGGAATGTTGATATCAACCTCGACGGCTTAAATGACTACACAAGACTAAATCAGACCCCATATCAAATTCCAGGAAAAGATGGTGATGGTGATGGAAATATCGATTGTGAAATCGATTATGATCAAGATTTAGATGATGACCGATGGCGAGCGTTTGATCAAAATTACAACGGTATTTGGGATTGGAAAGATCCAGACATGGGAGGTACGCTATTCCCTGATGATGAAGCAAGTACCAACCAACAGGGATTGAATTTCTCATATGATATGGACAATGATCAAATTCAAAACGAAAACGATTCCTTTCCTCTAAATTCAACCGTTGAAACCAACACTTGGAATTGCCCAACCTTATCCAATCCCGTTCCAGCAAATCCTGACCCAAGGTGTACCACTATGCGAGCCTCATTTGCAAGTTTCAATGATTGGGATGGTGACGGAATATCGAACTGGGATGACGTGGATGACGATGGCGACGGCATCATGGATATTCTCGACATAGATTGGGATTGCGACTTCGATAACGATGCTGATTTACATGACATTGACGGGAGCAAATATCGGGACGATGGTCCAAATAATCTTGATACAGATATTGATGGTGACGGTTTATCAAATGACATAGATTGGGATGATGATAATGATGGGTTGAACGATCTTTTCGATCCAGACGATGGTAACTGTGGAGTTGTTGATTACGACCAAAGCGACTCTTTCTACAAATTCTACTATCCTCTCGAGGATGGAGAAGTGTTGGATGGAATGCTCGACAGTCAAAATTACCAAGATGGCTACGATGCCTATTGGAACATGATTTTCATGACAAATCCATTTGCCGAAGTTGGCCTAAATTACAATGGATTTGATCCAACAACTCCTCAAGTTACCAATGGTGAAGTACCAGAATTTTATTGGTTCTTATTCGCCCGCTGGTCATCCTATAACGGTGGGAACGATTGGGATATTGATGCGGATGGTGATTCGCTCATCAATGGTTTAGATGTAGATCAGGATGCTGATGGCCTTCCAGATTGGTGGGACCAAGATGAAGGCAACGACGGGATTATGGATGTTGATGATATTAAATTTGGAGGCACATTTAACATGACAAGTTGCGGATGGGTTGCAGGCAATCTCGGACAAGGGTACACTTGTGGATACACCTACGCCCTTGCATATCACATGCCTTTGAATGGTGTCAGAGCGCAAATAGGGTCTCCTTATTCGACAAGGCCAGATGCTGTGATTAATCAAGGCCCACTGGTAAGTGACAACATCGATTATTCATGCACGCCAGGCGCCCAAGGTGGTTGCTGGCATTATTTCTTCGATAATGATCCTAATCAGCCTGTAAGCGCCCTCCCCTATGTCGATATGGTAGACAACAGAGACGCTTTCTTGACATGGTTAGGAATTATCCTGAATGTATGGCAGTGGCAAGCTGATTCGGCGACTGGCGAGACTTCTTTCCCTCATGAATTAGGGGCTGATTTAATCAAGAATGATGTAGATGGAGATGTAGATGGAGATTTCACTAACAATACCATTGATATTGATGAGGATTACGACGGCGTCTATGATTGGGCCGATGTAGACGATGATAACGATGGACTGTGGGATTTCTTCGAAATCGATTCTGATGATGACTTAGATAATGACGCCAACCAAAATAACGGTTTAACATCCAGCGGTTTGCCGCAGTTCTTTGGTGGGGAGAATTGTGTGGATAATGATGACGACGGTAATGATGCTGATATTGATGGCAACGGCTTCTATCAGCCAGTTTGGGACCGAGGCATTCTTTCCCAAGGGCTCCGCTCACCGAGTTATTACGATGTGGATAACGATAATGACGGTGTTCCAGATGCAGAAGATTGGGATGACGATAACAACAATCTAAGCGATGCTGAACAAGAATTGATTCCCGGTTGTTTCTGGGGAGAAGAGCAATCTCCATTTGATTACGATAACGATGGCGTTCTAAATTGGATGGATGACGATTTTGATGGCGACGGCCTTTCAAATACAGAAGAACTTAACTCAGCAGGCCTTACGTCTGTTTTTGATCATGATAATGACGGGTTAAGAGACGATTTGGATAAAGATGATGATGAAGATGGCATGGAAGATAAAGATGAGGTTTTATTGTGGCCAACACGATTTGATCGCAATTCCACAAATCCATGGGATCATGATGATTTCGGAGATGGTGAAGCCATGGCTAATCCGTCCGATCCATTTACTGGTCCAGATGGTATTGACATAGATGATGATTGGGACGGATGGGAAGATTTGGACCATGATCATCTCGAGGAGGGAGAGGAGTGCACACTTCTTGGTGGAAGTACGCAACCTGCATCTGATTGGGATCATGATAACGACTGTTTAGCAGATAAGGATGACAAAGCGCCGACATTCATCACACTTGAAACTCCAGATACGCTTTGGTTAGATGCAAAACAACCAGCCTTGTTCTCTGGTCATGTTGATTGGATCAATCCCAACAACCCAGGACAGCCAGAACCTGCTCCGAACCTACCTGTTCAAGTTCACATTGAGTGGGCAAAAAATAACACCACAGCCGTAGAAACCATCGATGTGTTAACCAATGCTGGTGGCAATTTTACCGTAGGGCAATTCCTGTTTCCTGAAGATTTGCATGTTGGTGATAACAATACTTACAGAGTTTACGCAGAAGTAACAGAAATGTTTGCCTTCAATGGGGCTAAATCAATTGAATATAGCGTAGGTTGTAAGGCTAATTTAACGGCTCGAGTAAGCGATGTTTGGGAATATTTCCGTAGTGATGAACAGCCATTCTGGTTGGAGTTTTACAGTTTGTACACGGCAGATTACGAGCGTGGCATATTCAACAATAGGTTAAGATATGTGCCCATGACTTTTGAAATTACAGGCGGTTTATTTGGAAATATTACAGCACCAACAAATTTCACTGGGCCCTTTGCTGGTGGATACCGAACCGACGGTGTTGGTTTAGCGACATTAGCATTTAACCAATCATCAGGAGCAACGGGAAGTTGGACACAGATACAGTACAATTCCACTTATGATAACGGGCCATTAGCCATTCCGGGGGCATTCGAAGAAATTATTTGGGATAATACTTCAAAACAGCATCAGGTCAAAACAGGGCCAGATGGAAATGCAACTGTGTTTGATCTGTTTGCCACCAATACGAGCCTTCCGGCAGGAGATATCCAAATTATTGGGTTTGCAGCGCCTGAATTGGCAGGTGAATGGCCGGAAAAGAGCGGTCTTGAATGGCCTTTCCCCCACCTTGTTGGTTCTGCGACAGACCCACAAAACATGCGCGTTATGCACCGAATGAATATTAATGGTGAAATGGCGCTAGAAGCCATATCGCCAGTTTACTATTGGGATGCAAGCATCAATAATTTTGATGGAACATTCGGTAGTTGGGCTACGATTTTCCACGAACCAGCACTCATTGCTGCAGGACTTTCGTTCAATGATGTTAAGCAGTTCAAACCTTATCCAAGCTTGTGGGATGGAGATCCAGAGACGTTGACTGGAGAGAAAGCAAACCTTAGAGGATTTCTTTCTGCGAATGCGACACATTGGTTTATCAAAATGGTAAACGGTGGAGATTCCGACTTACCACCTTGTGGTCCTGTTAATCCAGATGACCCAAACAGCATCATTAGATGTGAAATTGTCCCTGAGATGAACACTGGAACAACTTTTACGATGACCGGGGAGGTAAGTAATAGGACGTTGGACCCATGGACAACAGATAAAATCGCTTTGCAGGTAGACGTAGATCGAAACCTTGAGTTCGCTGGTGCTGCTGAAACTTCCTTCGTTGAAGCACCAAAGTGTTATGGAGCCCAAGGGAATTTGATTCAAATGACTCCTGGAGGCGGAGGGGAAGTGGATGAATGTATCTCCAAGGGAGGTGTTGAGTCGACATATGATTACAATTTCACTTGGACGAGTCAATATGCAGCAGGAACTTTTGGTATTAGGGTTGATTTCACGAACGGCGCTTACTATTTCACGGGCAATACATCCGACTTGGCACAAACTGGCGCATACATCAACGTGACAGTTGTTGGTACAACAGAATTCCAAATGCAGAGTGTACCCCGACTTTATCGGAACAGTACGACAACAATTAATGCAAAATTAATCGATAATGCTCTTCAACCAATGCGAGATGTGCCGGTAAACTGGACTTGGTCAGCAGATGGCAGAAAAGGAGTGAACATCACCGATTCGAATGGTGTTGTGCAAATTCCATTTGAAGTAAACGCTAGCGATGATTTAGGCAATTACACGCTTACATTCCAGTATTCTGGAACCAGTCTATACAAAGGTGCTTCCAAGGCTCAATCCATTTGGGTAGTTTCAAGGACCATTATGAAAGTCATTGGAACAGACTCAACAAAAGAAGGACAAGATAATTTATTCCGGAGCGGCGATAAATGGGATTTTACAGCACAAATCTATGATGATAATCGTACCATTGAAAGAGATTACGGGGGCGCTTCTCTAGAAGGCAGCGAATCACCTGCTGGCGGCCTTGTGGATGTGATTTACGAAGGTCTGGATTTCGATGGAAAGTATCATCGACAACTAGTGGCAACACTTTCACCAAATGGTGGAAGCATCTCTCTACCTGAAAAGCAAGCAGATGATAGCCATTTATGCTTTTATGATGGTAACAATGATGGTATTCCGGATAGAGATACCAACGGCGATGGACTCTCCAGAGACGAAAAAATCGACTGTCTACAAGCAGATGTAAATCCACTTTCACCTTCTCTATTGAGAAAAGATCCTGATAGTTTCTTACCGGATGGATTTGGTCCTGTGAATGTCATTTTGAGATTTGAAGAAAATTTACCAAATGAAGGCTGTGAAGCCTTGAACATTGAAACGTTGAATTTCCAAAATTCAAAGTGGGACCCATGTTTGGATCTCATTGGTAATGACCACTATCGAATTGTTATGTCTCATACCAGCACAGGATTCGCACTGCTAGGAGAAACCGAGATAGAACCTTTCAAGGAAACTGTCTACACGAGTGAAACCCTTCCAGATGGGACTGTCATTACCAAGGACATGAATGTGAAAGGACGTTTGTTCGCAAA
This sequence comes from Methanobacteriota archaeon, assembly GCA_002719395.1. Lineage (GTDB taxonomy): Archaea > Thermoplasmatota > Poseidoniia > Poseidoniales > Poseidoniaceae > MGIIa-K2. The sequence continues at coordinate 50,675 of PBHM01000024.1, read as the reverse complement.
AATTGACGAATCAACTCAAGTCAATCTGACAAGCCGTCAGATATTTGTTGAATTTAGGATGGCTAGCGGCGGTGATGTCATCAACTGTGGAGCAGGAACTACCGATAACGATGGTTTGTTTGATATTATGTGTCCACTTGAAGGCATATCCTCTGGAGAAGCCCTCGTATCCATCAAATATTCAGCAGATGCAAATGGAGACTCATATCGTTACCTCAACACATCTTTGCCGGATGAGAAATACATCATTTTCAGTAATTCTACGCTCCAGGTAACAGAAGTTGGGCCATACCGAAACAGTGTTGAAAACTACATTTCAAATCAAAATGGGACCTCGTTTTACGTGCTTTATCTCAAAGAAAGTTTCCACATTAACGCCCAACTTGCTCAAGCAAACGGCCTTTCTCCAAGATACAGCCGATGTTTGAACATTTACATGGATCCTGAAATTACCAGTATTCCAATCGGTACTGCAAAAACGAATGAAAGAGATGGAACCATAGAATGGTACAGTAGTAATCCAGACGACAATCCTGATTTGCTTGGTGTCGAAATCATCGGAGGAAAAATGGAAGGATTTAGAACTCTGAGGTTGGCTTATGAGCCGGATAAAAAAGTCACAAAAGGGTGTGACAAAGATTCCTACGATGATTTGAATGGAACGTACATTGACTTACAGATATTAGTCAGGTCGAAAGTCGATTTGAGTCTGAAAGAATCTTGGGCAAATACTGGCGAAGGAGGCCTCATCGAAGGAGATGAAATCAGTGGTAAAGTTGGCTTGTTGAGGCAAAGAATGGACCGAACGGTCGAAAATCAAGAAGTTTGGTTTATCCGAGAATATTGGGACTCAACAACCAATGAATGGGTCCGTTCTGAGGGTCGAAATGAATCGATAACCAATGAGCAAGGTATTGCCGAATTCTCTTGGTCTTTTGCGGGACAAACATGTGATGGCGATCCTTGTTCAGGTTTATGGCGAATTATTGCTTATTACCCAGGCTCTACCCTTTTCACTGAGTCAGCCGATAATATCACGCTTGAGTTGAGGTATGAGCCAAGAATCATTGTGGACAATGCGGCAGGATTCTTTACACCTAGCAATATCATGGGAACAATCATCTTGTTGATGGCAGCCCTGATTGCAGGAATTATGTATTATCGACGAACTTCGGCCAGAAGGCAAGTAGAAGCCCTGCGGGGTATTTTGACCGATACCATGTTGCAATTACAAGCAGCAAACGAATATATCGCGATTATCTTTGATTGTTACAAGCAATTAGTCAAGCACTTCAGAAGATATGGTTTCATGAAGAAAGTTTACGAAACGACGAGGGAGTTTGAGTCTGCGGTGAAGAAGGCATTTTACATGCTTCCTGCCGATCAACTTGCTGATTTCCTCACCGTTTTCGAAGAGGCTAGATATTCTGACCACAATATTGGGGTAGAGCACAGAGATCGTGCGATAGCAACATTGGGAAGCATCACTCAAAGTCTTACTATGGCATTGGGAGAAACCGGATTGGTTTCAAGAACTGAAGAACATAATGCGGCTTTGTACGATCAACTCACAAAAGCGGGAGAATTCAAAACCGCAGATGGCACTGTTATCCAAGCTGGTTTAGATGAAAATGCTGAAGATTCAGGATTCAAAATCTGATTATAACTCTCCAAAGGTTTGATGTCCTGTCATGCCTTGGATGGCCTATGGAAGACTGGAAATCTCTTATTGACCAAGCCATGCAGCAAGAACATACGGATGATTTGATTGCCGCCTACACCACCTATGGTGGTGCGGTCCGCAGCGCACTTTCCAATGCCCAATTATTGCTTGGTGACTTGGAAGCAGCTCAGATCATGGAATCTATTTACGGAGCATTGGTCGCTTATTCGCAACAAGTAATGATTCGAATGAGAGCCGAAGACCCTGAAATAGGCGGAGTCGATCATGCTTTTCGTGCAGGACAAGCATATGGCGTCAGTTGTGTTTTGAATCATCTTATCGACCAACTTACCGATGTTGCATCTTTAACAAACCTGCAATCATTGGATGATTTTTCAGACACGCTTCATGATGAAATTCTGATTCAAGCGAGAGCTGCAGGACTGACAGTAGAATTACTGGATGCCAAAGGCGATATGTTAGACGAATAAGTCCCACCAATTCAAAATTTTCGCGTCGGTGCATTGATAACACAAGGGCAAGTCGCCGGGATGCTTAGAGCATCGAGGGAGTTATATGAGCAGACCGGATAAGAAGACAAACCAACACCTCGTCGATTTGATTGGCGATTTGAAGGCACAGTCGAGAGATACGGGCGCTGCTGTATGGCGAGATGTGGCATTACGACTCTCAAAGAGTCGCAAGAACTGGGCTCAGCCCAATTTAAGCCGTTTGACAAGACATGCCCCAGAAGGAGGAATTGTTCTTGTTCCTGGTAAATTATTGGGAAGCGGCGAAGTTCATGCCAGCCACAAGGTCGCCGCTTACAGTTTCAGCGCCTCAGCAAAAGATAAGATTGTAGCTGCAGGGGGAGAAACCCTTAGTTTACATGAATTGATGAAAGACAACCCATCAGGTAAGGAGGTGTTTATCCTTGGCTGATACTACATACGTCTTTGATGCAGATGGACTCATTTTGGGCAGACTTGCAAGTAAAGTTGCGGACTTGCTTCTAAAGTCGGCGAGAGCAGGTAACGAGGACAAAGTTGTAATCATCAATGCAGAAAAAGCAGTTGTATCTGGACATCCAGACAGTGTTTTTGGTGAATATCAAAAGAAATACGAACTTAATCATGCAAGGAAAGGGCCATTTTTCCCCCGTATGCCTGACATGATCTTGAAGCGAGCCGTTCGTGGTATGCTACCGTATCAGAAGAAAAGTAGTGGCAGAAGAGCCCTGCGTTCACTTCGTGTTGAAATTGGGTGCCCATCTCACCTCTCTGGAGATTTACCGGAAGGACATGAGCATGGAGATGCATCTTCAATTCGAAGAAATCTTCCACAGCGGCACGTTTTGTTAGGCGAAATAAGTGCAAATTTAGGAGCGCCAGCACATCGGTGGAATGGAGGTGAATCCTGATGGCGAAAAAGAAAAACAAGGTCGTAAATACATCTGGAAAGCGAAAGACTGCTATTGCACGAGCAACCGTCAAGGCAGGCAAAGGTCGCGTTAGAGTAAACAGTGAACCAATTCAAATCCTTCAACCAGAATTGTCACGACGAAAAGCAATGGAACCGTTGGTAATCGCCGAGGCAATGAACCGTTTGGCAAAAGTTGACATCAATATAGCCACTCACGGTGGTGGAATTATGGGTCAATCAGACGCTATTCGCACAGCGATTGCACGAGGATTAGTTCACTATAATGGAGGAGCAGAAGGTCTTGATGAAGATCTTCGTGATGAGTACCTTCGTTTTGATAGAAGTTTACTTGTAAACGATCCACGTCGAAAGGAACCAAAGCACCAACTTGGTCGTGGTGCTCGAAAGAAAAAGCAAAAATCTTACAGGTGATATCATGATTATACCAATACGTTGTTTTAGTTGCGGGGCGCTTATTGCCCACAAGTGGGATGAGTTTAATGACAAGGTTTCAGCAGGTATTGAGGTCGGCCAAGCATTGGATGAAGTTGGCTTGGACAGATACTGCTGCCGAAGAATGTACTTGGGTCATGTTGAATTGATTCATGAAGTGGCTCCATTTAGTACATACCGGAAAAAATCATAGTACACATTCAGGGGCCCGTGGGTTAGCTTGGCCTATACTTGGCGGCTGGGGGCCGTCAGACCCCAGTTCAAATCTGGGCGGGCCCACTTCTTCAAGTCAAATCGATAACCTGATTACAGAAATAGAATCAATGTCTACACTCAAAAAAGGTCATGTTTGAAAAATTTAGATTTCACATCGATTTTTTTTGTCTTAAAGAGGTTATCTTGATGTGTGGGAGTGAATACCAAGAGATATGCGAGCGTATATCGCGCTGTTCTTGGCTCAAATTATGTTGATTACTTTACTTTCTCCATTTGTATCAGCAGATGATGTCGAAACCTCTGGTGACGTATCCTGGAATGGGACGATTGTCTTGGATGGCAACTATACCGTTTCGTCAGGGGATACCTTGACCATATCTCCCGGTACAATGATTGATGCAAAAGAATTCTACATCTACGTTAATGGTACATTGATCGGCGATAATGCTACTATTTTTTCCAGCACACCCTCCAAAATTGGCGATGTTTCTAATGCCTACAGTCCCGGAGTTTGGGATGGGCTGTTTATTGGTAATAGCGGTCATGCAATTCTTGATAACATGACCATCTCAAATGCAAGTACTTGTCTTTCAGTTTACGGAGATTTAGATGCCAAAAACCTGGAGTTATCCAATTGTTTGCTCGGATTGGACCTTCATGGAGACGCTTCGGTTTCTATGTTCACTGCCAATCATACAGGCGCTTTTGGTATCCGAAATACTGGAAACTTGTCAATCAACAATAGTGTATTTACTCAAACCACAGTAGGAATACATTCCACTGGTAACTTGCAAGCAGATACACTTTCTTTCACAAATGTTGGTGTTGGTATTGATGCAGAAAATGGTGTTTCCGAAGTCGAGAATATCCAAGTAGAAAATGTGTCCACTTCATACAAAGTAAGTTCTGGAGTAACTGGGCAATTAATCGGCCTTTCTGGGCAAACAATTCTTGGAATTGATGCCCGAGATAGCCAGGGGCATGTATTCCAAGACATTTCCCTCACGGGGGAGCGACTTATCCATGCAGACGGTGCTCATGATTTGTATGTTCAAAATGTACAATTCACCGGATTAGAGAGTGCAATGAATGTGGTTGATGTTTCTGCATCTGGCTTAGTTTGGTTTGGTGAAACAGTGATACAAAATGTCACAAAGGCCTATTCAATTTCAGGAACAGCCGAATATCAATTACAAAATCAAAATATTTCGGCAGATCAATTCGGCCTATCAGCAAGTGGAGAGATACATCTTGAACTTAGAAATGCATACATTTCTGCAAATGACACGGGCATCCAACTATCTGAAATTTCATCTACGATTGATAATCTGACCATCGAATTGAGCGCTTCTGGATATAGGGGAATTCACATTTTAGATGGTTTGCACAATTTATCTGATATTGATGTAAGTAAACCGATTTCTTCAAACCCTGGGACCACTGCTGGAATTTTTGCTTGGCTTTCTTCTGTGCAAATAGATGAAATGGAAATTTCAGGTTTTGATTATGGGGTTGATCTCTTGAACAGCCAAGTTGAATCTGCTGATTTAGATATTCGCTATTCAACACATTCAGCAATTCATTGCGTGAGCGATACTTTGGAGGGTGCAAGGCTCAAGATTACGAATTCACTTTTTACTCAGGGGACGCCCACAGGAATTGATGCTCAGAGATGTTCGATAGGGATTGAAAATTGGCATGCAGAATACCATCAGACTGGCATAGAAATGGATAGCTCAAATATAATCGTAAGATATTGGACTTCACAAGTCATCTCAGACTCGATGGCGACAGGCAATGGTGCGCTATATCATGATGGAAATCTGTTTATTGACTCTGAAGGTATTGGATCTGTAAGATTGTATGATAAAGCCATCACTTTGACTGATTTATCAGATAACCCCTTGCCGGCAATGGTATCTTTCTATGGAGGGCTGCTAACTTACACTGCACAATCCGATGGGCAACTAATCGTCCCGTATACATCAACAACATTTACAGTCATTGTGATTGAATATGACGGTGTTGGTACGAGCGAATATTTGACCCTTGATAACCAACCGCAAAACTTTGAGGTACCATTGATACCAGAAGGAGATTGGGTTATTGATTCAGGGCACATCAAATTAACCGCACGTCCTGATGGTTCATCTCATGTAGCTACAGGAAACATCACGGTAGAATCTGATGCGATTTTCCAATTGGTGGATACAAGTCTGATGATGCCAGCAGAATCCAATCTTTCAATTTCGGGTTGGTTCTTAACGGAACAAAGCACAGTTAAAGGTGCAAATTTGTACTACTCAGGGATTGCTCTTGACTCCCAGGGGCTCCACGTTGAGGAAGATGCAAAATTCATGTGTACAGATTGGAATACCTTCTTCAACATTGATGTGGCAGGAGAGATGCATTTTGAAGGAGATTGTACATTCCAAATGTATAATTTTAGCAACACTGGGTCAATATTAACAAGCTCAGATGCTAGGTTTGAGGGGTATGATTCGTTTACAGTCACGGTTCTTGACAAGGGGTTGGCCTCAGAAGGCCAACAAATCGGATTCACGGATGAAGACGGAATAACCACCTATGAAACAACCAATGAATATGGTTTAGCAGGGCAAGCAAGAAGCTCTGTCGTAATTGATTCGAATGGAACAACATATGGCGGAAGTACTTTGGTTACCTTAGAAGATGAGCAAGGAGGCATTATCGATGGTATTTCTTGGCATGAAAATGAAACAATGCATCACACATTTATGTTTTCAACACTTCAAAGCGGAGAAAGTGATCAATCTGTTGTGTTAGAAGAAATATGGAGCCCTTATCGCTTAAGTGAGGATTTAGTCATCAAGGCTGAACATTCGCTGATCATCAAAGATGGAGCCGAATTAAGGGTGAGTGATGGTGTATCGATTACCATTTACGGTATTGCAGATATTGGAAACGCAGTCATCTCTTCAACTGGAAGTGGTTCTCGATGGGCAGGATTCAATCTCGGTCATCAATTGACAACCTTTGCTACATTGCAAGATACAAGAATCACCGAAGCATCAACAGCCCTTCGTCTGAGTGGACCAGTTCAAGCCCAATTGTATAATGTTGAAATCCTCAATGGAGGGGCATCCAATGCACTTATTGAAATGGACTCATCCTCTTCAGGTACCTTCGAAATGACAGACTCCATTCTTTCAAATGCTGGAGGTGGCTGTATTATCAGTTACACTGATTTAGAAATTTCCTTAGAAAATGTAGCACTTTACTCATGTGGGGACAGAGTCATGAGGGCTCAGTCGTCTCATGTGGAACTTGACGGAGTCACACTCGATGACCAATCTGACATCGGGTTAGAATTGTTTGAAGCAACCGGACACGTGCTAAATCTTGATGCGCAAACTTTTGCTGGAGATGGCGCAGTGATTAGTTTAGATTCTTCAGATGAATTTTTGGTCAAGAATGCTCTGATTTCTTCTGCTAATCCAGTTCAAATTACCGATTCAAGGTCCGTCGAATTACAAAACTTGACAATAACAGGTTCTCCAGGAATTACGTTTGATGAATCAAGCGGCACCATTGACCAAATCAGCATTGATTGTTTGACCGGAGGAACGGGGGTCGATGTTCAACATCCACGAAGCAGTGGTACGCTTTCGTTTAATGATGTCATCATTGAAAATTGTACCACAGGATTCAATCTTCATGGCCACAGCGATCTTACTCTCGAGCCAATCGAGATTATCAACAGTGATTTGTCTGCGCAAACGTCTTTATCCATTCACAATATGAATATCGATCTCTATTCATCATCTATTTTGGGAATTATTCAATTAGATGGAGGACTGGTTAACGCGTATAATTCGAGTGTTGAAAATTGGAATGTGATCAATGGTAAAGGTGTGCTTTGGTCATCGCATTACATCACCCCAACCAATGTTCCAAGTGCAGAATTTAATTTTGAACTTCAAACAGATATAATTGATTGGAATGCTACTTACACCGGTTCATCACTCGTCTTTATGCCGTTTATGTTGGTGGAAACCCAAGGAGAAACAGCGATTGCAGGAGCCATACTCAGCGCAGAATATGTCGGAAAAATTCCACTCAGGCAGAGTTTTGCATCTGGTCCAGCAGCACCTTATTTGGTTGAAGTATCCTTCTTACTCAATCAAAATCCAGTAATCGAGATTATTTCGCCAACTGAAGGAACACAATTTGAATTTTCACAAGCAATTGCTGTTTCACTAGAAGCTTCAGATGATTACAACCTCCCTGAAGAGCTTGTCGTTTCTTGGTATCTCAACCATACTTCCTCCGCAATATCTAAACAAACTTCGGGGTTACAAGCCAATTTCACAGATGTAGAAGAAGGAAATTATGTCCTTTCAGTATACGTTCAAGATTCGAACGGAGGCAGCAGTTCTGATAGTATTTTGATTGAAATCTTACCCAAAGATAGTGATGGAGATTGGACGGATGTATGTAATCAAGATTCATGGTTTGATGCATTGAATGGCATTGATTGTGGACCGGATGTTCATGACAAAGATGACGACAATGATTTGGTCCCGGACACGGTTGATGCGTGGCCATTTGATCCATGTGCATCCTTGGATACAGATCGAGACGGCATGCCAGACCGCATTGATTGTCCAGATGGTGTGACCACAGATTTGGTCGAGGATGATGATGATGATAATGATGGAGTATTGGATGTAAATTCTGGAATATCGGAAAATACGGAGAACTCCTCATTTTCATTCTTGTTGATATTTGGTGTCTTCATAATTTTCGTTGGGCTTGTGCTTTCGAGGTTACGGAAGGAAGAAAATGCGTGAATTAGAACTACCTAATGCTGATTTTTTTGCGGCCTTAGTCGTTTTTTCTCTTGGCATTATTGTATTGTGGGATGGGTGGATGATTTGGCGCTCTACAAAGGAAATTCCATCGTTAGGTAACTTAGCAAATGGGGGCTTTGCCTAGTCATCAATTTCAAACCAAGAGGCCTTTCGACAATGGGGTAATCTCTTTTCAATGGCTGCGATGATGGTCTTGCCTTGGTCTCTTGCCAGTGTAACAGATACCTCCATCTACTGGCTCATTATTTGGGATGTGCTGTTGGCAATCCATCTGATATCGCTACTGGTCCCAAAGCGATATGCGGTGACCCCCTCCCATCTCTTTGCAGATGGTCAGAAATATTCTTGGGATATGCTTCGATTGCCTATCCGCCAACCCAAAAAAAGGCTCATTCTACATCGGAAGGGCTGGTGGATTTTCGCTCCACTTCCCATCGGGGGGGCCATCGAAGATCTTGAAGTGGTTCGCAAGTACATTCGAAGTCTTCTCTCTGAAGAACAATAAGATACATTCAAACATGGCCAACATTAGGCTCTGTTGTGCAGTGGACTGTGAGTAATGAAGACGTTTTTGTTCGTTTAGACCCGGGTGATGAAATCCATATCTCTTTGCAGAATCTTGCAGATGAGATTGGATTTGATGCTGCTGCGATAACCAGTGGTATTGGAAGAACCTCGAATACTTTGTACGGATACATGAATGAAGAAGGGGTGTATATTCGAAGAGAATTACTCCCCCCCTCTGAATTGGTGAGTTTATCTGGGAATATTGCTAGAACACAAGATGGTAAGCCATTCACCCACATACATTGTTGCTGGTCTGATGATGACAATGTTGTTCATGCAGGTCACATGTTCCAATCTGTAGTTCACGTAGTTGCAGAAATTCATATTCGTATCTTGTCTCAAGCAATCATGACGCGCTGTCCACTGCCTGATGTTGAATTGCTAGGATTGGAATTTTCGTGACATTGATAGTCCTTGGTGGTAGTGAATAAACATGGTCGGCGATGAGAGAATCAATGACTTAGCCAAAGCGATCAGATACCATCGCGAATTGTACTATAATCATGCAGCTCCCGAAATTTCTGACCGCGAGTTCGATGACATGTGGAATGAATTGCAACAATTAGATCCAAATAATTCAGTCTTGCATGAAGTCGGCCCAGAACCATTGCCGGGGACGGTAAAAGTAGAACATACATTTCCAATGCTTTCGCTTGATAAAGGAACATCAGAAGAGGACATTTCTCATTTTATCCACCAATCAACATCTGGCAGTAAAAGATATTTAGCACAACCAAAGCTCGACGGTTCCGCATTATCGCTTGAATATGTAGCAGGTAACCTTCACCGTGCTGCGACAAGAGGGAGTGGAGAGCGGGGTGAAGATGTTACGTTGAACGCAAAATTAGTTGCAAACATCCCGGTCCGACTCAAACATCCATACACCATTCATGTGAGAGGCGAGGTAGTAATGCCCTTAGCGACTTATCAGGAGAAATACAGAGACATATCTCCAAATCCAAGAAATTTATGTTCAGGGGCTTTACGTCAAAAGCACGGGGATGGAAAAGCCAAAGCATCTGATTTGGTGTTTTGTGCGTATGATGTCAAATTCCCAAATGACTCTCCGGATATTTATTTTGATAGTGATTTATTACATTGGCTTCAAGAGGCAGGAATAGAGCCTGCACCTTGGAGAGTATTTGAATCTCAAGACCTTCACAAAGAAATGATTGCTTACACAAAAGAATGGAGCCTAAAACGTTCAACATTTGAGTTTGAAATCGATGGCCTTGTCTTCAAAGTTGATGATATAATTCACAGAGAAAAGTTAGGTATGACTGCCCATCATCCACGTTGGGCATTGGCGTGGAAGTTCCCTCCTGAAGAAGCGATCAGTGTGCTGATGGGTGTTGATTGGCAAACAGGACGAACAGGAGCCATTACTCCTGTGGCCCGAATCGCGCCTCAAATGGTTGGTGGAGTAACCGTTGAAAATGTGACTTTACACAATGTTGGGGAAATTACTCGTCTTGGGTTAAAAATCGGTGACAGAATTCGAATCGTGCGTCGAGGAGACGTCATTCCAAAGATTATCGAAAGCCTTGGTCCAGCAACCTCGGATGATTTGCAAAATCGAAAGCACGCAGATGGGAGATTATTTTCCGCCTCTTTTCCACCAATTACCCCCATTAAATCCGTGGAGAATTGCCCCTCTTGTGACGGAGGGGTTGTTGAGGACGGAGCATTTTTGAGATGTCCTTCAGATACTTGTTCAGCAAAATCAAGTCTTGCTATCGTTTATTGGTGCAGAACGCTCGAAATGGATGGAGTTGGAGAGAAATTTATTGAGGCAGTACTCCATTCAGGAATCGTTCAAACGATATCTGATTTGTATCGTTTAACCGTCGAGGATTTGTTACCACTTGAGCGCATGGGCCTGAAGTCAGCGACAAATATTATTTCAGAAATTCAGAAAAAAAGAACCCTTTCTTTTTCATCGTTTTTACACGCACTCGGTTTACCAAGAATTGGCCCAGAAGTGGCCCAATCCATTGCACAATATTTTACAGATATTGAATCCTTAATCCAATGGATGAGAAATCCTCAACGGGATTCTTTAGTTGAAATTGATGGTATTGGTGAAAAAGTCTCCGACATATTTTTTGAAGGAATGAATCAAAGAATGAGCCTGATTGTAGATTTATTGGAATTGATTGATGTTGAGGCGGAATTACCTTCTGCCAGTGGCCGATTTGACGGCATGACGTTTTGTGTTACCGGCTCTTTATCTGCTTCTAGAAAGGAGATACAAGCCATGATTCAATCCCAAGGTGGAAAAACAGTTGGTAGTGTGAGTAAAAACCTTGACGTTTTGGTTGCAGGTGAAAAAGCGGGCTCGAAGCTTGAAAAAGCGAGCAACCTCTCAATTGAAATTTGGGATGAAGAAAAGTTGATGAAAGAATTAGCAGCAAAAACAGAAACGGTAACCGGTTCCATGGGTGCACAACCAACATTGTTTGATTACTGAGTCATTAAACAGATGGTTATAATTACCTGAGTTTGTAACAATCCTTATGAAACTCAAGATTTGGGCAACATTGGCGCTTTTGGTGTTTGCCTCAGTAATTGCTCCTGTGAGCGAGAGTAGTTCAAGCGGAATCTACAACCGTACCAGCGGGTGTTCTTGTCATTCGAACGGTAATGCCGTAACGGTGAGTATGTCCGGCCTTCCTAGCACTTATACGCCAGGCCAGACATACTCCATTGGCGTTAGTGTTACGGGATCTGGAGGCGGAGGCTTCAATCTCGGGGTAGACCATGGTCAGTTGTCTACCGGAATCGGAACCGGAGGGGTCAAGGTAGACACGGCATTAAATCAAGCAACTCATACTCATAATTCTGGCATGCGCTCCTGGGGCCTGCAATGGACAGCGCCCGGCGCAGGAACTGGTACGGCCACTTTCAATGTCGCAGGATTAGGTGCAAACTCAAATGGAGGGACGTCTGGGGATTCTTGGGATACAGCCCAATACACTGTTGCTGAGAATACGCCAGCAAACCAACCTCCATCGGCTGCAAATGTCATGCTATCTCCTTCTCCTGCGTATACGCTTGATACGCTAACATTGACTTATGATTATCAAGACGATGATAATGACCCGGAATCTGGCTCGATTATCACATGGTATAAGGATACAATCGAGCAATCCTCCCTGTCAGGCCAGTCATCAATTTCATCTACTTTAACAACTCGTGGAGAAGAATGGTATGCAGAAGTGACCCCATCTGACGGAGAAGACGAGGGAGATACCCAGTTATCAAATACAGTGTCAATCATTAATTCACCGCCAACGGCATCCAATGTAATGATCAACCCAAGTGAGCCAAATTCAGCAGACAATCTCACACTTGTCTACTCAACCTCTGATGCCGACCAAGATGCAGTTAGCGTTTCATCAGTACGTTGGTATGTGAATGATGTGAGAGAGGCGACCTTCGATGATACGTTAACCATCTCACACATCGCAACTCGTGCAGATGATCAATGGTATGCTGAGATTCAATTTACAGACTCTTATGATTTAAGTTCGTGGTACATGACGCCTCCAGTTACCATCGAATCAGATAACCAGCCCCCTGTTTTGGAATCGGTGAGCGTTGAATCCATCGAGGTGAACACCACTACAGACTTTAAAATTGAATACGCTTTTACCGATCCTGATGCCGATCAAATTACCGTTGTGGATGTTTACTGGCACAAGAATGATGTCAATGAATCTCAATATGATGACATGATGACGATTACATCTGATATGACCACAAAAGGAGATACATGGAAGGCTGTTGTGAGAATTTTTGATGGTACATCATGGTCAAATACACTTGAATCTCAAGTTGTGACGGTGATTAATTCAGCACCTGAGATTACAATGGTTGAAATCTTGCCAGTTGAGGCAACCCAAGCAGACACACTCAGTTACGAGTACACGTTTACCGATGTAGACGGTGACAGCATCGATGAAGTTTCTGAGTCTTGGATTATGTGGTATTCTCCTGAGTATGTGAAGGGAGACCCCATTTCACTGACATTGACTGTTTATGATGGCGAGGATTGGTCAAGCCCATATACGGTGACAAAATTACTAGAAAATGCTCCCCCGACGGTCGAATTGTTAACCCAAGGAGGAAATATCAGCGCCGTTGAGAACTTAGATATTGCTTTCCAATCCAATGATGTTGAAGGTGAAGAGGTTGTAGTCAAAATAGATTGGCAGAAAAATGGTTTCTTGCAAGGAGATTATGCAAATTTGTCACTCGTACCCTCTACCGCACTATCTCCCTTGGATTTATGGACGGTTACCTTAACCCCATACGATGGCATGGATTATGGTGAGTCAGTACAGGCAACGTTTACTGTTGTGAATGCTTTGCCAGTTGCTGTGATTGAGCCTCAATCGACGACTGGGATTATTGGCATTCCATCCAACTTCTCTGCGCTCGCATCATCTGATATTGACAGCCTCATTACAGAATTTATTTGGGAAGTAGACCAAGTAGTTGAAGGTACATCCTCTGCATTTTCATTTACGCCAGCAAAAGAGACCCACATGATCACTTTAACAGTCGTTGATGAATTTGGAGGACAGGGTACAGCCACATACACCTTATCATCAACAGAAGCAGTGATGCCCACAAATCTTCAAATTTCTAAATTCGACCGATTTGTCACAATCACATGGGAAGGAGAATATGCTTCCTACCAAGTCTTACGAGATAATGTCTCGATAGCAGAGGTATTTGGCAATGAGTTTACGGATTATCCTCCTGTAGTTGGTGATTATTCATATCAAGTAGCTCCAATCATTGATGGCGTTGCAGTCAATACAAATGCTCCCGCTCAAAGCATTAGTATAGAAGCATCAAGTCTTAACTCTGACACCTCTGGTGACGAAGGCAATACGGGGCTGGTTATTTCCTTGAGCCTTATTTTGATTGGTTTATTTGGCGTGGCGACGATGTTTATTGCTCGTGGTGATTGATTGAATTTTCGCATCGCATTGATGCTGGTGATTTTGACGCTTTTCTCTCAGTTGTCAATTGCCCAACCAGGCGGAAACGGAGATGGTTTGCGTTCAGGTCAATGCGGTGGGTCCTGCCATGCTGATGCTTCTCAAAATGCAACTTCTACTGCTGAAATTTCCATCAACACACCGAGTTCCACATGGGCAGGATTGCTGACATCGGTAACTATTGACGTTTCAGATTTCCCCGTCGATTCTGAGTCGAGAATCCTTGGTGTTTTTTTGCTAATTGATAACTCTGGTGCGCAAGATCGAGTGATGTATGATGGGTGGGAAATTATATCAGATCCTAATGGGGGAGTGAATAATTATGTTGAAACACGTTTGTCATCTTCCACAGACACGAAGCAATTTACTTGGATATTGAAATCTCCTGAGACTCCCGGTACATACTCACTCATGGGAAGTATACAACATGGTGGAGAAGGCAATCAAGTTCCATTTCACAAGAATTCTGAAATCATTTATTTTTCTCTTGTTTCTCCTCCTGACAACTTACCACGTTTATCTGAAAACTTTGAACCACCCACAACCAGACTCATCAATGAACAAACAACGATTACTCTGCTCACTGAGGATGTAAACCACACGCAAATCGAATGGCGCTTAGAGGGAGGCCAGACTCAAGTTGTGGAGGTTGTGAATGGTTCTTTCACTCTCCCTGCAGCAATTAATCCCGGTTTGATTGAATGGCGTGCAATCTTAGCAGGGGAAGGCCCCAATCAAACGACCCCATGGTTCCAACTGATAGCCCATGAGCCATTGTTCTCTGTAGCCTCTTCTTCGATGTATTTTCAAGGAATTGCTCTCTTGATATTTTGCATAGGGATTGTGAGGAGAGTAAAGAATTTTGAGCCAAGGGAAAAAGAAACCTGGATTCAAGACCCAAATTTCGCCATTCCCCAAGTAAATGGAGAAATGTCAGAACACTCCTTTGAATTGAGAGGTGATTTCTGAATGATATCTTCGGGAACCCTCCATGTCATCGGAACTGAGTTAGTAGTAGGTACGTTTGTTTTGAGCGGCATTGCTTTTTTGATGTTGTTTTTACAAAAAGGCGTATATTCAAGCGATATTGTGGCTCACTGGGCATTATTTGCAGGATTGGTGTTCACGCCTCTGGCCATATTTAGTGGCATATCGGCATCTCCTAATGGACCTGAGGGGAATGTGATGCTTTTCAACAAATTCTTGCTTTCTTGCGCAGCAATAGGCCTCTCTGTTGGTTTGTTATGGAACCGATATCAGAACCAATCAATCCATATAAATCGTGTTCATGCTTTACTTGGCATGGTGACTGTATGTCTCATTTTGATTACTGCCTCTTTCGGGGGCATGTACTCCAGGGGGGAATCTTTGACGCCTTTTCTGCCAAAAGATGTTGCGTTTGTGTTTCCAGCGTGGGCAAGTGTTATCTTACTCATCATGGGCCTGATTATGGCAGGGAAATCAGCCGTAGAGCATCGATGATGGTTTATCTGGACCCTTTGTATCAGTTGTAGCCTCCATCATTTGCCTTACCTGCTCTTCAATTCTTTCAGCCTCTTCGATGAGTGGTTCATGATCTAATTCAATGGCAGGAAGTAGTTTATTGAGATGCGAAATCAAGACCGCTGCTGCACGAGCATCGGGATAGCGAGGATCTGCTTCCACCATGAGACTCATGATATCGAGGCCCCTTCTTCTGCCTTCACTCAATAACAACCCTGTGACTCCTTTAATGACGCCCTGCTCTAATGGAAGGATGTTGAGATCTTCAAGGGTTTTCTGTGTGGTTTCAGTAGCGGCTACGCCAAGAACATCCACATCATCTGTCCCCTCATACTCAACCACCGGCTCCTGACCTTCCATTGAACTTTTCATCCCCTTTTTAGCAAAAGCATCAATCAATACACCTCCCGATAAATTAGCCCCTTTGGACCACTCAAGCATCCCATCAACAATACCCTGTACCAAGGGCTCGGGAATAATGAGCTCTGACATAAGAAGGATAATCTTGTCACATTCAGGTAACTTTGTTGAGCATACAGGACTTCCAGCGTATGCTCGGATGAGAGGCAATGGTTTTCCATCATTTACTAGACACATTGGAGGTAATTGAGGATCGACAACTCCACCTACGAATTCTAATTCCAATTTTTCAATCAAAAAATGTGCAATCACGCTCGAAACCATTCCCACAGAAGGAAAACAACAAAGCACGAGAGCATTCTCTGTATCGACGGAATCATTAATTTTCACATTCGCTTTTGCCATGATTCCTCCAAATGCAATTGGTGTATGAATCTCACTGAGAGATGGTCTCAGATTAGCCTTAACGATGAGCAGTCTTGATGACCCTTGTCTAGATGGCACATCATGTCCGGTCCTCCTCGCCGCCCCCATACACTTTCACCCTCAGCTTGGAACCGATTTGAGGCATGTCCACGACAATATTGGTTAAGTCGTCAAGGATTACCAAAAAAAGCAGGCATGGCTGCAAGTCTAGGTACAGCCGTCCACGCCTCAATTGAAGATTTAGCACAAATCGACCTCACAAACCGTGACGATGCTGAAACCAATTGGATGCCTTCATTGGCCGCTGATTTTCTCAAACACCGATGGGAAGAAGAAAAAAGTGTTTTCATGAAGACACCACGTCGTCCTAAGTGGAAAGAAGAAGATTATCCAAAGGCCAAAAAGCACCAAGTAGGGGCAATTTACCTTCTTCTCAAATTTGTAAAATTACCAACTTGTTCACTTGAGGAAATTACAATTGGAATGTGGAAAAAGGTACTCTCATGCGTTTTGGCCGTTGAAGCCGAATTGAGAACTTCGGATGATAAACTGATGGGGAGACTGGATTTACTTATGGCAGAAAAAAGCCAGAGTGGAGAGGTGGTTTCATGGGTCGTAGCAGATTTGAAAACAGGAAGAGCCCCAAAAAATGAATTAAAACCAGAAGTTCAAAGACAATTATTGCTTTATCGAGATATTTTACTATCAAATAATCCCAATGCCCCTCCTCTCAAAACTCAAGGCTGGTACTCTGAAAACGCTCATGCCTATTCTGCTGAAGGCGACTCTGTTATGGATGATGCCCTTCGAGCATGGGAATCCAGTCACGTAACAGATAATCCACTTGAAGCAACACCGGGGCCGACCTCTTGTGGAGGGTTTTGTGATTGGAAAGCATGGTGCCCTCATTGGATGAGTTGGCAGCAATCTTCTGGTATGCAATCAGATTTTGTTGATATGGTTGTTTTGATACACTCATATCAAACAAGTAATGGCCTAGCTATTGCAGAATTTTGCGAGGCTTTGGATACCAGTGGACGAGTTATTCCAACAGGAGATAGAAAACCTCTGCGTTTCGATCATCGTGCGAAAGAAGTGTTTGAAGTCATGCTTGAACAGGGGCACAAAGGCCCTGTTTTCATAAGCGGAGTGATGGCAAAAGGTGAAACTTTGCGAGCAGGTCATTGGTGTGATGTGCTCCCCTTCTCACCAATTCCTGATGCTTGAGAGATGTTCTTTGATACGTTTTCTCGCCGCTTCATCTTTTACGCCTTGACCGGAAAGTATCCATTGCATGTATGAGGGGTCATCGCGTTCTACTTGGGCAATTGTTTTACTTCGATGGCGCCCAAAAGCGAGGATCATATTCCCCTCATCATCGATTCTAATTCTTCCAATCGCATCGACTGGTTCTAGATCGTTGAGGCCCTTCCCTAACTGATTTTCTTGCGCGGGCCTTGATTTCGAAACAATCCATTCTTCTAATTCGTTGAGTGGTTTTCGAAAGGCTGCAGGGTGGTTTTGCATGATTTTCCACAACAAGAGAAGGCTCGCAGCCGCGTCTGCTGCAGCATCATGTGCGTTCTGGAGGTCAATGCCATGTTTTCTGCACAATTCACCCAATCGATGAGATCGGGGGATTTTTAATTTTCGAACGATTTCAAGTGTGTCAAGAATTGCTTTTGGTTTTGGAGGTAATTTTCCACAACGTAAAAATTCCTGATTGAGCATACCTAAATCGAATTGTCTGACATTATGCCCAACAATGACGGCCCCATTAATCATCTGGGATAATTTATCAGCATATGTGGAGAATACAGGCTCATTTCGAACATCTTCATTTGTGATTTTGTGAACCCTCATGGCTTCAATCGGGATTCGACGCTCAGGATTAACCAACTCACACCACTGAATTTTCTCTCCATTTGCCTGTGAACCGATAAGGGCAAATTGAACGATACGGTCATTTCTGGTCGAGATTCCAGTGGTTTCTAGGTCCAAGGCGATTACTCGAACACCGTCAAGAATTTCGCCGACCATGGTTCAACATTGAGAGGAGGGATTTCAACTTCTCTCCAAAAGGGTAATGGATGTTAGATTTCAATTCACCTTCATGGGCATAAAAGATTGGTTCCGTAGGCCAGAGCCGGAACCAGAAGAAACTTTTGAGGAAAAAGAAGCCAAAACTGAGCAGAAACTTGCTGAAGCATACTCAAACTCGATGCAAACTGATTTGAATTCTGCAGTGGACTTGTTGAAAGAAGATGAGGAATTATTGGAAGAGGAAGTAGTTGAGAATCCAAGAGAGGAATACGATGTAGGTGAAGTTGATGCTGATGACTTATTGGAAGAAGAAATGGGTTCAAATTATGATGTCAATGTTGTTGAAGTAGAAAACATCGACGAAATGAGTTCTATGCTAGAGGGAGCAGAGATTCTTGGCGATGTTTCCGAAGAAGTTGATTTTTGACGTTCGGATGAGAATTTAAAGCGTCATGGTTAGATACCTGCTCAATCTCCAAGAATCATGTCACGCAATAGGGCTTTGTTTCCTTTGCTTGTCATCGTTCTATTCTTGGTTCCAGGATGTACGCAAATCATGGACTCAATCGTGGAACCAAGAGCAACATTGAATGCAAACCCTCTCAATATTCAAGTCGGCGACACCGTCGGTTTTGACGGCCGAGATTCGGATCCAATCGAGGGACTTATCACCGAATACCTGTGGGATTTTGGCGATGGCTCTACCCAATCCACTGTAAATGGCTACACAACCCACTTGTTTGAGTCTCCAGGGGTTTTTGTTGTAACGCTCAAGGTTGTTAATGACCAAGGTGGTGAAGATACTGCTACTGTGACCATTTCTGTAAATGGACCGCCAATTATCGACTTAAATATCCCTGAAGGTATTCGTGCAGGCGATATTGTCAGACTTGATGCAAGTAATTCCTATGATGCTGAAAATAGTGAGTTGGTCTTTATGTGGGATTTGAATCTTCAAGTTGATAGCGATGGAGATGGGAATCCAAGTAATGATATCGATGCTTTTGAAGCCGTGGTAAATGTTCAAACGGAAAAAAGTATGACCATAAACGGAATGCTAACGATTGACGATGGCCAAGGCGGGATTGCATCAGAGATTTTCACACTCAATGTTCAAACAAGGAAATACAAGGTCGTTTGGAAAACGGAAGAACTTAGTTGGGATTGGGGAGCAAGTACCGAAGAAGGCGAGACCTGGTCTTCGAATATCACTCCTGGTGAATCTGGCCGAGTAATTTCTTATTATGCTGAACTCATTCTTGATTCTAATGACATCCAACCAGCAGATAATTTTACCTTGCGAATTAGAATTCCTTCTGATGGGTATACCAAAAGCAATGAAACCTCGCCAGGTAACATCACGAGGAATGAAGAAACCCGAACAGAAATAGAAGACGATAACTTAAATCCAATCGGCGAAGATGGTGAATATGAATCTGATAGCGAAGAAGATTTACTCTTGAGGTTGATGACGCAATCAGATGCAAGGTTCGGTCAAGAGGATTGGATTTGTTATGTTATTGCAGATCAATCCGATCCAGACTCACTTCTCCCCGACATTCTCCCTGACCCAGATACTGGTAACAATTGGACGCTTGAAATTACGGTAGAAATTCAAGTGCCTATGTTAAGCGAGATTGCTTATCAGTAATTTTCAACTAACCACGGATGCACACTTTGTTGGGGTTGAAGAAATTATTCGAAAGCAACAGGCTGAACGGTCTTCCAATTTGCCGTGGCCAGTTTTTTTGCCTTACCATCAGCGATAATCGGATTGATTGTATTCAATCTTCCATGCATACCATGGACTTGAAATTTCACCCTTAGTTCGATTCTTCGGTCGCGCTGAGCAGCGAGCATGTGTTCTTCTTCTAAACCAAATTGAGCCAACGTATCTTGAGATTCGCCATTGGAAATGAACAGTGTGTTTTCAACAATTTTTAGCCTTGGCTTGAAATCCATGTCATCGGGATGTTTCATCCATACCTCTATGTCAACAGAAAGCAAATCTCGAACATTAATTCGGCTGACTGAAACTGTGTCTACCATGGCGACCGATTGAACCCAGCGGATGGTTATTGAAGTCTCTTTCCATTCAAGCGCGATTGGGAAAACCCCTGTTTCTTTGATATGGGAAGAAGGTCATTTTATTGTTTATGCCGCCTCCTACTCGTGGAAAGAATTCTCAAAAAACAGCAAGACTGGTAAGACTAATGAATGAAGTTAAACGATTTGTATTTTCTAATCCGGGGTGCTCTGCACAATCGATAGTCGCCTTCCTCTCTTTGGACAAGAATATGAAGAATCATGGATTAACTCCAAGAAAAATTGGCTCATTCATTCCGAGGTACCTCCGCCAAGATGTGACCTGGTGGCACGATCATCGTGCAGGTAGAAGGGTTTACGGCCCGGTACAAGATAAAACGACAGCATCATGAGGTGAGCCATTATGGGTGTAATATGGGCAGCGTGGCCGCTTATTTTGACTTGGACGGCACTTTGCTTGATGCCAGTTCGGAAAAAACCCTGACGGCATCATTGCTTTACCGACGACCATGGCGTCTCTTTGTTGGGTTACCAGCATGGCTCATTCGTTTCTTAATCGGTCTTATTCGTCGACAATCAGTATATGATGCTGCAAGAAACAGGGGCCATTTCACCTTAGCAAAATGGGATATCCTTTCAGCTTATTCTCAGCGTTTAGTCGATGAAAAATTACAACACAGAGTTCCTAGAGAGGCAAAGGAAAGATTGGATTGGCACAGGTCTCAAGGTCATCGTTTGGTTTTGGTAACTGCTACCGTTGCTCCCATGGCAGAAGCCATGTCAGAATGTTTGGGCATGGATGCTGTTTATGGGTGTGGTCCAACAGTAAGGAAGGGCTTGATTTCTGGTTCTGAGAAGCACTGGTCTGTTCCTCGCAGAAAGGGAAAAGTTCCCGTCGTCGAGCAAGATGCTGCAAAAAATGAACATGATTTGGAATTATGTTGGGCATATGGAAATACCTTTGCCGATTCATTTTTTATGGAGAAATGTGGAAATCCGGTTGCTGTCAACCCCGAAGGCCCTCTAAAAAAACTTGCAACGGAAAGGGATTGGCCCATTTTTTCATGGCGTGTTTAACCATACGTGGCTATTATATCGGGGGGGTAGGTCGGGCAAGCAGGCCCTATAGTGTAGCCTGGATATCACAGTGGCTTGCGGAGCCACGAACCCGTGTTCGAATCGCGGTGGGGCCGCTTAACTTGAGTGCCTTAGAACTATAAGCGACGATAACTTGCCTAAAGATATGTCGAACAAGCTAAAATCTCTATTTTTGACGATGATGATGCTGATATCCGTATCTTTGATGCCGGTTGTTTCAGCGCAAGATACTGACCAAGACGGTGTACTCGATGATGAGGATGCGTGTCCTAACGAGTATGGAGAAGCAGAAAACGGCTGTCCGGATTCCGATGATGATGGCGTGCCAGATAACGAGGACGAGTTCCCAGATAATCCTGATGAGCAATATGACGATGATGGTGATGGCGTAGGTAATAATGAGGATGCATTCCCAGAAGATGAAAATGAGCAATATGATTCGGATGACGATGGCGTGGGAGATAATGAGGATACATTCCCAGAAGATCCAGATGAGCAATATGATTCAGATGGAGATGGGCTTGGAGATAATGGCGACAACTGCCCATATGAATTTGCAGAGACTGAAGATGGCTGCCCTAAGGGAGCAGTCATGTATGTTCAGTACAAGGATTTTAATGATGAAACATACGATTGTGAGATGGAAGAACATGATTCTGAAGAAACTTGCTGGGATGGCTACCTAAGGCAAGATAAAAACGAAATAAAAATTGTAAGCGAGAATTTGGACAATGCCAAAGATTACACGCTTGAGATATCTGAAGGTATAACACACTATCAACAACCAACGCATTACCATGAATCGAAATTCCATTACGATGCAAAGAATATGACGGAAGAAGCGTATTCAAATTATGAAGAGCGCTTGCACTTTCACTCCGATGCTCCGCAGCACATCTGTCATAGAAGCATTGAAGTTTCCCTAATTGGATATGATGATGATGGCACGGAGCACCACATCTCCCATTTCTTTGACAACAATAATTACCAATGTGAGGAGCCTCCACAACCAGGTTGGGACCTACTTCTTCAAGGTGGAGAGAAAGCGGAGGAATCTGATTTCTCCCCAGGTGAAACCACCAATGTAGAGTGGAACCTATGGAATCTAAACAATGGAACAGATTATTGGTTTGAATGGGTTGCTCATGACGATATTGATGATTACCAACCAACAAATCAAAGTATTATCACTCAAGGAAATACTACTATTTTAGGTGAAGACATTGTTGAAGGTCAGATGACCATACCATGGGAAATCACCATTCCACAAAATTCCTGCGTGCTTCACGGTAATGCCCAACTGTATGAGTTAGATGATGATGGCGAAAAAGGTCGACAGGTTTACACGCAAGGATATGATTCTCGACAAGTAACCTTTTGCGATTGGCTCAAGGATTTACAAGGTTCAGCTGAAGAATTTGTGGCCGAGGCGCTATTAGAACTAACTTCAGAAGGCTTGGTCCTCAATATCGAAGAGTCCTATGGAACTTGGACCCATTTGTATGTCGAATATCAAACAGGTGACAGGGATGGAGTAATGACTCAAGAAGAATTTGATGCTTACTTTGAAGAGTGGTATGATGAAGTTCAAGGAGCCGATTGTATAGAAGCCGAAATTGGAAACTCGTGGATCATGAACGGCAAACCAGTCGGGAAAGACCACTCATACTGTGAAATTACTTTCGATGATACAGGAATCCAATTTTCAGCCTATGTCTTACTTAACGGTTCATGGGATGCAAATAATGACGGTGAATGGGTTTTAGATATCTACAGGGGCCATGTCTACGAATCTTGTGAGCGTGTGGATTACGATGAAGATGGAAATGTCGATCACTACGATTGCGTAACTGACAGAATAGAAGAAAATTGGCACAATATGGAATACGAGACTTGCACTCAAAATGAAACAAGTGGAGAATGGATGTGTCATCAAGGCGATTGGTCTCAAGGCCCTTATGATATCTGTGAGGAAAGAGGAGACTGGTACGTATGTTCCAGAGAAGGCGTATATGAGAAGAGGCATTACAACGTAGATGAATGCGAAGAGCATGAAAGAGGTCACTACTGCGCCCGATCTACCGAAATATATTGGGAAGAAATGAAGGGACAAGATGTTCTTTGCGAATGGGATGCAGATGATCGAATGTGGGAGTGTGAAGATTCAGATGGTAATTTCCGTGGAGATTATTCATATTGTGAACCAGCCGGTACTGATGATGGATGGTACTGTACATGGGAGTTCAACAGGAATGAGGCCTATGCCAACACCTCAGGAAATACCCACTATACTGACGGAACAGTGCCTGAAGAGGCCATTGGAACAACCGTTCGATATGGTGTCATAAGTAACAGCGAATTCGACCTAAAGAAAGGCAAGTTTGTTACAGAGGACGGCGTCTCTTTGTTGATGGCTATGTCATCGGGAGCTGGATACGTTGATATCCCATACAACTGGGACAACATCGATTATGGACAATTTGTCTGGAAAGCACCAAGCGAAGATGGTGGCTCAGATGGCAACAACACCAATGACGACAACAATGGCTCGAACGAAACCTCGACTGAAAACAGATTGCCGGTTTGTGAAGTATTTGCTGTGGCTGAAGTAGGTGCAACAGGGGCTATACAAGCGTCTGACATTTCAAAGAAAATTGAAGGAAGCCAAGCATTGGTTGCTCCATTGAGTGGAACTGCAACTTTACCACTCATTCCAGGAACATATGAATTCATGGTGGATTGTACTGACCCGGATGGAGATGATTTGGTCATCACTATCTCGGATGGTGTAATGACAGTCACTGCGGAAGCAATGGACGGGCACTTTTACGGTGGTCTAGGCTTCAGTGTTGATGAGACTGCCGATTTCACTCAAGACGTAAAGGTGACTTGGACTGACGGAACTGAGTCTGGAGAGTTGGTTGTCACATTTACCACAGATTTGGCAGATGCTCTTGATGACGTTGCAGAAAGTGGACTTGCAGGCTTACCAGGGTTCACAACTCCATTGTCAATGCTTGCGCTCCTTGGAGCCGCTATGTTGTTTGGCCGAAACCGAAGAGAATATTGAGTATTCAATTTGGGTCATAGTCGATAATGGATGCCAGCCAATACTCGACTTCACGTCGAGGCATGCGTTTGCGTTGAGCCAAGTCCATGACTTGCCCTTCATCGATTCGGTTGATACCGAAGTATTTCGCTTCCGGGTGACCGAAGTATAACCCCGAAACACTTGAAGCAGGATAAGTAGCACAGGATTCAGTAAGTTTGAATCCATGGGATTTCGCATCTAAAAGGGCGAATAAAGATCGTTTATCACTGTGATCAGGACAGGCAGGATAACCAAAAGCCGGCCTAATCGAGCGATAATCTGCTTTCATCAATCGTTCATGATTCATATCTTCATCATCGGGAAAGCCCCATTTTTCACGAATTATCTGGTGTAATTTTTCTGCAGTGGCTTCTGCAAGCCTGTCTGAAATAGCCTTGACCATAATCGAATTATAGTCATCATTTTCATCTTCATATTGTTGAGCAAGGATTTCAGTTCCATGAATAGCAACCGCAAAAGCACCTACATGGTCCTGAAATTCTTCAGTTTGTGGTGCCACAAAGTCTGATAAGCAATAATTGTGTTTACCTGCGTCTCTTTGTTGTCTTAGAAAACAGAATCTTTTTTCATCCTCATCCTGAATAACGAGGTCATCACCTTCCGAATAAGCGGGCCAAAATCCAGCGATGGCTTTGATATTCAAAGTCTGATTTTGCATGACCTTTTCTAACATTTTCTTTCCACCTTCAAACAGATCTCTCGCAGCCTCACCTTTTTGGGGATGAGAGAGGATTTCGGGGTATTTTCCTTTCATATCCCATGCAGTGAAAAAGAAATTCCAATCGATATACGGCTTTACATCTTCGAGGGTAAGATCGAATTCCTTGACTCCAACAAATGGGGGAATCAGTGATGTCTGTTCATTGAATGTTAGGATAGGTTTCTTTGCTCTTGCTTTCTCTAGCGTGAGTAGAGGTTGATTGATTCTTCTCTCATAGAGTGCAGTCAGTCGTTTATTTTCATTCTCTAATGTTTTTCTAAATTCGATCCTCTTTTCAGAATCTAATAATTGATTGAGTACTCCCGAAATCAATGATGCATCTTTTACGTGTACAACCTCTTTGTCGTATGCTGGATTGATTCTCACTGCCGTATGCTGGCGAGAAGTAGTAGCTCCTCCAATGAGCAATGGGATATCCATCCCCCTGGTTTGCATTTCCTTTGCAACTTTGATCATCTCGTCAAGGGATGGTGTAATCAAACCAGACAAACCAAGCACATCGGCTTGTACTTCCTCTACTTTGTCCATGATTGTTGAAAGAGGGACCATGACACCAAGGTCGTGAACATTGTAATCATTGCACTGCAAAACGATGCCGACAATATTTTTTCCAATGTCATGAACATCACCTTTTACAGTAGCCAATACTACCTCTGCCCGCTTTTTCTGTTCGGTTTCACCGCCATGCATTCGTGGCTCTAACCAAGCGACTGCTTTTTTCATGACCCTGGCACTTTTGACCACTTGAGGAAGAAACATCTTTCCCGATCCGAATAAATCCCCAACAATATTCATCCCATCCATGAGCGGGCCTTCAATGATACTGAGAGCATCTCCAACCTCTTCATAGGCTTCAGAAACGTCACTTTCGATGAATTCAGTAATTCCGTGGACTAGCGCATGGGCTAAGCGTTCTTTGACACCTTGTTCTCTCCATTTTTGTGCATTTTCTGTAACCTGTTTCTGTTTTGAAAAAGTGTCAGCCATTGAAACAAGCTGCTCCGTTGCATCAGTTCGCCGGTTCAAGATGATGTCCTCCACCATTTCCAACAATGATTGTTCAATATCTTCGTAAATCGTAAGATGTGCTGGATTTACAATCCCCATCGTTAACCCTGCATTGATTGCATGATGCAAAAAAGCGGCATGCATAGCTTGACGGACAGTGTCATTTCCTCTGAATGAAAAAGACAGATTGCTGATGCCCCCGCTCACCATTGATTGTGGGAATTTTTCGCGAATTAATCTGGTTGCATCAATGTAATTCTTAGCGAAATTATCATGCTCAGCCATACCCGTTGCGACAGCCAATACGTTTGGGTCATGAATGATGTCTGATGGACTAAATCCAATCTTGTCTACCAAAAGGTTCTGTGCTCTTGTTGCGATTTCTACTTTCCGCTCAACGCTTTCTGCTTCGCCTTTTTCATCAAAACCCATTACAACTACAGCCGCCCCATATCGATGAATCATCTTGGCTTGTTCCAAGAAAACGGTCTCCCCTTCCTTGAGGGAAATCGAATTTACAATCGGTTTACCCTGTACGCATTTGAGTCCGGCTTCGAGCACACTCCATTTTGAAGAATCGATCATTACTGGGACCGATGCAATGTCAGGTTCGGTGGCTAACATATTCAGAAATCTGGTCATGACCATCTCACTTTCTATCAAACCTTCATCCATATTTACATCGATAATATTAGCGCCATTCTGGATTTGTTCTTTCGCAACTTCTACAGCGTTTTCAAAATCTTGCGAGGTGATGAGTCTACGAAATTGAGCTGAACCGGTTACGTTTGTTCGTTCGCCAACCATAATCAGATTAGAGTCGGGAAAAATGGTACATGTATCCAATCCCGCATAGGTCGGAATTTCAATAATTTCACCTGGTATTCTCGGGCTTAACCCCTGAACGGAATCATGAATTGCTTGGATATGATCTGGTGTGGTTCCACAGCAACCACCAACCATATTCAACAACCCCTCTTTGACTAAAGAAGCAATATGAGCAGCTGTGATTGGAGGTGTTTCATCAAAGCCAGAGGGAGATAGAGGATTTGGTAAACCTGCATTTGGATATATGTGAGTTCGAGTATCACATATTTGGGCTAGAGTAGATAATTTACTTCTCAAACCTGTCGCTCCTAGACCACAATTGATTCCAATACAGAATGGTTTGGCATGTTTGACAGTTGTCCAAAACGCCTCAACACTCTGTCCAAAAACGGTTCTATCGCCCTCTTCTTGAATGAATGTGACTGAGATGATAATTGGTAGTTCCACTTTTTTCATATCAAATGCGTCTAGAGTTGCCTTTATCGCAGCCTTTGCGTTGAGAACATCAAATATAGTCTCAATCAAAATGATATCACAACCCCCTTCTATAAGAGCGAGGATTTGTTCAAGATAAGCATCGTAAACCTCGTCCCAAGTAGCGGCTCTTGAAGCGGAATCTTCCACATCAGAGGAAGCGGACAAGGTCACGTTTGTCGGACCAACCGCCCCGGCCACCCATCCCATTCTTCCAGTAACTTGCTGATGTTTGTAAACGGCTTCTTTAGCGATTCTTGCTGCTTGTAGATTCATTTCATAAGCACGGTCACTTAAATCATATTCCGATTGTGCGATGCTGGTTGCTCCGAAGGTGTTTGTTTCTATGATATCTGCACCTGCACTGAGATACTTAGCATGGATTTCTTCAATAATCTGGGGTTGAGTAATGTTTAGCATTTCATTATTTCCCTTCAAATCAATAGCATGTTCCTTTAATGATGCATCTCTGAAATCATTTTCATCCAACTTATATTGTTGAATCATTGTTCCCATTGCACCATCGATAATGAGAATTCTCTCTTGACACAATTTTTCCAAATCATCAATGGATGGCATAGCGTATCACTCTTGGAATTGCTGTAGCACTTGGTTGAAAACTTGACTGTTATTCATTGTGAAAAAATGAACACCAACAACGCCATACTCAAGTAATTCTTTTGTCTGATTAACAGCATGTGCAATACCAACTTGACAGACTTCTTCATCCGTTTCACAGGCCATAACATCATCCACTAATTTTTTTGGCAATTTAGTTCCAAAAATTTCAGGCAAAACTTCCAATTGTCTCTTCGAAGTAATTACTTTGATGCCAGGAATAAGAGGCACATGGATGTCCATCTCACGACACATTTTATCAAATTGAAAAAAGCATGTATTATCAAAGAACATTTGTGTGATAACAAATGAGGCGCCAGAGGTTATTTTACGCTTTAGATTAGTGACATCATCGTGTAAATTCATAGCTTCAGCATGCACTTCTGGATAGCCTGCAACTCCGATTTGAAAATCCGTTGGCCGAGCCTCCTTGACATCTTCAACATACTTTCCTGCATTCATGTCAACAATTTGTTCAACCAATTCGTTGGCGTATGCGTATCCTTGTGGGTGAGGGTTAAATTGGGTTTCAGTTTTATTTGGATCGCCACGAAGAGCTAAGATATGTTTTAGTCCAAGGTAATCTAGGTCTACTAAGAAATCCTCGGACTCAAATTTCGAAAATCCTCCACAGATGACATGTGGGATGACATTGAGTCCGTACTGAAATTTTAGCATAGCACAAACGCCAAGCGTTCCTGGTTTTTTTCGGTTCCAAATTTGCTCCATTTGGCCATTATCATCAATGATATCGATTTTGTGCGCTTGATGATAGGTCACACTCACAAATGCTGGCAACCACTCGTGGAGATTGTTGAAAAAATCGTGGATATTATTCAAGCCAAGCCCTCTGTTGGGAGGAAGTATTTCCAGAGAAAATGGAAGACCACCCGGAGCGTTCCTGTATAATGAAGCGACGTCCACGCTAACCGCAAGGCTTCATCATTTTGAACCCTTCACAATTCTTGATGAAGGTTCTCTGCTTGGACGTACCATGGCGGTTACTCTTCACAGGCGCGTGGACTATCCAATGATCGATAGTGCAAAAATCGCCTATTTCCCCCGAATTTACGATTTATCACATCGTTTTTTTGAGGAGGCATGGAGCCACATTTGTGGGGTTTCATACCCAGAGATATTGGAAAAACATGGCATGGGTTTTCCAATTGTTCATGCTGAAACCGATTTTACACATCCACTTCGATACGGCGACACCATCACCGCCAAAATTTGGCTCTCCAAGGTAGGCCGAACCTCTTGTACCTGGGAATATCGTTTGTTTAATCAAGATGCAATCATGGTTTGGAAAAGTAGTCACGTTACTGTTTGTATCGATATGGAGTTACTAACACCAATTCCGATTCCTCCGTTTTTATCAGAGGGATTGAAAGCATGTAAGGAGGAAGCATGATGGCCGCTAATTCTTCAACTTCAGGTGATAAGTCTACGTTTACCATGCGTCTATCAGACGACCAAAAAACCAAGAAATCAAACAATAGTAGCCCCCCTGTCTTTCCTCAAGTCGTTGATAGAAAAGGTCCCAAAACCATTGGAATCATCATGATAATTGGTGCTCTTCTCACCGGTATTCTTGGTTTTGGGGATATGCAAAACCAGTTTATTGAAGAAATTCCAGATTCAGAGATTGAAACACTATTAGCAACTCCAAATAGCCAAGGTGAAAATCTCACAGTTGATGATTATCAGGACTTTCATGATGAGGCACGCTCAAATCATGCCTATTTATTCAGAGGGGCACTGATGTTTGCAGGCTCCTTACTCATATGTGCAGGTGGAGTAGGTCTTTTTCTGTTGAGAAAATGGGGCGCAATTACTGGATTAATTGGAGTAGCCATCACCCTGATTGGAGGCATTGGTGGTGGACTGAATATACAATCTGCTGCAGCGGAACACCTAGGGGGACAATTAGAATTAGCGTATTCCCTTCAGGTTTATTTGTGTGGAATATGTATGGGAATTTGCGGTTTAATTGCAGCCTTACCTTTGTTCAATGTTGGTGCAAGAAACGCGCTCAATGGAAAAGCAATGGAGATTCATTTTGAAGAAGAATAGTCTTTTTTTGGCCATTTTTTTTCTAAGGCTTTTTTCAAACCATCATCCAATGATGCATCCCACCAATTACTTCCTGCCCAGATTGCGTATTTTCCACGAATACCTCGAATATCTGCATCATCAAATTGACAATTTCTGAATGTGGACAAGTTGAGTCTTGCTTTCTTCAAATTAGCGCCTCTAAAATCACAATTATCAAATGAGGATTTCATAAGATCCGCCTCAACAAGAGACGCTTTTCGGAAATCAGAATGAGAAAAATTAGCTTCCGTAAGGTCCGCCTTATCAAGAATTGTTCTCTTGAATGTTGAGTTTGGATGTCTACCTCGACGAAAGTTTCTACCAGTATGGTTTTGATATGATAAATCCAACTTTTCCTCCTCATCCTTTGGACCGTCAGGAGAAGACATTACCATAGTTCAACCTCACTGAGAAAATCGCTGGTTCAGGTGTCTATGCCCTTCTTCTGTGAGAATAACATAACGATTCTTTTCAGAAAATTTTTCAGGAATTGTAAGAAAACCTCTGTCTCTGAGCCGATTTATGTAGAGTGAGAGGTTTCCAGGGTTTTCTAAATTAGCAGAATCAAATAATTTTTCAATCGTTCGAGGAGGACAGTCCTCTAGCTTCTGTAAATCACGCAAATGAAAAATAGCGGCAAGAATTCTATCAGATTTTGTAGTGATATTTGAATGATGAATCAGTGAAGCGAATTTATCTGCACCGAGTTCGTTTTTTGCGACAACTGTGGCTGCCTCTGTATCTTTCTTCGCAAGTTTAATCTTCTCCAAAATAGCACCCCATTCGTCAGATTGCTTCATTTCTTCCCATTTTTGTTTAACCTCGCTTTCGGACCCGACCATTTCAAATTCCTTTTGACCAAGAATTAAATTTAATTTCACCTCGTCTTCCATACAGCGTCGGGTGGTCCTAACGTTCCCTTAACATAACGATTTTTCATGATGAGACTCGATTTTTAGGAGACATCTCAATTAAAATCTTTGCCAATCCATAACATAATTGAAGTATACTTGGGTCTTGGAAGGGGTTTGTATGCAAACACGCGTGCTGTTGATGGTAGTGGTAATTTTTGTGGCACCTTTCCAGCTCATGCTTGAAACCGTATCGGCGAATGATGTATTCAATGTAACTACTTTTTCTGATGGTTCTTCAAGTCAGTCAGTATCTTTACAAGGTAATACAACAAATCAACAATCCTCACTCAATTTGAGTAAAAACATTACACTGAACAATGCCCAATTTGAGTTGAGTTATTCAAGAATCAATCCATCTCCGGGAGAAATTTGGCTCGATATCAATAACGATGGAATCAGAGAATGGTCGTTTGGAGGTGGTAGTCAAGGAGAACTTGGGCGGCAGACAGCATTCACGAATGGGTTAAATTACGGCCAATCCATCTATAATGCAACAAACAATCAATCAAGTTCATTTATGCTCCCAACCGCTTCCGAAGTTACAGATATTGAGTTTAATATTCAATTTACATCAGAACTTTTCACAGGCTTTCTACCCTTAGGGAACGTGATTGATTTTGATGGAAAAGATGTTGATGCCGATGGCCATGATGAATTAGTATTATTGACCGACGACTCAAATATTTCTGGATACAATAAATCGATCAATATTGTAGAATGGAACGCTTCAACAGGATTTCAAATTGGAAATTATTTTGAAACATGTGAAAACGGTACGTCAATTCACACAGAGGACTTTAATGGAGACGGGAAAAAAGACATAGCAGTTGTTAGTTTACTAGATGCAAAGGTTTGTTTACACATATTTAACAAAATCACAGGAGGTTTGCTACCAATGCAAAACCTTTCGCTTGAATCTTCAGTCACCCATGTTGATTTCGGTGACCTAAACCATGATGGATATTATGACATTATTTCGATTAGACCAAATGATGGAATCGACTTCAAACTATCAACAGGCAATTCCTTTGCAAGCACCGTTACAATACCGGTGATGGAAAATAACTCTGGAGGTTCCATTCAAGCAACGGTTAACGACTTGCTTGTAGGACCATTAAATGGTATTTCAGGACCTGATTTGGTACTCGTCAAAGATACTTCAGACCATTGGACAATTCATGAATACAATCTAAATTCGAATTCCTTGATAGAGACCACTCTTGAATTTGACTATATACAGTCCAACGCTATGATGGCCGATGTAGATCTAGACGGAGATTATGATATCATCGGTAATCGCGGTAAATCAATGGTTTATATTGAAAATACACCCTCTGGGTTGGAAACAGAAATGAGTCCGACATTTATCGACCTAGATAGAGCCTCTATTTTTGATTATGACAACAATGGAATTATCGATTTGTTGTCACACAATACCATCCCTATTGACAATAATGATACTACAATTGAAGGTAACTTTTCAGTACGTCATTTCTACAATGCGAGCAATACTTCGAGCCCATCTCAGCATGTTGTAATCCCTGGTTCAGATGCTCGAAAAATAGCAGGTTTGGATTTCAATAATGACAGTCTGCTTGAACACGTATCCATAGTTGGAGAAACGCAAAAAGGCATATTTATTGGCGGTTGGCAAGAAATAGGTATAGACTTTGATGGCGACCTCATCAATGATTTGTCGGCTTCTGGTTATGCCTCAAATGGATCACATGGAGTTGATAAGTTAGTAATCGAAGATCCGATGATGACTGCTTTATTTCCTGTCAGAGATAAAATCGCTGTGGCAACGCCACAACTAGATGGATATGGGCTGGAGTGGGGCGAGGCATCATTTCATTTGAATTCGACAGTACCAGGCGAATTTAATTTTAGTTACCTAAATATTGGTTATTCACTCGATGTCTTGGTCCGTGACAACCCCTCAATTTCAGGCAATTTGTCGAACGTAATTAACCAACATACAAAACCAGAAGCAGGGTATTTTGAACTCCCATTACCGTTTAATTCATCGAATCAAGGTATTGTGAATATACAGAATTTGGACATTACCTACATACAAGGGGCAGAGGTTCCAATCACAGCCCCTGAGATTATTGTAGCACTTTCCTCAGTTGATTCAGAAGCAGTGATTCTTACATGGAATGATATGTCTGAATTTGGCGAGCACTTAGAAGAGATCCGTGTGTATCGCGCTCTAGATTCACAGCCTTATGATTACGAAAATCCTCACGCTGTTGTGAGCGATAGTCAATTTATTGATGAGGATGTAAACATCGGCGAATCTTACCGATATATCGTGCGCTCTTTCCATCTCGAGGGCGTCGTATCAAATTATTCTAATCAAATTAACGTGAGTATTCCATTTCCTGCTCCGCCAGAAATCATTCAAGGATTGACTGCTTCTGATGTTTCAGATGATGAGGGGAGTGTAATTTCAGTGGAGTGGAATTTACTAGAAAATGATTACATTAGTAATTATCACTTATTCCATGCTACAACTGAATTAAATCCAAGCGATGATTTTTCCCAACTTCAATCAATTTTAATCGCTAATCAGACAAATACACATCTTGTCGATAATTTAGTTGATGGAGTTGGGTATTGGTTTGGGATTGTAGCAGAAGATTTGTTTGGAAATTACTCGAGTCAAATGGCGGTAATAGGTCCTGTTTATGCGAGAAATGATACAGCCATATTCTCGGAAATTTTTATGCAAACTTCCTCACAAATTTTCCTTGATGACGAGTTCTATGCCCAAATCAGTGTTGTAACTGAAGTTGGGGAAACAGAAATAGGATCCGTGGATTTGTATATGAAAAATGATACTGATTCTTGGTTGATTCAACAAGGTCTTTCTCCTCAAGTAAACTATTCTGCAGTTTCTTTCAGTGACTTGGGATTGTGGACTCAAAATATTCATGGCGAAGTATCCCTTGAAGCGATTTATTCTGGTGANGAGGGTAATGAAACAAGACAACCGATTTCTACAGCAATCAAATCCACCTCGTCTTTAGTCACCGTTCATGCAGGTATCAGTTCGGATTCGGCCAGCATCCAAATGAACTCATTTGGCCAGGGACAGATTTCACTTTCTTTGCAAGCGACAAAATCCAGCCACGATATTCTTTTGGAAAAAATGGAGTATAACTGGTCTCTCTGGGAATCTGGCCAGGTGGCTCAGACAGGGCAAGGTCAATTTGTCGGAGGACAAAGCGAATTTACCATTCAGTCGAGTGGCGGATATCTACACATTGAGCCCCAGGNTCCAGCGTGGGTCATATTGAATAATCCAAGCCTAAATTTGACTATTTTAAGCGATGGACAAAACAATTCTCAAAATCAAAATAATGATGGTAATATCGATCATCCAACCATTTCTTGCTCATCCTTAGAACTTGTTTTAGGAATTACCAATGACACTTCTCTCCAATGCACATTGAGTCATACAAATCCATTTGCGCTCGAAATTACCTTTTCTACAAATGGTTGGACGCCATTATTCGACGAAGTGATTTTGCAGTCCGAACAAACAGAAATACGCGTTGAAGCTAACGATGAAATCACATTCAGCGTACTCGTATCCATTTCTTCTTATGATCTTCTAGATACAGGTACCTTTTCTTCGACTATTGACGGCGTCGCATACAATGAAACCGCAGGTTCGATTACCTTTGAATCCAAAATATTGTGGACAATTATTCCTCAACCTGATGTTGAGGTTGGGGAAATGAATGAAACCATAGCCCCAGAGATTTCTGGCTCGACACTGACAACTTTCTATGTTGGCACAGGGGCGATTGCAATTATTGGTGGACTCGCTTGGCTACTCGTCACTTTGATTCGTAAGAGGCAAGAAGACGAGGCTTGGTCAGAAGATGAACTTGATATGGATGAAATGCCAGAATCTTATGTTTCAGAGAGACGAGCAAGTCAACCATTACCCGTTGGCATGGGGCTTGATGAATTTGAAAAAGAGGATATGAATGAAGAAATTTCCGCTCCTCAACATCGAAGGCACCAGTTGTTTGATGAAGCCGAAGGCATTGAATCTGTTGAAGATGAGCATGAGGCTCAAGATGACGGAGTCACAATAGATGAAGATGGCACCGAATGGTATGAAGACGAGACTGGGGTTTGGTGGTATCGAGAAGCCGGTATGGATGATTGGGAAGAGTATCGCGAACAATGAAAAATAATCGCACTTTGGAGTTGATTGAGGGACTACTATGAGTTATGCCCAAACAGGCTACACTTTGGTCCTGCATCAAGATGCAAATCCAAGAACCGGCGGCGTTGCAATATGCGGTTTTTCAACCGTAGGAATGGTTGGGGTCATTGCAACAAGTCACATTATTAATCAGTTGAATCTAAAACAATTAGGCACCGTAATGAATGCAGAATTTCCGGCCTTAGCTCTGATTCATGATGAAGTTCCAAAACATCCCGTCAGGGTATACCAAGGAGAAAAAATTGGTGTATTTACATCTGAGGTTCAGTTTAATAGCAAACACGATGTTCAATTTGCGAATACGGTTTTAGAATGGTTTACGAAAGGAGGATTCGATCGTTTGATTATCATTGATGGTCTGGTAAAACCCGATAAAAAAGGTGAACAGGGAGACTTATTTGGAGTAGGGTCAATATCAACGGCCAGAGAAATGCTCACCAAAGCGGGGGTTGAGCCAATCCAACAAGGTGTTGTTGCCGGAATATGCGGTTATTTGTTATCGGAAGGAGAGCGCTTAGGTTTAGACATTACAGCGATTCTGGCTGAATGTAGCCCGATGTACCCTGATGCTAGAGCAGCGGCACTTGCGATTGAAGCAGTGAGTGAACTGATAGGAATCGAAATACCACTTTCATCCTTAATCGAAGATGCAAGGGCTATCGAAAACAGTGTACAGGAAATTTTCGAGAATGCCCAAAATGCACTTCCAGCACCAGAAGACACATCATCAGACCCTAGTTTTGGTTGACTTAAATCTGATTAAGCAAATGCATGACTGAAGATTCATCAGCGTTTGTGATTAGCGTAGGTTCAGGATATGGTCCTCGTGCTGCTTCAAATCCATTTGCTTGTAAAATAGAAATTGATTTTTTGATACTCGGAGGTCCACCACGGCCTGATTTTTTTGCAAAGACATCCATAGGAATGAGCAGATGTTCTTGAGATAACAAAGGAGCAGCATCAGCGATATGACAGACCGAACGCCGGATTTCTCTTAGTACTAGATTGAGTCGTTGTTGGTCCCAATCTGTTGGCATTTCTTTGAGATTCAAACCACAAATCTGTTCTGCTTTCTCTTCGGTTAATCGGGATGCAATATCGCTATCGCATAATGGGCCAATCCAAAGAGGACCACTCGCCTTTTCGGTTTTTTCAGTGACCAAGGCAGAAAGCCCAGTTCTGTCTCGCCATCCAATTTGTTTGTAGATGTTAGTAGCTCCTTGTTTTGATTTTCTAATCAATAGACTAACTCGAACAAAATGTCCATCAAACATAGAAAGAACAGGCTCAATCTTTCTATCAAATTGGGCAGCAACTTTCGCAATATGAGCGATTAGAATTCGAATGGCGTCATCGTATCGGAATTCATCATTTAGTCCTCTACTGCCGTATCTTCTCAACCCAGAGGAGGGGGAACTGCCACACAGTGCTGCGGTATCGGTTGCAGTGACTTCCAAAAACCCAACCCTTGGTAATGATTGAATTGCAGAAGATAGAAAAGAAACAGGACTGCCGAATGGGTCTAAGTCAATCCATTGAAAATTTTGTTCGAACATCAACTGATTTGCATCTTGGTTTGACCATGTGATTCCAGCCTTGTTTGTACCTTCTATTTCATCAAAATAAGGATAGATTTTTTTTTCCGTCTCAAAAGAATCAGCCGCATTTTGACCTTGTTCAATGGCTTTGATGTTTCTGTCATTCACACAAATTTTGAATCTATTTTGATATTGGGCTGATATTTCTTTTCTCCATCGTCGAGAACGAATACCCGTCGATCCAAGCGCCTCTAAAACTCGTAATGGTTTCTCTTTCTTCCCAATCCAGCCATATTCGAGAGCATCTTCCAGCAATAGGACAGATCTTGTTCGACAGGAAGCCATTGCGGGGTTCACAAACCCTCCAGAGCCAATCTTCGCAGGCCCTCTGGGCATGTGAGTATCTGGCATTATGGAATTTGGCAGCAATATCTTTGTTCGCCCCTCAACCCAATAAGGCAAAGTATCGCCATGAAGCATAAGCTCACCTAATATTCATCAAAATACACACTTTCGATAGCATGGGTCACAATCCTTCCATGATTTCTTACATGACCAATTATTTTTGAACCGGATAACCTTTCTTGAAGCCAAGAAACAATGAGTTGTGCATGCTCAGCCTCAACTGCAATAATGATGCCACACCCCATATTGAATGTGCGATACATTTCTTTTGCACTTACATTTCCTAAATTTTGAAGCCAACTAAATTCTTCATGAACTGGTAATGGGTCGCTGATTTCCCAACCAAGCGTTTTGTGAAGACGTAGAAGATTGGATAAACCCCCTCCAGTGATATGGGCAATGCCATGAATAGCATCTCGGTCGAACCCTCTTTCAGCATTTGTTGAATCTATCATTTCCACAATCGGTGAACAGTAAATTGATGTAGGATTTAGTAATACCTCGCCGACAGTTAGTTCACCTTGCTTAAATCGTTCAATTCTGGTAGCGTCATTGATTTTTACTGGCATGGTTTGGTCATAACTGATTTGATTTTCTCGCAAGATTTTCCGAACAAGAGAATATCCATTTGAGTGAATCCCACTACTAGGTAGGCCAATGAGGACGTCACCGTCTTTCAAGGCCTCACCTGTAATTTCTTGGCCTTTCCCAACCCATCCTAGAGCCGTGCCCGAGAGGTCTAACTCGGTGACGATGCCTGGCAAGGATGCGGTCTCACCACCAGCGAGGGTTACCTTGGCCCGACGACAGGCTTCTGCCAAACTTCGACCAATCACTGCATGAACTTCAGGGTCAGGTTTTGGAACAGCGATATAATCAACAAAGGCGATGGGCTCAGCACCAACACAGAGTAAGTCGTTTACGTTCATTGCCATGCAATCAATACCTACTCCATGCCATGCTTGCATGGCAGAAGCAATCTGTAATTTACTACCTACGCCATCAGTTGCAAGAGCAAGGTAATCATCCTTGAATCGAATCAAACCGCCAAATCCTCCGGGAACTTCAACCGGACTTCCTAAAGTACCACTTGGGCGAGAGAATTTTCCTAGCGCACCAATCAGTGCCCCTACGGCTTCACCCTCTAAGGTGATGTCAACGCCACTTGATGCGTAATCCATCTCCTCTGCCATGTCCTCGCCACCACTGTTCTGCCCATGATAATGTCGATACTAATCGGTTAACTGTGCGTATAGCCACGGGAGTGAGAAATCCATTCTGTACTCAACGCCAGAATGCGTGCCATCAAATTCTTCGTAAGTGTGATCGATTTCGTAATCGAGTAACTTTTGATGGAGTTTCCTCAATCCATATTGGATGTGATATTGGTCTTTATCTCCCACATCAATGAAAGTCTTTGGCCATGTTCGATGGTCTTCAATCATTGTAAGAGGGTCCCATTGCATCCATCTCGACCAACGTTCTTCATCGATATCACAAGAGTGAGGATCAACTGGTAAGGAAATACCATCAACGCCATCATAAGTTGCTGCCATGGCACATAGCATCAAAGCGTGAATATCATCGCTGGAAAGTTTGTTGGTGTTTTTTGTATATTCAATGAAAGATTGGACGCCTCCATGTTTAGTAATGTGAGTCAGGCCATCTGCCATGCCGCTTGCGTAAACCAATTCGAATCCACAATCTCCAGAATGGCAAACAATGGCTTTCCAGCAAGAATCGAGCATTCCACGCACCATTGCACCATAGCCTCCACTGGAAAAACCAGTTAGTCCGAATGCGTGTATCTTAAATCTTGAACGAAGTTCACTTATGAGGTCTGTTGATAGCCATGCTCCCCAATCTCCCATGATTTCAGAATCGATAAATTGATTACCGCCAAGGCTGGTAAATGTATCCGGCATTACCACAACACACGGACCCATTCTACCCTCATCAACAAGGCGGTCTATTCGTTGTGGTAATGATTCAGAGAACGCCCTCCAGTTTGCATACTTGAGCCCCCCGTTGGTATAGGCGGCAAGCGCGATGATGCAAGGAAGGGGCTCATCTGATTGCACGGGATGATAAACCAATACTTCTCTTTCAAGCGGGTCTCCGATTTGATTTTCAAGAAGTTCCGAGGAAAAGGAAAATCGAACAAACTCGCCCTTTATTCTGCTGAATTGATGACTTGGCATGACTCACCCATATCCATCCGACTCATGTGCTTGGCGGTTTCGCAGTGGCAGTCAAAATTATTTTGAAAAGGGCTACGACTCACCAATCGAATTCCAGTGGAAATCAAGGGGTTCGAAAAACGTCCGAATAGATTATGTCCTCTAGCCTATCATGGCAACTTCCGGTGAGTGACTTGCTACAGAAATTTGACCTACCAGCAAGATGGAAAACCTTTCTTCTTGAGCAATTTCATGATGCAATAGAAGATTTGCGCGTCACATGGCCCGATTTGCAAAGCTTAGAAGTTCACTTTAGAGATATCGAAAATTTCGACCCTGAATTTGCTCAAGACATTATCGATAATCCTGACGACCATATAGAGGCCTCTATTCGTGTACTCAGAGAAGTGTTGATTGAGGCAGGCGCCAAAGGCATGAATCCGTTTGTGAGATTGGTTGGGTTTCCAAAAGATATGCATCGGACTGTGAGGCAATTAAGGGCAGACGATATTGGGAAAATGTTGAGCATAGAAGGCCTTGTATCAAAAATTACAAGCGTACGACCGCGAATTTACAGGGCGTCATTTATGTGTGAGAGTTGTGGACCAGGTCACCAAATCATCATCGAGCAGCCCAACGAACAGGAACTCATTGAACCGATGGAATGTAGCATCTCAGATGGTGGATGTGGGAAAGCCAAAAGGGACACAAGATTTCACTTGCTTACTCGAGATTCTGAGATGATCAACAATCAATTCATCGAGATACAAGAAGCACCTGAAGGTTTACGCGGGGGAGCTCAACCTCAACGAATAGGCAGCATTGCCGAACATGACCTTGCAGGCATGCTCAATCCAGGAGATAGAGTTACGTTCAACGGGACTCTGTTTGTTCGGTCTCAAAGAAAGGGCGGGAAAAATACCCCCATATTCGATATTTTCCTGAAGATACACAGCATCGAGAGACAAAATACGCCTTTAGAAGAGATTGTGATTGGAGAGGAAGATGAACAACTCATTCGAAATTTAGCATCCAGAGAAGATGTATATCAACTTCTGTGCCGATCCATTGCGCCCAGCATCTTTGGTTTACATCAAGAAAAAGAGTCGTTAATGTTGCAATTATTTGGCGGGGTTTCCAGAAAAAATGCCGATGGAACAAGAAGTCGTGGAGATATTCACATTTTGCTCATGGGAGACCCCGGTGTTGCTAAATCACAACTGCTTAGTTACATGTCAAAAATATCCCCTCGTGGCCAATTCGCTTCAGGAATGTCCGCTTCCGCTGCTGGTTTGACCGCTGCTGCGGTTCAAGATTCAATGAGTGATGGTAGATGGACGCTTGAGGCTGGTGCTCTGGCACTCGCAGATTTGGGAATTGCGGCCATTGATGAGTTTGACAAAATGAACGATAACGACCGCTCTTCAATGCACGAAGCCATGGAGCAACAACGCATCTCGGTTTCTAAAGCAGGCATTAATGCAACTTTGAGAACACGCTGTGCAGTTTTGGCTGCAGCCAACCCTACGAGCGGGAAATTTGAGGCACTCACTGACCGACCCTTTGTTCGTCAGGTCAACCTTGGCCCCCCCTTACTTTCCCGATTTGACGTAATCTGGCTACTTACCGACACGCCAAGCGTTGATCATGATACCATGATCGCCAATCACATCGTCGATACCAGAGTCAAAGGCGTATCTGAATTACAAATTGAAGAAGGCAGTGTCAGTGACCCAGAACAAGCACTGAATCATTCTGATACCTCAGAAACTGACCGTAATGGTGATGACATCATTGGGCGAGACCTCATTCGAAAATATGTTGCTTTTGCAAAAAGAAGCATCCATCCACAACTAACCGATGAAGCGAGGAAAAGTTTGGTTGATTTTTATGTAAAAACGCGAAGAGAAGGTGGAGAATACAGTGATTCAATTGCTATCGGGGCCCGATCTCTAGAAGCAATGGCCCGTTTATCCGAGGCAAGTGCAAGAATTCGTCTTTCCCAAGAAGCCACACTTACTGACGCGAGTAGGGCGATAAAAATCACTAAAGCATGGCGCTTAGGAACACTCGGCGAGGCCCCAGATGAAACTGATATGAATTCTGGCAAAAAGGGTACGCAGCGTAATCAATTAAGGGATTTAAAGAATCTGATTCAGCGAATGGTCAAGGAATCTCCAGACGATTCAGTACTCGATGAAGACGTTATTTCTGTCGCCCTGACAGAAATGGACATTTCGAGACAAAAAATCGAGGACATCATTGCACAAGAAGTTCTAGCCGGTGGGCTATATCGGCCAAGACATGACCGTATTTCCTTAGCATAGAGAAATCGGCAGGGGTATGAACCAGCACTTTATGGGTTGAACATGGCGTCTGAAACCTTCGATCCAGACATGCCAGAAAGGCTTGACCCAGAGGAACTTGGGTTCATGTGTGGCATTGAGGTCCACCAACAATTAGCCACAGGAAAACTTCACTCCCGCCAGGAGGGCGTACTCTTCGATGTAACGGCGGATACCATTCCAAAAGATTGGCCAAGTGTTCAACGCAGATTACGTGCGGCGAGCGGGGAGGGTGGCCAAATGGATGTGGCAGCGAAATTTGAAAGCAGAAGAAATCGAAGGTTTGTCTATTATCAATCACCCAATGCAGGGCTGGTCGAACTAGACGACCAGCCTCCAAAACCTCACGATGATGAGGCCATGCACATCGCACTTACCGTTTCGGCAATGATGAATTGCCGACCTG
The DNA here is from genome assembly GCA_002719395.1 of Methanobacteriota archaeon. Taxonomy (GTDB): domain Archaea; phylum Thermoplasmatota; class Poseidoniia; order Poseidoniales; family Poseidoniaceae; genus MGIIa-K2. The sequence continues at coordinate 8,124 of PBHM01000024.1, read as the reverse complement.
TTGGTTTGATGCAAGCAATGCGTAAGACGGTGGTTGATGGCTCAAACACCAGTGGTTTTCAACGAACAACTCTCGTGGCTACCGATGGAAAACTCAACACAAAAACAGGAGCAGTTGGCATTGACGTATTGTGTTTGGAAGAGGATAGTGCGAGGAAAATTACCTCAGAATTAACCGATGATGGTGAAATTGTATACTGGAATCTCGACAGGTTGGGCATTCCTTTGATTGAGATAGCCACAGCGCCTGATATACAATCCCCAGAGCATGCAAAAGAAACCGCCGAAGCACTTGGCCGTACATTACGTGATACTCGAAGTGTTCGAAGAGGCTTAGGGAGTATCAGGCAAGACCTCAATGTTTCAATTCGATGCGGTGATAGAGTCGAGATTAAAGGATGTCAAGACCTCGACTGGATTCCAAAAATCATTGAATTAGAGATGATTCGGCAGTGGCATTTTTTCCAATTAGCCAACCATTTGCGCACCATTCACCAATTGCCTTTGCTATCCAATGATCGAGATGTGTCTAGTGAAAGCGTGACCTCAATAGTAGCAGAAAAATTACCTTTGAGATTGATTGATGTCAGCACTATCTTTGCACAATCTAATTCATCCATGGTTCAAAATGGACTCAAGAAAGGGCATGTGATGCTTGCGCTCCCACTTCCAGGGTTTGATGGACTCATTGGAAAGAAAACAATTGGTATGCATGGAGCCCAAAACCCAAGATTGGGAAGAGAGTTTGCTGGAGCAGCAAAATTAGCCGGGGTGGCAGGTGTATTCCATTCTGATGAGTTGCCTGCATACGGTATTGAAGCAGAAGAAGTAAAATCGATTGTGAATGCAATTGATGGAATTCAAGCATTCGTTCTATGCCTTGCGCCGGAATGGCAAGCAAATCTTGCCTTAGAAAGTGTACATCAAAGAGCCATACAAGCCTTTGAGCGCATCCCTCAAGAAGTTCGACAAGTTGTCGTAAAAAGAGGTGCTCCTGAGGATGGTACCACTTCTCCAATGAGGCCATTACCAGGAGGTGCGAGAATGTACCCCGAAACAGACATCCCTGTTTATTCATTGTCACAACAAGATTGGCAGGATGTTATCGACCACCTGCCAATGAGCCTTGATGAGAGAATGGAAAGAATGAATGCATATCAGATCTCTCAAGATCAGAGAATCCAATTGGTTAACAGGGAATTAGATGATGCATTTGTCTTACATGTTGAAAACTTACCCTCCAAGGCTTGGGCCAGTATGCTTCTAGAACTGAATGGAGAGCCTGACTTGATGGCTTCCGTTCTCAAGGCAAAAGAGCAAGGATATGTCACAAAAGAAGGCCTACAAGACCTTCTTGATGCCTTTGTTGGGCAAAACCCCACCATTGAGAGATTGGCTGATGTAGCGGAATCTCTCGGCCTCAAACCGGCAGATGCCAGTGATTTAGCAACTGTTGTAGAGAAGGTGGTTAGTGAGCGGCTTGAGTTTGTCAAGGAGAGGGGCCTTGGTGCTCTTGGGCCCCTTATGGGTATGGTGATGAAAGAATTTGGAGGTGCTGCAGATGGGAAAGCAGTAAGCCAATTATTGAAGTCATCCATTGAGAGGAATCTTAAATGAGATTTGTGTATTTCCTACTCATATTCTCGCTTCTTCCATTTGCAACAGCCTCACAACAAACTGAGCAATTGCAATGGTCTGTAACACTCGATGACGGATATATTTCAACAAAACCGATTATAATTGATGATACGGTATTTGTTCGCTCCTCTGGTTTTTGGTCTGGAGATACATCGCCCAAGGTTTATGCTTTTACTCTTGACAGTGGTACATTAATTTGGGAATATGAAAATAAGAATGCCACATTCCATGACCTTTCTCCTCTGCTATTCGTGCATGAAGGAAAAGGTACCTGTGGAGATTGGCCAAATATGTTGCTTATGGGATGGACCACCGGCGAGATTATGGCTTTTGATCCATTAAACGGTAATTTGTTGTGGCATAATCAGACGGCAGCCTTCGATCTTGGAATAACAGGTGAGATGGCAATAGATGGAGATAAATTGATTGTGCCAGCAAGAAGAGGTTTGGCATCGTTTTGCTTGGCGAATGGAGTCCAACACTTCGAAACGAGTTTCTTGGATGCTGGATGGAGAAACGGAGTCTTGGTTACAGATGAGGGATATTTCACGGGTGATGAAAGCGGGAATGTGTATCAAGTTACTTCAGATGGAGAGCAAAAAAACTGGTCGGTAGGAGACGGCCATATCCGTCATACACCTATTGAATCAGATTGTGGTCTATTGATACACCTCCAAACAAAAAATGGCTCATCGTTGATTCTTGAAAATACAACACTCTTCGAATTTGGCCCATCTCCGGCAATGCCGCTTCAACTAGGAAATCAAACATTTCTTTCGACAAGCGAAGAATTTGTTGTGTTATCTTGTCAATCGAGCATGATAAATTTGGTAGAAAAAATACCTTTCTCATCGAACGGTGAAATCACAGCAAAAATAAATTCGCCAGATGATTACGAAATTTGGTTACCTCGAAATACACCTGAGGGAGGATGGGGTGTTTATTCAAATTCTGAAATGCAACTCTTCCGCACAAGTGTGGACTGGTATGGAACCTCTTCACCATCATTTCATCGAGACCATATGGTAATCGGTAACGATAATGGTGTGTTGATGGCATATTATTCAGGAGACCTGATGATATTAGACCAAGGTAATGACCTCTCGTCCAGTAGTCAAAATTCTTGGTTTTTTTATGGAATTATGCTCACAGGAGCAGGCATCATATTTGCTTATGCGAAAGGGCGCAGGGAATGGATTCCAAATCTCTCATTGATTGTTTTACTGCTTGCAGCCGTATATGCAGTACCTGATATTTCCAAACGATGGTCTACATACCTTGATGAATCGATTCAAATTTCGGAAAATGAAGAATGGAACGAGTCGTGGCCGGAATCATGGAAAAATACGCAGATTGTTATTTTTGAGTTACCAACTGGGGAAGTTGCATTTGGAGGCCTCAAAGATCACCAATCCGTGGAATCATTGACCGATGATGCAGCGTTTCGACTGGGAATAAGTATTGAAAAGGAAGAATTTGAAATCGGTAAATGGATAAAATCAATTAATGGAGTTGGATCATCTAGTTGGGAATTCACAGTTAATGGGCAGAGGGCTTCATTGGGAATAGAACATGCAGAAATCGATAATGAATCGATTATTCGTTGGAAAATGGCGTGAAGTTGAATACTAAGCGGTTCTACGGCTGGACATGGCCATTAGCCAAGGTATACATGGTCCTGTCTTGGGGCCACTTGCTTCATTGGTGATGAATGGGGTCCTCATCGGCATTTGTATGGCTTTATTGTTCCACAAAAAATGGCGACGAGATGATGGTTTTTTGCCGCTATTTTCAATGGTAATGGTAGTGAGTCTTGGACGAGTTATACTCGCTCCTCTGCCCAATATTCAGCCTGTTACTGTTGCTTGCCTCATCGCTGGAGCAAGCCTCGGTGCTCGAAGAGGTATGACGTTCGCCGTATTGGTTACCCTCATCTCAAACGCATTCCTTGGAACTGGAGTTTGGACTATATTTCAAGCAAGCGGATGGGCTGCTATTGCCTACCTTGGCTCGAAACTTGAGTTAGTGAATCATCACATTCTCAACCAAAAGAGACTGCTTTTAGCTGCTATATTTGTTTCACCACTTTTTAATTGGTGGGTGAGTGTTTCAATTTTCCTTGAAGGAATGAGCATATTCAATTTCATCATTTATCTTGCCCATGGATTGCCATTTGATGCCTTACATTTACTTGGAAGTGCGGCCTTTGCGGTTTGGCTTGGCCCTTGGATCTTCCAAAATCTAACATTGGCAGTAGGCGGTCAGCGCGCTGAAACTGTGATGAAGGATGTTGATGTTATTGTCCAATGATGCTTCGCATTCTATGGCAATAATCTGTCGAAAAGACCTCTCACTGTCGAAGGGGAAATTCGCCTCTCAATGTGCACATGCGGCTGTCCAATGCGCCCTATATTCTCAGAAAAATGCCAAGTCTGATTATGAGAATTGGAGAAATACAGGGTCTAGAAAAGTCGTGCTTTATGGAGAAGATATCGAACAACTACAAGAGTTACAACAATTAGCAAAACAAAAAAACATAGTCTCAGCACTTGTAAAAGATGCAGGAAGAACCGAAATCCCTCCAGGGACGATTACAGTATTAGGCATCGGCCCAGCAATCAAATCTGAAATAGATGACTTGTGTTCAAGTTTGGAATTGGTGAGTTAATGGGGATTCGGTCATTCATTCATCGATTGACAGCACCGTCGCCATCATCGTCAGCCCCAGCAGGCGATTACAAACTTGCTTTACTCGTCAATCATGAACTGAAAATGGGTAAAGGGAAAATTGGCGCCCAAGCAGGTCATGCTTCGGTCAAATCGGTCCTCAACCTAGGTAAGAGAGATCCCTCAAGACTTGATGCTTGGCTCACAAGTGGCCAGGCAAAAATATGCCTCAAAGTGGAGGACGAGGGTGCGATATTGTCATTGGTAAAGTCTGCAAAATCAATGGATATACCGGCAGTTATTGTTCGTGACGCTGGGCGTACCCAAATCCCCTCAAACTCGCTGACTGTAGCAGCTATCGGGCCAGCACTGATTGATGATATTGACAAAATCACAGGGCACCTAAAATTGCTTTAATCACAACCCTTGGGCCAGACATGCGAGAGCATCCGTCCTCCAGGGTTGATTTGCGAAGTGACACCATCACTCAGCCGACAGCATCGATGCGAAAAGAAATGCATCATGCAGTGGTGGGTGATGATGTGTTAGGTGATGATCCAACCGTTATTCAATTAGAAAAAACAGTCGCTAGCATGTTTGGTAAAGAGGCCGGATTATTTGTAGCGTCTGGAACCATGTCTAATGCGATTGCAATCAAAGCACACACGAGTCCCGGAGACGAGGTCATCACAGAAAGGTATAGCCACATCTATCTCTATGAGGGTGGAGGATATGCGGCTTTATCTGGCTGTTCGATATCCTTGGTTGATGCATCTCACGGTTTGATGACTCCAGAAAATGTTGAGAAGTCAATAAGAAAAAGCCAGGGAAGTGGAAGCCATTATCCAAACGGGACTCTTGTGTGCGTTGAAAATACTTCAAACCGTGGTGGAGGCACATGTTATGAACTCTCAGATTTAGATGCGATTGCAGAGGTGGCTAAAAAAAATTCATGCAAGTCACATATTGACGGCGCTCGAATCTTTAATGCAGCAATCGCTACAGGGGAGTCCGTAGAAAGAATTTGTCGAGGATATGACTCGGTATCCATTTGCCTTTCAAAGGGTTTAGGCGCTCCAGTTGGTTCAGTTTTAGTGGGTACACAATCATTTATTGATAGGGCTCATAGATGGCGAAAAATGTTTGGAGGGGGTTGGAGACAGGCCGGAATCCTTGCTGCTGCAGGCCTTTATGCTCTGGATAATCATGTCCAAAGGCTGGAAGAAGATCATAAGCGAGCAAAGGTATTGGCCGAATCAATCAATAACCTTCCAAATTTTCAAGTTGATCTATCTAAAGTACAAACGAACATGATTTATGTTCAAACAAAAAACCCTGCAGCAGAAGTTGTAAAATCTCTTGCTGAACATGAAATTGATGCCTTTGACTTAACTTCAGATTCTATCCGACTTGTTACACATTTGCACATAACTGATGAAGACGTGGCACGAGTTATGCATGCTTTTGGCGAGATATAATCGCAGCAATCACTAAAGCGAGCAAGGCGAAATGTCCGATAAATCCGGGAATTGCCCCCTCATCTGGAGCAACTGAAATCGGCACAGGATCTTCAACCACGGTGAGGTTGATTTGATGTATAAGATGCAATTCTAAATCATCATCATCCCAAGGTGCGGGTAAATCGATGGTCATCGAGCCATTCATGGCATTATCAAGATAGATGATTTCTCTAACAATATCTGGATAATACTCTTCTTTATTTCCCCCTTCCTCAAAATAACCCATTTTTTCGACAACCCAAATCATAGAAATGAGTTCACCATTTTCAGGAACATTCACTCCGTGGATATGCCATGAAGCGGTACTTGTTTCGTTTGACCAAATAAGTGAGGAGTTTCCTTCTCCAATTTGTAGAGTCTCTTGAGCCAGTTTGGTGTAATCTTCTACCAACGAATTTCCTGATGCCACCGAACCGGATTGTTTCATAGTTCCATTGAATACGACCATGGGAGGTAATCTTGATTCATATCTGTCTTGCCAGCGTAAATCAGACAATTCAGTGCCGAAAGGGTCTTGCTGTTCACCGAAATATCTGTGCATCATGTAAAGTTGTAATCCTGTATCATTCTTGATATCGGCAAGCGCATGTTCCACATCGACACAATTGGAACACCATGTTGCTGTGTAATCTTCAACAATGCATGGTAAATTATCGAGTTCTAATGTCGATTCACCGCTTGCGTTTGCCATTACGTGCGCCCCACCAAAAACAGGTCCGATATTCTCAAGTTTTATTGGGTCGCCTGCTCCAGCAGGAGTTGAAATAGTAACTATCAAAAGAAAACAGGCCACAACGATGGTACGGTGCATGAATCCTCCACGAGTTTTGTTGTTTAACCTCTCCCCTAATCAAATCATAGGGTTCAAGAACCTCCGTCTTCAATAGAAGGCCTCGGGCGGGTGTTTCTCTGTTGTTGACCTCTGAATATGTTGGTGTTGAATCTCTCATTCCTCACTGGCTCGAGGAGGCAGTGGTGAATCAGGACATCACAGATGTGAAGATTATCTACCCGTCAGAGGTTTCTCGCAAGGAAGCCATGCATCGTTTTCAAGATATGATTGATGGTGCAGGGCAAGTCGATCCTAATCAACACCTTACAATAGAGCGATTATTTTCCCAACTCCATCTCGATTTACGTCTAGAAAAAATCATCCCTGATAACGCGTTTACATTCGAGTTAATCCACCAAGGCTTGGCAAAGAAAGCATCCTCTATGGAATTGTATTTCATTCATCCAAATCCAGAACATAAATGGTCGAGAGAGATGTCTAAACGTATTTTGAGTTTGTATAAATCACTCCACACATTAGAGAATCCACTTGATTGGAAAGATGACGTTGGAGCAAGGATCTGTCATGATGTTGTCAAGAAGATAGAACAAAGACTTGGTGGCATATATTCGACCAGAAGATTACATGTTTTGCGAGAAAAATTACAAGGAAAAACCACTGAAGAACTATTTTCTCTTCGCGCATGTAAAGGAATAATTTTCTTGGACCATCCTCCTAAACTTAACCTGATTACAGAAAGCCTCTTGCAGATTTTAGGCAAAATTATTCCCATTCANCAACTCTTGTTTCCCGGGTCGGTGAGAATGGGCACCCACGGTGCGTTNATCGAAGACATNTACCCGATAAGAACCGATGAGGAGNTTCCTGATTGGGTCCCCAAGCATCAGATTTTCCTCCCTCAAAAAAGCAAAAATCAAACGGTGGAAAACGGCTCAAAACACCGACTTTTCGCAGGCAATCAAAGAGATGCAGAATCTTTACTGCTTCATCTTGTACAGAAATTGGACCGTTGTACGGTACTGTGCTCAAACCCTTCAGATTTGATTAAAAAGATAGGATCCAAATTAACAACTGTAGGGATACAGCCTCCCGAATTTGAACGTAGTGTATCAGAATTTCCTATCGTATCAGCCCTGTTGAATTTCATCACAACGGGCCATGGACCATCTGCTTGGGATGTGAATAAAATTCTTCGATTAAATTATCAAAACAGTATCGATCTCACAATATTTTTTGATGAAATCATTCACCCAAAAGATTCGCATTTACAACCGAGATGTCATCCTGAAATTCTTCTGAATATAGCAGAAAAAGCACACATTAGAGGCGGAAAAGGCGCACTTGAAAGATGGTTATACTATCTTGGACAAAAATCGTATCAACATGAGATAGATGATGAAAAATCGGTAAAGTATGAAGAAACACAATGGTGGTTACTATGTCTTGCATCCATTCTCTCTCCTTTTTGCGATGATGAAGATGCAATGGATTTAGAATCTAAATTCCC
>PBHM01000023.1 GCA_002719395.1 Methanobacteriota archaeon | reverse complement strand
CCAGATGCTCTTGCTGAAACTGGAATCAAAGGGAGCCCTCCACATCACCCATTCTACAAACTTCCATGAAATGTTCTTTGTCAACTGGCTGAACACTCAAACGTTGACCTCTCGCCAGTAACGCCATCCCTTCAAGCGCTGGATTCTCCCTCATGTCTGGCAAATCAACTGAATTATTCATGGCCGTGACAGGTTCAAGGTCGACCATAAACCATCGAGGATTTTCGGGGTTGGATTTGGAGTCATAATATTTGCTGGATTCATCAAAAGCAGTAAAATCTGGATAGCCTTCTTTGCACACTCTTGCCAATCCAGCGACATGAGGCGGTTTGGTATTGGAGTGATAGAATAATACCATGTCGCCAATCTTCATCTTATCTCTCATGAAGTTTCGAGCTTGATAATTGCGTACACCATCCCAATGCGTTGAACCATCAGCAACCAATTGCTCATAGGGATAAACGTGAGGTTCTGATTTCATCAACCAATATTGGGTCATGGTAAGCCCAACGAGTGGCGTTTCTTTAGTTTCACCATGCTTCGCCTTGGTCCGTGGATAACGCAGAGATAGCAATCACATCCGCTTCTGCATCTTTTGATTTCCCAACCAATCCAAGGCGTTTTGCCATTGCCGAAGCACCACCAACCGACCCAACACCCAATTGTTCAAGCGTTACAAATATGGCCGGGAGCAGTATCAATGCACTTGCCGCAGCAATCCACAGCAATATGATGATCACCGTAACGAATGGCTTGATTTCAGGTATCGGAATTTGATAAGCTGTGATCATACCCAATGTCGTAACCGTAGCAGCTTCAAACAGAGACATACCCGTAGAAACCGTCGCTTCTCGGATGGCATCGATACCACCACCCATTTCCTTGATACGATTCGCGATGTGGATTGAAAAGTCAACACCGACCCCGACTAAAATCGAACCGATCATGACGGTAACCAAAGACAGAGGAACATCCATCTGCCACATGACAAGCCATTGCATCGCGACTGTTGCAATTACAGGCGACGTCGTCCAGATTGAGAATCGAATGTCTTTGAAAACCAAAGCGAGTGTAATCAATGTAAGAGCAATCGCAAAGAAGAGGGATGACCATTGGGACGATACAATCAATTCGTTCACGGCGATGGCAACGGCTCCAACCCCTGTGAGTTCTCCTACCTCGATTTTACCTTCATATGCGAGACTGGTGTATTCATTGATTTGGTCGACTGCAACAGCCGTTTCAGCGACTGGAATAAATGGCATATCCACATAAACGAGGTTTCTTTGGAAATCAGATGATACGAACAGCCCCCTGGTTTCATCGGTTAAACTGGCATAAAAGACATCGAGAAGGAAAATTTGGGATTGTCTTGAACCGGGTAGCCCATACATTTCAGGTGAGATCAATAAATCCCAGAAACTGGCATCTTGGTTGATTTCTTGGTCAAATAAAACTTGAGCCGTATCTTTGATGTCTTCAGGTACAAATGATTGGTTGACTAATTCATACAACGGCGTACCACTTGCATTGAATCCAACACCCACAGATTTCATCAAAAACACAATACTTACCGCCGTAGTTTGATTTACCGTGTTGAGGTTCTTTTCCAGCACTTCAATCTGTTGTAACCGCCCCGCAGGGTCGTCATTGGTCGGATCACCATCATCGATATCTCCAGAAATATTTCCCTGAACCAGCACCATTCCAATCTGTCCGGCATTAAATTCTGTAGAATATTGTTTCATTTTGATAACAGGTTCTTCTCCCTCGGGTGCCATTCCAAGGAGATCAATGTTCTCCTTCACATTTTGTTGGCCCCAATAAGCCGAAATGAAAATCAGTGCAAAGAAAACTGCAATGACCGCTTTAGAGTAATTGATGGGAATTTTTACAGCTGCATCAAAAACAGGCAATGGAGGATGTTTAGGTTTACGTAAATCAAGCAATAATGTGAGATTTGGAACCATGGCCATGGTTAGAATATACACCACGATGATTCCACCAGAAAGTGCGAATCCGACCGTAGCAATCGGGGCCATCGGTGTAAATGTAAGCGAAATAAAACCAATCACCGTCGTTACCGCAGATAAGAACACAGCTCTTCCTGTTGAACTAAGTGATTGACGTATTTTTTCATCCTTAGTCCCTTCTTCCTCAGCATATCGATTGGTGATATGAAGACCATATGATACGCCCAATGCGAGCAAAATAGGACCGACGATAATCACTGTCATCGTTACCTCATAGTCAAGCCAACCGATGATACCCAGCGTCCAAAACACTGAGCAAAGCGTTGGAAGGCCTGCGATTGTAACCACTTTGAATCCTTGGATAGGGCGCCATGAACCGGTTTGAAGGATATCGGAGTGGAAGATGAATAATCCTAGTGCGACAAGTACGATGGCAAGGGGAAATATTTGCCAAAACAGTTTGAATGAAAACTCAGTAACAGCGTTTGTAATCGGCACAGGTCCCGTGAGTGTCATGGTTAAATCGAGGTCTTCCCAGTCACACATTCCCTCTGCTTCATCATCATAATTGCATGGTTTCTGTTCCTTTGAAATATCATCGAGTAAGCCTTGAGTTTGCTCAATAATTTCCTTGGCTTCTTTCTTGTCATCGACCGCTACGATGAGTACGGCTCGGTCGAGAGTACCATCTCCGTCCGCATCTCTCGCCATTTTGTCAAGACCTGGTGTTGGTGAGCCATCGTCTTCATACATTTCGGCAACAATGGTATTGATGGTTGTTTGAGTTGGAATGGCATAAGTGCCAAGAAGACTATCTGTATTTTCCAAGAGGTCATTGGTTTGTTGAGCAACTTGTGCTGAAAAACAATCATCTGTTTGGCCGGATGGACATCCAAGTTCTCCCAATTGTGTAACAAAGGCTTCTCTGACTCTTGGAGCGCTTGAGTTCACTTCTTTAATCACCGTCGAGAGAGAAAGAACGTAAATGACATCATCCGAAGGGTCGGAAAGAACCGGATTTAATCGTGATTCAACATAAGCCATTTCTTGAAGAATCCTTTGACTCGTAATGTTGTCTGAAGGAGATTCGATATAGATAATCATGACATTGGTGGACCAATCATTTTCCACCGTACGAATATTTTCAAGCACCGCTGAACCTTCTGGAAGATACACTTCCAAATCACCATTTACTTTGAGAGAGGGTTCAGGATCGCTTCTAAATTGTGAATCATCCAGAAAACCACTGTGATAGACGAAGAAAAGCGTGAGCATCAAAAACACAAGAACGGTGGCGAGCGGAAATTTTGTAAGCACACCGGTAGCACCGTGCTTTTCCCATTCCCTTTGCAATTGTTTGGGCGCATCTAACACGGCGTCAACCGTTCGTTTGGCGTCGAAATCTTTGACAGATTGCACCACTCGTTGTTGACCAGAATGCATCAAAGAACGGAATCTTTGCTGAAGAGTAGGACCCTTTGGAGGTTCGATAGCCGAGCCATCACTTTCCTCACTCATTACTCCACCCAGACATTCGTAGAAGGAGAGGCATTTGAAATCATGCCTCAGTTTCTTCCCTATGCGTGGTATCCGGCGAATTGAAGAACAAAAGCATGCACCCCCGTATCAAGTGGATGGACATGCCTGAGTCGAAGATTCCAGATAAGCGATGGTCTATCGATCTTGAAAAGCGCATACAGCAAGAACACTACGCCGATGAAAACTTGTACAACGAACGGTATGGATTTAATCCAGACAGTGGCAAAGAAATCTTCGTAATCGATACGCCACCGCCTTATCCAAGTGGCACATGGCATATCGGAGCAGTCGCACAATACAGCATGATCGATGTCATTGCACGGTCACAGCGATTGTTGGGTAAAGAAGTCTCATTCCCTTGGGGTGTTGACAGAAACGGCATCAACGTTGAGTTTACCGTGGAAAAGAATACCAAGCGTAAGATGAAAACCTATGACCGTGCAGAATTCCTTGAGTTGTGCAGAGAAACCATCGAGACATTCACGCAATCCATGAGAGATACGGCTCGACGAGTCGGTTTATCAATGGACTTTGCAAACGAATATTTGACCGATGCACCAAATTACCGTGCCGTTACGCAAGCCATTTTCACCGACCTGTTCAAGAGAGGAGAAATTATTGAAGATTTACGTCCAAATATCTACGACCCTGTCGAAGGAACCACCATCGCCGATGCTGAGGTTGAGCGACTGACTCGCAAGACAAAATTAGTTGACGTCATCTGGGAAACCTCCGAGGGCGAGAAGGTAATTATTTCCACAACCAGGCCCGAATTAATTTGCGCTTGTGGCATTGTTGTTGTGCATCCTGATGATAAAAGATATACTCATCTGGTTGGCCAAGAAATATCTTTGCCGCTTGAGGTAAGGGACCGTTCAACAACGGTGAAAATAGCCACTCATCCTTCGGTAAAATCTGAGTTTGGTTCCGGCGTTCTGATGGTTTGTTCATTTGGAGACCAAAATGACGTTTCGGTTTTTAGGGAATTAGGATTAAATCCGTTCCAGGCTATCGACTTAGAAGGCAAGATGACCAAAATAGCAGGACCACTTGCCGGCATGTCGGTAATGGAGGCTCGAGCATCCGCTATTGAACAACTCGAACAGTGTGGTCGTTTGCATCAAATCGTTGAAAAGGACCAAGAGGTTCCTGTCTCAGAAAGAGGAAAAAATCCTGTTGAAATCATCTTACTCAAAGAATGGTATGTGCGCCAAACCCACATGCAGGATAAGATTCGTGAACTGGCAGAAGATATTGAATTCCACCCACCAAGAAATAAGCAATTCCTACTCGATTGGATGGATAACATCAGCATTGATTGGCCGATTTCTCGTAGGAGATGGTATCACACCGAAATACCAATTTGGTATTCCGAAGATGACAGTATGGTTGTAGTTCCACCTGCTGGTGTGTATGTACAACCATGGAAGGATGCACCTCCAGAGGGAAGCGAAGTACTTGACCGAGAAACAAGAGAATTACGCGGATTATATGCTGATATGAAAGCAGAACTCGGCGCACTGCGAGGGGAGGAGAAAGTGTTTGATACATGGATGGATTCTTCAAATTCCAATCTATTTGTATCCGGTTATCTCAATCAGCCAGATGTTTTTGACCGAGCTTTCCCAACGGCTATTCGTCCACAAGGTAAGGAAATTGTCCGCACTTGGCTGTATTATACCCTCCTCAAGAGCGCACTTCTCCTCAATAAACCAGGCTTCAAACATGTATGGATCGATGGACTGGGGATGGATCCTTGGGGTCGAAAGATGAGTAAGTCACTAGGAAATGGTATCGATGCTGATTCGGTTCTCGAATGTGGGGCCGGTGGAAAAACCGGATCATGGCAGGTCAGAGGACCTGAAAAGTCGGTCAAATTACGAGCCAATAAAATCGGTTCAGAGTGTTTCAGATTGTGGAAAGCATGTGACGCACAAGTTGGTGATGACTTTCATATCAATCCAGAGGAAATTGAGTCAAAATATTTCGGTGTGTTAACCAAATTATTCAACGTCGCCCGTTTTGCAAGTCAATTTGAAGTTCCAGAACAACTTGATCGTCAACCAGAAGTTCTACCCATTGAAGACGAGTGGATTCTCGCAGAATTCCATCAAACCATGAATAAGGTTCAGCAAGCATGGCAAAACCTAGACATCTACACGGCCACGCAATCTTTGAAGACATTTGGAACCGGAATCCTACCCTCGCATTGGCTGGAAATGAGTAAATCAAGACTCTATGATGGGGATGAAAAAGCCGCATGGACCATTCACCGCATCGTTCGAGACTTCATGAGCGCCTTGAGTCCTGTTTGTCCATTTTTCACCCACTATATCTCATCAACATTGTATGGGACGAGTGCTGTAGATGTTCGCTCATTCCCTGATTTGACGCCAGAAAATTCAGATCTGTGTAAATTAACCTCTGATATTGAATCTTTCAACTCGGAAACTTGGAAGACCAAGAAAAGCCAAGGAATTTCTCTTAATGCACCCATTTCAGGTGTAAGCGTTCCTGAAAATCTTAAAGTATTCCAAGAAGTATTCACAAGAATGCACAAATTAGAGTAAATAGAAACCTCTTCCTAAGATGCAGAAAGCGGTTCTCCGTAGTAGTGAATCACCACAACACCTACGATGATAAGGCCGATACCAATGAGTGAAGCCTTATCCAGTGTTTGGCCAAGAAAAATGTATGATACCAACACGAGCAAGGCCATACCTAAGCCTGACCAAATGGCATAAACAACCGCTACTGGAATCACATCAAGCGTCAAGGATACAAAATAAAATGCGCCAGTGTATCCTGCAACTACCAATAGTGATGGCCAAAGTTTGGTGAATCCTTCTGTTGATTTTAATGATGCTGTGGCCATTACTTCGAATAGTATGGCAAGACCAAGACTAATCCATTCTTTCATACACGAATCAGAAAAATGATGATTAAAGTAATTTTACAATTAAATCATAAATCCTGTATCTTATTGAAACAAAAATGTGAAATTCAGACAGATGATATCAAGAAGAATCAACACGCAAATCATAGAGAGAATTCACTTCACTTTTTGCTCTTCGATGATTTCTTTTTGTTTTGCTTAGGTTTCTTTTCCGATTTGGATTCTGATTGTTTTTTGGAACCAGAGGTTTTCTTTTTATCAGAATCTTCGCCCTCATCTTTTGCTTTTTCCTTGGGTGATTTCTCAGAAGATTTCTCCGTTTTATCATCAGAGGATTCCTTCTCTGATTTATCAGAAGGTTCAGTTTCGGGTTCATTTTCTGAGGTTTCTTTTTCTGACTCTTCTTCGGATTCATCCTCAGACCCTTCATCGGACTCTTTATCAGATTTAGTTTCTGCATCTTCATCTGTATCTGATGATTTCTCTTTATCTGAATCTTCTTCATCCTCGGCTTTTTCATCCTGCGATTTTTCAGAAGATTTCTCCGTTTTTTCTTTGGATGATGGTTTTTTAGATTCTTTGTTAGACTCTTCCTTAGATCCTTTCTTTGACGATTTCTTCGATTCATCCTCAGACCCTTCATCGGACTCTTCATCAGATTTAGTTTCTGAATCTTCATCTGTATCTGATGATTTCTCTTCATCTGAGCCCTCTTCGGCTTTTTCATCTTGCGATTTTTCAGAAGATTTCTCAGATTTGTTTTCTGATTCTTTCTTAGATTCCTTGTTCGATTCGTCTTCAGATTCAATTTCTGACTCATCATCTTCAGATTCTTCCGGTGTTTTTTCTAAGATATCACCGAAATCTTCCTCAAGAGATTCTTGTGTCATCCATTTTTGTTTTTCAGTTTCAACCTTCCAAATGAAATACGTTTCATCATCGAGAATAATTTCGGCATGATATTCAGCCCCATCTTTCTCAGGACGTATTGAACCATCAAAGGTCAATTTGATTGACATGACACCGTATTCATTTGACCTAAGTTTGGTTTCTCCGTTTCGAGGACCGCCTGAGATAATTGCACGGAAACGTCCAGCGTTCTCATTGGAGTTCTTATCGACGAACTTTACAGACGTATTCGGTGTCATTTCAGAGCATTCAATGACTTCTTCTGACTCTGCAATACCATTGTATGGTACTACAGCATCCTTCAACGTATACGGTTCAAATTCAAAACCATCTCCTTTTGCAAATTTAGGTTTTGATGTAACATATTCTGGTCTTACTCCGGTTCGATTATTCCTTCTCCATAGGATAATTGAGATTAATGCAAGAGTGGAAAAGAAGGCCAAAATGAAGAATGTTCCAAATCCTGACTGGGCGTTATCCTCGTCTGACGACTCACTGATTCCATCATCAGTGATACAGTTATTTTCATCATCGACTCGTGGAAGAGAAGTTCGGTCATATGGGTCGGAATCACACGCTAATTCAATGGCATCCCCATATCCGTCGTTATCATCATCTGAATCAATTTCAAAGAGACCCAGTCTTGACGTGTTATCTGACTTTCCATCTAAATCAAAGTCTGCTATCACAGAAAGATTGAGCGTTGTTGTCGCTTGGAAATTTGTAAGAGAGTTCGTGGCGGTAATGGTATAGGTATTGAATGGAGAAGCATAAATTGGAATTCCATAAATCGTACCATTCCCACCAGTCGTTTCGCTACCAAACAACATTCCTTCTGGCAAACTGGGCGATATTTCCCATGTATCTACAACCATGCCTGAACTGAAAGCCATGATTGAAATGTTCGTTTGGCCTTGGATAAACTCAAAATCATCACCCTGATAAGTGATGGTCAATACTTCCATAAAGTCACAAATTCCATCCCCATCAGAATCTACAGGAACACTTGAAGCATCTTTTGAATCTGTAGAACCACATGAAAATTCCTCTTCATCAGTCCAACCATCACCATCATCGTCCGTATCTTCAATGAGTCCAAGTGAAGGATTGACGCCATCTGGGACCTCATCAGGCTTGCCATCTTGGTCTGTATCTTCAAGCACCTGAATGTAAATTACAAAGGTATCATTGAATGAACTGGAATTCATAAAGATCGTGAATCGTGTGAGTTCAAAGACCTGCGTTGGTGTTCCCCATATGGTTCCGTTATCTGAACCGATGAACAAGCCTTGAGGCAGCATTGGGTTGATTGCGTATACTGCATCATCAAGACTCAATTCAGGCCCATATGGCTGCATCTCTCTGCCACGTACCTCGAATATTTCACCATAAGAAGTATCATACAACAACTCTGAAACGGTGATGTTCAGATTGAATGTGGTAGAACCAATTTCATTGGTTGCAGTAATTACATACATCGTCTTGTTTTTGACACTTGTCGCCACACCGTACAATGTACCATTATCGAAATACAAGCCAGGAGATAGTTCGGGGGAAATACTCCAATTTGCAATATTCCCACCAGTGGATAATGGGTATAAACTCAATTCTGAATTATTTTGCATAATTATCTCAAGGGACGTATAAGAGAATGCTGGAAGTTGGTCCAATACGGTAATTGAAAGGTTCACAGAAGAAGAACCTCCACTGTTGTTAGCCCAAATGGTGTATACTGTCTCCGGCGATAACTCAGTTGCAATTCCCCAAATCGTTCCATTCGATTCGTTAAAGCTCAATCCAGTCGGTAATTCTCCGCTGATCGCCCAAGAANTAATTTCACCNGGNCCTGTCAATANAGNCANCANGGGCATGTTATCATGAGANGTATCATTGGTCAATTCAATGCTTTCNANAACATAACTCAGCAATGGNAATTGGTCCACNACAACCAAAAGAATGCTGGTCGAAGTAGAACCTCCACTGTTGTTAGCCCAAACTGTGTAATTGGTCTCTGGCCATAATTCAGTCGGCACACCCCAAAGTGTCCCGTTGTTAGCACCAAATTGAATTCCAGCAGGCAAAGTTGCATTGATAGNCCATGATGTAATTTCACCAGGTCCAGTAAGAGTCGGCAATAATGGTAGGCTCATGTTGATGGTATTATTGACCAATTCCAATTTATCTATGGCATATGTCAAGTTTGGTACTTGGTCCACAACTGAAAGATTCACAATGGTAAACGAGGAGCCGCCACTGTTGTTAGCCCAGACAATATACGAGTGTTCCTCCCACAATTGTGTAGCTACGCCCCAAAAGGTACCGTTATCGGTACCAAATTGAATCCCAGTAGGCAAAGTTGCATTGATGGCCCAAGAAGTTATGAGACCAGGACCGTTAATGTTCGGAGCAAGTGGTAAATCTGCACTCACGGTATTATTGGTCAAGTTCAATGTAAATGGTGTATAGGAGATAGTAGGCAATTCATCAACGACGGTAATGTTGAGGTAAGTTACGCTTGAGCCGCCAGTATTGTTCGCCCAAACCATGTAGGCCGCCGTATTCCACAATTCAGTCGGTGCACCCCAAAAGGTTCCGTTATCGGAACCAAACTGAACCCCAGCAGGCAAGGTGGCATTTATTGCCCAAGATGTAATTACACCTGCACCGGTAATGGTAGGAGCAAGAGGGAAATCGGCATTTACCGTGTTATTGGTCAAACCCAATGTGAATGGTGTGTAAGAGATAGTCGGTAATTCATCGATAACCGTGATGTTAAGGTAGGCAACACTCGAACCACCGCTGTTGTTGGCCCAGATCATGTAGGTCGTAGTATTCCATAACTCGGTTGGCGTACCCCAAACCGTTCCGTTGCTGGTCTCGAAGGTCAGACCGGCCGGCAGGCTGGCGTTGATGGCCCATGACGTGATCTCACCGGCACCCGTTAAAACCGGTATGAGCGGCAAATCTGTCGAAACAGTGTTATTGGTCAGCACAATGTTGGTTGGTGAATAGGCAATGCTCGGCAATTGGTCAATGACCGTGATGTTGAGGTAGGCCACAATGGAGCCACCGCTGTTGTTGGCCCAAACCATGTAGGAAGTTTGTGGCCACAATTCAGTCGGTGTTCCCGAAAGCACACCTGTCTGGTTGTTGAAGGTCACGCCGCTTGGCAGAGTACCATTGATTGCCCAGGAGACAACTGCTCCACCGGTATTCGTCTGATAGTTGACTGACCCAGGCTGATGAGCAATCAACCCGCCAACACCGGTGAGTGGTATATCACCCTCGAGATAGATTGTGTTGCCAACAACCACAGACAGGTGATCACTGGGCCGTATGCTTGTGTTCCACATGGTTTGGTTGGATGTATCGTGAGCCCACAATGTGAACACATTGCTGTGGGTATATGAGAAGTAAAGAGTATCTCCTAATGCCAAGAAGACATAACTTCCAATCGAATTTGAGCCTGTAGATGAATCACGTAGATACGAAACTTGCCAAGTAGAGTGATTCGAGGTATCGTGAGCCCACAATTCTCTGTAGTAGTAGACCGATGCATTAGTCGCAGACGCACCGAAATAGATGGTGTCGCCGATAACTACAACTCCCTCACCGTAACCAGGGAACGAAGAATCAGCACCGGCCGTGATGTCAACCGCTTGCCATGTTGTTCCATTAGAGGTGTTGTGCGCCCACAATTCCCACCCTGTATTACCATCATTGGCATCGAAGTAGATGGTGTCACCTACTAGGATTTGTATGTTGTATCCTGGATTGCTTCCACCAGAACCGTTGTTTATATCGGCAACTCGCCAATATGTTTCATTCGAGGTATTGTATGCCCACAGTTCTCTTCCAGTGGTACCATCATCTGCATCGAAATATATCGTATCGCCAACAAGTAACGACATGTAGTTACCTGGATGACTGGTGTATTGAGAATGGGGGTTAATTTCTGCCACTTCCCAGTCTGATTGGTTGGAAGTGTTGTACGCCCATAATTCTCTGTTTGCAGTATAATAGATGTTATCTCCAACAATTTGGAGGTTAGAGCAGCAACCCAATCCGTGGAAAGTAGAGGTTGCTTGCCAAGCGGTATTATTCCCACTGTTGTAGCCCCATAGTTGTAGGTTGCCTCCACCAGTGTTTGCTGTGAGATATATGTTGTCACCTAAGACAACACCCTCTCCACCAAGGTTTACACCCAGGAAGTAGGTGTTAGTGATTGACACTCTCCATGTTGTTCCATTCGAGGTGTTGTGCGCATACAAATGCGTCTTTTCAGATCCGCCACTCCAGATATCACCACTGAAGTAAATGATATCGCCAACAATCATACTCATATCTTCTCCGACATCGTATGGTGTTTGACTTTCCACGGTTTCAAACACTCGCCAAGCAGTATTGTTTGAAGTGTTGTAAGCGTATAGATAACCTCCACCATATTTTTCATCGAAATAAATCAAGTCACCAACAACAAATTCCACATGCTCTCCTATGTTGATATTGCCGGATCTAACTTGTGCTCCAAGCCAATTCGAATTGTTTCCGGTTGTAGTGTTGATGAAAGACGGTCCGATGTTCACGTAGGAATTATTGGTCCAGGTGTTGTTCTCTGGTATGTATTCAAATGGACCGGGTGCCTCGTCATTGATCGTGATAGTGATAGTTGCTGAAATTGAGCCACCTGAATTGTTGGCCCAAATAGTGTAGGACGTGGCCGTTGTTTGCAAGACCGTTGGAATACCCCAAATCGTACCGTTACTCGTACCAAAGTTGAGTCCAGTTGGCAAGGTCGCGTTGATTTCCCACGAAGTAATCTCACCCGAACCGGTCAGGATGGCGTTGAGCGGCAAGTCGCTGCTTTGATTGCCCTTGGTCAGCACCAGCGTGCTTAGAGAATAGGAGAGGGTTGGAAGTTCGTCAATCACAGTGATGTTGAGGTAAGCCACACTTGAGCCACCACTGTTGTTGGCCCAAACCAGATAGGAGGTTTGTGGCCACAATTCCGTCGGTGTTCCTGAAAGGACTCCCGTCTGATTGTTGAAAATCACACCGTTTGGCAATGTACCATTGATGGCCCAAGATGTAACGGCTCCACCCGTATTCGTTTGGTAGTTAATTGAGAGCAGGTTGTACCCCGCAAGGGCGTTGCACGTTTGAATACAATTCGAGGTGTAAGTGTACAAGGAACCACCGGCGAAGAATGTCTTCCCTTGCCCTATTACGCCCCACGTAAGGCCGGATGAACCGTCCTCCACCAACCACGTAGATTGGTTTGAGGCGTCGTGCGCCCACAACCCATGAACGACGCCGGTGGAATCGGTGGTCGCTCTGAAGTAGATGGTATCACCAACGGTCATGAGCAGCATACCAACGCCTTGGCCTGAAAGTGGACCAAAATCGTGCACCTTCCACGTGGTCCCGTTTGATGTGTCATGGGCCCATAGGTTTCTTCCCGTGTTAAGGGCATCAGTTGCATCAAAATAGATGGTGTCACCAATAACCGTCGATAATCTATCTCCTGGTAGGCTGCCAAATCCGGGTACATTAATTTCAGCCACGAGCCACCCTGAATGATTGGACGTGTCGTAGGCGAACAATTCATTCCCTACTACGTATCCATCCATGGCGGTTAGGTAAATTACCTCCCCGACGGCCACCGCAAACCGCCCATTTTGAACGCATCCTGGATTGCTATCTCGCAGTTGAGAATTATAATTGGTAGTCCTCCAATCCTTGGCCAGCCATGAGGTTTGGTTCCCATGGTTGTGTGCCCACAATTCTCTTCCGGTATAACCACCATCTGCATCGAAATAGAGGGTGTCTCCAACAACCAGCGCCATGCAGGTTCCTGGATTGCTTGATGAAACGCCGCTGCTGATGTCAATTCTCCACATGGTCGTGTTTGAGGTGTTGTAGGCCCACATCCCTTCACCACCACTTCCCCATGCTTGGAAATAGATCGTATCATCAATTACGCCAAGGTCGCGTCCAAGAGAAGTAAACGCGTTTGTACTCGGCAGCGTGCCGGTCGTGTTCGTATGACCTACTCGCCACGTTGTTCCGTTGGTGGCATTGTGCGCCCACAATTCAACGCCGAGGCTTGCATTACCCGAATCAGCAGAAAAGTAAATCGTATCACCCATCAGGGTCGAAAAGTATTCACCGGGATTGGCATTGAAATTCTGATAGGTGTTGTTGGCATTGATTTCTTTTACCAACCAACCGGTGTTATTGGAGGTGTTGTATGCCCACAATTCCACACCAGACTGATTACAATGGTCTTGACAATTGGNGTCAAAGTAGATGACATCGCCAATCAAGTAGGACATGTACTGTCCGTGATTATAGGTATTGGCGATCGATCCGTAGTCAGTGGTCCATACAGAATTGAGAAGCCATGCTGTACCGTTTGAGGTGTTGATGGCGGCTAATGGCATTCCCCTGCCATAAACCGAGTCTCCATGAACGTACACAATATCGCCAACTACCATCGCAAAATGNGATCTAGGAAGTGATATGGACCATGTGGAGCCGTTACCGTTCGTTTGGTTGATGAATGCTGGTCCAATGTTCAAGTAGGAATTGTTGGTCCATGTGTTATTCTCTGGGATGTATTCGAACGGACCAGGTGCTTCATCGTTAATCGTGATGGTCACCGTAGCTGAAGATGAACCACCGCTGTTGTTCGCCCAAATTGTATATGTCGTAGCCATTGTTTGGAGAACGGTTGGAATACCCCAAATCGTACCGTTGCTTGTACCAAAATTGAGACCCGCAGGTAATGTGGCATTTATTTCCCATGAAGTAATTTCACCAGCGCCCGTAATCGTAGGCGCAAGTGGGAGATCTGCACTCACAGTATTGTTGGTCAAATCCAATGTGGCCGGAGTATAGGAAATCGTAGGCAACTCATCAACCACCGTGATGTTGAGATAGGCTACGCTTGAGCCACCGCTGTTGTTGGCCCAAACCATGTAAGCCGTGGTAGTCCACAACTCAGTTGGTGTTCCCCAAATGGTTCCATTGGTGGCACCAAAGGAAAGACCATCCGGTAGGGTCGCATTGATTTCCCAAGAAGTAATTTCACCGGCGCCTGTAATGGTTGGAGCAAGTGGCAAATCAGCACTCACGGTATTATTGGTCAAATCCAATACTGCCGGCGTATAGGAAATCGCAGGCAACTCATCAACCACGGTGATGTTGAGATAGGCCAGGGTTGAGCCACCGCTGTTATTCGCCCAAACCATGTATGAAGTTTGCGTCCATAACTCGGTCGGCATTCCCCAAATCGTTCCATTGNTTGACCCGAAGGATAGTCCGTCAGGTAGAGTCGCATTGATTTCCCAAGAAGTAATTTCACCAGCGCCTGTAATGGTTGGAGCAAGTGGCAAATCAGCACTCACGGTATTATTGGTCAAGTCCAATGCTGCCGGCGTATAGGAAATTGTAGGCAGTACATCTATCACGGTTATATTGAGGTAAGCCGCATTTGAGCCACCGCTGTTGTTGGCCCAAACCATGTAGGACGTTTGTGTCCACAGTTCGGTCGGTGTACCGTAGATCGTACCGTTGTTTGTGCCCAAAGAAAGGCCGTCAGGCAGAGTAGTATTGAGGGCATATGATGTAATTGAACCACCTGTATTAGTTTGATGATTAATCAAAGAAGGACGATGCGCCCATAATTCAAACCCAGTATTTCCATCATCGGCTGAGAAATAGAGCGTATCCCCTACCAAGATTTCTGAGATATGTCCGGGATTACTGCTTCGACTACCACTGCTTATGTCAGCTACTTGCCAAGTGGATTGGTTAGAAACGTCATGTGCCCACAATTCATGACCGTCAAAATAATCATCAGCATCAAAATAAATTGTATCTCCAACCAATATCGACATTTTAGCAGCTGGAGAACTTCCACTAACACCATTTATGATGTCAGTGACTCGCCATGTTGAGTGGTTAGAAGTATCATGAGCCCACAATTCGTCACCTGCGAGTCCATCATTGGCATCGAAATAGAGAGTATCTCCAACAACAACCGCCATGTTCTCTCCAGGATTGCTGCCAATCGAACCGGTGTAAATTTCAACTACTCGCCATGTGGATTGGTTGGAGGTGTCGTGTGCCCACAATTCGGCACCTTGCTGTTCAACGGCGGCTGAGAAGTAAATGGTATCCCCAACAGAAACGGCCATGTACTCCCCAGGATTACTGCTTAAGCCAGCGCCACCCATCATAATCCAGTGGTTGATATTAGCCACTTGCCACGTGGAATGATTGGACGTATCGTGCGCCCACAATTCATCCCCTGTACTATCATCAGTGGCGGAGAAATAGATGGTATCCCCAACTAAGATTTGCATATATCGCCCAGGATTACCGTTTCCACTGCCACTGGAGATATCAGTTACTCGCCATGTGGATTGGTTAGAGGTATCATGCGCCCACAACTCGAGTCCTGCGCTTCCATCATCGGCATCGAAATAGAGAGTATCTCCAACAACAACCGCCATGTTGTCTCCAGGATCGCTGCTGTCAGAACCACTGTTGATATCCATCACGCGCCAAGGATTGCTGCCGTTAGNNGTGTTGTAAGCCCACAATTCGTGGCCAGAACTTCCATCATTTGCGCTGAAGAAAAGCACATCACTAACGACCATGCTCATTCTTAAACCTATACTGCTGCCTGATGAGCCAGGTCTGATATCATAGATTCGAGAGGTGGTGCCTGTTGATGGATCATGTTTCCAGAGTTCTTGACCCGAAGAACCGTCCATGGCGTTAAAGTATAACACACCGTTGATTACATGTACCATATTTCCTCCCGGATTACTGCTGCTTGAGCCCGGACGAATTTCCTTAACAAGCCAAGTGGTAGAATTGCTGGCATTGTATGCCCACAATTCGTGACCTGCATTTGCTGCATTCGCACTGAAGTAAATCACATCACCGATGGATGTAATCATGTGTTGACCAGCATTGCTGCTGGCTGAACCGCTGTTGATATTGGCTACTTCCCAAGTAGAGCCATTTCCTGTCGTGGTATTGATGAAAGAAGGACCGATGTTGACGTAGGAATTGTTCGTCCAGATGTTGTTTTCTGGGATGTACTCGAAGTTGCCGGGTATCTCTGGACCAATCGTGATGTTGACGGTGGTTGAGGACGAACCTGCCGTGTTGTTAGCCCACACGGTATAACTTGTCTTGATTTGTTCAACCGTCGGTGCGCCCCAAATGCTACCGTTGCTGGTGCCAAACGAAAGTCCGCTTGGTACATCAGGGCTGATCGCCCATGAAGTGACCGTTCCGCTGGTACTTATGTTGGTGAACGATGGCGTTGCTGTGGTGATGATGGTCTGGTTGTTCGCTTCAATATCATTGTAAGCAAGGACACCCGGCTCACCAGTGATGAAGAGTGTAAAAGTGCTCGTCGTGATGGTGCCGAGCGCAGTCACAGTCACAGTAAACGTCGTGTTAGCAAGGGCTTCTGTAGGCGTGCCTGAGATGGTTCCCGTTCGCCAGTTCATTGTGAGACCGTCAGGAAGCATCGGTGAAATATCGTAGATTGGACGAGCCGTCAATCCTTGTCCCGAACCCATGACTTTGGTCAGCTGAATCTTTGATAACCCTGGAGCGACGTTCGGTATGAAGATGTCATCGTTTGCGTCAATAACCATCTCGCTACCCCAACCACCGTATCCGTTGAGTATGGATGGTGGCCATGTCCACGATCCTGAAGCGTTGGTCATGTACTTCACATCTTTTTCAGTTGTAGCATAATGATAGGAGATGTGAACAGCATCGTTTGAATCAACTCCTACCACTGGCCAATATGCCTTACTTCCCGAAAGTGTCGTCTGAGCCGTCCAACTCCCCAACGTACCGGAATGTAGGTGGATTTTCAAGTCGTTGTTGTACTGCGATACAATGTGAATCATACCTTGTGAATCGACGGCGATGTCAGGGTCTTTCCCAATATTTTTGTGACTCGCAACCGTTTCGTTCTGCCACACGCCATTGATTCGGCTGGACAATCGCAAATCGCTACAACCAGTATCACAATAGTAAACGACGTAGAGATTTCCGTCACCATCCATCTCCATGGCAGGATCGTGACCTTCATCTTTCGTGGAGTCAGTGATGGTCTGGTTAGCCCATGAACCGTCTTCATTGGTGTAGTACCGAAGATCCCGAGAAGAGTTCTCGTAAATTGTGGCCACAATGTGAACGGCATCGGTGATCGGATGTATAACAATAGCAGTCCCTCGCCCTCCCTGACCATCACTTCCTGAATACCCAAGCGTTGTGAAGGCCCATGTGCCTGAAGCATTGGTNGCNTAACGCAACACATCATCACTGTGGTCGGCGGGANNAGTTGAGTAGTCAACGTAAGCGATGTGAATTGCGCCCTGTCGATCGATAGCAACAGAAGGATGATGACCTGTGTCGGTAGCGGTATCGAGAATCGTCTCGGTCCATGTTCCGTCCCAGCGATACATCATGCCCAAGCTGTGGGTTGAGAGTCCCGTATCGTTGTGTGGATAAACAACAACCATCTCGCCTTGTTCACCTGAATCAACGCCGAGTAGGTGCTGCCCACCACCGCTCAGGTAATTGTTGGTGATTGTTGAGGTTGAGTTGCTAACGCCTGAAGTCCAACCGTAATTGCTTGCAGTATGCNTGTAAGACATGGCGATACTGGCGAGTGCACTGTTGACGCTTCCCTCTCGATTCGTTGGCGTAATCGCCAATGATCCACCTGTCGCTTGCACGGTGAGCGAGATGGTGGCCGTATCCGAACCGCCTGTATTGGTGGCCGTGATGGTGTAGACTGCTGTTGTGCTCGCAACAGTTGGTGTTCCTGAGAGGGTACACGTACTGGAGAGTGAAAGACCAGAAGGTAGTGATGGTGAAGCGCTACAAGATAGAATGTATCCTCCACTGTTTGCGGCGCTCACAGATGTCATGGCCGTACCTACCACGAAATTCAATGAAGAAGGCGTAATTGTGATAGATGGCGGTTCAGGCGTCGTGTAAGCCCAAGAAATACCGGGGGTCCACGGATCTGCATCGCCAGCATCATATGCTCCAGCACTCATGTTGTCGAGGTGGGAGTTAACTTTAGGCCGGAAGTCTTCATTCACAGGGTCAACCAACTGATTCCAAACGGTATCCGTTATGTTGACGTACCCGTTCCAGTTGTTCCAATAGGTTCCTGGTGGAAGCGGATATGATGCCCATGACCCAGTTCTGTGATCGGCCATCTTATCAGCAGCGTTTTGGTGAATGGTAGAATTTCCGTTATTGACGCCGTTGTCAGTAAGAATNATCAAATCGTTCTTTTCAGAGGANTTGAACACGGTGTTATTGTGAATATTGTGGTAGTCTCCTTTGACCATTAATCCACCAGTAGCATTCCAAATTACGTTGTGATGCATGGTACCGTTTGCGCCCGTGCCNACCTGATTGATGGGTGCGTCAAAGCGAGCNCCGTANTTGATGACGTCGTGAATCCAGTTGTAAGCGATTTCNGCNCCTGGTGCTTCACCTTGCATGACTTGCACAACAGCACCATCGGTTTGTAGATGGCCAACATCCCACACTTCGTTGNAGAAAATCTTAGGTGCATCACCAATTGAGAGCACTGAGGAAGCACCGGTAAGGTGAACGGTGTTGTTCATGAAATACATATCACGGCCGCCTTCGTAAATGGTCGTCATCAAGCCTTTTTGGTCTGCTGCAGACCAATCGATAGCATGGAAGTAGGAATTGTTAACCGTGTTATTATTCGACTGACCACCTGAGCCTTGGAATTCTATTGCGCCACCGTCGGTATTGGTAATGGAAATGTTGTCAACAAATGAATTCGTTGAGCGATAGAATCGTGTCATCCATCTATCGTCTTCAGATTCCCCAGCAATACCCAGTCCACGCTTTGAAGTGCTTGGGTACTCGAGTGTTGCATTGGTCAGNGAACAACCATCACAATTGTTGAAATTCACCGTGGTGCCAAAGAAATCAATGCCTTGAATGGTCACATCGTCCGAGCCCTCAACGCTGATGGCAAAGGGCTGAACCTTCACTCTCAAATCCAAATCATTGGCATCTTGTCCAGAAGGTGTTTTGTAATGCAGTCGATTATTGNTATTGTTATACCACCACTCNCCATCCTGGTCGATGAGTTCTCGCTTTCCTTCAAGGAAATAGGCATGGTGTTTGGTTTTCCAATCGACGCCCGCTCCGTCATAAGCAAATGTTCCGTTACTCGGATTCCAACCGGTAATTACTCGACTGTTGCTTCTAAATGAACCCAGATTCATGACAGCAATGGCTCCAACAGGATCAAGTCCTGTTGCATTGATGGTCTCGTTCAATCCAGTGTGAACACCATCCTCTGGCCCGGCATCTGTTAGCCAACCTATCGTGTATGCATTGTTTGAACCAGTCAAAGTACCCTCTGCCCAATATGAACGATTGAATACGGTTTCATCCGAAAACTGCGCATTTGGCCATCGAGCAGGGACCTGTTCGTCATATACCAGGAACAACTGCCACCCATCCTGGGTAAGTGTAACTTCCTGAATGCCATCAGAATCTGCTGCTGACCAAACGCCACCAAGATCTTCAGTAATGCTTTGTGTACCATCAAACACAACCGTAGCGCCAGTTGCCGCACGGATAACCAAATTGTCAATGCCATTGATTGAAACATTGTCGTGGTAGAGCCCAGACTGNATCACGATCTCATCGTCANTNACAGCGTCACCTANNGCNGCAGACAAAGTCTTCATNGGACAGGAGGAAGTTCCCGCATAGGAATCATCACCATTGANGCCGTCTACGTTAATCGCCGTACCTGCAGTTCTCGTTTCNGAAGCNCATACAACAGGNTCGANATAACGCACNTCTGGGCNTTCCTCNANATNAACTGGAGGNTACCATCCTCGATANTATTCAGAATATGCTGACTGAGCGAGCATGACCATCAACACCGAAAGGACAATTGCCTTATGTTGTTGATTGCGCAAACTCATCAAATCCCCTGCTCATTCTGGGTTCGATTAAATTCATATGCCTTTCCAAGTGTGGAATCACTTCTTGGCAAGATTTTTCGCTTGTTTGACCCACTCGTCTCGCTTTACTCGACCTGGGAAGAATTCAATCGCTTGGTTGACTTCTTCCTCGATTTTTGACGTCATCTTTGCGATCTGTTCGAACTTGAAAATACCAAGTGCGTTCAACTTCTCTTCAATGAAGGGACCAATTCCCTTCATTTCCTGGAGATTATCCTTATCGGAAGCAGAGGCCACACCGATGGTACCAAAGTCAATCTTCTCAGCCTTTTTTGCAACACGCTCTAATTCCTCGGCCTTTTTCAATTCCTTTTCATCAAGTTGAGCATCTTCACCAATTTTGATTTTGGCTTGAGCAACCCATTGGTCACGCTTTACACGACCTGGGAAAAACTCAATGGCGAGGTTCACTTCATCTTCTATCTTTGAAGTCATCTTTGCTATTTGTTCGAACTT
Source organism: Methanobacteriota archaeon (assembly GCA_002719395.1). Taxonomy (GTDB): domain Archaea; phylum Thermoplasmatota; class Poseidoniia; order Poseidoniales; family Poseidoniaceae; genus MGIIa-K2. Next base: position 9,800 of record PBHM01000023.1, on the reverse strand, counting down.
GAAGATTCCAAGTGCGTTCAACTTCTCTTCGATGAATGGACCAATGCCTTTCAACTCTTGCAGGTTATCTTTATCCATAGCGGATGCAGTTCCAATCGTTGCAAAATCAATCTTCTCAGCCTTCTTCGCAACACGCTCCAATTCTTCGGCTTGCTTAAGCGCCTTCTCATCGAGTTGGACATCTTCACCAAGCAAAATCTTTGCTTGTGTTACCCATTGGTCACGCTTGACCCTACCAGGGAAGAATTCGATCGCTTCGTTGACCTGTTTCTCAAGTTTAGGATTCATGTTTGCAATCTGCCTGTAGGTTGTAATTCCGAGAGCATTTAATTTCTCTTCGATGAAAGGTCCAACACCTTTGATGACCTGTAGGTCGTCTCTTGCCATAACAATTGAAGCAGCGCCAAAGACACGCTCAACACCACTAACGCCAGTTAGGACATTTCCATCTTTACCTGTCCAGACAATCACTGAACTTCCATCTTCATCTGTTATTCGGGCAGAACCGCTTTCAGCGAATTTAGAAGCATCAGCAACTTCAAGTGTCTTTGCGCCTTTCTTTACTTCACTCTTCAATTCTGTAGATGATGCCTTACCTATGACCTTGAAGTCAATACTCTTTGCACGCTCTTTAACGCGCTGAAGTTCCTCTTGCTTCTTGGCCTCTTTTGCAGTTGCGGGTTTCTTTGCCTTCTTCTTAGCTTCAGCTTCTTTGGCTTTCTTTGCAGCGGCTTCTTCCTCGGCCTTCTTGGCAGCGGCCTCTTCGGCTTCCTTAGCAGCCTTAGCTTCTGCACCTGCTTTCTTCTTTGCAGCAGCCTCTTCCTCAGCCTTCTTGGCAGCGGCCTCTTCGGCTTCCTTTGCAGCCTTGGCTTCTGCATCTGCTTTCTTCTTTGCATCTGCTTCTTTCTTGGCCTTCTTCTTGGCTTCGGCCTCTTCGGCTTCCTTGGCAGCCTTAGCCTCAGCATCTGCTTTCTTCTTTGCATCTGCTTCTTCCTTGGCCTTCTTCTTGGCTTCTGCTTCTTCCTTTTTCTTGGCTTCTTTTGCGGCTTTCTCTTCTGCTTCTTTGGCGAGAAGAGCGGCGGCAGCAGCTTCTTCCTCTGCCTTCTTCTTAGCCTCTTCTTCCTCCTTCAACTTGGCCTCTTCGAGAGCCTTCTCGGCCTCTAATTTGGCTTGTTGTTCAGCAAGATATGCTTCATCCGCTTTGAAAGTAACACTCCATTGGAAATAAACCGTTGCGATACCTAGTTTCAGCAATGAGGTGTAGGTACGACCATCTTTGGTTGGCTCTACAGAATCATCCATTACCAATCGAATTGAGATTTTTCCTTCTGGATTGGCAGTGATCATTCTGATACCTTCCTCAGAGGCTCGGCGATCTCGCATCATGAATCGTTGGTCATTTTCTTCCATATTCAAGTCAATGATATCGATGTTCAAGTGTGGAGTGATTTCTGAAATATCGATTTTCTCCTCGGAGAATACGATTGTTCCAGGTTCAACATCTTCAATGGATTTGAGAATAAATGGATTATCCATTGTTCCCATTCCTTCCTCAACTTCTGGTTTGAATACCGTATGTTCAGGTTCTGGTCCTTGATACAAGATAGCCCTCACTTGGTCCATGAAGAGTAACGGAATCAACAGCAACAACAACAGTAGTAACAAGCAGCACCACATCCACATTGATAGGAAAGAGGAACTGGAAGAGCCTCCTTCTGGTGTTTCGGCTGATACAGCATTTTGCTGGTCATCTAATGCATCGCAAATTCCATCTCCGTCTGTATCACTGGGCTTGCTTGAAACATCTAGTGGGTCTGAGCCACAATCGCCTTCATCAGTATCATTCCAACCATCATTATCATCATCGAGATCTTCTTGGAAAATGCCGATGTAATCGCTTGGCAATTGGTCAGCAAATCCATCTAAGTCTGTGTCTTGATAGACCACAAGTGTAAAGGCAAACTCTTGGCTGTATTGTGAGTTGTTAGCCCACACAGTGAAGAGTGTTTCAGCGATTGCAGATTGTGGGTTTCCACGAATCACACCATCCAAGCCTGTTGAACGTGCAGGGCTGACTCCAAAGGTCAAACCTTCTGGTAATTGGCCTGAAATTTCCCAAGTTACGATATCGCCTCCAGATGTAGTTGGAGCAAACGGCGTCATCTCTTGGCCAACAAGCAATTCAAGAGTAGTAGAATTGTAAACCATCGAGATTGGACTGTCATCAGTTTCGTCCAATAGGTCACAAATTCCATCTTGATCTTGGTCTTGAGGAACATCATCCTTATCGAGCGGATTGGTTGAACAAGCCAATTCACCAGTATCGGCCCATGTATCATTGTCGTCATCATCATCTAACTGAAGCGGAGGCGTCGATGTCGAATCGCTTCCATCTTTTCCATCATTCCACTCATCTGGATGACCGTCATCATCGGTGTCAACCGAAGCCGAAGGGTCGAGAGGGAATGCATCAGGCCCTGCTACACAAACTGAGCCTACAGCAATATCACCATCACAAACACCATCACCATCGGTATCTGGAAGCAAAGAATCAGTGCCAGCAGCATCTTCATCAGTATCTGGAACATTGTCTCCATCGTCATCAAGGTCTTCTTCTAAGGCCGGTGTGCTTGTAGAATCAACACCAGGCTTCAAGACATCAGGCTTTCCATCACCATCGGTATCCGTATCACCGGCTGGGTCAAGTGGGAAGGCATCGGGTCCTATATCACACACATTTTCGATCGCAACTGGACCATCGCACATACCGTCTCCATCCGTATCAGGATTCAAAGCATCCGTACCAAGGTCAGTTCCATTCACATACACGCCAGTTCCTGTTTCGTATTCATCAAGAATACCATCGTTATCGTCATCATTGTCTTCGATGAGTGTTCCATTCACAGGATAATCATCTGGAAGGTCATTTGGCACTCCATCGCCATCATAATCATCGAGAATCTCCATAGAGAATTGATATTCGACATTCACTCCATCAGAACCATTTCCGTATACCGTAAATGTGGTGTTCGCCATACTTTCAGTAGGAACTCCAGTGATTCGACCTGTATCAGGATCGATTTCCAGACCTTCAGGCAAATCAGGATGAACCTCCCAAGTGCTACCTGCTTGCAGTGTTACTTCTGGCATCAATGATGGGAAGAACGAATTATTCACACCATAGACTTGGCCTTCAAACGGTTCACCAAATGGCCTTTCATCAGGCCCAGCACCACAAATCCCAGGCACAGCAAGTGGACCATCACAAATGCCGTCCCCATCCGTATCAGGGTTCAAGGAATCGGTACCAGTATCGGTTTCGTCAACGTATACGTTCGTACCAGTTTCATTGACATCTTCCCATCCATCACCATCATCATCCAAATCTTCTTCCAATGGAGGAACACTTGTGGAATCAATTCCAGGTTTCAGCACATCGGGTTTGCCATCTCCATCTGTATCCGTGTCGCCAGCAGGGTCAAGAGGGAATGCATCCGGTCCTGCTGTACAAACGTTTGAAACCGCATTTGGTCCGTCACACATACCATCTNCGTCACTATCAGGATTGGTTGGACTTGTACCAGTATCCGATTCATTGACATAAGAACCAGTATCTGTTTCGTTTGTGTCGGGAATGCCATCAGCATCATCATCCAGATCCTCAACCAAACCAGGAGAGGTAGGATTGGATGAATCATAATCATCTGGCAACTCATCTGGTAATCCATCCCCATCGCTATCTTCGAGAACTTCAATGGTGAAATCGTAAGTCAGCGAGGTACCATCTGAATGGTTAGACCAAACCGTAAAGGTTGTATTCGCCATTGTTTCGATTGGTATACCAGTAATTACACCGGTGTTTGGATCCATTGACAAACTATTNGGTAATTCAGGTGAAATCTCGAANGTNCCNCCANCAACGGAAAGNTACGGNGANAANGTACCNATGTCTGTNTTNTTCAANNCCACCAAAGTTGNAGGNGGCANNAGTCCGTTCGGGTCAGCATCGGGTCCAGCAATGCACACGCCGGAAACGGCGTTTGGCCCGTCACAAATTCCATCGCCATCGGTGTCAGGGTCAAGTGGGTCAGTTCCTGTGTCTTGTCCATCGACATAGATTCCAGTTCCAGTTTCAACAACATCAAGTAAACCATCACCATCATCATCATCATCGGCAATCAAGCCAGAAGTTGGTGGATTGGCAGGATTGTATGTTGGAGGCAACTCATTTGGCAATCCGTCTCCATCAGTATCCAAAAGACTGTCAATGCTGAACGTGAAAGTCTCTGATGCCCCACTGCTATGCGTTGCAGTTACCGTGTATGTACTTGAAATTGCGTCGTCAACCGTTCCTGTAATTTCACCAGTNGCNGTATCTTGAACCAAACTGTTTGGCAAACTTGGAGAAATACTCCATGTGGTTGTGCCATCAAAGAATGCAGGATGGAAACCGATTGCATCAATCGGTTGGTCCTCCACCACAGTGTGCGGATAAGCATTATCTACGCTGAAGTACAACTCGTGCGTNGTNGAATAACCGCTTTGGTTAGCGTAAATCGTGTAAGTTTGGTTGCTGGCATAGACCNAAGGTGTACCNCTAATCGTACCGCCTGAGATACTCATGCCTGCAGGTAGTGGTGGTTCTGTTTCCCAAGATACTGGTGGCGTGTAATTTGAGTAAGTAATCACTGAAGGTTGATATCCAGCAACTCTTGGCATAGGACAATTACCATTATAGCTTGTTGATTGCGACCAGTCAGCTCCAATATCATAATACAGAACATCATCAATTACAAATGAAAATCGCATACCTGGACTTACTCCATGACTAATAATAAGATTGCAATTCCATGAGCCTATATCAGTAGGGTGTGTGGGCATATCAGTATAATGATTTGAAAAGAAATATAGTGACTCGTTTGATGTGTCATAAGCCCAAAGATGACCTGCGCTTGCAATACCGAGACCCGGGTTACCTCCTTGTTGGAATGAGTTATCGTGTGCATCTCCTGAAAAATAAATAGTATCACCGACTAACAAACTCATATATTGTCCTGGGTTAAATCCGGTAAACGGATTACCAGGTAAGTCCGTGATCATCCATGCTGTTTCATTTGTGGTGTTGTAAGCCCAAAGTTCCTCAGCGTTACTATCGTCATCAAAACCAAAATAAATTACATCATTAACTATGAGGCGCATATTATTAACTGGAAATATACAACCACTGCTGTAAAGACAAGGGAAATTCGGCACTTGCCATGCTGTTTCATTTTCAATATTTATTGCCCAAATTTGCCTGCTCTGAAAATTAAGACCTGTAGGACCCATTCCTATGTAATTAGTTCCAATTGTATAGATAGTTGAACCGACAACTCCAATGTATTCCATTTGATTATAATCTCGATAGGAAAGAGTATCTGACTGGTCTACATCGGTAACTACCCAATGAGTATGATTTGACGTATCATAAGCAATAATTTTCCGATCAGCAAGATTTGCTCCAGTTGTTATTTTACCATCGAAGTAAATTGTATCACCTATTACCACACTGAAATCTTCACCTGGATATGACGCTGAAGAACCTAGATTAATGTCAGCGGCTAACCAAGTTGTTTGGTTAGTCGCGGTATATGCCCAGAGTTCTGTCCCAGCAGGATAAGGCCATCCTGTATCTTCTCGGCCACTGAAATAAAGCGTGTCGCCGACAACTTGGATCATCTTCTGTCCAGGTTGATCCTGATTCATGCTTGAAAAGTTATCAGTTACATTCCAAGAAGTTCCATTTTGAGGATTAAAGCCCCATATTTCAACATTATTTACAGGTTCATATGCATCAAAATACAACACTCCGTTCATAACCTCTGCAAAATTCCCTCCTATGAATGAAAGCTGATTTGCATTCGGATTGATATCTTTAACAAGCCAAGTTGTGTTTGTCAACACATTGTGTGCCCATAATTCTCTGTCATGAACCCCATCGTCTGCATCGAATATAATCGTGTCACCAATCAAAACTGACATTCTTTCACCTGGTACACTGTCACCATTGGAATTAATATCTGCTACAAGCCATGACATACCTGTATCAATGCTATATGCATAGAGTTCATGACCCGCTGAACCACTTGCTACTCCATCCATGTATATTGTATTGCCATGAACGATTGCCATATGTTCTCCACAATCACAGAATATGTCTTGATTATCCCACCAGACCGAGCCATTTCCTGTTACATTTACCGGTGCTGTTTGATGTCCATCTTGTGAGGTGTAGTTGAGCGTGATCGGCGCCATCGCTTCACCAAGTTGTAATGTTGCCCCTTCAACCGTTGAGGTAATTTCACCAAAGGTAAATGTTGACAACCAAATACTTGCTTCATAGGTATTGCCGTCAATGACTGCAGTGATTGTATAAGTGGTGTTTGCTGAATCTGCTGCAGGTGTACCGCTGATGGTGCACGTGCTGCTGTCAATATTCAATCCAGATGGCAGCGAAGGAGTAGCGATGCAACTCGTTGCAGTGGTAATTGGACTTGAATATTCAACTCCAGAACCTGAACCACTACCTGAACCGCTATCCAACCCTTGCTGAAACAGTGAAACCAAACTCATTTGTGAGTTTAATTCAAAGCCATGCAAAATCTCAACATCACCATTTGAATCAACAACTACTGCTGTTTCATAACCATACCCTGTACTAGCGGTTGGCCCTGGATTATTGTATTGTGCGGTTTGCCAAGAACCAGATACGTTGTTAACATAGAGCAAGTGCCTGTGATTACTCTTTTGATGTGAAATGTGTATATTATCATCAGCATCAATAAATATCGAGGATAAGGCTCCACATGAGTTTGTACCGTGTGCGAAGTTAATATCGCATGGGAAGGTACCGGAGGAGGTTGATGTCCAAGTTCCTCCTGAATTGTTTGAGTAGATGAGTCGGCCATAATTCCCGTTTTGATGAATAGAATGAACGACATCTGTAGAATCAATATTCAATGACACGTATCTGATGGCACTGTTAACGGTTGAACCAATCTGCGTTGAAACCCAACTTCCACTTACATCCGTCGTATAGTTCATTTTGTAATTCGAGCCGGAACGCATGGTATAGAGAAGATGCGCAGCATCATTGGAATCAAGAATCAGGTCAAACCATGTAGTGCTCAAATGATAGCCACTATACTCTTCTTGGAGAATTGTTGATGACCATGTGCCACCTGAGTTATCTGCTATCTCTAATTTTGCAGTTGATTTACCGTAATTGTAAACATAAGCAATGTATGCATTGTTGTTTGAATCAACATCAATTGAGGTCGTATAATGCTCGTTCAAGGACCAGTAATCATTGAAATCTGCTGCAATAGACGAGACCCATGAACCAGCAACGTTATTGGCATACATGACCTCCTTATTGGTGTAATTAAGATATGAGATGTGGATCTTATCGTTAGAATCTATAACCATGGAAGGGTCATATTGAGATTCTCCTGTCGCCAAAACCTCACTTGACCAAGTACCTGAAGCGTCATTGGCATAGATTAGACTAGAGGAATCCGGGTCGAAAAAGACTGCATGGATAACATCATTGGAATCAATGTCTGCCTCTAAATTTCCAATTTTTGCATTTAATCCACCCTCAAAAATCGTTTCAAAAGTTCCATTTGCTGGTGGCAAAGGAGCATTGAATGTGATGTCGGTCATTGCTTGACCGGTTTCTAATTCTGCACCTTCTACGCTCGGTGTGAGTTGAGGGTATGAAGAAGATAGCCAAATTGTAGCCTGGTAGACTGTTCCGCCAATGTCAGCAGTAACAGTGTAAGTTGTGTTGCTTGTTGCAACTGAAGGTGTTCCGCTAATTGTGCACGTGCTTGTGTCAATGTTCAATCCAGTTGGTAGTGCAGGCGAGATGCTGCAGGTTGCACCGGTGACTGGGATAATGCTGCTTGAGCCGCTGCTAGAATAGCTGACTACAGGTGTGATTTCACTAGGCTGGTGAGCCCAAAGGTCATCGGTTCTACCGAGCCAGGTACCAGGGAAGTATATTGTATCATCAATTAAAATTCCGAAGCCATCCGGTAATAGACCTGAATTACCTGTGGGGCTCCAACTTGATAGGTTTGAATTGTCATAGGCCTTCAAATTATGGTTAGAGTTACTGCTTACACCTCTACCACTAAAGTAAATCGCATCACCAACTTGCATGTGGAAATTTTGACCAGGGAGAGCACCTCCAAAATCAATATCCCAACTCGTCTGGTTTGAGGTGTTATGCGCCCTCAATACAACATTATTATATTCGAAGTAAATTGTATCATTAATCACATATTCCATATTCATCCAATCGTATCCACCCTTACCATTGCCGATATAACCTTCCTGATTTCCCGAGAAATCATCTACTAGCCATGTTGAGTGGTTTGAAGTATCGTGTGCCCACACTTCGCGACCAGTACCACCATCATTCGCATCAAAGTAGATTGTATCGCCGACTACAAGTTCAAGCCCTGAATATCCAGGACTGCTTCCAGCGTTACCACTTCTGATTTCTGCTACCTGCCAGGTTGAGTGATTTGAGGTGTCATGCGCCCACAATTCAGCATTTGGTTCATTATTGAAACACTCCTCAGCCCCCATAGAAAAGTAGATTGTATCACCGACTAAAATGTCCAAACCGTATCCAGGATNGTGTTCATTTTGGTCCGGACAGTTGGTGGCAGGATTATNAGTTACTTGCCAAGTTGAATGGTTTGAGGTGTCATGTGCCCACAGTTCGCGACCACTAACACCATCATCCGCATCAAAGTAGAGTGTGTCTCCAACTAAGATTGCCATGTGATATCCAGGTTCGCTACCATCGCTATTCGACAAGGGGTTGATGTCGGCTGCATTCCATGTTGAATGGTTTGAGGTATCATGCGCCCACAATTCATGGTCTCCGCCAACATCATCGCTGGCTGAGAAATAGATAGTGTCGCCAACTAAAATGTCCAAACCGAATAAACCTGGATAACTACCAAAAATACCATTGTTGATGTCTGCTACCTGCCAAGTTGAGTGATTTGAGGTGTCGTGTGCATACAATTCATGACTGTAAGTTGTATCGGAAAATGTGAAATAAATCGTGTCACCAACTACGATTGGTTGCATGTGTGTTCCAATATAACCACTACCGCTGCCGGTAACGAAATCCTCGACCAACCAAGATGAGCCATTAGAAGTGTTTGTCGCCACCAGTTCGGTACCATTGTTAGCAGTACCTGCAACATAGTAGATTGTATCGCCAACTACTGCATGGAAATCGTCAGAAATTGTGCCTATATTTGTGACACCCCAAGTGCTACCATTCCCATATGTTGTAGTTGCAGAAGTTCCAGAGCCGCTGCCTGAGCCGCTGCCTGAGCCGCTGCTCAGTGAGGTAATTTCACCTGGCTGATGGGCCCAAAATTTGTGGGCGCTGATATCATTCGCACCAAAGTAGAGCGTATCACCGACGAGTATCAACATGTCCATTCCGGGGTCACTGTTGCCAGCCGAGTTGGTATCAGCCGCCTTCCAAGTTGAGGAGTTTGAGGTATCATGAGCCCACATTCCTGTGCCGATGCTTCCATTATTTGCACTGAAGTAGAGCGTATCACCGACTAAGATCTCACTGAGTTGTCCGGGGTCACTGCCGGTCGATCCGCTGCGGATATCAGCCACCTGCCAAGTTGAGGCGTTTGAGGTATCATGAGCCCACAATTCGAAGCCGCTGTTGGTTTCTTTCGCAGTGAAGTAGAGCGCATCACCGACTAAGATCG
>PBHM01000022.1 GCA_002719395.1 Methanobacteriota archaeon | reverse complement strand
TGGATGTCGGCTCTTTAGTCCAAACGCTTGGGGCCATGATTGCAGCATGGTGGGGATTTTGTGCTTCCCTTTTTATTGCTTTGCATATCGTGAAAAAGGCCTATGCTGATAGAAAAAAACGCTTACAACCTCTGTTTGAACTTAGAACAGAACCCGAAGAGCCAAAAAATACTGATCTGAGCATGGAAAAGAAACCTGCTCCTGAAGTTTCAAAAGAGCAATTCACTCAAGCATTTTTGGCTCAATCAAAACCTTTGGAGCCAACGAAACAGCCTGTTTCGCGAGAGGTCATTAGTGCTGCTTCAACCATCATCGACCACCATGGTGAGGAGGATGTGATCAACAAAATGAATGCTCTGGCTCAAGAAATCAGTTCAACCGGGCCAAAATCTTTACATGAAGCCAATAAAAGTCTCGACCAACAAACACAAAATACAGGATTAACTGAACTCGATTTGTGAGGTGGGAAATCGGCATCGATGAAGCGGGACGTGGACCCGTAATTGGACCATTGGTCATTACAGGCATTAAAATTCCTGTTGACCAAAAATCATACCTTGAAGAAATAGGCGTGAAGGATTCAAAAAAATTGACTTCAAAACGCAGAGAAGAATTATACCATTTGTTAGAATCAAATAGAGACTTTCAGATTGTTCAAGTCATATATTCACCTGCAGAAATTGATATGGCGGTGAATACCATTGGATTGAACATGCTCGAAGTAGAAGGCTTTAGCGAAATACTCAATCGCATGGGACCAATTGATGGAACCATTGTCGTTGATGCTTGCGATGTAAACACCGAACGATTTGCCAAGAGAATCATATCACGACTCAAACATTGGTCAAAAGAAGCAAATATGGTTTCTGAACATAAAGCGGATGATAGGCATATCTCGGTCGCTGCTGCAAGTATTGTTGCCAAATATATCCGGGATAAACATATCAAAGATCTGGAAGAATCTTTGGGATTCGAAATAGGTTCAGGCTATCCCAGTGACCCAAAAACAATCGGCATACTGCCAAAATTGATGGAAGAAGATGAACCAAATGAGCACCTCCGCTGGTCATGGAAAACCGTGAAAGAGAAATGGGAAGGTGATTTACCCAAAAGAATGGTAAAAATCCAAGGACAAGAAACGCTGTTCTGAAAAACCTCACCCGAATCCCTCACCATGGGCTGGGAACCAGAGCCGAGCATAATTCGCCTGATTCGTAACCTTGCGTTGCAAAACGCCATGCTCTACGAAGGAGAGGGAAAAGTTGGTTCTGTTATGGGAAGAATCATGGGTACTTTACCAGAATTACGCTCTCATGCAAAAGATTTGGGTGCCCTTATTGGACGTCATGTGAGCGAGGCAAATACCTTGGCAAAATCCGAGGGGATTTCTCACGTACGAAGCCTGTTGGAAGAACAAGCCCCTGAGTTACTAGAAAAGAAGAAGCATGTGAAAAAAACAGGATTGCCTGATCTTCCAAACCCGGTGGATAAGCCCGTATTCCGCTTTGCACCAAATCCAAATGGCCCCCTTTCATTTGGACATTCGAGAGGCTTGGTCATCAACGCTGAATATGCTAAACAACTAAACGGAGAATTGATTCTCCGTTTTGACGATACCGATACCACCGTAAAGCCTCCAATGATTGAAGCTTATGAAATGATCATGCATGAGCAAGAATGGCTATGTGGATTTAAGGCGCAGCGTGTAATTATAGCAAGTGAACGTATGGAAGAATACCACAAGTATGCCCAAAAATTACTCGCAAATGGTTATGGCTATGTGTGTCAATGCTCATCAGAGGACTTTCGTGAGTATAGAAAATCAAAGGAAAATTGTCCTTGTAGAAATCAAGAAAATTCTGAGGCGGAATCACTTTGGAAAATGATGAATGATGAAAATGGATTCCAACCTGGAGATGCTGTTGTTAGAGTTAAAACAGACATGACATTACCAAATCCGGCACTCAGAGATTGGCCTGCATTACGTATACAGACCAATGCCCACCCTCGTGTAGGAAACAAATGGCGTGTTTGGCCATTATTGGATTTTCAATCTGCGGTGGAGGATCACTTACAAGGTGTAACTCACATCATTAGAGGAAAAGATTTGATGGATTCAACAAGGAAACAAAAATGGCTGTATGAACACTTTGGATGGAATTATCCTGAAACGATTTACTGGGGCCGTGTGAAAGTACATGAGTTTGGAGGATTTTCGACATCGGGTATGAAAGAAGATATCAAGCAGGGTACCTTTACGGGTTGGGACGATATCAGGCTTCCAACTCTTGGAAGTCTGAAAAGACGTGGTATTCGTGCTGAAGCCTTGCAATCCTTTTGGATTGAAATTGGGTTGACCCAAAAAGACATCTCGGTACCACTTACCACACTATTTTCTCATAATACCAGCATTATTGACCCTTCGAGTCCAAGATTATCCTTTGTTAGAGATGCAATTGAGATTGAACTGAGAGGAGAATACCCCGCCCACATTTCCTTAGATGCTCATCCATCAGAAAATCTTGGAAAAAGAGAAATTGACATTGATAACCATATTTACCTCGAGAAATCTGACCTCGGGAATGTGAGATTGAAAGATTTTTGTGATATCTCCAAAGATGGGGTCGTAGAGTCGATTGAGAGATCAGATAACAGAACTATTGTGCATTGGGTTAGCGGTGGACACAAAACAATGTTGTTAACTCCGGAAGGAAAAGAAATCTTGAAGTCTGAAGGTATTTTGGAAAATCACCAACTCTCAATCGGCACGATTGTTCAATTAGAAAGAATAGGATATGCCAAACTCGAGGAAGATAAACTCGTCTTTCTACACGCTTGATTATTCATCTAGAGAACGAATAGCAGGCATATTATCCAATCTTGACATCGCTTGTCGATAATCATTAGGAGAGAAATATCCTGAAAAGGCGCCATCATCATCGACGGCTACAACTGCTTGAGGTTTTCTCTCATTGATAATTGGAAGAACATCTGCTATCTTCTCTGATAATTTTACTTGTAGTACATCCAATTCCATAGCTTCGCCACATGTGGCGGAACTCAAATCCATTCCTTGGGCCACTGCCTTCAAAATTTGATGCGTGCCCATGACTCCTTTGACATTTTCACTCTCGTCCAAGACGATAAGAACGCCACCTGGCATGTCAATAAGGCGTTTTGTACCCTCTACAATGCTGTCATCTACGCCAACAGTAGTATGTTCATCTGTCAAAATCAAATCACTAATTAATGCTTCACCCACGGTTCCACCTACTCGACCGAGACTGTTTTGGTTGATGAATACTCCCTCCAAAGAGTTATGAAAGATAAGCCATAACAGCAATCATGGCGATAGACCGATTGTTGACCGGAAACATATCTCGGCAAGTCAAAGAATTGATGGCTACCGAAGATTTAGTCGTCGAGACATTTCGTGATTTGGTGAAGGATGAACTAAAAGCCTACGTTCGAGACAAAATCGAAAAGGATGAGGAATTAAGGCAAGAACTCAAAGAAGCCATTTCGTATTATTTCCATGCAAAGGCCAAGTCGCTTTATGCTGAATTGAAGGCTACAAGGGCAGCAACACGTCTGGGATTACGCATACTGCCTGATGAAATACATGGCGAATTAGGAGAAGCACTCGTTGGCCTGTTTGAAAAAGAGTTGGGCGAACTCCTTGAGAAGGCTTTGTGACCAAGTCTGGCCCAGTTAGCCGCAGGGTTGATGTGCCTGCCAGACTTCAAGGGACTGGTGAGGGTGTGAAAAAGGGATTAGGCATCGTCATTTTGATGCTTTTTCTGGCAACAATTCCATTGCCGATAGCCTCTTCCGCTACAACATCCGAATCAAGTGAAGTCACCTTGTACCTGAAGGGTGCCGGCAGTGAAGCAACATTAACTCCTTTTCAAGTTGAATTATCACAACTTCAAGAATCGGATTCACTTGCAAATGCTGTGAATCAAGATGTTGAAGTAGGTTCTTGGTCCCTCGATAAAAGAGCTTCAGGTGAGATTGAAGATTACACCTGGTCCCTATCCATGAATTACAATCTAGAAGGTGCAGCAGGGGCTCAAATTAACGGGACTGTTGAAGTGAGAATCGGTGGAGAGACTTTTACCGGTCAAACCAATCAAGGTGGGCAATTTCTTCCCCAAGGCACTGGAACGCTAAATGTGGATATTCCAGTAGAATCAGCGGGAACTTCAACTGGGAAGGTAACGGTAACGTTGTATGTATCAGCACTATTGTTCAGTGCACCCAGTGGTCAACAAAGCCTGACCTTCCTTTGGGGAGATGAAGATCACATGAGTTCTATCGATGCCAGTATGCCATTACTCGACATGGATTTTGAAGAGCCAGAAACCGAAGGAAAAAATGTCTACATCCATCTCTTCATGGAAAGCCCGTGGGGTGATGCCATGGCTACTCAATCAGAAATCACCTTGCAGGTTGATGGTGAAACCGTTTCAGGCGACATGATTCTTTCAAGATTTTCAGAAGGTATTCGTATCACTTGGACTTGGACGACTGAAAGTGTTGGGCAAATGAATATCACAACCATTGCATCAATCACCGTGCAACCGGGCATGGAAGCTATTACGCACACTGAATCCTTAGACATCTTTGTTACAGGAGGAGAAGGCGGAGGAGGAGGAGGATTCTATCCTTCAGATGAACCGCTCTATTCTAACGGAGATGGATCACCATTGACTGTTTCCATACAGATGGAAATGTATGCTGAAGAGGGAGAAGTTGCACTCAACAGGCAAACGAGTCTCACTATTGAAGGACAAATGGCCTATTGGTTACGATGGGGACTGGACAATATCGGCCGAGATAAATCTGAAATTTCCCAATCACTATCCTTGTTTTCTGCTGGCTCTGTTGGGGATGAACACCGACAGAACAGAGTTGTTGACCAGGTAGAAATTTCCGAATTCGAAATCCAGATGCGTAATATTGGCACCTCATTCCTCGGGATTGGGATGGCGATGGAAGCAGATGAGTTACTCGGTAAAAATTTACAAGATTTCGAGATTGTGGATTTTGATATTGATTTATTGGGAGAATCCAAAGTCATCACTCACCCGATTAAACTGACCATTACAACGCTTGAGGCGGTTGACCAAAATAGTAAATCAGTCTTCTTGAGGAGTTTCATTATCGCCCAACCAGCCAATCCACATTGGACGAATTACGATCTTGAAATCATGTTAGAAACCGATATGCTCACCGGCGTCACGGGTCCTGAGATACTCGGAAGTTCCAATCTCAAAATCTCTCATTCTCGAACACCATTTAGTGATAACATCAAAGTTACGGCGAACCAATTATCTCCCGAGGATGCTTACACTTTCGAAGGACTTGGGACTTCAAGCATAATACATGCACCTTTGACACTATCATTGATTGTACTCTTTTCTTCTGTAGTCATCATGGGATTAGCACTTCGATTGACAAAAAATCGGGTTCGTAAAGCCATTTATCTCGAGACACCGTTGTTCGGCCTTGGATTTGCAACGTTTTTGTTTGGTTACCCTCCGCTGGTGATTTTTAGTGCGATTGGTATCTTGCTCATCATTTTGGTTATTACTGCCATGGCAAGTCCAAAAACCTCCATGACCGAAGATTTACCATCATTCCCGGTAATCAATTGCCCTTCTTGTGACACACCAAATGCCATAACGAGTAATGAAAGACCTTTGAAGATCCCATGTGGTGGTTGTGGTAAAGTACTCAAGATTGTGGGATAAGTTCTCCAGTTTTGACCAACATGTCTGCTTGGGTTGAGGCATGTAGTCGACTCTCTTCATCTTCAAGCGGCCAACTTTGCTCTATTCTCCATAATAATGTTGCTAAATCAAAGCGACTGCCAGGAAAGATCACACGTTTCCAAATCAATTCCTCAAGACGCCCTGTTGAAAATTCTACATCCCTTAGTGCTGGAAGGGCGAGTTCCGACAAACTTGTTCTTCGTTGCTCGTAATCCATTTTCGGCCACATTTTTACTAACTTGTTGAAGCGTTTCTGTGAAATTGAAGGTAGAAATAATTCCATTTTTTCTTCCACTTCGACCATTGGAAGCAAACGAATAAGTCCATCATCATGTAATGCGTCTCTCAATTTCATGTAAATGGGGTCATAATTACTCTCCATGGACTTACGAAGCCACTGACCAGCAAGCATCAATGGCCTCATACGCTTTATTTTCGGTGCTTGAGGGAGCATTTCATTTACCAAGAATGTCACAATACCCAATGAATCGAGGACACCCTGATGAATTCCCTCTGATTCCTCGAATACTACTTCCACATTGGATGATTCAATACTCACATTTTGATGTTCAATAGAAATTCCTTGGAAAGAAGATTCTCCAGTCACTATGCGTATACTAAGTCCATCATGATTTGGCCACTCGAATGAAGCATCCTTTGGCAAATGACGTGATGAAGGACGAAAGGTTCGCTTGTATTTCTTACCGTGACCAAGACAGGCTAATTCAAGATTAGCAAGGCCAATCACACCTCTCACATCAGCAGAGGCAATCAATTCGATGTAATCAGATTCTTCCCACAACTGAATAAATTTGGTCTTCGCCGTTGAAAACGAAGAAAAAACATCGAGTGATTTTAGCGGAGGCATCGGAATATGAGGCGGTAAGAATGCCTCTACATCAAGGTGACGCGCATCACTCTACAATCAATCGCAACTGATCTCGCTTGTACTTCCAATCAGCAGCAATTCGACCTTCTCTTCGATAATACTTAGCAAGTCGTCGAATTTTGGATTCTGTGATGTGCAATGCTCTTGAATTATGAAGATCCTTGTGATTTCGGCTGAGATGCTCAAGCAGAGATACTGCTTTCCTCATGAGGTTCATCATGTCCTCAGGATAAGCACCGCCGACGGATGCCTCTGCTAGAATGGACGAAATTCGACGACCTTCAAAGAGCAATCTTACACTTGGAACAGCGTGTTGGTCTCTCAATATGGTTCCAATCTCTGCGGTTGTATGTCCTTCTTTTGCGAGTTTTAGAATGATTTCTTTTACCTCATCAGCGTTGGTATTAGACCAGGATGGGGCAGCATCCACATATGGCTTGGAAGAACCACTTACGCCTTTATTGGAAGAATACATTCGTGCCATAACAAGCCCTCGTTCTGCGGCGACCGGCTCCTTCTTATTAATCACTTTGATGAATCAGACGAGAGTTTGTGGCGCAATTTCGCCAACCTACCGGGTGTTCCGTTCCACTCCCAAGAAGGGGCTAAGACTCTGGCGCTTCCAACCAATACGCCTTTTTGAATCAGCAAAACTTCCTCTCCCACTTTCAAATCTTCAGGCCATGATTCCAATAAACCAAGGTGTAAATCACCCACTAATTTTCGATCTTCCTTGACTATAACTTCTGGAAGTGTCTTGTGTTCATGCATCACGGACAAACCGACCTTGGAAATTGAAAAAGCACCCCGTTTCGTTGACCAAACGGCAATTTGTTGTCCATCTTTTTCCACCTTCCAATCAGGGAATTTACCTCTAATCCGACAATCTGATAACCATGCATCATTATTGAACATAAACCGAGAAATACTTTTGAATGTATCAAGGTTTATTTTTTCTCCTTTCCTTTTTTTCAGATTTTCTTGTTCCCTCACGACTTGACGAAGTCGCTCCAATGCGGGAGGAGAAGTAGGTGATTCACCATTTGTGGTTGAAATGACGGCCATACCTAAATCGGGCATGGGAATATTTGTGTGATTGATAATGATATTGTAAGAATGTCTTTTGAGGTATCCAATAAGGACCTCATGAATGATGCTTATCTCCTCAACACTCCAATCACCAGTGACAGGAAGGTCATAATGCGCAGCAGGCCAAACAGACTCCAAATCTCGAGGCACTATAGCAAGCGGAGAGGTAATCATCAGTTCATGAACACCACTATGTCCAATTTCTCGGATAAATTTACGGTGGGTCGGAGATGAAGAATACGGTTTTGTTGCCGAGCATGGTAGCAATATCAGAATTTTTTCAATACTGGGAGGGCAAGTGTATTCATTTTCCATAAATCGATGCCAACGTTTCACCACCGGATCGTTTAATGCAGAAGTAGACAAGCATTCAAACAGATAATCTCTACCCACGACCGATTTCAATAACCCAGATACTGAGTCTGAGGCTCGACTAAAATGACGAAGATGTTCAACCATTTTGGGCGAATTCAATGATTGTTTTTCGGCCAAATTCCTCAACCAACCCTCCGCTAAAGCCGCTCTTGTGCTATTGATGGCATGCTCAAAGTGAGCAACGTAATCCAATGATTCTCCCTCGAGTGGATTTCTTGGACCATCTTGTGTCAATATGAGACCGTTGGCCTTCGCTAATCTTGACCGAGCCATGTCGTGTAAATCGACACCAAACCAACTCAGTAAAGCAATGTTGTCAGGCCCGGATATACCTGGCGTCCAAAGCAAGGCTCCTGGAAATTGTTTCTTTATAGCGATAATCGAATCAATCAATCGTCCTTGGTGTGCAGTAAGTTGAGGTGCATCGACGAGTACGATGATAGAGGGACGTAAATCGGCTTCAAGGATGGTTTCATCATGGCGTAACCTCTGCCAACTCATCACTAAAACATCATTGCCTGTCGGCATTTCACCTGCATTTGCTTCTTCAAGTACAGGAGGCAATACAAACCCCACTGAAGATTCATAATTGGGGCCTGGTTCTTCAGAAAATGGGTCAAGGTTTGCTCTTGATGAAAAATACATTTTCGAAGGCAAGGTTCTCTCCATTTTACATGAAAAAGGAGCCAATTTGATGTCGAGTTCAACATCGCCCTCGAGGAGTACAATTCCCGGAGTAGTAGACAATGGTCGGGTTCGGTCACCGAGTTTCCAAGACCTTGCAAGTCGGTCTCTGTGAACCACGGTTCTTCCCAAATGCTGCATTAACCCATCGAGAGTCTCTCATGCTTTGAATGATTTGAAGAGCGATGACAATTTCGTTGCGTCATGCGAGTGGGCATACCTTTGTTGATGGTAATCCTACTTGCATCGAATATCGTGTCGGCATCGAGCGTATTCACAGTTGAAGAAGGTGAAATGTGGGTTGATTGTAATGATTGCATCATTGAGATTTCAAAAGATGATACTATTCTTGCAAATGGTTCCAGCTATGCATTAGATGTAGACCAAGGTCAGATAGAACTCAAATCATATGGCGAAGAAGATTACATTCTGGTACTTCCTGGTGAAGAAGATTGGCCCAATCAGCGACCTTCTCCGATGCAAGATAGCGATCACCTCAACATCCCTACTCAACATCTATGCCCCTGTGAACTTGGTATCTCTCTGGAAGGTCGAGTTACATCAGACCTGCCTGATATCATTCACATCGATACAGTGAACGTATCAACCCACTACGAAATAGATTTGTTGGCATCATCTGATGATTTACTCATCAGTGTATTCGCACAAAATCTCACGAATGAATGGCTCGTCGAAAGTTTTGAAGTTTCCACTCCTGTGAGATATCAGTTAACAAGCACGTCACTATTTGTTCAACATGATGCAGTCACGGGTGAAGAACATCGGATTTTTCTGCAAATTGAAACACAATCACCTCGAAGTTTTTATTCGATCAATCTATCAAAATATGAAACTCATACCATGTATGAATTAACGCAAACAAATGCTGTGGTTGAAGGTTTTGGACCTCAGGTAATTTCTATTCCTTTCAACCACACACAAGAAGCAAGAATCATAGCATCTGATGCAATTATATCTCAGCAAATGTTCATCCAAGAAAATTCAATGAGTAACCCAATTACTCACCAAGCCGGTGAATCAAATATTTGGGCCATGCCATCGACCATTCAACTGGAATTATCGGTCGCTACAAATAAAAGTTGGACCATTGAATATGAAATAATCAATCACGGAGACGGGTTTGAAAATATTGAAGCACCTGCAATGCTTCCCCAAACCAATAAAACCGATAACGAATCTTGGCCGTTATTGCCACTTGAAGAGACGCAGATATCTGGTGAGTTATCATTACCAATCATGGACTATGTTGATGTATACCGCATTGAAACAACTGGGTGGGATGAATCAATTCATTTAGTTCAAGTAATCATAGAAGGGGATGTTCGTAACCTAGAAGCAACCATCTGGGACATGAATCAAGATTTGTGGATACCCTTGGATTCCACTAACGCCAGCTTTTCAATGAAATCTATCACAATATCTTCTCAATTGGGTCTTGGGACCCACTTTTTACGCATACAACTGCCAAATGGAAGCGAGTCACTACCTCAAGAATGGGGTGGCAATGCTTCCGTCTATGAGTATACGCTCGACATTTACTACGAATTAGTCGATGAAGGAGAAGAACCATGGTTTCCTCCTAACCAAGAAGCTGTGACTTGGGGAGAGAGGGTAAGATGGATACTTGGGATTGGCATGCTCCTTCCTGCCCTTCTTCTTGCATGGAACCTGAGGATGCAACGCAATCAGGCTGCAGAGATATTAGAGAATAAAGAAAGAATCAAATGGATACAAGATAGAATACGAGAAGTTGGAGCCAAGCAAGCGAGTAAAGATTTAGAGAAATCCTTGTCAGGTCTTGCTCTTCTTGAGTGGGAGGATGCCATTCAATCATGGGGGCCTCCTATGCTCAGACACATGACGGAAGGAATTGATATCGCTGCGTGGTCACTTGATGAGCAACTGACTGATGATGGTTCCTGGCCATTGCTAGTTGGCATAAAGGTGGGTGCAGAAAATTGGGAAATTGCCGGAATGAGGTTCGAAGCACCTGAAGGAGAGCCATGGGAAATCAAATCGGTCAAACCTCGTCTTCTTTCCAGAAATGATGAAATATTTCTGGACCAATTGTCTGCCGAAAGTAGAACCTTTGTCCAAGTAAATATCAGTGGAAGTGCTTCGATGGTTTCTGTTCACATCTCAGGAATGGTCAATGAAGTCCCAATGGCGGCAAAACCGAGTAATGCGATAAATCGATTTCAAGAAGAGGAATGACGTCTCAACTTAGCGTCATTTTCCATACGCTCGATAATACTCAAATCCCCATCAAGAATTTCCTTCATCTCCTTGATTTTTTTCAGATCTTGTTTGGAAAATTTAGATGGCATGACCAATTTAAGCAAAACGATGACATCGCCTCTACCTCTACTTCGATTACTCGGCATACCTCGTCGAGGAATGGTGACGGTTTCCCCTGAATTTGATTTTGCTGGAACTGATATTTTGAGGTCTTTACCATCGATGTGAGGGATAGTAACGTCACAACCCGTTACGAAATCGGAATATCCAAGCGGGAGGGACATGATGAGATCCATACCACTTCTCTCAAACCACGGATGCTCCTCCACAATGATCTCAATATGCAAATCGCCAGATTGTCCTCGTCCTCTTCTGGCGGGCTCTCCTCTTCCACGCATGCGCATGATCATACCGTTGTCTGCTCCTTCAGGAATTTCGAATCGAATCGTCTGAGATTGTTGAACGGAACCAGCACCACCGCAATCACCACAGTCGGCGTCATGCGTGAACCCTGATCCCTGACATTCTTCGCAAGTCTGAACCGCATCACTGATGAATGGACCTATCTGTTGACGAACTCTCACTCTTCCTTGACCTCGACATGTTCCACAAGTTGACGTAGATCCACCCTCGGCACCGGTCCCCTGACATGAGAGACATTCTGTAGGTAAGTCCAAATCTAATTCAGATTTTGTACCAGTATATGCTTCTTCGAGGGTAATTTTGTGCCGGATACGAATGTCTGCACCCCCTCCAGAACTTCGACGACCTCCACCAAATATTGATGAGAAAAAATCTCCACCAAGGATATCCTCCAAATTGATGTTGAAACCTCCTGCGCCAAAAGGAGAACCACCTGGTACGTTGTGACCAAATCGGTCGTATTGTCGTCTTTTTTCGGGGTCAGATAATACGGCGTAGGCCTCTTGAATTTCCTTGAATCTTGACTCTGCATCTTCTGCGTCATTTTTATCCGGATGATACCGACGCGCAAGAATTCGAAACGCCTGTTTCAACTCTTTATCATCTGCATTTTTCTCAACGCCGAGGACTTCGTAGTAATCTCGCTTGTCTGACAAAGCAATCCCCGACCGTCCTTGCCTAAATCCGATTTGCTTTCAACTTCACGTTGTTAAGGAGTCTCCACAGTGAGGGCAATACCTTGGTTGACCATCATATCCTTTTTGACAGGAACTACAACGTGCTTGGAATTTATTTTGAACAGGCATTGATGACATACTGGCCATCTCTTCAAGAGTCATTGGCGTGGAGGTTTTTCCATCCTGAGGACTGATAGATTGAATTAAATCTCCATGATCACTAATGCTCATTATTTCGAGTTCTGCATCCGCACTCAATCCTTCTTTTTCTGGAAGAGCGGGGGCCTTTTCAAAAACTTCCATAGAGGTGGGATTTTCATTTGCTTGTTTTTGCAAAAGGTCTTGATGCTTTTGTTCTCGTATTTCTTTTGCGTTCTTCCCAAACAAGGAACCAACCTTATCGATTACATTATCCATAAACGAAGATTTTCTTTGCGCACCTATCGTTGAGTTAACCTGGACTTCTCCAGTTGTGGAATCATACATTTTTGAGGTTGCATTCATGACCAAAGTTGAATCGAGCAATAAATTGACTTCTTTTTTCTCATCCTTATCCAATTCAATCTCATCTGGCTCTTGATTGATGTCACCAACAGATCTCGACAACAGTTCTTCACTCAACGGCTGTGATTTGTTTCCAAATGTAACTTCTTTTGACCAAACACCACCTTCTTCAGCCTTGATTTGTTTTTTGGTTGACTTCAATGCTTTGGTTCTTTGCCATTCATAGTCCCTTACACGTTTGGTTTTCTGAAACAGGAAACCACCAATGAGTAAAGCAAAACCATTGGCGAAAATTGTCAATCTACTTGAATATGAGAACATACCATCGATAGGAGAAATGCTGTATCGTAGTACATTCAGTATCACAACTGGCAAGAAGAGTAAACCGATAGCGGTAACAGGTCTTGCCTCCATTAGTTTGTAATCAAGTACATCGACCTCATGAACATTGTCGATGCATGTATCTCAAGACCTGTCTTTGCTTGCTTTACCTTTGCGAAACAGACCATCAAACAAACCAAGAGTAAATCCTGTATGCAAAATAAGTAGGCACAACGGATGACCCCACAGTAAATTCAGCTGCCGACGTTGAAAAACTTGAATCAAGCCACCTCCAAGCAAAACAAAACCGTAGAGCGGAATCAGCCATTGGTACCAAAAAAAACATGCAATTAATCCAAAAAGTGGCAAAAATTCTCTCACATCAACTCTTGATGGATGTGATAGCAATACCTTACTACGCCAAAATCCATAACGGTGAGACATCAACCACCACGAGCGCAGTGTACTTCTTTTCCGCATGCGCACAAAAGAGACATCTGAACGATAAATGGGCCAACCCCTTTTGCTCAATCGCATCGATAAATCAGAATCTTGGCTTGTAATGAATGATTCATCCCAGCCTCCCACATCTCGTAATGCTTCAATGGATTGTAATGCAAAGGCTGGTACCTTTGTTTTTCCTTGACCCTTGAAATTTGCAAATTGGCCACCTCCAGAACCAAAAGGGGAGGATAAAGCAGATTCAATCCAACTTTCTACTCCCGAAACATCTTCCACAGCTAATACTTTTGTACCGATGGCGCCGACTTTCCGATCTAATACTTGTTCTAACTCTTCGAGGTCTTGAACTCGTTTTTCAACATGGTCTTTGGGAATGGTTGCATGTCCAATCATTTCTAGACAATGAGATACAGAATCACCGAGATGATTCAGTGCCAAATTTCGGGCAGGACCAACATGTTTACCCGGGTTGTGAAGGATGGTTACGTCTTGAGCATATTTTTCCAATATCTCCAATGTCCCATCTGTCGAACCACCATCAAGAATGAGGACTTTGCAAGGATAGGTTTGCGAAAGTATACTTTCAACACAAGAAGCAATGTATTTTGCTTCATTCAAAACAGGTACGACAACACAAACTGAAATCGTTTGACCATCGGTGCTATTTTTCCCCATACTTTTCATACCCGGAACAAGTAAATCCAATGCTTTCTTTCATGTAAGTTTAGCCTGATATCACTAAAAACCGGTTAGAAATAACAGCAATAATGGACCAGATGAGGCTAAGTGGAAGGGATGAAGGCATCAATGTAGTAGTCTCAAGTCTGTGTGCCGCCTGCGATGACCCAGAAAAAGTGATTCAGTCAATCAAGAATATATTTCCTGATTTTGAAACGACTACGTATGAAAACCAAACCTTTCCAAGTGCTCAAAAATATCTCATCACTGAGGGGGACCAAAATATGTCAAATTTTATTCAAATCGTTAATGACCAAAGAATCTTAGATACAACAATGGATCACATGGCTTTTGGTTTAAGTGATCGAAATACTCGGTTTAACATAAGCCGACAGGCCGCTGCAGCCGGGAAAATAGCATTTCTAATTCCTGGTGAAACTCCTTTTGGAGGGGTGATTGAAATTCAATTAATTGGAGATGATTTACCACAATGGATTGAGGCTGCAACATGGCATTCAGGAAGACAATACGTACCAAGAGGCATAGGTGACGAATTTGCTATGAGGAAAGATGGTGAGGTCAGACATTGGCATGCAAATGATCGATAATTGAAGAAATGATGAGATGGTTAGAACCAATCCAATCCAAATCTTCCTCTCCTCTACACCATCTTATTTCATCATGTGAATGAAGACAAAATTCATCTGTAAGTAAACCACAAGTGTGTACATGTAAAACAACCGTTACTTCTTCGTACTCATGATACCAAACGCCGAGAAAATCTTCAATCGATATTTCAACCTCCAATTCTTCATACAACTCTCGTTTGAGTGCCTCATGAATCGATTCAGAAAATTCAATTTTGCCACCAGGAAATTCCCATTTACCTTGGTGCACGTCGTCATACTTCCTCTTTGCAGCGAGGAATGAAGTAGAATTAAGAATGACTCCTGCAGCAACATCAATATATTTTTTTGATAACATTCGAACAATGCATTGAGTAGCCAATGAAGCAAGTTCTTCGGTTTGCTCCCAGGGTGGAAGATGGAGAAATAAGCAAGGTGTTTTGTTTGAAACTTGGAGAGTTCGATAATAGGTTTCATTGCACAAATAAGTTCCAGCATTCGAAGAAAGAATTGGAGAACCAGGTAAAACTTTGAGATTCCAACCCTCAAGGTCTACGACTGAAAATAAATCACCATCACCAGAAATTGGAATGTCCTTTTCGATTCTACCATCATTATCAGGTATAGAGAAATCTAACTTATCCTGTGCTCTAGACTCTATACGTGGAACCTCGGAATTCAATGCCACACCCATCAATAAAATGGCGTCATAAGAGATTTGGGACATCTTATATTTTGGCATGATTGAGCCCGATAAAGAGACAGATAAAATCTCTACATCAACTTCTCTTCCCAAGATAGACTTGCCCTGAAATATTCTTGCAACCTTTTCAGAAATATTTTCACTGCACTCTCCAAAAGGTTCGAAACCACAAATCAGGATTCGAGGAGGAGGCATACCCTTTGGAAAACAGAATATCTCTTCACAGTTCTGCCATAACGTTAGAAAACAGAGGTCATTAGGAGCGCCAAGTGACAGAAGAGATTGAGGTGTTCGTACCAACTGAAGAGACCAAACAGCGTCTTGTTTTCTTGAGTATCATTCGAGATATTACCGGTGGTATCGGTTTTTGGGGAACACTTCGACCACTTGTTGCCGTTGTCTTGGCTGCGATTCCGTTTTTATTTCTCGGCCAACACTTCAATGGACAACATCGTAAGGGGATGGATGCAAAACTACTCCAATTACCACTCGCACTTACTGTGATTCTCTGGATTTTCCTATGGATTTGGTCAATCTATGATGCATGGACTGAATCCAATGTTTTGGTTTCTCAAAAAAGTGGTCAAGTTTGATACAATTGATGCTTTACTTCGATTGTCCCATCTGAAATACCTGCAAGGTCATTGAGATCATCTTGGTCAAATTCGTTAGGTAGTGTTCCAGAAATGAACTGAGCGATACCGATTGTCTCCACAGCCCAATACATCACTGAATCTTCATTATTGGAATGCCCAGGGTGTTCGGGGTCTTCATGGTCAACGGGTGATTGATAAACGAGGTTAACCAAACCAAGGAGGTGACCAATTTCGTGAACAAGAACAGCCTTTTCGATTTCATCAGCTGAAGGTCGAGCAAAAATTGGAGGTTCGGCCTCTTCAATTGAATCTCCAAAAAGAGCAACAGTAGAAGCATCTACAGCCACGCCTAATACTGAATCATCTTGGTAAGTACCCTCTGGAAATAATACATGCCACCTCAATTCTCCTTCCACGGCTAACGGTGAATGTTCTCTAAATGCAGAACCCATTTCTCTGATATCATCAGCAGTCAAGGAGTTAGATTTTCCAAAATCCACCTGGCTAAATTCAAAAGTTATACCTTCTGGTTTATCACAAACTTGTAAGAGGCGAGTTTTGAGCAAGTCGATGGAATCTTGATGAGGGCGATATCCCTCTTCATAGTCTATTTCCAAAACCATCTTTGGAATACTTGGAGAAAGACAGGCAACAACGAGACCACCTGGTCTACCTCGGTCTTCTAAAGTGATTACTGAATCCTCAAAACATCCGCTCATACCACTCAAAAGAATAACAAATGAAATGAATACTATTTTCAAAATATCACCTAAAAACCATCTTCAAAAGTTACTGGTGAGAACAACTGACCTGGCCTTTGGACTTGCTCCAAGCGCTTCCTCATCTCAAACTCCCAATTTCTCATGAACAAGAGAGCACTCATAAGACTAAGTTTTTCTTCTTCGATAGTCACACGAATGAGTGTATCTAAAATATCCATCCGGTCATCATCAACCATTTTCAAAACTCGATCTAAATCATAATTGAAGTCATTTGTTTCATTATTCGAATCAGCGAGTGGTATCGGATTCTTCACATTCTCTGGAAGAGATTCATTGTGCTCATCAGCCAATTCTTCTAACCGGGAAAGAAGGGCTTTAATCCAACGATTAACAATCAAACTTACTTCGATTAAAGGCATTGATAATTGTTCTGTAAGATGGACCATCCGCTCTTGAAGGGTCACCATCGATTCAGATGACAAGACTATCACCTCAGTGAGTCCAAATATTGTTGCCCATAATGTTGCCATTGCTCCATTGTCCAACCCGGTGGAAGTTGACCATTAGGAAGAGGAGGCATCTGGGATGTGGGCTGAAGCATTACAGGATTTGGATTTCCAACAGGAAGTGGTGGATACAAGTCCGACTCTATTACAGCAGCAGCCGCGAGATCAGGTACGGATTTTTCATATTCAGTCTCAATTTCCTCGGTTTGGCTCACATCTTCTCCTCGGCGGATTCGGCGGATAATCACCATCTGATATACTCCAAATGACATGGCCAGCAGTGTAATCACGAACATAACAACTGCAAAACTGTATTCCGAAATCTGCGTTCCTAAAGCGGCTCCATCTCGGATAACCGATTCTTTGATCAATAAGGGAGGCAAAGACATCCTATCTTTTTCAACGCCTGATTCAATCAGCAACAATCGATATTGCAGGTAATCTCCAGGCTCACCATTTGCTAAAACATCGAGACTAACTTTTGCTGAATCACCAGATTTGATGGTGGTATTTCCTTCAGCTGCAAGATTCCATTCACCTGATTCAGAGAGATGCTGAAGAACAAAACCGACTTCTCCACTATTACCATTATTTGACATGGAAATGAGCAAAGAAACGGACTCCTGGGGAGAGGGTGATGGATTTGACCACTCCAAAACAGTCGTTGTATGCCTGAGCGAGACATTTGGTCCGGATAAAGCAAAATTCCACGATGCAGAAGGATTGTCGATGTTGTTTTCGATCGGGCTAAATGAATTACCTGAAGCATCAGTTCCAGTTATCCAGGCATCCATAGTGTATGATGGAAGTATCGATGTTGCTCCAGAATCCAATAAATCAATCGATGAAGACCAAATAATGTCGTCAGCACCACTTCCGAAAATTTCAACATCATCTAATGGTACGCTATTCCTTGCAATCTCTGCATTTCCGGCTCTGACGACATAATGGAATATTGGTGGTTGATCAATATTAAATCCGTAATTATCTCTTGCGTCAAGGCTTACCTCCAAAGAGGATAGTGATGAAATTGGGATGGCCTGATTTGGAGCATAACCGGAGAGAATGACTTCACCAATCGAAGGAGATTCGTCATCAACTGCGAATCTCAGAACTGGCTTATCTGCCTGATCATAGGTTGCCAAACCGGGCAAACCCTCTAATTTTGCAGTAAGCACGAGATGACCGCTTCGAATCGATGGTACAAGGAAATCAATATCGAACTTTCCAAGTTGCCCACTTGCAACTCTCCATTCATTCTCAAAGTCTCCAATCACCACATCCATGCTGCCGCTTGGAGCTGGTGTTTCATCTTCGCTAAACATCACACGGCCGCTAAACCTCACCGCTTGGCCAACCCCAATAATTGATTCACTTCCATCTTCAAGAAAGTGATTAATCCCATTTCGTAATTCAACAGCACTTACCTGACCTGAACTCATATCGAATCGGAAATCATTATCTAAACTCCATTTATCATTACCAAGGCCAAATTCTGGTTGATTGCAGGCCACAACTTCACCGAGGTTGCAAGGTTTATCCATTAATTTCACCAGAGGAACGAACAACTCTTCCCCATCAGTATCCCATACCTCCGGAAAATACCATGTCAGTTGAAACTTGATTTCTGCGTAAATATGAGTATCAAAAAACGGATCAGGAGTAAGTGTTGAATAGAGATTAGAAACAGCAAGACCGGTACTTTCGCTCGTGAGAATAAGCAATGGCTCTTCATCAGCATTCACCGTAATATTCCCATAGATGGTCGTGGAACGATCTTCTAAATCCTCGCCTAGAGAGATGTGAACAGAATCTAAATCCTTCCAACCATTCTCATCTGACATATTCAGGAAAATGGTGTAGTCTAGGCCCGGATGAAGAGGTTGTGAGTCATCATGTCCAATAATCGTGGATTCTTCTACATTCAATACTGGCTTAAATTCTTCACGAATGGTGTACGTTGCCAAGGTTTGATTCCACCTTGGTTCAATTTCACCTGAAAAATATCCGCAATACGGAGGTCCTGTTGGACAAACTGGTAATCCTCCGTTTGCAATTTCATTTCCTTTCCCATCCTGACCGGTGACATAAAACGTCACTTTTTGGCGATGAGTGAGCACGGAATCATCAATTGAGCCCTGGAATACGTTTATGCCCCCAGAAAGCGTTTCTGGATTTGTCATGGGAACTTGGATGTATTCATTTTCTTCAGGCAAACCGTTGAAGTTTGTGTCAGAACACTGTGAGAATTCACCTGCTTGGCACCCCAACCAATAATTGAGTGTGATTTGAATTGGAGGGTCTACTGAATCCTGAATCACAACTGATATTGCTTGACCAGGGCTTGCCCTACGCTCTCCACCATTGGGAGTAGCCGAAACAACGAGCGGAGAGTTACCATCGAAAATCAGAAGTCGATTACTAAAGTCGCGATTCATGTGAACAGATCCTGAAGGTAACATGTCTGCCGCCACAGTCACAAGCATCCCTCCTGGACTTGATTCCATGGGCGTTTGTACGAGAATTTCAAAATCTCCGAAAGCAGGGTTGCCGATGCGAAATAATTCGATAGCGGGGCCATCAGGATCTCCGTCAAATGTAACATTTTGTCCGGAAACAACAATATCAAATTCTCCAGGAAGGGGAAGGTAGGAAGTACCCTCAAAGGCAAAAGTACCTGAAATACTTAGATTTGTACCCCCCCTTACCCAAGCGTAATCTTGCAGTGATTGACCATTAAAATCGAAAAATGAGAGGTCATTAAGTTGCAAGTCATTTTCAATCCTAAGCCCAAAATTATCTGAAATCCAATCACTGACCTTCAAGCCTTGGTTATCGACAACAGAAATAATCGCTTCCGAAGAGGGATCATCTTGAAGTGTCCAGTTTGACATTACTGGAATCGTGATTTTCTTTAATCCAGTGGGTGTTGTAGTGAGTGTGCAATTACCAGAGTCATAAAACACGAGGGTTTGTTCGGTATTTATCGAAGTACATTGATTACCTGTTTCCCATCGAAATGCTGTTGGTGGAAGGTTTTCAGAGGCAAGGCCTGCTGTAATTTCAGTGATCGTACCAACTCCATCGCCGAGAGCTACGTAAACAGACAAATCCCTCCAGATCCCATCTGGAACGAGTGCTCCACCCTCTACCTCAACCGACACAGCACGTGTTTCCATTTCGTAAGTGATGTCTAAATCGTAAATTTTCACCCTGCCGGGTGAGGATGCTTTCACTGCGATGGGGATGTCGACGTTACCTTCTCCATTTTGTGGTATGTAAGTGTTAAATGCTTCTACCAATGTTGGTACGGCAGCTACTTCTGAACCTACATTCGATGCATCTGAAGCAATGACACTCGACTCGTTGAGGAACTGAATGGATTGCCAATCAAAAGTCCCATCATTACCTACGTCTAGTTCTGGCTTGTCTGGATAACCCTCTTCATACCAAAATACTACTTTCTGTATTCGTGGAGTTAAAATTGAGTTATCTGTTGAGAAAGTGATGGCATATTGAATGTCTGTACTGGCGGTATCCGAGGGGAAACTCAATTCTTGACCATTCACAGCATCATACCAGTTCACACCCTCATCATTGGTAACGCGAAATTGAATGTTGGTTCCAGTTGGTAAATCAAAATCCCATTCTGGCCTTACTTTCCCGATTGAAGTTCCAACATGAAGGACTGGAGCATACCAAGTTCCCGAGGAGGCGTATTCCGTGGCATATTCTATTTCAAACCACCATGAAACAGCAGACGAACCAATAAGTTGAATCTTCCATACCAATTCTGAACCAGGATAGTCAAAATGAATGGTCTCATTGGATGTCACCAATTCCCAGTGCGTACCATTATCAGCACTTATCCAGTAATCAACTCGATCCCCTTGGCTGACTGCTGACCAATATGACTCAACGTTTACTGCGACTATATCGGAGTCAGTGTAGGTCACATCACCATACCAAGTAGTACTACCAGGAGCAGGGATTGTATCATAAGTTATACCACTTCCAAATTCTCTATATCTCAATGAATTTGAAGAAGTAGAATAGCCACTGTCGACTGTAATAAGTCGCTCCCCATCATAAACCAGACCGGTACCCATTGAAGAAATGGTAATCGAGGATGTTTGTGGAATCAAAGAGTTTGAGGAACCGGTAATGGCCCATGCTTTGAGTTGGTCTCGATTGTTTTGGTAATTGTCTTTCAAGCATCGCATGAAAAACATATCACCATGAACGGCTAATCCACGCGTAATACCATTATTGGTTCCACATTGATTGGAGTTTCCAGCCGTATTGAAAGTGTAAATCAAATCACCTCGAGTGAATTGTCCATTGTCGAATTCATATGTCACAACCTTGTGTTGGCTATTATGCACCACCCATACCTTATCTCTAATACGATCATAAGACAACGCAGTGTAATCTCCAAATTGTGGTGAGATATCATACGAATGTAAGCAATGCCANACATCATCATCTCTNACATCNAATTCCAANACNCGNTGATNNTCCGCCGGNGCTNCATCATTNGAGTAGANNTNNTTGTATGTGGTAAATATACCAAANAGNCGTTCNTCATCNGTNAANGNCCAATCNCTGAAGNCGTANCCCTTGNNANATGANNANNAAGGNTCNTNAGGCANCACACAATTNCCTTGGTCAAGGTGTATNGTTGTGTCCANAGAGGCATTATNCACGAACATCCGTTTGACCANGGTCTGGAATTGACTTCCCATCCATGTNGACATGAATAGATAGTCATGATGCTTNACAATGGCTCCTTGGGAGCGACTCATCAAAACATTACTCTGCAATTCGACTTGTTTGGAGAATCGGGTTTCGGTAGCATTCGAAGTATGCGGCTGTCTTAATGCAAAACTACCGTTATCATACATTGCAGTAGACTGATCATCNATNTATGTATCCAATCCAAATGNCTCAAATGACAATTCAGGATTAAGCATTGCAAGCGTTAAATCCTCTGAACGTACGTCGATGGAAGTATATTCTCCTCCAATCCAATCCTCCACATCGCTGGCTTCCACGTCAGACCAACCGGTTGCACTTGCTCCAGCAAGTTTCATTTCAACATCTGTGACTTTGGCTCCTTTGGGAATTGAAACAACAGTAGAGGTATCAGGACTCCCNCCTCCGAAGGTGGCAATATTCTGNCCATCACCATCAGCAAATGCGTAAATGTGACGTAAACTTCTGCCACTGGATTCTGCTTCAGTGGNCGANACTCCNGGGGAAATGAGGTAAGATGTACACATCAATAAGACCATAAATATTGCTTGATATCTTTTTCCAGCCATACAGAATCCTCTATCTTACCTCATAGCGTATTGGTGAGACTGATTCATTTCGGCTACCAGAATCTATGGCGCTGTCTATTTCAAACCAATCATTAAGCCAGTCCATATCAGTATCCCAATTGAGTATGTTTGTTCCATCAGCTACACTATCACCATCAAAATCCAATAAATACCAACGATAAGCATGCTCATTTTGTTCAATTTCAGGATTACGATCTGTATTTGGATTGGCCACTTTACCCCATTCATCGGTTTGATTTCCAGCCAGTTCAGGGAGTGCTGCATCATTCGAGGGGTCAACGGTAAAGAAATTCGGGTCATTATCATCAAGGATATATGCATAATATGGATCATTTTCATTCAATTTATGAATTTTGAAATAATTGTATGTCGACTCATTTCCAGCATCAAGATGAAGCAAGTAGCCTCTCAAATGCCACCATTCTGTGACATTAATTGCCGGTGTTGTTAAATTTTGATCATGGTCCCATTTGAGGTAATTATTGCTATCAATGAGTGTACTCTTGGTGATATTTGTTTGGTTATCAGTGATCCCATAAAATTCCATGAGGTTCGTATTGGCGATGTATTGACATGTCACTCCGTTACAAATGTAATCACCATCCTTATCGGGATCGTGTTGTGCATCTTCCGCTTGAGAAGGATCAAGTTGGAACTCCACACTTGTAAGCGTCGGTCGGATGTAATCAAGTCCATCTATTGCGAGAGAGGCACATTTATTGGAAGTGTCCGCACATGGGTTGCCAGTTGCTACATCAACCCAAACCACATGTACCTGAAGGACGGATACGAATGAATCAGTAGACTCATTCCAACCCAATCGATATTCGTACCAATCTGGCAGAAGATCGTAATCACTATCGTTACTTGCAGGATTTGAACCGAACTTGAAAACCTCTAATCCATCACTATAAAGCCAGTCTCTTTGGTAAGAAGTGACTTCCAAACCGTTGAGTGTTTCCCGATAGATAATCGAATCACCATCTGTATCGTTGGAATCTGGACGGGTGCCATATTGGAATTCCATGAGATTTGTGAACGGTAAATCGGTTGTATCCGGGCCAATTTGGTCGGCGCCAGGTAATACATTGTAACCGACATTGTCTCCCAAGATGGTTCCGACCCAAACCCTTTGTTCAGCAGGTTGGTCTGCTCCGCTTCTTTGGTACCACCCATCTTGGTCTCCGTCATAAGAAGCGTCAAGTGGATTTACCGGATTTGTGAACCAATGGTTTGAATTTTGAGAAACCTCACCATAAACTGCATAACAATACTCCCATCCATCAGGGAGGCTATCTCCATCAGTGTCTTGGTGAATTGGGCTGCTTATCCCCAATAGAGAATTGTTGAAGGTTTGAGAATAAGCGACGTTCATGGCATCAATTTTTGCAGCCATTCCATCCAGACCACGATATTGTTGTTCAATTGCAGCATATGCTGCACCAATTTCAACATTATTTGCTTCTGCATATGCTTCCGCTGCATCGGTGCCAAAACCTGTCAATGAAGGAGGAGAGAATCGCTGTTCATATTTTCCAAACTCTCTTGCTCTGTATTCTTCAAAATTAGTGAAAAGCTCATCTTCAGAGATAGCACCATCTTGGTTGCAGTCCCAAGAATCTAAATCAGAATCTGCATTTCTCCCAATTGGAGTTGGCGAAACCCCTGGATTGAGCGTTTCAAAAATTAACGAAAGATTGTACAGGGGATTCATGGTCCATGAACTCAGGATATTGTTATCATAATCAGCAAACCAATACTCAAAGCCATCTGACATGCCATCGCCATCGGTATCAACAAGAGTTGGATCTGTGATTTTTTCCAAGAAACTCATCAAATCAGATTTAACACCATTGTCAAACCAATCAGTGTAATCTGGTATCCAACGATAACCTCTCTCTTGCTTCGCATCAATGATAGAGCCCACTCGAACTTTGTTTAATGGATCATATAGATCTCCAGACCCTAGAAAAACCGGAGTGCCATCAACATACGTGTTNCCATTGGCTGGCAATTGGTCACCTGCGGACAATTCTTGGATGTCGAGAAGCCCGTCACCATCCCCGTCATATTGTCCGTCTCCAGACACGAGTGGATTCAAGGTCCACGTTTTCAGTTTGTCATCCCACTGTGTAAACATTAACTCGATTCCATCAATGATTCCATCTCCATCCGTGTCAGGATTATTTGGGTCACAAGTCAAACCAGATTGGAGTCTCACACTTTCNTCGATGAAGTATCCAAAAGATGGTCTTCCGATACCTTGGTCCCAAAGCCGTGGTGTGTAAACTCCATTGAGGGGAGCATAATAGACAAAATATTGAGGAGTTGTACGATTGGCATTCGTCTCTGAGAAGTTCCCATCAATACTGTTGTATTCTTCCCAGTTCAGTAAACCATCTTCATCTGGGTCCGTAAACGCATCATCAGGATCGATTGGACTCAAACTCCAATTATCTCCCGTCCACCGAGAGTGCCAAATTTCCCATCCATCCGGCAACCCATCATTATCAGAATCNTTGCTCAGAGGATTGGTTGAACCTCGTTCGATTTCTATTTGGGTACTGATGTAAGAATCACCGGCACGATCGATAAATTTCATGCCATCTGGAACGGGTAATGTATTACCAAGATTAGAAAATAAATCAGTAGTGAATCCTTCAGGCAGGGTGCTTAGGTCTTGGAACGAATTATTTTGAATGAAATATTCTAACCAATTTACGAAAGCCTCATTTTGAGTTAGTACCCCATCACCGTTGATGTCATAACCATCTCCATCGGGGTTGGAAAGCGCATCAGAGTTATTCAGAGGATTAATGCCTTGGCGATCTTGTAGCCAAACACATTTGTTTGCAGACTCCCATCCATCAGGTAAACCATCACCGTCTGAATCTTGGCTATTTGGGTCTCCATCTGACCACAATTCTGCTGCTTCAGGTGATTCACCGTGTGTATCAAAATAACCGCCCGCAATAGCGGTTTCCTTGATACTAGTCCACTGATATTCACAAAGGTTAGAGAGCCCATCATTATCTGGGTCCCAATCTTTGTCATCGGGCCTTAACGGATCAAGAGTCCAATTACTACCACCAACAAAATCTTGACCAACCCAACGTCTGTGCTTTAATTCCCACCCATCCGGCATTCCATCACCGTCAGTGTCTCTGTTGGTCGCGTCGAGAGGTCGGTCGATACCCGCTGTGTTTCGATAAGTCGCATTNGCAGCAGCTCCTTTCTCTGAGTCACAGATGTATTGCATGTTCAAATCGTAATGACACCACAACAAAGACTCGTCAAAATAATAGCCGAAATATTCTGCTCCATCATTGACTCCATCCCCGTCAGTATCGACGTTATTCGGGTCTGTGGTGTCAAATCCATTCTCTGTTGTTGCCTTGTATCGATACTCATCGAGATTGGTCCAATTTCTCTCAAGGATAGGATCATCATCTAAATTTACACCATCTCCATCCGTATCTTGCAACCCATCCCAAGGGTTAGTTGGGTCAAGACCATACTTAACCTCCCAGCCATCAAGCATGCCATCTTCATCTGAATCATTCGACAACGGGTCCATGAGCTCAAGNTTTGAAAAACGACCAGGGCTGATGGCTGCGAAGATGGTATCTTCTCCATTCACTTCCGCAACGGTAAGGGCGCCAACTCTCCCNGGTATCCATTCTTGATTGCTCATTCCATAAATTGTCGAATAAGTACCCACGAGAGACCACATACCCCAATTGGAACCAAGAATTACGTTAGCAGGAGTGGTGTATATCGAGTAGATATTGTTTGCTTGCGGAATGACTTTACCATCTAATCCCGGGTGTTCTAGCGAACCACTGTGAGAAATTTCACCGCTCATGAGATCGATTTTGTGNAAACCCGACCTCGTTCCTACCCAGATAATTTGATCAACACCTCCAGAAGGNCCGTCTGCAACGATATCCCTGACTTCAGTTGGGATATCTGGAGTAGAAATAACGCCGTCGTCGAGATCAATTTCTCGCACACGGTCCAAATTGATGCTACCATCAGAGGCATCTCCTGTACCAAAAAATACCCAATATGGTTCTGCACTGTCACGTCCTGTTGGGGTGTCTAAAGAAATCAAACCAAACTCACAGCCGATGTACAAAGATTGTGTGCCGCTTGCAGGTTCGACATGAACAACCGAGGTTGGCGTTACATTTGCATCATCAATAAAATCTGAGAGTGGCTCGCCAATGTCCCACACATTGGAAATACTCGAGGAGGGATCAACCTCGATTACTTTTCCAAAACCATCCGTACCAAGACCAAGAATGTGTGCCGAGCCATCATCTCGAATCAATCGAGTACCTGTTGAATAGTTGCCCTCGAGATAGCCCCATTCCTCACTGGATGCTAATTCACCATCACTGAGTATTTCGGCTACCCAAATGCCACCAGCAGTAAGCATGACCAAACTTCTTGAATCTCCTTCACCAACCATCACCATTTCATTCAAATCATGACCTTGAGGTAAAAGGAAGTCAAACGATTCTTGATTTTGGTTATCAAATAGAGTTACACCTAGTTTTGTTCCAATCCACATCAAATCATCTTCAGCATGCAATGCACGGGTATCATGGTGGATTACGCTTTGATCGGATGAAGTATAAGCGAGTTCAGCGGTGAGAGGATAACTTGCNAATGTACCATCGGAAGCCTGTAGTGTGACTGACCGAAGCCCTGCTTTCACTGGNGTCCCTGTTTTATCACCATTAGGGTCATCCAGAAATACATTGTATTCCTCTACCGAGGAGAGTGATTCTCCTAGAGCCAATTGCTCAGGATTCCGAGAAACATCATCTGAGATGAAACCATCCCGGTTTGCATCCCATCCATCTAAATCCAAATCGACGAGATTATCACTTTGATTGTGAGGGTTGAGGCCAAAATGAATTTCCCATCCATCTGGAATACCATCACCAGAACTTGGGTAGAGGAGAATCTTACTACGAGTGATGGAGTCATAAAAGTACATATCNGAATCATCTGAAATTGGATTGGTGCCTAACCAAATATCTCCTGCGAATGCATACGTTTCGTTTGAAGTACAAGCATCGAGTAAATTGTAAAGACCTGTAAAATCACCAGAAGGAAGGAAAGGCCAGTAGGCAATCTCAGTCGCATCTGGGGGAGAATAATGACAACGTAGTCCGTCTAATTCCGTTGTCCAATTACTAGGAGCACCATACCAATATTCNTCCGGACCTGTCAANTTTTCAGATTCTGAAATGAAACCATCCCGGTCTAAATCGAAGCCATCNTCATCATAATCTAAAGTCGCATCTGAGGCATTGAGCGGATTGAACTCTAGACAATCATAAGTGAATGTATCCTCGTTAAAATAATTCAATGATTGACACATCCAAGCTTCGTAACCATCAGGCATACCATCTCCGTCGGTATCCGCCATTCTTGGATCAAGGTAAAGTCTCTCTCCAGAGTTGACATCGATGATACCCGTCAATCCACGCGCAAATCCAGGTTCAGTACAATTTGCTGGGTAAGGCCAACAATACTCTTCGGTAGCGTTAAGACCATCGATGTCAAAATCAGNCATCGCATCTGAGGCATTGTCTTTATCCATGCCTTGAACCGAAACTTCACGATTGTCACTTGAAGTCCAATTCAACCATTCCTCAAACAAATTCTCGTGAACATCAGGTATTCCATCTCTGTCACTGTCGGTGGAAGGAGGTTTTTCTCCAGTAGTATCATCTGGATGAATGTTGGCTACCGACGAAATTGCAGGGAATTGGGACATAAACAAAAGCCCAGAAATTATTGCAATTGTTGTGAGAAGGGTTGACTGACTTCTTCGCACGCTCCGCTCCCCCTAACTTAGGTACACACATCACGCTTAATAGAATGATGGAACAATGTTCCGACATAATCAGACCTCCAAANAATCAACAAATTATACAACAAAGAGAGAGTAATTCAAGGACCTAGTGATATCACATCGAATCATGGGGATGTCTGTAACGCATTTAGGTACAGGCAGCAGAGGGAATGCGACCTTGATTGACACAGAAAAAAAGAAGATACTTATCGATCAAGGATTTAGTGGAAAAGAAATCGAGAGAAGGCTTGCTCGCATGGAAATTAAACCAAATGANATTGATGCAATGGTCATAAGTCATCACCATGGTGACCACGGAGGTGGCGCAAAAATCATGCAAAAAAAGTGGAATACTCCAATTTATTGTAATCTTCGAACTGCTGGNGCCTTAGGTCTTGATCTTGTCCNATCNAATATTTTTGATGATTTTGACCTACTTGAATTTGATGAGTCCCTATCAGTACTGCCAATTCCCGTTCCTCATAGCGGCGCTGATAATGTGTGCTTTGTAGCAAGCCACCAAAAAAAGCGCGCCGCTATTATCACGGACCTTGGTTCTTGGACTGAAGAGATGGTTACACACATCAAAGGATGCGANCACATCTCTGTTGAAGCAAATTATGATGTGAACCGTTTGTGGAATGGCCCATATCCTCAAACATTGAAAAATCGAATAAGTGGAAAGGGAGGCCACCTATCAAATGATCAAACTGGAGAATTTCTCACTCGCGTAGTTGACAAAGAGACGAGGTCAATTGTACTCACCCACTTGTCAGAAAAAAATAACCTACCACACCTCGCTGAGTCTACTGTTTTGTATCATTTGGATGAATTGTTCCAAGGGGATATTGCAATCTCTATGCAAGATGGCCCAGATTTTTCACACCACATAGGGCAATATGAAAAAGAAACAAATCCAGATCGTGGACTTGTTCTCAGAGGGTGACTTTTTCCTTGAAAGTTGGTGAAGGCATAAGAACAACTTCCTCACAGTCCTCTATGTGACGAAGTCAAGACTCGATGATGACACGGCCGGTGTCAGCGAGGTGATTGGTGTCGTCATGATGTTGGCCATGATCATTTCTGTAATGGCAGGAGTGTGGGTATTTCTTCAACCTTACATCAAAGATTTCGAAGACAACACAAAATGGTCTACAGCAACTGGACTTGCTGACCGATTTGAAGACAGAATCGATGTGGTGAGCGCATCTCCAGAAGGCACGGGAGTACGTCAAACCCTCTTGGTAAAATCATCTTACATTACTCCAATCATGAATGTTGAATCATGGACTATTTCCGCAGATTTAGTCGGTACTGAGGAAACCTCTATCGAGATTCAAAATGTATCTGCTTTCAGCATTCAATCTATGAATAATACTCCAAATTGGATTTTTATTCAGGGTGAGAATGGGTCTGAAATGCAATCAATCAACAATACAGATGAGCTCAAAATGTTAAATCATTCCCAATGGACAAATAATTATGCCCTATTCATTGTTTATGATGAGGATATGAACCCGATACATCAGCACTTTTCCGTCACACTTTCTGGATTGAAGATACTCACAAACATGCAAGGCGGTACGCATGAAATAACATTGATTAACGAGGCGAGAACTGAAAAGTTTCCGAATGACTCGAGGGAAATTAAGCAACAACCCGTTTTGAAAATTGATGAGTTGGTTGATGGCACAATTCGGTGTTCAATCAGGTTACTCGATGTATCGGTAAATGGTTCATTGGCCAAAGGAGGCACTGTCTCTTATGACATCATTTCCAACGGCCCTGAAACAATCTTTTCCGATTCNGCATACAACATGAGATTCACATATGTCTCAACCCTTGATGATATTACAACTCCCCAAATTCATGAAATATGGCTCAGCGATTATATTTGGAACCGGGCTTCGGGAACCGATGATTCATTTCGAGGTATTTCTCCATGGGAACGTGCAAGTGGCTCAGATGGATTCACCGTAGACTCANGAAATCGAATCGATCTTGANGTTGATTTTCAAAGCGTGGTGATAGAAACATGATGCAATCCCATCACTCAAGAAACGAGGAAGCCGTGTCTGCTGCTGTGGCTACNGTGATGCTTTTCGGTGGCGTTTTGTCGATCATTGGATTAATGCTTTTGACCATTATACCNGTCATCCAAGAATTGGAAGGGAGTATCGAGAGACATGACATGGAAGCCCAAATGCTCATTCTATCGGATGAGATTAACCAATTAAGTGAACAAGGCTTGCCAGGCGATAAGAAAGTAGTAGAACTCTCGACCTTGGATGGGGAGATAAGTTGGGATCAACTCAGAGGAGGAATGTGGTATTCAGCATCATGGGTTGAAGGACATTCATTGAGATTAGACGGTATTTTGGATTTTGACGATTTCATAAAGATAAGGCATCCCACTACT
>PBHM01000021.1 GCA_002719395.1 Methanobacteriota archaeon | reverse complement strand
TGTTGTTTTTCCAGCGGTTTTGTTTGAACCTCCTGTATTTTGACCTTCATACAAACGAACAATATCGAAGAGGTTTAGCACATCCCATCCCTCATTCAATTTTTGAACACAGAAAACTGCTCTAATCGGGTTGTTCTCATCTTCCAAGGTATTTAGCCGAATTTGGTTCAATTCTGCTTCAGCATCATTGTTTGCACTAATACAGTTTTCGTCTCTAAAATAATGTTTTATTCTCTCTACGATTTGTATTGGTAAAATCTCATTTCTCTGGAAAAACGCAAATGCTTTTTGTACGATTTCAACAGTGGATGTTTTTTGGATATTTTCAACCATTTCCACTGAAAATTCATCTATCAATTTGTGAAATTTGATTTTGTTTCTTTCTGATTCTTTTATGGTTCTTTTTGCTTTGAATAGAATTACTGGCTTTAAGTTGATACCTTTTGATGCTGCTAACTCCTGTCGATACAAACTTAAAATCAATGCTTGAATTATTCTTTCATTCTCATCATATAGCGACACGAGTAGATTAATTTCCTTAGAATATTTATCTTTCCTAAATTCTGCGAGATCGTATCTCTGGATTAGTTTATCTTTGTATTTCTCGGAAATTTCTGCGCTATCGTAGTCCAATGTTGCCGTAAATTCTAGCATAATGTTATCAATTGGGTTTAATTTTAGTATACGCATTACGGTTTCTTCCCAACTTCCAGATAGGCTTCCTTGTTTTGTTCCAGCATTAATGTGATGGGCTTCGTCAGAAATTAAGACAATTTTTTTATCTTTTAGATCCTCATAAGTAACACTATTTTCTTTTGGATTATTCAACTCACTATGGAGTTTCTGGATGGTAGTGAACTTGATATTGATGTTCAGATTATCCGCCTCCTCGAAAGTATCAACCTCCTTGATTTGGACATCTATCCCACCAATAGAAATCTTCTCACTAAACAGGTATTTTGATGCTTGGCTGTTTAAAAAATTCTCTTTGGTTTTGTTTATGATGTTGTTCGAGTTCACAAAAAATAAAAAGTTGCGGTATCCTTTCTCAAACAAATAAAGCATTAAGCCCGCCATCACCAAAGTCTTTCCACTGCCGGTTGCCATGTTGTAAAGCAAGTGATAAGGCTTGTTCAGGTTAAAGACAGAATCCTCTGAATCCAAGAAAATGTATCTTTTGAATGACTCCTCTTGGTATGGGCGGATGTTGTATCTCAGATTGTCCGATATGAAGGTAGGCACGTCAACTTGATTCAGGAACATTCTAGCGATTGTGCCCTTGAACTCATCATCTAAATACGCCATGATTAATCCCTTCCGATTCGGTAAAAATCATTGCTCAATTGTTTTTCTCCCTCGCTTATTGTGAAGTCTTTGTCGTTTATTGAAGATAGATTCACGTACAATTGATTTTGATCTAACAACCCCTGTAAATGTCTCTTCTGTTGCGTTAATTCGAACGTTTTAAACTCATCAATATGTTCTTCTTGTTTCTGAATATCAACATTGTAATTCAGGAAAGATTTTTCCTTCATCCTCTCCCATATTTGTAGTAAGGTTTCGCTGTCTTCAGCATCTTCTATTTGTTCAGAAAATGTTTGGTTGTATTTCTTTAGTTCAAAATAAGTAAAAGATCCACCACCTTTCCAATCTACTTCTTCAGATATATCTGCTTGGTCTCCTTCAATGGCTTTCAATAGTCGCAAAACTG
Source organism: Methanobacteriota archaeon (assembly GCA_002719395.1). GTDB lineage: Archaea > Thermoplasmatota > Poseidoniia > Poseidoniales > Poseidoniaceae > MGIIa-K2. The sequence goes on along the minus strand of PBHM01000021.1, from coordinate 108,953 downwards.
GAATCGCTTCAACATAGTCCATTTGTTCGATTAAGATATATTGCCTGTTTAGTTTGTGAGCAACTACGCCTGTAGTCCCACTACCCGCAAAAATGTCAATTACTATGTCATTTTCGTCAGTTAAACAATTTATTATATCCCTCATCAAATATGGAGACTTTGGGTAGCTGAATACCTTTTCACCGAAAGATTTCTTTAACTGATTTGTAGCAGCTTGGCCCGAGTATTCCGGCTTGTTCCAGAAGGATTTTGGTTTTTCACCTTTGTAATCGCTTTCTCTCTCTTTCGTATAAAGGTCAAATCCATTTTTTGTCTCTTTGACAGCGATGTATTTTTCCATTTTCTCAAGTAGTGTGTCTTGGCCCCATCTCCAACATCTCTCAACACCCTTGGGATCAATGGGTAACAATTTAACAAAACCTTTTTTCTCAATCAGGCTCAAATCTCGGGTTTTGGGATCAACGTAAATTGGGTAGAATAAATTTTCACGGTCCTCTCTCTTCGAATTATTTCCACTTCTTCTGAAGTTTCTGAGTTTATACTTCCCAAATTTATCCTCTTCTTTGTATTCTTGTAATTTTTTTCCCGAAATACCAAGAGTATTCACTTTAGCTTGTGATTTATCCTTAGCGTATATCAATAAATATTCGTGCGCGGAGGGGAAGAAATGATCATCCTGTCTCCCTCCAGGATTGTGAACAACAACCACAGTGCCTAATCGGTTCTCCCGTCCGAAGACTTCATCGAGTATCAAACCCAAATAGAATACCTCTTCATTATCAATTGCAACAGCAATTACTCCATCTTTTTTTAGAAGTTTTTTACTGACCTCAATCCTATTTTTCATAAATGTCATCCATGAGGAGTGATTGAATGAATTATTATAACTGAAGGTGTTTGCGGCACCTTTCGTGTTGTAAGGTGGATCGAGGTATACTAATCTCGTCTTCCCACCAAATTCCTTCACGATACTATGGCTCGTCAATAGATTGTTACCTTTGATAATTAGGTTGTCATTTATAGTATCCTTTGGTAGTCCTCTCTTCCAATTAGTTTCTGCATCTCTACGAAAACCTTCAAAATCGTGTCCATGTTTTTTACTATATGTTTTAGCGTTGGTCAAAATCTTGGGTTCAAGAAGTTGTGTAATTTCGTCTTGTGCTAATATTTCGTTAAAAAAAACCTCTTGTCGTTTGTCTTCATCTTTGCTTTGCCCACCTTCCAAAATACAATCTTTAAATGGCCAACTAAGTACTACATCATTGCGTTGCTTCAGAAATCTGCCGCCGGTTACCAACCCTACCTTGTTTTTGAATTTAGTGTAACTGTTGTTTAGGTAGTTTTTCTGTTCTAAAATAGTACAAACTGATCCTTTTTGAAAACTAGTGTGTTTTTTACATCAACAAAAAATTTTTCTTTCAAGTCCTTATTATCGAGTAATAATTCAATAAGTACGGGATCAAAATCATGTGCTTTCTTTATCACTACCCATTTTTTTAACTCTCCATTATCAGTAACGAAGTTATTCTCTTTTCTCAGTTGTTTTTCCAATGTTTCGCTTAATGGCATCTACAATACGCCTCCTTCATTATCGAGGTTGATGAAACTTTTGTGAGTACATACCTGAGCAGTCAAGCCCAATCTCGTCACCCGCCGTCATGGATTAATCTAGTAACATTTCCATTATGAAGGTCTCGACGTGATTGAGATAGTCATACATATCATACAACTTCTTCAATTATATTAATTATCAAAGAGTTTGGGCATGATAAGGAAAATGAAGGTTCGAACACTGGAATTCGTGGTGGACGCTGGGGGATTTGAACCCCCGGCCTTCCAATTGCAAACCAGACTCTCTTCCACCTGAGCAAGGTACCCCTGCCCTGCCGCTAGGCAGGATGCAAATCATCCCTGTGGAAGCAAATTACCAGACAAGAAACGTCCGAATGCTCGACACCGGCGTGGTTCACTCGACGAGCGAAATGTTGGCCTTGAACATGATTACCGTCACGTCCACGGTGATCTCCTCGTCCGTGTCTTGTCCGATCGGATCGAATCCTAGCGGGGAATTCACGTCAAGTTCGAGGTCAACCGAGAGCACACCTTGACCCCATCCGTCCTGGAGCCAATGTTGCATCGCCTGATATTCGTTGACCGCAGAAACCGTGATGGAACGACCGTCAAAATCAGGATACACCTGCAACGAGAGTTCGATCGGTTGGCAACTGCTGTCCTGTCCCGAGAGGTTGCTCATCGGGCTGTTCCATTGCGCCGTCAAGCCGTTTTCGATGAGGTCACCTGCCACAGAATCGCACTGTACGGAGATGCCTTCTTCCTCTTCGGACGTGATGGTGACGTCGATCAAACCTAAGGAGTACCCTTCCGGGATGATGACCTCGGCCATGTCAAACTCCAGGTTTCTGGTCTCATCGTCCTGCAGGGTTTCGACGGCCTGCATAGTGTAGTTTTGAACGTCGAACGTGAGGTTCCAATCGGGGGTATTCGAAGTGAACGTGTCGGTGGCCCGCAGGTCGCCAACGAAGTCCACCATGGTCACTGTCATCATCACCACCGTGACGAGCAACGCCACGGCGGTCGGGACGCGAGATTCACGCGTTACCAGTAAACTGCGCGATGTGATGGTGTCGTCCGAACTCATCCCAACACCCCCAAACCGGTGAAGAGCAGCGAGACGATAAGGATGAAGGCCGTCACGCCCCCGAAGACGAGGTTGAACAAGCGAGGAGAGGCAAAGTCATGCTCGATTTCGGGCAACGCGAAGTCGGGGACCGTTTCTTGGATGGAGGCTGAATCGTCGATGAGGCTTTTCACGATGCGCTCCTCCCACCCGATGAAGATGCCCACCACGATGGCTAGCGCTGCGGAGGAAATCATGTCGGGAATGGGAAGGAAGGACTGGATGAGTTCGAGGATGGTCGAGGACACGATGAGCAGCATCAAGATGACAATGATGCGGATCAGCCATCGGTTCTCTTCACGCTTGGTGTCAACTATGTCGTAGTGCAAAAGAATGAACATGAACAAAATTGGCGTGTAGAGGTACACGAGAGCCTCCGAGGTGAAATCGTACCAGATTGTGTATGCGACTGGGAAGGCTTCACATTGCGTCTCGTAGCAGCTGCGCACCACGTCGAGGACCGCCAAGTCAGCCAAACCCGCAACGAAGCCGATGATGAATATGATAAAGGTCAGAACACCGAAGGGAGAAAGGCCAACTTTGAATGAACGCCATGCCTCACCTGCGCACAACACCAGCATGGCCGTGGCACCAAGAGTCAGTCGAGTGTTGATGCCGCCCCAAGCAGCGGCTGAGATACTCAAGCCGCTCTGAATGGATTGACGCTGGAAGAACAGGTCGTTGATTGAGAGCACTTGCGACAGCCAGTAAGTCATGGTCTCGCCGTGGATACCAATAAGCACCAAGCCCACCACGACAGAAACTTTCCTTAGGCGTTCATCGTTGTCGCGAGCTTCCGTGATAATAAAGCGAATGTACATCGAAATCAGCACGACATACCCCGGAATAAAGAGGAAATTCTCCACCTGAAAATGCTCGAAATTGGTCATCAAGTGCATGGCCGTAAATACTGCGCAGGCCACACACACACCTGCCAGCAGAAACCAGAGGTCCCACTCCCTGTTGATGAGCCGAAAGGGGAAGAAAAACGGAAGTAGCACCATCAGCATGTAGGCCGAGGACAAGAGGAGGTTCTTGGCCGTGAACGCGAAGGTGCCCCCGACTTTGTCTCGGTCCACGGCAGAGAAATCCGCCAGTGCCCCGTACCGGAATTCAAGTATGGAGGTCATAATGTAACTCAGTCCGAGGAACACCAGAATCCAGCCGAGGATGCATCCAACGATCCTGTTGTTGGCTGAGGTCCCCTGACTTCTAGAGATGATAGACAGCGTGGCGATGCCCAAAACGAGGTCCACTACCGCAGCGATGGGAACCATGGACTCGATTTCCACCATGCTGGGGACTAAACCCTTCAACTCATAGCCGTTCCGGTCACATCCTCTTATGGAACCGGGACGGCCATGCAAGATGGTCAGTACAGACAAGCCACTTCGCTGCGTTTCAGGAAAATCATTACGCCGAATTACGTGTATTGAGGCATAGCAAGTTTCAATTTGGACGCTGGGGCCAATGGGTCGGACCGAGCGCAACAAGGGATGCCAGTGGCAAAGCGTCTACGTCTCTCATTAATGTAAACGGAGTGGACGCTGGGGGATTTGAACCCCCGGCCTTCTGGTTGCAAACCAGACGCTCTTCCAGCTGAGCTAAGCGCCCCTAACCTCTTGCGGGAGTCAATTGTTTTTGAGTCTTCACCTCAAATCAGACCTTGTCAATGGTCGCATCTCTGTCAGGACCGACACCAACGCTTGTTATTGGCGCACCGATGAGATCTTCCAAGCGTTGAATGTAATGCTGCGCAGCAGCGGGTAAACCTGAGAATCCAAGATTCTCTGCATTGCATTTCTTCGCGATTTCGAGCCATTCATGCAAAGCATGGGCTGGGAAACCTGGCATTTCTACGTATATCGGTTTACACCGAGCAAGTGCTGAGGCTTGTGGAGGCATTTCATGGATTTCTTTTCCGTCAAGTTCGTAAGCCACACAAATTTTGAGGACATCAAGGCCACCAAGTACGTCGAGTTTGGTCAATGCTATTTCTGTAAATCCATTGATTCGCTGTGCATGTCTCATCACCACTGCATCAAACCAACCACATCGACGTGGGCGACCTGTTGTGGTTCCAAACTCATGCCCAACAGAAGCCATGTGTGCGCCCGATTCATCATCTAATTCAGTTGGCATCGCTCCATTTCCAACTCTTGTAATATATGCTTTGGTGATGCCAACCACTCGATCGATATGACCGGGGTGAATCCCTGCTCCATGACTGGCATTACCTCGGCTTGTGACGCTGCTTGTCACGAAAGGGTAGGTACCTTGGTCGATATCAAGTAAGCAACCTTGTGCGCCTTCAAGAACGATGCGCTCGTTCATTTTCATCGCTGAATCCAGCAATAGACCTGTTTCTTTGATGCAATGACCATAGGTTGTTCGAATCCATTCAAGTTCTGCTTTCAGTTCGCTCGCATCTATACGCTGTTCACATCCTGCCGCCTCCAGAGCGTGGTTTTGCCTTTTCACCATATCAGAGACATCAACTTCATCCAAATCGGCAAAACGTAAACCAACTCTGTTGATCTTGTCCGCATATGTAGGACCAATACCCCGACCGGTTGTACCTATTTTCTTATCCAAGCCGTCGAGATATCGGTGAAAAGGAAGGATAATGTGGGCTCGGTTCGAGATAAATAACCGCTTGCCTCTTGGGTCATCTCCTCCACTTTCGACCCAATCATTCAATTCCTTATCCAAAACCCAAGGGTCAATCACCATTCCATCGCCAAGTATGAGGCCGCAATCCTCTCGAGTGATGCCTGATGGTAATAGGTGAAACTTCAGCACACGATCACCTATCACCACGGTATGACCAGCATTATTTCCTCCTTGGAAACGAGCTACCCAAACTGCTGATTCAGCCATTCGATCGACGAGTTTTCCTTTTCCTTCGTCACCCCATTGTGCTCCCAAGACCACTGTAGCCGGCATGATAATCAGTTAACGCTAATGAAAGCAGCAAATGAATGTAATGACTTGAAATACTGATAAAAAACGGCTATTGATATAGTTCTTTACAATCTTCTGTAATAAGGAGGAGTCCACCTAATATTCTCTCTCGCTTTCGATTTTTGAGGCAGAAAAGCGTGAGGTTTATATAAGTCGGAGACTAACTATACAACTGGAGGTTGAGAAGATGAGCAAATCGGAATTCAAAGGAGACAGAGATGCCGGTCGGAAAGAAAACGGTGGTAGAATTCACAGGAAAACCATTGGTAACACACGCCCCTGCGAAGAGTGTGGTGCTACCGATTGGACTGAAGATACAACCAGAGGAGAAGTTGTATGCAACCATTGCGGCTTGGTCACTGAACAAGCGATGATCGACCCTGGGGCAGAGTGGACAAATCATGACTCTGGTGAAGACAGAAGTAGGGTTGGAGCACCCATGACGTTCAGGCTTGCAGACAAAGGACTTAACACCTCAATTGCACCTTCGGATTTGACATCCATGGGAGCTTCAAGATTTGGGATGTCGAGTCGAGCAAGAAGGGAATGGCGCCGACGAAGAGTCATCGATGAGCGCGCTAAAACCCGTCAAAGCCGTGCGAGAAATCTCATCAAAGCAAATCAAATGATAAGAGACAAATCCGGTTTACCAGTTTCCATGCAAGAAGAATGTGCCAGGTTATATCGCAGGCTTTCTGACGAAGGCTTTGTTACAGGACGTTCCATTGCAGGGGTATCAGCAGCCTGTTGTTACCTCGTTGCGAGACAGGAGAATATCCCTCGCCAGATTCCCGAATTCTCCGAGGCTTTCATGGTCGATGAGAAGGAGTTATCTCGAATGATTCGCCACATATCTCGAAGATTCAATCTACACACAATTTCAGAACCCAGTCAATATTTTGATAGATTCATCAACGAATTAGGTCTCCCACCGAATACAAGAATGCAAATCGATCACTTGTGGAGTGCTATTCGCCCTCATCCAGACGTGTGGCAAGGCAAAAAGCCGATGGGGGTTGCGGCTGCATTGATTTACAAAGCTGCTAAAGAATCCGGACACAACCGTACACAAGCGGATGTATGTGCGATTTCAAACATCTCTGAGGTCACTCTTCGAGGATTGCTTAAGATGATTGATGGACTTTTGCGCAAAATTGGCGAAGCGAGCAAAAATTAAGCCAATCTTGATGAAGTACCTTCTTGAGGAGGGCACATGGTCCACGACAGGACAAAGCGAAGCCAGAGGAAAACCCGTATTCCTACTAATCTGAAAAAGCGAAAGAGTGCTGCAAAGGATAAGAAATCTGGTGAAATCAAGTGTGGAATCAAATCTTGTGATGGTTTTTCAGACAAGCACATGGGAGGTCGTTCAATCAGCCAGGACGATGCGATTGATGTTTGGGGAGAAAGTGGTTTTGAAGTTCGTAAAGGGCGAGTCAGAATTTGCAAATCCTGTTATCGAATCATGAAGAAAGAAAAGAAAGATGATAATCACTATTGATGCTGACTTTCCTCAATTTCATCCAATGGCCAAGGACTTGGGGGAGAGAAATACATCGCTGTTGGAACTGGACGTTTCCAACCACGCAATAACTCTCCTTCATTATCAATGACCTCTGATAGAAAATCCAAATGCCGATTTAATACTTCGAGAATGTGCCCTCTCCCCTTTATGGAGGGGCCCTTTGATGGAACCAATGTTTCTAACTCAAGAGACAACAATTCTTCTATGCTATCATGAAGTTCGCTAATTTGACCTCCGGGTAGATTCCATCGTATTGGTAAATCAGCTCGATGAATAACCGATGGGGCCACACAAACTCCCTTGTTTTCAAAGTAAAATGAAAAACCTTCCATAGCAAATCCAGGAGTGTTAATACACACCATCAATTCATCATCAATGTAGTGGTGATCACCATTAACAATAGGTTCACAATCAATTGGAGGCATGTCTGAATCAAAGCGATTTGCCCAAGTTGAAAAAAAATCACCTCGGGAAAGAGCGGGAATAGCAGCATCTCCTACAAAAATGGAACAATCATCAAATTGTTCTGAAATGAATTTAGCACCGCCACTGTAGGGAAAACGACGACTAGAAAGAAAAATTTTGTTGATAGTATTCTTTTGTTCTACTTTTGATTTCATTCGTTCAACTTGTAACAACTGGTACCAAGATGTTCCTGCATCAATGAGCCATGATTCCTCTTTTCCAATCACCAGATGCGCATTTGCATCGTGGTGAATTCCGGGCAATCGTACGAGGCGCACATATCTCCCAAAACGACATAGGATTTCAAACAGACTATTTGGAGTAGTTGTGATTAAATATGGGCAGTGTCAGCCGGCGGTATGGCGAGATTCCCTGAAGCAGAGAATCGCATGCTACGACGCAAGATATGCATGCGTTGCAATGCGAGAAATGCTTGGAGAGCCGCATCTTGCAGGAAATGCAGTTACAAGGGACTTCGTCCAAAGAACGTTGAGCGAAAGGGTAACTGATCTCAGAGACCAATAAGTGGCATGAACCACGCCATTGGACCTCCAAGTAGATACCAAGGTAACAATGCAGGTATTAAAAATACCAATAATGGGTATTTTCGAGTTACCCATACCATCTCGATATTCGCTTCTTTGAGAGCATCGATTTGAGCATCTAATTCTTCTGCAGTAGGTGTTCGTCTAGGTGCCCTTGTTCGATGATGCACTCCATAATCACCAGATGGCATCGCCATCATTTCTGAAAGTAACCAGACGTGCTTTTGTTTGACTTCAGAAAGAGGCATTCTTTCAGCATGCCATATCAACCGGAGCGGACCCATTCCATATGTCGCTAAGTTTTTGATTACCATCACAAACGGTAGGAGTAAAAATATGAAACCACCCCAAATGAGTAAAGAAATTGAAGGTGGAAGAACGATGATAGCATTATCCATATTTTCGGGGTATACAACATTCACCACATTCCAACTTGGGATAAGAATGGCAATCCACATGAGGGCTTTAGCGTCGGCACCTCCGTGGATCAATCGAAGTCGCCATGCTAAATCAAAAATCAAAATAGGAATCGCTGCGAGTATTGTTGACCACCAAATGGATGACATTTCATCGGCACTCCCGTTCACTAAATCTAAGAAATTCACATTACCATGGTGATAGAGACCAACGAGAATACCAAACAATGCAAAGATATACCAAATCGTAACAACGATATCAACATATGATTTTTTCATTATATCTTGGAATGATGGTGTTCCTAATACTGACATTGAAGCATATGCGACAACTCCTGCTGCAGTGGCAAAAATATACCAGGGGGTTTCTAAAATCAACAATTCAAGCGTCCATAAAAATATAGCAGGACTCGCCCATGTAATCCAAAAAGCGTTCGGGACACGTCTTGACTTCAAGTCAAGATATGCAGCCCAAAAAAGTCCAACAAGCAGGCTCAAAACACGAGAGGTGGAAATGTAGTCCATCCCATCCATGATTGGGTGGATGGCAACAATCATATTAAATCCGGCCTTACTGGAGAGGTTTGGGCACATGTTTAGGAGTGGTAACCATGAGCGATTTCGAAACAAGACTAACGCAGATTGCATCCGTCATCGGACAAATTGATGACCCGAAAGTCCCAAAGAATATTCGTAGGGCATCAAAAGAAGCCACTGAGCAATGGCTCCTCAACAAATCAAGGGACCTTGATGTTCGAATTGCTATGACACAAAATAAGTTGGAAGAACTTTACGAAGATCCAAACATACCTCCAGAATTTGGAACCTTAATTCTGATGATAAACACTGAGTTAGAGAAAATGCTCACAGAGATTTAATCACTCTTCTTCATCAAGTTGAGCAACCAACTGTTTCAATAATTTCCTTGATTCATCGTTTAGTCTGCCCGGGGTTAGAACTCTAGCCAACTCCGCTCTTAATTCGACATCCAAACAAATATCAACGGCGAGACCAATCTCAAGGGCTGAAGCCCTACGTCGCTTGATCATAAGGTTCACAGCGGTTCGACCTGCAATGAATACGACTTCATCATCAGAGACGTCCAGAAGCTTTTGTAACTCTCTCAACTTGTGATTTTCTCCCAAAGTAAGTCTCCCATCTTTGAGAGCCTCCTCCCAAGCTTCTTCGAGTGTAGGAGCTCTTTCTGAGAGTAATATTGCAATTGGGCGAGTTGCTTCTATGTTTTCTAATACGATTTTGATGATTACGATAAAAGGTACTGATAGAATCATCCCAACAATCCCCCATAGCCAGAAACTAAATGCGGTCACAATTAACAACAAAACCGGAGACAAATCCAGTGCCCTACCGGCCCACTTCGTTTCGATAACATTCCCCCAAACTTGTTGATTTACCAATAACAATACCGTCATTACAATCAACGGCACTGTACCTAATGTGACAAATCCAAAGAGGATTGGTGGAATGGTTGCGATGAGTGAACCGATATAAGGAACATAATTCAACAAAAATGTAAGGATGGCCCAAACGAACCACAAATCAATTCCAAAGGCCCACATAATCGAACCAGCAATGAACGCTGTACCGAGACCGCACCCTGTCTTCACGATAATGTAAGTATTCACGCTCTCTTCAATTTGAGCACCAACGACATTGATGGTATCAAAAGCTTGGCCAGGCCATGCTCTCTCTATTCTACCACGAAGAAAACTTGCTTCCAGAATGATAAATACGAGAAAGAAAAATACCGTAAGTGAAGTTGCAAACATAGCACCTACACCGCTTAGCAATCCAACCGCAAGATCCGTGACGGCTTCTCCTTCTTGCAATAAGCCCAATGAAGACAAATCCTCGCTCAATGAAGAATTCGAATTATCAGAAGTAGTAGTATTATTCATGCCTGAATCAAAAAGAGATTCAATCAATGGCCACTCCTTTAAGTCCATCCACCTTTCATTGAGTTGCTGATTATAATTTTCCATTTTTACGTCGTCGTCAATGAGGGCATTCGTTTGCAACCAAGCGAAGAAAAAGGTAGAGGTGATAACCAGTGTGAATAATAATAACATCGTGATGTAGGAGAGAAAAACAGGAAATTTTCCGGAAGAAAGAATATCTGCACCGGGTTTCAGTATAAAATAGATACCTAGTGCAATAAAAAACGGTTTTAACACCGATTCCAACTGAATCATTGCCACAATCAGTAAAGCCACGAGAAGAAAACCATTGGCTAAAATTGAAAGCCTTCTCGAGAAGGTATGAGCGTTCCATGCTCCATATGTCATGAGTGAAACCAAATCGTCATCTTCTTCGGCCATCATTAACCTTAAGGCCGGATTGTTAAAAATGATACCGCCTATTCAGATTCTAAATCACTCTTGGTGTTGACCAGTAGATATAGAGAGAATGCAATAATCATCATCAGGCCACATAAATGAAATACGGTTGATTTTGATAACAATCCTTCACTTCGAAAGGTAGCGTCCCAAACCAGACCCCCGGTAAGGGGGCCAAGAATCCTCGCAAAGGCTCCAAGAGATTCCTGCGCCCCCATGACCAATCCTAAATCATGATTTTGAGATCTTGCTAATCCGGCTAATATCGAAGAATAAGAAGGTTGGAAAAGACCGTTGCCGAATGCGATTAGTATAACGACGAGAATCATTGGAAGCCAAGGTGATTGAGATGGAACATAAGGAATAAGCGTTAAACCAAGACCTGTGATTAAGACTCCTGCACCAAGCAGACGAGGTGAACCAAACTTTCTGGTCATTGGGCCAATCAGTCCACCTTGAACCACGATTCCTCCTAATCCGATAACAGCAAAAATGCGTCCATTTTCAGCCTCAGAAAAACCGAGTCCCCCCTCTAAGGGAGCCATCTCAGTAAATAGAATGAATACCGCGTGCATGATTGTGAAGCCATAGGTGAACAATAAGCCAACTAAAATCATGGTTCCAATAGTAGGTAATCGTAAAACTTTGACACAATCTTGAAACATTTCTTTGAGCATCGAAACTCCTGAATGTTCTATTGAAACTCTGGATTGCTTTTCCAATGATTCGGGAAGACGACTAAATGCAAGAAATAGAGAGACTAATGACAATAATGATGCAGCAACGCAGGGCAAAAGATACGGAAACGTATCAAAAATGGTTCCTTTAAAAAGCGACCATTTCTCAGCGGGAGAGGACAACTCTCCCCCGATAAATGGACCGATGGTAAATCCTAGACCAAACGCTGCTCCAATCAAACCCATACGCTTAGCAAGATTTGAATGATCTGAAATATCCCCAATGTACGCTTTTGCAACAGCGATGTTTGCATTTGCTGCGCCAGCTAAAAATCGTGCAATAAAAGCCATAAAAAGTGAGGATGAAAGACCAAAAACCGTGAAAAATACCGTATTTCCAACCAAACCCATCATGATGACTGGACGACGTCCTACCCGGTCAGACAGCATACCCCAAAAGGGGGAAAACAAAAATTGTGCTAAGGAATAACCCGCCATCATGATGGCTACCCAAAAACCAATTTCGATGATGCCTTTCGCTGATGCCAAATCATCGATGAAAAATGTGAGAAAGGGGATAATGATGCCAAAACCAATCATATCAACCATGACAACAAGAAAAAGTACCACTAGGGGGTTTCCATCTTCCTGATTCGTCATTTCCATCCTCTCGACGTAGCATCAAGTTGTTCGACTCGATGGTGTAACGTCGGGAGCAAGACGGTCAATCACTTCACTCAAGCGTTGTACGAGACTCTTCTTTTCTTCGCTTCGAACCATCGCATGTTCCATAACTTCGTCAAGTGTATCCACACAGATTACCTCGATCTTATCTTCCCATTGTTTGTCGAGGAGAACATCTGGTCCATTGGCTCGAGGTATTACCACTTTCTTGATACCAAGGCTGGCTGCTGCTTCTATTTTGGCCGTTACTCCACCAATAGGAAGCACTTCTCCTCGCACAGATAAGCTACCTGTCATCGCCAAATCTTGGCGGATAGGAATATCTTCGATAGCGGAAATCACTGCGGTGGCAATCGTGATTGAAGCTGAATCTCCATCTACACCATGCGTATTAACAAATTGTATGTGAATATCATAATCACTCACATCTTTACCGGTTAATTTCTTAATCACAGCACTTACATTGGTAACACTCTCTTTGGCTAAGTCTGACAAACCACCAGTTGCGTAAACTTTTCCACCACTCGCAAGAGAGGGAGTCACTAAGGCTTCTACTGGTAACATGATACCACTGAAGTCTGAAAGACCCGAATCAGCACCGAGAACAGCAAGACCGTTTACGCGACCACAACGCTGACCGGAATTCACGACAAGAGAATACTCTTGACGATTTTCAATCATTCGATCTGCAACTTGTTGTTCAAGCGGCTTAGCGATTGAGCGTGCTTGGAGTACATGCTTTGAGGTAGTCAATTCAGCGTTGTCTTCGCATGCCATATCTCCTGCGATTCTAACTAAACCACCTAACTCTCTTAGTCGCAGGCTTAATTTGCCCCGACGTCCAGACCTTCGTTGGGCTTCTCTCAAAATCAAAGCGACCGCTGAGCGGTCAAAGTGAGGAATTTGTCGATTAGTACCTTGATCTCTTTTGACCTCCTGGGCAATGAATCGTATGAGACGGCGTCTATTTGAAGCGGTATCAGGCATGTAAGAATTCACGTAAACCTCGTATCCGTAACCACGAATACGGCTTCTTAATGCTGGGTGCATGCCTTGGATGGCATCGAGATTGCCTGCAGCAATCAAAATGAAATCACATGGAACGGGTTCAGATTTCGTGAGCGCTCCACTACTCCTTTCTGAGCGACCTGAAATTGGAAAATGCCTCTCTTGCATGGCCGTAAGAAGGGCCTGCTGCTCTTCTAATCGTAGAAGATTAATTTCATCAATGAATAAGACACCACCATGTGCTCGATGAATGGCACCAGGTTCTACCCTATCGTGGGCAGGAGTTTCCATCCCACCACTCTGAAATGGGTCGTGACGAACATCGCCAAGCAGAGCACCAGACAAAGTTGCTGTTGCATCAACAAACGGAGGTAATTCCTCCGTATCATGCTTAACCAAAACTTTTGGAATTCTTGCTTCATCAGCGCCACCCATTCTTGAACGAAGGAACATGTAACCAAACATCAGCAATAACATCCCAAAAAGCAGCGTGAGAATATCGCCTGAACTGAGTGCAGCAATGGCCAACAGGAAGGCAATTGCAACAAAACCAACAAGTAACATCTTCTGACTTTTCTCTTTCTGTACCCTGATAGCTTCTTTTTGAGCTTTAACAATGCGATCGCCTCGACCTGCGGGTACCGTCCTGATTCGCGGTTCGTTCTCGTCTTCTTCGTTAGGGTAACACAATACATCAACAAGTGTGTCCCTCGGGAGTAATTCAGTCATAGAACGCGCCAGCATTGATTTGCCAGTACCGGGGTCTCCGATCATCATCATGTGACGGCGCTGTTCAGCCGCTTTCCTGATCACTGCTGAGGCTGCATTTTGACCAATGACTTGGTCAACAAGCCTCTCTGGTATTGGAACTTCTTCGGTGGTCTCAAAACCAACAGATTCAATCCACTCATCGACGGGTGAATCAATTATTTCGTCGGTTGCTGAAGCATCCGTATGCCAAACGGTTACCATTTCCTCTTCCGTGTCTTCTGGCGGGTTTTCTTCCGCTTCAGAAGACAGTTCAGTCACAGTATCTTCGTTTGACACGTTACCTTCCACCTCCGGGGTCCTCTATTACCGTTTGCAATTCACCATCAACGATTGCCGTTCATTTGTTGAAGGTATGCATGGCCGTAATGAGTCCATTGCTCCATAGTCCATCCAGGAGGTAAACCTGAGGCTGGAATTGGAGGTGCCATGGTATTCACAACTGGCGCTGGTGCGCTTACTTGAGTCGGTTGAGCGTAGACTTGTTGTGAATAGGCTTGTTGTTGCGGTACAATGGGTTGTTGCTGATGTGTCGGAGTAATTGGTGCATAGGACTGTTGGAATAGTGCATCAGTTCCGCCGTACATGGAGTTGGCTTGAACATCCATACTTGGGACTGCCTGAGACCAGTCTACCTCTCCGCTCACCATCTGGTTTGAACCACCTCTGGTTACGAAAAGACCAATCAATAGTCCCAGAATAACAATGATTGAGATGATGGCAAGAATCATCCCCAAGTTAGAAGATGCTTCAGATTCAGCACCGGAAACTGCGTCATTGATGTTGTCACAAGAACGTGTAGCACAAGCTCTATCAAGTTCAGACTGAACAGATGCCATTTCTGTGGTGAAAATGGATGTATCTTCACCTGAGGATTCTAAAGCCTCTATTTGTGATTGCAAATCTGCAATCTGTGTTTCCAATTGTGAAATAGCATTCTTGAAATCTGCATCATTCATAGAGGAATAATCTGTTCGCTCTTTAGTAATGAGCCAAGACATGCCATCATCCCATTTCCACTCCCAACCATTTGCGTCATTTGTAACAATCATCGAAAGTTTGACTTCATCAGCCATTTCCAAAAGAGTTGACGTTGAATCTAGTCCCATATCCATGGTTTCATTACTCACGAAGGGTTGAATTGTCCAACCATCTTGCTTCATGGTAATATCGTGCTCATAGTTCACAAATAATCGACAGATACCAGATTCTGAATTACAGAGCTGCCATTGAGTAGTCATAGATAACATGGTTGAGGAATCATCAATGATGTTCACCGAGGCCTCAAATTCATCACCAACCATCACATCACCAACTGTGACTTGAACCATAGTATCGCTGGATTCTGATACTGTGAGATCCTTATGATCAACCACATTAACTACGAATTCATAGGTATTGACATCGTAGCGGTCTTCAATTGTCATTGTGACCTTCTTCTGACCATCGTCGTCCCATTTGAGCGTGAGGGTGTTGTCCAGCATACTGTAAATAACGTACCGATCATCCTCTGCGGTTACTCTAACGAACGACTCGGAAACGTCACCATCGACATCGGAAATTCTGCTTTCAAAGTGTATTACTTCTTCCACGCCTGCTTGCAATTCAAGGTTTTCAAGACCAGACAAATCGATTCGAGGAGCATCATTGATCGGCGATACTTCAACGGATATCTCTTGGTCTGAATATTGAACTCCATCAGAACAGCGTACTGTAAGGGTGACCATGCCGTTAACATCGTCGTCCACGGTTTCAAACAGAAGCGTTGTTTCATCGATACTTGCGGTGAATATACCGTTTGGCGTGATTTCCATCAACTCAAACATGAGTAATGATGTCGGTGCAGGAGATCCATCGTCGAAGGTATCTGTAACGTGATTTTCGAGTTCGATGAAACCATTACTTCCTTCTTCGACATATTGCCTGTTGATGGTTTCCCACCGAGGTTGACCATTCTCAATGACATTGAAAATCAGAGAATTGTAAGAGGTATCGGTACCATCGAATACTTCGATTTCCACAGGAGTGGTTGTTGGTTCAGTGTCGATGTATTGGATTTCATCAAAATGAACTTCAATTTCTTCAGTTTCAGGATACCATGCCACGAAAGCTGCGTGCATACTCGTGATTTCTAATCCAGATATATCTCCGGGAGATTCTGCATCTGTGATGTGATTTTTCATGGACACCCTCTCGGTTGTATCCACCTTCACAGTAATTGGATCCTGAGAGATTTGAGGAAGTGAATTCATCAAAGAAAAGGCATTTTCATTTACAACCCAATCGCTTGTTTGGCCTCTTGAGTCAACGGCTTGCGATCTGATGTCATAGGATCCACTCGCCATATCCATTGTTGGTTCAACCACAAATTCTCTGTACTCATTAGGCGCATCGGGGTATTTTACACTCTCTCCACCTGAGACAATAGAAGAATCCCACGAATCTACTCCTGCAGCGGAAATTTCGACATTGAAGTTGATAGTTGATAGATTAACATCCAAACCATCCGTATATTGAGAAGTAGCCGAGACATAGAAGTAATCGCCTCTTTCAATATCTGGATTGCTCATAACCTGAGGTGTTCTTGATTGTGGAGGGAGGTCCACAAAGATGTATTTTGATTCAATATCATTTGATCTAATCTTGTCCGCAACTAGATCTGAGACTTTGACCCTAAGTGTATTTGTCCAAGAAGTAATTGGTAAATTACTGGTATCCAAAGTTGCAGAGACTACTTGCGTTGATCCCGTGGCTGGAAGATTGTTTAGCAACACAGTATCTCCAAATTTAACCTCTGTACTCCCATCAACGTAAAAGAATTCTATTTTCCCACCGTCTGAATAAGCCTCAACCCCGTTATTTCGGATTGTTGCTTCCACTTCGACTGAATCTCCAGGAACATATCCTGAATTGGTCGAACTTGGATTATTGACTTCAACTGATTCGATTCCAACATCGACGAGTGGTAGCATAGTTGAATCAGTTGCGTGGTATACGTGGGGACTTGAGCCCCCGACCGATACGGTATTACCACTCATGAGTACAGCGACTACTATGGCTTTATCCAATCCACCTGGAACTACTGAAGTAGGTATTCCCGACCATGATTGGCTTTCTTCGGTGCTCGAAACAGTGACGCTATGGAAAGCATTTCCTGTACCTGCACTCTTGGATTTGTAGGTATTTCCTGCGGTGAGCCAAGCCATCCAGCAATTGTAACCGTGGGGTATACCGGAACTGTAGGAATACCCAGTACAATCCTTGTCAACGAGTGCCGCATAGAGTTTCATGTTACCTGCGGGCGTACCTGTACCTGTATAGACGTAAGAAATTGATACGTCGTATGAATTACCATTTTGATAAATTGCAGCTTCCATTCCGTAATCATTGACGGTGGAGTGCATACCACCTCCGCTTGAAAATAAGTTGTCGTAGGTCGTGTATTGATTATTTGCACCTCCTTGATTTTTGTCAGAACGATCACCGAAGTAGGCATCTGGTGCGCCGGAGGTACTCCAAACCCAATTGTAGGGACCTACCTTGCCAGCCCTTGCGGTGTCAGTATCACCATAACTGGCAGACATGTATGTGACGTAGACATATTCATCTGGGAATGTTTCCTTGATAGAGTGATGAGCTGCCGAACCACCACCAGTTTTAGAGCAATGGCCACAATTATCGGAAGAAATGTATTGTCCAAATACAACGTGTCCGGGGCTTGTAGCATGAGTGCCATGCGATTGTGCTTTAGTAGGTTCATCACTCAATTCCTCAACGTTAGGATTGAGTGTACTAGAGAAGTAACCCGAAAGGATACTAACCACAAAAATCGATACGAGGACTATCGATAACGTTCTCACTGAGGCTTTCATGTGTTTCTGAGTATTTGTAAGGTATATCAACTAGTCGCCCCCGTGTTAAAATCCTACTCGCGACCTGTATAGTGAATCTTGTGCTTTCCATAACATTTTCACTTTGCAACTCTTGGCCAAGTTATGGGCGAAAAATCACCTGTTCTAATTCGAGAAGAAGGAGGAAAAATACACCTTGTTCATCTTGTTGACGAGATGATGAAAATCAAAGGATTGGGCGTGTTTAACCCAAGTAAGTTACTCAGTAATTTAGAAATTGGAGATAACGTGGAAATTGGGCAAAAAAACCTACAACGAGTACCTATGAGATTACCTGAGTTTATTTCTTGCATGAAAAGAAGGGCGCAGACCATCAGTGCCAAAGATGCTGGTTGGCTTATCTCAAACATGGGAATCGGCTCCAGTGATGTTGTCCTTGATGCAGGACTAGGTTCTGCAGGTCTTGCTCTTCATCTGGCCCAAGTATTGAACCCAAATGGAACGCTTATCACTGTAGAAGTAAGAGATGATCATGCCAGTGTTGGTTTGGAAAACCTAACCGCTGCAAAGGAATGTTTTTCAGAATTCCCAAATCACGAACACTACTCTGGACTTGTTCAAGAAGTTGTAAAAAATGAGAATATTCCCCCATTGGATGCTTGTATTTTGGACATGCCCGACCATTGCGAAGCCATTCATGCCTGTTCCGAAAAATTACGTATCGGTGCAAGACTTGCATGTTATGCACCAAATTCTGTTCAAGTTGAGCGATGTTGGCTTGATTGCGAAAACGCTGGCTTAGAAGTTGAGCATTGTGTTGAAATCATCGAACGCCCTTGGAGCAGGACTTCAAAGGGAGGGATGAGACCCTCAAAAGGCTTGTTTGGTCATACCGCATTTTTGCTCGTAGCAAAGAAGGTTACTCAACAACTCTAATCTTGATTTCACAACTTGGACATGTAAATCTGAACGGAGGTTTAGCACCCCTTGGAACACCCAAGGTCTCTTGACAAGATGGACAGTTGACTTTCCTTCCATCAATCATCCTGACTTCATTTTCGGCCAAAGTTGCCGGTGCAGGAGGCATGATATCTTCTTCAACAACCGGTGTCGTAAGAGAAGGCAGGCTTTCAAGAGAGGGTGGCAAAAATGCATCTTCTTCGATTGGTTTTTTCCTTCGCATTCTCATGAACATAATGAGAAGGAAGGAGAGAATCCATCCGCTTGAAATAAAAGTAATACCTTGCTGGTTATCGATTTCAAAACCGAGCGGCAAGGTTAAACCATCCGGAGTAGGAGTAATGCCTTCAACATTAATTTCTCGTGTTGAGGATTTCTCGCTTGCGGTGAGAGTACCAAATGATGCGGTCGCTTTAACGTTCAGAATCGCCGTAAATCCTTGGTTCCCTGTTGCGATAAGAATCAGAGAAAACTCTGTACACTGAGAGGGTTCAAGCGTGAAATTCTGACTAATTGAGTCGCTTCCACTTTCTCTCCATACCTGGCTTAATTTAGCAGAATTCACACCCTCTAATTCAACCATTCCGTTGGTATTTGTATTTGCTTGATTGCAAACCACAACTTGAGAGGTAACATCACCTTGATGAGATATTTCTGAAGAGGCAGGATTGAATTGTACGGCAAGGGCACCATCACTTGACCAATTTTCGAGAACTTCATAGGCCATACCCTCTTGAATGTTATAGAAAGCATCAGCTGAACTCGTAGCTCTGAATTGAACTTGATACAATCCTGCTCCTTGAGAAGACTGTGTTCTGCATGTCCATGTGTATGGAGAGGAGGAACTGCTCGGAGCGAGGCTCTCGGCAAATACAACATCGCAAAAGGAGTCTACTGAAATTACACTGATGTTGTCAATAGCATTACCTGAATTTGAAATGACAATTGTGCCACGTATTTCTTCTCCAGGTTTCACTTCATCCACGATTGGGAGTATTTGCATCTGGACACCTACTTTTTGTGGCACTAGGATCAAATCAAGACTATCAATGACTTCACCTGTTGAACCTGCTATAACTTGGACGGGTAGTGATTCACCTGCTTGTGAACCGCCCGAGGCGATTTCTCTGAAACTTAATTCAATGTCCTTGGATTCACCAGGGCCTAATTGCATGACATTTACATTGGTCTCAATTTGGAAATAATTTGTGGTGTTGGAATAATCAAAATTTAGGGAAAAGGTTTCGTTCGCAGTACCCATATTGATAACAGTCAGTAGAGCGGATGTGGCTTGAAGTGGAGATGTAGTAATCCTGTTCGTACTCGAGGACAGTTCTGCTGCAATTCTTTTTGATATTTGTAAATCAAGTTCAAGAATTTCAATTTGTGTGCTATCCTCAATGTTTGAAACCAAACACTCGACCACATAAGAGGAAGGAATAATCGAAGGGTCTGCTGAGAAGGTCAGTGCTACCTCAATTGATGCCATCGGCATAAGACCGGTAATGGTTTGATTTTCGAATTGAGCGGTAATTCCCATAGGAAGTGATTGGATACTTAGTTCCAAATCAAGTGATTTTGTACCGACGTTGTGAATGGTTACATTTGAGGTTCTTGTTCCACCAGCAGGGACAATTACACGATTATTTTGGGGACCACTCATTGAAAATTCTGGCGCCCCTTCAACCGTGACATTGAGATAAGAGATAACTGAATCTGCTTGGGAATGATTGCTGGTGAGAGAGAATGGAAGAGAGAAATTGCCAACGATTCCTGATTGTGCTGTGATCACTACATCCACATACGTCCCTTGACCCCGAGAGAGGGAGGCAACAGGAGGTAAATTCACCACAAATGCGGAAACATTACCCTCAAAATTGAGCAAAACGTCTGCCGATTCTGACCCTTGGTTAGTTATCAGGAAAGGGATAGTAGCACTCACATCTGGAAAAAGCATGATATCTTGAGCATGGCTCAAAGATAAATTGAATGACTGTTCAATGACAATTGAGAATTCAAAATCAAAAATAAATCGAGGGTCAGATTGCTCCACACCATTGATGCTGAAGGTACAAACATCTCCAACTGAGGATGAAGGGAGAGGGAAAAGAGCGATACTCAAATCTATTTCTTGCCCCATAACGATTGTGCTTTGAATTTCAGAAAGCGAAGATTGGCACGGACCAGATATCGTATCTAAAGTCCAATCATAAGCGGCATCACCATTACCTATGTTGGTAAGTGAGAGGTCAATATTTTGCTCAATACCAGGCAACCATGCAAACATCGGCTCTCCAACATCGATGCTCAAACCGTGATTAACCGTGATATTGACTACCATTGTTGAATAAACCGAAAGGTTACCAAAAACCGAGGCTGCATACAATCGAACTCCAGTGAATCCTGGCCCTTCATTTGAGGGGACAGTTATTCGAAGAGTCGTCGTTTGGGTCTCTGAAGAAGAAATATTTTCGATGACATCATCAAGCCAGCGAACTTCCCACGTTGAGGGAATGGCTGCATTCTTTGGTGCAGAAGAGGACATGCCACCATTCCCTGACCCATTTCCAGATTGATTACTCGATTGCCATGGATAGTCAAGGGAAGAGGTATTGTTGAATACCGTATCAGAGGCATATTGTTGTAATTGTAGTTTGAGAGTTGTATTTAGATTTGTAGAATCATTTAGTCCTACTGGAGAATAACCCGTAAGCGTCGCATACATCACGCATGCTGATAGATAACTCCCAGACAGTGAAGGGTGTGAACCATCATTCGTGTAGAGATCATAAAATATATTTCCAGGAGCAGTTGGAACACCGTTTGCAGCAACAATATCATCGTGAATGGCTTTCCATGCCAGACCAACTGGTGCAATCCATACGGTTGCATTTGTATTTGCAGTCATATTGGTTTGAAAATCGAGATATCCTGATTCAAGGTTGTCCTGCATTACGGTATAATTTGGATTCCTAAGGGGGTTTGTGACATCTCCTGCTCTCCTGCCCCACGTCATGAATAGAACGACTTCTGAACCTTCGGTGTGTATTCTCTCAGCGAGAGAAATCGCCGCATCTTTTGAATCATTCCAGTCTGAGTTATTTCGTGGAAATGATGGTATTTGACTTTGGTCTTGTAAAACAACATAATCCCAGGCAGTATTTGAGAGCGTGGTGTTCCATTGATTGCCGCTTGTGTTTACGTTTGTATAATGTTGCGGGAGGGTCATACCACCACCGGTCTGTGCATCAACGCTGGTGTTTCCTCCAGCTGCGTCGATCATATCCTCAATCAATGTATCGAGGGCGTTTGCCTGTGTGTAAGAATTTCCAAACATGAGAATCGAAGAAATCGACGATGTCGTTTGATTTGTTTCCCCTGAATTGTTACCTTCGCTTCCGTTTCCATTTGAATTATTTCCCGTTGAGTTATCTTGTGAGTTATTTGAGTCCTCAGGGGTCCAGTTGGCCCAAAATTCCGCTAAATCAGGCTCACTGTCTACCGAAAGTAGGAAAGTGTCCTGCACATTACCGTGATTGCTGATTTGAACAGATAAATCAACAGATTGACCTGGATCAAGCGTTACTAAACCATCTTGTCCCAGAGCAGAGGCATCAATGCTTGGCAGATACATTGGCAGCACCGTTAGAACGACTAAAAGGTACGAAGAGATACCCTCGCCTGGTTCTGTTACCGTAATATTGAGGATGGTGCTATCAGAGGGTTGTGCTTCAATAGAGAGAGAAATCACAATGGTTGTATTTCGTTCGCCAAGTTGAGGATACACGTCCTCGACCGTTGATTCTGTTGGTATTGCATCCCAATACATCGAATTGGTTTCAGCTTCAATATCATATGATACAATGGAATCTCCTTCATTTTCAATCACTAAAGTGAGATTTTCAACAGAACCGGGTTGTAATGCAATGTGGAGGGTATCTGCAGATAACACGATATCCTCGTGTGCCCTGACACCAGGAGTTATCAACGATGTCAGTAACAATAATGTCAGGAAATAAGTTACACTTGTCCTCGACATGAACTCTCCAAACCCACAATACATTTCAGCCAATCGGCAAAATGGACGTTTCATCATTGTTTTAATACTTCAATCCTAGAACCGTCAATCTTCTCCCAGGGGAATGTACCTGTATCTCCTGGATGACGGCCAAAGTGCCCACCTGCGGCTGTCGAACTGTATATCGGACGTAATAAATCCATATCGCGGATAATGGCCCTCGGTCTGAAATCAAAGGCTTTGTTCACACGATTGGTTAATTCACTGTCACTAACTTGGCCGGTTCCAAAGGTCTCAACCCTTACACTCACAGGTTCTGCGATTCCAATGACATAAGCCAGTTGAATTTCACACCGAGATGCTAGACCTGCCGCAACCACGTGTTTGGCAGCCCAGCGGCTTGCATAAGCCGCAGAGCGGTCGACCTTAGAGGGGTCTTTTCCTGAAAAGGCTCCACCACCATGTCTACCCATGCCGCCGTAGGTATCGACAATGATTTTCCTGCCAGTTAATCCTGCATCTGCGTAAGGACCACCAGGATCTGCAAAGCGACCTGTGCCATTAACGACCAAACGGTAATCTTCTGGTAAAATGGATTCTGGAATGACGTGTTTCACGACGTGTTTCTCAATTTCGTCCCGTATGTATGCCTGTTCTTTATCTTCGTCACCATCAAACTGGTCTTTCAGTTTGTCATCATGCTGGATGGCGATGACGACCGTATGGACGTGGGATACCTCTCCCTCATTACCATATTCGATGGTTACTTGACTTTTCGCATCTGGTCTGGCCCAAGGAAGAATGCCCTTTTCTCTTACTTCAGTAAGTCGGCGGGTTAATTTTTGAGAAAGTGCTGCTGCGAGTGGAAAAAATGTTCCAGTGAGCCCATCTAGACCTTCTGTTTCCATACAAGCATAACCAAACATAAGACCTTGGTCCCCTGCGCCTTGGGAAAGATCGTTTTGGTCAACACCTTGGGCAATGTATTGCGATTGAGTAGTGATGTGGACTTGAACATCACACAACTCTTGACTGGTTGCATCCATTCCTATTATGTGTGAGTCATATCCAATTGATGCCGCTGCTTTCCTTGCAATTTGCTCGTAATCTGGAGCATCTCCTTTCACAGTGACTTCACCAGCTAATACGATTAAACTTCGATCTGATTTACCCTTCACACATGTTTCAACCGCTACTCTCGCATGTGGGTCGACTGAAAGACAGGCATCAACAATAGCATCAGAAATGGCATCACATAGTTTGTCTGGGTGTCCACTACTGACAGATTCGCTTGAAAATAGGTTTCCGACCATGACACGTCGGATGGTTCAAAGAATATCAATCCATTCCTTGCGATGAGTTCATGTTTGTCTTCCATCCCCCACAACTATGGCCGAACCTGTGCCCTTGTCAACTGCTTATCGGACGCATGCGTTGAACGAAATCCAAGCAAACGGTGCATTTCTCATTGATGTCGAGGTTACAGTGTGCGGTTTCATGGAAGCAAACAGAGGAAAGGGTAAAATTTGTTTCGTTGACCTAAGAGATGGAACTGGAAAATGTCAAATTTTTCTCAAAGAAGGGAATGTTGACGAAACAATTCTTACTGAAATACAAAATTTAAGTCGAGAATCCACCATTCAAGTCCGAGGAGTTGTAGCTCAGAAACGACCGCCTAAAGTCAAGGAAGGCGAACCAATTCCGCCTCCAGAATACGAAGTCGTTGCAAATCATGCCTCAGTTTTAGCCCAAGCAGAGACACCCTTACCTCTAGGCGTAACCGATAGCGTGCACGTAGAATTGGACACTCGTCTTGATAATCGATTCTTGGATTTGAGGAGAAAACACGTGAATGCTATCTTCAACCTACGTTCAAAGATATTGCAGTATGGGAGAGAGCACCTCATCAAAGAGGGTTTCAAGGAAATGAATAGCCCAAAAATTATTGCAGCAGCGGCTGAAGGAGGAACAAACTTATTCCCGATGAAATATTTCGACCGAGACGCTTATCTTTCCCAGAGCCCCCAACTTTACAAACAATTGGCGGTCCTAGGGGGTCTTGAAAGAGTGTTTGAAATTGGACCTGCGTTTCGAGCCGAAAAGCACGACACATATCGTCATCTTAACGAATTTGTTTCATTTGATATCGAGATGGCTTGGGCCAGCGATGAAGATGTTATGGGCGTTCAGGAACGCATGATTCATCACATCTGGTCCCAAGTGGCTGCAAATGAACAACACTTTGTTGACGACATCAATGCTTATCGATTAACACAAGATATGGAACCAATCGAAGTAATTCCACCGACCATACCATTTCCAAGAGTCTCTTATTGTGATGCAATCGATTTGATTCAACAAAGTGGACAAGAAATCGAATGGGGAGATGACATAGAAGCCCATCATGCAGATATCATCGCAGAAAAACACAATGGATTTCATTTCATTCCACGATGGCCGATGGAAATGAAACCGTTCTACATTTACCATGATGAAAATGAAAAATCAGTATCTGGAGGCCAATTATCGAGAGGATTTGATTTGAATTATGGCCGTGATGAAATGACAAGCGGTGGACAAAGAGAGCATCGAACAGAAATTTTGCGGTCTAATTTAGAGAACATGGGGCTTGAACCCAGAGAATTCCAGTTTTACATTGATGGCTTCAGATTTGGCGCTCCTCCTCACGCAGGATGGGGTTTAGGCGTTGCGCGACTCACAATGGTACTCACCGGAAGTAGGAATGTAAGAGAAACGGTTTTGTTCCCAAGAGACCGAAGAAGATGCACTCCCTGACCGAAAATAACGGGTATCTCTAACCCCTCGGGTCGACCATGGCGAAGCCAACATTTGCCTATCTTTTGCTCAAAGAACACCCCTATGGAAGGGAGATGTTGCGCCAAATTCTCTCCGAAGGGTTCGTTCCTGACATCATCATTAGCGAGGTATCGGATATTGCTGATGAGGAAAGAGAAAAATTTCTGAAACGAATTGAGGGTCATGATATCGCACCTACGGTGAAAGAACAGATTGAACATTTGGACATCATACATGAAGAGGTTTCAATTCACAATTCTGAATTTGTAATGCCTCTGATCAAAGGTTTTGAACTTGACCTGATTGTTTTTGGTGGAACTCGAATCATCCGAGGAGAAATATTGGATTACCCTAAAGATGGGGTCATCAACTCCCATCCAGGCCTGCTGCCTGATTGCCGTGGTTCAGCCTCCCCAGCATGGTCGGTTTATCACGACATCCCCATTGGTTCATCTACACATTTTTGTGACAATGGAATCGATACCGGGGACCTACTCATGCGTAGAGAAATCGCAGTTAAAAGAGGCATGACATACGAAAATTTGTGTTATGAAACCTTGGTACTGGCCGGAGTTTTGATGAAAGAAGCCCTCATTGCTTATGATGAGGGAAGATGGAGTGAAATTCGTAGAGCCCAAGGTGAAAGCCAGCACCCTACGTTTCGTAATGCTCCTGAGGAAATTCTACAGGTAGTGTATCAAAAACTTGCAGATCAAACATATGCCCATTATGCGGACGGAGAGTGATAAAGTGGACAAATTTCCTTATTCTGAAACAATCTTGGTAGGATACAAGGCCCTTGTATGTGGCGCTTCAAAGGGTATTGGGCGAAGCACTGCAATGGCTCTCGCTCGTTGTGGAGCCAAAGTTGTGGTTTGCAGCCGAAATGAAGAGGAATTGAAATCTCTGGTTGAGGAATTACCCGGTGAAGGACATGACATGATGGTCATGGATTTAGAAAATCTTGAACTGCTTGATGAAGTAATCTCTGAGAAATTGAAACAAGAGCCATTTCACATCCTGATCAATAATAGCGCTGGTCCACCTGGTGGGCCGTTGATAGATAACAAAATTCAAGATTTTGAAGCACCGTTCAAAAGACACTTGCATGCATCACATTTGCTGGTACAACGATGCCTCCCTGGCATGACTGTTTCCGGTTTCGGACGCATCGTTAATATCATCTCAACCTCAGTCAAAGAACCAATCCCAAATATCGGATTATCAAACACTTTGAGAGGTGCGATGGCTTCATGGTCCAAAACGTTGAGTAGAGAATTACCACCCTGTATTACCATCAACAATATTCTTCCAGGGTTTACTGATACTGAACGTTTAGACTCATTGGCGGATTCCATCCATCAAAAAACTGGCAAATCTCATGATGAAATCAATCACCAATGGATGAGTCAAGTTCCAATTCAAAGATTGATTCACCCGGATGAAACTGGCATAGCAATCGCATTCTTGTGTTTACCGAGCAGCGGAGGCATCCGCGGCGTGAGTTTAGCCGTTGATGGAGGACGATTACGTTCTATTTGAGGTGATTTTTTGAGTGGAATTTCGAAAGAATTTGCGGAAGAAATTCTCCAAATAATTAAACATCAACAAGGTTCTGATGTCATCGATACGGCACTGGCTTTGAGAATGATTGATGTCGCAGTGCAACTTGGAAGAGAAGATTTGGTCGAAAAAATTATTTCACACGCTAGTGATGTTGCTGCTGATGATGAAGAAAAGGGCTGGGTTCTGTTTGAGAAAATGAAGAGAGATGAGTCTGAAATAGACTCTTTCGTGACATTTGCCATTGAACAAGAGGCAAATTACTCAAAATTAGCAGCGGCGGTGTTTCACCATGCTGCGTTACTATATCTAGGACGGGAAGAACTTGACGATGCAAATACAATGGCCAATCGTTCCATGCGATTAAGAGAGCAATCAAAAGATGAAAATGGAATTTTATTTGGATTAAGTTTGTTAAGTCACATCGCAAAACAACAAGAAGACTGGGATACAGCAGAACTTTTCTCCCAGAGAAGATTGAATCTGGCCCAATCAGAATCAGAAAGAATGGAAGCGATTCAAGATATTGCACACATCAAAGCTACAATTGGAGAATTGGAAATAGCGATGGAAATGATGCAAGAGTCATTAGAAATCGCTGAGGAAATTGGTGATCTCGACGGAGTTTTAGTATCTCGTTGGGGCCTTGCTGATTTAGCGGAAATCAGTAATCAGCCGGACGAAGCGATGGTCCAACTCTCCGCGGTAATGACACAAATGATGGAATCAAATATTCCGGTGCCAGCGCCTCTCAAAGAACGAATTTCCAAATTGACAGAAGTGGTGGGCTGAGTAATGGAATACGACATTTTCTTTTCAATCAGTCAGACTCCTGACCATGAAGGATACACACCTAATGAAGAAGAGATGTTTAGAAATTATTTTGAGCAAGTTGAATGCGCCGATCGCCTCGGTTTTGGTGTCGCATGGATTGCTCAAGCCCATCTTTCAACTCAAACACAACAACAGAATGACCAACCAGTTGTACCTCACTGGAAGGGAGAAGTTGGACTGTGCACTGATTTTCCACAACTAGCCTTGGAAACTTTTCAGCGCACAAGTAAGATTGATGTTGGTTCAGCCGTGATAAGTATACTTGCAGGTGGAGGTCCAATCCCTGTTGCAGAGAGAATCGCAAATACCCTGCAATTTCTGAAACTTCGCGGTGACAAGCGTAAACTTCACGTTGGTTTTTCTGCCGGACGATTCGAATTTATGGCTCGACCATATGGCATCACACCTCGAAATGAAATTGAAAAAGCGGCATGGCCTGCACTACGTGGACAAATTTTTATGGAAGCCGGTGAAGTATTCCTTCGTTTATTGAGAGGTGACACCTTACACTCTGATGACGTAAAAGACACGGTTCTTACAAAAGAACATTTCAGAAATAAAGAAGATTGGACAAATTTGCTTGAAACTGCTGGTGGTGAAGTAGAGGCCATCTCTTTTGAGAGGAGATATGAATTTGAAGAGATATCAATCGTTCCTACACAATTTCCAAAGGAACAACTGGAATTAGTTGCTGGCACGCACGATCCTTATGCTCAAGTATTCTTCAACCAAATCTTGCCCGTGAAAGTTTTCAACTTATCCATCACTTCTCCTGATGTCATCGAAGCGACGCACCAAAGGATGCGAGATTGTTTTCACCAAGATGGCGGTAAATGGGAAAGGAGAGATATGCCAAGAACAACGTTTGTGTTCCTTAATGCCGAGGGTGACTTAGATGAAGAGCAACAAAACCTTGCTGCTCAAAAAGAAGCCGAACTTGCCCTTGGGGCATATTGGCGAGCACTGGATGGAACACTTGACCCAGATAAGGTCAAAAAAGCGGCCAATAATGCACTCATTGGCAATCCAAAAGAGGTTGCAAAACAAGCACTGGAACGGTTTCATCCAGAGGATAGAATCATGACATGGTTTGACTTTTTCAACCATGACTCAGCGAGAGTGATGCGAAATATGGAAGCGTGGATGACCCAAGTGGTCCCGTTAATCGAGAAAGGTTTGGAGAGAATTTTATGACCATTCAACATGATCCTCATTCAGCGGTTTCTCCAGGTCAACCGGGCTCTCAGGTATATCCTGACTCCCCCTTTGGAGAAGACATACAAGGTATACCAACCGGACGTGATGTGGAATGGGAACCTTTAGTAGACTACAGAAGAAATGGAGTAAGTGAAAACACCGTTCATGGCGCTGTTGCATGGTGCCATGGGAATGAAGTAATCCATTCCTTTGGAGGGAATGTCCTTTGCTATGGAAGGTCAATGATGAAACCGTTCATGCTCAAATCATTCGTCAAAGAATTAGAGGATTGCAGTTGGGAACAGAAAGCCATCTCTGTGGCAAGCCATAACGGAGATACAGAACACGTGGCTACTGCTCAATCACTTCTCGCAAAATCAGAATGGCCATTGATGATGACGCCGTTGGATGTTCCGCTCGTTCAATTCGGTCGCCAGGTTCGCAGGCCAAGAAGATGGTTTCATACATGCAGCGGGGAACATGCGGCAATTTTGAAAGGATGTAGAGCCAAAGGATGGAATAGAGCGGGTTACACTTTGCCTGAACATGAGGTGTTTCAAGCATACATGGAGCAGCTTCGCCGATTTTTAGGTAAATCTTGGAAACCACTTCGTATTGCGAAAGATGGGTGTGGTTTGCCGACGGTAAGTAATACGGTTTCTGAATTGGCAAAAATTTACGCGGGCTTGGTTCGTGATAAAGACGAAGATTGGATCTGGGAGGCGATGTGTCGCCATCCAGACTTGGTTGGAGGATTCAATCGATTGGATTCGACAATTCTCAAGGTTGGGGAAGGTAAAGTAATTGCAAAGGAAGGAGCTGATGGATTGCTTGGGCTTGCAATCCTTCATGAAGACTATCCTGACGGCTTAGGTATTGTCATTAAAATTGCTCATGGTTGGAACGCCCAAGCCACATGGTACGTTGCTCGCTCGATATTAGGAACTCTTGGATTTGAATTGAGAAACCCCTACCCCTTGCACCGACAAAAGGCATTCATTGTCCCAGGCATCGTCCCTGAAAATCGAATTGAGATACTCAAAAACATCCCAACATGGGATGAATGGGACCCAGATAGAGACCGATGGCAATATGAGGTCGACGTATGATTATCGTCCAAAATTACATTGCTGGTTCTTTTGAAACAGAAATCGAAACTATCGATGATATTGGACCAGCAACGGGGGAAAAAATTGCAAAAATCCCTCGTACCTTAGACGCAAATGCTTCAATTTCTGCTGCCAAGGAGGCCAAAAAGGATTGGGCAAATCGAACCATAGAGGAAAGGGCTCAATGGTTAGGAAAAATTGCTGATGCGATTGAACAAAGAAAGAGTGAACTCGCAAAAGTAGAATCACTTGACACGGGAAAACCGATTGAAGTCGCTTTGAATGTTGATATCGACAGATGTATCAAAAATTTTAGATTTTTCAGTGAATATCATACTCATATCTCCGAGAATGAATATCGCATGGATGACGCTACAAATTTTATCCTGCGAAAACCAATGGGCGTAGTGGCCCTCATCACTCCATGGAATTTACCGCTATATCTACTGACTTGGAAACTGGCACCTGCCTTACTCATGGGAAATACCGTCGTTGCAAAACCAAGCGAGTTAACACCTCTTTCTGCACATGCCCTATGTCAAATTTTGGAAGATATCCAATTCCCAAAAGGAGTCGTGAACATGGTTCATGGATTTGGACATGAAGTTGGTCAATCGATTATTGAACATCCAGATATCGATGCAATTTCTTTCACAGGAGGAACCCAAACTGGAAGAATTGTAGCCAGTATTGCTGCGCCAATGTTCAAAAAATTAAGTCTGGAATTAGGAGGGAAAAATTCGTCGATTATTCTTGATGATGCCGATCTTTCCATTGCAATCCCGGGAGTTGTACGTGCAGGTTTTCTCAATTCAGGGCAGATATGTCTTTGTGGCAGTCGTATTCTCGTTCATGCGTCAATTTATGACGAATTCATGAAGGAATTTATTCCTCAAGTCAACAACTTTTCAATAGGCCCTGTTATTTCAGAAAACCATATGCAAAAGGTGCTATCATACATCGAATTAGCAAAAGAAGAGGGCGGAGAAATTCTCACAGGTGGTGAACAATCTGGAGAGAATGGATTTTTCATTCCACCAACAGTCATCACTGGTTTAGAGCCTGATTCACGTTGTTCTACCGAAGAAATATTTGGACCTGTAGTAACAATTCACACCTTCCAGTCTGATGAAGAAGCCATCGCTATTGCCAATAATACCGATTATGGATTGGCAGGTTCAGTTTGGTCAAAACAGCGAGGAATGGCTGTTGCAGAAAAAATAGAATCCGGTATGATTTGGGTGAATACTTGGTTACATCGTGATTTAAGAGTCCCGTTCGGAGGAGTGAAGGACTCGGGTTTAGGCAGAGAAGGTGGTCGATGGTCACTTGAATTTTTTTCTCAACCAATCAACATTTGTGTTATGGATTAAAAAACGACTCATTCAAATCATGACTGTTGTTCCGTTGTAAGGGGCCAAGATGTCAATCCATGCTAATGCGAAGAAAATTACAACCCATACGCTTCAAGAAATGAAGGCTGCAGGGGAGAAAATTACTATGCTGACCGCCTACGATTATTCTCTGGCTAA
Organism: Methanobacteriota archaeon; assembly: GCA_002719395.1. Classification (GTDB taxonomy): domain Archaea; phylum Thermoplasmatota; class Poseidoniia; order Poseidoniales; family Poseidoniaceae; genus MGIIa-K2. The sequence continues at coordinate 76,965 of PBHM01000021.1, read as the reverse complement.
ACTGGTAGACCAAGGAGGTGTCGACATCATCCTCGTGGGTGATTCTGCATCAAATGTGATGGCTGGAAAAGATACGACTGTTCCAATGACGCTAGAGCATATGATCTATCATGCACAGTGTGTTGAAAGAGCCGTCGAAAAAGCACTGATTGTTGTAGATATGCCATTTGGAACCTATCAAGGAAATTCCCGACTCGCCTTAGAAAGTGCAATCAAGATTATGAAAGAAACCAATGGCCATGCTGTGAAACTTGAGGGAGGTTCCGAGATCGTTGAAAGTATCGAGAGAATTTTGACCGCAGGCATCCCGGTGATGGGGCATTTAGGACTGACTCCTCAGTCGATTTACAAATTTGGAACTTACAGCGTTCGAGCCAAAGAAGAAGAAGAAGCAAAAAAACTCATTGAAGACGCGAAGTTGCTTGAACAGGCAGGCTGTTTTGGGATTGTATTAGAGAAAATACCGAGTGAACTCGCACGGGCAGTTACAGAATCTGTGTCCATCCCAATCATTGGCATTGGTGCTGGACCCCATTGCGATGGACAGGTATTGGTTCTTCATGACCTCCTTGGAATTACCACTGATTTCTCACCGAGGTTTTTACGCAGATATCTTAACCTTGAAGAATCGATAACCGATGCAGTCAAGTCATTTTGTAAAGATGTTCGAGATGGTGATTTTCCAAACGAAAGTGAATCGTATTAACTTAAGCGATCATCAAAACACCGACGAAGGCTGTAAAAGCAATACCCATGCCATGCCAAACGCCAATTCTAAACGGAGGCAAGTGGTATTGAGGCCATGAAACCGACATCCAAATCCACAATATTCCTGGTATCGCGAATACAAAATAAGAAAATCCAAGAAACCAAAGTATCGCTAGAGGTAGGGCGACTACTCCTACTCCAAACATGTGATCTTTGGATGCAGGTATGCCGGTGAGTTTTGCAATAAGTGGTGAGGCGACAATCGCCAGCAATAACGCATATTGCATGGGGTTGGGATAATATGTAGTGAATCGAAGATCCAGGTATTGAAAAAACATTCCAAAAATGAAGCCAATGATGCCCGGCACGGCATTGTGTTGTACTGACGTATCCCCCATATTTCGTCCACTTCCTTCCGATGCATAGAAAGTCCGGTTATTTGTGGTCGTTCTATGGCGGAAGGTCAAATCGTGGCTGGATTGCTAGCACCTCATCCACCACATTTGGTTTATGCGGAAAATCCGCCTCAAAATGAGCCTAATTCAGAAGGTGGATGGGAGCAATTACGATGGGGATATGAACGGCTTAGAAAATCCTTGGAAGATGTTGATTACGATTGTATCGTCATTTTATCGCCACATTGGCAAACCTATGTCGGCACTCATTTTCTTGGACTAGAAAGATTTGAATCTCTTTCTGTGGATCCAATTTTTCCAAATTTATTTCGATTCAAATATGATGTAACTGTTGATGTTGAATTGTCCAAAGCCATTCATGACCAGGCCAAAGATGACGGCTTGGCTGTAAAAATGATGGAAAATCAAGATTTCAGAATTGATTATGGAACCATCACATCTTGCCACATGATCAGACCTGAATGGGATAAGCCAATCGTGAGTATCTCAAGTAACCGAGGACACGCTTATTACTCGGTTGAAGTAATGCAAGAAATGATGATTCAACTTGGAAAAGCCACCAGAAAGGCAATTCTAGAAAGCGGCAAAAAGTGTGTAATTGTAGCGAGTAATTCTCTCTCGCATCGCCACTTTACAACTGAAAGCGAGGTTCCAGAGGATATGAGTGTTGAGCACATCTCAAGTCATGCCATGCATCTATGGGATATGAGAATGATTGAACTCATGCGGTCTGGGAAAAGCCAGCAAATTGTCAATGAGATGCCTGAATTTGTCGAACAAGCCATCGCAGAAAGCGATGGAGGTGCATTAACATGGATGTTATCTGCATTAGACATGCCAGATGAACCCGCTATTTTACACGGATATGGCACAATCATCGGAACTGGGAATGCAATCATGGAATGGCCATCAAGAAATTGGAGGGAGAACTCATGACCGCCCAACCAGTGAAATCTCTCGTGGTTCCTGCCCACCCGCATCCTCTACTCGCACCAGAAAAAAACGAGGGCTGGGGTAAAATTCGTGAAGCCTACGACAATGCTAGAGAAATCATTGAACAAACAGATGCCGATGTTCTTGTCATCTATTCGACGTTATGGCCGAGCATTATTGGTCACCAAATTCAAGCACATCCAAATCCTGAATGGGTACTGGTTGATGCGGACTTCCATGACTTAGGTTCAATTCCATACCAATTCAGGGTAGACACCGAATTAGCTGAAGCATGGCATAAAGCAAATCAAAATCGTGGACTGGAAAGTCGGAAAGTCGCCTATGATGGATTTCCAATTGACGTAGGTTCAGTTGTTGCCTGTAAATTACTCAATCCAGACAACAGATTGCCAGTGGTGATTTGTTCATCAAATGTTTATGCCAATCGTGCCGAAACGACGGTTCTTGCCAAATCCTGTTTGGATGCAATCAACCAATTAGGTAGAAAAGCCGTTGCTGTTTCAATCATGAGTTTATCGAATCGAATGTTTACAGCACCTATACAACCTCATGAAGACCGAATTCATTCAGCAAAGGATGATGAATGGAACCTCAAAATATTGGAATTTCTAGGAGCAGGAAGACTCGAAGATGTGGCCCAATTATCCAGAACAATTCATCATCAAATCAGGGTACAAAAAGTCGTTGCATTCAAACCCATGTGGTGGCTTTCTTCAATGAACCAACACAGAAATGATCTAACAGGCGAGGTCCTAGGCTACGAACCTATTCACGGCGCTGGAGCGGCAGTTGTTGTCCTCGATCCAACATCAAGTGGCCAAGGTGACAAAGAATATGATGAAGATTCTGTAGAAACATTTGCAGGAGATAGGGACGTACTTGATGAAGGAAAAGATTCGAACCTGGTTGAGATAAAAGAACAGCCAATTCACTCCCAACATCCTGAATTATGGGAGCCGACGGATACCAACACATCGGTGAATAGTCAAGAAGCACCCAAACCAGTTGGAGCATATCCTCATGCACGACGTGAAGGAAATGTCCTGTATCTCTCCGGTGTTGGGCCAAGACAACCAGGGACCAGTCAAATACCGGGTGGAGCGATTAAAGACGAAAACGGCAAAGCAGTTGATTATGATATCAAAGCACAAACAAGAGCCGTCGTTTCAAATATTGAAAAAATACTCAATGAAGCAGGAGCATCACTTGAAAACGTAGTCGATGTTACGACTTTTCTCATCGACATGGATCGTGATTTTAAAGGATACAATGAAGTTTGGGCTGAAACGCTTGGAGCCTATGGTCCCACGAGAACGACCATAGCCATCAAAGCCCTACCTACGCCAATTGCAGTGGAGATGAAAGTTGTGGCTCGCTTTGGTGATGATGAATGAGTTCTGCAAACATTGACCCTCGTAGGAAAATGGCATTAGCCACTGGAGAAGTTCGAACAAAAATTTCCATGACCCTAGAGAGAAGTTTAGGTCTATTTGGCGTCATCGTCATCTGTTTATCATCTATGCTCGGAACCGGATTATTTGTCCTTCCTGCCTTTGTAGGTGAGATTGCGGGGAATGGAATCTGGTTAGCGTATTTATTGGCAGCATCAGTGGTTTTACCAGCAGCATTGTCAAAGTCAGAGTTGGCGTCAGCCATGCCTTCAAGTGGGGGTTCTTACGTATACCTTGAGCGTACATTTGGTCGGTTATTTGGTACGATTAGCGGATTGGGATTATGGGCTTCTGCGATGCTGAAATCTGCCGTTGCACTGATTGGTTTTTCAGCCTACATGTATGTGATTACCACGTACTTTAGCATCAATATTCAACTCACTGTGATTTCACTAAGTGCGCTTGTCTTGATTACAATTCTAAATATCCTTGGAATGAAAAAAATCAAATCCTTTCAATACCCAATACTTGGCGTTACCTTAGCTCTTTTGATGCTTGTATGCATCATTCAACTTTTCGACCCGAGCACAGATTTATCAAGACCATTCAGTGATACATTATCGACTCTGAAGAATGAACCTCTCAAAATTGGTGAGGCCACTGCTTTCGTGTTTGTTGCTTACGCCGGGGTTACCAAAGTAGCAGCCATAGGAGGGGAAGTAAAAAACCCAGGAAGGAACTTACCTGTTGGCATCATGCTTTCTTTACTGATCTCTACTGCACTTTACGTATTTGTTACCTTCATGATAGGCGCTACCATCCCTGGTGAATGGTGGTATGGCAGTGATGGAAAAATAAGAGAAGATTCAATTTACATATTTGTCGAAGCTGTCGCTGGTCCAACTGTTGGTTTGATCATCGCAATTATGGCTATTTTAACCATTATTTCCATGGCTTTAGCCGGCATTCTCGCAGCATCTCGTTTCATCTTTGCCATGGGCAAAGACCACTTACTTCCTCAAAACTTAGCCGAAGTACATCCAAAATATGAAACACCATTCTGGCCAATTGTCATCACATCTGTCGCAATGGGAATATGCATTTTATTTCTACCAGTAAAAGATGTAGCCAAGCTTGCTTCAGGATTTAAGATTATGATTTTCGTTTTCATTAATGCTTGTGTAATGGTATTACGTTCTTCAAGCCAAGAGCATGATTGGTATTTACCTGAGTATAGGTCTCACTTCTATCCTTGGATTCAATGGTGGGGAATTATTGGTGGCATTTACCTACTAGTCATCATGGGTGACAAAGCTGTAATTGGTGGGGGTTCTGCTATCATTCTCGGTTTAATCCTGTACTACGGATATGGCAAATCGCATGATGACAAAAGAAAGACACCTTTCCAAAGTTTCTCCGAAAAAATGTTTGGCCCTGTCAAAATTGAGGAAAAGAGAAGAAGGGCCGCATTCCATGCTGCAGATGTAGGTGAAAAGAATAAACTCAACTTGCAAGAATTCAAAATAGCCGTACGAGCACTTGACTTCATGCTCACCTCCAAGGATTTAGAAGAGATTTTTCATACGATTGACCTCGATAAAAGTGGATTTATCGATGAAAACGAATTTTTAGAGGAAATCGAAAAGATCGCTGAAGAAGAGTGATTTAATCAAGCATCAATCTTTTCCCAGTTTCCGTTTGCATCTACCTTCCATGCAGATAGGACTCCTTTGGCATCAACATACCATCCGGTTTTTCCTTGTACAGTCCCAGGAGCTGCCTGCATGATGCCGGTTTGTTGTGCAATTAATGTAAGCCTTTGACGTATATCCTCTGGTGATTCATAGCCTTGAGTTGGAGTCATTGGCTGATATGGATTTTCGGCAGACGAAACCATTGCTGACTGGAGCGTCGTTTGTTCCTTTTTATTTTCGGCTGCATCATTTGCTTGTGATTCATCATCAAGCATTGCCATGTCATTCAAGTTTGCCGGGTCCTGATATTCACTTTCAAAACCATCCCAGGTTTTCTCAGTATCATCGTCATCGGTCAGACGACGAATAACAATCAAGAGGATACCTCCAATTAGCATCATGATGACCAGCATAAATGACAAGGCTGCATTTGTATCCCCGAGGTTTCCACCCAGAAGAACTGGTTGAACGTCAAAAAACTTCTGTGCCACCAACTCATTCAATTTTACCGTACATGCATGATCGTCACCTGCCTCCTGTGTTTCCACCTCCCAAGTTCCGTTATGGACAAATGAGACATCGCCAGTTGTGCAACCCACTGAGAAATCGCTATCATCGATTGAAACTTCATTATCGGCGTTATCAAGTACTTTGATGAGCATCAATACGTCTGCATTTTGTTGAGGATTTTCTACAAGAAATTCTAAGACGATGCGTGTTGGATCACCTGGGAGTACTTCAATTGAAAATTGATGGCTTGCATTTCCACTAAACGCCCTTATATCCCAAATCCCAGCGGATTTACCAATTATTTCCCATGCACCTGAACCTTCTACGGCCTGAACAATTTCTCCTGCATCTTCATTGAGTTCAAATCGTACATCATCTGTTGGTTTTTCATATCCATTTATGTCAATCGAGTATATTGAAAATGATTCACTTTTTCCTGAAACGACCGTCAAACGATCAACGATTGATGTCCTTAATTGGTGTGCTTTTCCAGGAACAACCTCGACATCTACAACCGCATAAACGCCATCTGCCATTATTTTCATTTGATGAGTACCCAAAGATGGTGGTGACCAATAATAGTTTGATATCTTTAATTCGAGAGTTTTATCTTCGCCTTCTATCGTCCAATTAGCCATAATTGGTGGTAAGTTATTGCCGTAAGCATCGTAAAATTTGGGAGATAGATCAACCGCTTCATCACTTGGAACTTGAATACCCTGAGAGAGGACTTGAATTCTTGCAAGCCCACCAGGTAATACCTCAATACCCGAGATAGCGCTCAATGTATTATCTGATTCATTATCATACCAAGTTGCCTCAACGGAATAATTCCCGATGGGCCCAGGTTGGATAATGGTTTCATTTCCAAGAGTACTTGGATTAAGTTCAGAGGAAAAAATGAAGGAAGCATCAACTATTCTGTGTGTCCCCACACTGTCAACAGCAGCTGCTTGCACAACTATTTGTTCTCCAGAATTAATCGAAGATTCTGAATAGATTATCTCTAAGTGAAGCGCAGGACCACTGAAAACAACAACCTCGTATGTTGCACTGAATCCTTGATCTATCACCGCTATGGTAGCACTACCTAAGGTAAATGGCGTCCAAAAAACCACATCCCCATCGACTTGAAGAGAACCTGAACCAATGGTCCAATTTTCGATCGAAACTGGTACTTGTGCAGTATATCCGTAAATGTCAGTTCTCATCGCTTTTAGTTCAATAGGGATTCCTGCTCTGATCTCTGTCGAACCAAGCTCAATATGTAAATCAACGGCTTGGGCAGGAATCACTCGAATCTGAGCGGTCCCATTTGCCCCTGAAGATGAATTAAGACTCACATTCCACAACCCAGGGATGTCTCCAAGATAATCTCCTTGGGAATTAATTTCACCATTTTCAGCATACCAATAAAGAGAACCCGCTGCTGCCAAAGGCATTTCATTACCATAGGCATCAACTAATTTAGGAGAGAGTTGGATTGTAGATCCACTTTGCACGATGTTACTTTCACTAAATTGAATCTCACTTGGCGCACCTGGAGTAACCGTAATGTTGACAACTGTCTCTAATTCATACCATGTAATCATTAATTCTGTAGAACCCAATTCTGAAGGTGTCCAAGTATCTAACTCGGCATTGATAAAGCCAGTGATGGAACGCCAAGAAACATCCCCAGGAACTTGGTTTTCACCTCTGTCAACCAGATAGGCGGACAGAGTAAGTGTCTCATCGATAGCGACCGTGTTTGTTGATATGTCACTCACGATATTTCTGGCCCAACCTGGAGTAACTGTAACTGACTGGGTTGCATTAATTCCTCCGATTTTTGCGGTTATGTTTACCATTCCGGCAGTCCAACCGATAAATTGACCTTCTTGATTGATGGTTCCGTTACTTGAAGACCAAGTCACATCATAATCGATGACTTGTCCACTCGAGTCTCGTACAATAGCCTCGAAATTTATCAATCCGTCTGTTGTAACCGATTCAGCATCGGCAAGAATTTCAATTGAGGCTGGTGTTTGTCCTTGAGCAAACGGCGCTACTGGAATATAAACCAGAACCATCATCAAAACGATGGCATTGGCCAATCGCATGATTCTCACTCATTCCATGCTTCCCAGTCGCCACCTGGTTCTCTGTAGAACCAGTAGCCCTCTTCATCTTGACCCCACTCAGTTCCGTCTTCATCTACTCGATAGTCGGCCATCCATGACGTATCTTCTTCCTGTTGCTGAACAGGAGGTTGTTCCTGAGCAGGTGGTTCAGATGGACCAGCACCGTATTCTGACATAGAGGTGGTTTTTCCAAGTAATTTATCCATATCGGGCTTCTTCAACTCTCCACCACCGAAATCATCCTCGTCTTCATACTCATCATCCCATTCATCATCACTTCCTGATCGCAAAACAATCACAATGATTACCAACAATACAACGAGTATTAAAGCACCTAACCCAGCACCGGCATAGTATAATGGCCCACCAGCAGCAAAGAATCCAGTAATCGTTCCTCCGACCATGATAGAGACTGATTCCTCAAGGTTTCCAATCTTAACAATAATCAAGTGTTCTCCACTTTCAACTGCCGTAATTTCCCACGAAGAAACGCCGGACTGCTCCACTCCCATACGTCCAGTAACCTCTATTTCCGTGTAATCTGGTACCGTAATTTGGTTGTTATATTCATCGTAAACGGTGACTTCAATCATGACTATACCTTGTTGGTCAACGACTTCAGAGCTCACATTTATTTCGATTAATTTCGGAATATTACTTGGGATGACATTAACAACCCATTTACCTGTCGTGATACCATCATCTGTGAAGTATTCAAATTCATGCTCTCCTGCTTCGGTTGCTTGGAATGAGAAGGCACCGGCTTCCAAGGTAGGAGATATTTCACCTGTCACGCGACCATCTTTCTTCCAAACCGCATCATATGCCCAAGTATTTCCATCAAAGTCTGATGCTGTAACAGAGATTTCGACAGAATCACCCGCCATGAGTGAATCGGTGGCAACATCATGTGAGAGGTTTATTGCGTCTCCATGCGTCACTGACACTTCGATATTTCGACTTCGGTTGAATCCTTTTTCACTGATTTGCCAGGCTGTAATTCTGAATTCTCCTGTTTCGCTGGCTTCCCAAACACCACCGTTGTCAACGATTTCTTGAGTGATATCTTTTGGCGGGATAGGGTCCTGCTCATCATCACCATTTCCAATGGTCGTGAGAAGGTACGAAACTCCACTTTGTGAAAGCGTATTTCCCTCATCATCAGTGAGGCGAAGTGAAATTGCAATATTTTCATCTGCGGTTATGTTCAATACATCGGATGTAGGAAGAAGCAAATCAATATTCTTCAAATCTCCAGGACTTACTGAAATGTAGAGAGATTCCTCAACAATGGTGGAACCTACGGCATAAACCGCAGTGATTGTGTAATCTACATCACTTGATTTTTCTGGAGTGAAGGTTACAGTATCACTATCCATTGCTCCCAGTAATAGTGCTTGATTATCATAGATGGGATGAGATAATTCCCAGTCTACTGGCTCAAACCATGTGTTTCCATCACTGTCAAAAGCACGTAATTTGATGACTGTCTCATCATCTGAGGTAATTTCAATGATGGTGTTCTTCATATCAACATTGTTGACAAGTAATTCCATCCCTACAATTGCACCCTTGTCGACGAAAACGGTAACATCAGAAGATATGCCCTCATAACTGGCCGTAAGTATTTGTTGACTTGATAGGCTTACTGGATCCCAAACTGCAGGATTACCTGCTGTCAAGGAACCGTCATCGTAGGTCCAATTCTCTGCGGGGATGGTTATCGGCAATCGATTACCCATTACGTCAATCCTCGTGGTATTGAAGTAAACCAAATCATCTGCTGTTACGCTAAGTGATGATGCTGAAATTTCAATGTCTGCAATGGCGCCATGTGTCACATCAATATTCAAATTAGCAGAGAATCCGTTCAAAGAAGTAACTCCAAGTTCCCATGTGCCAACGCCATAACCAAGGTAACTAGCAGTGTAATATCCTTGATTATCAGGGCCAGTGGCTGATGTTGCATCGAAGGTCCCGTTATCAACCGACCAAGTGAGATTACCTGCAGAAGAAATGTCAAGTGGATTGTTGAATTGGTCGACCAGACGCCAACTAATACCACATGACGTTCCCGCTGGAAGTACTTCGCTACAACCCTGTAGGTCAAGAGAAACTGGCACGCCTCCCACAACATCGATTGGAAGAACAATCTGCTCAGCATTCCATCCAACAGTAATTGTCCAAGAACCGGCTACACTTGGGAAAAACACCTTATTTGAAACCGTACCAGCAGGATTCCCATTATTATCATTGGAGACCGTATAGGTAATTGGTTCACCAGGAACCTCATTACCAAATTGATCGACAACCTGAGCGGTTATGTTCATGGTTTGGTCAGCAGTTATTGCAGTAGCATCACCTGATGCAAGCAATTCTACAGCAACTCCATGTGTCACAGTGATATCTACGGTTGAGCATATGACTCCATAACAGCCCGTAATTTGGTAAGTACCAACCAATTCAGGAGTATAGATACCTGTCGAAGCATCAATTTGACCCTTACCTGTACCTCCTGATACACTCCAAACCACAGGAAGTGAACCGCTGCCGGGGATTGTGGCACCTGAGGCATCGAGAAGATTTCTTGTGAAAGTCACAGAATTGTCAGCCGTTGTTGAAGTACCACTAGAAGGACTAACTTCGACTTGGTCAACATCCGTGTAATTCACCAATATCATTGGCCTTGATGAAAGTAAGGCATCTTCTGAAGATGCTAATTCAAGCCATGCAGATCCAATGTTAGGTACAGCAATGAGAATCCATGTATGTTTACCATCCATTGTCATTCCATCAAAACCAAGATCTATCCAGAAGTCTTCTTGACCAGGATAGATGGTTGTTTGTCCAGATGGTGCACTTGCATATTCAACGCCCTGTTGCAGACCTGGTTGCGACCAAGGAACTCCGGAGCTTGAGTTCGACCAAGAAGAACCGAATTGAGTCCATGAACTGGTTAACAGCGGATATGCATAAATGGATAATGAATTAGCTCCGTTGAAATATTCATTGTCGATAGCAAATCGAACACTTACGGAATGTATTTTTGCACCTGTAGTGGGAAGAGGAATTTGGCCATTGTCAAGAGATATTATTGCACGGCATGCATAACCAGAACCATATCCACAATCTTCTCCTAGCAACATCAAACCCTCTCCCCCGTGGTTAGAATCGCTTGAGTTTTCGATGTAAGAATCCTCGATATTTGTATGGCCGATACTCGCTACCTCATTTCCAGTTTGGAATTGATACGTCCAAGTTTGATCACCATTATCGGTATGTGCTTGAGGATTACCGATGGAGAATGTCCACCGAGCGGATGAAGGGCCCGGAATAGAGCCGTTCAGTGCTTGAACCCACCATTCGTAATTATTACCCGCTGAAACGCTTGGTAACGTGTATGTGGTGGATACAAGATTTGGATATTTCACAATTCCACCATTGTTCTCTGTAACGAATAGGTGGTAGCCAGTTGCGTCGGATACTGAATTCCAAGAAAGTTGAGGTGACAATTCAGGTTCAATCAGCCATGAGCTGGCGTCATAGAGGATATTACCATCTGTTGGTGAGATTAAACTTACCTGCCCTGGCGGTTGTATGCCATCAACATTGTCGACATATTCGAATAACAAGGTAGGCCTTAGATTGGAATTAACTATTTCAGAAGACCAAAATGTATGTGTGGAACCGGGGGTACCAACTGCCTTCAGCAGGACAGATAGTGTCTTATTTCCATTGGCAAAATTGTCTTGTGCTAAACCGGTGATATCCCAGGTAAATGTTCCAGTGGGATTCGACAAACCGAGTGTACTACGAGTAAGTTCTGTCATTGAACACGCTGGTTTATTGTTCCAAGTTATGGATGCTTCATCAACTGATGCGCATGCATGAGCGCTGATTGTAAGCGGAGAGGTTCCTGATACGCTTGATCGGGTGAGATTAATCTGCACGTTTGTAGGGGTCGTTGCTGCAGGGAATGGAATATCACTCAAGTCAAACTCAAGTAAAATTTCGGATACACCACTTCCTTGTTTGCCTACACCAATATCCAGGTTCGTATCTTCTCCGTAATTGGTTGTGGGGTTAGAACTATCAATGCTCGCATCTTCAACATTAGGATATTCACCGGCGTTTGAAAAGATACTTCCGTGTGATAGTGTGAGTGAATAATTTCCATCTCCTAAACTGACACCTTGAATCGCAGGTACTCTAAACGATGATGCGTCACTCCATGAACCCAATCTATAATCCTGAATCGCCCTTGAGCGGAAATAATACCAAGAATCTCCCCACCCGATATTCGATGGAAGGGAATAAGTCAACGAACCGAGGTCCCACGTACCGTTGTACGTGTTCGAATCTGATAGATCGTAGGTCCAGACTTCACCTGAGATGAAACGGGGATCGTCGGATATCTGCAGATGCCATGAAGAGGCATTGCTCACAGTGCTTGTCCAATTAATGTCAAAGGTACTGAGACCGCCAGGTTGGGATAACGATGTATCCCACATCGTTGAGTGTTCAAGAGGGGTAAGACCACTTGGCATGTCAGGTAACCATGGTTCTGTCCCGTCCCTGTAAGTCGTGTTTACAAATGGACGATTTGACAAGTCATTTTCAGATGAGGCAAATGTCCAAACTCCGTTGGAACCGCTTTCAACTTGCAGCAACAAACTAGACTCAGTTATGCCTTCAGCGTTAAGATTTTGTGCAACAGATGTGATGTCGAAACTTAGCCAATTTTCATTGAATGAAATTTCGCCGACATCAACAGGTATTGTTTCACAAGAGAGACAGCCATCTGCCCAAGGTGAAGACCCATCAGAGGTAGCCCAATTTGCAGATTCATTCCAAGATTTGGATAATAAACTCACACTGACTTGGATATTTTCATCACCGACAGAGGCTGAACCACCCGATAGACGATACAGATTGAGTGTTGACTCGATCACATCATAGGTGTCACGATTTAACTGAGAATAATTAAATCGAATGATGGCCATTGCATCATTGGCACCACCAAGAGCAAGAGAAGTGTCTGCAATATTGCTGCTTGTAGAACCAACACTCATGTGTGTGTCACTAAACATTTCAAATGCATTTATTTGGGGAACTGCAAGTCCTTCTTGAGCAATAACCCAGGCATCTGTAGCATTGATTTCCCCACCAATTGCGTTCGGGATATAGAATGAAGAATCATCGCTTCTGTTACTGAGCATATCTCCAGCAATTGCAGTTAACCTCCATTGAACCTCAATCCAATTTATTGATGGGGCATCAAATGTCATCTGGGTTTTTGTTCCATCGAATGTCGAAGTAAAATCACCAGATTGAACCCTCGAATCGTAGGTAGTCCAACCTGTATTTGTGTCATTATTCCAAATCTCTACTAACCATGCATCGATTGAGCCATTCGCAAAAGCGGACAAGGTAGGAGTGTCATCAGGAATCCAAGCATGGGAGGTTGGATCCCAAGATACACCACCTGGTGTAGGTTCAAGAATTTGAGGTTGGGCCGGTATTGCAACAGGAGAACCAGATTCCCAAGTTAGATTGAGCCATGGCCGGTCGGCTGAATTACCTTCAGTTGAAGTGAAGGACAATATATTTGATGATGAAAAACCTGATAAAAATAGAGAAATTTCAATTTGACCTTGGTTGATAGCCCGCTGAACAGCGTAGGTAACATCCAATGTAAGCCAACTACCCACAGTAGCAGATTGGATATCGAGATAATCCCCACGGTCATTGTCATTATTTCCACCAAATGTAGACCAATTATTGACACCATCATAAGATGAGCCATTCGCAGAACTATTCCAATCAACCAGAGTTTCTGCAATAGCAACATATTGCGAGGTGCCTGACTCAACCCACAAATTCAATTCAGCACCTGAGATATGAGCATTCGCAGGGGATGGTAACGCCCCTTGTGGTATTCGAATCAATGAGTATACGTTCGACGTACTGAGCGTTCCTACATTGAGGACACCAGCGTTGTTATGAGTAGTGTCAAAGTATGGACCGCTGTCTGCAATCCAAGTATCCTCAAATTCAGGAATTGACAATTCAGGCATTGCTTTGAGATGTTCAACATGTACGTATGAAGAAGTGGCCGTTAATAGGCCAGTATCCATATCTGGTAGTTTGAAGCTTGCCCATTGCGACCAAGCGCCAATTTGGAATGTGGATGAAATTCCCTTAACTCGCCAATACCATGTTTTGCCACGATCGAGTGCATCACCTGATTGAACCGTAAAGGTTCCATTTTCCACATCAAAACCGTCATCAATCCAACTGGTGTAGGAACGCAAGTCTGTAGAATTGAAGTGCTCGGAAGTATCTATTTCGAGAGTATATCCGGTTAGCGGAACTCCTTGTGATGCACTCCAATTTAACGTTGGAGAGTCATCGGGTTTGGCCTCAATACCCTCTTCGATTGCCCATGATCCGTTCAAAGGAGAAATGGTGCTGGGCGTGTCCGGAGCCACGTCGCTTCCAGAGGTATAGACCAATATCAACTCAGGCCATTTATCTTCAGTAAGTTGTGAAACAGATTCTGCGATGTACACGTAGCGAGTTTGTCCGGAACCAGGATTGAGCACATCTAAGATGAGGTCCAAGCCGCGTTCTTCCCTCATTGCATTTTGAACGGCGAGTGTTGCATTGAATTCAAGAGATGCACCTGTGACTTCACTCGTCATGACATGGGATGAAAGCATACCCAATCGATCGGCACCATAGGCTCCTGGTGTAGACCAATTATTCACACCATCATATGTATTCCAGGTTGCACCAGACTGAGTCCAATTGTGAACATCCAACTCCCATAGTCCAAGGGTCGCTGGAGTTGCAGATGGCGGTTCGCTCAAGGTTAGTCGCAAACTGGCAGATTCGACGGCATATCCATCCGGCAATGCATGACTTGCCAAATCACAATTGAGCAATATTGATGATAAGGCTCCAGAAGTAGCATAGAGGGCTTGCATTGAAGCATAACCATTACTGTTTGTGGTCGGTGCCGTACTAGAGATGTAAGTATCTTGACATAAAGGACTCATTCCATCACTTGTCGCATTGCCTTGGCGTAACCTCAATTCATGACGATCGTTTCCAAGATAAGTAGATTCAACCAAACTCACCAAGAAACTATCAGAAGCATACCATCCTAATTGGCCAAGACTACTTGAATATTGGACTCTCCAGTAGTATTTTGTCCCAGCATCTAGAGTAACTACGCCAGACAAATCTTCTTGCTCGCTTGTTGGATTGATGGTAGTGGTGTAAATTACATCACGGAAATCGGGATCTGAGGTTAACTCCAGCGTGCCTTGTAGATTCATGGCATCTGGAGTGGTCCAATTAAGCTGAGGAGATAGAGCAGCACTTAGGTTTCCTTCATTATCCAGCCAAGCAACTTGACCATTAATCGGATATGTGAGTTGTGGCAATTCAACCGTATCACCAGGTGAGGAAAAATACGTTACCGAGAGATTTACTGCGTTCAAATCTTGTTCAGAAGAATTAAAATTAGCAAAATTTTCTGTTTGTGGCGTCTCGTCTCGACTGACTGCGCTTAGATAAAAATCGATTGTATCTGGTAAGGTTTCGTTATTATCAATCCAATATTGAATCGAACTTGTAATGTTAAATGAGACCGGTCCATTATTGCTCAACTCAACATTATCAATAGAAAATAATGCATCGCTGCGACCACCTTCTGCCCAACTATTGACGCCATCAGAAGTAGTCCAAGTCACAGAGGATTCATCCCACTCTTGTCCGGAAAACACTGGGTGAATACTCGCAATGAAAGTATCATCAAAGTTTGTCATGTTAAATGAAATTTCAGCGCTTTGTAATGATTGCTGGCCATTTAGTCCTATATCGGCTACCCTTAAGCGAATGAGAGTGTTTTGTGTGTCAAGACCATTTGTTCCAACAGAGAGATGTTGGCCATCATAGTTTTGGGATTTACCTGTATTACTTGAATTCAGAAATACATCGTCGATTGTTCGATCTGAAAGTCCGAGATTTTCAGCATTGACATAAAATGAAGCTGTTCCATCTCCATTGTCGGTCACATCATGTGCGGGAAGTTCAAAATAGCCGCTCGTCCAATTACCGATTTGACCAGTTGTGGAGATTGCCCTCATTCGATAATGCATAGTCGTACCAATATCGAGTTCGCTACCACCTGGATAATTCATCGACCCATTTGCACCATTCATTATAAAATTAGACCAGTGTTCTATGGAATTCCAGTTCCAAGGAGAATCACCTTCGGCCTTCCAATCTGGAGATGATGAAAAATCAATTTCAACGTTCGTTCCGCCTAAGTTCGACCAAGTGACTGTAGGAGAGGTGTCGGCAGATAATAGGAATGTTGTGTCCATCAACGCGTCGCCGTCTTCAACGAAGGTTGGAGTAAGCGAGCCAGCTGGAACTGGAGCGGGAGTTGAAGTATAATTCATATTCAGGAAAGGGAGATTGTTAGTTGCGCCTTCTCTTGTACCACATTGGTATAAAGCATTAGTTGCAGAGACAACAAACGCAATCGAAGTATCATTATTCAGGGCCGCTTGTTGAACAACCGAGGTAACATTCATGAAAATGTAGGAAGTTCCACTGATAAGCGTTGGCGCCTCCCAATCATCTCGGTCGTTGGCTCCATCTGCCCCTGCTTCATCCCAAGGAGTATTATTTTCTGATTCGCCCCAATTGGACCACTGTTCTTCAAAATAGGGATATAGAGGTGCAGCGTAGAAAACCCCATTTCCATTGCTATTGGGAGCAGGTGCACAAAATAGAACCAATTGTGCATCGACAATCCGATCGGTATTTACTCTACTAAATGGAAATTGGATAATCAATCTAGATTCATTCCCATTCTGAATCCCTACATCAGCAAAAGGAGCATTTCCGTTGTTCCTGTCTTGGAGTGCTTCAGATATTCCGTTATCTTTCGTAGATGAATCTTGCGCAAAAATGTATTGTATTTTATTGCCTTCTTCTAGAGCACTTTCATCTGATAGAAGCCAACCAGTATTGACCGAACTGGAAAGAAGAAACATGGCGACTAAGAGAATGGCTTTTGATACTCGCAAGGAAAATGGGCGTGGCAAAGACATCGGACTCAAACGTGCATAAAAGCGGTGGTATAGTTTCCTTTCGGCCAGAGAACTCAAAATTGAGACTTTCACAAGCGAATGTTCAAGGGCATTCGCCTTTTCAGTTAGAACATGAGTGAGTTGTGGGTGGAAAAACATCGCCCTCATTCAGTGCAAGACATTCGGGGACAACCGTCCATCGTGCAAAGACTTGCAGCATATGCGCAGACTACCGATTTTCCCCATCTACTTTTTGCAGGTCCACCGGGTACCGGAAAAACCACAGCAGCCATGGCATTAACCAGAGATGTTTTTGGTACACAATACAGAGAGAATTTGCTTGAAATGAATGCATCTGATGAGCGAAAGTTGGAAAGTATTCGAACAAAAGTAAAGCAATTTGCTCGAACCAAGCCATTTGGCAAGGCTGAATTCAAAGTAATTTTTCTTGATGAAGCCGATGCACTTACCCATGATGCACAAGGTGCGCTACGACGAATAATGGAACAATACGCTGAAACCTGCAGATTTATCCTCAGTTGCAACTACTCTTCAAAAATTATTGAACCCATACAATCAAGATGCGCAGTTTTTCGCTTTAGGCCATTATCAGATGCGGATGTGCACGACCAAGTTATTTTGGTTGCGCAAGCCGAGGAGGTTGGACTTGAGGAAGACGGAGCACAAGCATTGGTTCGAATCAGCCAAGGCGATTTACGTAAAGCCCTTACTGCACTTCAAGTGGCAGCGGCTTTGAACAAGGAAAAGATCACCAAAGACTTGGTCTATGAAACCACTGCAACAGCGCCACCTGAATCTCTACAACAGTACATGTTATCATGCAAATCCGATGGATTTCATGTGGCAAGAAGGCGCATGAGAGAGATTCTGGATAAATTTGGTTTAGCAGGTACTGATTTCGTAAACCAGCTCCACCGTGAATTGTATCAAGTTGACTTCTTATCCGAACCACAAAAACTTGAACTCACTGAAATCATGGCTGAAACGGACTATCGCCTGATTGAAGGCGGGGGAGAAGGCATTCAACTCGATGCAATGACAGCTCAGATTTCTTCTGTATTGAATCCTTGATTTAGTTGCGGATGCTGTTGAACAATCTCGGTCATCAAATCGCTGATTGCGATGTTAAAACCTGCCTGAGCAATTTTTTTCTGACGGAATTCTCTTACAAAACGAGAGAGAGGCGTCCAACATAACAAGTCCATGGTCTGCATAGCCTTTTGTCTTATGGTTGGATACTGATGAATTTCCACCAGAGAGAAGTGAAAGTGAAACTAAACAATTGGCTCTGAAACCAAAACGGTCCACTCAAGGGTTCGGCTGTTAGTCCATGGATTACCATCCTCAAGAACAGTGACCACAAGGGTGTAAGTTCCTACGTTGAGATTACTTGGAAATGCCCAAGCCACACCCATATCCGTATCTATTTCGCTCATCAGCAAACGCTCTTCATTTTCTCCTATAACGCTGAATTTTGATGATTCATCAGAAAGCGTCCACGATTTTGTCACATTGGACAAGGTAGCATTGTATGTCGCATGAGAGGGGTCATCATTGTCTGAAAAAGCCATGACTATCCAAGAATCATTGTAACCTTGGGTGATGTTGAGAACTCCTGATTCTGCCATATTAAAGGCGTGATCTTCCTCTCCATCCTCCATGATTATGCCCCAGTTTGATGAGACATTCGGGGCTACGATATCTCCCATTGGAGGATTAATCAATAAAAAAGAAACAGCCAGCCACGAAAACACGTAGAGAAAAGTTGCCTTAAACCAAGTTGAGCCTTTGTAATGTTCAACCCATTTTTTGGGCATGACATTACGATGTAGCGTTGGTAGAAGAAAAACGAACATAAGAGGGAGTGCGTACAATAAATCAGCATTTGATGGGTCTAATCCTGGCATGATCGTATAACGCATAACGCATGCTACAAAGATTGAAAAAGCCAAAACAAGCCACATTGAACCTGTTTCTGCTCTCTCTTTTGCGACATAATTCACCGGGTCGAAACTTTCGATACCAAGATCTTCACCACTTCGGCGTTTCTTTTTTTCACCATCTTTTGGACGATAGGAGTCCCTTTCCGCCATCAAGGTCTGAAGGTCCATCATCAATCCACGCCACTCATGACCTCACCAAGAACTCATCGCCCGAGTCAGGTTCATCCGATTGTTTCAAAGAGGGTCCAACGGTGGGCGATTCACGCCGGGGTGGCTTAGTTGGTAGAGCGTCGGACTCATAGGGCAGTTCACGGAACAGATGAGGCGCAAAACCCCTCAGGTGTCTGAGACATCCGAAGGTCGCGGGTTCAAGCCCCGCTCCCGGCACCATCAAATGATTCCATTAGCAAAAACATAACAGCCGTAAACGAATGAAGCTAATGCAGCAACAACCATTGGCATTGTCATGGTGTATTTCTTTGAATCAATTCTTCCAGTTACAATTCCACAAAGTGCTGTAGCAATCGAGACGTAAAGTACAGAAGAGTAAACTGCACCAGCCTTTGCCCTCATCTCATTTGCATCTTGAGTCTGATTATCAGCTATTTGATATCTAAGGATTGATTCATTGTAAGAATATCTAAGATACTCCTTTTTTGCTTCTTCTGAAGCAAAATCTCCGCTCGAATTAGAAACAAAACCATAAGTCCACGCAGTTGTGTTTTCAATCAAAGCCACGCTTTGATTTTTATCAGCTCCGTATGAAGAAACCAGTGATTGAGTTTCTAGTGCAGAAAAGTACCATTTATCGATAAATTCTTGATGTCGCACTTTGTAAGTATTTATCTCATTATTCAATGTATCAAAACTATTTTTTTCTTGCAAGTAAACCTGATTTAATACTGCTAACAGCATACCATAATCCTCTACTTCATATCCTTGACTAGTTATGTATGTATCTGGATTAGATAAATATAGTTCAATCACATAAATTTGTGTTTGAAGATCGTAGATATAGTCTGACATGGAACTGCTTCTATGGCCATAATCATTGTAAAAAGTAAACGAATAAGGACACCCAATTATCGTTTCCGGAAAATCCGGACAATAATCTGTTTCCAGTCCATTGAGCACTGGTTTTGATTGTACATCTACACATATTGAATCTTGATAATTACATTCCCAAAGAGTGGGTTTTTCGCTCCATTCAAAGGGAATTTCATCAATTGATGTTGTCGAATCAGATATAAAATAACCCGCCCCTGATGCTCCTAAATTAAATTCCAAAAGATCCCAAATTTCGATAGCAGAGAAAGTTTCGTCATTAATTGAGAAGTTTTTTTCCATCAAAGCTTGTTTATTGAATACTAATCTGGTACTACATCCCCATTGTATTTCATCTTCATTTGGAGTCATTGTGCCTGTACATGGTTCAATTTCATTAGATACCATTGTAATTTCATTTACAAAATATTTAGTACAGGCAGATTCATCTGGATAATCACACAAGGCAGAAATTAGGGTTCCCTCTGGTATTTCTCCAAATAGATACAATGAATCTAAAGCATAAAACAAATCTGTTCCCAACAATTGCTGCCAAGAATCCTCTGACCTTATTCTTTGATCATTGATCTCTCTGGAAATTTCTTCGGATTCTAATAAAAGAGATTTTGCTTCAACAAGTAGTGCTTCATCCCTGAATACAACTTGATTTTCTAGCGTCTCCAATGCCCTAGCAGAAGACATGTTTCGAGCGGCATCACTCTCAAGTTTAGTTGCCTTTTCATCGATTTTACTAACTTGTTGACCGATAGTTCCTCCAAGCGAGGCCATGATGATAATCAAAATCGACAATACTTTGATTTGCCACGGTTTTCCATCTTCTTGCTGTTCAAAATCCGAACCATTCACTCTCGGAGGTATTGGAGGCTTGATGTCAGGAGAAGGTGGGTTTGCAACGGCAAATGCCGCCTTTTCCATTTCCTGTTTTTGTATAATTCCATCTTGATTTTGGTCAAAATATGGCGCTGNTTGGCCAAGTTTAACCGGATCAACACTTGCCTGCATTGCTACTTGATTCANCTGCTTAGAATCAATTGTTACAGCAGGAGGTGTTGGATGAGCATGAGGTAGTTCCACCCAGCCGTGGCCATCCCACATGTACTTTCCATCTTCTGATAACTGTCCTGTCATATTTCCAAGAACATACTTAGAAATTTAACGCTTTTCTCTGTTTTTTTTGCAAATTAAATCCCTGTATCCTCGTCACAATTTCTTGAAATTTATCGCTGAATTTTCGAATTGGATGAATCTAGTTGTTACTTTGGTTTCCAGCATCTAAACCAAAACCTAGATTAAAATCTGTTCCAACTCCAAGATTTTGACCTGTCCCAATTGTTTCCATGAAAAACAAAAAAGCGAAAATAACTATGATGATTCTCATGCTTTTTGGCATTTCGCTGGTTCCTCTTCCAACTGCAAGTAATAGCAAACCTAAACAAAGCATCAGCGGACCTATATCCGAAAGAAGAATGCTTTTGCCCGTATCTCCAAGCCTATCACTTTGAAATTCTCGTAATTCATCTTGATATGCATCGACTGCGGAGTCATATGGAACCATTTCCGTTTCATTGAGAAATCCATCTTTATTGAAATCATAATCATCTTGTTCAGGAGCTTCAGGGCCTCTTGAATACTCAGCACTGTATTCATATATCTCTGAAAACACCAGCAATAAGAATCCAAAACACATTAATGCGACAGCACCAGCGGCTGGACTTGAATCGAATTTCTTCAGTAATTTCATGAATTTCCCAGTTGGAGGGTTTTCTTTTTTTGGCTCTTCGATTTTGGCAACATTTGTTGGAATCCATTCACCTCTTGCCCCGTCCCACATCTGAGTACCATCTTCACTTAACATGTATGGAATAATAATAAATCAGCCTATAAACATCTAGTATTCTATAGCATCGTTTTCCTGAATTTTTTTGAAAATATTATAATTCGATAATCCGTAATTTAACCTTCTAGTTTCAAAATCAATAACCTACTTCTTCGGTGCTAAATTTACGTTTCATTGAAAGACCCGTTTGAACTCCACCTTTCATGGTGGACATACCAGACCTTGGCACCAAAGTCAATGTCACAGTCCTTACTCACGGTGGGCAAACCATCCACTCCGGTACCGTCATTCCTCCAGCTGCGAATGGATTTTTAACCATAAAACTCCCAAATGGCTACAATGTTTCCTCCTCGACTGAAAATATCCAAACGATTGAAATTCTTGAAAGCGCTTCTACGGTAAATGATGGTAAATCACCATCAATCACCCAATCTTCAGACCTACCAAAAGTAACTATTATTCATACTGGGGGCACGATTGCCTCAAAAGTTGATTATACAACAGGTGCTGTTGTGGCTCGATTTGAGCCAGAAGAATTGTTAGCAAGCCTTCCCGAATTATCGAATATCGCTCAAATTCATGCTGTAAAAATTAGTAACATGTGGTCAGATGATGTGAGACCCCAACACTGGAATCAAATGATTCAAGCAACACAGTCCGCCTTCGACGAGGGGAGTGTCGGTGTTGTCATCACGCATGGCACAGATACCATGCATTACAGTTCAGCGGCTCTGGCCTACGCCTTTAGTGGAGACGGGGGACGACCAAGAGGAAGAATTGTGTTTACGGGTTCTCAGCGTTCAAGTGACAGGGGCTCATCAGATGCATCTGAAAATCTGCTATCAGCCGTTCATTGGGCTGCACATGGTCCAGAAGTGTGTGGAGCAGGTGACGCTACCGTGATCATTATGCATGCAGAATCTGACGATGGGAATTGTGCCGTACATTCAGGAGTACTTGCTCGAAAATGTCACTCCACCAAACGTGATGCTTTTCANAGCATAAATGGTCAAACCCTTGGAAAAGTCAAATTTGATGGAAAGCAATTTACGCACACAAGCCAAATAAATTCAGGTGACAGAAAAATCGAATCTCCAAAAATATACGATGAAAAAATACGTATTGCTCAATTCATCGCAGGCCCCTATCTGCATGGTGACCTACTCGAAAGTGCGCAAAAAGCAGACTATAGCGCTGTATTGATTCATGGTACTGGCCTNGGACATTTACCCATCGAAGACGCAGTTGGAAATGCACCTGAGAATACCAACTTAGCGAAAGTGATTGAATCACTCAACATCCCAGTCATTGTTGCAAATCAATGTATTAATGGCCCTATTGATTTGAATGTTTACTCAAAAGGACGTTCACAACAAGCATTAGGCATCCTGGGNCACGGTATCAATGGCTCTCCTGAGGGATTATTGGTGAAAGTTCATTGGTTGCTCTCACAACAGAAATCACTATCTAACGCATTGACTGAGAATTTATGTGGTGAAAACCCAGTAAACTTGGATTTCTGAATGAANGAGGNGATGAAATGGAACAAACTTCGACTGATGATTATCATTACATCAGACAGAAATCACTCGAAGGGGGAGGAATCCGAAAGAAGGAATCTATCCGAAAAAGCGGTCGCGGTACCGCAAGAGAACGCATTGACATGTTACTGGATGAATCTTCATTCATCGAAGTTGATGCTTTCGTAACACATCGCACAGATGANCATGGCATGTTCATGCACGAAACACTCGGAGATGGAGTAGTCACAGGATATGGTAGCATCAACGGCAGGCGAGTTTACTGTTTTGCCCAAGATTTCAGTGTCCATGGAGGTTCAATGGGCGAAATGCATGCGCTCAAAATTGCAAAGGTGGTTGAGATGGCAGAGCGGGCAAAAGTGCCGCTTATTGGCATCTGGGATGGCGGTGGCCAACGTGCCCATGATGGTGTGGCCTCTTTGGGGGGTACAGGTGTCCTTCTCGACCGTTTGGTTCAGTGTTCTGGTCGAATTCCGATGTTGGCACTTGTTCTTGGCCCGGTCGTAGGCGTGAGTGCGCTAGGCGCCTCACTGGCAGATTACACGATTCTTGGTGAAAAAAACGGGCAATTATTCCTCTCTTCACCTCTCGAAACTCCAGAAGTCATGAGCGGAGATCTCACGCCTGGAGACTTGGGCGGAGCTAATTTGCATGCTAGCCGATCGGGGATTGCTAGTCTGATTGCAGAGGATGAACTTGATGCTTGTGAATTGGCTGCAGAAATTTTATCCTTCTTACCAGACCACCAAATGGCAAATCCGCCTCAAACTCCTTGTGATGATGATGTCAATAGACTGAATGAAGATTTGGAATCTCTGGTTCCAGATTCTCCAAACCGTCCCTATGACATGGTGAAGGTGATTGAATCAATCGTCGATGATGGTTATTTCATGGAATTATTCAACTCATATGCCGAGAATATTGTCATTGGATATGGGAGACTTGATGGCAGGCCAATCGGCATTATCGGTAATCAGCCGAAGGTGCTCGCAGGGTGTTTGGATATTGATGCTTCCATCAAAGCAGCGAGATTTATCCGCACGTGTGATGCGTTTAACATTCCCTTAGTCACTTTTGAGGATGTTCCCGGATTTTTACCAGGTGTCGTACAGGAATGGGGAGGAATCATTCGACATGGTGCTAAACTGCTCTATGCCTATGCGGAGGCTACGGTTCCAAAACTAACTTTGATCACTCGAAAAGCATACGGTGGAGCCTACCTTGCTATGTCTTGTAAACACCTCCGGTCAGATTACAATGTAGCATGGCCAACAGCAGAATTAGCCGTTATGGGAGCAGATGGTGCTGTGAATATCATCCATCGTCGAGAAATTGCTGCTGCAGATGATGAAGAAAAAGAGCCAACAAGACAACGCCTTGTTGAAGAATACAAAAATAAATTCGGCGACCCTTATGTTGCTGCAAGAAATGGTTGGCTTGACGATGTGATTGAACCGAGAGAATCACGAAAGAGATTGATTCGAGCACTTAGGATTTTATCTTCAAAACGGGAGTGGAGTCCACCAAAAAAGCATGGGAATATCCCACTATGACTTGGCCCTCGCTCTTTCAAGCAAACCAATATTTTGTGATTCATCTGCATCATTTGTTTCATTATTTTCAATAATTTCTAATTCTTTCTTTCTTATTGAGAAGAAAACAAGAATCAAAAGTATAATTACAACTCCTGAAAGATAAAATAGTGTTGTTGTAAGACCGTCGCTTGTTGTCTGTGTAGAAGGTTGTAGCAATTCCCCAGAAAAAGTCACATCTACCTTTGCTTCGTTCGACCAAGCGTTTACAGCCTCATCCCAAACGAGAATACTCAAGGTCATGGTATCATTTCTTGGAGATGGTAAATCGATAGCAGAGGCACAGGTCTTTTCATCATCTCCTGTGCAAGCATGAGTTCCAGTACCGTTTTCATGATCCCAGAGGATTCTGAATGAATATGTATCATCTAAATCTGGGTCCATAATGGTCCATAAAACATCGATTCTACTCTCTTGCAGAGTGGTGGTAAGTATCGTAATTTCAGGGACATCTGGTTGAGGTTGTATCATTACTTGCAAATGATATTGATATGATTCGAGTGGACTTGAGACATTAAGAGTGATATTTGAATCCAAACCAAATTTATTTTCAACTCCAGTTAATCGTAGAGTTGCATTATCCCCTTGCCCATAGACATCAATAATTACATTCTGAGAATTTCCGTTCACCCTCCATGTGAGTTCATTATCGATATCATATGCAAAATCGTTGAGAGATATCGATATACCGGCATCTTCATCCATCGTTAAGTTCCATGCGCTTTGATTTACAATCATTGCATCATCCATCGATTGGACTTGAACTGGGATCTCAATACTAATTGGTTCTGTAACTGCATCACTCATCATAACCTCGATGATCGCTGCACCATTCCAATTATCTGATGGAGTTATGGTGAGAATCGTCCCGTCAAAATTCATTTCAAAATCTGGATTTTCCATGACTTCGTCGATGACTGAAGCAGCACCCTCAGGATCTTCAACATAATCTTTCAAGTCAATGACAAGAGGCCCTTGGTCTTCCGTACCGGTAAGTGGCGGCACAGGTTGTACCTGTTGCAACGGATCATTTACATCTCGAACCTCGATTTGAATTGTCACATTTAGTTCATCATTCCAACCTGCACGTAAATGCACACTAGCGTTTGCAAACCCGAACCATTGCTCATCTTGAACATGTGAAATGGTTAGATTTTCATCTTGGTAGGAAAGCGATAACTGCGATAAATTACCCAGCAACGTAGCATTTAGAATTTGAATATTTTCGCCATCTGGATCAACTGCCATTTCTGAGGATTCCATGGTTCCAGAACCTCTTTGAGAAAAAATGAGAACAGGAGCAGGATCGAACGCAGACATAGGAGTAGATTCACGAATAATGGTGAAAGTTTGCCAATCTGAAAATGAACCATCGCTTATTTTGATGTATCCAGAATGGATACCCGGAGAAATGGCTTGACCCTCAAGGATGCATGTGGACTCATAGCCTGATAGAATCCCACTAAAGTTAGCACCATCCACGTGACATGTCACATTACCCTCAGCCATCCCTCCGGCTCGTGTTGTTACGTTCATCGATACTGTTGAACTGTTTTCAATTCCAATAGCACTATGACTTAGGTAGGCCTCATCCAAGCGATATAATCTCGTTTTGTTCAAATCCTCGTCATAATATGCCTCAGTTGACGAAGGTACGTCGCCATTTTCTCGACTGAAAGCTTGGAACCATGCAGTATCATCACCACGCAGAGTGAGGTTGATGTATGGCAACAAACGATGCATGGCATGCTGCCTCTGTTCCTCAACTGTCATCGTAGGATCACCATCCACTAAGCCCTCAAAAAAAGTCGAGGATTCCTGATATTGTATGTGGTTGGCCCCAAAAGCATGAACTACTTGCCAACCTCCTGGCCAATTTTCAAGATAAGGCTCGACATGTTCATCTGCAGGGGTGATTTCATCAACAGTTCCAGTGATGAATAGAGCAACTGAAGGGCGGGGTAAAATCATCGATATATTGTGTTCTTGTTGACTTACCATTTCCAATCCAAGACCGAATAATGCACGTGGAGGTGACGCGTATTCGTTTGGCCAATTATACAATGATTCGGCTGCAAGATATGCCCCTAGCCCATGACCTCCAACGCCCCAATGAAAGAAGTTACAATCAAGAAACATGCCTTCTCCCAACTCTGAAGTATCATTGCCAAAAGCAATGGCGTTGCGTGCGAGAAGTAGCATATCGCTTGGGTTCTCTTCCCCAATAAAAGCCGATTGAACAACAAATGATATGATACCGTTCTGAGCAAGTGAGGCTTGAAGCCACTGATATTGTTCTATACTTTCGCTTTCATCACCGATGAAAAAAATCATTGGAGCATCCAAATTGTCAACTATTGGGGCATCTAATCCATCCTCCTCTGAATGGTTCGAAGGATATCCTGCGAGGAGTTCATTGGTCTTACCATCAGCATATTCGATCAACACATTTGTATAACCATATGAAAAATCACTACTTGCATTGGCTGGGGGAAAATTCTGGTCTTCTTCTCCAAGGACTCCATTGAAAGAAAGTGATGTGAGAACACCTACCAAAAACAACACGAGCAATCTTCGCATGACTCAACCCCATGTAGAAAGAGCATGTTCCGCATATACAAGTCTAGTCATTAAAAGTTCAACTGAAGGTAGAAAATCAACCAAACCCGGCGCCCACAAGTTAGCCCATGCAGCAAGGTGTTGCGCACAAAGTAACCAACGTCCGTCAATCATTTTACTCAATTTTTCAACACGTTCAGCGACATCGCCTTNCATCNACACATATCCCGATTGGATATCTCCTCTTGTGGAATGCTGCCCTGGCTCATGGTCAAAATCAATTACAAAATCTGGTTCTTCTTCAACAAGATTCCAAGGCCCTTCTTCATCCAANGGTCTCTTTGATTCCAATGCAGCAACTCGCCCTCCTTGTGAAGACCAAGCTGCTGCAACCGATCTTGCTGCACCACCNCCNCCGTGTATNCCAAGAATTTGGCCGGATTGAAATCCAAAGCCAATAGCAACCTCGACAAAACCNAGTCCGTCAGTATTTGCAACCCACCAATTGAGACCATCCCATCGCAGAGAGTTAATACTGCGTAATTCCATTGATTGGTCCATACATCGAACAGCAGCGATGCTCAATTGATGTTTGAGCGGAGATGTNAAGGACAACCAAACCTCATTAGAGATATTTGGAATGACATCACTTACTTTTTTGAAACGATTAATGCTGGGGAAAGAAGGTTCTGGAATTTTAATTTCTGTAGCACTTACTGTAGCCCGTTTTAGCAGAGTGTTGGCTCTAAATTTTCCTAAAGGAGAACCGACTAAATCCCAATCAGGTGGAGATGGTAATGCGCCAGCATATCCCCAAGCAAGACCATTTTCTATTTTTTTTGCAGGAACTATCGCAACTTCAACCGTTCCCGGAATGCGTATTTTTTGGCTTAACAGATGTTCATGTACTAATGACATNAGCAAAGGAGAGAGAGAATGTGAGATTGGATGGCCACAGACGCCGTATCTCAATCCATCCATGTGTGTGCATAGGGTGCATCATTTCAATCAATCGCTAGGAAGTTTGATGAAGAATCACCAATAGCATGGGTCGNTAGACATGTCAGATGAGGGTCATGAGGGTTCGGCNATTCTGTTCATGCTCGGNATTACACAGATNTTCTTTTCCATCAATATGTGGGAAGAACTAAATGACACACTCAAATCAGTATTTCCCTCAACAATCTCAGCATTTTTGTTTCTGGCAGCCTTCATGTTTGTACAAGAAAAAAGGATTAAACAATGGAATATCAAGAACGGTTACAATAAGACTCCAACCCAAACTTACCAGAGAGATGAAAATGGTAANGTNACCGGTGTTCGAAAAGATGCAGGATTCTGGAATTTGAAAATGATGGGAATATGGTTCGTGACCATGCTCGTAGGCTTTCCAATTTTATTCTAGGTGTTGTCTTGAAAGACAAAACCCTTGCAAAAATTTTCGAAGAGGTTGAGATGAGAGACGAAGTAGTAGGTGGTTTGGCCTTAGGAATCTCAAGAGTCGTCATTCCAATTACACTTGTTTTGATCATTTTACTTCTTTGGGCCCTTAAATTACCTTTCTTGGCAATTGCCATTATCACAGGAATATGCGTTGGACCTGTTGTTGGCCTACACAGACTTTATTTTTACAAGCGATATCTGCGAATGAAAGAAGAGGAATCTTCGAGGTGATAATTTGTCGGTCATAGAATGGATGTTTACGAATATATTGGGCTTTGAAGCCATGCCAACTGGTCTTGAGATGGTGTTTGGATTCTGTGCACTCATTGGGTCCCTACTTTTCCTGTTGTATTTCGGACTTGTATTGATTGGTGGCGTCTTTGAAGGCGTAGTCGAAGGTGTATTCGATATCGATGTTGACATGGGAAGTGATTTTTCATTCAAAGCAATCACATTTCAAGGAGTTGTTGCCTTCGTTATGATGTTCGGGCTTGTTGGTCTGGCGGTTATGCAGTCAACAACCAATGACACTATTGCGGTTTTTGGAGGGTCAGTGGCTGGAATTATGTCGATGTTTGCAATTAACAAATTATTCCACATGTTCTACGGATTAGAATCAGATGGAACGGTCCAGCACAACCAAGCTATCGGAGCTAAAGGACTCGTCACAACTCGTATTCGCAAAGGATCTCCGGGTGAGGTACAAGTGACCTATCAACATGCGCTACGAACAGAGGCTGCAGTTTGTGAAGATGAAGATATGGAACTAAGCACAGGTACGATGATTGAAGTAGTCGATGTCATTGGTACAAGACTCATTGTGAGAAAATATGGTTCCGGCCAAAATGAAGAAGAGTGAAATAATAACTTAAGAGTTAAATGACAGCACTCATCCCATTAATTGATTCCTATGGATTGGGGAGCAATAGCGATACTTGGTTTTGTACTATTAATAATTGGATTTGTATGGATTTTTTCCACTCGATACAAGAAATGTCCATCCGACCAAATCATGGTCGTGTATGGTAAAGTCGGCAAAGGGCGAGCAAGCCTGTGTCTACATGGTGGTGCCAAATTCATTATACCACTCATCCAAGCTCACGAATTCATCTCACTGCGTCCTATCGCTTTGAACATCAATCTGAAGAACGCACTTTCAAATCAAAACATCAGAATCAATGTTCCGAGTACATTTACCATNGGTGTATCCACAGACCCTGCCATCATGTCCAATGCAGCAGAACGTCTGCTCGGACTTCAAAGACCAGAGATCGAAGAACTTGCAAGTGAGATTATCTTTGGACAACTTCGTCTTTCTGTTGCTTCAATGACTATCGAAGATATCAACGGAGACCGNGAAGGATTCTTGGAACTTATCCAAACAAATGTCATTCCCGAACTTAACAAAGTTGGAATGTACCTCATCAACGTGAACATCACCGATATCACTGATGAAGCGGATTATATTTCCAGCCTTGGAAAGAAAGAGTCTTCAAAAGCCATTAACCAAGCGATGATTGACGTTGCTGATGCTGAGAGAGATGGTGCTGTTGGTAAAGCAGAAGCCGATAAAGTGAGAGAAATTCAAGTGGCAGAAAATCAAGCAGAATCTGCAAAAGGAAAGAAGAAAGCAGATGCTGAAAAGCGTATTTACGTAGAAGCGCAAGAAGCCGATGCGGTTCAGGGTGAAAACATATCTCGAGCAAACATTGCTCAATACAATGCAGATTTGGCTGTCAAAGAAGCGGAATCGATGAGAATGGCCGAGGTTGCAAGAAGAAATGCTGCAGCAGAAATTGAGAAAGCACAGTATACGCTTGAAGGAGAGCGATTGCGAGCCGAAGAAATTGCTCGGGAAGAGGTTGCTAAACTCCAGATGGAAATTGCTGCTGAAGCAGAAGCCGAGCGCCTACGCAGAACNGCTCAAGGTGCTGCTGATGCGACACTCGCAAAATACCATGCCGAAGCCGAGGGTGTAAAAGCCGTACTTGAAGCGAAAGCAGCCGGTTATGCTAGTCTTGTTCAGAGTGCTGGCGGTGATGCTAAGGCCGCAGCTACCCTACTTATGGTTGAGAAAATTGAAGAAATTGTTGGCAAACAAGTTGAGGCAATTTCAAACCTCAAGATTGACAAGATTACTGTTTGGGATTCCGCAGGAGGCGGGAATGGTGAAGGATCAAGCACTGCAAACTTTGTATCCAGTTTGATTCACAGCCTACCGCCAGTCCATGACGTAGCCAAGATGGCTGGCGTTGACTTACCAGACTATCTGGGCAAGGTTTCAGAGGATTAAATCGGGCTATCTTGACAAAGATTGACCCTTTTGTTCAAAAACCCTCTTCACTCGTTGCGTTGCATGAAGTCAGATTTGGAGATTGCTCGCTCAGCATCACCTGAGCCAATTGATCAAATTGCTTGGAAACTTGGAATATCAGCCAGTGAGTTGATTGGATATGGACCTTCTAAGGCAAAGATAACTTGGAAAGCCGTCAAAGAAAGAATGTCCAAACCTCAAGGAGCGCTCATTCTTGTNACCAGTGTAAATCCAACTCCCTTCGGTGAAGGGAAGACGGTAACGACCATTGGATTAACGCAAGCCATGAACCGAATAGGGAAACGAGCCACATGTGTCATTCGTGAACCTTCGATGGGGCCCGTTTTCGGCATCAAAGGAGGAGCCGCAGGAGGAGGTCACTCTCAGGTATTACCGATGGAGGATATCAATCTCCACTTTACCGGTGATTTACACGCTGTTACCGCTGCACACAATCTATTATCGGCGATGGTCGACAACCATCTCAAACATGGTAATGAGCAACAACTCGACCCTACACGCATCATATGGCCAAGAGTGGTCGACCACAATGACAGAGCACTGCGCAATATCGCAATAGGGCTCGGAGGTCCTGCAAATGGATTGGTCAGAGAAGATCGATTCGACATCACCGCTGCCAGCGAAGTAATGGCGATCTTGGTTCTCGCTTCTGATTACAAAGACTTGAGAACAAGACTTGGAAATATTGTAGTTGGTCAACGTATGGATGGCAGTCCTGTCAAAGCAGAGGACATAGGAGCTGCTGGAGCCATGTCATTGTTACTAAGAGAAGCATTCCTTCCAAACCTAGTACAGACGCTTGAAGGAGATCCTGCCTTCATTCACGGCGGCCCATTTGCAAACATTGCTCATGGAAATTCATCCATCATCGCTGATAAAATAGCGCTTGGAGCGGCTGATTTTGTCGTCACAGAAGCCGGGTTTGGNTCTGATATGGGTGCTGAAAAATTCATGCACATCAAGGCCGCCACTTCTCAGAAATCTCCGGATTGTGTTGTGATGAACGTTACTGTCCGTTCAATGAAACTTCATGGAGGTGCTTTTGGCGAAAGGGGTGGAATCAGACCCTCAAAAGAAGAATTAGAAAAAGAAAATGTTGAGGCTGTTCAGATTGGAGCATCGAGTAATCTCGATAGGCACATCCGTAATATGAAAAATTTTGGCGTGCCTGTTGTTGTCTCAATCAATCGATTTGGCAGTGATACTGATGCGGAATTAGAGGCCCTGTCTCAGTGCGCCCAAGCCTCCGGTGCTGATGCTGTTTGTCTTACTGAGGTTCATGGCAAAGGGGGTGACGGAGGGAAAGACNTGGCGCAGAGAGTAGTTGCTGCTTGTCAAGACCATATTGCAGACGGTCGTCCATTTACACCATTGTTCATGCCAGAAACCCCNATCGTAGACAAAGCCCTCAAAATTGCCACACGAATCTACCAAGCAGATGGNATCAATATTTCTCAACGGGCTCACCGTCAGTTGAAACAGATTGAATCTTGGGGGTATGGTAATTTGGCGGTTTGTATGGCAAAATCCCAGTATAGTTTTTCTCATGACCCGGCGTTACTAGGGGCACCAAGCGGCTTTGAAGTGCCCATAAGGGAATTCAGATTATGTGCTGGTGCTGGATTTGTTGTAGCCATCCTTGGAGAGATGATGACCATGCCAGGACTGCCAAAAATCCCCGCTGCGATGAACATGGACATGGATGATGATGGAAACCTCACCGGCGTATTTGGGTGAATGAATGAAAGTTCTTGAGCGTCACGAGCATCGGTTTCGAATGCGAGTAGAATGCCAAGACGATTTGTGGTATTTGGCTAAACTTTGTCTAGAAAACCGATTTTTTGGTATGCTTGGCGCAAGGAGAGACCAAACCACTGGTGGACAGGAAGGTGAAAGAGCAAAATCTGCTGAAAGGAAAAAAGCCTGGATAAAGTTGAAGATCGAGCATGCTGAATTCCAAACATTTGGTGAAAATCTGCGTGTCCATGGCATCATAGAAGAAGCACCATTCGACAAAGGCCTTCACCATACGCATCTTGTAGAAACAGGTGATGAATTTGAACTAGAAAGTGAAGGTGGTTTCTTACTCCATGACATTGATTTGGTTGAACAATCAGTCTCGAGCAGTGGTCGAACCAACGTGGCTATCCTCGTCGTGGAACATGATGACATCAATCTATACGAAGTAACAGGAAGAGGGATGAGAGAAATGACATCTTGGTCAATGCGCGGAGGCGGGAAATATCACGGATTAAAGCAACTCGATAGCATTCATCTCGCATTTTTCAACAAGGCTGCAAAAGAGTGCAATGAGTTGATTGATTCANCGATTCCTGTGGTCNTTTGTGGACCAGGTCATGCAAGGGAAAAAATTGCGGGATTACTTCATCATGAGACCAAAAGGTTGGTCGCTACATCGATTGGAGGAAGGGCTGCTGCNAATGAAGTTCTTTCAAAAAATTTNGGAGGAGATTTACTCAAAGAACATGCCATCGTTACAGAAACTGCGTTACTCGAAGAAGCGTGGACAAGAATGGCAACCGGAGGTGCAGTCACCTATGGAAAAGAGTCGCTTCTTGCATGTTTGGATTCTGGAAATATCGAAACGTTACTTATCACAGCAGATTTACTAAGAGAAGATGATGATTGGGTCAGGTTTGTTGACGCTTTAGACGATATTGGAGCAAAATTTGTCCAATGCTCTTCGGATCATGATGCTGGCCAACAATTGATCGGAATGGGCGGTGCAGTAGCTTTACTTAGGTACAAGGTGGAGTAAAATGCGTGTGTCTCATTTCAAAAATCTTGGCGCTGATATCCGCTCTGAAATGATAGGATTNAGGTGGCTNATTCTTGATGCAGANGATTTGCCAAATGCGACCGCTGCTTGGATGTTTGCAGAATTAGATGGCGTATTGATTGCTGTCGATCATCGAGGAAAACCATTTGAAAGTAATTTGTATAATCGTGCTATTCATCTGCTGATGTTGGATGTGAAACAAGAAATACCTGGAATCACAAAAATCGAAACCGATGGACCGATTGAGTCCCATTTATGGTAAAGTGGGCCTGGAGGGACTCGAACCCTCGATCAACGCCGTGTAAAGGCGGTGTCATAGCCGCTAGACCACAGGCCCGACTGGGCCTGCGAGTTCTCCTTCTTCAATGATAGCGTCAACATCAAGAAGCCATGCCACGTGGGCTCATCAAATGGATGAAGAAGCACAAGCCATTGCTGCCAGATTAGTTCGTCGATTAAAGGAGTTTGATTTCAAACTCACCGTGGCAGAATCTTGTACAGGCGGACTCTTGACAAGCACACTTACAGACATTGCAGGAGCAAGCCAGTGGTTTGAACAGTCTTGGGTGACGTATTCCAACGAATCAAAAACGAATGAACTCAATGTAGAACCAGAACTACTTGCATCAAAAGGTGCCGTTAATGCAACTGTAGCCATTCAAATGGCTGAAGGTGCGAGAGTAAAGGCTAATGCTGATTTTAGTATATCCATTACCGGTATTGCAGGGCCTAAGAATGATGATTCCAACAAACCGGTTGGTCTTGTATTCGTTGGCATTGCCACCAAACATTGGGCCAATGCTGAATCGATGCAAATGGGTGGAAATCGNCATGAAAACAAGANAAGTTTTGTTCAATTTGCCCTGAGGACNGCCATAGATTGTTGGGACAAAGCGAAAGTGAGAAAGAAAGAAGCCGTCGAAAAGGAAGTACAAGCACAAGAAGAATTAGCGAGAGAAACAGCCTTGAAAGAGGCTGAAAAAGAAAAGCGTATGCAAGAAGCCAGTAAAAACGCACCATGGCAGGATGAATCTTGGAAAGACCCAGAGGGAGACCCTCTTGACGGTGTTGAATGGAAGAAATAAACACCGGTGAACTTAACGACGTCCGTCACTCTCATTCTAATATGGCGAAACCAGATTGGGATGAAATCTGGACGCTGCTTCGAGAAGCAAAACTCGTCGTTTCAACAACGGTCAAAGAAAAATTACTCGATGCAGATCAGCCTATTCCATTGGTTCAGTCTCTCATTACAGAATTTGCCCCTGGTTATCTTGACCTTGAAAGGGCTGAAAAATTCCTAAGCCAAAAAGCAAGCCCATCAAAAGAGAATTTTGGCCGGGTCATTGCTCCTATTGGCGAAAGTGAAATCAAAAATCTTGCATACAGAAATAATCTACCGGATTGGCGAACTGAAGATTTCCCTCTCCATGCAGTTGATTGTGATTTAGACTTTCAAGTTCACTACGATATTACAGGAAACAGTACAACAGAAGGAAAAATGGGGGATATTGCTCAGGCCTTTAATGACCGACTTACACAAATTCGGAAACTCATCATTGCTAATTCGAAACTCCCACGTCGACCCATGGACATTGAACGGTTGNTTGTTGAAAAATCAAGGTTTCAAGGACGAGATAATTTGGCCGTTGCCATCGGTCTGGTGAACAATCCTAGGCACACGAAAAACGGCCATCTTATGTTCGAAATCGAAGATAGCAGTGGAGAAATGTCTTGCTTGTTGATGGACAGGCATGCAAATGATATGTCCATACAGAACAAGCAAGTTGTCGAAGCCGGTCTCATGCCCGATGATGTCATTGGTGTTTCTGGAACATTCAGCCAAACAGGTGATATCTTTTATGTCGATGACTTACACTTTCCAATGGAAAATCAACATCAAAAAACCTATGCAAATCAAGGTGTCTCAGTGGCATTTCTTTCAGACATTCATGTTGGTTCTAAGACATTCTTGATGGGTCAATGGCTGAAAATGATGGACTGGTTCAACAAAGACCCACTCGCTAAGACCATCAAATATCTCATTCTTTCAGGAGATTGTGTGGATGGTGTTGGAATATATCCTGGACAGGATAGAGAACTTGCCATCAAGGATTTATTCGATCAATATACAGAATTCGCTCGATTATTAGAAATGCTTCCCGAATGGGTGGAATGCATCATGTTACCGGGAAATCATGATGCAGTACGACCCGCAGAACCCCAGCCAACACTCGAANCCGAAATTCAACAAGATTACAATAACACGATNTTTGTTGGCAATCCGTGTGATTTCTCTCTTCATGGTGTGCGATTATTATCATACCATGGGAAATCGATTGACGATTTCGTTGCAGGNTTAAGAAACGTGACATATGAAGACCCTGTTGAAGCCATGAGACAAATGCTCAGAAGAAGACATTTAGCCCCTCAATGGGGGGGTAAAACGCCATTATCTCCGGAACCNGAAGACGGTTTGGTCATCAGAAAAGTCCCCGATATATTTGTGACAGGTCACGTTCATGGTCACGCAGCACTTGATTTCCACGGCACAACACTGGTTTGTTCATCAACTTGGCAAGACCAAACCAGTTACCAAAGAATGCTTGGATTTCAGCCAAAACCATGTATGCTTACGATTGTAAATCTCGGAACACACAAGCACATATCAATACCATTTGCTTAAGGCTAAATACCAAGATATGGCCTTANGTCATCCAAGTTTTTGCCTAATACAACGTCGATACCAGCTTTTTCAAATCCCTCAATAGCAGTTTGTCGTGTTGGATTAAATCCTATGAAACGACTGCCTTCAATGTGCATGGATAAATCCATTACTGAATCACCTACTGAGACTAAATCCTCGGGATCGCAATCTATTTGATTAAGCATTTTTTTGATAATATCCCCTTTATCCCAAGCTCCTAGGCGTACGATGCCATCTTGTGCGAGCCAGCCATCTTCATCAAACTCGAAACCATTTGCAATCCAATCATCAGCTCCAAGCATTGAAGCNACNGAACTCACAAATAAATCGACTCCNGCTGAAACAATGGCGACATACACNCCATTTGATTGNAGGTCTTTCACCAATTTCTTAGCACCAGNCATCAACTTAGCACCTGAGAATGCTCGAAANATATCTTCTTGGTGTATTTNCGNTTGTACGCTTTTGAGTAATTGAATATCAGATCTCATGAACTCTTTATCGGTAATCTCCCCAGCGATGAATCTCGCTAGCATTTCAGAATTATCCGTTCCAAAGTGTTCGTGAACAGTACGCCAAGAACTCACAGCATCTACGAGGACACCATCACAATCGAAGACTACGCATTTGGGTAAGGAAGACATGCTTCCACCACAATTGATTCCCTACATAAACCGTGGTTCAGGGGCCGAGCCGTTCAGGCTCGGCCCCATCTTGTCACGGACTCAATCTTNAACTTCACAAGTCAAATGTTGCCAACAAGGCTCCACTTTGTCCATCTGAACCGCCACCAACAATTGGTGCATATGCGATTTGGATGCTGAAGCCATCACTGATGTCATATCCATCTTCAGTGATCGTCTTCACAAAGATTACGTCACCAGTGTTGAAGGTTGAAAGTGCTTTTTGACCTGCACCTCTCTCCTCTACTTTGTCACCAAAGGTAACCAGTGAGTCACTGTTGGTTGGATTGAATCCATAAACGGTGGTATCTGCAAGGTTGTATGATACAATTTCTGCTCCGCCAGATGCGTTTGTGTAGAATACTGTAACGACCATTGACTGTGTAGCCAAATCAACTTGAGAGGTTTGAACGGTGAAAGAGTAGTATGGATCTTCCAAGTTCAAAGCATTCTCAGCATCTTTTACCATGTAGAATTGAGGAACACCCTTAGCCGAGGTATCGGCAAGAGATGCTGCCCAAACATATACTACACCAGAAAGCACGACAGTGATGGCAACCATTAGGATGGTAGCAATAACTGGGCTCACAGCTGCTTCGTCTTCAATCAAACTGTTTTCTTCCATTTCTTCTTCTTCCTCCTCTCTTCGGCTTGAAAGCACCAATGCGCTCACAAACATACCAACCAAGCCCACAACCAGCACACCTGGTGCGAACGATGGCACAGCTGCACTACCGATCAAGTCCACAGTCTGTGGAACCGATTGGTTTGTGGTGATGATGAAATCATCAACTGGAGATGGTGGCAAGTAGATTTGGTTACATGTCTCAGCAACGCCATTGGTTGACATGAGGTTGTTACACCAGAATCTGTCTTCTAACATTGGGCTTCTCTGCTCAGGAGCCGCACCGAATGGAGTGGCTGCAAGCGTACCGTTTGGATAGAAGTCTGAGTATCCTTCTTTACCTGGGCAAGACCATGCTTCTTGTTGTTGGTAGTAACCGTCGATGAGGATTGTGCATCGGTGGGCTTCTGGAGTACCAGCAGCCAAGTCACCATATTGCCAGAATCGGTCCTTAGGCGCCTTGCTTGTATCACAAACTTCGTCAACACAGGTCAAGACATCCATCTCAGCCCTTACTTCAGTGGTGTTATCTTCAATCACAATGTTGGTTGTGTAATCGTAGGATGAACCGTATGGTATGTCGGATTCAGCGATGTAATCACAGTTCACGAACTCTTGAGTGTCTGCATAGACACAGACTTCAATCATCATGTCGTAGTTGTAGTTGGCTGTTGGATCGTTACCATTGTGGTTGATGGTTACTGTAGTTGGAACTTCAGTACCCTTCATGACATTGTCAACACCGTAGAAGTTGAATCCACCAATTTCGTCACAGGTTACGTCAGTACAGAATTCGAATCCGAAGTCTGGTACGCTTTCTGGGACATCGACAATCTTGACACCGAACTCGATGTAGTCTGAAGATTGTTCATAGTTCGCAGGATCCATGTTGTAGTTTGGTGTTTGAGCAGGTGCGTTTTCTGTGTCTTCCAACAATAGACCGATGGTACAGAATTCACCACTCGCTGGAGCGATTTGGTGAACACCTTGGTCATTGAAGTAATCAATATCGTATGGTGTGTTACCTAGTGTTGTGGTTGCATCTTTTGTCAAGTCCATGATGAGTTGGTCATTGACGATGGTCAACGAATCGAAGTAGTTGGAATAATCACACAAGTTGTTCAACTTGACAAGTGTCCATTCTAACTGACCTGGTTCGTGGTCACGGTCGAACTTCATCTTTGAGAGATCGAAGGTGAGGTTGTTTGCACTCTCATCATCTTCTGTGACGGTAATCTTCCACTCATCAACAGGGACATTTCCGTTCAGGTCAGCGATGACGGCTTGCTGTATGGTTCCACCGGCAGCATCACACTCTGTGGCGTCAAGGTCTGTGGCTACACCTGCAACGTAACAAATGTCACTCTTCCACTCCAAGATGTCGACTGGGTCGTTCTCTGGGTAGATTGCAAGGTCCATGACCAAGTCATCAGCATCATCGAATCCGTCGCTCAATCCAAGAGTGAGCGTACAGTTTCCACCGACTTCCTGACCAGCAACTTCAGTGACAACCAATTCTTTGTTGTCTTGAAGTTCAACGGTCATGATTGGGTCACAGTTGCTTCCGGTGTTGAGAGTCCAAGTGTAAACCTGNTTTGGCTCGTATCCGTAGCTTTCAATGTCATACATATCCCAAATCAATCCNTTGGTTCCGTTATCGGCAGTGTTTCCAAGTTGGAAAGTGATACCTGCTTCAAGTCCGGCTTCTGGCCTGTAGTTGGTCCATGTGGTTCCATCGACAGTGATCTCAAAGACCGTTGGTGTGTTACCATCGTTGATTATTGGCTTGTCGTTGATGTTGTTAATATTGTAAGCAACTGGTTTGTCGACACACAATCCGTGAGAATCGCACACTTCGAATACCATGTTGTAAGCACCATGATACTCAGTGTGAGCATCAGGCATTACTTCAACATCGAGTAATTGGCCAGCAAGAGTGTAAGTCAACATTTCAGATGGGAAATCCAATCCAACTTGTGCAGAGTCTACAACAGTCCATGATAGTGTATCATCATCATCTTGTACGTCAGTACCGTAGTTGAGTAGGTTGTATTGCGTCATACCCGAGTCTTCATTAACAGTCAAGTCGCCAAGTCCTGTGAAATCAGGGCANGCTCTCTTGATATCTGCTTCTTTGAAGGTTTCAGTGGCTGAAACATCTACATTTGCAACAACTTCCCAGTCTTCAGCACATGTGGCTGGAATCTTGACGACAACATCGTAAGACTTTGGATCGGATGGCGTGGTGCTTCCAACGTAGCTGCGGTAGATGAGGATGTGGTCTTCGACGTCTTCTCCTTCTTGTACGTCATCACTTGGCAATCTCAACACTAGAGAGTCAGTGAAGTCAGTACCGCCGTTTTGGTTGGTACCAGTAGCATCTGGGTGAGCAGATACGACTGAGCCTCCAGTCTTGACGAAGGCCAATACTCTGATTTCATCTCCATCAGCATCTAAACAATCCCATGGGATTGCGATTTCAGTATCCAGAAGGGATGTTCCAATGGTTGCATCAAGTCCTGTACANGAGGTAAGGTCAACCCATCCGGAGAGGATGGTTGGGACCTTCAATCCGTAGTTGGCATTGTCAGATGCGACAAAGGCAAAGTCTGCGTTGAAAGGCAGATTGTCATTGCTGTTGATACCTTCGCTTAGTTGACTGGTTCCAGTGTTTCGAGTGTCGAAGTAAATCTCAAGATCGCCTGCTGTGTCGAAATCGGCTCCAGTCATTGCAAGATAGAAGTTATCGTTATCCCAAGTGGTGTACACCTTGTGACCTGCGTTGGTTGACATTAGACCAGGCATTGCATCGTCAAAGATTGCATTTGCATTGTCGTATTCACCGAACCAGTCGCTCATGTCTCCATTCGCACTCATTTGTCCAGAGCGGAATGCATCAGAAGCATATTCTGCACGGTTGTCATCAGTTGATTGGATAGCCAAACCAACATCTGTGGTTGTGTCAGCACCATCATCAGTAATCTCAAGATTGAAGAGGTTACCTTCATCGATTACAGCGGTTGGAGCAACGACGAGTTTCGAGTTGTCCAAAGAGTTCGCAACTGATAGGATTCTAGCATAGTTTCGAGCATGGATTTGGGTTGTTGCATCGGTCCAAGTCATGTTTTCAATCTTAGCACCAGTGGCTGCAGTGATAACTGTAGCATCTGTGGTTGTTGAAATACCGCCGTTCCAGTTAAAGTCCAAATCAGTGTCTAATCCTCTGTAACCACTCACGGAGAGATCAACGAAGTCCATCTCTGAGTCACCGGTTACAACCATAGCAGTTCCAGTTGGATGAGTACTCGATAGGTGAGCTCCATCAACTGTAATGGATGAATCTTCTGCACTGATAGCATTGATTGAACCTGCCAAGTTAGCATCGCCTGTGAGGTGAACTGCTCCTGCAGTCATCTCCAAAGCGTATCCAAATCCAGACACGGTAGTACCATCAAGGGTAACATCATCTAAGCTGCCAAGGACGTTAATTGCTGTAGAAGCAACAGTAGAAGTTAACGGGTTGACCGTTATATTTCCACGCATCCATGGGTGAACACTGCAGTAGTATTCGTATGTACCAACAGTTGTGAACTGGTGAACGAATGACGCTCCAAGATTCAGAGTGTTAACTGATGTAAAGAGAGGATCTCCATTTGCATCGGTATCAACTGATACAACATCGTGAGGTTGATCACCAGTTCCGTCATTATCACTGTCGTAGTAATCGATGGCTCGCCACCTTACAGAATCTCCAGCCTCTACCGTGGTATTTTCTGGTGAATAGTGATCACCNTTAACATCGACAGAGTAGGTCGAACCAGCTGTACCACCTGCGGCAGTTAGCACGGAATCTTTGTCATTGATGTCACAGCCATTTGCAACGATTGCGTTCTCAATGACTGATATTGTGTTCGTNTGTGAGGTCACACCTGCTGCTCCAACACAGTTTTCGATCCATATTCCGACAGCGGAAGGTGCTGTGCGGCTTGCTGAGGTTGAGATGTCATTGCCAGTGATAACAACACCAGATGCTGCAGCACCGCCGGTTACGTAGTATGCATCAATTCCTTGACCACCGTCTCCGTAGGAGTCGTAGACTTCGATGGTAACTGTACCACCATTTGGCCAGTCAGATGCCAAAATAGTTGCCAGGGTGTAATCGGAATTCGAAGGAATACTGTTGAAAGAGGTCTCAGTTCCGTCTGGGAACAAGATCTTTGCACTTCCTTCGTACGGGCTCCAATAGTCACTCTGAATATCGACGGTGACATCAGATCCAGCAGGTAAAGCAAAGCTACAACTGCTGAATGTTGAATAACTGTATCGTCCGATTGTACATAGGTTGACATTTTGTGGCGGTGGTGATGTTACACCATCGACTAGAATACCTCCATCTGCATCGATAAGCGTGTTATCAGATATTACTCCATACCCATCGAGTTCGTAAATTCCAGCGTAAGATGCATCGCCAACTCCATAAATGGTGTTCTGGCTAATGGTCCAGTCTGTTGAACCACGCATGTAGATAGGCTCAAGNGTNTTGTTGAAGGTGTTTCCAGTAACGATTTGACCACTGCTGTATTGGCTTTGAGCATACACACCATACATTGTTGGGTACGTACCTTTGAATTCGTTATCCTTAATCTCGACATCTTCACCGTATGAGAAGAAAGTGAACCAGACGTCAAGACCTGTGGTATCAATGAATTCGTTGTCAGAAATAACCGATCNGCTACCTGCTTCTATTGGCCAGTTAGCGATGTAATATGAGTTGTAATTACCAACCATTACACCGACTGGACAGTCAATGAAGGTGTTGTCAGAAACGGTGTTCTCAGGTGCGCCNACCATGACACAAATATCGTGAAGTGCACTGATCGGAGTGCTACCTGTTACTTCCATTGGCTCATAGAACGAAATNGTACTGTTTGTAATTTCCATTGATGGCTCCCAGTTAGGATTACCTGCACCACCACTTGGNCCAGCAGGATAACTGCTNACTGGAATACCAGCGATACCATTCAACACCGAGTTGTTGATGAATAGATCNATTGTGTTTGCTTGTCCAAGAGTCCATCCTAGTCTTTCCGCATCATCGTTAACAGCGAGTGAGATGAAGGTAGTATCTTCCATAGTCACAGAGGATTGGTATGGATAAGTAGTCCAGAAAGACTGGTAGTTTTGGTTGTTCCAAATGTATCCACCTGTTTGAAGCAATGTTGCTCCGGTCATGTCAATATTTGTTGTATCTTCCATGTAGGTTCGGTAAGAGTCGAGCATGACGACCTTGTTTGACCAGTCAACATTGTTTGATGAGCGACCAATTCCGTTGTAGTAATCATAGACCATTACGGTACCACCGGTACCATCAGCACGAGCGTTTCTGGTTACTTCATAAGAACTCCATCCCCAGCCTTCACATACCTGTATGTGATGATAGTTAGCGGAGTTGAAAGTATCACATACTCTCGCATCGATGTTTTGCGTTAGTTCCTCTGCACCACTGTTACCTGGGGCATCATTAAGAGAAACTGTGGTCATTGCATACCTGTAATCTTCTACAGTTGTACTGGTAAAGATTTTAGCCACGGTAGCAACGGTGTATCCGTTCAAATCCTTATCGTCTTGTCCGTTCTTATCTACTGTGTAAACATTGAACAAGAGTCCTGCTTCACCAGATGAATCAGTTTCTCCCATGCTAGCAACGCCGTTAGCAGCATCCAACAGAATGACATTTGCTTCTTCAACGGCTGCTGCG
The DNA here is from genome assembly GCA_002719395.1 of Methanobacteriota archaeon. GTDB lineage: Archaea > Thermoplasmatota > Poseidoniia > Poseidoniales > Poseidoniaceae > MGIIa-K2. The sequence continues at coordinate 33,150 of PBHM01000021.1, read as the reverse complement.
CCTGAACCTTGATCGGCAGTGTAGGTGTAATCAAAAGCACGTGCTCTCTCAAACATTCCACTTCCACTGACGTCGATTTGATCGACTGCAGCGTCTTCATTTACAGTTCCATCAACGAATGTGATAATCGAACTTCCAGTGATTTTAACATCCATTGTGTTATCAAAATCACTGTCTGTAATCATGATATTACCGGCACCGTTAGCAGCCAGTCCAACTGCATTTCCACTCAAGTCAAGNCCGTCATAAGTTCGGTCAGAAGTTGTGAATTGTCCGTGCTTAATNGCGGTTCCAGTGTTGTCCCCAAAGGTACCACTCACAGGNGCAGCCATGTCACTTTGATAGTGNAGAGCAGTTCCAGTTGTTTCGTTCAACTCAACATTGGTGAAAGAGATGGCCCCAGATGATGTTGAACTCACATCAATTCCGGTATCTCCACCAGTTATCTTAAGTCCGTCTACGGTAATTCCGCCAACTTGTCCAACTACTTCGAAGCCAGTGCTTGAACCGCTTCCAGTGATGTTGAGATTGTTGAATACACCGACNGTGGCTTCTCCGAGGAGTCCGCCAACGGTTACACCGGTATCAGAACCAGAGATTTGACCTTCATTGAAATTAATCAAATTAGATGCAGCAGGTAAGAGTGTGGCTACAATCCTTTGTCCACCATCTCCATAAGTATCTTTATTCGTAATCTTGAATCGACCGGTTCCTGTAAATGAGCCTAGGTCGTAAACTTGGTAATTGGAATAGGCATATGGTCCTCCACTTCCAACTTCTGTCCATGAGTTTCCTCCGTCNAGAGATTGTTCTACAGTCCAATAGGCTTCATATGCCCAGGAATAAGTGGTTAACTCNAGAGAGAAAGTTCGAGGTGCAGCCCAATCGGTTCCATCAGGAATGGTACATGAAACACCAGCAGATCCAAATCCTGGATTCCAGGCAGTACCGCCAATCGAACATACTTCTCCTGCATCAACTTCTCCTCCAGCGTCTGAAGCATAATCTGCAGTGACCTTTGCACCTCCATCTCCCCATGTGTCATCTANTACAATGGTGTATTGTCCTGCAACATCATAGGTTTCAAGAGGATCGTAAGTTGTGTAAGATGAGAAGTAATACGGACCAAANCTATCAGTGGTTCCATCTGGCTTTGTTACATCAACAGAAGTCTCTGAACCCCATCCGTATTGTTCAACTATCAGTTCAAATTCTTCACCAGCAGGTAGGTTGAACGTACAACTTAGAGGCGAACCCCAATATCCACCATAGTAGACACCAGGTCCACCCAATACGCACAATGGCGGTGGCGGTGGCGGTGGCGGATTGTTAACAACGTTGAGGCCTACTTCATTATCTTCTAAGACGTAATTCCAAACAGATGGATTGGCGTTNACTGCGTCAATACCAATATCTGCATTCTTGACGGTAAAGTTGTCTGCGTTAGCTACAGTAGAAGCCTCNTTGAATTGAAGACCAATACCTGCACCACCTGCGATGATGCTTCCGCCATCAATGTCTGCAATTGCATCTTCTCCGATTCTAAGCAAAACATTGTTTGGACTGTTGGTAGCTAATCCTGTAATTGTCGCCCCGTTGGTTGTCAAAGTAGCATCAGATCCGATATCGATTGCTACGCCGGTGTTGGCGTTGTAAGCAAGGTTGGTAATTCTTCCATTGGTTACAATCAATTCACCGAGGACAACAACGTATCCTGGGTTGAGGGCTGTGGTTGAACGAAGATCACCAGTAGTNCCATCGGCTGCAATCACACTGAAAGTAGATGTTGAACCAATAGTCAAGGTAGGTACAAAACTGCCACTACCTTGTAGTTTAAACTGGTCTTTGGCTACGATGTTACAGCCATCGAGCATCATGTCTGAGTTCAGAGTAACTTTAGCAGCGAAGGTGAAGGTCTCACCTGGATCGTATCCAGTTGTAGAACCACCATCTCCTAGCAATCCAACATCCTCATGCTCACCAAGNTCTTGGCAGGTAATTGGACCTGGGCCGATTGCGGTCAAGTTGACTGGTTCTGGCTCGAGGTAGAGCGTAATGCTATCTCCTGCACCAAATGATGCTTGAGAAGGATCGTCACAAGAACCATCGTTGTTAGCGTCGGTACAGCCAGGGTAGTCTGCATCGAGTGGCGTTAGGTCAGCGACACCGCCTGCACCAAATGCGTGNAAACCGTGCATAGTGGCNGTGTTTCCACTGTGGTCTCNAATCAAGACCCAAACATTATCTGCAACACCGGTTGCATTGGTTAAGGCCAATCCNAGTGGGAATAATTCTACAGTAGGATTGGCGCTGTCAATGTAATTGGCGGTTACGTAGTGATCTGGTTGTACAACCATAGTGCCACTTCCCTTAGGAATTTCCTTCATNACAGTTACTTCAGCAACACCGCCATACCACACGGTTCCACCGAAAACGGTGGCTGGACAGTTGGCTATCTCACTACATGAGCTCGCGCCGTCAAGGGTTCCGTCTTGATTGTCATCATTATCGAGAGATACATCAAACAATCGAATGTTGGAGCCTGCACTTGCGTAGGCAACAACATTCGTTTGGCTCCAATGTGTTCCACCAACATAGAGTGACTCAATATCAGTTTCACCCATGTTTATGGTGGAGTGTCGAGCATAGATTACGTTGGTTGACAAGGAGTTAGGTACAGTGTGTACAATCGTTCCTTCAGCCAGGCGCACATTGTTGTTTGATCCAGCAATTGGGCAATCGAAGTATGCTCTTCGGAATGAGAAATCTGTTATTCCTACATTGTAAGAACATCCTCCAGATATACCGAATTCTCCAGACAATTGTACGTCAGAGTAAGATGCTTGGAACCCTGAGGGCGCATCGCTGTAGAAGATTAAATCTCCAGCAGATATTTCATTCAAACTCATTGGTATTGTACGGTAGAGATGTATGTTTCCAGATGTTGTAATCTCTTTCATTACTGCATCCACAGATGTTGGTCCAGCACCGATACCAGTGCCTTCATGCTTGTAGATGATGTTTCCATCAACGTCCACATTGTCGAGAGCATAACTTGTGGCTGAATGGATTTCAATACCACTAGAATAGCCAGTTACATCAAAGTTTTCGACGTGTGTACAACTGTTTCCAGCTCCACACCATTCAGACTGAATGGAATTACCTTGTGTGCCAAATCCAGCAGACTTCAATGCATAACCAGTTGTGCTACTACCAGAAGAAGTTACGTTAACGAGGTGTACGGCAGTGAAATCAACATTGATGAAATCACCAACAGTGTTGGTTACATCCAATTCATGGATGGTAAGAGAACCTGATGTTGATGGCGTTGATTGATCGCTTACAATAGCACCTCCACCTACAACACCTTGGGTGTTACAGTTGGTGAGTGTTCCGTTTGTAAGAGTCGCTTCGGTATCCTTCGCAAAGTCGAAACAAGAACGGTCTGCGTTACTTATTGAATAGTTGGTCATTTCGACAACGGTTCCTGCTCCACTGCCATGCTTGAAACCTTCAGCAACATTGTCGAAGGTGATGTCAAACATTGTGAAGTTGCCTGTGTTTCCATTGGCAACTGGCTGTCCAGCGTTGTAATTTCCGTGTCGACTGCCTGCAGCAATAGCAGCATCAGATGTATTCTTGAAATCGACATGCATCATAGTGTGACGGTCATCAGTTCCACCTGGAGCAACACATGCACCAGTGAAGGCTAATCCCTTCCACTCTTGGCCGTTAGCACCTTCGAATACGATTCGACCTTCGTCGGTGTCGTTTCCGATAGCAGAGAATTGTGTACAACTTCCATCAAAGGATATACCCTTTCCTGCTGCAACTTGGAATACTACGCCAGGATCCGCAGTAAAGTCTCCTCTGAAGGATAAGTAATCACCAACAGATGGATTTATTCTTACAGGTGAGTCAAGTTCTGTGAACGATTGGTCACCCCATTGAGTTTCAGTAATGTCGATACCCTTTCCTTCAAACGGCACAAGTCTCGTTCTTACACTACAATCATAATTTGCATTATCATAACACACGTTAGAGACATATCGATGCCAGTAAGGTGCGATAGCGCCTGAGGAGGCTTGTACGTAATTGTTCTCTACTCCATAGTAGCTGTAACCAGTACTACCGCTTGCCTTTGGCAGAGTAATCATCTGGCTGTACCAACTGTAGAAGAAGTTGGATGTAACAGTTGTATCTGCGTTGTTGTAAAGTTGCATCATTCCCAATCTTGAAATGTGAACTCTAGAGTCATTGTTAGAACCATTGTACTCAGTACCGAAGTAGTTGAAGTAGAAGTTATCTGGCATGTCAATGTTGACATAACAGTTATCCTTGTATGAGTTCCAGAAGTTTGGATGTGTACAATAGTATCCCGATGTACCACTTGATCCAGAGGCTTCTAGATGAGAATCGTAGTCTTCGAGTTCTTCAAGTCCTCTGTCAAAAGTTTCCCAACCGTGGGCACCATTTGCTCCTGTGTTAATTCTAAAGTTTGTTGAATGAGGATTATTGTTATCCCATGGAGTTGTTGCATCTCGCATGGTGTCACCATATGTTCGGGTTTGATCTTGATATCCAGATATGGCTTTGTTGTAATAGGCATATGGGTTTCCTCCAGACATGTAGCCGGTACACTCATCAGAATATTTGAATTCAATTTCGTTAGTAGTGTCATACAGCACTGCTTGGAAAGTACATCCTGTGGTAGAACTTGCGCTCATGTCGTGCCACTCAACGATAAACATCAGGTTTGGATCAGCAACTTCAAACGAATAAGTTGACGTTGTGTTGACGTTGGCTGAGTTACCGTTAGCGCCTCCAACAGTAGAGGTATCTCTTGCAGTTGCGTAATATGAAACGTTGTCTCCACGGTCTAGATTTTCAAGCGTGTAAGTCCAGTCACATACAACACCCGCACAAGCAGTTCCAGCCATTTCTGGAGTTAACAATTGAGATTGCCATGTTCCTCCGTTGATAGAGTAGTGAAGTGTTGGTTGTTCATCAACAACGGTTCCTACATCTATGCCACTTGGTGGATTACCATTATCGCTTACAGTGAACTTGAATGTTCTAGTCTTTGAATGAGAATCAGCAAGTGGTGCGTGCACTAGACTTGGCTCAAAGGTATCCGGATCTGGTGCAATCTTAGAATCTGCCCAAGAGGTTTGATAGGTTCCTGCTGCATTCTGATATTGGATTAGACCTAGAGCAAAACCGCTCCACTTGTAATTGAGTACATAGGTTTGCGCTCCATAACAAGAAGGTGAGGTACCAGTGGTTCTAAAGAAGTAAATGTATCCGTGACTTCCGTGACACATCCAGTTAGCTTTAGTTGTTTGATAAGTAGTTCCAGTCCAATCGGTTTCAAATTCCCCAAATGTACCTTCGACGTCTGCAGGCATTGGAATGCGATGCATTGCGATGTCATAGAAATTCCAGTATGCTGCTTGAGCAGTGGTTTCTACGGTTGCGGTAGCAGGATTCAATCTCTCGGAGATTCCTGTTTCATCGCCAATTCCCATAATTGCCCAATTGTCGGCGGTGGTGTCGTAGGCAAAGAGAAGACCCATGCCTGGCCCGTGTTGCTTATCGATGTCAATAGGTCCTCCTTCAGCCTCGTTGAGGATCATTTCGCCAACGAGATTGTTGGAGTTCCAAGAACTGACTGTTGCTACGTTAGGTGTTCCTTGCCACTTCAATCTCCAAAGAGGATTATAGAGGCTGCCACCATATGCGGCTTCATCGAAACAAGAAGTGGTGGTAGTTGTACCGCACTCCGAAGTATCCCACTCAAAGAGATATTCGTCAGCGTCTCCTTCCCAATATGTCATTTGACGGTCATAGTGGTATCCGTTTGTTGCTGCGTTGTATGAATCATCGGAGTTAACATCTTCGGAAAGGACCTGGTACTTACGGTCTGTGGATGGTGCGTTGGTTACATCAAGTACATCGAAGGTATAAGGTCCAATTGTAGCGGAGTTTGGCGTAGAAGCTGTGTCCTTTACTGACCATTCATAAGAGATAGTTTCCCCTGCACTTAGTGCAACAGTTTGAGCGCTGTACCAGCAACCATCATAGGCATTGCTGCAGGTACCAATAGCCGTAGCGACTACAGGAGTTTGGGCAGTTCCATCAATGGAGTATGAGAGCGTAGGCTCATTTCCGCTGGAAGTGTCAATTCCTGTTGCATCTGAGAATTTAGCGAAGAAAGTTCTCTTTCCTTCAACATATGAATCCACGCCATCGTATGCTCCAGAAACCATAGTAGGTGCATCGGTGTCTGCTCCGGGCGTGTATGTCAAAATAAGTTGTGGAGACATGTAGTTTGCGCTGCCATATGCTTGGTAAACCATGTTAGCAGTGCTGCTAGCAGTCTTGGATGCATCAAAGTGGAACCCTGCACCAACTGCTCCGCCTCCTCCAAGGTAAACGTTAGCGACGTTATTGGCTACGGAGTTAGCTGCTGAACAACTTGCTGCAGTGTTACAAACATCACCAGCAACAACGGTTCCAGAAGTACCTAGACCCCACCATGTGTTTGTTCCAACGCCATCGCTTCCGTATACGGATCGTGTCATTGGAATGTTGTTTCCACTCCAGTAAGTCGATGATGTCGGGTATAGATTAGAATTAGCAATCAAATCAGTCGTACATGTGACTGCGTAATTGGCAGTGTTTGCACGTCCAGTTGTACCACAATCTTGCATGATTACGGTTTCAACGTTTTGTTGAGCCCAGCTACCTTGCGTGTTGCTGCTTCGTCGTAGCTTGATTTTGAGTTCGATATCATCGACAGTTGAGCCTGCTACAATTGCCGGTGCATTGAATTTAATCCAAGGTGCGTATTTTCCGTAGTAACTGCTACTGTAACCCCACCGAGTGTAACTGCTTGTGGAACCTCTGATACCACAATAATTGTACGTTGTTCTACAATATCCGTGAGCAGTAGTTGTGGTTGTAAGTGAAGGATCAATCTTGATTGGAAATACTCGGTCTTCTGCAAGAAGCCAATCGACTTCAACCATGGTCGAGATGGTGATGACGCCATCTACTTGCGAGATAAAGAACGTACCCAGGTAAAACCCGTCGATTTCTTCCTCGCCCTCAACCATTGGTAATTCCACAGTTGGTTCTGGAATAATGGAAAGTACTTCGCCATTGGAAAGTTTAGCAATGGTGATTTCGCTCTGAGTAGAAACGAATTCACCCTCGCCCAGTAGGTTTCCATCGATGAACAAGCCATATCCTAACGGTAAGACCATCTCTTCGGTAAGACCGAACCAAGTCATACCTTCAAGTAATTCCGACATTGGTCGTTCTTTGATGACCAAGTCCTGCTTGAGTGTATCGACGCTTACGGTGTAATCAAGAGCGAAACCATCGCCGATGTTGTATCGTAGCATGTTTCCTCCTGTTTCAACTAGAGCGCCTTCACCTTGGAATGGTTTGTAATCATAGACTTGTTTGGCATCTTCAGTAAGCATGCTGACTCTAGGATTAATTCCTGTGATAATCTCGTCAGCACCGGATTTGAAGTCAACTGATACACCTTGAGTGACGTCAGTTCCAATCGTAGTTTCGAACACGTTGGAGGTTACTTCCCATCCGTTCTCTGTTGTGACAAAGTTCATGTCAATGTCTTGCCATGTTCCGTCTTCCATGTAGTGAACGGGGTCTGCACTGGTGACGACCTGCATTTTACCTTCTCCAATAGAGTAGGTCTTTGAGTTCATGTCACGCATGCCAACTTGTTCGGTGAGAGGATCGTAGGTATCGAAACCATACGGATCATACTTGTCTCTCAATTGAACCTCACTTTCGTCGAGTTGTGTTTCTTCGACGAAAGATGTGTTCTCTTCAACTTCGTTATTTTCAACGACACCTGAATAAGGCATCAGGGCCATCAACAAACAGAGGAAAACGGCAATACCGAGGCCTCCAAATGCTTTTGCTTTCATATTCTTATTTTTATTTATCATAGTCATCAGGCTCCTTACGGACTCTATGTGCTCCCACGCAGGTTCTATCCCATTTATGAGCATTGGGGTACGAATTCTTTTAATTGACTGGGAAGGCCACATTTTCTTGGAGAAAATATTGCACAAAAATCAGTCGAAAACTGTCAAAAAATTCAAGAAATTTACAAAAAAAAAATGAGAGGGATGGCGAACCATCCCTCTCATTAGTTCAGCTCACGCTGTAGATTCAATTTTTGCGGGCAAGATCAGTAATCCCAATCCTTGCCTTCGTCACCATCTCCGCCTCTTGATAGGATGAAAGCTCCTACCACGAAGGCTACGGCTACGATGCCAATGATTGCGCCCCATGCCCAGGTTGGGACATCTCCTTCAGCAGCGGTTTGGTCGCTGATGGTGTCTCCAGTGTTGACAGTACCATCAGAGGTACGCTCATAGTTCACATCATACAACGAAACTGCTGTGTCATAGTTACCTAGAGCGTCTACTGGGACGGCTGTGAAGTAGAATTTCTTCTTACCGACCACGTCGCTCATTGGTGCAGACACTGAGGTTTCTCCGTCAGCAGCATCGACACAAGTCGATGGCATGTCGCCAGCGTTTGTCCAGGAAGAATCTGAGTAACATACTCTCCACATCTTCACGTCAGAGGTGTCACCATCTGTTTCCCAGGTAACGTCCCATGCAGTCATACCTGCATTTGCGTTTACTACCATGTTGGTAGCTGTTGGATGGCCATCGACTTCCTTATCTGCAGTAGCACTATTCTTTGCTACAGTCTCATGACATCCGTCTTGGTTGCAGATAGAAACGGTTGCGTAGTACATACTGCCGTGAGTGGTTGATGTTCCTGTCAGCATGTAGGTGTCTTGGTTGATAGCAGTGTCTGGTGCTCCTGTTGTGTCCAATACTCGGTCGGCCGCAGCACAGTCGTCAACACCTTCGCAAACTACCAAGTGATAATACTCGTTTCCTGTTGCTGTTGCTCCGGCTGGAAGCATGTAACTCCATTGCATACCAATCTTACCCCCGCTTTGTGGGTTAAGCGTCATAGTCATTGGATGAAGTTCAGGTATTCCCACCTTGATTACTTCTCCGCCCATAAGGACGATTTGTCCGTTTCCAAGTATATCTTCTCCACTTGCTGGAAGCGTAATGGTACCTTCGGTTCCAAGAATGCTGATATCATCGGTAGAGGCGATAAGTGCCCAATTACCGTTCGGGTTCACAAACCAAACACTTGTTGGCTCGAGAGAAGTAGTGTCATATCTCAAAGTCATTTGAGAGTTCAAAAGATCTCCTGCACTGTAAAGTGTGCTTGGCGAATAATCGAGAACTGCTATCGAGTCATAGGTTCCGCTGAAACCTGTGAGTGCTTTACCAGTGAACGTATCGGTACTATCAGTCATTGTTATGCTGAAAGGCGTATCATCTGCGTATTCCATGTGATAACTCATGTTTATTCCACTTGCTGATTCGGCATAAGCAGTCATCTTGTGCCATACATCGAAGGTCACAATGTCAGATACCTTTAGTCCGTAGCTGTCTTCTACTGTGACAGTAGCAGTTCGGCCTTTTCCAACCCAGTCTGAATTTAGCATTGGACTGATAACACAGTCAGTTAGATCGATACAATCTTCGTCAAACATCTCTCCAGGAAGATCCCAGGAGATTTTGAGCGTTGTATCTTCGTCTTCTACATCCGATGCGGATGCAGAGAGTTCAATAATCGAAGCAACGTCATCTGCTCCAGCATAAATGGTGCCAGAGTTACCCAAAGTGGCTGTGACAACTGGACGGTTGTTCAAAGCGCTAATGGATTGAATAGTCATTGCATCGTTAAACGAGGTTGCATCAAAGCCGGAATATTTACCGATCAAATTAGCCGTTGCTGTTACGTCGTAGAGACCTGGCCACATCTCATATTGAATACAAGCTCTTGCATCTAATGCGCCCATTCCACCTAGGGTGGCATATGGGCCGTATTCACCGTACAATTCTCCATATTCGCACGAGTTTGCGTGAATTTCTTCTACGCTGTTATCAGAACGGTTGGTAATTGTAAAGGTCACATTCCAATCATACTCTTGAGGATATTCGTCGTTAACTGCATCATAAGCTGCGGGGTTGTTTCCTCGGTGCATGACCATTGCTTCGATAGTCATCCAACCGGGACTCACAGGTCCTGAAGTAAGTCCAACGTTCTCTGCAGGGCTCCACTCGCCAGTGCTCTCGTCAATCATGTAACCTGTGTTCATCACAAGTCGGTCTACACTGATATCGTGTCGGTTTTCTACAGTTCCGGTAATGGTGCTGGTCTGTGATTCGGAGTTGTCATCCTTAATCCTTGAGACCTCACACCAGTTGGTTGTTGTTCCTGTCTCGTTACCTGCTCCATCTCCAAGATCGGCATTGTTTTCTGAATCACACTCTGGCGAAATTCGGCCATATTCGGTAAATTCGATGATGGTCGCTGTGAGCGTATAATCGCCTGCTGTGGCTTGTTGGTCTGGAGTCACAGTGCCGTTGAGTACCCACGGTACGCCTGTTCGAAGATTCCATCGGTTGTCGGATTGGTTGTCTTGAGGATCAGAAGCGTTTTGGAAGATGAGCACCTCGCCATAGGTACCGATTTCTGAGAAATTATATGGCTGGCCCAAAGAGAGGGGATTCACTGTCTCTTCACGGTGAGATGCGTTGTTGTGGTGGTCGGCTGTTCCGTCATTCTCATCTGACCAGAACGCAGCTGAATCCATTAATCCATCCGCAGTGAGGTGAACAATAACATTTCGCGCATCCCATGGAATGGAACCTTGGCTTGTAATCGTCATGGTGAAATCAACAGGGTCTTGTCCACCTTCAACATCCTTGCCAGAAGTCCACTCAAGGTCAACACTCAAATCTGTCCAATCAGCAACAATAACTCTGTTTCGCTGCACATTGTTGTCTTCATCAGCATCATTTGAATCACCGTTTGCATCTGAAGATGTTGCTTCAACGTAGACATAGTAGTCACCAACTGGTGGCGTCCAAGTAACCATGGAACCTTGTACTGACATAACAAAGGCTCCAAAGTCTAGTAATGCGCCTGGAAGTAATTCATTTTGGGCGCAAACAAATGGATCTGGACAAATAACGTCAGGGTGGCTCCAACTGTTTACGAAGGTACCAACTTGACCGTTGACCTTTCGCTCAAAGACGGAGACTTCAACACCCAACTGAGTGATTGTTTCTGTTCCTGAGTTTTGAATCCACGCTTCAAAATATAGTTCTTCTCCAGCATCAACAATGTTGCGAGCGTCGCTGAATGCGTCTGCTTCTGTTGATTGGCGAGGATGCGTAATTTCTACGACCTCTACGTCTGGTCCTGTTCGACCACTGGTGTTCTCAAATTCTGCTTTTTCTTCTAATTCTTGCCAGCCTATGCTCGCGAAGACGGCTGTCATCATTAGCAAAGATAGCAATACTGGGGCTAGTTTTCTCATACCATTTTCCTCCAAAACTGGTTCCGGTATCTTACCGCACATTAACCGATGTATATAGCCATTAGCACCAATTTAGATTGCCACTTGAAAGAATTAGTATTATTGAGTAGAAAATTATAGCGCTCAGTGTATCGTTTTTCGATAGATACTATCGCAAAAAATTACATTGGAGCATGATTTTTGTAACAAAACCCTACTTCGTTAGGAAGTGTCGACTCTCAATGCCTCCGCTGGGGAAACCAATGAAGCACGCCTCACGGGCCAATAAGTTGCCAATATGAGCATCAGCCATCCTCCCAGCAGGACTAGCCAGATGGTAGTCCATGGCAATATGAGCTCAACACCCTGTTCTTTCCAGAATTCTTCATGAATAGCATTATGAAAACCAATTCCTACCAAAACTCCATTCACAATACCAAGCATACCAATCCAAGTCACTTCAATCCAGAAACTTTGCAAGATCATCGATTTTTTAAATCCAAGGGCTCTCATCATACCAATTTGATCTCTTCTTTCTGAAACTGAACGAACCGTCACAACACCCATGCCTGCAATTCCAACGAACAAACCAAGGGAGAGATAACTTTGGAATATTGAGAGAATGGCAAACACCAATGATTGTATCTCTAAAATTTCTTCTTCGATGAGCGTAACTGAAACGCCTGTTGAGGCTAAGTCCCTGTTCAAATTATTACTGAGTTGTTTTGCATCCACGCCCTCTCCGTGAGAAACGTAAACTCTTGTTAAAGAACCACCGAAATTTTCTGAGGTAGTTGCATTGAGCCATATCCCTGACGAAAACAGGTTCGAGGATTCAGAAAGGACACCAGCAACCACTACATTTTGACGTTTGCCGGCGTTTGAAACATCAATTAGAGAAATTGATTCTCCAATTGAAATTTTTAATCCTGATAATGCTTCGCCATTGAGTGGATCGATGAGTAAAAAAGAGGCGTCGACAAGTACCAAATCCGGTCTTGAACTCACATTTTGCCACACCTCATGTTCCGTGCTTCCATAGCGATTGTCCCACTCACTCAAAGGCAATCCGCCATGCTGAGCAAATCCAGCATCAAATCCACGCAACACATACCCAACCCGAGATTCATTTGCATTTTCAATCCAAACCGTGGCCCGTTGCACTTGGCCAATAGCGTCTATATCCGATGCATTTGTCAGTTGAAGAGACCATTCTGATGGATTGGAAGACAAATCGAGAGGACTTTGTCGACTGGAAGACAACAGAATTTCAAAATCACCACTCGCTTCGTCAACAAAACCAGAAGAATGTGAATCAAATTGTGATGCATAACCGGCAAGTACCACTACTGAGAAAACTGTGATTGAAAACATACCCATCAAAACGGCTGTTCTTAGAGGCGAGCGCGCTGGATGTGCAAGGGCAACAGGAACAACAGGACCTAGTGTTTTCAAGAAGATTTTTCTTTTTCCTAACCATCCAGCCATAAACGGAGCAAAACCAACAAGTATCATCACGCCTGCAAAAACTTGAACAATCCCTAATAGCGCAAATGTGACCTCGTTTGGCTGCATTTGCGCCCTGACAGGGTCAATCCAATCAGGAAGCAATGCCCAAGCAAAGAGAGAAAAACCAATTGTTGCACAAGTAATTGAATGCTTATTTCTGCGTAACATACCAACACCTTTCACTCGAGTCGGTATAAATGACGGAACGACATTGAAAAATAGCGTACATGTTCCAATAATCCCTAAAGCAGCCGTCATGTGCCAAAGAGGTAAAAACGTCGAATCTTCTTTTCCTGTAACCAATAAAATGAGACCTCCTAGGGAGGCTGCACCAAAACACGCAATAAGAATCAACAAAGAAACCCAAGAAACACCCTTTGCGTCCATGGGTTGGAATCCTCTTACGGCGGCGACGATGTTGAGACGACTTGTCCAATATGATACACCAAGCAAAACACTCATTGATAGAAGGAATCCATAAGATGCACCATCGATAATGCTGTTTAAAGATGCTGCGAAGTCAAGACGGCTGGCACCGACAGAAGAAAATATCTCGCTAAATGCATCTGAAATAACCAAAGCGAGGAATAACCCAATCACACCACCTAAAATCGCTGCAAAACATGATGTGAGAAGGCCCTCAAAAACCGCTAAGGCACGCAAATCCGAACGCTTGAACCCCAATGAGCGTGTGATGCCAGACTCACTCCTTCTTTCATCAGCAAGCATGATGATGATCGTAATCACGAGGAGTATACCCGCTACTATCGTAAATGTTCCAAAGACCAGAAACATAGCAGATAATATCCCTGCGCCTTCTTCTGCTGAAGCATATGCTTCGATTTTGATGGCTTTTGCCTTCAGCCCAAACATTTCATGGTCTGCCATCTGATTAAGCCATGATTCAAGCTCTTCTCTGTCGGCACCTTGTAAGATTACAAGACTTCTTTCTCCATCTTCCGCATAAGCGAGGTTTTCACCATTACTCAGATTGATAAATCCAAGTAAGAGCGTATTGAGTGCCTCTAAACCTGGTGCATCAATAGATTCAATCGTATTGGTCGTTTTCAAAATAGTCCAATCATCATCACCGTATGCAGTTGGTATGAGGCCCTTTAACCAAATCGATTCATTCTCTATGTATTGATTTAAAATTGGATTTACGTGTATTTCCCCTTCCGGTGGTGACTGATTTCCATCAAAAGCCATCAGCAATTGTGGCATGATGCCAAATCCACCCACATCGGCTAATATCGGAATACGCAATGAGCGTTCATCACCTTGAGCAAGCATTATCCCTCCATCAACACCACAAAACCAAGTTTCTTTTTGAAAAGCATAGGGTCCATTAGTACAACTTTCTGGAGGTGGACTCAAAGAAATCCAACCAGTATCAATACGTTTTGACCAATCCGAATTAGACTGCAGTAGGCCGTTTTCATGAGTTATACCGAATTGAGTGGGTTCTTCCCCTAATTTCCACCATGCATCTGAGTTTCCAAGCAACAAGGTTTGGTTATCAAGAATCATCTTGGTAGCATTTGTGGTCCATAGAAACAAATCGTTTTTTGTATCGATTTGGGCTAATATACGCTCAAAGAGACCCTCGAACAAATACCAGGTTCCGTTTTCGACTTGCTCCATCTGTACTGAGAAAATGGGTGAGGGGATTTGATCGATCCAATTTGGTGGGTCATTGTTATCAAAATACATTGTTTCATTGATGACTGCGAGCATGTTTCCTGATGCAATTTCTTCGACTGATGACTGATACTGTGTTGGGATGTAATGTAAACCACTGTCATGGGCAACCAATAATCCTCCTTCTAGCATGGCAAAATCATTGATGATGCCTCCTTCTGGAACAACCCAATTGACAACATCACCTCCTCGGTCTATTTGATAACTCACGCCACCACTTGAGATGTACCAATCACCAGCATCGGTAGGAAGTACAAAATTCAATTCGCTATCTGGTAAGGCGAGAATCTGTTCATAGTCCATCAACACCTCAATGAGTGGTATCTGAAGAACCTCTGTGATGTCTTCAGCCGCAAAATTCGATGCATTCTCTCTAAATGAATCCATAAATGATGCACTAAGCCTACCCAATCCTTGTTGGGAAAGAAGAGAAAGCATGTCCCCTTCCGATTCAATCCGTAACCCCACATCTTCAAATTGGAGATATTTGTCAACCGCTTCTAGCAATTGTTCACTGGTCTGCTCAGCATTTTGGGGATTGTGTAATGAAACACGTAAGCGATTCACTTCATCAGTCATTTCAAGAAGTCGCTGAGAGGTGTCTAGCGTCGAATAAATACCTGAAGATTGCGCACCTCCCATCGCACCAAGGCCGTCATTTTTGACGACATCAAAGACAAGGAGTGTTGATTCTTTTCGTTCTCTACCGCCGTCTTCATCTGTGATGTAAAACGACATGTTCACCGTATCTCCCTTTGTAGCGTTAATTTTTGCAGATAACACCTCATTAATGAGAATCCCAGAACCTATTTCTCCAAATCGATATCCACTTTCTCCCCCAATTCTGGACCAAGCCTCGTCCCCTTCATAGGCGAACCAAGGTACCAACGGCTCAGCAAGACCGTCAGGACCAGTCAGTGTAGCAGAGGAATCAATGCCTTTCATCACGGCTTTTACTTCTGGATGCTCCAAGAAACTCTGAGTAATGGAGTTCGTCAAATTTTCACCGAGTGGTGAGAGAACTCCTGACCTTTTATCACGACTGTAGACGCTTAAATCGGTGTTGTCGTAGGCTAATTCAATATCATCTTTTATGGTGGCATCCAACGAATCACCAACGACCAAAGAGGATGTTATGATTGCAGAGGTGATCATCAATCCAGCCATCATCAATGCTGTTTGCCGCTTTCTACGAAACACTTGTTGCATGGCCAATCGCCAGACAATAAGCCGTCTTGGACAGAGCATGGGCTGCATTAATGCATGAGAAATCCAACCCATTGAGAGTGATGCTCCCCACGTGGCAGGACCACTCATATCAAGCCAAGTACAAACCCAGAATACCAGAAATGCATCTACATAAGGACCTAATATAAGCACAATTTTTTGCCAGAGTTTGTTCAAATCTTTGCCCATGCCAATCGTAGAGATGGTACATGGCACCAGAATAAGGACTCCTAAAAGGAGTGATTCAAACAACATGATCATTCCTCTTCTTGCAAAACAACTCCATCTGCCATTCTCAATATTCTCGAACACGCACCTGCAATGGTTTCATCATGTGTTACAATAACAAGCGTAGTGTCGTGTTGACGATTTAATTGAAGCAATAATTGAAGAATCTCATTGCCGGTCTCTGAATCAAGGTTTCCTGTTGGTTCATCGCACAAAATTACGTCAGGTTGGTGCACAAAAGCCCTCGCAATCGCAACACGCTGTTGTTGACCTCCGGATAATTCGGCAGGTCTGTGAGATATTCGGTCTGATAAGCCTACCAAATTGAGTGCTTCCTTGGCCTTCAACCTTGCCTCTGTGGCATCCATATTATTGAGAAGAAGGGGTAATTCGACATTTTCGAGGGCTGTTAATACCGGAAGAAGATTAAATTGTTGAAAGATGAATCCGAGGTGCGTTGACCTTATCATGGTCTTCTCGTTATCTGAAATACCTTGTAGCGGCTTCCCATTAACTTCAACAACGCCTGCTGTGGGATCATCGATTCCACTCAATAAATTCAACAAAGTTGTTTTTCCACATCCCGAAGGACCCATGATTGCAATCGACTCTCCTTTGGCTATCTGAAAAGTAATACCTCGGACGGCTTCGATTGGATCTTCACCAACTTGATACAATTTCCACACTTGATTACATGCAATTGCGGCCACCATGAACGTAACAAACAGGAGAGGTTGATTAAGTTCAACCCTTGGGGGAGTCATGGATGTGCAAGTACTTGCCTTTGGGCCATTAGCCGAGAAACTTGGAAAGAGAGAACACACGATATCCTTACCCCCCCAATGTTCTGTAAGATTCCTTTTGGAAGAACTAGAGTTAGAGGACTGGTTACAACTTGGTTTGGCTATAGCGGTTAACGGTCAAAAAGTAGGCGAAGACCATGCTTTGAACGAATCCGATGAGGTAGCATTACTACCGCCAGTTTCAGGCGGTTAGCACCGAGAGATTGACAAACCGGAAGAAACTGGGAAGGATGGGAGCAGCATGAATTTTGGTTCGTTTGAAATCCTTGCCTTGATTATGATTTTCTTTATTCTCTTTGGTGCAGATCGTCTGCCAAAGCTGGCTAAAGCCATGGGTCAATCCAAGGGAGAATTCCAAAAAGGACTTCAGGAAGCCACATCGATCGATCCTGCGAAAACAGTTGCTGATTTGGAATCAGGTGGCATGACTGAGGAGCAAAGATGGTTCAAGCGAGCGAAAGATGTCGGATTAGACCCATCGGGAATGAGTCTTGATGAAATTAAAAAGAAAGTGGAATTATTGGAAAACGATGGTGAAAAAAACACCATGAATAGCCCCACATCGGAAGAATAAATTTTGATTTTCAAGATTTGGAAACACGCTTCTTTTTTACCTTAGTAGGAGAACCACATACATCACAATCCGGATTTTTTTGATGTTCAACTTCGGTTGTTTTCCTACAGCCAGTGCACACTAAAACCCACTGCCAATAAGATGCAGATTCTTTGTTGACAATACCGCTGAAGGGCAATCCCAAAAAACGACAAACATTTTGCATTCGATAATCATCTGTGTAAAGCAATTCTTTCATTTCGATAGCCAAGGCTAAAACCTCGAGGTCAACTTGAGATAAGCCAGAAATATCACCGGTCTTTGTTGCCGCTTCAATTGCTTGGGAGGGATTCACTTGACGCCAATTCAAGTCAAGTGACTCAATGAATAGCCATTTTGATTCATCCAAACGACGTAATTCATCTTGTTGAGAGGTGACGACCGAACATCCTTTCAGACGTTCAGCCGGCCAATGCAAGAGCGCAGCCGTATCAAGAACTGGCATGGTTATGCTAAATTATTCTCTAATTTCATCACTTCCATGGAAAGCCTTCATGACATAGGCACTCGTGGGGTTATTTGTGAGTTGGAAGGAAACTATCCTCGATTGGTTTGAAATCTTCGGGCCTGCTAGTTTGTTCCTCCTATCTTTTACTGAAGCGATTATTCAACCTGTGCCTCCTGACCTCATGTATCTCCCAATGCTCATTAATGCAGCAGGATCAACACCAACTATCATCTGGCTTTGGCTTGTGGTAACCATCGCTTCTGTTCTGGGAAGTTTGGTTGGGTATTGGCTTGGTCAGAAATGGGGTCGTGGTCTTTTTGAGAAGTTTGGACAAACTCATCACATTTCTAAACTCGAAAATCTATTTGAAAAATACGGTACTCTTGGAGTTTTCATTGCTGCTTTCTCCCCAATCCCTTACAAGGTATTTGGATGGTTTGCGGGAATGGGTGAAATGGAGAAAAAAAGTTTTGTCATCGCTGGTTTATTCGGCAGAGCATTGCGTTTTGGACTTGAAGCACTAATCATAGGCATATATGGACAACAAGCAATCGATGCAATCATGTGGCTTCTCGATAACGAAATATTACTTGGCATCGCACTCATTGGACTCTTTGTGGGTGGATTTTTCGCTTGGCGATGGTGGAAAGAGTTGGCAAGTGACCCTCAAAGTTCTTGAATGGAAGGCATTTGGACGAATCATGGCTGCTCGATTGGTGTAGTCCGGCCCATCATCTCGCCCTTTCGAGGCGAGGACCCGGGTTCGAATCCCGGATCGAGCACTACGCATTTGCACAAACAAACGATTGAGAGAAGTTTTGGACAATTCCAGAGATAAAAATTCCTTCAAACCAGTTCCTATTGTTCATCTTTCTCTTGTTTGCTACCTGGTAACGGAACAGAGTTATTCGAGGATGGCAAAGGTGTATTTTGTACAGGAGCAGTTCCGGCATACCCTAAATTTTCCGGGGCTTCATGAACTGTTTTGTGACCGATATCTACCGGTGCTTCTCGAACGGATTGAACGCCTTCTTGGTGAGCCATGACACCCTCTGACACTCGGGCTATGCCAACCGTAGGCGTCTCACGGACAGATGGTGATTTGGGGGCAGGCATTGGAGCCTCTCTTGCCGATTGACCTGAACGCGTGGTTTGTCCAGTGTCTGATATCGTTTCAAATGCATCGAGTAAGGCTTTGGCTTTGTCCAAATCGCTGGAAGGAGATGATTGGGAGTCTTCGGTCATGATACCAGACAGAAAAGATGGTATAAAAAATGGATGTTAGACGATAATCACCTTTTTGATACCCTGTCATTTAGAGGAACTGTGACCGTGTCAAAAGAGGCAAGAGCACCTGTACGAATTGACTTAGCCGGTGGCTGGACTGATTGTCCGCCATTCTGTCACGATGTTGGCGGAGATGTAGTTAATATTGCAATCAACCAATATGCCCGTGCCAAACTCACCATCGATGAAAATGGAATGATGAATTGCCGATATAGTTGCGATGTACCAATCGGCTCGGGCTTGGGCTCTACCGGAGCCCTGAATGTCGCATTAATGTCAGTAATCAAGGGAGACGAAGACGTCGCAGAAATGGCTTTTCAATTTGAAAAACTTCTCGGGAACAGGGGTGGCAGACAAGACCAATGGGCGGCTAAAAATGGCGGCATTCAACACCTAAAATTCATTGGTGACCATGTTGAATCTTTCTCACTCCACCCTCCTACCTCATTTCTACGTTGGTTCAAAAAGCATTTCATATTAGCAGACACAGGTATCCGCCATGTTTCTGGCAATTTGCACGCTTCTGTATGGGAAAGATATGATGAGGTCCTACCGATTATGATGCAATTGAGAGAGGCTGCAAAAACAATGGCCGAATCCGTACAAAATGATCGAAGGGATCATTTTGTCCAATCCATGAAAGACACAACTCATGCTGTTGGTTTGCTCGGCAAAGAATTCAATGAACCATATTTGGTTCTTGATGAGATGCCCGAGATATTAGCATGGAAAGGAATGGGAGCTGCCGCCGGAGGATTTGTTGGAATTATCTCAAGAAATCCAGATAAAACAAAGTCACAACTTGATTGGGAGATACTTGATTGGGATTATGACACGACGGGTTTGGTGATGACAGATGAATGAGCACATTGTAATGAAACAGGCTGAGGAATCTGAATCTGATTTCTTGGTCTATACGGGTACTTTTTGTGGATATTGTACGGCTGCAAAACGTCTGCTCACCTCAAAGGGATTGTCATTTGATGAAATCAACTTTGATCATGAGGATCATGATTTGAGAAGCCAAGTGGTTGAACTCACTGGACACAGGACAGTTCCGGTTATTTTTGATAATCGAGAAGAAACACTGGTTTTTGTTGGTGGGTTTGATGAATTATCCCGCTATCTTAAATCGTAAAGCCAATCTTCTATGTTTGCATGATACTCTACAGGAATCATATGTCCCTTCTTGTGGGCAATTGAGGAAACATCCCATCCAGATTTGTTGAACACCTCGACAATTTCTTTTCCGGCATCAAATGTCACTCTTGCATCTTTCTCTCCATGCATCCACAACAACTTTTGCGGGGGTAGTTGTTGGAGCGTGTGTTGCAATTCAAGAGGGCGAATGCACCTTGTGGCAATACAAATTACTCCTATGACTCTCGAGGCTAATGGAAGATGTAGCAATTCTTGAGCAATGGCACCACCTTGAGAAAAACCACCCAATACCAGTGGACCTTCTGGTATTTGATTTGATAATTCATGAAGGCTGGCATCAACATCTGCAAGTTCTTTCGAAGAGAGAAGACGTTTGCGTGGTTCATCCTCCTTCTCATATCTCCACCAAGTAAATCCCCTTTTTGGATGTGAAAATGAGGCTTCAGGCGTCAACAAGTTCCAACCCTCTGGAAGTATACTTTTTGCAAATGGCTTCATCATTTCAGCAGTTCCTGTCATTCCGTGCATCATGACAAGCGTTGGCATTACAAACACTCACAGCGTCCATTGATTTACAAGACCACCCGCAACCTTGAGATGAATAAAACTCGATTGCCCACTAAGAGTAACGGTCAATGAATACTCACCTGAAACTGAAGGAATGATGCCAATTGAACCTGATTCTTGAGAATTTGATCCCCACTGACGAGTGAGTGCCGACGTACCGACATGATCTTTCAAAGAGAGCGTACCGGTTCCTCCTGATGCGATATCAACATCAAGATACCAAACTAATCGGTCAAAATCACTGCCAGAGGGATGGCCCTCATCCAAGAATGTGTCATATAATTCTCCGTCTACGGCATTGTATCGGTTATCGAGAAGATCTGTTGCCCTTATGAACCAAACATCACCAGCGTGATTGGTTCCATAGTCGTTGAGTGTCATGAATAAGCGCGTTTCACCTTGATCGTCATGCCAAGTAAGTTTGGAGATGAAGCCCTTACTCTTATCAAAGTAATATTCGAGGTCATGATTTTCGCTACTCTCTGCAGTAACTCGAATTACCTGATCATTGATTGAAGCGGTTCGAGCATTCCATGATTGAGAGAAAAGGACAAAATTCCACTGGGAACCTTGCTCCCAAGGGAAATTGAAAACACGCTGTGGTTCACCATTTTCATAAACACTCAGTTGGTCAAATGTGACACGTCCAAGAAATGGATTGTGATTAACAACAGCATGACGTTGCGCTTCTTTTTCAGACGAAATACCAACCATCCAATGGCCTTCGTCATTGATTGAATCTGCTACAACCAGACGTGCACTATCCTCTCCAAATTCGGGTGTGACAAAGGTATACAACCACCAAGTGCCGATTTCCCACTCAGGGAGTAGTGAGGGATTGTTCTCATCATCGTTTCCTGTGATGGCTTCTAAGCACCCTGAAAGCATGAGCAATGCCATCAAGGGAGCCAAAACCGCTCGCATAGGTTGTGGTCAACTCCTTTGGATTTGAGACCACCGATAGATTGCTCACAACAAACCGATTTGGGTGAGTTTATCTGTTCCAGCAAGTACCACTGCAACGATTGACATCAACTTGATGAGAATGTTTAGTGATGGACCGGAGGTATCTTTGAACGGATCACCGATGGTATCTCCGATTACTGCTGCATCATGCGCTTCATCACCCTTCTTTGCTCCAGGAATATGGTCTTGCTCAATGGCTTTCTTGGCGTTATCCCAAGCACCACCTGCATTCGCCATGAACAAAGCAAGAAGAACGCCTGTGACGAGAGAACCTGCCAACATACCACCCAATGCGCTGGTACCCAAACCGATACCAATGACAATGGGGGCAAGAATGGCGACCACTCCAGGTCCGACCATCTCTCGAAGAGCAGCCTTCGTTGAGATATCAACACAAGTCTGAGAATCAGGCTTCACTCCTTCTTTACCTTCGAGTAATCCGGGAATTTCCTTGAATTGTCGTCGAATTTCAACCACCATATCCCCAGCGGCTTTACCAACTGAAGTCATTGTCATTGCAGCGACAACGAATGGCAATCCTCCACCAATGAGTAACCCGATGACTACTCGAGGTGATGTCAAATCAAGATCCACTCCACCAACTGCCGTAGTGTAAGCAGCGAATAGTGCAAGTGCGGTCAATGCCGCTGAGCCAATGGCGAAACCTTTGCCTACTGCAGCGGTGGTATTTCCAATGGAATCGAGTTCGTCTGTGATGGCTCTTACATCATCACCAAGACCGCTCATCTCAGCGATACCACCCGCATTGTCTGCAACTGGCCCATAGGCATCAACGGTCATGGTAACGCCGACTGTGGCAAGCATACCAAGTGCAGCCATAGCGATGCAATAGAGACCAAATGTATCGGTTCCACCGATTGAACTTCCAAATTGATCGGCTCCTAGAATACCCAGTGCAATCAGAACAATGGGTACAAATGTAGACATCATACCCACAGAAAGTCCAGCAATTGCATTTGTTGCTGGTCCAGTTTTTGACATTTCACCGATGTGAGGAATTGCCTTTGTCTTGATGCCGAAAACGGGTTCAATACCAGTATAATATTCGGTTACCAGCCCGATAAGAATTCCAATGATGCTTCCAAGAACAACCGCATGCATTACGGCATAATCAACACCAATGAGGTCGAGATAAATGGCTCCGTAGCCTCCCAGCCAAAACAAACCGGCGCCGATAAATGTCGTATTTCGAAGAGCAGCAGCAGGGTCGCTTCCATTCTTGAGGAATGACATCGAGAACACACCGGCTACCGACGCAAGATATCCAATCAATCCAAGCAGAATCGGCATCATGACGTAATCGGCAGCACTTGGGCTCGCAAACTCATTGGCGATTACCATTGCAGCGATAATCGAGCCAACGAATGATTCGAAAATGTCTGCACCCATGCCAGCGACATCACCTACATTGTCACCTACATTGTCCGCAATAACACCAGGGTTTCGAGGATCATCTTCTGGAATTCCAGCCTCAACTTTACCTACCAAATCAGCGCCAACATCGGCTGCTTTTGTGTAAATGCCACCGCCTACACGGGCGAAGAGCGCGATTGATGACGCCCCCATTCCAAATCCTGCAGCGGCGCTGATAACATTCAGGCTACCGTCTGCATTGGTTTCACCAGCGCCTAACCAAAAGGCGATGAGAGAAATACCCAGAAGTCCAAGGCCTCCAACTGAAAGACCCATCACGGCACCACCATTGTATGAAACAGCCAACGCTCCAGATTGACCTTCGGATTTCGCAGCCATCGCTGTTCTTCCATTCGCCGATGTTGCGGCTCTCATTCCAGAAAAACCAGCGGCTACTGAAGTGAGAGCACCCGCAAAGAATGCTACTGTAGTTGCAATCTCCCAATCATTGAGGAAGAGGAGTAAGCCTCCGACGATGATACAAAATATTGCAAGTACTTTGTACTCTGCAAAAAGGAAAGCCATCGCTCCCTTTTGTATTTCATCAGTAATATCTGCAACTTTTTCGTTGTCGATTTTTACCTTATTCACTTGCTGGTAGAGCATGTATGCTATCAGCAATCCTACGGCGGCTACGCCGGCCGAAATTAATGCAATGTCGTTCATCATGGTGTTCACCTTTTTTGTCCCCGAAGAAAAATACCTCATAAGTGGTTCCCCTACCTTTTCAGATAAATGGCCCAATTAGCGGGTCTTTTGTGCCGGTGGAAGCATGGAATGGCGATGATTCAAAGAGGGTGAAGTACTGGGAAGTATAATGCCCATAAGTGCTGAGGAGGTTTTGGCAGAGATTGGCCCTGTGCAAGAAACTCTCAAAGCTCACGATGGAGTTGTAACAGTCATCGATACATCTGAAGGCGTGATTATGCTTTCATTGGATGGTGGCTGCGTTGGCTGTTCCTCAACACCAATGACGGCTATGCAAATTTATTATTCGCTCAAAAAATTGGACGAGGTCGTCGATGTGGTTTTTGTCAATGGTGAATTACCAGAATACATGAGGTCGTTTATCGACCAAAAAATGGAAGATGAATCATCGGATAGCAGCACTGGGGAAATCGTATAATTATTCAGATTCTTCTGACTTTCCAATGGTATGCGGATTAGCTCCAAAAGACACATTTTTCCCGTGCAGATTCAAACGTGCTGAAATGGCAATGATGACACACATGACTGCTAATGGCCTTGGATCTGCACGTCCCCACATGCTTTGATCGTCAAACCACATCAAAGAAAGCGTGAGAGCCATGACCAAACATAGCCACATGAGCGTGTGTTGCATTAAAATTTCCAATCGGGGGTTTCGAGATGCTGTTGCAATAAACGTAAACAAAAACAAGGCAAGCCAACATTGCCATTCAGCCAGTTCCGACAATGAGACCATGATGGGTGCAATATTACGCGAGTCTTGATGATTACGCACGTTCATGTGCCATGACCATTTGGATTGTTTATGGTGGCTGGAAGCGGATTCAAACTACCTACTTCGAAAAGAAATGAGGCTCCACATTTTTCCCGTAATCAAATTTCGACGGCACTCCATCAGATGGCAGTTTTACTCGAATTAAATGATGCAAATGTGTTTCGAGTTCGATCTTATCAAAATGGAAGTAGACTTATTGGCTCTCTCTCAGAAGACATCGGTGAATTGGTTGCCTCCAAAGGCATTTATGATCTCAAAGGCGTAGGTAAAGGCCTTGGAAATGCCATTTCACGTGCGGTGCAAGAAGGAGAATGGCCGGAAGATTGGCATGAGATCCATGACAAAACTCCGGCTGGACTTATCGAAATGCTTGGCATACCAGGCGTTGGCCCAAAGAGAATAAAACAACTTCACGAGACGCTTGGAGTTTCAAGTGTTTCAGAATTACAGGCTGCGGCCATCGATAATGAGATTGCACCATTGTCAGGCTTTGGTGCTAAGTCACAGGCTAAAATTTTGGCAGGCATCGACCTTTTGGCCCGGTTTAGAGCCCGTAGAAGACTCAACATTGGGCTGCATTATGGAGAAACTTTCCTGGAACTTATACGGCTCATACCCGGTGTCATAAAGGCAGAGTTAGCAGGAAGTGCACGTAGAAGAAAAGAAACAATCGGTGACTTAGATATTGTCGTAGCATTAGATGAGAACGATTTATCCAAAGTCACGGAGGGAATCCTCTCACTTCCAGGTATTGCAGACATAAAAGGAGCGGGAGATTCAAAGGTGAGTGTCATACTTGATACCTCATTATTCGATGGTGGATTCTCTCTTGACCATCTTGATGCCAATGTTTTGGATGCGATTGGTGGTGCAGAATATGAGCAATTGGAAAGTGGAGGAACCATTGATGCACAGGTTCGGTTGGTTCCAGAACATGTTTTTGCATTCACATTAGCCTATTTTACTGGGTCAAAAGAACACAATATCCGTATGCGACAAAGGGCTCAAGAAATGGGACTCAAACTCAATGAATTTGGACTCATGCCTGAAACAACACTCACTGGAATTGAAGCAGCCGCTCGCTCACTTCCTGCCAACAATGAACTGGACATTTACAATCATCTTGGATTGTCATATGTTCCCCCAGAACTAAGAGAAGACATGGGTGAAATCGAGGCTGCCCAATCAAATGCTCTACCAGATCTCATTACCAATGATATGATGAGAGGTTCACTTCACAACCACACCGTTTTGTCTGATGGTGAGGCTACGCTTGAGCAAATGGCTGATGCAGCGAGAAAAATGGGATGGGAATGGTTGGGAATTGCCGATCACTCCCCAACCTTGGTCATTGCTAACGGAGCGAGCGCTGATGATATGCTCAAACAGGGAGATAAAATCACAAAGTACAATCAATCATGGAAAGATGAAGGCACTGATTTTCGATTGATTCATGGCGTTGAATCTGATATTTTGCAAGACGGAAAACTTGACCATCCAGATGAAGTGTTATCGAAATTGGATTACGTAGTCGCAAGTGTACATGCCATGGGTCGCTGGCGTGGAAGAGATGAACAAGAGAATACTGAAGAATTGATGAAGGTGATCGACCATCCTGCCACCACCGTTCTGGGACATCCAACAGGTCGAATTTTACAAGGACGTGATGGTTATGAAGTCGATTTACACGGTGTGCTTGAATACATGAGCGAGTATAACGAGCAAGGCATATTGAAGGCTGTCGAACTAAATGCTTCACCGTATCGTTTGGACTTAGATTGGCGATTATGTAAACGTGCAAAGGAACTCAATGTACCCGTGGCAATCAATCCAGATGCTCATTCTTTACCCGGCCTTACCGACATCGTTTATGGCGTAATGACAGGAAGAAAAGGTTGGTTGGAGAAAAATGACGTGCTAAATACCATGAGCTATGAGCAACTCATGAAGAAGTTGGAAGTGAAGGCATGAGGACAATACGCGCAATGATTATCGCGGCTCTCGCTGCTTTACCAATGGCTATCATCGGATTAATTGTGTGGTGGATGATGGGTTCTTCAAAGGATAATACATCCTTGGCTGTCCTCATCCCGTGTAATATTATTCCACTTGCCGGAATGATTGTGATTTTCTTGATGGCTTGGCAATCTGGTGAAGAATATGCGGCTGTGAAGGTAGATGATGTGCCATGAAAAGAGCGGAAAAAGCCGCCCGGGTTCTTGAGATATTGGAATCGCTCTACCCTGAAACCCCCATACCTCTAGACCACGAAACCTCATTTCAATTGCTTATTGCGGTCCTGATGAGTGCACAAACTACGGATAAAAAAGTGAACGAAGTGACACCTGGATTATTCGCAATCGGTTATGACCCCAAACATATGGCTCAACTTTCTGTCGAAACAATTCGAGAATGTATTCGAGAAATCGGGCTTGCACCAACCAAAGCCAAGAATATCCATAAATTGTCGAATATACTTGTTGACCAGTATGACGGAGAAGTACCCAATACCTTTGAAGGGTTAGAATCACTTCCTGGAGTGGGTCACAAGACCGCCTCCGTAGTCATGGCTCAGGCATTTGGCGTTCCTGCATTCCCTGTTGACACGCACATCCACAGACTTGCACATCGATGGGGGCTTTCTGATGGTTCGAAAGTTGAAAAAACGGAGAAGGATTTGAAACGTATTTTTCCAAAGGATAAATGGAATACTTTGCATTTGCAAATCATTTTTTTTGGCAGAGAATATTGTCCTGCACGCTTTCATGACCTCGATACTTGCCTCATTTGTTCATGGGCGGCAACGAAGAAAATGAAAAAAGAAGAGCATCTTAAGTTCCGAAAAGGCCGGTAGCCCGTTCAAGAATAAGTGAGGTGAAAAGACTGGTTATGCCAGCAATCCAAAGCAACTGCACTGATTGTCCAAGGCCACTCGTTGCACCACCGCCCCTCAAACGTGTAGCAATCAAAGAGACGGCAAACACTTGGGCCAAAATCAAACCGGATGCCACCAACTTAAACATCGTAATGTTTTGATCTACAGCCTCTGCTTCTTCCATCGCAGGAAGGGCGAATCCTCCCGCAGATTCTGAAAGTGCGCCGATATCGGTTTCTGTAAGTGTCCCTGCCACACTGGCGATAGATTCTCCTAATTGAATCACGATTGAAATGGTAACATTCAGACTGGTAACGCTACTGATGAGCAATCCAATCGCCACTCCCCACATGGTTGAAGAGGAAAGAGCCCGCCTTTGACGTAGAGAGAGTAGATTCGTCACTGATTTTGAAACCATTTCTGCCGTTGCTGCAGGTTCTCCTGATGATTGAGAACCTTCGATGTATATTCGATTGTACCGACTAATGACGGCAGAGTTTGTATCTGAACTGAAATAATCCCATGCTCGATCAGAATCTATTCTGGTTGAGAGGCGTTTTTCCAACCGATCGATTGATTTGTCAAGAAGACCAAAATCAACCCCTCTCAGTGCTTTGATGGTTGCGGAGGGCTCCGCACTTCTTGCTTGAGCAGTTCCCCCAAGTGCACGAATAAAATCCGGATAGGCTTCATCACGACGCATCACCTGCTTTTCTTCTCTGCGTTGTAAATACGCTGGAATAAGAATCGGTGTAAATGGAACGGCCACTAAGATTAACCCCCACTTATCCCAAGAACGACTGAGGGTATCCCAAAACAGAAGAGTGAAACTCAGCGTAATCAGGAAAAGAAAGATGGAAATGGCTGCAGCACCGAACCAAGACTGTTTGAAAAGCAACCTGTAAGGCGTTTCCATTTCATCACGAGCAAATGTTTGGTCATCGGGAATTGTGGAGCGGAATGCGAAATATGCACCAAATTGAACTGCGATGAATAGCAAGCCTGCCATCAAGAGATATCGTATCCTTGTTGCAATTTCAAGAGGCGTTGAATCAGTGGAACCTGTTTCAAACAAAACTAAGTGGATGCCTGCAATAACCAAAGCAAACAGGCCAGCCGAAACAAGTGAGACATAAATTTCTTTGAGAGTGTCTACGCTTTCCAATCGCATGTCATAGATGGTATTGTATTGCTCTGCAACGGTATCTTGCTCTGCACGCATGAATTCATCGATTGGTTGACCTGCTTCAATTGAAAAAGCCATTCGGTCTAAAAAATCAGACCAAAGAGCAGATGGGGATTGATTCCCAACAATTCTTGCAGCCTCTGGCAGACTTGTGTGCCATTTATCCACCAGAACCTCTATTTTTTGCACTTCATTGGCCAATTCCCCATAATCTTTCATTTGTTTTAAAATATCGAAAATCGTACCTGCCCCAACTTCACCCAAAGAAAGAATACCCATTCTCGTGATGAACATGTGCATTTCTTTTTCGATCTGAATGCCAAGGCGATTCACCTCTAGAATTGGAAAAGAGGCAGCAGCCAATCCAGCCATAGCAGGCATGATGAAAAGCAAGAATGCTCCAGCAAATCCTGCAAAAAGTGCACCATCAGAAAAACCGCCGGTCAGAAAAATTGCGATAAGTGCTACGACAAAGCCTGCAAAAGCGGCTCCACCCACATAAACGAGAAGAAAGCGAGAGACTGGCATTTCAAGACGGCGGAGGGCAATTTCCCATGTGGCCATCTTTTCCATGTCGAACACCTCTCAACGATGATTGATACCGACCCATCCTTCAATTGCTGAGCGGAAGGCGTCGAAACCATTGCTGTAGTAAATTCCAATGAGGTCGAATACATCATCATAATGTGTCAAATCTCGGTCCGCCATTCTTTGAATCGCTTCTGTTCTTCGCTCCATTTCATCATAGACATCCCTCTTATTTTCAAAACCCATTTGAGCTGCAATCTTGTTTTCAAGCAAGTGGCTTTGGAACATACCTCTGAAATAGTGTTTGTCTTTGACCGGGTCCCATTCAAACATCCCTCTTGTAAGGACACCATCGCTGTGTTTATTGTAGCCGATTACCTCATCGATACCGGTTACTCTTCTTGCAATTCCTCCTCCTGGTGCTTCAACTACTTCTTGAAAAAGAGCGAAATTCAGATTGTCAAAGAATCGGATTGGAACATTGATCGGGTCTCCCGTGAATCGTTGGATCATTTTCACAATCGATGATGCGTGGAAGGTCGCAATAACGGGGTGACCGGTCTGCATTGCCTGAAATGCTGTGGCACCTTCAATACCACGAATCTCACCAATAATGATGTAACGCGGTCGGCTTCGCAATGCGGCTTTCAATAAATCGAACATCTCAACACGAGAATCTTCATTTTTACTCTCTCTGGTCACGAGACGTTGCCAGATTTTATGTCTGACTTTTACCCCTGGAGTGTCTTCTGCTGAATAGATCTTCACATTGTGGTCAATGAATGGCAATATCGCGTTGAGCGTAGTCGTCTTACCAGATGCAGTTTCACCACTCACCAATACAGACATACCATATTCAAGGCAAATCCATACATAAGCGGCTACTTGGGGAGAAAGTGTACCCCATTTAATGAGTTGAATAATTGAAATTGTTTCTTCAGCGAATTTTCTGATGGTGAATGAAGGACCCAACATGGATACATCATCTGAGAATATAATATTGATACGAGAACCATCGAGCAGGGCTCCATCTACGATGGGTTTGTTATCGCTCACGGGTCGGCCTATGCGCTCAGACATAGCCCGAAGATATCTTGCAAGTAGTTCACGTTCTCTAAATCGAATGTTTGAGGTAACCATTCCGAATACTTTGTGATCCATGTGCACGTGTTTGAGTCCCACAGAGTGAATATCTTCCAACATTTCATCGGATAGAAGGGGTTCCAATGGTCCGTTTCGAACCAGATCTCGGATGATGGTATATCGCAAACGCTCTCTTTGTTCTCTGGTTACACCTATTTTTTCATCATCCATGCCCAAAAGTTGACGGATTCTTCCGCCTTTTTGCCCTCCACCAGAGCCAATGACCGTGTATCTGTCAATCATACCTGATAGGATATTTTCAAATTCTTCATCTGTGGTAAAATTCGGCGCTGAAGGCGCCTCTTTGAGAAGCGTTTCAATGAGGTCTCTGCGAACGTTTTCTTCTTCATCAGTAAGTTGGGGCTCAAGTCCAAACCAGAGGGTTTGACTGATTTCATCACCATCAGTAGGAGGTTGATAGATATGGACAAAGATTGGCTCTTTGGTGATGTAAATCAAATTCAGAGGTTTCATTTTCCTTGCATCACGATCCAATGGACCATAGTATACTGGTCTTGAGCCGTATCTTTCTTCAAAATCACGGACCCATCTCGCAACGTGTGGATGAGCAGCCATCACAGACTCAAGATCACCTTTTTGGAAGGGCATATCTTCTTCTGCTTGCAAATCAACTCACCGCCGTAATATCCACAATGAAGCCCATGCCGGGCTCAACACGCCAACCTACACTACTTTGGACAGGTCCTGCTGCTCGAAGGAAGCGAGTAACAAGCAAAGTTCTCTTCAATTCGCCTCCAATCAGATTGGTTGTCAAATCAAGAACCATTTCACTTGACGATCGGAATGCATGAAGAAGCGAATTTTCAACCTCAACAGGATCCATCGTGAGTAATACGGTTCTGCCTTCTGCAATCTTTTTGCGCATTTCTTGCATAAGCATGATAACTTGATGATTATCCAGACCTTTAGGCATAAGTGATGAACCAGAGTCTAGAACAATCACATCCGCTTCATTCCAAGCTCTTGATTGCATCAGTTCTCTCAAACCTGCACCAGGAATGGATTCTGCTATGGTACCATATCGAGAAAATACCATGCATCTACCTGAGGCTATATGAGCGGTAACAGAGTAACCAATGGATTCCATTTGCTCGACCCAGCCTCTAGTGGTCAATTCAGTAGTAATGACCAAAACCTTGGCTTTATTTTCTAACAAGCCATAGGTTAAACGCTGTGAGATGAGAGATTTACCTCCTCCAACATCTCCTTGGATGATACCAATACTACGATTTGGCAATTTCGCACCCATAGCATCGGCTAAACTGTCTTGTTCAAGTACGAAAGGAAATCCATCTTCCACTGGTTTAGGCTCTGAATCATGTAACATCGTGAAGTCTCACCTCCAAAGTTTGGGACGAAGTACCAGAGTGACCTTGAATCGTGACCGATTCGACAACCATTGAGATCTGCAAAGCAGAATCATCAGCCAGACCATGGAATGGGCCTGCTCCATTATTTCCATCTTGATCATCTAGTTCAATCATAATCATATCACCTGGCCCCCATACATACCCTGCTGCGAGGGCAACACCTGAAGTATCAAGTTGGGTTCCAGCACCGTAAGCATCTCCGTTGACGAACAAACCGAGGGTTGTTCTATCCAGATTTCGCTGTCCAGTGTTAACCAAAAATAGCGTTATCTTGTCGGAATTATCGTCATATGGTACGTTTGCAGGGTCGCCTCCAAAGGATATTTCTGTTTCCATATTGGCTGCTCGTGCGTTGACCACATCCCCATTGGCAGTGGCCACACCATCCCATGCATCGATGAGCACAACTGACGCAATCCCTGCTACGAGTAGGGATGCGACCAATATGATCATCTCTGAAGCACCTGCATCTGCCATTTATCCACCTCAGGGAACCGCCATAGCGGTTTGAATACCATCCACAAATATCGAAACCTGTTCATACTTATCTGCCACTAAATCAGAATCCATGATGTGCTGCAATACAAAGACATCTCCAGGATAAAACATAGAGAAATCAGTACTCGCATTCACCGAAAGATGATTTTCAGGACCATCATCAAAAGCAATGAGTGATGACATCTGTACTGGATTTGAACCATCAAATAATACCCATGATTCTTCTGGAGTTATCGTGGTTACTCCGATGTTTTCGACTGTTGCATAAACAACTGTTTTTGTTACCAAATTAAACGTGGGAAAGACGGCACTCCCAGATGTATCTGTCGCATTAGTGTGTAATGTCAGACTGGCCAAGTCACTGTAGAGATACGAACCGTGATTGAGAATTTCGGTCACGGAGTCGACTTGGCCAGCATTCAAACTAAATGTTGCTCCAAACAAATGTGCTACTGTTACACCATTGTCAAGAGAAGCATAGATCTCACACGGACAACCTAAGTCTGAACCAGCTGTATTGATTTGCACACCTACGATGGCGATTTCGATGTTTTCGATAGTATTTATCCGAACGTTAGGAAGGCTTTCTGAAGACTCTTCAATCTGATCGAGAGAACTCGCAAGTTGGTGATCGATGGACGTGGTGGCTAAGGCAA
>PBHM01000020.1 GCA_002719395.1 Methanobacteriota archaeon | reverse complement strand
ATATACCTGTCGCCTTCCTTGAAGATTATTCGATGGACACTGGATTACTTATGACATCTGGAGTTGACATCTGGTTAAACAACCCTACTCGCCCCATGGAGGCTTCGGGTACTTCCGGAATGAAAGCAGCGATGAACGGTACACCAAATTGCTCAATTTTAGACGGTTGGTGGCCTGAAGCCTGTATTCATGGCGTGAATGGATGGGCCATCGGCAAGGGAGAAAGCGTTAGGAACGATACAAGAGATGCTGCTTACTTACTTTCATTGCTCAAGGATGAAATTATTCCTGCATGGGAAAATAAAAGCGAGGTCTGGCCAAATATCATGAGAGAAAGTATCTCTGCCTCGACAGGATTTACTGGTGTAAGAATGATTGAGGATTATGCAAACTTCTACTCGCAAATAAACGATTAAGTCATGCCATCCTTCCTCGGTCTGAGTAAAAACAGCAACCCGATAATGACTGCGATGACGAGAACATTTCTCACCATTGCAACAAAAGACGAACCCCCTGAAGTATCGATTTCGATCTCGTCGCTTACGTTTGAATCTGATTGATTAACTTGGGTTTGATTATCGTAAACTTGGGGTTCTGATTGATTGTTTTCCGTATTGGTTTCATTTGCTTGATTCGATTGATTTTGTGATTGATTCGTCTCTTGAACGGGTTCCACTTGGTTATCGGTTGAATTCGAATTTGTATCGTCATCTTCAAGTGTTTTATCAGAAAAAATCGCAACAGATTTTGCTGGGATAGTGAGGCTTTGTCCGTCCTTTTCACAGGCTCCAAATAACAAATTCCAATCACCATCCCATTGACCAGAAAGAGAAGATACGTCAATATCGAAGGTGATTTCTGATTGACCCCTGTTCATGACGACCATCGCACTAGAATTGCTTGTTTCCATCCCCCAAACAATGGCATCGGCATCTTGGTACACTGAAATGTATTCTCCACGACGTAGGGCTTCAGATTCCAGCCTTATTTTACCAATCTCGCTGATAGAATCCCATAGGTTTCTTTCATTTTCATTCCATTGGTTCTGGTCTCGCCACATATGCCGGTTATCTGGGTCTGCACCTCCATATTCGCCGTATTCATCTCCTTGATAGAGAAGAGGAGCACCAGGTGTGGTTAGCAACCAAGTGTAGGCTTGAAGAGCAGCTTCGTATGGACCAACTTGACCTGGTTGCCCAGGTAAGCCTTGGTCTAGCCATTGGTTATAAGCATCTGAAGTTCCTGTATCGGCTCTTGAAATAAATCGGGGAACGTCGTGGGACCCAACATAAGGTACCATGATACTCGGTTGAACATATTGATCTTGACTTCGTGCTGTCCAGTAATCTAGATGATGATAGTCCTTCTCTTGGTGTATGAATACCCGATCAACAACGGCGTGGTAGAGTACAAAATCTGCTTGCCCATCAAGGGCATTTTCACCAATGTACCGATTAATTGTTCCATATTGTTCTGCATTCGCCGCTAAGTCATCTCCTGACCATCCCATGGCGGTTTCTCCTTTCAAATAATAATCCGTTCCAGCGATTTCAAATCTTTCATTTATTCTCATGGCCAAGTTTGTTACAGCCAAATCATCCACGTGTTTCACAGCATCAACTCTCGCTCCATCCAAGTCAAATGTCTCAAGCCACCACAACGCGTCTTCAATCATCTGTTCACTCGCATCACGATGTTTCCAATTCACATCAGGCATATAATCACGAAATAGGCAATCTAAACGGCGTTCGGTCCAATCACATTGATCTGTTCCACAAATACAACCTGAATTGAACCAATCAGGGTGCTCATCTACATAGGGGTGGTCTTCATGTACGTGATTTACAACCAAATCCATCATGACTCGAATTCCATGCTCATGTGCAGATTGAACAAGGGATTGTAATTCCTCTTCTGTACCCAAGCGAGGATCTACTTTTCTCGGCTCAACAGGCCAATATCCATGATAAGCGCTTACTTCATGCTGGTTATCTGCGGCCATTCCCGTCCCATCTGCAGCCTGATTAAATGGCGTGAGCCACAATGCATTGACTCCAAGGGTGTTGAAGTAACCTGATTCAATCATCTGCGTAACACCCTCGAAATCACCACCCATCCANTCAGCACCGTGTGCTGCANCTGATAGTGGAAGNGGATCGTTTTCGGGATTACCATTTACAAAACGGTCAGTCATAATCATGTANACCAGAGCGTCTTCCCACTGAAAGTTCTGACCTTCTCCCAGCCAAAATGGAATAAGTAATTCATCTGAANCATANCCATCAACATCGGCTACTTGAATCGTNAAGGAATGTTTACCTACGTCAAGGTTTGANTGATTGATTTCAAATGATTGTGTTGNCTCTGACCAAGAGAATACTGAACCGTGNGAAGTGTTGTGAGNATCCATCATTGCACCNNCGCTACCNGCATGAAATAAAACGCGCTTTGGAAGCCCATCCTCTATTTCCAAACTGAGTTTGGGTTTCAAATGGTTTTCTACGCGGATTACACTATTCTCAAAGCCCTCACAATATCCTCTGTATGCGTTTTCCTCATCAAATCGATAATCGGGTTCGGATTGTGATGTGTGGTAAAGGACAAATTTGTAGCAATAGAGGCCTTCATCCAAATCAATGGTACCTGTCCACGCATCTGTAGATTCATCAAATGATAATTCAAGGGGATTATCCCAATCCCATTCGCCAATAACTTGGACTGCATCAATTGCTTCATTCGCACCTTGTTGCCAATTAAACTCAACGTAGTCAGGACGAATACGTATCGGTTGTTGGAGCGAATATTGAGGCTTATCCTCTTGGAATGAAATGGGCGCATTTGACCAGGGCACAAGCAAAAACATGCAAGTAATGATGAGATAAGTGTGTACTTTCATCATGAATACCATCTACCTACTTGTCGATACTATGCTTTTGTGAGTTGTTGGGCCGTTTCAACAATGTCATCGATATGTCGACACAAAAATGAGCGGACGAAATCATTCGCTGGATGATGATAGGCATCGAGAGGAGGCGTGTGTTGTTGTAAAATCCCGTTATCAAGTATGGCTACTTTATCTGCTAAAGTCATGGCTTCTATCTGGTCGTGCGTCACATAAACGGTTGTTGTCCCTAACTGGTCATGCAATCTGCGAATTTCTTGTCGCATTTGATGACGGAGTTCTGCGTCTAAATTTGAAAGAGGTTCGTCCATTAACAAGACCTTTGGCCGACGTACAAGCGCCCTTCCTAAAGCAACTCTTTGCCTTTGACCACCGGATAATTCCTTTGGTTTCTTATCGAGTTCATCTTCCAAATCAAGCATTTTTGCAGCTTCCCTCACACGTGAAACTATTTCTTCATCCGGTAATCTCGAATCTTTTTTCATCATACGCAATCCAAATGAAAGGTTATCTGCCACGCTCATATGTGGATAAAGGGCATAAGATTGGAACACCATACCCAGATTTCGATCTCCAGGAGGAAGGTCATTCACACACATACCATCAATGAAAACCTGACCTTCCGTAATATCTTCTAATCCTGCTAACATTCTCAATGTAGTGGATTTACCACACCCTGATGGACCAAGGAGCACAAGAAATTCTCCGTTTTTTATTGTCAAATTCAATGAACTAACGGCTTCTGTGCCATCCTCATATCTTTTTGTAACATCCCTAAATTCAATTTCTACCATTCGATCAACCCTTCACGCCACCTGCACTAAGTCCCTCAATGAGAAACTTCTGAAACACAATAAACAAAATAACAACAGGAATGCTTACCAAAAGACTCGCTGCAGCGAAATCACCCCAGGCTTGACCAGTTGAGGAAATCATTGAAGCAAGTCCAACGGGGAGAGTATACATGCTGTTTGAGGTATTGAAAGTCAAAGCAAGTAAGAATTCATTCCACGCAGCGAGGAAAGAAAAGAGTGCTGTTACTGCGATTGCAGGTAGTGATAAAGGCAGCACTACTTTTGTGAAAACCTGCCACTGATTACATCCATCTAACATGGCTGCTTCTTCCAACTCTCGAGGGACTGTATCAAAGAAACCTTTCAACATCCAAACGCACAATGGCAATGCAGTTACACTGTATGCCAGAATAAGACCAAGATGGGAATTCAGCAAACCAAGTGATTTCATCACCAAGAAATAGGGCACCAAAATGATGACACCTGGAAACATCTGAACGAGAAGGAATGAAAACATAGCCTCATCTCTCCCTCTAAATTTGTATCTACTGAATGCATATCCTGCTGGTATTGCAATACACAAACCAAAAAATGTCGTTCCCAAACTCACCAATAAGGAATTACGAAACCATAGCCAAAAACCGTCACCGGTCAGAATCTTCTCAAAATGCTCCGTAGTGAAGGCGTCTCCTATCTCACTACCCAGAGCATTTCCTGGAGAGATCGCTACATCCAAAATCCACAATACTGGTAATAAAACACACAAAACACCGTGAAGGAGAATTACATGAGAACCAATTTGCGACAGGCGTATATCCATAATTTTGTTTCTTGAAAGACCTTTTTCAGCGGTTTTACGGTCAATACGACTGTAGTGCCACAAAGTTACAAACTCCGATGTTAGCCAATAAAGAGAAAGCAGACCTGGGATTATGAACCAAGACATTTGCCATATCAAAAATATCGATTTGGGAGAGGCGTAGAGACCAAGCACACCACAAATGATCAAAAGGCCCGATGCGATAGTAGCGCTATCTTTCTTCCAAGATGTTTTTCCATCTGGCAAAGAAAAAATCACAACCAGTTGAAGTAATAATCCGACAAAGCATAATTGCATGCCGATGGTATTCTCTTTCAGCCACTCGATAAAAATTAGAAAAATAGACATACATGCAGACACTGTTAACCACAATCGCAAGTAAGCAATCTCCACAGGAGCGTAAGCATCTACAAAGATTGATTTTTTATTCATACAACCGCCTCCGTTGCCCGTGTTTGTTTCATGTAGACCCATGAGAAAGCAAGGAGCATCAAGAAGATCACTACGGACCAAGCAGCAGCAACACCATAAGCCCCGTCTCGAAATGCTACATCATAGACATAAGTGATCAAAATATCTGTTGAACCAGGCTCTCCAAACCATAGGTTTGGACCCCCGTCTGTCATCAAATAAATGACGTTAAACATGTTGAAAGTCCAAATAAATCCTAGGAGAGACAAAGGTACAAGTGCACTCTTCAAATTTGGTAATGTTAGATACAAAAACTGCTGCCATCGATTTACACCGTCAATCTGTGAGGCTTCGTACATCTCTTTGGGCAGGGCTTGTAGTGCTCCACTCAGCGACATCATCATGAACGGAACACCAAGCCAAATGTTGACTAAAATAACCAATACTTGTGCTCCAGTAGGGTCACTCAACCAATCCATTTGAGTACCGAGGACATCATTCACAAATCCACTTGGCTGAAACATTCCGCGCCACACAAGAACCGAAATGTAAGACGGTATTGCCCAAGGAAGCAGTAAGATTGTACGATAAACAGTCTTACCAGCAAGTCTCGCATTCTGTAATATCATGGCAAGGAACAAACCAATGCCTACGTGTGCTGTGACATTAATTACGGTCCACAACAAAGTAAAACCAGTGACTCGAAAGAAACCAGAGGCTGAAAAAACAGCGATAAAGTTAGCAATACCAATCCATTGCTGGTCACCTAATCGTGTTTGATCTGCGTCGGTAAATGCAAGCCAAAAACCGTAAAGAACTGGATAAAACGTAAGGATTGCCAATGCTAACATGGCCGGAGCGATGTAAAAATGGGCCATCTTTGAGGTGGATTTCCCCTCTTTAGCATCTTTCCATCGCCAGTATCCAAACAGAGCGATTAATGAAAGAGTAATCGACCCAATAGCAAACAAAATTGGTGACGTGTCGGCTGCCGGTGGAAGCACGTCTACTTGTGTTGAACGTAATTCAAACGACGCAAGACTGGCATTATTCATAATTTCTCCATTTGAATCAAAAAATGCTGCTGTAAACCAACGAGGTTGATCGGGTATGAATCCTGAAAGAACGCAAGAAAATGTTGAAGCATTATTGTCAATGACCACATGACCTACACTATCTCGATAGACTGGTAAGCCATCTGTCCAACACTCTTCAATAAAAGTACCAATTTCTCCTCTTGATAAATTTTCAACAGATTGGATCGGATAAATACCATAAAGCGTAGCGTTCGAGATATTTGAGAATGATTCTTCCGCATAGTACAATTCAAGAGAGGAGGCATTTTCTTGCAATTCAAGGTTTATTTTGACTTGCCTGTAGCTTTGGAAAGAGAGATCTGCTTCAATTGCATGAGCGGATGTAGAGAACAAAAGAATCAANATGAGACTTGGAANTACTAGACGCATATTAATCCCCCATAAGCAACTCAAGTTGCTTGTTTGCTTCATCTAAAATTTGTTGGATNGAAGAGGNCGNTTCATCATCGGTTTTACTCAAATAAGCTTGCTCGAACGCTGTTGAAAGTGGGCCGTAGACCAATGACATTCCTTTTGTGGTTGGTGCAGGTGTTCCCAACTCTGCTTGATAGAGAAAGCCGCTGATTACTTCATTTTCTGTGATATCAGTATCTTCTGTCAGACTGATTGCCGTAGGCATAGTATACGTCTCCAATGCAAAATTCTTCTGCGTTTCTGCCGAAGAAAGCCAGAGTGCGAGTTTGGCTGAAACAACCTTAGATTGGCTTTGTTTACTCATGGCCCAACCTTTGTAAGTAACAAGAGGAGACATGTGTTGACCAGTTTCTTCGACAATTGGCAAAATGGATTGACCTAGATCAATCCTGCTTGTTTGATATGTTGCCCAGTTCCAAGGTCCGTCGATAACCATGGCGACTTTGCTGGCTTGGAATGCATTCTCCATCGTTACGGTTTGAACTCCTTGGTCCACTACTTGATGTTCGAGTTCGAGATTTAGTGTCCAATTAACAGCTTCTGAGGAACCTGATGAGTTAAGGGAAGGCGTTCCATTTTTATCAAAAAGTTGACCTCCAAACCCAGATTGAACTGGAAACCACCAATAGGGACTTTTTACCGGTAAGGCAAGGCCAAAAGTCTCATCAAAAGTCAACGATTTTGCTGCGTTTACAAAGTCAGCAGTTGTCCAATTCTCATGAGGATATTCAACACCGCGGCTATCAAATATCGCTTTGTTGTAAATAAGTGATAAACAATCCTGACTCGCAGGTAAGGCCATGAGAGAATGATTGTATCTCATCGCCTGCAGTGAACGCATCTCAAATGTGCTCAATTCTACTTGTGAATAATGACTTCTCATATCCTCAAGGAGAGGAAAACCGTTCACTCTAACATCCCCAATCTTTCCTAATTGATCTGATGATAGACGGATAAGGTCGGGCGCTTCCCCTCCTTGAGCGGCGGTCATGAAAAGTTGATCCGCATTACTAAACGGCACGCCAGTTACCTCTATGTCAATTTCAGGAAACTGATTTTCAAATAACTCAATAGCATCAAGAAAAGCCCGTTCCTCTGTGCTTCCCAAAGCGAAGGTATGCCATACCTCTATCGAATCTCCTTCCGTATTGAGAAGATTATCCTCTTGTTCGACNTTGGCTTGGTTGTTTTGCAGACAACCCGAAGTAAGCATCAAAAAAATAATTCCGATTCCCAAGAGACGAGAATGGTACATTGTATTCCCTACATCTCAAGTTTTTCGTACCCAGATTGCATCCAATGATAGCCTTCGACGACCCAATCCAATAGCAAATCTACCTGTTTCGATTCCAAACCAGCAACTTGGCCAACCCGCATGAGAATATCTTTCTCTTCTTTGTCTATTTTCCGATCAGCCAAGGTCATCAAGCAAGCATCTCTCAAAGCCAATTTAATCGTACGTGGTTGCATACTGGATAAAAGAGATTCTAAATCCAAATCTACACTGAGGCTTTCACGCAATTGTTGTCTTCTTTCGGGAGAGAGTAAAGTAGCGCCAAGCCTCTGNTCAAAAAAAGCCATTTCATCACGTGTGACATCACGGTCGGAACTTGCTAGATGTGCGAGGAGTTGGCCATACCGAAACCTTTCAGCGGGGTCCATTTCATGCACTATGTCGTGGAGCATATCTGTTGCTTAGGCTTACTATTCATGAGAGTTTGGGTTTGAAACTGGAAAAATTGCATATACTCCTCGCACTAGCCACCACCGAGGCTCATGTCTAACTGGAAATGTCTATGCATAAGTTCAATCCTGTTGTTGGCTCTTTTTCCTTTATCTGTTCAAGGAACAAGTGAAAATGACACTTCCTTGGAAGCGAGAGAAATAGATGCTGTATACAACGAAAATGAAACCACGACAATCACATGGAGAAACATCGACACAGACATGTACTCTCTTATTGATGAATTAAAGTCAAGCAATTATTCAGTNCTTAGATTTGATGAACCAATTACAATTTCAAATTATCAAAATGCTGAGGTTGTTGCCTCGGGCATCCCTGCTTGTGCCTTGGATGACTCCGGCGATGATTGTAAGGGTAAGACTCATGAATGGCACTACCAAATTCCACCAGGCGTTTCCGGACATTATTATTATGCAGTAACCACCACTTTCTCAAATGGTTCAACCAGTCAAAATCTATCATTTGGAAATGCTTCCTTGACAGATCCAGTTGTTGAATACGGATCTCCAATCACTTCACCATATGCGTTATCAGCATCATTTGANAGCATCGGCTCAAAAACCTCTTTATCTTGGATTGACATTTCGAAAGTTCGTCCCTCTTTTGGTACCGAACACTCCACGAGCATATGGAAACACAATCAAATTGCTACTGCCGAAAATTGGGATAATTTGCAAAAGACAAAAGTTATTGAAAATCTAAGTCCAGAAATTCAGTCTTTTGAGGTGCCTATTCCATCATTAACGAATGCTTCTACTTTCTACACGGTGCTGCATGTTAAAGATGGCATATCAGACAAGAGGTTTCTTTCAAATAACACCTTGACAACACCTGTCATTGAAAACAACATAGGGAGNGAAATCACCGGAGCTCTGCAGATTTCATTCTCGTATGAGAATGGCATGACTCATCTTAACTGGACTGATGCTGTCATGGAAAATTCAAATCATTCAATCGAAATATGGCGTACATCAAATCCAGAATTACAGAATTTAGATGATGGGAATTCAGAGCATATTGCGACTGTTTCTGGTTCCACTCACCATTACAATTATTCGGTCGCAGATAGCACATACGGTGAATTTTCTTATACACTGCTTGCGATTGATGAGCACGGTAATTTACAAGATAACTATGCAGACGCACCAAATAACGCTGTATTTGAAAATACTATTTCGAATTATGAGAACATGATTACGAATCTCACCGCCCACCATGAAAATGGTAATACCTTCCTCACTTGGGATGATC
This sequence comes from Methanobacteriota archaeon, assembly GCA_002719395.1. Taxonomy (GTDB): domain Archaea; phylum Thermoplasmatota; class Poseidoniia; order Poseidoniales; family Poseidoniaceae; genus MGIIa-K2. Next base: position 93,955 of record PBHM01000020.1, on the reverse strand, counting down.
TCGAGAATCACCCTGAAGCCGTTTACAGAATATGGCGCTCTGAAACAGGCGTGATCGATGCAACTGACATCAATCAATCTACTGCGACTTTAATCAATTCAGTTGATTCAGGAAAAGAAAATTACACCCATGTAATCCCTGATGGTTTTACNGGAAATGTATGGTATGCTGTTACCGCAGTCGCTTCTTTTGGGACATACAACACCACTGTCCACCAATTAGTAACATTTGAAGGAAGAAATACAATCGATATACCGATTGTTGAAGATACAACNCCACCACTAAGTCCAACAGCATTTTCAGCATCTTACCTGACAAATGGAAGCGTAAAATTGACGTGGACTGGTGTGATTGGCGAATCAAGTACATCGTGGGAATTGTATTCTCGTCATGACGGCTCGAATGATGAGATTGAATCTTGGGAACTCAGAAGGACTGTCACTAACAATGGAAATACACAACACACAACTTTCTTATCAAGTAATGCTGAAAATGGTGACATNAACTCCGTACAATATGCCATCAGTGGTAAGGACTCATTTGGAAATGAGATTCCTTATGCCAATTGGGTAAAGAGCGTTTTTATTGACGAGGATAAGCAATCCCCAGAGATTAATCTGAATATTGTNGATGCATCAGGATCTANTGAAGCCTCACGTTGGTTCAATGGTGGAGAATTAAGCGAATTTTCAGGACTAAAAGAAGGACAATATCAGATAAATTTGCAGGCCAGTGAATTGCTTGCTTCCCTCTCATACAGAATAGATGATGAAACAGATGAAACTTTTTTCCAATTAGAAAACAATATTGGTTCACTACCATTCACACTCAATAACGAAACTCTAGAGACAAAATTTGTATTCAAGGCGATTGACCTTGCTGGAAATGAAGCCGTCTTTTCTGTAACAATATGTCATACTTGCACACTTTCATCAGAACAAACTGAAACTGATGATTCAGGTACTGAAACCAACAAAGAAAACGTCGCTGCAAAATCAGAAAAACAAAATTCAAATGGTGACATGGTACTNATATCATCCTTAGTCGTTGTAATCTTNATTTTGCTTGNCATGCTTATTNGAAGGGGTAAATCACAAAAAGAACACTCGAACAAATTAACGGGATTACCTACAAAATCAGAAGACGTGTGGCTTGCTAGATATATCAACAAGAAGAATTAGATTCTTTTTTTGATGGGATGGAGATATGCTCTTTTCTCCTCAAATCTCGAAGCGATTTTCTCTGCCTTTTCCAATCGCTTTCGGTCTTCTTCAGGAGCATATCTCTTATCCCCAAAGATAATCAATGCAGATATTAATAGAAAACCAGGAACGCCAAAAATCAATGACCAAAGACCTGCAGAGATATCATTGATGAAATAATCAGAGGAAAATTCTGTGACCAAAATCACACTCACAAAAATAATGATTCTAGTTACAGAAAGCCATGTTCGAACGATTGCCCAAATCTCTTCCTCTTCAGACTTCATGTTTGATTGGGTTCCCAAGTCAGTAAAACCCTTCCTCATGTGAGGTCATCAACACATGGTAGTTTTGATGCTTTTCATGCCGTACGCTCTCTGTCGTCGATTTGTGAACCCATTCCTGCTCCTCCACCATCGCCAAAGTAAATCTGTTTCCAAGCCTTTAGCACGCCCTGACCATACGCCCATTGTGCGAGAAAAACAAACAAAGGTGCAACAAAAACAGTCGATAATGTTCGATGTGGACTGGTGCCAATCGCAGCACCAACCCAACAAATGAGAATGTAAACAATCATGAGAGTTGCAGGAACATGAATGGCGATGCGTGCGGGACCCATTGAAGGAAATAACGAAAAATCACTTGCTACAAGACCTAAAACCATACTCAGTATGGAAGTTACTACAATAAGCGGGAAAAATCCTATTGCCGTGTGTGACCATGTCGCAATTTCTGGCCATCGTCGATTCGCAATCATACGAGTGTAACCATAATTTCTCATTTGCTTCATGAATGGGACGAATGGCTTCCTTCTACGATGCGGCATAACATTTGAAGGATCGATAAATATCTTGTGCCCTGCTCTTTGAATTTTAGCATCCAGCACCACATCTTCTGCACCGATGCAACCTGGTTCAAAGAAATCAACTTCACGTAAATTAGCCATCCTATGCGCACAGTTTACCCCTGGATTGTGAGTGATTGGAACGAGTTCCCCTTTTGGTTGAGCACCATATCTCGTTCCTGCAGTCATAAACCGTGTACAGAATGAGACATCAGCACATTTGGAGCCCCATGAGTCTTCATCTGGTGCAAAATTTGGACCTCCAACTGCTCCTACCTCTGGATTTTCAAACCAACGTACGGTTTTTTCGACCCAATCCAATGGAGGAATCGTATCATCATCNGTAAAAATTACCAAATCATGATCCATTTGTCTAAGTGCAAAATTGCAAGCATCTGCCCGGTTACGTGAAGGGTCCTCAAGCCAGGTNGCACCGTGTTTCAAACTGACTTCTTTCGTATGGTCTTTTGATTTTGAATCTGCGATAATGATTTCAAAGTGAGGATATGTTTGTTTTCCTAAACGTTCCAACACAATGTCTAATTCATCTGCATTGTTAATGCTGGGAATCAAAACTGCTACAGAATAGGGAGTTCCGTCAGGCTTCTCCAGCGGTTGTACCTCGGACACATGTTTTCCACCATCTCAACCTTCAAAACGGCTACGGCAAAAAATTTCTTTTGAAAATGACTTCGTATTGAGCGATTTTGAAGGTTTAATTCATAAGCCGTCAATTTAGGGGATATTCGTAGGGATGCGCCAATGTTGAATGTCACAGCCCGTCAAGATTTGATGCGAACAATTGTTGAAACAGTAAATGTCGTGGTTGAGGAAGCACGACTTGACTTTTCAGAGAACGGACTAGAAATCAGAGTTGTTGACCCTTCACATGTCGCAATGATTCAGATGAAGATTGATTCTGCTGCATTTGANACCTGGGACGTGAGTGATATCAAACTTGGTCTTGAGATTAAAAAACTGAAAGAAATGGTTAGTTTAGCCGCTGCTGGTGAGTTAATCCATCTAAACTACAGCGAAGATATCGGCAATCTTACCCTAAACATTGGAAAGATTGACCGCAATATCCGTCCGTTAGATAACTCCACATTATCACCACCTAATCTTCCAAAACTCGAATTGCCTTGTGAGGTGAAAATCTCTGGAGATGCACTTGCCCAAGCATTCCGTGCCGCAATGATGGTGGGAGATTTGGTAAACCTCTCAATCGATGACAATAAATTCGTGGTAAGTGTGAGTGGAGGAACAGATTCGGTTGTTGTTGAATATGACGGAGATGATGTAGAGAGNATCAGTTGTGATTCTCCGACACGTTCACAATACAGTTTGACATATCTCATACCCCTTGCCAAGGTCTTCAATTCTCTTGGAACAATTACACTTCAATTTGGAGAGAACCTTCCCTTGCGATTAACACTCGATTTTGACAACGGGGCTGGTTCCGTTGAATATTTCCTCGCTCCAAGAGTTGAAGGCGACCGTTAACAATCATTGAAAAGGTAATCCGACTCTTTCTGCCCATGGAGGAGAGCAAAACCCTGTGGAAATGGATTTCTTCGTCTGCTTTCCTTGCAAGCATGTGTTGTTTCCCGTCGGTCGTTCTCGTCATGTTTGGACTGGCATCTGCATCCACGGCAGCGGCATTATCTGATCAATTGTATTGGGGACCTTTTCGAAAATGGTTGCTGCTTGCAACATTTATTTTCTTGAGTTATGGACTCACTCGTTACTTTAGACAACAGGGAGTTTGTACATTAGATGATGCAAAGCGAGAAAGGAAAAAAGTAATCAACGTATCGTTATTTACTTTTGGAATGTTTCTCGTCGTTTATACAATTTGGAATTACATAATACTAGATCTCATTGGCATTGCTTTTGGAATCGATGCTTGGAAGGAAAGNTCGATTTGGCCTCTAAGCCTNTTATTTGATTAACATCCAACCTTNAAATCTGGATTTTCAAGCATTTTCGAATGTATTTCTTCAATCAAAACGTCCTCTGAGTTTTTTGAGACCTCTGTAACAGGCTGCCATGCAATTGATACTAAAATGTCATCTTTCGTGAAAGTTACAAGTTCGAGGTCTAAATCATTCAGATCAATTTCTCTTGGATTCATGTGCATGCCTAATTTTTTTGCTTTCAGGATGGCTTCTTTCTTCGTCCAAATCTCAAGTGCCTTTTCGGGATACGTATAGAGCATCTCTAATTCTTTGCCTTTCGCCATCATGTCAAAAGCATTGCTTTGTATTGTTCTATCAAATGGTTCAATGTCGATTCCAACATGGAAACCTGGTTCAATCAGGCATACAACTGCAGCATTTTTACAATGACTGATACTAATATCAGGCAAAGGATGCCTCTGCCACGTTCCCTCAATCCATTCTAAGTATGGAGCTCGTTCTTTTGTTCGACGGACTTCAAGATGTGACAAATTATGAATTCCCCATTTTTTGAGACCTTCCTGAAGTAACCACCTACCTGTTTGATGCTCTCGTATCCTTTTTCCAGTAGCCCGTGGTATTTTTTCTTGAAAGATACTTTCCATTTTCCCAATACTTGTCGTGAGAATAAGCATCCTCGGCCCAAGAGGTGAAGCAATGATTTCCATGAACTACCTCTTGAATGTAAATTGTTGAGAATCAGGAATGGGAGCCATTGATTTTAGTTTTAGNTTTTTCAAAGCAACAACCGGAGAGTCNTCCTCACCGAAGATCGTCACATTATATGTTGCTACACCATTTTCATCTTGATTGATGAGGAGGCTTCTCAATCGAAGTTTCTCTCCTTTTTCTGGAACTCTAAGTATCGTAGACCATTCAATCCCAACCGGTAAACTTGAGAATTTGAAAAATTCCATTCCAAGCAAGCCTGAATTTTGGAATGCTGCTTCGAAAATCATAGGAAGAGACTCAAGCAAAATAGCCTCTCCAGATGCCTCCTGAGCAAATAATTCTGAATTTGGCAATTGGTGTCTCATCAATGCGACACCATCCAAGCCAGGATTTTCCAAATCTCCCACACCTTTCAAGACACCTCCATGACTTTGAAAACGTGGGCCGTGGAAGTATCGCAAATAGATGAAACTTGGATGCTCCAAAAGTTCTTCATCNATTGGTAATCCAACAGCAGGCATTTGCTTAATCTCTTTTTCCAAAAACTGTGAAACATTTTCTCCTGATTTGATGAGTCGAACCACACCANTATGGTGTATTCTAGGTTCACCAAAAATTTCACCTCGTGAGTTAACTAAATCACTNACTATTCGGGAGTTCACAAGTATGGCATTTCCGGATTTGGTTTGGATTGTAGACTCAATACGAACAACAAGGGCACCTTTCATCAATTTTATTGGTAAACCAAATTCGATGTTTTGGAAACCCGCAATCGAAGATTCAGGACAAAGTAAAAGCGCATTTTGAGCGAACATTTCCATAGCCATAACTCCGGGATGATAGGGGACCCCTTCTATGGCGTGATCACTCAAAAACGGATAATCTGCTACCGATAGCGTACATTGACTATGAAGGGCCTTCTCGTCTTCAGAAAGAAGTATTTTGTCAATGAAAGGAAAACGACTAGCGTCATCCATCATTGAAGCCATCTTTGGAGGTAATTTGAGAGGCTTTTCTCTGAATGATTGGAATTTATCCATTAATCCCAAAGATCCGCACACGAGTACTCTTCTTTTTCCACCCCTCATGACTTCATCAACGAAACATGAGACGCCTTCACTGACATCCAGAGTCTCAATTCCGGCAGCTGCAAATACAGATTCGATTGAACCTCTCGTCGCCATTCCGACATCTCTCCAACCAGTCCATCCAATTGCTATGCCTCTAGAATCTCCTCTTGCAGAAATCCGAGCCATCTCAGCGTCGAGGACGCTATTCGCAGCAGCATAATCAGTCTGGCCTCCATTACCGAAACGACCTGCAACACTCGTAAAAGCACAAACGACCGAAGGTAATTCGTCGCATGCATCAATTAATGCTCTCAAACCATCAACTTTCACTCTGGTCACTTTATCGAAAGTTTCCCATGTTTTATCCGAAACAAGTTTGGAATCCTCAAGTCCTGCTCCATGTACAATTCCAGTTATCTTTCGCTTGTTAATCGCAGTAGATATTGCCAATTTGTCCATCACATCAGCAACATGATACTCAGCGTTATTTCCAGATTTCTCGATTGATTGAATTGTTTTCCTGATATCGAGGGATCGAATTCGCTTTTGCCACGCTCGATTCCACTGAACCATCGTTACCTTTCCATCAGGAGATTGTTCTACAAGTTCCTCCCTCAATATCATTCTTTTTTCATCGAGTTCCTCTTGTGTAAATTTCAGCCAATGTTCAGTTTCCGGAATCAAATTCGAGCGACCAAGTAAGATAAAAGTCGCTTTCGCATTCTTATTTGCATCACTTAATCCAACTATTGAAGACGCCGTTACACCTGAACCTCCGCCTGATACAACCCAAATATCATCTGAGCCAAGGGGAGTGGTTTCTTCACCAAGATCTTCAGCGAAACAAACCATAGTCCATCTGCGATGATCCTTATCGATTCCAATTTCGACATCTCCACCCAATCCAAATAAATCATCCAATAACAGTTTAGCAGTTGAAGCAGAATCTAAAATCAACTCAGGATGTAAATCAAATGCTCTACAACGAAGATGTGGCTGTTCGAAGGCATACGACTTGGTAACTCCAGATGCGGCACAGGCTAACGAATTGAATCGTTCAGCGTGATTTCCATGTCTTCCATCAAGTGCGGTGACACTTGCCACAAAGCCATCCCTGTTTGAAAGTGAAGAATCCAAGGATTTCAATAAACCGAAGAAACTGTGTGCTGAAAACATTAGTTGTTGGGATGGGATTAGGTCATTAGACCATGACTCACTGGTTAGTTGTAAAGGTGCGAGATGGATTAGTCCGCAAACATTCTCAAATCGTTCAGAAAGAGATGCGAGATGTTCCTCGTTACCGGGATCGAGTCTGCACACTGATGAAGTTGATTCTTCCTGCCAAGATACCTTCTTCGCACCTGGCTCAAGCCCAATACGTATCACATCAAATCCNCGTTCACGAAGNAAATCGGTCATTGAATCTGAAATTCCCCACTCATCTATTGTCAAAACGACGGTGCCGTTTACCGTCAGAGGCGCGTTTGTACCAGGACAGGCTTCTATCTCAACTTGCCAGCGACGACATCCTTGCATGTTATTTGAGACATCTAACTTGGATTCAGTTACTGAGGTTTCTTCGGTGACTTCCTCGACAACTGTTTCTTCCCCTCGCATTTTGGCGATGTAATCAAGGAAATGATTCAGCGTCGGATGTTCTGATAAAACAAAGGATTCATCAACAGGCAATGAAAAGATCTCGCGAACATCGCCCATAATTTCCGCTTGTTTTACGGTGTCAATACCAAGTTCTCCCTCCAAATCTTGGTCCAACTCAATGAAATCCTCTGGATAACCGGTATGTTTGACAACAACGCCTACCAACTTGTCCCTTGCCTCTGAGGTAACATTCGATACGGTTTCTCTCGACTTGTGTTCAGGCATAGCATTGGAAAGGGATGGTTCAGGTTTTGCCAAAGGTTCACTTTTCGTAGTGGATGCTTCTATATGAGTTGCTTTTTGACTTTGGTTTTGCATTTTGTTCACATAAGCAATGAAATGGTTTAGTGTTGGGTGCTCCGACAAAATAAAATTTTCATCGACGGGTAGTGAAAATAAATCTCTGATATCACTCATTATCTCGGCTTGTTTGACCGTATCAATTCCAAGTTCACCTTCTAAATCTTGGTCCAACTCAATGAAATCTTCCGGATATCCTGTATGTTTAACGACAACCTCGATTAAGGCATCTCCGATTACTTTTGAATNACCGTGGGTTTCAATTGAAGAAACTTGCTCGTGTTCAACCTCATCAGGAACATTCACTTCGTGTGGAGCCTCTACTTGTGATGTTTCTTCAACTACTGCTGGTCCAGGAGAGTTACCTTGCAACATATTTTCAATGTACATNATCATATGATTAAGAGTAGGATATTCTGAAAGAATAAAACTCTCATCCACAGGAAGAGAGAAAACATCTCTAATATCTGCCATTATTTCAGCTTGCTTTACAGTATCGATGCCCAATTCACCCTCAAGATCTTGGTCTAATTCAACGAAATCAGCGGGGTATCCAGTATGCTTCACAACCACTTCAACAACTTTTGCAATCAAATCCTGATTTGATGAATTCGTCGGCATCTTTGGAATCGTAGTTTGAGGTTCAACTACTATTTCTGGGACAGATGGCGCCTCCACTTGTGGTTTCTCTTCTATGATCGTTTTCTTTTCTGTTGTATTTTCTGTTGTATTTTCTGTGAGGATTGAGGGTGCAATTTGTGTTGAAAAATCATACGCATCTCCTGCAATACCGCCGTGCAAATTCTCATCAACATCGACATATGCAACAAGTTTCTGCTGGAGTATTCGGAATTGTACATCTTTGGTTTTTGCTTGATTTTGATTCCATGAGAGTAATTTCTGTTCACTGATTCGAGGATTTGATATTGGCAATTTTCTGAGCATTGAAAGTGCAATTTGACTTCCAAATCCTGCTCCGAATCGAATGGCATACTGAAGNTCAGGGTATTCCCCTCCCTTAGAAAGATTCAGTGAACCTAATGATTCATCTTTTTCCTTAAAATTGGCAATTGGAGGAATCCTGTTTGTCAGCATCCCATAAATCATTGATGCATCTTCAATCCCAACTCCCATTGGATGGCCCGTGAAACCTTTTGTGTTGGCAATGACCAATTTATCAGTTGATTCAGTAAATGTTTTTCTTAATGCAGCAACCTCGGCTTGAGCAGAACCTCCTCTTGCTGGAGTGTATGTTTCATGAGAGAAAAATACTGTTTTTGGCGCAATTTCATGACGGTTTAATTGGTGTCTATCCTCCATCTCAGTCATGAATTGGTCAAAGGTTTCAGCAACATGATCGACATCAAGTCTTGTACCATGGAAAGCAGAATTAGCAATTCTTGTTCCAAGAATTTGACAAATACCTTGCACTCCTCTTTCCATCGCATCTTCTTCTTTTTCAATAACGAAGGCTGCAGCACCCATTCCCAATACCAAACCATTCCGGCGTTTGTCAAAAGGAAGAGCGACTTCTTCGACTACATTACCTGTCGCAGCCGCACCTGAGGCCGCAAATCCGCTTCCAATCCAATCCCACAAGTCATCACCNGTTACATCATCCGCTGAGATNATNATTACTCGGTCACATCGACCCATGGTAATCCAATCCTCTGCAACGGAAAATGCGGCCGTCGCAGAAGCGCAGGCCAAATTTATCGTTGTATTGGGGCCTCGGATTCCTACGTACTGAGAAAATTGACTATGCCCCATATTAAGCACTTTGAACAAGAAACCTCGATCGAAATTACCGTTTTCATCTGCCCCATTTTTCCCAGCCATCGAGAAGGCTTGTTGCAAGCCGGGGAAACATGAAGAAAATATTACACCAGTCCTATCTCGATAAATTGATGGAATTTCCCAAGAGCGGATAAGCCGAAGACCACCCTTTCCGACTTGTTCTACCGGAGTGAGAGGAATCCCGGCGTCTCTTAATGCGAGTAGCCCTGATGCACAAGCGAGCTGGGTTGTAATGTCCCAAGCACTCATGATTTTTTCTTCCACACCAAATTCACCATTAAGATCAAATTCTGACTTGATACCTGCTAATTGAGGAATATCTCCAAAGACCTCAGCCGGTTCCATATTTACAGAGCCGTCTCTCCCTTTTATCAGCCGAACGATGTTTTTGTCTAGTAACCTCTGCTTGTATTCGTCTGACACCTCAGAAATACAAGTTTCTCCNTTTACCAATCTTTCAAAANCATTAGAATCGAAAACCTTCTCTCCACCAGGTAGCCCAAGAGAGATACCTGTAACAACGAGCGCCGATTCTTGTTTGACCTGAACACTACGTGTTGGAGAGGGGTTTTCGTAGGACTGAGTTCTTGAGACTACATCATTGAAAAATTCTGATGGAGGATTTTGTACCCAGACTACAAAATCGTGAGGAGTCGTGAATTTGGTTGGTTCGGCATCTAAATTTACGTCAGATGTTCGTTTTATTTCGGAAATCACTTGATTAATATGATTTGAAGTNAAACCCAAGCCTTCAATCAAATCTACTTGTCCATGGCAAAAAGAAGAGGGATAATTAGAATATTTTCCAATCACAGATTGTACGAATCTTGTTTTTGCAACCTCAAGCGATACATGAGGAGATNCGCTTTGTGTATTCTCCGATGATTGNGTTGATTCCTCAGAGTNCAAGGCTTGCTTATGGGCTTCAATTGGACCCGCTCTAAAGGCTTCTGAAAAAACATTTGANTCAAGACCCGGCTCATTTGGCAGCCTACCTGCAAGAGCAAGTGCACCGACGCTGGTCAAAAAGGAGGTTATNCCGCCTTGTTTTGGATGATTCGTATTCAATGCAAGGTGCGGNTTTTCTTCAAGAATTTGACTCGCAAATACGGTGAGGGCCCTTTTAGGACCCACTTCAAGGAAGATTCTTGCACCAGCATCGTACATCGTCTGAATCTGTTTTGTCCATTCAACTGGCGACGCCATCTGGGGAGCCAACTTTTCTAAAACCGAGGACTTTGCATCCTCTCCACTGTTTGGATAGAATTGTCCATCTACGTTTGAGGTAATTGGTATACTNGGCCATTGAATATCCAAACTGCTCAAAAATCGATAGAGAGGCTCATTTGCAGGCGCGACAATCTCGGAATGGAATGCATGAGATGTTGCAAGTTGAACTGATTGAAAACCTTCTTTTTCAAACAAGGACATTGCTTGCTTAACAGGTTCAGTTTTCCCAGCAATAACGGTCATTTTGGGTGAGTTTTTATTTGCTGCAATGACATACCCATCGATTGAACCAATGATTTCCTTTACTTTTTCATATGGAGCCGTGACACTTGCCATGAGGCCTTTGTCTTCAATCTCAACACTTCCCATTTCAGTACCACGAGCCGCTGCAGCACGTAAGGCGCCGTCCATATCCAGAATTCCCGAAGACATCAATGCACCATATTCGCCAAGAGAATGTCCAGCAACCATGTCGGGCTGATACCCATAAGCATTCAGCAAACGTTCAATGGCCAAATCTGCGGTAAGCATTGCTGGTTGTGTATATTCAGTTTGCTTGAGTTTTTGCTCAACTGAAATTTTTTCTGATTCAGATAAATTATCCCTTAGTACAAAAGAGGATATTGTTTCCCCATTTAAGACATCAGACATGGTAATGTCAGCTTTTTTCCATATATCCATAACAGGCTTGAACCGCTTAGACAGATCGTAGGTCATTCCCACATACTGAGAGCCTTGACCAGGATACATGTGTGCAGTCCTTGCCTCGGGAGGAAGTGGCGGTTGGTTTGATACAAGGATGCCTTGAGCTTGCATAAAACCCCACTTTTTCTCATCCTCTAGACCATCTATTGCCATGGTTTTCTTCTTTTGGAATTCNTTCCAAGACCGGCATACAATCGCAACTCTGAATAAATCTTGAGAATTAAACTTAGCATTTGTTTCCAAGAAAGAAACAGACAAACGGATGCCACAAGGGTCCTTATCGAAATTGTCAGAGGGGGTTTCAATTTGAGATAATTTTGTTATTACAGAGCGGACATCTTTACCTGAAAGTAACAAGAGACCTCCCTCAATTTCCATTAATTCAGCGTGCGTCATAGTTGGACGGGCAGACGAATCTAAAATTGAAGGCGCCTCATTGAGCCTTCCACTGGGAATTAATTGTNCTCCATTGAGTACTGAAAGGGCCGCTTGGTGCGACTGTGTCCATTTTTTTGCAAGTTCTCTATGATATGATTCTACATATGCTTCCATTGTCACGTGGAAATTAGTTCCACCAAAACCAAAGGCAGATACCCCTGCCCTTCGAGGAATTTGATTTTCAGGGTGAGACCAATCCTTTGATTGAGTTGGTACGTAAAATGGATTTGTTGTCCAATCAACATTTTCATTTGGTGTTACAAATCCTGCACTTGGAGGGATGATGCCATTATGTAATGCAAGAGTAGTCTTGAGCATTCCCGCCATTCCAGCAGCAGCCTTGAGGTGACCAATTTGACTTTTTATCGAGCCTACAGCGACCTTATCACCACTTCCTAGATTGGAAAATATTTGGTTAAGTGAACCAAGCTCTGTCGCATCGCCTACTCTCGTAGAAGTTCCATGAGCCTCAACTAATTTCACTGTTGCAGGCTCATATCCTGCTTGCGCATAAGCCCTGGAAATCGCTTGAAGTTGACCCCTTTGGCTTGGTGCTGTTATTCCTTTGCCNCTTCCATCACTACTCGCTCCAACGCCTCTCACAACTGAATAGATTTGATCTCCATCATCAATCGCATCTTGCAATCTTTTGAGAACCATTACTCCGGCACCTTCTCCCATGACGAAACCATTAGCTCTAGCATCAAAAGGCGTAGAGTGTGACGAGGATAATGCACCAATGGCTGAAAATTTTGCATAGGTGGCCGCATCCATTGTTCGGTCACTTGCCCCACATACGGCCATGTTAATTTGTCGAGATTGGAGCTGTCTGCAGGCATCGACTAATGCTGCCATTGAAGATGCACATGCGGCATCCGTGGTGTAATTTGGCCCCTGTAAATCCAATAAATTGGCGACTCTTCCTGCCACCACATTCGCTAATTCACCTGGCATGGTGTCTTCATCAATTTTAGGTAATCCATGATTCCATTGCGACAAAAATGCTTCCGAGTCGATTTTTCCAGACTCATTAGCAATTCTTACCGCTTGGTCGCCATGTATGCGAAGTGTAGCATGGGCACGTATCTCACCTCCGAGTGCATTTGCAAAAATAACACCNGTGGAACTCCTGTCAAATGGCTTACCTCCATCACCATATCCAGCATGAGCCAAGGCTTCAGCAGATGTTTCAACAGCCCATAGTTGACAAACGTCGATTTGTGGCAACGTCCCCGGTGGTTGTTTCCACCTTCTCCAGTTGAATTCAAAACCTTCAACAAATGCTCCAATCTTTGAATATGTTTTGTTTTCCGCAACTTTACCAGGCACCCCTTCTGGGTCAAAGAAATCATCTGCATTCCACCGGCTATTTGGAANGTCTTTAATCGAAACATGTGCTTGTAATACATTTTTCCAAAAAGATTCGAGATCCGGTGAATCTGGAAGAATGCAGGACATTCCCACAATTGCAATCGGTTCGAAGGGACCTTGTTCAGAAGCAATTTGGTCGCTCGTATTTCCCATGTAACACTCCTCCCTAATTCTCCATGATACTGCTGGGAACCATCGTGATGGAATATCCAGCATCTACCATGATGCATTGTCCNGTAACNCCAGATGANAGGGGNCTTGCTAACCAAATAGCCGTTCCAGCAACATCTTCTTGGGAAACATTTCTTCTCAGAGGAGCATTTTCCTCTACATGATCTAAAATTTTGTCAAACCCTGGTATGCCCGATGCTGCGATGGTTCGGATTGGGCCTGAAGAAATAGCATTAATTCTATGACCCTCAGGTCCAAGATGNCATGAGAGTTCTCTCGTCCAACATTCCAATGCTGCCTTTGCCATGGACATGATTCCGTAAGATGGGACAAAACGAGTGGATGCTGCATAAGTGAGCGTTATTGTTGAGGAACCTGGATTGAGATATGGTAAGGCAAATTTAAGACACCTTTGCAATGAGTTCGCGGAAATTGTCATTGCTGTGTTTATTTTATCATCTTCTACGAATAAAATTGGGCGATCAAAGCATTCCCTTGGTGCAAATCCAATCGCATGTATGAGTATGTCTGCTTTTATCCCAGGATTTTCCGAGGAAAACGCATCAAAGAATGCCTTTGTTTTTTCATCAGAGGCCACATCGAGTGGATAAAATCCTGCGATTGCAGGAAGTTGTTCCCTTAGTTTGAATACACGGCTCATGAATCGTTTCTGAAAGCCAAGGTGAAGCGTGACTCCAGCAGCTGCCAATTGCTTGCAAATAGCCCATGCAATACTATCTTCACTAGCAACTCCAAACACAAAGGCGTGCTTCCCCTCTAGCCCAAGCATAAGATAACCTCGATTGAACAGGTGTTGTTTACAACACCTAGTCTTTGACTATTGCCATGAAGTGATGGCAAAAAGGGGTGATTGGGGCGAAGACAGAGGATTGCATCACAAATCTTCAAAATCAAAGTCAGATTCTAATTCATCATCATCTAAGTCTTCAAAGTCAAAATCATCGTCGTCAATATCAAACACTTCTTCAATTTCTTCTTCAANTTCATCTTCTGTTATTAATTTTGATTTTGAAGAACCAGAGCCCTTTCTGATAACCTTGGCGAGTACAACGAGTATGATGATGAATAACACAGCACCACCGGCAAAAATCGAGTACATCTCCACATCATCACTGCTAAATGATTCNATAGCACCCAGGGCAGCATTTGATTCATCTTTTTCCAATGTTATCTTACATGAGAACTGCTGAAAGCCATCATTTTCATAATCATCATCAGGGGTTGCCCACATCGAGATGTAGAAGGTTATGTCCATCTTGTTTGAAGCAGTATCAGGGGCAACAATCGTGAAACTATCTCTTTGAGTCTCGCCTATTTTCATGTTGCTGAATACTCGTTGGTTACCCGTATCAGTTAATGAAATCCCTGCTTTTTCAAAATCTTCAAAAGAGGTTGAAGATTTATCCATCGTCTCATGAAGTTTGATGAGAGTATTGTGATTTGCACCCTCAATATTGGATTTTTTTGTGATCGTGAATGGGATGATGACATCCTGTCCTGATTTGAATGATTCAGTGCATCCATTATCAAGAGAAAAGTCATAATTGTGATACCATTCAATTTTAACTTCTGAAGATTCGGTAGCAGTGCTGCCTAATGTACCAACTGGAACGACAACCGGCTCAGTTCCAACGCTATCGACAGTGGCCGTCATTTGTACCGTATAGGCTGAGGTATCTGCCTCCATTCCTTGACTACCTCTGACAGAAACCACAACAACTTGTTCCTCTCCAGCAGCGAGTTGGTATGGACCCTCAGGTGAAATGTCATAAGAAAAATCGCCAGTTGAGTTGTCTTCATCAACTTGAAATGAGATTTCTTCTGGAAGTTGGTAAGTGTTGGTAATCGTACATGTAATTTCTACATCTTCGTATTCGCCTGGTCTGACATCCATGAGGTATTCACCTGTGCTCCCAGTCCCATCATCGCATTCCAAAGTAACGTTGGAAATAACTTGGGCTTGGGTATCAAAAGAAAAATGCGCTAGAGACAATAGGACCATCACTGATACCAACTGGTGAAGGAACCGCATGATGGGGGGAGCGAGAACCTAGTCAAGAAGTTGACTCTTAAAAGTCACCATAAATCTTCTTTGGCAAAGTAGAATGTGTGTGCCATAGTATTTCAGAATCAAGTCCTTTTTCTATAAGTTGCCGCGTGCGTTTTGGAACAGTTTTTGGCCCTAAAACAGCACCAGGTCTTCTCGGGTCATCCATATAATCAGTTTCGAGAAAGAATCCACTTTTGTTTTCTTGTAAAGTGGAAAGAATCTCATCCACGGACCCTTTTCCCGCAAGAACACTTGGCGTGAGACCGCATGTATGGCTATCTGCAATATTTGAGGGCGCGTAATGTCGTACCAATTTTGAGCGATGTAAACCGGCTTTATCCGCCATTTTGGCCAACTCAGCATATGTTTGAGTTGAATCGCCCTCAACATGAAGTTGGAGTGGTAAATCCTCCTTCTTTGCAAGTTTCATTGTTTCAANTAAAAGGGCGTTTGAACGATTCCAGATATCTTCGCTAACCGGCCAATGTGGTCGACCAACCTCACCAATGCCATGCGCTTTTTGTTCCTGAACAAAATCAAGAGCAGCATCGATACTATTCCAATAATTTGTTTCTGCATCNTCGCCCAGAGTCTCAAATTGATGAGCAAAAGCCGCAGGATGAGGACCTAATATGACTTTAACACCGAGTCCAAGCTTGCGAGTTGATTCAGCCATTTCGATGGTTTTCTGATAGGCATCAACGTGGCCTTTTCGAGTAGTAGGTGGCTGTGAAAAATCTGGACAGTGAACCAACACTAAATGCGTACCGCCGGCTTTCTGAAAAATTTTTGCGGCTTCCACATGCATACCTTGGGGATTCATGTGAAAATGGTTGTCTAAAATAGGCCCATCATACATCATGACTGATCCTCTAAAGTACACTTCATATCTCTAAAGAGACCTAGCCAATGGACGCCAGCCATTGCAACAATATTTGGATGAGTTGCTTGAAGTGCGACGCATCTTCCAGAAGGCCATATCAGTAACTCAAGGTCATGACGAGTATCCTCTACACGTAAACACCCAAGTCGGTCATCAAATCTGGTCTTCCCACTACCAAGTTTTGATTTCACATTTTGGAAATTAAATCGTACTGGGAAATCGAATGATGCTATAACGGGACCAGGCTCTGAAATAAGACCAGTATCGTCTCTTCCCAAACGCAATAACACCTCTTTAGCTGCTGCCGTGGCTGCTTCAACGCGATGGACTCCATGTACAATGATTCTACCCTCTTCATCAACAATAATAGTAGCCCGAGGGTTCTCCAAGGCTTTAATCACGACATTACCAGAGGGTTGGGCATCCAATTGATCAATCATTTCCTGATGACCTACAGGTTCCGGGCATACAAAACGAACAAGTTGATTTTCGACTCTGACTTCAATTCCATCAACCATATCTCACTCCTCCTCTGACACACCCGAGTTTGCATTCAAAAATGAAACCTCCTCAGGTTTTGGATCTTGATTTAACTCATTTAACAGAGTAGTTCTCCAGATATGATTCACTGGAATCAATAGCCTTGCGTTTGAACCATGCATCGTTCTCAGGTTAGCCAATGCGCCTCTAATTCGTTGAGCAAATCTCCTATCTCTTGCTTGATTCAATTCTTCTGAAGAACGGTCTTGTAGCATTAACCACCAAGTAGATGATAGTACAGAGGCAACCAAAAAACCGGGGTCATCCGAATGTTCTGGCATCTTTCCATGTTTTTTTACCGATTTGAATTTCTTTCTCCAAGAGCCTCCAACCCTTATCATGGAGAAAAGCCGTCGGAATTTCGTCATTTCTGAGGCTTCATC
The DNA here is from genome assembly GCA_002719395.1 of Methanobacteriota archaeon. Classification (GTDB taxonomy): domain Archaea; phylum Thermoplasmatota; class Poseidoniia; order Poseidoniales; family Poseidoniaceae; genus MGIIa-K2. Next base: position 76,661 of record PBHM01000020.1, on the reverse strand, counting down.
AGTTAAATGTTGAGACCAATCATCATCATCCATATCCGGTTCCGCAAAATAAACTGGTCTGTCATGAAGGAAGGCGAGCCTCTGTAACCTCCTCGGTTCCGGGTCGGGAAACCGACCAACACTTAGGTGATTTAATTGCGTTAATTCATCCAGGTAGATGCCAGTTATGCCCCCACCAAGTAACGCACTTTCCAAATTCACACCAGGATCTTCACGTTCATATTTGTCTTCCTCGTCCCATATCGCAACTTCAGAAGAGGATGTAAGTAAGCATAGACCGTCCCATTTTTCCCTGAACCTCAGTGCTCGAGGATATACCATGGTGGGAATCACTGCATGGAATATGACCTCTCCGCCATCAGGATCGGCCCAATGTACATCTCGCCAAGAAAGGTCCATTCAATCAACCGTTGTCTCTAACCCAATCTTGTAATTGTTCTATTGACCAACCCATGTCAAAGTAACCTTGAATGGTAGCTTGATCCCATTGAGGGAATAATTGCAATGCGCGCTGCATTTCTGGGCTAACCCCTCCATATCCACCAGTCCCATAATCCGTTGCGGTTGTATAATCTGAGCTTCCACCACCGGAGGCATCGTAGCTACCATATGATTGCTGAGGTGCGACGTAGGCGGATTGTTCCGGTAAATCGACAAGATCTTTCTCTTCATCTTCGTATTCAAATTCACTTTCACCGCTTCGCCTAACTAAGACGACGATGACAACAAGCAGAATCAGTACTAAGGCTGCTAAACCAGAGAAGAGCAGCGTCGTCAGTCCACTGGTATCTTGTTGCGAAGATACTCTGACAGTGAAATCTTTGTCTAGTGATGAACCATTCCATAATTCGACTGTAGGATTATTAACATCAACAATGAAAAAGTACATACTCGTTGTTGGGTCAACAAATTCTTCTAATTTTACTGTTACAGTTATCGATTCTCCAGAGGGAATGTCCTCAGTCGTAATTGATGTTTCATTAACTGGGAAACCATTTTCGATGACAGAAAATACTGCTAGTGTTACATTTCCAGTTCTTGTTCCTGCATTTAGTAGGTTAATATCGAGTGAAACAGTATCTCCTACTGCAGGCCTTTCTGGCGTCATCTTCACTGAATTTATTCTAAATGAGGCTTGGTCAAATTCCAAACGATACGAGGATCTTGCCGTATCTGGCCCATCTGTCGAAGGCTCCAATGCCTGGACCCCGTTATCGGTAAGTCCTCCACCATCAATCGACCATCCAGCTGAATCACTTCCTTCAACCCACATGTATAATCGTACATTTGGACCAATGTTGGTTTTATCAAGGACGAAATCTGATGGCCACAAGTCAACACAATCACCAGATAATACATAGTCTCCACCAATGATTTCAACACTCAGAGCAGAAGAGAGAGGTTCCCAGCCAAACTCATCGTTATGAACCGACCAGTATTCGTTTTCTACTGGGTCAGTAAAGTATCCCCAATTGACAAATACACTACCAGATTGGATGTAAGAATTCTCTTCCACCTCTACCTCAACGTCAACGCAATCAAGTGTGGAAGATGGCATGATTGTGTCTATTGTGTTTCCATTTGAATCTCTAGCTCTCCATGAGTCTTCAACAATTTCTGGGCGTTCACCATCGATCTTTATGACAAACATACCACAACCAAATTGATCTGAACCAGCACATTGTACATCAGTCAAATCAACGGCCCCATCAGGAATATCAACCAATTCAAAGCGGTAAACGTACTCATTAGGTTTTATTGGCGCCTCGATTGGAATAGCGAAACCACCACCTTGAATGATGACATCAATGGTTTCTGCAGCATTATCAAAGTAATTCTTTCCGTCACCAAAGGCTTGTTCTCGTGTAATTCTCATGGTCATCTCGTCTTCTGGTTGGATATAGACTCCGCTAGAATACCCATCTGTGAACACATATTGGCCTTGTAGTAGAATGATATCGCCCGGGAAAACGAAAGAATTCGCCAAATCGGTGGCAACAGGCTCGATAGTATCAATCAGCTGCGGGGAAACACCTGCTCTGAAATCAAGTTTAAATGAGTCACTGTATGTCCATGATTGTATCGATGAACCAACAACGGGAGATGGAATCGCTGTAGCATAGTCTTTTATCCTCAAGGTTGGATTGAATATTTCGTTACCTATGCCAGGAATGTTCCATTTGAACTGAATTGGTATGTCAATTGTGAACTCTGAAACAAATGGATCCACGACTGGAGTTCCTGATAAATCTAAAATTTGAGGACCGCCAGTTCCATTTTCATCAGCCTCGAGTACGGATACATATGGAGTAGGGATGTGAGCTGAGTTGTTTACCGGCCAGTATGTAATGATGAAGTCCTCGGTGTAACCGAGACTGATTGAGACGTACTCGATATCGCTCCAACCATTTCCGTCTCTTGCAGAAACTTGCAGATGATATGTATTTCCAGCGTACATGGTCGTATTCCATTTTCCTTCATACTCTAATTCTCCGGGATTGTATAGAGGCGCTCCAGAGGAATTAACGATGCTCATGCCATTGATAATTGGTGATTGCTTAGACATTGAAATATACGTAATCAAATCATTTTCAAAACCAGCGCTACCACCATCGATTGAATTTCCTGCTAAGTCAAATCCTGAAATGTACAAACTCACTCTTCCCTCTGGATCCATACCGCTGTTTTCAAGGTCGCTAATTATTCCAGAGTAATTCGCAGTTGAGTAAGCACCATCGCTTAGGATTTCAACCGAACGATATTCATCCAAATCTGCTTTCTTNTCACCATTGGCATCGTCAGCACCCTCAACCCAATAATGAAGNGTCAACGATTGGGGCGGATTTGGAATGTCTTGGGCTGAAAATTCGAANCTCTGNGCTGANTTNGGAGGAATCCATGTGTTATCATTAAGTGTCTCCCATAATGTTCCTCTCTTGACCTGAACATCTGTGATTCGGGGTGCATAATTATCGATTGAAATATTGAAATCAATATAACAATCTCCGTCAGAATCCCATTCTTGATTCACACAGAGAGTATCTCCCCCGTTGTAGCCTGAGATGTTCAGACGATATGATTCAGTGCCTGCTGCATCGAAGCCAAGGTCGACATTCCAGTTGAAATCGCCTCCGATTGGCCCTGATATATTCGCAATCTCTGTCCAATTGATGATTGGATTATTTTCTACCAAGGTTACATCTCTTCGCTCAACTGTTAAGAAATAAGCAGATGGATCTGGGCTTACTTCCAAATCTTCTAATCGGATTTCACCGCTGAGAGTGATATTTCTGCTGGAATTAGCAGAGATTAAATCTTGCACCTCACCAGCAGTGTTTTTCAGGGAAAAGTCGGTGATTTCAATATCATTTTCAACGGCATTACCAGTCACGGGATCGAGTACAATCGCTCCTGGAATGCCTCGAACACCATTTGATGCAATCAAATTTGCATAAATCGTCAAAATTTCTGTATCATCCCAAGTTGGATTGAGATTAAAGCGCCATGTGATTTCTTTTGTTGACGATTCAAAGGTAGGTGCATCACAATTGGACAGAGAGACAAAGTCTAGTTCGTCAATTGCTTCTGTAAATCCTTCTTGGAAAGAATAAGATAACTCTACGACTCCTTTACTTGATTCCATTCTAAGTCTTGCTTCTGCAAATGTTGCTTGAGTTGAAGAATCTACAGAATGAGTAGTGGATATCTCGATGACATCTCCGCTTGGATATAGGCCAACAGGGTTTCCTGTAATCGCTACAGTTGATTGATATCCAGACTGGGTCTGAATTTGTAAACCTGAGAGTGAAATAGCACCGCCGCTCAATGCCTGCACCTTTATTGGCACATCCACGGTACTCGTGCTGGACTGTCCTAGGGCTATTCCTTGATTCAATTCTCTGTTAATGCCTTCCAAATTTCCAAGTGAAACTGTCCAATTATACATGATATCTAAATTTTTGATGATAAATGAAGATCCTGTACTTGCATTATTATTCTCAGCAAAGAATTCAAAGTAAATCCATTCATTTCCATATTCATCTGAATAACCAACGGGTAATGCAGGGTTTTGAAGTAAGGAATTAAGAGCGTTCTTAAAACCAATTTCATCGCCTAAACTACCGTATCCAAAACTAGTGGCATTTGTGAAATCACCAAGACTCTCCGAATAAAAATTAGATTGAAGAGATAGGGAAAAACCCGTATCATTGTGATAAACTGAGTTTTCATCGATGATGAAATCTGCTAAGTACACTTCAGCATCTCTTGGAAGCATGAACACCGCGCCATCCCCTTCTCCAGATGCATCGATTTCAACCGTTGATTCTGTGGCGGCGAGATTCTCACCGCCAGCGATAACTGCAAAGTTCTGCTGACGGCCAAACGAGCCGAAACCCGGCTCAGTCATTGCCCATTCCAAATCATTATCAGCGGCCACGTCGATGGATACTGATTCTGAAGTATGGCCAAATGTTAAATCAAGATATGCGTTTTCAACGACGCAAAAGCCTTCGACTGAGACTTGGGCTTGGATTGAGAAAGTTGAAGCAGGGAGATTGATGGTTTGACCATTTGAACCTGATAATTTTGTAGCGAAATTTTCTCCGGTAAAAATGTCTATCATCACATCATCAACACATGCAGGATCGGCAGCAACAAGAAGATCTGCAGAAACAACTGGGTAACTAAATCGATTCAAGGTCCGAGGCGGAGAAAATGATTCATCCACTGTGTTAAACTCGATCGGATACGTGATGGCTTCTCCGATATCTCCCTCAGCTTCCCATGATCCTCCAAATTCCACATCGTTGAAACTTGTTCCAACTCTGGTTCCCAAAGAGTAACCGTAGAGGGTAGGAGATGTCATTCTATCTGCACCCGACTCAAAATTAAATCTCAAATCAATGTAGGGATAAACGCTGGTATCAATATCCCAAAGTTCGATGATTGACCCCGTTAATCCCGACATAACATTTCCGCTTTTGTCAATTACAACAGAACTATCTGCGGTAGACAAAATATCAACAGAAAAGGAACTTGAGGGTGTTTCCTTAAGATCGAGACTCAATAACCCAAAACCATCTGGGTTGTCTGGACTTACAAGTTGGGCACTTCTCGATGTGTGCTTTACCCATGCGGTTTGGGGAAGAGGATCTCCTATCCTGAAGTCATCGATGTACCATCCTGGCATGGTGCTGTTGGCATGGTCTTCCGCGATGTCATTGAACTCCATTACAAATTCCAGTTGAATGGTTCGATTTGCATGTTTTGTCAAGTCCAAGGAAAGCGTACCCCATCCATCAGATTCACCAGTCACAGCCCTATCTCCTGCACCGAGGCCATTGCATCCGAGGGAAATTTTACCGTTACCAGTTCCAACAGGGGCTAAGCCACCGGTACCAGTGGTTGGGTCAAAATTTTTCAAAATAGTTGCCTGTGATAAAGGAGAATCAAAATCAAAAGGAATCACTGACCAACCGGCCCAAGAGTTCCCTCCATCAGTAGAATTGCGAACTTTCACGTAACCACAATCATGATAATTATATTCCCATGTGGAACCTCCAGTCTTGGATTTACTCCAATGCATACCAAACCATGTCGAAAAATGGGCCGCTGGAGAGGTGTAGGGTACATCTAATGCAGGAGATAACATGGAAAAAGTTGCTGCTCCTGGATAATCGTCCGTGTAATTGTTATTTGGATCAGAAGGACTTAGTCCAAAACACCAATCACCTGAGTTACAATTTTCGGGAATCACTGTTCCATCTATTAGATATGCATGTCCGAACTCGTTAACATTCTGGAAACCTGCAGTATCAAGTTCAAAATCGGTTCCAAAACCGTTGCTTCCCAGCTTTATCCCAGCGTCATCTGAAACTGAGAAATGACTGAAATTTGAATGATCTAGTACCACTGAATTATCCCAAAGTCCTGAACCAAGTTGTGAAACAAGAGGGTTATCCAAGTGCCAAGTTAACTCTCCTGAATGTGTCACCATGTCGGTTGACACAGTGAATTCTGCCGAAGTGACAGCCTCATCTGATGGGAGGGTTACTTTTCCTGTATCCAAATTAACGAAAGATTGTGAATCATCAAGAATCACCTTAACTTCGGATTCATTGTTTGAAAATGTTGTCACATTACTTGCCGATGTCACCAAGGGAGTCAACAACATCAACAATGTCATAAAAATTGCCAGACTGGTCTTTGATTGATAGCGCAAGTTACCCCTCAACTCGTGCCAGCATCTCTAGGCATAAAAGAACAACGGGGTTTTGTCGATTTTCCACGATTGCTTTGGATACTTATGCTGCGTTTTTTAGGATTTTATAAATTTTCGAATTGTAAAAAAAACCTTGACACACACGGTTGAATACATAAATCCAACTAAAATTCGACAAAGAGACTTATTTTGAGTGAATGGCTTGAATATCAGGGACTTCGTGGGTGTAGCATGGAGCCCTTTAGTACCGAGCCAGTGACCTTGATTGAGGAAGTGTTTCCTCAGGATACAAATGCATATGATACTCTTTTTGGAGGGAGGCTTTTGTCACTCATGGACAAAGCGGCTGGTATCACATGCTCAAAATTTGCCCATCGTGAATTTGTTACCATTTCCATTGATACACTTGAATTCAAGGCTCCAGCAAGGCAGGGAGACTTGATTGAAGTTACTGGGAAAGTAGTATTCACCAGCACACACACCGCTTGCACAAAAGTAACTGCTTATGCTATGAACAAATCAAATTGGTCTCGGATAATGATTTGTCAAGGCTATTTTTTCATGGTGGCTATCGACAATCAAATGAGGCCGATACCAATACCTCAATTTGCACCCGAAACTGAAGAAGAGCGTCGGGAGCATGCAAATGCTATCGAGATTCGAAACCACATGCTCCGGAAGAAATCCGTTTAATTTTCTAACGTTGGCAAGTCCAAGGCTGAAATCTTTTTTGGGCTCTTTGTTTCTGTAAGTTCTTGAAAAGAGTCTGGGATTGGCTTCGTCGGTTGATCTAGATGTGCAGTCATTAATTCCACATGCCCTTGATTCAAGGGGCCTGTTCGTTCATCAGCCAAAGACTGAATTTTGTCCGAAATTTGCGCCCTTTGATTCCGATTGGCTTGCAGTCGAAGTGAATCTGCTGTTCTTGAAGATAATATCCGAGAAATTGGGCGGTTCCCAAATATTTTCCTCTTCAACTTGTCCTTGGATTTTGAAATATTTGATGAACGTAATTTGAGCCTTCGTGGAACTCGGCCATTTACCATTTTCGAAACATGTGGAAACTTCTCTGTCTGTTCTAAATTCATTTTATTGACCGACTTCATGTCTGATTCGTTTTTTCGAGCTGATGCAACTAAAGAGGACTTTTCTTGTTTGAGTTCAAGATTCATTTCTATTGGGAGATCCCCCTCTGGCTTGGAAACTACTGTATTTTGATCGGGGATGTGAGCACCATCCGCTCCAATGAAAGAAGGAAGATATCGTTCTGGAGGTGGAGTAAGTTGAGGTTTCGTTTGAGCCATGGCATAATCTTGTTGAGGCCAATGATCAAAATGTTGTGACGGTTGTGAAATTGGATACTCTTGGCGGTAAACACCGGGATACGGAGCCTGTGGCTGGGACATCGGTGGTTGCGGGTGATCGCGTCTTGTGTGAAGGTTTTCTCTTGAGCGATGAAGCAAGCCAGGAGGTATTTCTTTTTGCGACTCAGAGGGCTCGTTAACGTTGTTTATCCATTCGGGAAGATTCATGTCGGGCTGAAATGAGGCCTCTTGTTCAAGAGTTTCTCCTTCAGTATCGATTGTTTGCAAAAATGCCTCAATTGCAGGGTTCGACTCCATGACTATTGGTTCTTTTCCTCGGTTTTGTTCAAGTTGTGATGTACGAGGGTAAGCGGCTTCCTTCGATAAGAGCTCAAGTCCACGTCTTGCATCTTCCATGGATACACCGTCTTGAAGGCGTTGAATCATTGTACATAACTTCATCAATAGAGAATCATTTCCAAACACTGAATGACAATCTCCAGCAATCGTATCAAGAGTGAGGGTTGGTCTTTTCGTTAACAGATGACCGCCTGAAAGAAACAAACCAAGACCGGCAGCATACAACTGCAAATCACCGTTCAAAGTCCTCCATGCCATCCATAAGCACAACAAACCGATTACGGCAAGCCAACCGGGGATCAAATTCGTATGCGTATGGTGCATTCGCTGGATGCCTGATAATTGCAAATCTAGTGCGTGCCCTGAACGACACTCAAACGTGATTTGAGATTGCGACAATCGAGCCTTGACCTTACCCTTGTATCCCCCAAGCGTAAGCGAACGGAATATCTCCGCTTGTTCGCTCCCGCTGGGGCCAAAAGCCCTAGCGTCAGAGTGCATCCAAAGTGTACTGAATATTCTTAGGTTAATAAATCACCGGAAGTAATCCCATCAACAAAGGCAAATTATCCACGATTTATTTCTTACGAATCAAGCGAATTTCACCGAGTATCCTAGGAACAGAATCTAACTGAGTCAATAATATATTTTTCAATTCTGATGTCCTTATCACGAATGGATTTTCCCACTCAATTTCACAGATTTCTGAAGCATTAGTTACTCTCCCAACGACAAATTGTAAATCGAGACTTGCATGAACAACATCTCCGACACTGACTCTTTTTTTCTGGAATGGCGAATATTGAATTTCTGATGTTGAAATCATATGCTTTTCAACCCCTGTGGATTGTTCTACTTCTCCGGATTTTGCTAAGATTTCTGGATGCGTAAGTATGCAGCCATTTGAAAAATCTGAAGCATTTCCGTTACGAAGGGCCAATCCTACTCTGTCTCCCGAAAATGATTGAGTGACATCGGCATCCATTACCTGAAGCGATTTTACTTCTGCTGAACCTCCAGAAGGAAAGACAGATAGACGGTCATGAACTGAAACCTTCCCGGATTGAACATATCCAATCACAACTAAACCGATACCCTTCACCTGGAAGTATTGATCAACGGCAATAGCAAGTGGTTGCTTTGATATTTCTACTAAATGGGGCTTAATCTCTTCGAGTATAGAATAGAACTCCTCTCGCAAAATAATCGCATCTCTACTTGATTCCCGCCATTGGCTTAGTCCAACCTGTTCGAACATCAATTTAACTTGGTCTGGATCGATCCATCCTCCATTTGGTGGATTGATAACATACAATCCTTTTGTAATTCCTGAAGAAGCAAAAGCGATTAAAATCTCACCAAAATATTTGTCCAATGCTTCGATTTCAATCATCCCTACTTCAGCAACGGAAAGAGCCGAAAGAAATGGGCGTAGTTTATCTGGATACTTCACCGGTCGAATGATTGAGAGTATATTTTGCTCGTCTCCAATCATTTCTTTGTGTACATAGGTTTGAACGTCTCTAGTTTCTGTTGATTTTGCGATTTCAGTAGCCAAAACGTCTGAACCAACCATTGCAATATTGAGAACTGGCATGGATTCACTTTCCTGTTCCAGTCATTTTCATGTAAGACTCGATTCGTCCAGTGTAATCTTCCTCTTCGAGTTGATGCAACGCGTTAACCCCGAAACTTTGAAGAGTAAAACTTGCTGTTACAGTTGCGTGAATTAACGCGAACTTTAATTCGTCTAGAGAAACTTCACCAATGCCCAAGGCGAGTCGACTTGCGAGTGTTCCTGCAAAAGTATCCCCACAGCCGGTGGGATCTACCACCGTTTCTGTTGGGTATGCAGGCAAAGCAATTAATCCATCAGGGTGAATTGCAAGTACACCATGCTCTCCTTTTTTGATTATGAGAATACCACCGTTCATCATCCCACGTACTTTATTTCCCGCTCTGACAAGATTTGAATCGTCTGCTAGCAACTTAATCTCTCCATCATTTAGAACAACAATGTCAACTTTTTTCATGACATCGAGAAGTTCTTTAGATGCGATATCAATCCAAAGATTCATGCTATCCAAAATGGTACACCGGGTTGGTTTAGTTTGTTCAATGACCTGATTTTGAAGAGATGGATGTAAATTCGCACAGAATGTGATTTTGGGTTCCTTCATCTCTGTTGGTACCTTAGGATTGAAATGTTCAAACACGTTCAAATGTGTTTCATGCGTTTTGGCTTCCGCCATATCGCCATGATAAGACCCTACCCACCGGAATGTTTCTCCGTCAGCAACTTCAATTCCGCTTGTATCAATCCCAGCAGATTGAAGAAGTTTCATGTCATTTTCATGAAAATCCTTTCCAACAACGCCAATAAGTGCGACACCATCACCTTCCTGACGGAGGTTATGAAATGATGATGCAAGCCCAGCATAAGTTGCAGATCCTCCGAGTAGATTTTCAAAATTACCTTCTGGTGACTCTACAGAATCGTAAGCTAAACTGCCGATAATTAGTATATCCACTCAATCACTTCCCTACCAATTCTTGATGGTTTTCTATGTACTGAATGGTAATATCACGGCTATTGAAGTCTTTTTCATCCATAATCATTCGATGCAAGGGTACAAGATGTTCTACTCCAGTGATGATGGTTTCATCTAGAGCTGTTTTCATGCGACTGATGGCCTTTTCCCGAGTCTTTCCCCAAGTGAGAAGTTTTGCAAGAAGCGAATCAAAGCACCCCGGCATCTCATATCCAGGGTGAGCATGCGTATCACATCTGATTCCATAGCCTCCGGGGAAATGGCACTCCCACAACCTTCCTGGACTGGGAACAAATTCCCTGGGATCTTCCGCATTTAGCCGACATTGTATTGCATGACCATTCCATTCAATTTCATCTTGTTCGAGCATCAAAGATTCGCCTTGTGCAACTCTGATGCCAAGTTCAACAAGATTGTGACCAGTGATTAACTCCGTGACAGTGTGTTCAACTTGTACTCTCGGATTTACCTCAAGGAAATAAAAATCACCATTTTCATCTCTCAAAAACTCAAATGTTGCAAGCCCGCTATAACCTACGGATTCAGCACCTCTGCAAACTAAATTTCCAATCTCTTGTCGTTTTTCGTTCGTCAGCCAAGGGCCCTCTTCAATCAATTTCTGATGTCTCCTTTGAATTGAACAAAATCGCTCTCCAAAATGAATAGCAGATTTTCCGTCTGCAAGAACTTGAAATTCAACATGCTGGGCTCCTTTGATGAATTTCTCAACAAAAACCCGCTCATCACCGAAAGCGGACTTTGCTCTGCTTTGGCATAATTTAAGTGCAGAGGAAAAATCTGACGCTTCTTCAACAACTTGCATGCCAATACCTCCACCACCAGCCGCTGCTTTGATGATCACAGGGTAGCCTATTTCCTCGGCAAGAGCAATCGCTACAGAGGCATCAGAAATAGGTTCAGAACTGCCTTTTGCAGTAGGCAAACCAGCATTTTCCATTGCAGCCCTTGCCTCAATTTTATCGCCAAGAAGAGAAATTACATCCGCTGATGGACCAATGAAGGTGATGTTCTCTTCCTCTAACCGCTTCACAAAACCTGCATTTTCAGCCAAGAAACCATATCCGGGATGTACTGCATCACATTGTAGTTCTTTAGCCGCTTGTACGACGGCCTCTATGTCCAAGTAGGAGTCAAGGGGATTTGTTCGAGGAATTTCATGTGCAAAATCAGCCATCCGGACTGGCAAAGACAAACGATCTTCCCGACCATGAATAATTGCAGACTCAATACCCATGTCTCTTAAGGTCCTCAAGATTCGAAGGGCGATTTCACCCCGATTGGCAATCAGCACTCTTTTGAATCCCATAACTCAAGCGAACACAAGACAACCTATGAGGAAAACGGTTGAAAGAATACGATTTGGCTTTGTTCAAACAACCCTGTTGCCGGCGAGAAAAAGTCAATACACGTCTCTGAGGTATCTCTTTTCTTCTTTCATCATTCTTTTCTCCACGTAGGCAGTAGCATCATCTTTTGACATTCCTCCGTGAGTTTCTACAATTTCAATAAGTGTTCTGTGCACATCTTTGGCCATGTATGTTTTATCTCCACAAACATAGAAATAAGCACCATTATCAATCCACTTCCAAATTTCTTCTCCATGCTCAGCCATTCGGTTTTGAACGTATATTTTCTCTTCTTGATCTCTGGACCAAGCCGTCGTGAAGTGTTCAAGTTCGCCATTATCTAACCAATTCAAAATTGTTTCTTTGTAATAAAATTCAGTCTTTTCAGATTGGTCTCCAAAAATGAGCCAGTTTTTTCCTGGAGCCTTATCATGGACTCGCTGTTCCATGAAAGCCCTAAATGGTGCAATTCCAGTTCCAGGACCAACCATGATGATATCAGTTTCTGGGTCATCAGGTAATACAAATGACTTAGTCGGGGACATGAATATACCAACATCTTTTCCTGTCATAGCCAATTCATCTGCCATGTAAACCGTTGCTAATCCGCCTCGATCTCGCCCATGATGGTGATACCTTACAATCCCAACTGTTAATTCAACAAAGCCGGGGTGTGCATCATGACTTGATGCAATAGAATACAGTCTTGGCTTTAGATTATCTGCAAGTGTAAGAAATTCCTCTGGAGTGTACCGTATATCAAATTCTTCAATTACATCGATATAATCTCTCGACCAGATATAATCTTCAAGGGCATCAGGGTTATCGTATAGGTGCCTTGATTTTGAGGCAGGATCATCACTAGGAATAGAACGATTCAGCTCGATTTCTTGACCAGTATCATCGCTCCAATCCAAAATCAATTCGCCGTCAACGGACTTTCTGTTTCTTGATGTCATTTTCACTTGTATATTCATGCCTGATGAGATTATTTTATCTTTGAGCGATTGNATGAATTTCTTGTTAACTCTGTGGATTTCTACATCTTTTTTGAGTGATTCTCGCAAACTTTTTTCGCCTTTACCAGCGTTTACTATTTCCTCTGGATTCCAATTTTGTAATTCAATGATTCTGTCCACGAGAGGTTGTGGGTTTTCTGGAATTACGCCCAGAGCATCTCCAACCTTGTAATCCAAGCCTGAATCACCTAAATCGAATACGACATGTCTCGTTTCCTTTCGGCTTCCTTCACCGTTAAGGATATAGTTCTCGGTAATTTTTGAAGAGTATGGGTTCTTAGCACTCCAATCGGTCAATGACTTCACCAATATAACCCAAAAGTAGGTCGTTTATGACGCTTCGTGCGAACATCAATAGGTGAATTTCATCTGGGTCAATTTGTGAAGATTGAATTACTCGGAACAGGAAACGCATTTTTGCCTTCTGGACGTACGCATTCTTTTTTATTAATTGATGAAAAAATTTTGATAGACATGCCTCCAACAGCGCTTTTTTCACTTCGGAAACGTGGGATATCACCTCACAAAATTAGTACAATTTTGTTTACGCATGTTCATGGCGATCATGTCTTCGGGATACCTTTTTTCCTCTTGGAGAGAAAGTACATCTCTGACAGAGAGAGTTTACAAACCCTGACTATCGCTGGTTCACCTCTTGTTAAAGACAGGGTAGAAGAACTATGCGAACTGGCTTACCCAGGTTCCTTAACCGAGGAACTGAGAAAAATTAGGTGGGTCGATATTCCAGATGTAACCGGATGGACATTTGAAAGATTTGAAGTATTGCATGATGAGTCTGTAGAACCCCATGGATGGTTCTTGGAACATGAGACTGGATTGAAATTGGTTCACTCAGGCGACAGTGGTCCTTGTGAAACCCTGTGGAATCAAATTAAAAGAGCAGATTTGGCGTTTGTCGAAATGGGCATACCAGAATATGTTGAATCTGAAATGCATCACAAACCCTCTTCCATACTAAAACTTGCGAATGAAAACCCNTCATGCGAAATCATCGTCACTCATACATATATCGATTCAGAATATGAAATTCTGACAAAGACCTTACCATCTCACCCTTCGAATGTGCGTCACCCTAATGACGGTTTTACCGTAAAATGGAATGGTNTAAATCTTACCTTTAGTGAATAATCAAGTGATATTTTTTGCAAAATCAATTGGTAACTGTGGACTCATAACGCCTAATTTGTAATTCAATTTTGATGAGGAAATGAATCATTATTTTTTCGAGAGTGAACAGACTTATTACATGGACTCGGACTCATGCGACCTAGCAGCCCCGACCAGTAGGGCCGTTCCAATTGAGGCGATAAGTAATGACGGAGAATATATTCGACGATATTCTTCTGCAAGACACACTATTCGTAAATAAAGAAGCCCTTCGCCATACCTATCAACCTGACAAATTGCCTCACAGGAATACTGAAATTGAAGCATTAAGTTTCAACCTTGTGGAAGCATTGAAAGGACATATTCCATCAAACATGGTCCTTTACGGCGTTACTGGAGCAGGGAAAACCGCTGTGACAAAATACGTATGTAGCCAGCTTGAAGAAAAAGGGAAAATGCTGGATAGAGGCGTTTTTCCCGTCGTTGTAAATTGTCGACAAATCGATACACAATACCGTGTTCTCTCTCACCTTGGTAACACGTTACTTGAAACCTATGAATTACCAGACATTCCGTTTACAGGATGGCCAACCGACCGNGTGTTCAAAGAACTTGTNAAAAGAATGGAAAATAGAGGCGGAGTATACGTCATCGTATTGGACGAAATCGATCATCTCATCAAGAAGGCTGGAGACGACCTTCTTTACAATTTAACAAATCTAAATGCTGAGTTAACTAATGCCAGAGCATGTGTAATTGGGATATCTAACGACTTAAAATTTACAGATTATCTTGACCCTCGAGTGAGAAGCAGGCTGGGCCAACAAGATATCATTTTCAACCCATACAATGCTGAACAACTTCAAGAAATCCTCATGGCGAGAGCCTCTCTTGGAATCTCAGAAGGCGTTCTCGCTGATGAAGTGATACCGCTTTGCTCCGCTCTTGCTGCACAAGAACATGGTGATGCAAGATGTGCTCTAGATCTCTTGAGAGTATCTACAGAAAAAGCAGAAAAAGAACTTGCAGAGTTGGTAGAAAAGCGACATGTAAAAGCTGCACAGGCACAGATTGAATGTGACCAAATTACTCCTGTCATACGAACGTTACCAACCCAACAAAAAATAGTACTGGCCTCCGTTCTCATCAATCAGATCAACGGATTAAAAAATATACAAACAGGCGAAGTACACCACATATACAAACAAGTCTGCCAGTATTCTGGACAACCCATGTTATCTGCTCGAAGAGTCTCTGGACTTATCTCTAATCTTGACATGTTAGGGCTAATTTCCGCTAAAACAGTAAGTAAAGGAAGATATGGTCGTTCGAAGCAAATTAACCCCTCACTCCCAGCAAACATAGATGCCCAAAAAATCATCACTCAATCTGAACCATTATTGAACGGTATTTTCACACACAAGTATCGTTATCAATCCAAATTATGAAAAGAAATAGTATCCCAAGACTCATAACCGCCCCGGAGTTGGCCGCCATATGCCTGAAGAGAAGGACAAACAATCATCTTCCGATGACGGAGAAAAAGATGACTCCCTCTTAAGCGCCCTGCTTTATCCTGGAGAAGCCTTGGCCAAATGGTATTTGTCAATAGGAAGTCTGGGCCTATTCCTATCCATTCTGAATGTCATTGGTATGATAGACGATGTGTACCGAGTCTCATGGTCTGGCCTTTTGACAATGGAAGCCTTAGGGGATGCCTTACTGATGAAGGATTCATCTCCCAACTTTGCTATCAGTGATGCCGTATTCATGATCCTGTGTGGAGGATTGGTATTCCTTGGATTTAGGTGGGTAAATTCCAAAGAAGGTGGAGCCTCCTCCTTCTTGAGAGGCCTATTCATCAATGATACTTGGTCATCACTCACCAATCCTGTCTTGGGAGGATGGTCAAAAACCGGAGGCGCTTGGTGCCTGCTGTTAGGAGTTCTGTTTTACCTATACTGGGGGGTTAGATACACACGATGGATTGACCCTGGCGTATACGTGGTTACAATTGCACTCCTTGCATCAGGAATTGCCCTCAAAGGTGTTTCTCAAGTCACACCCCAGGAATCCTAAAGGTGTCCGTTCCTTTTTGTGACAGCATCAAAAAACCCCATTATGATGCCAAGCCAGAGTGCTACCGACCAAATTATGAGTAAAACAAACCCCGAAAATGGTTTTTTTAAGATTACAAAAAAGATAGGTTTTCTCCAGAACAAAATAGCCCAAATTACCAATAGTGTGAATGATAATACATGATGTAGTGAAAAGAACTCAACATTGTATAATTGATTTGCTGCAATTATTGAAACATTGATTGCTAGAAGAGGAATCAGGCACAAAATCAACCATGATGAACCCATAAAGTCAAACCCAGGGCCTTGGCGTGATTTACTGGGATATTTTCTTACAATCCTTGTATGTGCTCTTGCATCCCTCATCCTTTTCTTGAAGAATCTGGAAAATTCAGTCTCTGGAATATGACTCACAATGGCTTCTGGCGTGTATACGATCTGTCCTCCTGCCTGAATAAGTAAGAGTGATACTTCCATATCTTCAGCATGATACCATTCTGGATTAAAGCCACCCACCGAGAGTAATTTTTCCCGCAAGAACATAGAGCATGGCCCGTTTGCAAGGGAGGTCCTTCTGCTTCGATTTTGGTATTTTGTTTCAATCTCGATACTTCTTACCTGACTCACAATGTCATCAGCACGNCCAAATCGGGTTCTCCCCGTAACCGCATAGACATTTTCTTCCTCCGAAGCGGACAATTGCAACAACATCTTCTCAATCCAGTCAGGCTCTGGTCTCACATCGATATCAGTAATTGCAACCCATGTTCCTTTTGAGGCTTCAACGGCTGCCATTCTTGCGGCTGAAAGACCTAGAGGAGAAGTAGAGATTGATTCAACAAGTTCATGCTTACCCCATTCTTCAACTTTCATCGTTGTTCCATCTGATGACCCGTCATCAACAAGAATTATTTCCAATGGACGATGTGTTTGATTTACCAACGCATGCAAGCACTCATCTACCCATGATACGCCATCTCTCACGCATACGTTAATGCTTACAAGTGTCATTGTATTTCCTCAAACAACTCAAGTATTGTCTTACACCTTGATTTCATTTCTTCAGTTGTCACTGCAAGTACTGCTCCTTTGCCAGGTTGACCGTAAAAAATATTTGAGTGTAGAGGAGCCATGAGATGGATTACAAGAGGAGCCAAATCCTCCTCACCATCCACATCGACAAGCGTTGATCTGTCCGAATGTAAGGCAAACTTTAGACAACTTATCAAGTCACTTGTAATCATTCCTGCGGGATTTTGACAGTGTATCCTTTCTTCAAAAGGGGCGTTATCGAAGGAGTAATCCACTTTTTTCCTTTTTGTCAAGCCGTCNACAAGAGCAATATCCGGAATCACACCTATTTCGATTGCTGCATTTGTACAAACGTCTCCCACAGTGATGATTTGTCCAATATTTGCTGATTCAATTGCTTCTTTCATAGCGATCTCAGGATATTCCTCAGGACCCTCAAATAGAACACNACTTGGATGTTTTAGAAATGCCTCTGCTTCTTTTGTCATCTTAAAACTCTTCAATTGGGTTGAAGGAGGGAACCATAATTCTCCGTTTCGTGAGATGGCTCCAGATCTTATTCTTGAGGATGAAACAATACCGCCTGAATTATCAGATAAATGATTAATCTCAACGATGGTTAAGGGAACTAAATCATTATTTATCCTCATGAGGTTTATTTCTTGACAGTTCGACAAAGTCTCAGGGGTGCACACAATACCATCACAATCAGTCCTAGAGGGAGCTGGCCCAAACGTATCTTTCAATTCAAACGTCTTGACCAATCCTTTTGCATTTAAGTCAGCCCATTCTAAGATCGAATGACGACGTTTCGAAAATGGTTCAACCAAATCTGATTTTTTTGATGCCATTGCATCAGATGTAATCCAAACTTCAAGGAACTGGGTTCGTTTAAGCGATTCTTTGAGTAGGTGCTCATGGCCTTTGTGGAACCTATCAAAGGTCCCACCTACGAGACACCGCTCTAAATCTTGCACCATGAATCCTCCATTGTAAAGAACGGTCTTTATTTGCTACGGAAAAATCTGTGCCCCAACGTTAAACAGCCCTTATCATTGTTTCCTCCAGAGCATGACCCTATACATCGGGGCGTCTGTATGAGCAGATGGTTGTCTCAACATCACTCTCTCGTCCGCCAAGGACCCATAGTCCACCCATATNGTCCATTGGTTTGCATCAGAAGTCATTCCTAGAGGTCATCCTGATCTTCGACAATGGCACATGCCGCTGCATTGGTATCACCAATCATTGTTTCCTCATGATGATGTTGCATGCGCGGCACTTATGTGCAATAAGTCATAATTCATGAAAACGTCGATATAATTCAAGATGAATNGCCTCATTTGCATATACTTCTTCAGAAACAAATGGTATCTTTTTCCTAAATAACCAACCTACCAATGGATGTGTTCTTCCCTCAGGAGGAGCGTAGACCGTTTTTATGGCATCATAAACATCCAGAAGGGCTTCCTTTCCGATGCCCTTTTCAAGATGATTTACGAGATGAATTTCTTGAATTTCGGGTGGATTATCACATAGTATAATCGCCCAAGGCACATCTAGTTTGGAAAGGAATGTACGACCTGCATGGGTTGCCAATTGCTGTATGAGCCAGGTTTTCCCTAAATGTAGCCATAATTTCCAGTGGATTTTACGCATCACTTTTCGCTGCTCGACTGGAGACAATAATTGGTTTTCAATCAATAACTTGTATTCTACTTCAATGTTTTCTAAATGCAAATTAGCAATCAAATCTGGACGTTTCCAAATAATTTGTATTACCTTGTGTGACAATACTGGNGCTATTGACCAATATTTCACAGCAGAGAGAATCATCTCAGAATATTCATCCTCTACCCATTCAATTGAGCAGAGATAAGTCGCAGCAACCACAGGTTCAGAAAGCAAATGGTTGTATCTCATCGGATCTTTACGAACTCTCAGACAAAGTTCGTCGAAAATTGTTTCTGATTGGGNAGCATATCTGACAAGTTCGGCATCATTGAATGACTTTGTTGGTAAACAATCCACCCAATTTACTGCAATATCTGGTGGAAGGTTTCTCCATTTGTGCACCATATTCTCCGAAGAGGAAGCTAGCATAGCTGCGAGAGGAAAATTTGAAGCTATCTTCCCAGCCCAATCGTCATTTGGTTCATGTAAATGTGTAGCTATCCACATGGCTTCTATTTCATCTTGAGGATTATGAAATACAGATTTGAGGGTTGGCTCAAACCTCAATTCTTGAGCATGAGATGGCATCACCCAATCTTTTGGAATAACTAAACTATCCATCGCATCCGATTCTTCAATGTAAACAGAAATTCTCTCTGGAAAGTGTACTCTGAGATTGCTGTTGGTAGGACTTTGAGAAACTTTAGTCGGGAAATTGAACTCTTGTTTGGCAATAACTAACTTGCATGATTCCATTTCTTGATGATGTGAAAATAGTTCGTGTAGATCTAAATCCTCCCACTTTGCGTGTATGATGAAAGGTTTGCTTATTGTGGATAACGACCACCTTATGAGTGCTTCACCTGCTGTATCTGACATTCCGGTCGTATCAATAAATTCACAATCTAAACCCTTCGACCACTTTCGCCAACCAAAATCCTTCACGACCATTTTCGTAAGAGAATTTATTTTTTGTTTCGACAGGTAGTCACTTAGCCTCTCATATTTTTCCATTATTCTTTTTTCGGCTAATCGCGGATGCAACAACTGAAGCCAATTTTTCAAAACATCCATCGGCATTTCGTCAGAGGAATTACCAACCAGTTCACCATCTGCGATGACAAAATGATTTTGACGATGGTTTCTTAGGAGATTTTTCGTTGTATTGCGAGAATATATCTGCGCTTGAATCGGGCCTGATGGTCTTACTAGAGGCCCCTGCTTTCCTGCTTTGCCGATTGTAACTGTGCCAGATTTCATGAAAGTTGGTAAATTTTGACTATTTTGTGGATCGAACCATTTACCTACTTCGGGAATTTCTCGGTTTTTGGAATTCAATATTTTGGCTCTCGAAATACCGATAACTATGGGAGTGTCCACATAGGCTTCAATGGTATCGGGAGGAGACAATGTTGGAGGGGAAGAAACAATCTCTTCATTTAGATCCCACCAGATTGGTTCCTTATCAAGTAAAGTAATCCAGGGAGCATCAGAGATAGGCCCCCCCTCGTTTCCACTCGAAGTATTGTTACTCTTTTGAAGTGGGTAATCATNAATCGAAGGAATTGAAAATAAGGTTTTTTGAGGTATTGACGCGTAACAAATGAGTATCAGATTCCCAGATCTCTCGATGACCATCAGGTGATTTTTACTGGGAGGCGGCCAAGATATTGTCTTCTTTGCGCGAATAAAACAATCTTTGTTAAATCTTTGAAGACCTTCTGACGTTATCCTATGCAGGGCCCCTCTCAAGGAACCCGTATCCCTTGTGATTAATCCAGCACNCCTCATTTGTTTCATTGAGGCAGAAGCATGTGGAAGACGAATTCCTAATCCCTTTGAGATGTCAGAGACGGTACTAGATTCATCGAGCAACCAATGAAGTATTTGTCGATGCTGTGATGACCTTATCAGTTCACTTGTTTTATTTGTCACTAATTATGTCCATTAAACAGATATATTTAGTAATTCACATTTTATCATTTATTTAGTTACATTTAGTTACGTATTTCCACTCGAACTGTAAGAATTACGAAAAAAATGCATCNTTTTGTATTCCAAATTGGGCGTTTTTTCGTTATTAGATGTAAGTTTAAAATCGATTTAATGAGCAATGGTTATATGAGACTCATCGCTCCTTTGACCCAACGGCGTCACAGTCGAATGAGGTGCCAAGAATGACGAGGAGGAATGACACATGAAAACAGTACGAATACGAGAAAAAATTAAGAAATTCTTAGCAGAAAAACCGCGAAATACAGCTGAGATTCTAGAACACATAAACAGCACCATGCGTCATGGAACTACCAGCCAACAACTCGGCAATGTACTTTCAAAGGANAAGGACATTGTCAAGGTTGGATACATCAAGCGATCGGGTATACTTTCTGGAGGATACGATATCTGCGAATGGGCCACACGAATTTGGGTAGCAGAAAATTGTCCAAACTGGGAAGAAGGACAGCCATTGATACTAGACCAAAATGGAAATGTTCACACAAAGAATTTGGTTCGAAGAGAATAAACTAATTCTCGTAAATTGACATAGCCTCTTCCACAGATGCTCCTTGACAAATTATTGCATGGCATGCTGCCGTCATTTTTATTGCAGATTCAGTATCTTTTTGATGGATATTTCTACCTGTNGCAGCGCCTTTACATCCCGAAATGTGAATTTGATCATGTAGACGCTGTAAAAACTCATGCGGCGGTAAACTACCTCCTCCGCTGCAAATAATGCCTGTTCTACCAGCTGCCTCTGCTGCAACAGCAAGACTTTCCGGTCTTGTTTTGCCATCCCATGCTTTAGGATAATTGACCTTAGCGAAATCCGCACCTAAGCATGCCGCTACTCCTGCTGCACCTGAGATGAGTTGGGGGTCCATCTCATTGTCAACAGCCTTGCCTCTTGGATACATCCAAACGACTGCGATAAGTCCGAGTTCATGTGCCCANCGAATCATAGATGCTGCTTCAGTCAACATTTCATGTTCAAATTCACTGCCAAGATAGATGGTGTACCCAATTCCGACGACATTTATCCCATTGTGGACTAAGGACATCACATCTTCCAGGTCCCACATCGCCATAGATACAGGATCGCGCTGAGATGTTTTGACGAGATTTGATTTTGAATTGAGCTTTACAAGGTACGGAATTTCGGGATAATCTCTGGCATACTGGGCAATTAGGCCCAGTTGTCCTGCGAGGACGCCAATTGTTCCTTGATTGTGTGCAGCAATTCCGATCTCAAATAAATGCGAAGGATCATTTGATGTTAGCGGTATCGCATTTCCTCCGTCATAAAAGTCATCATTTAGATGCTCTATTTTTTGATCACATGCAAATAAATTCATGAAACCAGTACCTGCCGTAGCAGCGTTGAGGTTAGAAAGGTATGTGTCTGCAAGATCGTCTGGAACATCTGCAGGAACGGAATAATCTGTGCTCAAAATTTCACCCCGTTTCTGTTTGTCAAGCGCCTTCGAATTTTGGAACTCTTTTCTCAACATATGCTGCGATTCCTTCTTTCGCATCACTGCTGTTGAATAATGCTGCTTGCAATTCTCTTTCGAGAGCAAGATGATATTCAAACGGTATCTCCAATCCAGTTTGGACTGAACGCTTGATGTTTCCAACTGCTTTAACCGCCTTATTTGGAAGTGTGAATTGGCTTGCCCAATCGAGAACATCTCTTCTGAAATCCTGAGCAGTACCTTCCCACAAGTGATTGATGAGATTACAATCAAGAGCATCCTCAAAGGACATAAGTTCTCCAGTGACCATCATTTCGAGTGATTTCGCTTTCCCTATGAGACGTGCCAAGCGTGCAGTCCCACCAGTACCAGCCAGAACCCCCAAATTAATTTCAGGTAATCCAACTTTCCCCGCATTTTTTCTTGCGATTCGAATGTCAGCGGCCATGGCGATTTCAAGGCCTCCTCCAACAGCATGTCCGTTCATCGCACAAATGACGAGTTTTGGAGTTTGTTCTAAACGTGAAAGCGTTTCATTTGCGTGTAAGCAAAAATTATACTTGAAGCCAGGAGAAACACTATTCAACATCTGGATCGATGCTCCAGCAGAGAAAAATTTCTCGCCGTTTCCAGTAAGTACGATAACTGTCACATCGTCATCAAACCTTGCCTTTACAACTGCTTCGTCGATATCTCGCATCATCTCATGAGTATAGGTGTTAGGTCCTGAGCCTTCACCTTGGAGGGGTTTACCTGCTGAGTCAGATGCTAATTCGATGACTGCAATACCGTTTTCGGTTACTCCATAATTCACCAATTTGTTTGACATAGGCTGTAAGTTAAGACCATATAATTCGGACATAAACATTCCAGATGGAAATACATCATTAACGATTCGTTGTCATTTTGACGGAATAGATGCTGCGTCAGAATCATCTTCAAATGAGGTCACGGCACCTTTTCTGCGGATTTCGTTCCACCTTTTCCCAANATCAATCGCGTCTTTTGATGGTTCCCAGTTGTCCCTCGATTTTGCCTTTCTAAAAGGTAACCTTCGCACATTACGGCTAGGTGAATTTGTATCTTTTTTCAACATGAAAGGAGATGTCAAGACGTAAATCGATGATTTAAGCAATGACGGCCTGAAGAGTTTTCCAATCCAAATAAGCCCGTCACCTGATTTTCTTTGATGCTTCATCCATCGGTTACACATTAGTTTGAACATACGGTCGCCCACTCTATTCATGAGGAACCTGTTGGCAATCGAAGTCTTCACATATGGCATCAGATGTTTACGTATCTCTTTGTCATAATCACACTCACCAACGATNTCTTTTGCTGCAAGTACTCCTGACCATATCGCCATCCTCATCCCAAAGCCCCACATGAAATCCTGTAATCCGCCTGATTCCCCCACGAAATATTTCCCGCCATCTTTGTAGCGTTTGTTAATTGTGAAATCTCCCTTTCCACCTACTCTTTTTATTGGTGTCATTTGAATTTCGGGATATTGCTTCTGATACCATGCGATGGTTTCATTCAAAAATCGTTCAGATTTCTTTTGTTTCCTCCACAAGCAAGTACAAATCAATCCAACCCCGTCGATAATGATAAGATACGAATAAGCACCAGGTGCTAATTTGTCATTTAATTGGAATGAAATCTTATTTGGATGAGTTGTATGGAAGATTTCCCCGTAAGCGACTGCACTCGTACCTTTTGGACCTGTTGCAATAATATCACAATCATCTTGGCTAATTCTGGTTTTGTAGTGGATTTTTGCGCCTTCTGCTTCAGCCATTCTTTTGAACCCTTGATCTATTGTGTGTGGGGATGTCCCTCTTTCTACAATCCTGAATGCNACAGCATCACTTTGAGCGGTAGTTATTTTGTCGTCTGGATGTATCAAATCCAGAGAGCGGAAATCGGTGGATTTGAATTCACTAGGATCGAAACCCCACTCTTTGAGCTGCTCGAAAAAATCAATAGACATAGACCAGTTCTCCAGTGCTTGAAAATCTCCATCAAATCTTGCCCCTGAATCATCTCTAATGTCGTAGACCTCTACTGCTCTGCCAGATCTTGCGATGATCGTAGCAGCTGCCAGACCTGAAAGCCCAGCACCCATGATCTTGATAGGGGGTGCCTCTGGCATGGTTGTCAATGTATCTCATTACCTTTCAATGATATGGTTGACTCATTTCATGAAGCAGATGATTGAAAAGGGACTGCCTCATGCAAAGGCTATGCACCCTCAGATTGTCATTGCTGAGGCGCCAGATACCCTTGAACCATATGCATTACTCAAGAACATCAACTTTGATGGAAGTGGAGGTGTTGTATCGTTTGTCGGTATAACGAGGGGTAGAGAAAATGAAGAAAATGTACTNCATCTTGAATTTGATGCATGGAAAGAAGAACTCCCAAAAACGTTGTACAAACTCGCAGTTGAAGCCTCGGAAAAATACAATCTTAACTTCGTTGTCATCTCCCACCGAGTTGGTAAAGTCTATCCAGAAGAACCTATTGTTGCTATACATGTTGGAGCAAAGCACAGGAAAGAGGCATTCAAATCATGTGAATGGCTTATTGATTCTCTAAAAAATCAGGCACCTTTATGGAAAAAAGAGGTCAGAGAAAATAGCATTGAGTGGAAAGGAGGTCTCGGATAAATGGAATCAAAAATAGAAGCGATTGTTGAAATTGGGCACAAACCTATGCAACAGAGAAGAGCCACGGCCAAAGGACGATTGAGTTTGCGAAAGAACACCACTCAAGCAATCTCATCGGGTGAAATCAAGAAAGGAGATGTTTTGGAAGCATCGACAATCGCTGCAATACAAGCGGTGAAAGATACCCCGAGGATCATTCCACATTGTCACCCAGTACCGATTGAAGGTTGTCATGTAGATTGGAACTTAGAAGATCATTTTCTTGAATGCACTGTAACAGTTGCGGCAATTTACAAAACCGGTATCGAGATGGAAGCGTTAACTGGTGTCTGTGCAGGTTTGTTATGCGCTTTTGACATGGTGAAATCACTTGAAAAAGATGAGAATGGCCAATATCCAGAAGCTGAAATCACTGAGATTAAAGTTGTTCAGAAGCAGAAATTGAACAACTAATCATCCGTTTGATTCATGGACTAAATGGAGATGGAAGAACATGGAAGATGTATCAGATTTGTCAGATTTTTTCCTTGAAGCGGTTGAAAAAGCAGCCATTGCAAGCGCTAGGTGGAGAGGGAAAGGAGACAAAATAAAGGCTGATCATGCCGCTGTGGAAGCAATGCGAAAAACCTTTGACAAAGTTCCATTTGATGGACGAGTCGCAATTGGAGAGGGAGAAAGAGATGAAGCACCAATGCTCTACATTGGCGAANAATTGGGACATATGATTGATCATCCAGACGCTATTGCTGTAGATATCGCCGTTGATCCACTAGAATGCACAAATAATTGCGCTTATGACAAGCCAAATTCGATTGCTGTTCTTGCCGCTGCCCCGAGAGGGGCATTACTCCACGCTCCTGATTGTTATATGGATAAAATAGCAGGTGGGCCTGAACTTTTGGGAAAAATATCCCTTGAAGGGGACGTCAAATATAACATTGAACAAACCGCTGATGCNTTAGACAAACCTATTTCTGATGTTGAAATTGTTTCGTTAGATAGAGAAAGACATGCCTCGTTGTTCGAGGAAGTTAAACAAACAGGTGCACGATTAAATCTCATGAGTGATGGAGATATCTCTGCTGCTATTTGGGCTGCTCAAAAGGACGGCCCNTTTGATTTGCTCTTGGGCATAGGTGCTGCTCCAGAAGGCGTCATATCTGCTNCTGCCCTTCGCGGGCTTGGAGGATGCTTTGAAGGAAAACTAATTTTCAGAAGCCAAGAAGAGGAAAAACGTGCTTCAACCATGATTGACGATAACCTAGAAAAGATTTGGAAGAAAGAAGATTTATGCAAATCAGATGATGCTGTCTTTGTCGCATCTGGGGTCTGTGATGGATATCTTCCAGGCGTACAATTTGTTGATTCAAGAGCTTTGACACATAGCGAATTAATTGATGTCAAACAAGGTAAGGTATCAAGATTTGAAAGAACTCACATAGCGTGATTTNATGAATCAAAAACTCAGAATNGATGTGAGATTACCTGAAGGGCATTGGTCTGGTGACGTTTCTCGGCAAAGGCCGGATACCACACTTAGAATTGAAGAGACCATGCCTCTGGCCAAAGGTAGAGGAACAGCGATTTTATCTTCTGATTTGGACGTAGAAAAAGATCTTCAGAACCATCCCGGAATAGAAGAAGTTGAACGTTTATCTGCGACGAGATATTTGGTGAAAATCGGGGCTAAAGGTGGCGGATTCATTCGGCCGATATTAGATGCTGCCGTAATTCCAGATTCACCCTTTGAAATAAGAGACGGTTGGGTAGATTGGCAGATTGAATGCTCTAACAAATCCAGACAACTGTTAATCAAACTATTACGACAAGACCATATCCCATTCCGGATTATTTCTACAAGATTAAACGGGAATTATCTTCTCACACCAAGGCAAAGGCATGTTTTTGAAGTCGGTATGAAAGAAGGCTTTTGGGATGTACCAAGAAGAACTACTCTTACAGATTTGTCCAAACAACTAGGAGTGAGTAAATCCACTTTATCAGCGCAAATACAACGAATCAATAATCGTGTCATGCATGCATTTAGCGAAGAAATCCGGAAACGTTCTAACTAACATGTTCGCACGAACATGTTCGCATACANTTCATGTACCTCGCCGACATGGNAGNTTCATGGCAGAGTTACCGAAAACATGGGATGACTGGATTTCTAATTTCAACGATTGGCAGCAAAGAGTCGGATTTAATCCGGACTGGTTGGGTGATTTTGAGCTTTCAGTGCTTTTTGACTGGGACCGTGCAGGTGAAACCATCGAGTACGGAGATTACAGCGGCCGATCGAAATGGGAGCGATCCTTACAGGTACCTCACCAGAACATACGTGATAGTCTGATTTCTATGATAACCGTCCAAGGAGATACTGAATTTGCCTCCGTGGAACAACAACGGCATCTTCTTGCAACAGCACCTACCGATTACGACCGTTATGCTGCTGCTCGAATCATGGCAGAAGAACAGCGACATGGCTGGCANATGGCTTACCTGCTCATGACTTATTTCGGGCAGCAAGGAGCACGTGAAGCTCAAAAACTTCTTGAGCGAAATGCCCAAGATGGCAATCGTCTTTTGGGAGCATTCAATCGTCCAATGCCACATTGGTTGGACTTCTTTTGCTATACCATGTTTGTAGACAGAGATGGGAAGTACCAATTAGGAATGTTATCCACCTCAGCCTTCAAGCCCCTTGCAGCGTCAATGGGCCCTATGCTCAAGGAAGAATCATTTCACCTCGGCACAGGATCAAATGGCTTGAGGAGAATCATCAAAGCAGGTGTAGTACCCCTCGACATGCTTCAAAGATATTTCAACAAATGGGTCTCAACGGCCCATGACTTGTTTGGAACCGATTCTTCATCCAGTGCTCATTGGGCGTATGTATGGGGCATAAAGGGACGTTGGGATGAAAGAAAAAAGGCAGGAGAAGGTATCGATGTCGACAAAGAAGTCCTCAATGAAGAAAGCAGAGGCCACTACCATGATGAAATCGTTGCTGAAGTCGAGAAGTTAAACAAATATCTTCCCGAAGATGTTACCNCAANATTGTATGTAGCACACGAAAACTTCAACCGAGAAATTGGAGATTGCGCAGGAAAGAGATACACTGTATCAGGGGAGCCCTTCACCGGAAGCGATGAAGAATGGAGCAATTATATCTCGGAAATATTGCCTACGAAAGAAGATGAAGAAAAACTTAAGCAAATTTTCCAGGAAGAGTGGATTGAGAATAAACCTCTCACTCCAAGACAAGTTGCATCTGGAATCGGGGCTACTGCTTGAGGGTGATTGATTGATTCCCGTTTCACTATACGGGGTTTCTATTGAATCAGTAGAACGCTTTTATGAAGAATTACCGGATTTGGTTTCTGGTATGCATGATGATAATCACTACACCGATCTGCTATTCAAAATACCTGATGAGTTTCACATACAGCACATCTCAATGATCGATCAGTGGTGTGAGAACACACCCTTCGCTTGGCCAGAAGACGTAGTCCAAGAAGTGACCATGGCCTTGAGAACGGTCGCCTATCCCGACGTTGGATTGCTTGAGCATCTTCTAACTCTTGATGGTGTGGACTGTATCAGACTTTCAAATTGGATGCACTTTTTGAAAAATGTATATCCGATTTATTCAAAAAAAGCCTGCGAAACTCTAGACCGATTGAATCTACCAACACCATTCAAACCCAATGATATCGCCTCTTATGGGCTTTACGTTCAACGATTGGAAGGTCTCAAGCTTCATGCTCCTGCCAAAGGATTACCAGAAATAGGTCTACCACGTTCAAGAGTTCTCCAAATAGGTTTGGAGCGTTTTGAATGAATTCAAGAGATTTACTTATTCATCTAAAATTACTCATCGTTGCTGCAATCTGGGGCGGAGGATGGGTCGCTGGTCGTGTTCTTGCACTGGATGCCCCCCCTCTAACAGCAGCCTTAATCCGATATATGATTGCCCTTCCTCTCTTTTTTCTTTGNTTGAGATTTACTACAGGAGTAAAATTACCATCTATGTCTCAATGCAAAATTGTGATTGCAATCGGGTTTTATTCGACATTCGTATATCAGGCTCTTTTCATGTTTGGAATGAAATACACTGCTGCTGGTGATGCATCACTAATGATCACATTCAACCCTTTATTCACAGCAGTATTAGCAGCAATTATGCTCAATCACAAATATACATACCGCCTTTTTATTGGTATTTTCTTAGGAGTAATGGGGATATCAATTCTATTTTTGGCGTCTCCTAACGTCGATATTCCGTTTCATTCAAGGAGTTTAGGAAATATTTTGATTGCTCTGGCTGCTTTGTCATGGGCAACTTCTTCAATATATATGACGAGAGGAATGTCAGAATTTGAACATGGAAAAGAACCGTTAACACCTCTGGAAATCACGCTATGGGCTTCCGTGGCAGGAATGATATTCATGACACCATGGGCACTGTTTGAAACCATTGAAGGGGGTTGGCCATCGATAAGTTATGAGGGATGGATCGCAATTCTATTTCTGGCAGTTTTATCGACGGTGCTCTGTTATGTTTGGTATGCTGATGGAATATTGACAATCGGCCCTGAAAAATCCTCACTTTACATATATTTGGTCCCACCATTTGGGATTTTGAGTGGATGGTTGATTCTCGATGAGAAACTCGGTTGGAGTTTATTGTGGTCNTTTCTCTTAATCTGTTCTGGAGTGGCTCTTGCTCAAAGTGATAAAAATCATCATGAACAACACCCTTCTCCAAGTGAACATGTCGATTGAAAATGTTGCTGTCATTGGAGCGGGAACAATGGGTGCAGGAATTGCTCAAGTTTGTGCTCAAACAGGATGGAATACCACGTTATATGATGCATACCCTGAAAGTCTAGAAAGAGGTATGCAACGTATTAGTGCATTTTGGGATAAAGGAATCCTGAGGGGAAAAACATCTCAAGAACAAAAGCACATTTGGAGTAACAACCTCCAATCTACCAGCGATTTATCAGATGCAGTCTCCCAATCAGACCTTGTCATTGAAGCAGTACCTGAAATTATGGACTTAAAACAAAAATTGTTTTCTGAAATAGATACCATGACTTCTGGCATCTTAGCAACCAATACCTCCAGTCTTACAATCCAAAGTATTGCTGAAGCAACTTCTCGACCTCATGAGGTCATTGGAATGCATTTTTTCAATCCTGTACCGATCATGGAGTTATTGGAATTAGTCAAACACGATTTATGTTCAAGTGAAACCATTGAATTTGCTCAAAAGGCAGGAGCTGAAATGGGGAAAACCACAATTTTGGTCAATGACATTCCAGGTTTTGCAACCTCGAGGCTTGGCGTTGTTCTAGGAAATGAAGCGATTCGAATGCTTGCAGATGGTGTGGCTAATGCAGAAGATATCGACAAGGCGATGACATTAGGATATCGCCACCCAATGGGGCCATTACGATTGACCGATCTTGTTGGATTAGATGTGCGCAGAGACATTTTATTGAACCTAAAAGAATCATTTGGTGACGAGAGGTACACTCCTCATCCATTGTTAGAAGAAATGATCACAAAAGGAATGTTAGGGAAAAAATCAGGAGAAGGTTTCTTTAAGTGGNATTAGAATATTTCTAAATTTATTTGCTTAGGAACTTCTTCACGCCTTCTTTGAATTCTTGTGTCAGACCTGCTGCTTCAATCAGGGTTTGCTCGTGTTTAAGATGTGTATCAAAATCATTCTCATTTTGTACGTGGAGCAAATGCTTGGTCGATTCGATCATGTGAGGGCTCCATCCACTCCANGATTCAGCAAGAGCAATTGAAGTCTCAATCAAATCCTTATCTTCCACAAGGTGATCTACAACACCAAGTTGATGTGCTTCTTTTGCNGTTAATATCTCATTTGATAAAAAGAACCTTCTTGCTCTGCTTTCACCAATTAGCCGTGGCAGCAGCCACGTAGTTCCTCCATCAGGAGAAAGACCCAAACTTGCATATGCGGCAGCAAATTTTGCACTAACAGAAGCAACTCTGCTATCACAGGCGAGAGCCAAACCTAGCCCTCCACCTGCAGCTGCTCCGTTGATGGCGGCAATGACTATTTTTGGCGAAACTCGTATTTTCATAAGTAATGGGTGCAGCACATCGGTCAAATCTCTGATAAGATTTGGCGCTTCCCTGTTTTCAATCGCACGCTGAAAAGAGTTAATGTCTGCCCCCGCACTAAAAAAACGTCCTTCGCCAGTAATCACAATAGCTTTGACATTTACATCCTCTAATTCTGAAATGATGGCTTCTGAAATNTTAGGGAGTGTTTCTCGGGAAAATGATTGACTTGCGGATTTCCCTGATAGTTGAATCAAAGAGACCTCTTCGCTAGGCTTTGAATGAGTTACCGTCAAATGAAAACCTCACAGTTTTACATTTACATTCTTCACTTTCGTGTAAAAATTCAGTGCTTCTTGACTTTGCTCAATACCGATACCAGATTGTTTCCAGCCTGTAAATGCAGTCTGAGGGAAAGTAATTGGATACTCATTAATTGAAATCATCCCTGAATGTAAATCTCTTGCGAAACGATGAGCTCGACTCAAGTCATTTGTCCAAACACCATTTAGAAGACCAAATTTTGAATTATTAGCCATTTCCAAAGCCTGTTCATCTGTGTTGAATTTTGTGACTGATAAAACTGGACCAAACAATTCCTCTNGGAATAATGGATTGTTAACATCCACATCAATTACAACTGTGGGTTCCATAAATGCCCCTTCTCCTTCAATTTCATTCCCTCCTGTGACTACTTTCCCACCATGTTCCAGACCGGCTTTCAACAATTTCAATACATCTTCACGATGAGTCTTGTGAACAAGGCTTCCGATTCTTACACCGTCGCTCATTCCAGGGCCGATTGGCCATTTTGCTACCTCTGCGACAATAGCCTCGACAAGGACGTCATGAATGTCTTCATGGACAATTAATCTGGATCCTGCCCAGCACATTTGCCCTGCATTCATGAAAATTCCAAAACAAACGGCTTTAGCACAATATTTGATATTTGCATCACTGAACACTACATTGGCTCCTTTTCCACCTAATTCTAAAGTTACAGGTGTTAGGTTTTCACTGGCTTTGGCCATGACAGACTTCCCAGTATCTACGCCTCCGGTGATTACAATCCCATCAACCATGGGCGAACCTGCAATCGCATCTCCAATCATAGAGCCACTTCCCGTAATAACCTGGATAACATTTTCAGGCAAACCAGTCTCTGCATCTAGGATACTCTCAAGCCAAGCCAGCAAGGATAAGGGAGTCCATGATGCTGGCTTAGCGATTACAGTACACCCTGCTGCAAGAGCAGGAGCGATGGAACGCAAAGCAAGTTGTAATGGAAAATTCCAAGGAATAATGTGAGCAGTTACGCCTAATGGTTGACGCAATGTGTAATTGAGTCTATTTCCAGGAACGGGGATGGTCTTACCTTCAATTTTATCGCTTAGACCTGCAAAATATTCCAACGTCCAAGCACCATAGCGTATTTCACTGAGTGCTTCTCTGAATGTTTTCCCATTATTTGTGCTTTCTATCTCTGCCAACATCTTCGCATTTGCATAAGTAGCATTTGCCATCTTTTGCAGAATTCTTCCTCTTTGGGCAGGGTCCATTGATGCCCATTCTTTGCTCTGGAAGGCTTGACGTGAAGACTGAATACAAGCATTCACATCATCTAAATTAGCTTTTGGAACNCTTGCAATAACCTCTCCTGTAGCCGGATTAATTACATCGGATTCCTCTCCACTGGAGGATTTTTTCCAACTACCTGACGTGAACATCAACTTCTCGCTCATGCCAATGCCAAGAGATTTGACTTAAAGCACCCTCCTTCATCAAATGANTTCATAGGACAGATTAGATTGGAGGCTTCATGGTCAAGACGGTGGGGTTAGCAGAAATTACCGCAAATACAACTCACAAAAAACCAGCGATTTTATTTCTTATTGCGGGAAGTAATGGTGTTGGAAAATCATCACTTGCGATTAAAATTGCAGAAAAGTATCAAGTGAAGAGAAACATTTCAACGTGTAGCATCAGAGAAATTTTACGAACTTTTTCAGATGTAAGAAATAATGATTTGGAAAGGTCATCCTTCTCAAAAGGGGAATCAATGGACCCAGTGCTTGATTGGGACGCTGCCTGTAAGCCTATCGAAAATGGTATTTTAGCAACCATAGAGCGTGCAAGAAGAGAAGGCGTTAGTTTGATTTTAGAAGGAGAACACCTCAATCCCAGCGATCGTCTATTGCGAACATGGAAAGAAGGAGGAGGCATTGCCATCGGTATTGTGATGAGTGTCGCCGATATCAATCAGCATGAGGGATTTTTGAAAGAGAGAGAGAAGAATACCTATCGCAGCGCTCATCGATACATTGCAGGGTTAAATCGTATGCGTGCAATCCAAGACCATTTGATTGAAAGAGTAAAAGTAACGTCATGGAAGCATCTTGATATCACAAGAGTCCAGGATGAGATGGAAAGAGTCGCACACTGGGTCGATTTNGCATGGAACGAAGCAAAAAACGACTAGTTATCCAAATCAATGCTTAATTNAANCGGACGTACTAACATTGCATGATCATCGGCAATACCTAGTTCACATTGAACTGAAACAACACCTGCATTTTCTGAAACCTCTATATTNAGGATTTTCATTTCTATGCCTCTGAGTTCGCCATGATGAACGATATCTCTGTGCAAACTATCCATACTCAATGCAACACTCTCTGTCTCGTTCAATCCAGCTTCATACCACTCCTTCGCCCTGAATGAAACCAATTGAAATATCTCGTCATCGATCTCTTCTGCAATTTTTACAACTTCGCTCTGAGTTGTATCGCTTGCAATGGTCAATCCTGCAATTTTCACGCTGAATATCGCCATTGANAGGAGTGACATCATCAAAACGACGCCTGTAGCNAGTAACATTTGACCCGTNTCATCATTGTTGAGTTTCATGAAACGCCACCTCTTGACCAGACATCCAAACTTAATGTCCAAACATTACCATTTACTGCTACGAATCTATGAACCGTCGTCGTTCCAGTCAATGGTTCAGCAACCTCACCATAAGGTTGTATGGATTGGGCATTTTGACTTAACCAACAATTTGATTCCATGCCTGGTTTGACCGCTGATTGAACTAATTCACATGCGAGGTCTAATTCACCTGTATCAAGAAGTTCATGCATTCTTGAGGTATAATTTTCATCAAATGCATTCAAGCCAAGAGCATACCGCATTGCATCCTCACCGCTGGTTTCTAACACATAATCAGAAGCGATTGATTGGGCATCTGGAACATGAATCCGAATCAAAAAACTCGCAGACATGAAAAAAAGCCAAAACAGGGTCAACATTTCTAGAATGTGAACCTGAGCATTATCATCCTTCGTAAGATCACCTCACGGTCTAAACGTTCCAACGGATGGGTTCAAACCTGGTAATTCAGAAATACCAATCAAATCGGGACTGAACACGATGAAATTAAACATAATTATGGCAACAAGTATCATTAATCCGGAGTGCTTCATTCCGTTCGAAAAACGGCCTGTTGCCATGAGCCCAGCCATAGCCCCATTGCCCATGGCTTGCATATTTACACCATAGTAGAAGATTGTAAGAAAGAAAAGTGGATCAATGTTTCTGATTTGCATGTTCCCTATTTCTGAACCTCCGCCATCTCCNCCACTATCACCAGAGTTGGAATTTGCGATATTTGGAATGAAAACCTTACCCAATACGACGATTACACCCAAGAAAACCATGTAAGACGTCCAAATAACCGAGATGTAGGATGAGATTGTTCGTTTACGTTCTGCTTCAAGAAATTTAATTTCTCTACTGTCATTTGCTGCAGTGACTAAGATATCAGAAATTTTCCCACCTGCTCTGTTGGCTTCTGAAATAAGCGAGATTGCTCTCTTCACAATTGGAGTACCAACCCGCTCAGCAAACATGCCAATGACATCTGAAAATGCGACACCCCAACTAAGTTGGTCTGACATTTTCTTTACCTCATCATTGAGCGCTCCATATTCACTGCCAGCGAGGGTTTGGACTGCAACAGTCATCGACAACCCTCCTTTCCAGTATTCTGCCATATCTCTCAAAAAGTCAGGAAACTTTTCTTCAATTGCGTTAATGTTTGCCTTGACACGGTCCCAATAAAACGAGGCTGGCCAAAATATGAAGAATAGCGCCAAACCAAAGAAATTCAAAAATATTGTAGGATGAATTTCAAATCCACCTAGTTCATACTTTGGACCAATCCAAATCGACCCATTATTCATGTATTCAGGGACGCCATCATAGAATGTTAGGTCCAATTTAAAGGAGGCTGAATCAATAACATCGCCTGTCTTTGAAATAATTACAACCTGATACAAGTCACCGGGNGGTAAATCGGGTATTTCCACAATGCATTGATCGGTTTCAAGCCCAGAGTTTCCTTCATGCGTACCACCAGGTACTGGTATAGAATCTGAACCTCTGATTGAAAACTCATATGGAATATTTTGTTGACTATCAATGTCACAAGTGGCTACCAACGGCTGAGCAGGCTGATATCCTCCGCTCCTGATTTCATCAACACCAGGAACATCAAACATCTTACCTTGCGAACGGAAGTTAGTCCATTCNTCTTCTTCCCACACAATTGAATTTGGAGCATCTTTCATCAAATCACAAGTCTCATTATCGGCAAATGTGGGGACCTCATTAGGATTATACCCACATACCAGATTGACAAATAGAGGAGAACCGTTTGGAGATTTAAGAAAAGAGGAATTAGTAAGCCAAAATCCAAAGCATGCCAAACCGATAAAGAGACTTACTGCTAAGATGGCATAGAGCTTTATCATGGTTGTATCGTCTTTGGGAAGGTCGAGTTTGACCACGACTTTTTTTCCCTTCTTTCGAGCCATGAACNAAACCTGACCTACATTTTTTGTTCTTCGCTGCTAAGCCAAACCAATCCACAAAAAGCAACGTGAATCAATGGAAGAACAAGCATCACAACTGCATACAAAACGCCTTCAGACATTTGGGCTCCTTTACCAGATACCCAAAACATAATCACAAGCATTACAATCAAAAACAAAGGCATTGCAACGGCGACCACAACATAGGATTCTGCCAGCATCGAAAGACTATCCAAGAATTCCTGTAACCTTGTTCTATTTTCACGCATGTAATGTTCTGCACGATTAAGGAAGTAAATTTTCAAAGAGCCTCCAGATGTCAATGTACCAACCATCCCTTGGAAAAATTCGGTCATCCAAGTGGATGCAGCCCGATCGACCGACATGGTCATAGCAGTAACTAAATCGTATCCTAGCAAAGTAATGTCTCTGTAAATCATTGACGCATCATAAGCAATTTCTCCATAGATATCGCCATTTAGNGCAAGTGATTTGAAAATTTTCTGAGGAGTCGCATTTGCGGCTGACATTGCTGCGGTAAATGAGGCAGCATAAGGGAGGTATTTTTCCAATTTCGCGCCACGCATCTTCCTCATNCGCGTAGCACCTCCTTTGAAGTATTGAAATGACCCGTACGGAATAAGTACCCCCAAAACCGCAATAAGTACTACTTTCAGGAATGGTGGGAACTCTAGATAAGAGAAGTATGGACAAGAATACGACATGCCATACTCAGGTGANCGACCTAGAGATTCATCAACAAGATCTTGATTCCAATATTCCCAGATTTGGCATTCTTCTGCGACTGATGCATCTTCTAAAGACTCATAATAATCAATGAAACCTACGCCGGGTGCGAAAAATGCAGCGAGAATTGCTACACAAATCAAAAACACCGAAATAGCGGTAACTATCACTTGCGCAACAAAAACTTCAGGCATCACGCCCATTGCGCCTTTGACTAAATCATCGGACAAATCCTTGTCTTTTCTCGCTCGCTTTTTGAGAAAACGACCGAGAATTCGGTGACAAATTTTCTGCCAAGCGGTTAATTCCATCTTAGACCACCATCAACGCAGGCCATCTACTCTTGCCATAATCTCATTTGGTCTCACATAATATTCAGTGACTATCTGACTTACTTGATCGGACTTTCTGATATCATTAAGTACCATCCACTCTAAAATACGCTTTCTTGTCCTCAACTCGTTTCTCATATCCTCTTGTGAATAATTNATTTTNACCATTATTTTTTCAAGCACATACGACTTTCCGCTAAAGATAAAATCATCACTGTTCACGTCCCACCTAAACACTTCATTCGTAATCACTTCCAAGGAATTTGGGTCAATTCCGACAATTTCTACCAATTGTTTTGTTCTTCTAACACGTCGTCCATTAATTCTGGTTTGAATTTGAATACTGCATGCCTCTAAAGCAGGCAAAAGAACTCGCGGNATATCGATCGGCTTGTTTTCCAAACGGTGAACAAGGGAGGGGACTGAATCAGCGTGAACGGTTGAGTATGCACAGTGTCCTGTTGCCATCGCCTGGAAAAGTACGTAAGCCTCTGCACCTCGAATTTCTCCCACGATAATGTATTCAGGGCGCTCTCTAAGAGCTGCTTTCAATAATTCGAATTCACCTATTTCTCCCTCAGAAGATTCACCACCAAAGCCTTGCCGAGTCAAACCNGGAAGCCAGTTTGGCTGAGGNATATTTACTTCTCTTGTTGATTCGATAGATACGATTTTCATTTGCCACGGAATNAAAATACACATTGCATTAAGAGTCGTTGTTTTTCCTGATGCTGTACCTCCCACGAAAAGCATCGGTACTTCATTTTGAAATGCAACCCAAAGATATGCCACCATCAAGGATGACATGGTTCTAAATGCTACAATATCTACTGGAGAAAATGGATCTTCTCTGAATCTTCTGATACAAAATGAGGAACCACGAGTGGAGACCTCTCGCCCCAACTTCATCACAATTCTTGAACCATCCATGAGCGTAGCATCGATAAGTGGNTCAGCAACCGAAATGTGTTTACCACATCTTTGAGCGAGTTTAATCACGTATGACTCCAACAAATCATCTGTTTCCCATTTACAAGTGGTCTCAACAGATTCAAATTTCCTGTGATAAGCGAATATAGGGATGTCAGTGCCGTCTAATGATACGTCTTCCACGTTTGGATCGTTCATCAGTACATCCATTCTACCGTAGCCAATGAGATCTCTGCGCAAATAATAAAATAACTTAGATTTAGATTTTTTATTGATCTTCATACCATAGGATTTGATGACTTTATCCATTGCAGTTCTCAGATATGCAGAAGGGTCTGCGTCCATTTCATCGATATTAACGGTGAGTGACTTGATAAAAATAGTCATTAATTCGTCTCGCCATTCTTGCTCCTTTTTATTGAGAGGTGGCTCAATGATTTGGTAAATGATGTTCAATGTTCTCTTATCACGCACAATTCGAGCAAATGCATGTGGTGGCATGACAGGATATTTGTCTAGTTCTTCATATTGAGCGCGGGCTTGAGCACGAGAACGTTCACGGCCTCTTCCTTTACCACCTTTTCTTGCCAATCCCTAACCCCCTTACTCGTCCGTGTATCCCTTAGGAGGGGACCTCACTATAACCTTTGGTCGAAAAAAACACAAATTTGATACAGTCAAAGAGCATTTAGCCAAGCCAGAACCTCATTTGAAAACTCTTGAATTGTAGATTCGTTTTCTATAATTTTGTCGGCATTTTGAATCAAAGTCTCAAGCCCCCATCCTTTTTCCCGATTTTCTCTTATCTCAAATTGACTTCTATTCCCATCTTCTGACCGTTTTCTTTTCAGCACTCTCGAAAATCGTGTTTCTTTATTTGCATGAATGCCAACGACAATCAAATCAGATTTCAAATGGGTTCTGAATACCTCTAATTCTGCTGTCCCCCTCATCCCTTCGATAAGTATCAATGCATGATGAGGTTGCAAGTTGAAAATAGATTTCATAAGCCTTGAGGCTAAAACTTCCTCTCCAAATTCATGCCTCAATTGGCTGGCAATTTCTCCAAAAATTTCAGGTGATTCCTGAAGTTGACGATGCCTAACTTCTTCTCGAATCATATCTCCCATTGAAAGTATAGGAATTCCCCGATNTTTGAGAATAGCCGCAAACTCTCCTTTTCCAGAAGCAGGCATACCACAAACGGCTAAGACACGACCCATGTAATCCCCACTTCGACTTAGTTGTTGAAAGCTGCGCGTCCCCACTTCTTATCAAGCAACTTCAGTAGCAATATCGAACCTAATGTAATGAATCCACTCACGACCATTATCCCACGAAATCCCATTTCAGTTCGCTCAGAAGCAAAATCAGAAGCCGTGGCTTGGAGGCCTTGTTGACTTACCTGGGCATACCAATTCTGGTAAAACGACACATCTCCCTGTGTAAATGAAAGCAGGAATAAAGCCAGCAGAGGAATCACTGTACCTATCCAAAACCAAACCATAATTTTTCCATCAAATATGGCTTTATTCGGCCTTAAACCCATCAAAAATGCAGTGAGTGATACGATATAGACACTATTTGCGAGCATCACGATTAATGCTGCTGGGAGAACTGGCCATTCATCCAATCTCCAAGCCATCAATATCACAAATAATATTGAGATCCAAGAGGTTACGAGAAAGTAAACNACGACCTTTGCACGAATAAGNTGGGGGACGCCTAGAGGCAAACCATTCATGTGATCTGGAGCGTCTAATGCNGTAAGCCAAGAATAAAAATTGAAGCCAAAAAATCCTAAAAATGGAGCATATGAAAGTAAGTTAATCGGTATTGGTACCTCTGCAAAATCAACCAACCAAGCCATCATCAGTAACACGATAAGAGGAATAGAATAACTCACTGTCATTTTTTTGAGAGANCCTGAGCGAATCAAGTCAACCAATTCTTTTGACACAAGNAAACGAGTCGTTCCATTTCCAAGAAAACCAAGTTTTGAGTAAATCGGTAAAAATAATTCTTGACGATTGACTACTTTTACTTCAAAGTCATCCAAAACTAATTGAGAAGCAATCCAAGCAATGAAAAGAGCAATTGCNATCAATGGCGGACCAAGGAAAATGGATTTNTGAACACTTAATCCCCAAAGCGCTACATTTGGAGGGATATATCCCATTCCTGCAATCACTCCCAAGCCTATCACAATCAGTGGAGTTGTTTTCGACCACATACCACCGCGTAACCATAAGGCAGATGCTAGAAATGACATGGCCAAACCTTGTGCTAATGTGGTAGACATTGCAAGCCAAGTAGAAGGGATACTCCCCCATTCTAATGGTGTATTCACATCGCCGATATACTCCAAACCGATACCCACGCACATGCCAAAAATAACAGGAGATAAAATCAGTGTGATGTAGTAGACGAGGTCTTTTGTGTAATAGGCCAGATGTGCNGTAGAATTGTTCAAAGGNTGAAGCGCTGGTGACGCNAGAAGATAATTCTTAGCACCTGTTCTTGACAAAACTCTTTCTCTTCCAAGAAAAGCAAATGAACCCATGCCTANACTGAACATCAGCAATGGCAGGTGTAGAAATAATCTCAGTTGATCCCAAGTGAAATTCTGTTCAGCATTTTGTCCTTGAGCCGCACCCTCTCCTACTAGAAATTGCAACCCTATGGTCGCAATCATGGTTACAAGTGATAACAAAAGTGGGAATAAGACAATTCGCCTCTTCTGAGCAAAGTCAAGGTTCTCTCGATATTCTTCGACAAACATGACCCGAAAAGTTGTCCAGAATGCCGCCCATCCTACCAGTGGAGTAAGTAACGAATCTGACTGAATGTTTGCTGATGACGAAGCATGGGCTTGAGAAGTGTCAACCTCTTGCCAGTCTCTGCTGGTAATGGTAGCCCCCAAACCTATTCCTCCTCTTGAGAGAGGTCATCATGAATGCGTTCTGCTTCTTCAATTGAATGACCGACNAGACGAATGAATACATCTTCTAATGTTTCACTCACACTTTGTTTTAGATCGGATACTTTGCCTGCAGCGAGAACCTTTCCTTTGTTGATAATCGCCATCCGATTGCACATTCTTTCAGCCATTTCTAAAACATGTGAACACAGGAAGATCGTGCCTCCGTTAGCGACATGTTCTTCCAACCACTCACGACACTTCCTCTGATAGATTGGATCGAGATTTGCAAANGGTTCATCGAGAAACAAAAGTTTTGGTTTATGGATGAAGGCTGTTGCTAACATCACCTTTTGCCTCTGACCTTTTGAGAGATCTTTACACATTGTATCTCTTTTTTCTTGCATACCAAACCAATCAAGCCAGTACTCGACCTTTTCCTCGATTTCTTTGAGACCTCGCAGTTTCGCGACAAATTGGAGAAATTCTGAAGGCGTTAAGAAAGATGGAGGCGATTCTGATTCCGGAACGATTCCGATATTCGCTTTGAGTTTTTGCGGATCCCTAGCAGCATTAATTCCCAATACTTCTACTTGACCAATGGAAGGCCGCAGCTGTCCCGTTAACAATTTGATGAANGTCGATTTACCCGCTCCATTTGGGCCAAAGACTCCAAAAAATTCTCCCGATGACACTTTAACATTTAGTGGATGAAGAGCAATGAAGTCACCATATCTTTTCCCAAGGTCATGAGCAACAACCAAATTTTGTTCATCTGACCCCATAAATGAATGCAACGTGTTTAGGGTTTTCAATGTGTGCTTAGCCATATTCTTATGTGAAAGATGAGTGGATAAATTGTGTCCGAAGTTGTTATTGTCGAAGAGATATCCTGCGAGTCGGGCGATGGCATCATACAGAAATGGATCATCAACCGACCATCCAAACTCAATGCNCTCAATCAAGAGGTGACTAACGCCATAAAATCTCTATGCAAAGAGGTTGAAAATCGACCTGATGTACGCTTAATTATTATCACAGGCTCTCCGCCTTTGCCAGCAGAAGAAGGAAAAAGACAGAAACCCGTATCCTTCATTGCAGGTGCCGATATTACCGANTTTGCTGGGAAAAATTCAACCGAAATTGAACAACTTTTTCGTGATAATGCTATTGAAGCCATTTGGAACTTATCAGTACCTACTATCGCCATGGTTGATGGGTTTGCTCTTGGTGGNGGTTGTGAAGTNGCCTGTTCTTGTGACATTAGATTAGCAAGCACCAGGAGTAAATTTGGAACACCTGAGGTAACATTGGGATTGATTCCTGGATACGGAGGAACGCAACGATTGAGCCACCTTCTCGGATATGGAAAGGCGATGGAACTGATCTTATCAGGAGAACACATCGATGCCGAGGAAGCGTTGAAAATTGGTCTAGTAAACCACATCTATGAATGTGAACATCTTGAAGAAGAAACCCTCAAACTGGCCCATATCATTGCAAATAAATCATCNAATACAATCAAAATCGCAAAGGCTACAGTCAGAGCAGCTTTCGAGAATACACTCAAGAAAGGAATAGAGATTGAAGCGGAAGCATTTGCTAATATTTTTGATACAAAGGATGCACAAATTGGCGTAAGTGCCTTCATCGAACGGAAACAGCCAGAATGGCAACACAAATAATTTGAAATTCAAAAAATGATTGTCTAATCATTTTCAATCTCTTCTCTGAGTGTTGATAGTGCTGATGAAGATGGCAAGGGAGGAGGTGGCAAAGGNGGCATCCCTGATTGAGGCAAGGGCAGAGGAGGGAGNTCTCCGAGAGGAGGCAATGAGCCAGGTGGCAATGGTAAGTCTGGAAGCCCTAATTCCTCGTCTTGTGTATCCTCTTCAATAACTCTAAANCCTTCATTAAGCGGAGTTCTTAATTTTAANATGGTCTCTCCATCAAGACGGATAAATGTAGCACCGTAAAGCCCACCTGCTTCGACAGATGACGGTTCAACAATGACCGTTTGACCATGACCTTCTTTCGATAANAGGGCGAGAATGTCTTCTCCAGCAGCATGACTCTCCCACATTTTTGCAGTTGAAGCCCTTACTTCGGCTAATCTTCTTCGACGTCTGGATTCAATCCTTTCTTTTATTCGTTGATGATGGTCATTTTTTTCCTTAAGAATGATATCAATTTCTGCATCTTCAATAGATTGTGCTGAAATTTCAACTGAGAACGNGTCTGCAACATGAACATCTTCGACNTCAATTTCATCTATCGAAATCTCCGTTAAGTCTCCCTGCTCATCTTCTGGATTATCCTGTTGCTCCTGTTGATGTAATTTGGCCAATTTTCTTTCTCGTAATGTTACAATATCTGGTTCTGTCTCTTGACTGTCAGATTCTTCTGCATCTATCTCTTCATCTTTTTCAGGAGCATCTGAGGTTTCTGGAGTANGGTCTCTCTTCGGCAATGGTTTTTTCGTTGGCATTGGTTTTTCACCAGTAAGTACCCATAATACGGCGCAGATGACCATAGCGCCAACTAAAGCCCATTGCGTCTGCTCGTCCATTCGCTCTGGCTGACCAAGATAAATCAACAATATACCAATGAAGGCAACTGTCACTACCAGCCTAGAAAATTTCATGCTAACTAATCACCCCAGAGGTTNGTTACTTATGATGCTCTCGCTGATTTTCGAGCCAAGAAATGGCCTTATTGACNGCCTTTGCTCGATGACTGAACAATTCTTTCNTATCACTAGAAATCTGGCCGAAGGTTTCACCGTGTGTGGAAGTGACGCCAATTCCCCCCGTTTGTATAGGATTACCATCAATGTCTAAATCAGATGGGATAAAGATGGGGTCAAAACCAAATCCATCCTCACCAAATGCTTCATGAGAGATTTTTCCTGGACAGATACCTGTAAAAAATTCCATTTTCCCTCTGAAATAAATTCCCGAAACCGCTTCAAAACGTGCTTTTCTTAGTCGACTATCAGCGCTANGATCCTCACTACGCAAATGCTGGAGCAGGCGGATTATTCCTTGACATCCGATTGTTTTTAGAGCATACGAACTAAANACTCCAGGAAAGTCATTCAGTGCTTCAACAAATAATCCTGCATCCTCAACAAANAATACATCAGATTCTTCAGGCAGAAATGCCATCGCCTGTTTCATCTTCTCTTTGGCTACCTCTTCAAGTGAATCCACTTGAGGTTCAAGAAAATCCAAATTCATTTGTTCAAGTTCAAAATTATACTGATTGAAAATCTTNTTTGCTTCTCGNACTTTCCCCTCGTTACCGGTTAGAAACCAGACCTTCATGCTCANTGCAAATAGTAGGAATCTTTCTTCTTTACGATGCGAATTTCTTTTTGCTTTACCCTTGTGGGATAAATGTGAATGGGTTGCTCGCGGTTGGTATCGGTGGCTTTATCGGAGCCATACTCCGTTACGGAATTTCAGAATGGATGAATACTGATACCTTTCCATACGGAACACTTGCAATCAATATCCTTGGTTCAATTTTGATGGGCCTTCTCATGACGTTATTGTCCAAACAATACATTTCTCATGAAATGGGATTATTATTCTGCACAGGAATGATCGGTTCATTTACAACAATGTCTGCCTTTTCTTTTGAAACAATGAACATGTGGAATCAATCACAAGTTCAAGGAATATTTTACGCAATGCTCAACATGATTATATGCCCGGCTGCGGCCTACTTAGGCTGGAAAATCGGAATTTTCATGATGTGATGGATAACATTCTTTCAAGCGCAATGAGAGCATTTTTTGCGGTTTGTTTAGGAACAATGATTTGGTTTGGAACTGAACCATCTCGAATCTTCTCTAAAACGTCGAGAAGATAAGCGGGATGAATCATGTACATGGTCGAGCAAGGACATACATTTGCATCCAAGCATTCAATCTCTTTATTCGGATATTCGTTATTCAAACGAGCAACCATGTTTATTTCGGTTCCAATTGCAATTTT
This sequence comes from Methanobacteriota archaeon, assembly GCA_002719395.1. GTDB lineage: Archaea > Thermoplasmatota > Poseidoniia > Poseidoniales > Poseidoniaceae > MGIIa-K2. Next base: position 31,867 of record PBHM01000020.1, on the reverse strand, counting down.
TGCATCATCTCGAGATTGTTTAACAAAGTTGCGAATGAACTCAGTTGAGCCGACGGCATCTGCGGCTTCAACTACCTCTTTTGAACACTCTGGGTGAACAACTACCAAGCCATTTGGTTCCCTTTTTCTGAAAGAGGCGATTTGTTCAACACTGAATCTTTGATGTACTGAACAGAATCCGTGCCAGAGAATTAGCTTGGATTGTTGAAGGGATTGTTTGTCCAAATCTGTGAGNTTATCCTCTGGATTCCAAACAAACATCTCAGGCTCTTTCAATCCTAATCTAAGACCTGTATTTCGACCAAGGTGTTGGTCCGGGAAAAAAAGCAACTTTCCGTTCGGACCGGCTCTCTCAAGTGCCCAGTTTATGACCCCTTCTGCATTCGATGATGTGCAAACAATACCNCCNTGCTTACCGACAAAAGATTTGAGTTCAGCAGAGGAATTCATGTAGGTAATTGGAACCAAAAACGACTGGCCATCATCAACGACTTTATTCGCATCTTCCCGGTCCATTGGATCTCTCAAATCAGTCAATTGTAAAATGGAATCCCATGCTGACTGCACATCTTCCAATACGGCCATGTCAGCCATTGAACAACCTGCTCTTAGATTCGGAAGAATGACTGATTGATGGTCACCAGTCAGTATATCTGCACTCTCTGCCATAAAGTGGACACCNCAAAAAATGACAAATTTAGCATCTGATTCNGAGGCTAACTTAGAAAGNAGGTATGAATCTCCAAGCAAATCTGCATGCATCACAATCTGGTCTCTTTGATAATGATGACCAAGAATCAATAAGTCCTGTCCCAATTCAGATTTTATCGATTGAATTGCGTCTGCAAGGGCTTGTTCTTCTTCATCCATAGATGAAGAACCAAAATCGATAGCACACATCGGCAAACTAATGGTCATCTGTAGGGTCCTAGAGCGCCTCCTTTTTGAACCATGTACCCAAGGGCAGNACCATGGAGCCGTGGGTTTCTGACGAGNTCCTACACACCGGGGCTGAAGCCGTGGTCACTTCTGGTACTTGGTTTGGAGCAGATGCNATAAAAAAACAAAGGACTGAAAGAAAATGGAGACATCCTGACCTTGACGCTCAATTAACNAAGAAAAGACTCCAAAATGAAATTAAATTAATGGTGAAACTAAGAAATAAAGGCCTTCCCTTACCGAAAATCTTCGATGTTGATCTNACTCAAAGGTCGATGATTATGGAACGGATTGACGGCAATCCATTAATTGATATTTTGAAAATCGAGAAAAATAATGAGAGCATACTTCATTCCGTTGGAAAAAGTATCCGTTTACTCCACCGAGAAGCAGTCACACATGGTGATTTGTCGACAAATAACATCATGATTTCTAAGAATGAGACAGCGATTCTCATCGACCTCGGTTTGGCAAAGGTGGAGTATGAAGTTGAAGGATTTGGAATCGACCTACATGTCCTTCATGAGATATTTCGCGCATCACATCCAAATATTGATTCAGCAATGCNTCANGTGATTGAAGGTTATTTGAACGTTGATGAGCAATTAGGTGAAGTCGAACTTGGTTCCGGGGGAACAATCCCCTCTGCACAAGAGTGCGTAAATCGACTGGAAAAAATCAAACAGAGAGTNCGTTATCATAGTGGGTAATTCACTCTTCTTCTGAAATATTGTCTCTTCGATATTCGAGTTGTCTTTGCACAATATTAAGGAAAATCAAACCCAACATCAGTATAACAGATGTCTGGAGAACAATGGATGAGTATGGTTGTAATTGTGCGTTCCTATTCAAAACCTCAACTGAAGTNGTTCCATCTTGATTGGCTTGACTAAANATAATATGATTTTCCAGNGCCATTGGAGCCCATTGCTCTATTTCATCCGAGGTCAAAAGNTCTGTTCGNTTTGTAGAAATNTCAAGCATTAATATCTCCTTATCAGAATACTTCTCTATCGGNTTACTGGGGTTGAANTGATTCTGAGCAGCCCAAACCAACAATCCGTGATCCAGATGCGGAGTAAACACCGGGTATTTTGGGTCGCCAACAATGTGACTTTCACCAGTATACCTGTCGAGTAAAACCAGACGAGTGGTTGCATTGACATCCACAGAAACTGCCGCATGTGTTCTCGTTATTGATATATCAGAGATGGTGGCGTTTGCCTCATCAACACTTAAGCCCCAAGACGTTAGAATCTCATTCTCGATTTCACTTGCAGAAAAATTAAGTTTTTGAGCGATTGAACCTTCATTTCCTATTTGTGCGAAACGTAGTTCTGTAGGATTGCCTTCTGTTACATAGACAATATCATCTCCAATACTGTCGAGCATGGTTACATTATCATCAGCCCACCAATTTGCATCAACATTTTGACCCGAAATTGAATACAATTCCACAGATCCACCAGAAACAACGGCAATAACCGGGCCATTTGANGATTCAACGATGTGCAATTCGTCAACATTTGCAATGGACAGTTTCAGGAGTGAAATAGAGGGATTTGTAAGGTTAACCACAAATAATTCTGTTGTATTAGCAACCGCCAAAGTACCGCCGCTCAGGTCGTAATGACTCNTNTCGTCTAAATTTGGTTGGATAACCTCAATCTCATTCTCCAGATTTGAAATCTCGTGAACAATAAGTCGAACTCCATCGGTGTGATTATCAAGCGTCACCATCCACTCTCCTGATGCTTTAACTTCAACAGGTAATTCAACCCCTTTTGCAGGAAGTGCTTGATGGGTTAAGTCCCATGTAACTGTAGCGCCAACAACAAAGAGTAATCCAATTATGAGAGCANTGGTTTCAGATGAACCCGGTTTTTTGAATTTCAAAGAGGACTGCTTAATCTTATTTTTTATGATTGCAAAACTCTTGTTAGGATTACTCAATAATGCCGAAATTCTNGAATTAATTGTTCTCTCGTCCAAATAATTCCATACGAATTGTGACTTTTCTGACAAGTGAACTGCCAGCACTGCAACAACCATTCCACCGATAATATCGCTAAACCAATGAATTCCAAGATAAATAATTGAAAACGCGGTGAGTAGAGTAAAAATGGCTACTATCTTGCGATATCTCTCCCAACGTTTGTCTTGGTCGTAGCGCATAAGNCAAAGCCATACTGAGAANGGAAACGCAATATGCAAAGANGGCATTCCGTTCGTAAATGGATCAATTCTTGTAAACCAATCATTGATTTCAGGAGTGAGGTTATACGCCAATGGAATCATTTCAGGAATAAAATCCCCTGTGACTCTCACGTTGAAGAAGAGGTAAAACGGGACTGCGAGAAGATATACCCAAAAAATAGTCAATGTAATTCGATCTGACATCCAACGGTCATCAAAATATGCAAAATAGAAAATCGATACATAGCAGATTACCATAAATCCAACCACATAAAAATGGGTGAGAAGAAAAGTGAGGGTTGAATTGAGAAACATATTCTGAATAGACAATACCATCGAACCTTCAATCGCAAAAATCCATGGCGTCATATCTAAACCTGTATTTGCCATAATGATTCTGTCAACTTGGTCAAGGAAGTCTTTGGCGTTATAGATTGAAAACAAAATTAACACATGCAACCAATAACGACGAATGAAATCAACGAAACCTGAAATTGAAATCCGTGCCCATGGGGGTTTTACAATTGGCATGATGGCTACGCCAATAGCCAGGGCGGAAATCAACCAAGTAAGGTATACGCCTTCCACTTCAATCACGTTTCCGTACGTTCACTTATTCATGTCACCTTCGATTAAACTGGTGAAAAAACATGGATTACCATGCACCATGGACATACGGGCGTCCATNGTCTGGATCTTCTTTGTTTGCTAATGACCAAAGACGTTCAAACCGGTAAATTCCACTGCTGCAACCATTGGGCCAATCAAATTGAAGAGCATACCCTCCCACTTTCTTCACCTCTGGTATTCCTGATTTATATTTTGAAATTTCATTTGTCAGTATTTCAGCGGTCGCTTCAGAATCTCTTTTCGGTGCACATTTGGCACAGGGGCACCAATATCTCAATTGTTTATACTCGACTACNACCTCAAAACCATCTGACCATGACAAGGTCATCCCGGATTTCTTTCGTTCCAACTTTTTTAGAACTGGAATGTTTGACATAACCACACCAAATCAAATTATCTCTAAGCCATCGCTGTCTTGGTCTTGACTTACGAAGTCTTCAATTTTCTCTACCACTGCTGAAAAGGCCTTTGCAGATTCACCTTCAGGTTCTGCGATTATTCGATGCACGCCATCATCGCCACCTCTCACTACTCCTGGATCGAAAGGTAATGCTCCAAGAAATGGTACGCCTGTCTTCTCAGCGGTTGAGGCGCCTCCGCCTGACTTGAAAATATCCAGCGTGACCGCCCACGAACCATCATCATCAACAGTGACTTCAATGTCTTTGCCGCCTGGACCTGAAACTGAAAACACGGACCCTGATGCTCCTTTCCCACGAAGCGTATATCCGCTCATATTCTCTACAACCCCGATAATAGGTACCTTTAGTGATTCGGCAAAACCAATTGATTTTCTGCTGTCGAGTAAGGCTACCTCTTGAGGAGTTGTTACCACTACCATTCCGTCGATATTGGGCAAACTTTGAGCCACAGTGAGTGGTTCATCGCTTGTTCCTGGTGGGAAATCAATGACCAAGAAGTCCAAATTCCCCCAATCCACATCACCAATGAATTGCTGGATTGCACCTAGCTTAATTGGGCCTCGCCAAACCACCGGCGTACTTTCATCTTCCAACAAGAACGCCATAGAAATTACCTTGACTCCATTTGGACCAACTGCGGGTAGAATTCTTCCGCTCTCGACATTCAACCTTTGTCCATCTAAATTCATCATCTTGGGGACATTCGGACCAGTAATATCGATGTCCAAAAGTCCAACTTTGAGTCCTTTAGCCGCCAAGGATAGTGCTAACCCTGTTGCTACTGTAGATTTTCCAACACCGCCTTTTCCTGAAAGGACCATTATTTTGTGTTTGATGCCTTTGCCAACACTTTCCATTTGCATCTTGCGCTTCATTTGTTTGTATGCTTGCTCCATTTGGCGTGTTTGCTCAGGATTTGGACCTGCAGTATCCTCANTTTTTGGATTGTTGACTTTAATTGGTGATTCAGGCATCGATTCCGTCCATTCCCCACAAATACTTGAAACCTCTTTTGTACCCAAGATGAATCAATGTATTCACTAAAGAGAAAATTATGACCGAGGATGTAAATTCCATACCCGAATATGCCCAACCTAAACCAAAACCTAGAATTGGTGAAAAGCATAAACAAATGAATAGTTTTTCATCATAAAAATCATCAAATTCATGNGAAATGAGGAGGATGATGGGTCCCATNAAAAATATGNAAAGGGTAATGGTGAGCGCAACTAATTCAAATAAAAATTCAAAATCATACATCGCAAAGAAGATGTGAAGGAAAAAAAGTACTCCAAAGACGAGAAAATAAACAAGAAAAGGAACATAAAAACGCCTTTCCATGTTGTAAACTCAATATGTAATTATTTTAAAATNCCGTTATTTGTTTCCTTTCATGCGAGTTTTGTTCGTTTGTGTAGGAAATTCTTGTCGGTCCCAAATGGCTGAAGCCATTGCGCGGTCTCAAGGGATTACTGCTGAATCCGCAGGAACACACCCTGCAAAAGAGGTCTCAGCCCAAGCACTTCGCGTTTTAGCAGAAATGGAAATCGATGTATCAGGTTTGGTGCCCAAGAACATTTCATCTATCGATTGGAAATCTTTTGACAAAATTATCAGCATGGGTTGCGGAGTGCAGTGTCCTAATATCCCAATCGATGAGGATTGGGGGCTTCAAGATCCATATGGAAGAGATGTAGACCTATTTAGAAAAACAGCATTGGTAATTCAAAATCACATCAAAAATCTAGCGTAATGCGAATGAAACTAACTGGCTTCATGCCATCATCTCTTGGCACTTCTTCTGTACCAATCTCTGTGTTTGATAAGGAAATTGACTCGGGGAGAGTGGAGGCAATAATTCCATTTCTTCTGCGACAAACCTCCGCAACATCTACTGCTCGACCAATGCTTGCCCCTCTTGCCACGATAGTCACTGAATTCTCTCCTTCTTCATGTGCTGTTTGTACNGCTTTTACGTAGGCATGGAGTGGCTTTTTCCCGACATAGACAATCTTCTCATCTGACATGTAACNCCATAAACATTGAACTATATTGAATCTATCGACTTTGTTCAAAAACGATAACGGTTTATACAGGCGTTTCTACGCTCGCTACAAGCGAAAGTAGTGTAGTGGTTATCACCGGGCGTTGCCAACGCCTGAACCCGGGTTCGAGTCCCGGCTTTCGCATTGAAAACCTGACTTTTCACAAGCGAAGATAAATAACTTCAAGTTGAAGATTTAGAGCGGAGTGCATGGAACTGACAAGATTAAATTTGAGGATNTTCACATTTATTCTTGGTCCTATCATTTTGGCTACCTATGCATACGGTGTCTCAAAAATGTCAAACCCAGAAAAATTATGGGGAGGGATTCCAGAGTCATGGAGAAAATTCAATGTCACTTGCATGTTTATTTCTGCTGTGGGTTTTCTGNTNATGTGGTGGATGTTCTTGTTTCAATGGGAAAACCAAGCTGTTGATACCCTTTCTTGGCCATGGCAATCAGATAGTAAAGGAGGGTATAATCGATTATTCATTTGTTTTAGTTTGGTGATGATACCGTCGGCAATGTGGATTGAAATGACAAGGTTTCATATTTCTCAACCCAAAAAATGGACTCCGATCGCAACCATCGGCATACTCATCTTGGTTTCNATTGGNAATATACTCTTTATGCTCATNTCTTGGGAGGCATGGCAAATGGNNATTGGAGAACTGGCTTGGCTNCCATTTATTGGCTCGCTTATGTTCTCTATTCAAGTTATTTTTAACGATGCGATTTGGTGGAGCATAGCCTTTCCTTGGTCTACAAATGAGTAACTGAAGTTATGAAATCCACTTCTGAACCAGGAGGGGAAGAATTTCTCCCGCTTTTCCTTGAAAAAATTCATCAAAATATCTTGCATTCAACGGAGACTCAAGGTTTACACCGATACAATGAGCCGAATTGCTTTTTGCGACCTCTATCAATCCAGCAGCGGGATAAACATGTCCACTTGTTCCAATTGAAATGAATACCTCACAATTTGAAACCACTTNTTGGATTTTACCCATTTCAAAAGGTACTTCTCCAAACCAAACGATATGAGGTCGCAACGTTTCATGACCACATTCAGAACAGGGGATNAATTCTCGCTCGTAGTGTTCCGGTCCTTGATAGACTCCGACNAAATTGCACATTTCACAGCGAAGTTTTGCCAACTCACCATGCATATGGATAACGTTTTTTGAACCAGCCCTTTCATGTAAATTGTCCACATTTTGTGTGATGAGAGTAAAATTCTCACCCAGATATTGTTCAAATTGAGCAATCGCAAAATGACCGGGATTTGGGTCAACAGAAAGCAATTGCCGCCTTCTTTCTTGATAAAAGCGCCAAACAAGATACGGATCATTTACCCAAGCATGAGGAGTCGCAACATCTTCAACACGATGATCTTCCCAAAGCCCATCATTATCACGAAAAGTTCTGACACCTGATTCCGCACTGACCCCTGCTCCTGTCAAAATAACAACCTTTGAACTTGAATCGAAAGTCGCCATATACTGTTTTTAGCAAAGACTAGGATATAATTTCATTTGTTTGAATGAATAATATACCACAAGTCAGCACAACATCTTGTGAGGGATGCATATCTCGTTTGAATTAAGAAAAAAGAATGCTATGAATAAATTATCCATGGCAAAATCTGAACACTTGGTTGANGTTGCGATGTATGACATTCTTGACGCATTGAACACCCACCCNGACCTTTTTACTACATCAAGTTGTTCGGGAAGAATTCAATTGATTGCTGTGCCCGATGTTGGTAGAAAAGACACAATTGTTATGCGACATCGCTGGCATCATGAATTAAACTTTGAAGAACTCGAGGAAATTATCAACACATCAGAAATCAATGAAGATGCTGTGGTTATCCTTCAGGCACAATCACCTATCCTTCACCTTGGGTGTAGGACGATGGAAATGGCGATGGAGATAAGAAATCTAGCCCAAGGATTAGGTTGGAAATATTGTTCCTTGATGGGTGGAAATGATGACAGATGGATGGTTGAAATTTTATCTTCATACAGAATGGATTTTGCATTATTTCGGCAAGGTGTTTCAGCGATTCCAGACCGAGATTGGTTAAGATTTGTGACCAAAGAAGCCAACAAAGTTTTCATGAAAGGACAAGAAAAGTTATCTTCACTAAAACAAATCCCCCAACTCATTTCTTCTACCTAATTGAAATATCAACACAAGAAAAGNTNGGAAAACCGATGACTATTTTCTNATTTNGGNTATGAATTTCCAANGNGNTTTTCACTCAAAGGTCTTTGAATTTCTGGGCAATTCCACTTCGACCAATCAGAACAAACACCACTCCTAACGCGATGAGGGGCAAAATAAACAACCCGATGTAAGTCAATTGATTATTTGACAAAACATCAGAATCAATGGCNCCGTTGTCTCCAGTTTCTTCTACAACCTTTGCGACTGTTGAATAAATTGTTGAAGTACTTCCAAAAACATCAGTTGCACGATATTGAATTTCATGCGAACCAATGTTGACGCCCTTTCTGACTGTCACACTGATTGACCAAGTATCGTTACCAACATAGGTAAGTTGTTGCCATGTATCCTCGTTACCGGGTATTGAAAATACTCCTAATTTAGCTTCNACAGACTGCACCCCGTCTAAATCAGATGACTGAATGGAAAATGTGTATTCTTGATTTTGGTTATTCATTTCAATGACATATGGGTCTTGTTCAGCGATTGTTGGTGCTGTATTCAACACCATAACGGAGAGTTCTTCATCATCATTGTGCTCNAAATGGTGTTGACCGCTCTTTTGCGTGGTTGTAACAAAGATAGATTTCCCTGCTTCATCAATCAATTCAATCGTCAAAACCCTCTTTCCTGGATTCATGTCGTTNGGAATGGTNAATGATGAGGCCCAAATTCCATTTTCTTCTTGGAGCAATAACCTCTCACCTCCATATTCTCTCAAATCTAGCCAAACAGAAGATACACCATTATCGTCAATCGCATGTACATTAATCACTGCCATATCTCCTCTGGCTATTGATGTTGGAATGATTTCGAATTGAGTTAATCTTGGAGCCTGATTTCCTATTTCTAATGTGAAGTTTGAAGATGTAGTAGCGCCAAAGGCATCGATGGCAATNGCTGTGAATTCTTTCTCACCAAAAATTACTGACTCAGTACCAATGATTGCGGTCCAGACATCGTCACCAATGACCTTATCCCCCGTTAAACCTTTGTCGGATAAAGAGATAACACCAAGACCTAAGGCTGTAAAATCAACAATGACAGATTGCATGTTGAAGTCAACATCATCTACAGTAATTTGCAATATGCCTTGGCNACCTCCTTCATTGATGATACTCCCTTCGAGATGGATTTGCATAATTTCAGGAGGAGAATTATCGGCGCTACTCACCACTGAAGGGCTCAATATCCGTTCAATACTTTGATTTTCGTGGAAAACAACATCTTGATCGATATCGTCAAAAGGAAGTTCAATACTCCTTGAAATATAGCCATTGAGGCCTTCCAAAGGTCCTTCGGAGATGAGAACCCCACTAGCCTGCCCAGTAGCACCACCTGAATAAGTTCCGTTCCATGCATAACATGAAATGTCGTGACCGTCCACTGCGTGCATCATACTTTGACCTATTTCAATACTCAACGGGAGATNATGTTGTTTNTCTAAAACAAATNTATCTCCAGTTTGCAAAGGAAGAGGGACAAGGCCCTGTTCTCTGTTGATTATTACATCACCCAACAACTGTTGTACTTCTGGGGGCTCTGGGTCTTTAATTACGGGAGAGCGTTCTTTAATCTCCTCGCCTGTACTAGGGTCTGGACCAGTTTGACGCCATTTGATTTTTACCGTTCTATTTTCCCAATCAGAATTGACAGCGTCATAAGACCATGACTCATTATGCGTAGAACCAACAAGTCCGTCTCCACCACTCCAGCCTCCTCCTCCGGTCAGATTGAACCAATCTTCCTGGTGAACAACAACAACATCAATCAAAACATTGGAATCATTGAGTTGTTTTCCGGTTTGTTCGATAGAACGAACAACTCCGAAGCTTCCACTTGCATCACCAGATATTTGACCGTCTACGTGCAGGTCATCGATTACCCAAAAACCGTTTTCTATTTTATTATGAAAATCAACCACGGTTCCATTGATGTTCACCGAAGCATTATCTTCTTCATCAGTAAACCCAAAGGTTCCATCTCCATCTAATTCATACAGTTGAACAACTCTTGAATCATTCTCCCAACGTTCAATGAGTGAGAATAAATCGAGTGATAAATCCATTCTTGTACTTTCATCAGACACAATAAAATCCGCTTGCCCTTCTAATTGTGAGTGATCAAGTACTCTTTGGCCCCCTACATCTCTTGTTTCGATGTATAAGACCGCTATCTCACCATCAATTTCTGTAAGTGAATCATCTTCTTGTATTGACATTGACATCGTGCCATTTGCTTCTAATTTTTGATATTCATCAATTATGTCACCTATTTGTGAACGATTGATGTTAGCCTGCGAGACCGATGCTTGTATGGATAAACCATCCGAATTATTGGATGCAGTAATGGTAAGGTTTCCGTTCCCTTTTGCATCAAAGAATTGTGATTTCAGTTGACCAAACTGTATCGATTGATTCATCCAGATTGACTCAAGAAGTAGAGAGAGAAAGGTCGTAGATTCGTTGGTTGTTTGGAGCATAGTCAAATCTCCTTCGCCTAATTCCCATGTATGTATTTCAGACTCGAATCCCTTCTGCCACCCTTGTCCAGAAAAATTCAACCGATACTCTTGCGGTCCTGTCCCGTCCTCCCATGATTGATCTATTTGCCAATTCGTTTTTGTTGTAACCTCGTGATCAAATAATGGTTGATTCCATGCAGTTACCCGGATGTCCCTATGTATGTCATCGTACATGACGGTGATTTCGTCACCATACTCAGGACTTATTGATACGATAATTTTTATTCCTTCTGAAATATTTTGAATCTCAAACTCAGGGAAAAAAGTTGAACCATTTCTTGTGATTTCAACAACGACATCACCATCTGAGTTCGCACCAGGGACTTTGTAGGAGTGTCCCTCATTCCAATCGATGATAATGGATACATTCGGTTGAGCATTTGTGACGGGAAATACTGCCATCACGAAAACACAAACGAGCAATAACGCTCGTGACCTCATAAAGAACAACTCCGCAGGACTCCCCTTCAAGGCTTCCGATGATTTGTTCACCAGAAATCTGAGGTAAAAGCGTCGGGATTGACCACTTTTTCTCCTTCTTTTGCCCATATGTTTGAACCACGTGCACCATAAATTTCTTCAAACGGATCGACTTCTTCGATAACCACTTCCCGATTCATGTAGGCCTCAACTTTTTCACGCAGCTCTGGTTTAAATTTCCAATAATGGATTCGCCATTCTCTTCCGTCCCACAAAGTGGTCTCCTCGCTTTCAGTGGTAAGTAAGTCATAATCTTGGAACATATAGAAGAGATTTCTATCAGTGGGTTCAAGTGCATTATCGATGATTCTATCATAAAATCCAAAGAATCCCAAGGCATGTTCAGCCATGCCTGAGGCAACTTCAGCATCCATTTCAGTATCAATGTGTTGCCTTATGGCTTCTGTCAACTCGTTTAAAGTCATCCCCACTACACATACCCCCAACTAGCAAATAATATTCGTGACGGTTATTCTTTAACCTATCGGTTTTAACGATGAGGTTTTGAAGGCCTTGATATTGGGTGGAACATGGATGAGGATGGTTTGCAATCCGGTTTTCTTGGGCTGCAAAATGAGGATGATAATCCAGATATTGCCATCATCCCCGTGCCTTATGAATTGACTACTTCTTACGGTCATGGAACAATAAACGGACCTAAATCATGCATCGAGGCAAGTTGGCAAGTCGAATTATTCGATGATAAATTGGAGGATGAGATACCTGCAGGGTTCAAAATACACACAGCACCATTCTGGGAAACAGATAAGGGTACTCTCGCAGGCCAACTGGATGAAATTGCTCAACTTGCAAAGGACTGGCATCAAGATAATGCCTTCCCTATTTTTATCGGGGGAGAGCATGGTATTTTACCACCAATCATTCGAGGATTTGGGGACGATATCACCGTCATCCAAATCGATGCACATGCAGACCTTCGCTCGCAGCTTGATGGTGAGAAATACTCACATGCATGTGCGGCGGCGAGGGCAATGGATGAAGGTGCTGTTGCACTTTTTCAGGCGGGCATAAGAGCTTATTCTAAAGAAGAATTTGAACGAATTAAGAAAGATGAAAATATTCATACTTGGTTCGCTCGAGATATTTTTCACCATACTGAGGGCTCAAAACATTGGAATAATTGGTTGGAATCGATCGCTTTAATTCGTGGCCCAGTCCATCTTAGTATCGATATTGATGGCCTTGATGGATCATTGGTTCCAGCCACAGGTACGCCTGTACCTGGCGGTATTACTTATTGGCATGCTGTTCAAACAATAGAAACAGCATTTGAAAATCTGAATGTTGTAAGCGCCGATGTTAATGAAATCGTACCACAAAGGGACACACCTTTGACACAATTCACTGCTGCTATGTTGGTTACAAAAATCATCGGTTGCAAGTTAAATCAACTTCGAAATTCCATAGAAAGTAGTAATAATCAGACCTAGTGCGGCGGCAGAATATGAATCCAATTTCACGCGGAAGTTTAGCCGTCTTGGACTGCACTGAAGTTCATTCAATCGATGGTAAATGGATGCTAGAAATTATGACAAAAGCTGTCGACTTCAGTGGAGCGAGGAGAGTACATGCTCACGTTGAAGAGTTTGATGGAAGTAAATCACCCGAGGGATTTGCAGCCGTTATTCTCTTGGATGAAAGCCATTTGTCTGCACACCATTACGCGAAAGAAGGCCTATTAGCAATCGACGCATTCACTTGTGGAAAAACCGACCCCTCTGTAATTATCCAATATTTACATGACGAACTGAAAAAAGAATATCCTGACCTTATCGCAAATATGAGTCACCAAATGCGAAGATTCGGCAGCATCCCTGAAGTGGGAAATATCCGTCCATTTGTAGAAAAATACTTCTTGCACTTTAACGCAGCCGTGGTAAGAGATGCATCTCGCTCATTATCCTCATTTTTATCATCAGGAGGAAAGTTACTGATTAGTCTTGCAGGAGCCATGTCTACCGCAGAAATTGGTAGATTGCTCAACCCACTTATCAGGTTAGATATGGTGCATGCAATTTCATGTACGGGGGCTAATCTTGAGGAGGATTTGTTCCACCTTATTGCAGGTTCCCATTATGAGCGTGTTCCAAACTGGAGAAATTTAACAGCAGAAGATGACTACGAATTATTATCAAAGGGAATGAATCGTGTCACGGACACTTGTATTCCAGAAGAACAAGCCATAAGAAAAATTGAGCCTCTCATCATTTCGCAATGGTCACAGAGACGAGCGTTCCCTCACGAACACATTTGGGCAATATTAGAAGATATTGAATTTGACATGCCGTCAACATCCTCATGGCTTGTCGCTGCTAAAGAGAAAAACATCCCCATAATCGTACCAGGCTGGGAGGATTCAACCTTAGGCAATATTTTTGCAGCAGCTTGCATGAAAGGAGAAGTTAATCCTGAGGCGGTTAAATCTGGAATTGAATACATGATTGAATTTTCTAAGTGGTATCGTAAACAATCTTCGCCTGTAGGGATGTTACAAGTTGGCGGAGGTATTGCCGGAGATTTCCCAATCTGTGTAGTGCCTTTACTTAATCAAGACATGGGGATGGATGTGCCTAAATGGCAATGGTTTGGCCAAATTTCGGAATCTAATGCTTCCTACGGAGGTTATTCAGGCGCATCTCCGGAAGAAAAAATATCTTGGGGAAAACTCGATGTAAATACCCCCATGTTCCGCATAGAAAGTGATGCAAGTATTGTGTTACCTTTGATGCTATCATATGTGATGGAAGGGTTTCATTCCCATTGAGCACCGACGCCGTCGGCTTCAAGTGTTTGAACACATCCGACTTAAATGGCGAGACCATGCGAATCAATGTCAATCAAAATGAAAACGTGAACGGCACCCTTATCCTACCCTTTTGGCAAGGTTCTGGAACCCTATCGGATGAAGAATCTACCGGAATTCATCGAGCGCTAAAAAAGCAAATTGATACGGTCATTGAAGATCAAGATTTCAAAGGCAAATTAGGCTCGACTATGACGCTCAGAGGCACAGAAGGCGGAAAAGCAATTCTCGTTGGTTTGGGAAAAAAGGATGAAAGCTCCACTGAAAAAATGAGAAATGCAGGCGCATCAGTTATTTCGATGAGAAAGGCATCTCATGGAACTGAACTTTCTCTAAGATCTAATGATTTGAGTGCAGATGAATTATCTATCTTTGTAGAAGGCATGATGTTGAGGAACTATGATTATGATGAATACATAACTGTCACTGATGAGGACAAAGATGATTCTGAAATCTCTCTTGAAGTTACTTGCTCTGAAGAAATGATTGAATCAGTGACTCATTCGATTCAGCGAATGAAGCAGATTACTAGCGGGGTACATCTTGCTAGAGACTTGGGGAATTGCCCTCCCAATGATTTGTATCCAATGGCATATGCACAGAAAGCTCTAGATTGGGCAAAAAACCATGACCATGTTAATGTGAACATCATCACTTACGAAGAGGCTCTCAGTCAGGGAATGGGAGGATTAGTCGGCGTAGGTATGGGAAGTGAGAGAAAACCATGTATGGTCATTTTTGAAATAAATCCAAACCAACCTGGTCCATCTCCATGCATCATTGGCAAGGGTATTACCTTCGATACTGGCGGTATTTCCATCAAGCCTTCTCCGAAAATGGATGAAATGAAATATGATATGCATGGGTCCGCAACAGTCTTTGGTTTGATGAAAGCACTTGTCGAAACAGGATGGGGTGAACGTGTAATCGGTATTGCCTGTATGGCGGAAAATATGCCTAGTGCAAACGCACAAAGACCAGGTGACGTCATCAAGACTTACTCTGGAAAAACAGTTGAAGTATTAAACACTGATGCAGAAGGAAGATTGGTACTTGCAGACGGCCTATGGAAATCAGGAGAATTAAATGTCGAGTACATTATCGATTTAGCAACTCTCACCGGTGCCGTTGTTGTTGCCTTAGGGCATGAGGCATCAGGCATGTGGACCAATGACGAAACACTCGGAAATCGCTTACATCAGGCTGGCAAAGATTGTGATGAATTGATTTGGCCAATGCCACTTCTACCTCAATTTGAAAAAGAAATGACTGATTCAAAAATTGCAGATGTGAGAAATTTAGGTGCCGGAAGAGCCGGTGGTTCAAATACAGCCGCTGCTTTTTTGAAGCAATTTGTCCCAAACGGACATGATGGAGAAAAGCAAATCCCTTGGGCTCACCTTGATATTGCAGGCACTGCATGGGGGGCTTCATCCAACAAGCTGGTGAATCACGGTGCCACAGGTATTCACGTCCGAACACTACATCACCTCATCACCAATGGCAACTAAATGAGCAATATTTGTAGACGAGTTTTCTAGAGATAGAACCATTTGATTTTCAAGGCACATCTTTGCACAAAATCAAATCAAGGTGTTTTTATGGCACCCCGACTTATCATCATGCGGCATGCCAAGAGTATTTTTCTCGACGGACTACAAGACGATTTTGAAAGACCTCTTGATGAGCAGGGACAAAAAGACGCTATCATGATTGGAGACCAACTCTTGAGCCTCGGTTGGAAACCCGACAGAATAATGCTGAGCCCATCAATAAGAACAATGGAAACACTAAACCTGATGGGTGAGGATTTCACCAAAGCAGCATGTTTTCCAAATGATGAACTTTACTTGGCAGATCTATACACTTTACAAGATTGTGTGAACAAGGCCCCGCTTGAGGCAACAACACTTTTACTCGGCCATAATCCTGGAATCGAGATAATGGTTTCGTCCTTGTCTGGACAGTATCATTCAATGCAGGAGGCTTATGCTGCATTATTCGAAAAATCAACTGATGGCTGGATTCTCGAAAATATTTTGACACCTTTGTGAGGTTCTGTAAATTATTTTCCAAGAAATTTTTTCTTCATCTGTTTTTTAGCATGATCTTTCACTAATTCAGATGCCTTATCTTCTATGTTTTTCTTTACTCCCTCAGCAACCTCTGCTACCTTATCTTTTGCTGCATCTGCCATAGGCTTGGTTGCTTTAGATACAGCATCCATCGCCTTAGCTTTAACCGCCGCCTTTCCAAACTTTCCTAATTTGGATTTAACACCCTTTGATTCATCAACCGGCCCTTCTGACATGATTATGGATACCTAACCTTGTAAAAAATGGTTATCACCACTGACATGGCTCAAGAATTTCTTGACCATGCATGTAAGAACGAAGAACTTCTGGAATTTTCACTCTCCCATCCTCAAGTTGGTTTTGTTCAATTATGGCTACTAACGCTCTGCTTGTAGCGACTGCAGTTGAATTTAGCGTATGCACCGGAGCATTCCCCTCAGGAGTTCGATACCTCATCTTCAACCGATTTGCTTGGTAATCGGTACAGTTCGAACATGATACTATCTCTTTGTAGGCATTAGCGCCAGGAAGCCATGCCTCTAAATCGTATTTTTTAGCAGCCACAGTGCCCATATCTCCCGTGCAAATGTTAACAATTTGGTAATGAATTTCAAGCGCATCCCATAATGTTCTGCAGTTTTCCAATAATACTTCGTGATGATTCCATGAATCATCAGGATGACAAATGATAATTTGCTCAACTTTGGTAAATTGGTGAACACGCCAGATACCTCTGTCCGACAAACCATGTGCTCCTACTTCTCTGCGGAAACATGGAGAAACACCAACCATCATGATCGGTAATTTGGACGGTTCGATGACTTCATCCTTGAACATGGCTGTGAGCGGATGTTCTGACGTAGCAATCATGTACAATTTATCAGGCTCTACACCATACATCACTGTTTCAAAATCACTTAAGTCAGTAACACCTTCATATGCATCCCGATTCATCATAACGGGTGGCTGAACCAATGTAAAACCGCGAGAAGTGAGGTGGTCAATTGAAAATTGTTGTAGTGCAATTTCCATTCTTGCTAAATCTCCTTTGAGAAAAAAGAAACGACTGCCAGTCACCTTAGCGCCTCTTTCAAGGTCGACCCATTTGTTTAGCTCAATCAATTCATTATGCGTTTTTGGAGTGAAGGAAAAGTCAGGTTTTTCTCCGCTTAACATCTTCATTGTATTTCCTTGCTCATCATCACCTGATGGTACGTCATCATGCAATATGTTTGGTATACTCATTCTGAGATTATCGCGTTGGAGAAGTAAATCTTTGGCTCTCGCATCAAGTTGTTCAATTTGAAGACCTAAATCTTTGACCTGAGATAAGATCGCATTGACCTTATTTTGGTCTCCTTGTTTTTTTGCTTCAGCAATTTCTTTTGCAGCAATGTTGCGTTTTCTCCTTGAGGCTTCCATGGTATGGAGTGAGTTCTTCCATTCTTTGTCTAAGCGTATGACTTCATCAATCGGCTCCTGAGAGATACCCCTACGTTCGTGATCTCTACGGATAACCTCTGGATTATCTCTGAATAACTTCATGTCAAGCATCAAAAACACCCTAAAACGTTATACCAAAATCAAGAATTCCCGTCCCGACAAAAATCAGTCCACCAATAATGTACCCCAGAATGGCACCTCCATTCAGAAGGGGTAGACCTGCCTGAGGACGACCTTTGGCTACATATGTCATCAAAATCAGGTAACCGAGTAGACCTCCTAACATTGTCATCAATCCTACCAATAAACCATCATTGGGAAGCCATTGGACGGCTGATACCACAAGCATGCCTGGAAAAATTACATCTCCCAAGCCCATGAACATTGCATCTTTTCCTTTCGACTTTTTCCTTACCTCTGCAGTTTGTGCAGACGGAGTGTCTTTTGGTTTCTCTACTTCGCTTGATTTATCCCTCATCGGAGTTTGTTCTTCGAGCATGGAATATCCCTTTTCCTGGGGGGCGACCAGAAGGATTGGTAATTTCAGTCCAATCATCGTATCCGCTAGGTCGAGCATGTGTTTGGAGCGGTATACTGCCCATGCATCGTAACCCGCTGCGAGGACCATGAAAATCATGATGAGAGTAGGGACAAATGTGACGCCAAGCATTACGATGACTCCGGCGCCAACCAAAACACCGACTGTATTTACCACATACCATTCAGGTCTAACATAGAGCATTATCATCAATCCAAGGGCAACCAGAAATCCAACCAACGTCGCAGTATCATCAAGATGTAAACCGTGTTGAATATACATGGTATCTCTGAATTCACCAAACAGAATCTGATGTTGATTATCTTCTGAAAATAATGCTAACTGAGTACCTGCATCTTGCTCAAAAACCATTAGTTCGAGAGGCTTTTCATCTGAAAGTTCTATTCGAACAAATTCAATCATTCCATCTCCAAACAAACCATGAACCCCGTATGCATCTACAATCCAGAGATCAGATCTGTTTGAACTATCTAAATCCAAAATTCTAACAGAATGAATAGGACCCGCCAATGCCTCATCCAGTGATATTCTTTCCTCGGGAGTGATGGTCAAATTTTCTGAATCCCAATTATATGCCAGAACTTTCCCGTCATTGAAACCCAAAGAAATGAAATGATCTCCTTCATCGTTCCAATCACTCAAATCCCTTACCTCATCATAAGGTGATAGCCCGATGTCTACTGCAGTAATGGTCTCTCCTTCAGTTGTGTTGTAACTCCACAATAACTCCACACTGATATCAACACCCGGTTCACCAGCGATACCGGGAGAATTGGTTCCAAGTTTAAACACGAACGCTGTATTGTTACTTGCCATGAATACATGAGAATGATCGAGTAATTCCATGTGAGTGAGTGAATCTTTGGCTGAGAAATCTGTCGGGAGCGTCCAATATGCTTGCTTTCCCCATGAATCTGAATCCGTGCCAAAAATATTCATTTTGTAGAAATTTGAATCTTGGTTGACAACATAGATGGTATCTTGAAATTGAATGGCTGCGTCACAACCTCCGTCAAAATACGGTGTATTTTGAGGAACATTATCATCATCATAGACAAAACAATTGAAAGTATTACCAACCCGTTCACCAGTTGTTTGGTCAATCGTCCAAATGTGGGCATAATTTGTGAAGGTTAGATGATTTCCATTCCTGAAAACTTCAACCGATTCGAGTGCACCGGAAGGACCGAATGGTTGAACATCGCTCCATTGTAGTGTAGCCGTGTTATCATATTGGCGTACAAGGATAGATGAATTGTTCCCGTCGTCCACAAATTCCTCAGTCATGAATACTTCTGGTTCAAACGATTGAAAGAATGTCCCGTTAACAGATAAGTTTTCATCGAATTGGAACTCTTCTGTGTGATCGTCCACCAAAATGAGATGAGCTGCTGGCACAGTAGAATACATTAAAGCAAGGAAAATAACAAACATAAGCCCATATTTAATGACCCATTCTTTCTTGTATTTTGCTAAAAACAATATTGCGGCTGTAAAGATGAAAATCATGATCAGCTCGAGTAAGATATACCTAACTTGAGTCGTACCTTCCTCTCCAAATGCATACAACTCTGCAGTATCAAAAAATGGTAACAACCACAATCCAAGCAGGATGGTGAAAACAAACATTCCAGCCATCCCTAACATGCCAGGAAGAATCTCTTTGAGAAGAGCCAACAAGTTATCCTCGTCTCCCATCTCTGAATTTGATTCAGCAGAGGCATTCGCTGTGGGCTGGCCCATGCTTGTGCGAGAAGGCATTAGGTTTAGAATTCATGGCTTCCAATTCTTATCCGATGATGTCATGTATGATTTCCTCCAGCCTCATAATGTGAGAGATTGGTTACAAAATTCTAAGAATAAAGGAATGTCTCTTGGGCTTGATAATACAAGAAAGGCCTTGGATTTGTTAGGCAGGCCTGACCGTGAAATGAAATGTTTGCATGTAGCAGGTAGCAACGGAAAAGGAAGCACCTGCGCACAAATTGCTGCAGCCCTTTTAGTAAATGGGTACGCTGTTGGCCTGTTTACATCCCCCCACATCGCAAGAGTAGAGGAACGAATTCGAATTAACGGTAAGCCAATATCGCCAAATTGTTTTGACCAAGCCTTGAGAAAAATACATGATTTAGAGTTGGATCTTACATTTTTTGAAATTACTTTTCTCGCATCCCTTGTTGCTTGCAAAGAAGAGAAAATGGATTTCATGATTCTTGAAACTGGCCTTGGCGGGAGACTTGATGCAACAAGAGCGGCTGAAGTTATTGGCTGTCTCATCACTTCAATTAGTTTGGAACACAGTGACATTTTAGGAGATACTATTGAGAAAGTGGCTTCTGAAAAGGCTGCCATTGCTCGAATCGGTATCCCGATTCTCATCAAAGATCCCGGT
The DNA here is from genome assembly GCA_002719395.1 of Methanobacteriota archaeon. Lineage (GTDB taxonomy): Archaea > Thermoplasmatota > Poseidoniia > Poseidoniales > Poseidoniaceae > MGIIa-K2. The sequence continues at coordinate 11,106 of PBHM01000020.1, read as the reverse complement.
CAAGAATCTATCCGTAATGCCATGCTTAGAGAAGCCCCTCACGCTCAATTCGTTGAGATTCATGGAACGATTAGAAATCAAGCAAAGTCTCTAGCAAAAGAATTTCTTGAACTTCTTGGATTGCAATATACCCCCACTGATGTTCGTTGGCCTGCCCGCATGCAACAACTGGATATGGAACCAAACATATTGCTTGATGCCGCTCACAACCCGAGTGGAATGCGTCAGGCTGTCGGTGAAATTATCCCCCGCCTCCCTGAAAAATGGTGCCTTCTTTTCGGCTCTTCTCCTCAAACAAATATGGAAGAATTTCTACATCCAATTAGACAGATGATAACACAAAAACCCCCTCAGAAAATATTGCTCACTAAACCTCAACATGGTAGATATCCGGGGGTTGAAAACCTCCCGCTTGAAGGGACTTGGTTTCCAACACCGGAAAAGGCGATTGAGTTTGCTCAGAAAATGGATGTTGATTTGATTCTAGTAACTAGCTCGCTGTATCTGTGTGGAAATGTCTTGCAGATTTTGGGATTTGACAGTGATGATGACCTGTCATTGCTTGCACAACCATCATGACCTCTCCACCTTTGCATAGAACCATGAAGGACAAACATCTGTCCATTCGAATTGAACAATGTTTGGCACTCGCCAAGGCCAGTAATTGCCCCAGAAGAAAATTCGGTGCTCTGTTGGTTGACCCTGACAGAAATGTAGTTTTGATGGATGGTTACAACGGTGGACCTCGAGGTGGTGGAACTTTGTGCGGAGGAGATGTTTGCCTAAGAGATACAATGAATGTAAAAAGTGGGACAAGGGTTGAAATCGGCTGTCATCATGCTGAAATGAACCTCATATGCAATGCAGCAGCGAATGGAGTAAGGACAAAGGATGCATGGTTACTTGTTACTGGAGAACCATGCATGATGTGTGCAAAACTTATGCACCATGCGGGTATATCCAAAGTAGTGATCGTTGATGGTGGCTTTTCTGGAGAGAATGGATTGGATTATCTTGAAACTCATGGTGTCAAAATACAGAGAGTTGAAGGGCCACAAGACCCTCGATAAATGGATGATATTATTGCTGTCTTCCTTTTACATTAGTTATGCCAAATGCAGTAGTAACCGGAGCAAATCGCGGGATTGGCCTCGAGTTTGTGAAACAACTCTCGAAAGCCGGATACAATGTTTATGCAGGATACCGAACTTTTTCTCAAGAAATGGAAGATGCATGTAATGGAATGATTCAACCTCTTGATGTAAGTCAGCAACATTCTGTAGATGATTTTACTACGAATTTACCTTCATCCATAGATTTGTTGATCAACAATGCTGGTGTAGCGGATGGGCGATGGCAATCTATCGAAGAAATTGATGACAACATTGCTTTAGAAGTACTCAACATCAATGCTGTTGGTCCTGTGAGAATGATGAAGTCAATCAGCGAGAAACTCTCTGATGGCGCAAAGGTCGTTATGATTACAAGTCTGATGGCATCAATGGAAGATTGCAAAACAGGTCGATCATATGCTTACAGAGCATCGAAGGCTGCATTAAATATGTTTTCTTTGGCCATGAAAAACGAACTGAAAACGCGAAATATTAGCCTTCTATTGATGCATCCTGGTTGGGTTCAAACCGATATGGGTGGTCCTCACGCAGAAGTGAGTGTTGTTGAAAGTGTAGAAGGAATGATGAAACAGATTGGAGAACATTCAATTGAAAATACAGGCATATACATGGATTTCCAAGGAAACAAACTTCCATGGTAAAAAGACTCAATCACCAAAAAAGCGTTCCAAAGCTACCGAAACTGATTCTTGTGTTCCATTGATATTTTGATTCCAAACGATTTGACCATTCGGAGAAATGATGAAATAAGTAGGCGTACCTCTTACATTCCAATCATACATCACTGATTGATTTCGATCATCGAAATAAGGGAACGAATGTGGATCACCAGGGCGTTCGGAACAATCAAAACCTCCCCCGCGGCAACCTGTGTAACTTGTTTTTTCCTGAAATGCTACTACTTCGTTCTGTGTGGCATTGAAGTTGTTATTTGAGGAAAAGTTAACTGCCATCGCCAGAAAATCCGTCTTGTTTTGATATTGACCATACCATGAGGTCACATCCTCTGCAGAGTTCCAACAATGACCACAATCCGTTGAAATAAAATAGACAACCAACCACCTTCCTTCATCGCCTTGGGACCAATTGAAATCAAATTGTGAATGAAATTGAAAATAATCCCAAGAGGGTGACTGATATTCATGGATGACCCCAGAAAAATCGGGAGCATAATCACCTGGACTCATTCCAAAAATTAGTGGAGTTATTTCTCCGATTACGAGTATCTCTTCCACAAATTCATAACGCCAAAATTCCCAATTACCAAAACCGTCTTCCAGTAAAATGAATTCATCGTTTATGTTAACGGATGAATATACCATAGTGAGAACGCAATTCTTCTCGCTTGCGTTGTATTGACTATCTGGCCAACAATCATCTTCTGTGACGTTATGGAGCAGTTTTTCCCATTGAAGTTCTGAATTGTATCTCAGTGACATTGGACGGGTATCTTCGATGGTATAGTGATGGAATGCTTGAGAAAAATTACTAGCATTCTCTGTAAACTGTATCTCAAACTGAGACACGGTCTTCCCACACCATGTTGGGGATGAAACGTTTTGTAAATTCTCTTGAATAGAAGATACTGAAAAATCATTTTGCAGAGAAGCATGTGAGGTGTAAGTTACACAATTCCATTTGCTGAGATCCGTAGGATTATACTGCCATGTCGTTTCATTTTGTTGTAGTACAGTCTCGTTTGTGGATGATTGATTATTCTCATCGGTCACAGAGGTTTGATTATCTCCACTAGAAAGGTCATCTGATTCTTGTCCAAATTCATCTTCGGTATCATCGATAGTACATGATTCATCCAAACCTGATTGAGAATCATCACCGCCTGTACACATTCCTTCCTTCGACACTGTATCCTCGGCAAAAGGATTAGTGCAACCCGAGAGTAATAGACTTACAAGACAAAAGAAAGTGAAGGTCTGTCTTCTCAAATCCATAATTTTCACACAAGGTCGATATATTTGAAATATAGTATGATATTCACCAAAAGCGTCTGGTTCTTGCATACTCGATTTCACTTAAATGAATTGCTTCATAGAGATCATCAAGACGGCCCCTTCTTACCTTTCGAAGGATTCTTTGACAAGTTGCTTCTCCAACTCCTCTACCCATAAGGGCGATGATTGCTTCTATGCCTCTACTTTTTACGGATTCTGCATTTTTTTGCATACGGTCCATGTCTTTCTTTTCCTTACTTTCAACCCAGGATATCAGTTGTTTTTCTAATCCTTCCCGTGCACAGGCAAGCATGGATCCGCCGCATTTCAAACAACTTCCAGATTGCTTCAATTCAGCGAATCGAGCGACTCTAAATCTTCTCACAGCATGACATTTCAAACAACACAGAACAGCCCTTTCATTCATAAGGCGATTTTCTAATTTCTCTCTTACTTGTTGATTATCCCAATTAGGTAAAAGGAGATCCCTCTCATTTCTCTCACTCAATCCTAGTGGTCCTGCTGCGGTGATTTCAACCATGATCCTCCCTGACTGAATCAATTGAAGCACATCTTTTGCACCTATGACATCCATTCTTTCATGAAACAGTTTACCAAGGACTTCATCCAAAACGACCGTCCCTTTGTAGCGCTTTAGAAGAGCCTGAAGATTGATTTTCCGAGGGTCTGTTCCCTTCCGTAAAATGCCAAATGTCTTTGCAACTTGAGCAAATCTCCACCGAACCTCCCTTGAATTTGGTAATGAAACGGTAAGTACACTCTCTAGAGCCTCAGGAGGCGTCTGACTGAGCCACAAAACCAATGATTCTGGGTCAATATCTGGAGCTTGGATGGAAAATCGCGTAGATTCAACGAGTAAACGGCCCCATTTACCAGAAGTCGTCGTGGACATAGCCAATAGAAAATGACCCAATGCTTCGTTAATTCTTGTACCGAAACAACTGTTCACAACAATCGCGTCTTTCCTCACCTCTACAGTCACCATCGTGTTTGAAGGAATTGAACCCGTAATTTCAAGATGGTCAACAATCATCTCTGTGATGAGCCTTTGTGCTTCTTCACTCATTGGGTAATCAGAAATCTTACGAGTGAGTTCTTCACCAGTAAACGGACAAAAATAGTCTTCATCCCTCATATTGATGAAACCAAAATCTCGAGCCACAAGTTTTCTTAGATGGCCAATTTCCATGGCCACAGATTCTGGCGTCGGAGGTAATTCTCCAACCCAATGAGGTGCTTGACCCAGGTCCTTGGCAGGAGTAACAAGAAGTTCGGTTTGTTCAGGGTCCGCATCAACAATCACCCAAGTCCGCCCAGCCATCACAAAAGTTCGTTTGGTTCCATCTTCATCCTCTCCAGAATCATTGAGAGTGAGAACGAAGGATTCATCGACATTTCCGATTTGTCTCCTCGTTACCGCATCTCTTACCTTGTACATGGTCTTATCTGGTATCATTGAGAGATGAGAATTAACCCAATCACGTGTTTTTCCTGATTGTGAGATCCATCCTGACTTAAATCTCTCAGGTAAAGTTATCGAAATTTCCTTGCATGACTTTGGTACATCTTCACCATGAACTCTTTTCGGTCTTTCGGGCAGGGCCTCAGTGGAGATATTTTGTTTCCATTTCCATACTGCTGCAGGCCAATCATACCAGGGGATTTTCGCAGGATTGGTTTCAAACCGTATGAGCCAACGATCTGCTAGAATTTGGGCGATATCCTCTGTATCAGTTGGTGCCCAGTTTGGAAATTGAGATGATTTTGAAAAAATCTCGTTTACTTCTTTCAGTGGAACTGCACCAAAAGAGTGAGCCATCATAACCAATTGGTTTGCAGCAACAGTGAATGGTTTTTGTCTCCAGGTAATCGGTTCAATTTCACCAGCCATTGCCTTACGTCCAATAACTGCGCATTCTGCAATATCATCCGACTCCCAAGACAAAAGATAACCTCTACCAATGCCGCCAACTCTGTGATCTGCCCTTCCAACTCTTTGCAACATTCGATCAACTGAGCGTGGAGAACGTAATTGAAGCACTTGACTAATTGAGCCGATATCAATTCCTAATTCCAAACTCGATGTACAGACTAAGGCATCTAATTTTCCAATTTGGAGATTCGTCTCCATTTCCTGCCTCGTTTCTTTGGCAAGGGAACCGTGATGAACACCGATTCTCAAATCAGGAGAAATAAGTGGAAGGCGCTGTCCAATCGTTTCGGCTGCATTTCGACTATTCACAAAAATGAGACATGGCGATTTGTGAACAACTAATTGGCATAAACCCCTCAATGTAGCATGAGCTTGCGGAGAAATCCCAAGTTCCATAGATCCAATTTGGTCTTCAACTTCAACTGGCATCGCCTCAACCAGCAATTTAGTTTCGCGCGGAGACGAAGATGCAATCACAGAAACATCTTCGCCAAGCCAGTTTGATACTTCTTGAGGATTTCCAACCGTGGCTGATAATCCGATCCTCTGAATTTTAGAACCTTTCAGGTGTTCTAGTCTTGACAAACCTACTTCCAGTTGCCACCCTCTCTCTGAAGAAATGAGGTCATGGATTTCATCAATAATAACACATCGAGTGCTGATTAATAGTTCTCTAATTCGATGACCTGTGAACATCAGCTGAAATGTTTCAGGAGTTGTAATCAAGATATTTGGCGGTTTTCTCACTTGTTTCTGCCTTTGAGAATTTTTCGTATCTCCATGCCTGACATCTACTCTCAATCCAATCTCATTGCAGAGTTCTATGAGCCTTCTATCGACATCCCTATTCAATGCACGCAGAGGTGTGATGTACAGAATGGATAACCCCTGCCATTTTTCCTCGAGGCACTTGTGAAGAAGAGGTAACATTGCAGCCATTGTTTTCCCAGAACCTGTTGGGGCAACAAGCAATGCGTTTTTTCCTTCAATAATCGTGTCTATGGAAGATGATTGTACATCCGTAGATTCCCAATTTCTACCTTCTATGACTCGTTTGAGTGAGGGATGGAGCCGCGTAAAGACATCCCCCATGGAGGTTCGTTTATGCTCTGATTATTGAGGGCATCGAAAGAAGGTTAATCTTCATCATATTCGTCGAATTCGTCATATTCGTCGTCTTCTTCCCAATCATCATCCATCAAATGATCCTCATCAAAAGTGACCGCAGTACGAGATGCAGTTACCCCTATAGCCACCAATGTAACCAATGAAATTATGGCGAATAGCCAAACTAAAGGCTGCTCCCTCGGGCTGTCGAGCCAACCTAGATAACTTCCATAAACAACACTTACAGCATGCTCAGCCCCATTATTCTCATTATTTACTTCAATAATCAAATCATCTGGGTCTACAACGACTCGGATTCGATCGACATTTTCTCTCGCAGACCAGGTGGTTGAGACAGTGAGAATCTCACCGCTTTGTATTGAGTTTAGAGTAGAGACATCAAATGGCTCCGTTGCCTCCCCTTCATAGAAGGCGACTCTAAATTGAGCCGATGTCGAGCCACCTAAGTTTGAAACAAGAGCTTCAATCTTGACTTTCTGTCCAGGAGAAACATGATCATCATCAAGATTTAGGCCAATTACCGTTAATTCAGGACCAGTTGCTCCAAGACGGACCCACTGTCTCTCAAAATCAGTATCAACAGATGCAAATTCCGGAATCGGACTTGCCTCTGAATTCGATATCTCTGGGAATTCATTACCTGCTGCATCCCAACCCGTGAGATAGAAGCCAACCCAATCCCCCTCTCTAAACGAAAGTGTACCACCATTGGTAAGATCGACAGTTCCCGTCCACGATACATCCTGACCACTCTGCTGCCGACCGAGAATTGACTCACCAGCACCAATCGTAACGGTTCTGCTCGAATCCTTCATAACCCAATGAACAACTTGTTCGCTTCCTGTTAGATCTGCATCTTCTGTCCCGTTGAAACTCACTGCTACTTGCGATAAATCAGATATAGATGAAATATCAATCAAATTTACTGGAGCGGTTCTTGTCAAAACACGAGGAGCTGTGCTATCAACAACCAAACGCAGAGTCGTCGAGATTGACTGTCCGGTCATATCTTGCCCAGTACCGGGGATATCCTTTATTGAAATGAGGCAGGTTCTTGTTGGGCTGTTAATTAATGCAGATGCACTTGAGAGAGGTACTTCAATCGAGTAATCTCCATCTTCGGAAAGACTTCCATCAGACCAAATATGTTGGCCATCAAATACCTCAACAACAATGGATTCATCTTTTGAAATGGGTACGTTACTGTTCTCATAGACCACTCTTCCCGAAAATTCCAATCGGTCATCATTACGAATTCTACTTCCATCTGCTACCGGGCCCAATCGTGGCTCACTAATATCTAAAACCTCAAAATCAGATGGAGAAAGAACGATATCATTCTCTACAAAGAATGTGTGATTTACGATTATGTGCTGCGTAGGATAATCTGACCCCCTTTCTTTGTACATGAGTACCAGATCTGAGATATCTTCATCCGGCCAACTCCAATCGAAAATAAATTCGAAATTGAGCAAGATGAGAGGTAAACCAGTTGACGAAATCGATTCAATCATCCTTGTATTTGACTCCAAATGGATATAATCACTCTCGGATGTAAAAGTGTTTGTAAATCCAGAATAAGAAATAACTTGTCGGTCAGTCAATGGGTTGGGACCTTCAAAGTCAAACACCAGTGAAACATATTCAAAGTCAATGGCTGTATTTGCATCAATCAGTCCTAAGGTTATTTGTTGTGTTTGTCCAGCATAAACTGCCTGTCCATCGACGTGATTATGCCAATCCAAGCCAGTAAATTCAGCTGTTGAATCTTTTCTAGTTCTAAATGTAGCATCATCACGAAGATAACCAGGGCCTTTTTCGTAACTGAAAGTCTCCCCATCAATTGTTGCGAGATGATATAATTCATTTCCAGCACGGTCACCGCCACTCCAATAATATGACACCCTCCCCATGTTTGGGTTTCGAGAATGGTCGATGTAAGTTGTAAAGGTTTTAGATGAGGCATCCGTTGAATTATATACAGATTTATTCACATATTCTTCATCATCTGGTTCCCCATTGAGATTCAAGTCATGATCGGCTTCCACCCAATAATTCAATGTCAGACTGTGTGGATTCCCAACTTCATCCATGATGTTAATTGAAACAGGTTGTGTTACTGAAGCAGCCTCATAAGCATCTTCCAGAGGGGAGACTGACAATGCTTGTGGAGGCGTTCCGTCTACGTAAACAAATCTCTGCCAATCCTCATTTGGAAATAACACCCAATTAGGATCTCTTTCATTGTATGTTTGTAATTCAAATGTGACGCCTTCGGGTATATCTGATTGAGGCATGTCTACATTGATGTGAAACATACCATTCATGTTCGATGTATCACGGCAGGTGGAGCAAAGATATCCATCTTGAGATATTCTTACGTCAAACGCACTATCTCGAGGAGTATCCTCTGTGTTAAGATACCACATGACTCCGGTGAAGGTTAACGTCTCCCCAGCAGCCACCCACTCACCTGATTGAACATCATCTCTCACAACACTTCCCGATTCATCGACCAATTGCATCCAGCCCAACCCAAACGTATGGTTTACGGATAAACTATCAGCACTTGTAAGAAGTGCTGGAGAGTATCCTTCTCCGCCATTAGCATCTGAATCGTCAGTACAACTCGAAACAAATTTTACATTTGTTTGTTCTGGGAAATTTGTGGTTACATCAAACTGCCAGTGTATTTCTAACATGCCATTGTTTTCGACGACATATGAATGAGTGTTTGTCGTGTCAATCCACGCACTTGGATCGTTTGGAGTCAGAAATCCTTGTACAGCATCCCACTCAAGAATAGGAGAATTGGATAGTGGCGTTGCCTTTATTTGGAGACTAGCCTTTCGAATACTATTGGCATTATCACCGATTATGTGGCGAGTTACCACTTCATAATTGGCATTTCTCTGATGCAAAATCTCAGATTTATTGAATATAATATCAAGGTTGAGTGTGTTCATGGAATAGGTTACAAAAAATTCATCTAAACTCAAAATCCCAGCAGTTTCGCTCGTCAATACGACACTTATGTTGTTCATACCTTGACCAGTTCCTTCGATTTGTTCGTTCAAGCCATCGATGAGATCTTGTCCTGAAGCAACAGTTGTTCCAAGAAGTGTGTCAGTGTATTCCCATTCGAATATATTGTCATCACCAATGTCGATTTTCACATCAGTTGGTGCGTCTTGTACAAAGGTGAGGTTCAGATCATACAATACCGGCGTTGAGGGAGGGCTGGTTCCTCTTGTGAACGTAACGTAGAGATACAAATAACCAGATGAGAGGGTTATAGAGCGTGTTTGTCCGCTACTGAAACTCAGTATATTCGAACTGGTCGAAGAGGTAGAACCCTGACGGATCTCAACTTTCAAATTTGAACCAGAAGGCACTGTTGCGTTATAGTTTATCGTTGCTGCAACAGGCATTGAATTGGCATTATAGGAGCCAAATCGACAATAAAAATATCCAGAAGAGTAATAGGAAGAGGTATATTCTATCGAAACAAAATCCAAAATAGGAGTTTCAGTATTTGTCCCATTTAGCCAAGCTTTCCATTGAAATTGTGTACCGTATGCCGAAAACGAGACGATATCACCAACCTCTGCTGATATCCAAGTAGCACCTCCATCATTTGAGAGTGCAATTTCGATGCTGGATTGCGAACTCTGATAGCCAAGCATTCCTGTAAATTTGAGTGCATTAAATTGAATACTTGTCACCTGATTTGGAGAGATGACTACAGAGGAGGAAGAAGTGGGTGTTCTCAAATCAGAGATACTACCGTCCCCATATTGAATGATCTTTCGAGCGAGAGATGAGCAACTGCCTCCAGAATAGCAAGTAAACCCAATAGTTCCGTCTTCGACAATTTCCATGCCGTAATGAGGTAAATTGGAAAAGGGCTGGACAGCTTGTCTTTCTAGCAGTAAACCCTCGAAGCGATAATGATAGTGATAACTCGTGCTACCAGATCGGGTTCCGGCAATCACACGAGGTAAATCTACAACAAGGCCTGTCGCAGTTCCTGAAAAATCACTGGAAGAGCCCAATAGCCACGAACCATTAATGTTCAAACCAACAGAAGTCGGATTGACCTCATACAGATACCGATTGTAGTTTGGGTAGAGGTTTTCATAGGCATAAAGATACATTTTTCCTGTTTGATCATCGATGTCGACACCCGCTATGTCAAACGATGTACTTATCATCCAGTAATCTTGACATACCCATTGAGTTTTTTGTGTATTGAGTTCCCATTTTGCAAGATATCCATAATTGTAAGAAACCGTCCAAAGCACACCTTCGCCGCCGCTTGTGGCGTCGTAAATGTAATTTGTAACCTGAGAAGTACAGGTGCCATAATTCCAGTTAACATTCCCTTCAAGATCGCCTGTGGATTGATTGAATCTTTTTACAGTAGGGACTGATGAAACACTCGCAGAACTCCAGTGAATGACATGATAATCATCTTCTTGCGAGATAACAGGTCCTGGATAATTCCAAGTTGAAGTACTATCAAGCGAAATGTCTGATTTTCTGAGTGTTAGTGCATTGTATCCCTGATCGCCGTTTGCCACAAATTGTCCAGATGTATTTTGATGAGAGGAACCCGCAGAGGACAAATCGGCTGATTTTGAAAATGTTTTTTGAGAATTTGTTTTTGTATCTCTTAACTGAAGAGAATCATCCTTGGCTTCTAAACTCGTTCTGTATGCGTAGCCAACATTTGGTGGGTATGGAGATTGCCACGAATTAGTACCTTCACCTCCAAAATTGGCATCTGTCGTCATATTGGTATAACTTTGAGAGGATGAAGTCCCAGTTAAAGTGAAACCTGCATCCGATACAATGGCTCCATTTGGAATTGAAATTTCTCCTGCGAGTCCATCTCCCTGACCTGAAAATGTGTGAAGATAACTTGAGGTTCCGTTGG
>PBHM01000019.1 GCA_002719395.1 Methanobacteriota archaeon | reverse complement strand
TAGGAGTCTCGCCAATGAGTGATTGATATGCGCATGCCATCATCTACTCTCTGGCTTGCTCATGAGCAACCTCGACAAGGCCAAATCGAAATGATAGGGGATGCATTAGAATCACTACAAGAAGGGAAGACATTCTTAGCCGCAGCGCCCACGGGCATAGGAAAAACGGCTGCAGCACTCGCATCTTGTATTGATTTTTCCTCACAAGATCATTTTCAATCAACGATTATGTTCCTCACAGGAAAGCAATCCCAACATCGAATTGTTATTGATACCATCCGATTAATCAACAATCGTTTACCAGAGGACCAGAGAAAAATCCTGGTGGTGGATTTAATTGGAAGAGACAGTATGTGCAAAAATCTTGACCGATTCCAAGGCATCTGTCAATGTGAAGGAGATGGATTCAGCACACCAAAAAATATCGATGAATTACGGAAAGAAGTTCGTAATTTCATCTTGGCTTATCCAAGGCACGTTGATGAAACAATATCGATGGCTAGAAAAATCAATGTTTGCCCTTGGAAAGCAGCAAGGATGGCAGTCAGTGCTTCGAATATTGTCGTTTGTGATTACAATCACTTATTTATTGACGGCGTACGAGAAGCATCTCTTCCTTCAATGGGATTAACACTGGAGCAAACTATTCTCATTGTGGATGAGGCTCACAACCTTCCAGACCGAGTCCGAATGGGTCTTGAACGTAGCATCACGCCAACAATCGTTCGGAATGCCTCTTTTGAGTTGGAAGAAATGCAAGGCATGCTCGAGGACGGCGGTGATGAGAAGAATAGTGACTTTTTGGTACAACACAAATGGGCGTTAGAAGTTTCAAAAGATTTGCGAGTAAGGATGACACAAGTCTTCCAAAAATATCTCAACAAATTAGAGGATGTTGACGAATATTCTATTGACGCTGACGATCTACTCCAAATTTTCCAAACCTCCATTGATGCCATTCAGGCAAAGGGAATTCAAGAGAACTTACAGGGTAGTCATACAGCATTTCGCCCTCACCCCAAAGAAGCATTATACCTCTTTACCGATTTGTTGGCGGCTAACTCGGTATCTACATCAGAAGAACAAGATGAAAAAGAACAGGATGCACACAAAGTTTCTGGTGCCATCGAAATATTGCAACGCTTTGCGGGCTCTACTGCACTCAGTGTGGTATTTGATGGAGGAGGGAGAGATGGTCGTATCAGATTGCGATTACTCGATCCAGGATTGGTTTCAGGACCAATATTCACCAGATGCAAGGGAGCCATGCTCATGTCAGGTACTTTGCATCCTCCAAAGATGTATGCAGATCTCTTGGGAATCCCAGAATCAAATGCAAACATGAAAGCCTATGAATCACCTTTTGCTAAAGAAAGGAGACCTGTTCTTGTCGCAGGAGACGTTACAACTGAATACAAATCAAGAAGTGAACAGAATACCATCAAGATGCGAGAACATATCCAAGAAGTCATCAATCAATGCACAGGTCATGTCGCTGTTTTTGCACCATCCTACTTCTTACTTGAAGATTTGATGGATGGTGCTTGGTTTCAAAATGTAAGACCTGTCGTTGAAAATAGAGACTGGACAAAAAATGATGTCGATGATTTAGTATTAAGACTACGTGAATTGAAAGACTCACCACAGAGGCGAATGATTGTAGGAGTTTTCGGAGGAAGATTAAGTGAAGGTGTTGATTACCATGGAGGGTTACTTGACGCTGTTGTATGCGTTGGCATTCCGAATCCTCCTCCATCTGCTTATCAAAATGCATTAAAGGATTATATGACAACCAGATTCGGAAAAGAAAATTCCTGGAGATATGCTTCAACTCAACCAGCGGTCAATGCTATTTTACAAGCCATGGGAAGACCAATTCGTGCAATCGGTGATCGAGCATTGATTCTTCTACTCGACAAAAGGATTGAGAAGTATAACTACAGCCGTTGTTTTCCCAAGGATATTCGATTCAATCACGCCTCAGGTCCATCCTCAACAGGTCGCTTTGCGAGAAGATTTTTCACCAAGGTCGTGCAAACTCAAGAAAAGTGAAAGATTGAAATCCGCCAGATACTTGAATCGTTTATGGCCGATGATTCTGATTTTGAAGAAGATACAAAATTTAAACCATTTGGGCTTGAAGAACTCCCTTCCATTGCACATGAATCATTTCATCAACATGCTACGCATCTACATGAGGTCATGGACCGACATACCGCCGTCTTGGTTGAGGCTGGAAAGTTACCTGAAACCCATCTTGCGAATATCGATCCTCAACGAAAATTAGTCTGGATGATCGAAGAGTTAAATGGTAACGTAACTGAAAACGCCATCACAATCCCATTGCGTGGCGCTGAAGCTGATGAGATTTCATGGCACGTCGAGCGTAACACTCAGGGCTCTCGCCTTCTCCTTGAAGTTGGAGAAATTTTTTCACGAGAATTTGATATTCCAGCAAGTATTGAATCTGAAGATGTAAGTCTCATCGATGGGATGCTTGAAATCAAATTGACTGAATAGTTACTCTTGCGTAGCAACACCTTTCAATTCACCAATAACTCTTGTCAGGGCTTCTTGAGCCTGTACCTTGTGACTGTTATCCATTTCATTACGGCTGTATCTTGCTTCTTCAAATGTGGCATCCAAGGCCCTGATACTTTCTTCGGATATGGGCAAGGCCTTACGTACTGCCATTTCGAATTCTCTAACGGTTTCAAAATCCCTTCGGAGGAAGCCTTGTTTCATTAACTCAAGACACAAACTCTCATAGCAATTGAAGATGGATTCTCTGATTGAATCACCAGCAGCAAGTAATTCTGCTGTGTAACTGAATATATCTGCAAATTGCTTGATTTGTTCTGCTCGTTTTCTTCGAATCGAAACAACATATGCTCCAGCAATAATTCCAACGATTACCACTGCATAGAGCCACATGGGCACCTCTACTGGTGGTTCAGCATCCACGTATGGAATCTGACCAAATGCACTATCTTGACCGAGATCGAACATCGAGGAATTGGTTAATACCGAAAATTCTCCAAACTGATTATTCACTGCAAATTCTAGGTTCAAACGCCCGTAGGTTGCATAATCGCCATATGGGGGGTCAGCATTAAACTCAAATTGAGCCAAACCATTACCATCAGTATTGATGGTGACATCATCGAGTAATGTGCCATTTTCTTGGAATAAGAATACACTTACGGAAAGCCCTGGTAATCCAAGATCCGTGTCATTGGCGATAATTCGAACACTACCCCTCACACTTTCTTGCTCATTCTCAACAATTTCCTCGATGTTAAATTCAAATCTTGCATCAACTTGTAAGAAAAAGGATTGCGAAACATTTTCTGCACTGTTGAAGTATTCGCTGTCTTCGCCTTCATACTCGATAACAACGAAGTTTATTCCTGGAGTCATCCAAGGAGGTGCTGTGGCTTCTAGGGTAAAGAAAGCACCATCCCATGACACATCTGTGATATCGATACAACGGGCACCAGCCAGTTCAACTTTGCAACCCGAACCATTGCCCATGGTAAAGTTACCAGAGTTTATGACCATATTTTCGCCACCTCTCTCCAACAATTGCCCAGTAATCACAATATTTTCGATACCATCACTCCTTACCGCAACATCGGTTGTTTCTTTAACTCTCAAAACAACATCTGAGTAAACGATGACTTCTTTGGTCACATTCACTGGAAGATGTCCAACACTGCCATTGAATAGTATTTTGATGACGTGAACTCCTCTCGCCATGTCCATTGTAGCAGGTATAGAGGCAGTCCAACCACCATCACTATCGGTCAGGGCAACTCGCTTGAACTCATTATCAAGGAATATTTCAACTGTTAAAGCTTGTAATCCTTTATCATCATCATCTAAATCATAAAGTCGTCCATTGAAATTCCACCGCTCTCCTCTCGTGATTGTCGTATCTGAATCAAATTCCAGATCAAGACCACTTCGATGCGCCAGCATAAAGGTCGTGCTTGTGGTACCAAATCGATACCAACCTTGGGCAGGGACTTCGACCACGAGTGTGTTTAATCCGTCCTGAAACCGGTTATCTACCAACCAATTGACCAAATATCCTCCACTGTTGTTAGACGTTCCGTTACCTATGGGTAGACTCTCGACAAATAGTGATACACCTAATGAGGAAATGGGTTGTAAAATGTTATCTGATAACGTTCCATTGATGGTTACTTCATCACCAACCGCCATAGCCTCAGGCAAGGTGACAGTGACGATAACAGGAGAAAATACATTCCAAGTCGACGATGTATCTGATGCGAGATAAAATCCAGAGGCATTGTAGATGATATCAAACACATTTGGACCGAGTGTTGCATCATTTGGAAGATAGTAATTCAAGGAGAATCGACCATTTCCATCTGTGGTAGTGGTAGTTAGAGCGATATCAGTTACATTTTCCCTTAACAAAATCGTTTGTCCGGCCAATGGGGTGTCCATGATATCGACCAAAACCCCAGTGATTGTGAAGGTCGTTTCCCTATCTGCCTCTCCGCCAAGAGCATCAAGATTGATTTGAGTCGGAACTGTCACATTAAAGGTTGAACTATTCGTATCAGGGAGATAATATTCTGCATTAAATTGAGAACCAACACTAATCGGATCGACCCAATTTTGGCCTCCTTCAAATCTCACTTCTGCAGTGTGTATACCAGCAGAACTGGAAATTGGCATTACATACTCGAGAGAAAAGGCACCGGTAGCATCGTCACAGAAAGTCGTTGAAACCGGACTTCCGTCAACATAAAGAATAATTTCACCGCACTTTGGAGCACCATTTTCTTGTAAGATTCCACCAAGCTCATCAACCAATGTTCCATTAACGTAAAGCCTGTCACCAACAACAAACATGTCAGAAATCGATTCAATGGTGATATTTGTTGCAGCAAGTACAACGAATGAAATGGAGGCATTCACGCCTACAATTCCATCGGTAGCATCAATTCCATCATAACTTGCGTTGATGTAAGCAATACCTGGGCTCATGTCAGTTGGAATTGGAATCAAAACTGTGAGCGTTCCGTTATCGGCATTGGTCTGGAACTCTTGGAAAATATCGGTCCCAAAGAGACTAATGTTGACATCTTGACTTCCCATTGTGGCGAGTGTATTATCGGTTAATTCAACGGTAACTTGAAGATTTTCTCCTCGAACTACCCTAAAGTTCAGCGATGGCTGTCCATTATCTTCAACAGGTTCAATAAATTGCAATCGAGAAAATCCTCTCGAGTCAAAGGTGTCATCATCTGTGGATCCAACGTAATGAAGGCTGTTTGAGGTGGGTGTGAAACTTGCATCGATGGTATGAGTTCCTCGAGCAAAATTATTGTCTAAAGTTATGGTTACTTTCCACGTTGAATCCTCTTGAACAGTGCCGTTTGAGGTAGAGAAACCGGTCGTTCCACCATTGATTCTTACATCAACCAAAGCGGAAAGCGCATTTCCTTGTAACGTCGTAAGATTCGAGCCATTGTCGCTGGTAATGGTTCCGGTTATGTTGAATGTTTCACCGGCAACTGGATTTGCAAGAATTGGACTATCAATGGTCAAGACGGTATTTGAGCGGACTTCAATATTTGTGAGATTAGAAATTGTCCCAACCAAGAAGGCTCCGGGGTTATCAGAAAAGATGAACTGTACGGTGACTGGGCCAAGTTTTTGGTCCAAAGGCACGGTGTAAGATACGTTTGCCCACCCTTGGCCATCAGTTGTAATTGGAGTCAAGAAATCGTCTCCAAATTTGATTTGCACATCCAATCCTGAGAGGATAGCATCGTTATCTGAGGATTCAACGAGTCTGGAGGTTAGATTAACAACACCATTCCGAAGTACAATTTGTGGATTAATCGGCGATATCTGAGTGATTTCTGTAGTGCCTAATACTGTGACGGCTTGATTTCCTGTTTCTGTGAGATAAAAGGGAGATGAACCATCAACAACTGTAATCACTAACTGTTGGTTTCCTTTGTCGGTTCCATCATTATTCACATCCGTTGGAACTGAAAAATTGAAAGTTCCTGAAGCATTTGTTTCAAG
Organism: Methanobacteriota archaeon; assembly: GCA_002719395.1. Classification (GTDB taxonomy): domain Archaea; phylum Thermoplasmatota; class Poseidoniia; order Poseidoniales; family Poseidoniaceae; genus MGIIa-K2. The sequence continues at coordinate 16,104 of PBHM01000019.1, read as the reverse complement.
ATTTTCAATGAGTAATTCAGCATCATTACCTAACCAAAACACATCAATTTGAACTGGTTCAATCAAATCTTGTCCATCTGCATCTTGAATCTGTCCTGCGATAATGAAGTTGGTATCTGCGATAATCGGATTGTCAACATAATCAATGACGATGTTGGAACCGACTTGTATCGTTAGGTTTAGATCTGTAGAATTCCCTATCCGCCATGAATCACCGGGATTGAGAGTTGAAACCACACCATCATCTGCAACTTGCATGCGAACCGTGTAGAATCCTGGTGTTAATCCGGATGGAGTCCAATCAAAAGTAGCATTTCCTTCAGCGTCGGTAATACTAGAACCAAGGCTTGTGTTGGCACCTCCATAATCAAAGATGTATTCTACAGAGACACCTGCTAGTCCTGTTTCCGTATCTTGAACATCAGAGACAGTGGCTGTAAACGTAATTTGGTTATCCATCTCTACAATCGCTTGTGGACTTTCGGTACGAACCAAATAGTCAGAAATGATACCCATGGAGAAATCAGGGGGGTCATTTTCTAGCCAGTTGTAGAATAGTCCATTACCGTCTGGAGAGGCGAATCCCATGATAATTTGCACATCATAAACGCCTGAAGGGATATTGGGCGCTATCAATGAAATGTTGAAAGTTCCGTTAGCAGGATCGAGTGCAACATCATCGTTACCAATTTGTATCGGCGCTCCGTTTGAATCGGTCAGTTCAATCAACATAGAGGTTTGATTATTGACAAGTCGAGTATTATGAATAGGGTCATAAATGTCTCCGATAAGGTATGTCGTGTTTCCAAAGTGCGTCCAATCATCGACCAAAGTAATGTTCAAGGCGACTTCAGCAGTGACTCTTAGCGAAAATAATTGGGAAGAAGTGGTAAAGTTAACAGAGCCATTGAAATTTATCTCCAGAGGATAATCTGCTGCGATTGTATTGGCATCTATGGTAAAACTACTCTCAAGTAATTTCGTTGCGGGGTTGGAAAAGGTTTCAACCCAAGATCCATTGAAGTCCAGGCTATAATTTCCAGATTGGTTGAATTCAACAATATTACCTAAGTGATCGCTAACTTGAATTTGGATGGTTGTCGGATCTCCTCGTGTTTGAGCCCCAGATAACATCTCGAAGGAAAGTACACCCTTCAATCTCCAATCAAACCCAGATAAACTGGATTCTGAATCCGTTGCTTCTCCCTGATTGGGATAGAACACCAACTCAATTTCAATTTCCCCTGCTGGCATGGGGAAATTGAGATCGAGAGGATGTACGTGATTAAAAGCACCAGCAACCGATACATTGAATACTTCTCGATAGGCAATTCCAGTTCCTGCTTGACGCATACCAAGGTAGAGGAAACCGGGAATGGCTACCGGAGAGATTCCCTCTGTGACTGCTGTACCATTTACATAGATATTTTCACCAATAACTAAGACTTCATTGTCAGCCTCAGGACCTTGAACGGTGGCCGTTAAATTCGGTGCTTGACGAATATCAAGTAAAATCGTGGCAGTAGATGCACGTAAATGGAATGCAGGCGATGGAAGAGCTTGGCTGGTATCCACCCACCCATTGAAGGTGAGTGTTGCGGTTTCATTCCTCTGTGGTTCAGTTGAGTCCAAGACAATATCAACCGCCCAAGCTCCAGTTGGGGACACTGGGGCATTCCAAGTATTTGACCCATTTACCTGTGAATTAAATGTGACAACAACCTCTAATCCTGTTGTGAAATTTGCGGGGAAATTATCACTTGACATCTGCAACATACCACTCAGAGTAGTGGTAGCACCTGCTCCAAGAATCGGCTGATAGGGATCGTTAGGTGATTCATGCGTTATGTTTGAATCATCGGTGAGATTAATGAAAGGATCAAGTGTGATGGTTCCAAGATTCACATAGCCATTTCTCTCGTGATAAACGACCATGTTCATGAAGCCTGGTGCACCAACCGAATCAATAGTTCCTCGAATGGTAAACAGACCTTGACCAGTGGTGATTGTGGAGCCAAAGCGACCTTCTAACCTTGAAGGAGATACATCTTGAATGTCATCAGGACTCACAACAAATCCAAGAAGAGAAATGTCTTCTACACCCGTGTTGTTACTTGAGAAAACCAAGTTACCAGTGATATCTACCTCTGTTGATCCATCTCGCTCATATGAAGTAGGCGTCCATGTTAGATTGTTAATTTGAACCTCTTCTGGTTCCGGGCAAGGGTCGAAAGGCACCCATCCTAATTCATCACCATTATTCAAAACCAATCTCGCTTCTGCCCAATGTGCAAAATGATCTGAACTTACTTCGAAACCTGAACCAGTCCAAGAACCGCCTCGATAACCATTCACAGCCCTTGCTGGAATGCCAGCTAGTCTCGACATGATTACGAAAAGGCTCACAAATTGCGTACAAGTTCCCTCCTGATATTGACCAACCATGAGTTCGGCTAAATCATCACCTGCGATTACGCTGAAATCAGGAATGCCGTTGTAATTGATTTTGTAAGTGGTGTTCTGCAGATAATCTTTGATTGCTTGCAACTTCGCAAAAGCACCGACTTCGCCTAAGATAGCAGCTTGGGTCTCGTTGAGTACAATTGAGTGAGGGTGTTGCAAATCAGTCATCGTGGATGGGACTGACAACTCATAAGGACTCAAAGTCGAAGGTTGGCTAATAGCAGCGTTTGTTCCCCAGTCATAGTCATGCTCTACCTCATCAACAGTGATTAAATCAACAGAGCCACCTCTTACGGTATATACGTGCGTATCATTGGTTCTGTTGATGACATTTGTAGCAGAATCTGTCCAAGTGATATCTTGCGCATAAGCGGAAAGTGGAAGAGAATTACCGGGAGAAACTGGAACATTGTAATCAATTTGCCAAGTAATGGTAGTATCGGTGAATGCTCCATCGGCCAAATTTGTAGTATTTGCATAAGGAGAGGTAATTGTTTGCTCTGGATGCATGTCTTTTTCCAATCCAAAACCAGTACCAGTATACTTATCATACGTGTTTAATCTCCAGTAATGCGTATATGTTGAGTCAGGACTACCCGCAGAGGCATTCGCCCAGAAAATAATTTGATTCTCAACGATATCATCACTAGGATCAAGTGGGTCAAAGGTTCCATCACAAAGATTTGGCGGTGGACATTCTGCTCCATCCATCATACCTCCACCATCTGTGTCTGGGTTTGTCCAATCGGTACCCGTTAGGTTTTCGTAAGTGTCAGATAATCCATCCCCATCAAAATCAGAAGGTTGAATATCGTCTGCAGGGTTATCTTCAGGATTGGTTTGATCAACGTATTCTTGGCCATCCCAAACGCCCCCAGAGTCAGTATCGACGTCATTAGGGTCTGTAACATAGATATCTGTGGCTCCTGGGGGATTTGGCAAACCGATCCATGTGAGTTCACAATCAACCGAGGTTTCAAAATAATCATTCAATCCATCTTCATCAGTATCTAAATCATTATCACAAGGCTGATTTGGGTTCGTGAGATCTTCAACGACTTCTTCAAAGTCATTTTTACCATCGCTGTCCGTGTCAGCAGCGTTCTTATTGGTAGAATAAATCAATTCTTCTTGCCAATCTGCAAGACCATCACCATCTGAATCTTCAAAATCATCGTCGCAATATGCAGGGAAACTTCCACTTAATGCATCATGGCACCAAGAACCATTTCTGTGTTCAACAGCAATCGGTTCAGAAGGAGGAGCAACAACAACGCCACGAAGTGTTAGCCCCTGTACAGAAGTATAAGCAAATTCAGTATATAAAAATGAATCGTTGTAAAATGCAATTCCTCCAGAAGGGTTGAAACCACTTGTATCCGAAAGTGTGAGTATGTTTACCCCTGGAGTGTATCCTGTTGTTGTTGTTTCGAAATTTATGTATGAATCACAAGCATCGGTATAGCCCCACGTTACATTAGCATTCGAGAATTGCCCACCAACGAGAAAGGTGCTGTACTCATTCGTATCATTAACACCTCCGTAATCTGAATCTGATACATTCCAAAATGTACAAGAGTTATTTTCCACATAATCGAAAATTCCATCTTTGTCGCTATCTTCCGCACTTTCTGGCCTTGTGGGGTCAGTCTCACCAGCATCGACAACCCCATTGCAATTCAAATCTTCTTCATCATCAAGAAGTCCATCTAAGTCTGTATCTTGTGACCTAGGGTCACTCGCTTGGGGAGGTACTCCATATGTACCGGTTAATTCAACAAAATCTGAACAATTATCTGAATCAGTATCAACTTCCGTTGGGTCGGTTCTATTGTCCCTTTCCTGACCATCAAACAATCCATCGTTATCTGAATCAGGGTCAGTCGCATTTGTTTCAGTATCTCCATCAACTTCTGCTACGAGGTTTAAACAACCGTTGAGAGGATCACATGGCAAAGTTTGTGTAACTTCAGGAGCAAAGCAGTTATTGTTTCCACCATCACAACTTGTATCCCATGAAGGATTGATGTATTCAGCGATGTTTTCCAAACCATCACCGTCTTTGTCTCCAAACGCACCTTCTGAACCATTCCGGTCAGTAGGGTCGAGACCAACACTGTACTCATATCCATCAGGCATTCCATCTCCATCTGAATCTTGGCCGTCTGGGTCTTCATCTTCCAACCCATCACCGTCATCATCATTTGATGCACAGTCTGCATCACCGTCATTATCTGGGTCTGAACCATCAACAAAGCCATCGTTATCATTATCCAAGCCATCAGTACAAATGTTTCCAGGTGGATCCTCATCGCATTCGAATGAGCCAGCGTTAGGACAGTCGTGAGCATCATTTGCTGAAGCAAAAGATACCCCTTCTTCATTCCAGTTAGAAACCGGTATCATTCCACTGTAAAATACGCCTTGGTCAAGTATGTTTGGAGTAGCAGGATTGTCCCAATTTGCTGGCATACCATATTGATATTCTAGCCAGTTTGAAACGCCGTCCCCGTCCGAATCATCAGTTTGCGGATTATCCTGATTAGACGGGTCCATCCCAAAGGTCCATTCATATCCATCAGGCAATTCATCTCCATCGAAATCCCAATCACTATCACTAAGCCCTAGGATATATTCCAATCCAAGAGGCATTCCATCACCATCACTGTCGGCAGAGCTAGCATTTGCGTGCATGGCACCAAGTTCAATGGCTGAAAACAGTGAAAGAACCATCAACAAAACAAGACTGAATGATTTTTTCTGATGCAAGGTTTTCGCACGTTGAAGACCAATCATAGATTGCTTACTTTGACCTAGCATACGCTACCCTCGCAAAGCAGCGGTAGGAAACATAGCACTTAAGGAAAATGGAACATTGTTCATACAAAACAATGATGAAAATCACAGATCATCAAGTTCTTCAATCAACTCCAAATCATCATCAAAATCATCTTCGGCCTCGATTGGAGGTGGTATGTCAAGTGATTTTTCTTCTTCTTCAGAATCAATCTCTTCCAGTTCTTCTTCCCAAACAGCCGTTCCTGAGGCTGATTGAGCACCTTTTCTGTAGATGGCGATAAACAATACAAGGCCCAAGCCGAAATACAACCCAATCGTTGGTGTGCTAGGGTTGAGCACTTGACTTGAAACACAATTTACGAAACCATCACAAGTCGTTGCAAATTTAAATCGCTCTTCTTGTTTGAACTCAAGCGGATACGGCACTTCCTCATCCATTGGCGTAACTTCAAACTCGACCGTAAGTTCCTCGCCTGTTCGCATTGAATCGGGAGAGGTGAAATCCATGGTAAATTCATCTTGAGAGAATGCGGGAACGGTCAGGATTACGAAGTTAGCACCAAGTTGGACATTACTTGTCTTCATTTTCACATCCCACCCAGAAGGTGCGGAGGCTGTGATTACGATATCGAGAGGTATGTTGTTATTGTTTTTCACTAAGTATTCGATACTTTTCGTTTGAGAAGGCAGGAAGGCAGAAGTTGAGGTTTTCTGTTGGAGGACAATGTTGTTTGGCGTGACTATTTCTTCAATTTTGATGATCAGTGGTAAATCGAAATAGCGCAATTCTTCACTATCATCTACTACTTCTTCTTTAACTCGAAGGTAAATCGTATGGTTTCCTGCCTCGATTTGTCCGTTAATTTGAACAGTCATCTCGATTTCAAAGGTCTGATTTGCGCCAAGCGTGGCAACGATGGCATTGCTACCGTTACTATCCGTAATTTCAAAATTCCATGAAGCGTATGCAGGATTTAAATCGGTATTCTCATCCAATCTTGAAGGGTTAACAATTAGCCACCGCCTTTCGCCAATTTCGTCAGTTGAATCTGTGATACGGATATCGAAAGTAGCAGTATCCGTTGGAGAGATGGGGCCAATCGTACCTAGATCACCTCCATCTGAATCTGCGAATACTTCTGCAAGAATACCAAACGTTCGATGAACGGTGAAGAAAACCTCTGCTTTTCTTTCAGAATCACCTGTGCTCAAAATTTCTACGTTGAGCAAACCAATGTCTGCATCGTCACGAGAAGATGGAGGATAAACTTCGAGTTTCATTGTGAGAATTTCATGACTTGCTATACTTGGTGTTACGTAATACTGGCTTTCTTTGTCCAAGATAGCTCCAGTTGTGTTATCAAATACCTCATACTGCCATCCAAGAGGGATTTCTTTCATCAGAATACGGAATGTATCTGTATCGAATCCCGCATTGAATATGTCCATGAAATAGACGCCTTTGTCCTTTGAATCGATGTAATGAGATAAAGATGAATCAAATGCTTCAGGGCGTTCAGAATCCGCAATCTGCTTTTGATGTGCCTCATCCTCGTAAACTGAAACTCGCGGTTTTGAATAAACACCTACCTCTTCCATATCCAAAAGAATCCTTTCAACAGCGACTTCGACACTCAAACCGTTCTCATTTTCTGCATAAGCACGTGCAAAAACTTCCAACAGTTCTGGGGCGTCAGATAAATCTGCTTCTGGTGTTTCTATTGTAAGAATGGGTTTTGCAAATTCTCCTCCATCTGATAATTCATAACCTTGGGGCTTATCCCATATCGGATCTGACCATGATGAAGGGAACGTGTTTGGTGGCACTTCCATTACAACATTGACTGGATTGCCTTGTGCACCTGTGTGTCGAATTTGAAAGTCTACGCTGGACACTTGTCCAGGAGCATATAGCAGCGTATCGCTCGTTCCAACTGGTAAAGAAAGGTCAATACCATGATTTACGAATTGGATGCCCATGTGATTGTATGTAAGCACGTGACCTTGAACATCGGTTACTTGAAGCGTGAGATTATACTGTCCAGGAGCGATGCCTTCTGGATATGTCCACGTGAAATTTCCAACCAAACCGTTATTGTCCAATCGCAAGTCATCATCTTCGAATAACTTAGGAAAATCACTTGAAGCCGAGTTTGTTCCCGATGGTTTGGTTAAATCCAACTCAACCCTTTGAATGTCATCTCGACCGAAGGCGCTTCTTACATCGACAGTGAACTCGATGTCTCTATTCTCCGCCCATTGATATGGCTCCCACTCGGTAACTTCAGGGTCGGTCCAAAGCATGCCTGGTTGGTGGACTTTCACACTTGAGTCTGAGAGAGCATTGGCTTTCAATTCCAAATGACTTGTTCCCGGAGTCTGCTCGACGTCTCCATAAGCGATTGTTAACTCACAACCATCTCCTCCGCCTCCAATGCCACCTTGGCCACCTGTTTGGCAGGTCACAGAAGCATCGATGCTAAGTTTGATTTGGGACCCTTTTTCGACCTTAAATCCGTCTGATGAGATTGAAAAGAATACTTCTGAAGGCGTCCAAGAGCAATCACCTCCCTGACCGATGAGTCCTCCACTCTCACAAGGGTCGTCAAGTTCGAGCGTTTCGCTTGATATCTCCTCGTTATCGGATTCCAATACCATTGTTAGGTCCGCAGTCGAGCCATCAGGGCCTTCGAATTTGAGATATATCTTTAGCTCAATTTGGTCATTTGAAGAACCCTGACCATAAATCCACAAATCATTGAACATTTCAGCGCTTCGAAAATCTAAACCTCCAACAGCAGATGCTTCCTCATGAGAACCAGATGGTTCCTTTGTGGTGATCATTCCATCACCATTTACGGTCTCGTTTGGACTATCGAGATAGAGTTTGTACGACTGTAGGTTTGCTGGTACATAAGATGGACTTGAAGCCTCTCTAAGACTGTCTGTTTGATTGTGGACAGGTAGTGTAGACAAAAGCATCAAAGTGGTCAAGAAAACGGCAATGTGCACGAACCCCTTAGAACGCATCAATTAGTCCTCTGCAACCGAGTGTTAAACGGTTTTGCATTCTTTGTTCAAATTCATGTCGACTTTCTTTGTAATATTTTCAAGGAATCATTGAAATGAGGGATGAAACAGGCCGTGTTATACTGGGGTGGCTGAGGTGGTTAAAGGCGCCGGGCTTAAGATCCGGTCACTATGTGTTCGAGGGTTCAAATCCCTCCCCCAGTACCATTAGGTTATTGACCAACCACCATCTACTGGAAGAATATATCCTGTGATGTATGTGGCTTCGAGCAAGAAGAGAACCGCTTGAGCGATGTCGCTGGGATTACCAGCGCGCTGCAAAGGAAGATTTGCCACGATCTTGTCAAATTTTTCCTGTTCCCAATCCGCAGCCATGATTGCTCCAGGAGCGATACCATTGACGCGAATCTCAGGAGCTAATTCGCCTGCTAAATTTACAATCATCTGACGTAGTGCGGCTTTTGTCATGGTGTAATGCGTCAGATGCTTCCACGCATGATTCCAACTTGTGTCAATAATGCCTATGACATTTCCATTCACCGTCTTTAGTTCTTCGAGTAGAAATTGTGTCAGAAAGAAAGGAATTTCNACATGGATTTTTGAATATTCAGCAAAGGTTTTGGCATCAACTTTTTCAAATGGCATTTCTCTATAGATTGAGGCATTGTGTATCATTAAATCCAATCCACCACGTTCTTTTACCATGGCATCATCACGAACCATTTCAGACAATTTCTCTGCAGCATCTTCTTCGCCTAAATCAACCGAAATGACGGCTCCGTTTCCGCTCGAAATCAGTGCATTTGCTTCATCGACCGAACGGTTACAGTGTACAATCACGTACCATCCTGCTTCCATGAGTGTTCGTGTTATCTCCGAGCCAATTCTTCGTGCACCTCCAGTAATCAATGCCACCTTCATGGTTTATCCTTCTCCTTCTCAGGTTTGAATGCTTGTACGAACAAGCGGACCCTTTTTTGACCCGATGCCGTCCGAGAGTTGGGGGCAGAAATGACGGTGCGCAAACTTACCATGGCTGGCGAGCGCCCTCGGCTTCCTGAATGGTTTCGAACAAGATTGCCTAGTGGACAATTACTCGAATCGTTTAATGAGACCAAAAATACGGTCACTGACCACATGTTGCACACTGTATGCCAAGAAGCAAGATGTCCGAATATTCATGAATGCTGGGCAGAAAAAGATGCTACATTCATGATTGCCGGTCAGGAATGTACTCGTGGATGTCGATTTTGTGCGGTTGGAACCATCAAGACNCCACCTCCGCTTGATGTGGATGAACCAGAACATCTTGCCCAAGCGGTAAGTCAAATGGGGCTTAGGCACGCTGTGATCACGGTTGTAAACCGAGACGATCTTGATGACAGCGGAGCCAGTCATTACAAGGCATGCTTGCAAAAAGTTCGTTCACAATGTCCCGAGGTTACCCTCGAATTACTTTGCAGTGATTTGAACGGCGACCTTGATGCTCTTGCGTCATTGCTTGATGACTTGTCATTGGAAGTTTTCGCACACAACGTTGAGTGCGTTCCCCGTCTCGACAAAACTGTTCGAGATGCAAGAGCATCTTTCTCGACATCCATTTCTATATTGAAAGAGGCAAAGAGACTTCGACCTGATATCATTACCAAGTCATCGATCATGGTTGGCCTTGGTGAAACCGATGAAGAAATTACAGAGGCGATGAAACTTCTTCGTGAAGCAGACGTTGATTTGATTACCATCGGCCAGTATCTTGCTCCTTCGAGCAAGCACCACCCTGTGGTGAGATTTCCCGAACCAAAGCAATTTGAAAAATGGAGTCAAGAGGCCATAGGACTTGGATTCTTAGGGCAAGCCTGTGGACCTCTGGTTCGTTCATCATATCGTGCTGGACACCTTTTCAGAGATGCGGCGGCAAGGCTAACTAATGCAACGGAGTGAGATGGTTATGGCGGAGAGGGAAAAAGCCACTGAGTCACCATTTACGGTTGGNACTGCTCCTTTCCGACCCGGTGACAAACCCAACCTAGGCGGAGTTTGGGATGCCCAACCAAAAGACCTCTGGCGCCCAGACCCCGAGAAATGCCTCACAGAAGATACTCACGCTCACGCCACCGGATTGATCCGAGTCCTTACAGATGACCACAAGGCAGAAGGAGAGTGGAATCCTCAACTAAGTTCTGATGCTTTAATTGAAGGATTGAAGCATATGGTGACATTACGTGTTTTTGATGACAGAATGATCAAAATGCAGAGAACTGGAAAACTCTCTTTCTACATGCGATCTTTTGGAGAAGAGGCCGTTGCAGTAGCCCAAACAATGGCACTCGAAGACCAAGATTGGATTTTTCCTTCCTATCGACAACCAGGTGCTCAATTCGTTCGTGGACGAGACATGGTGAGCATGATTTGTCACTGCATTGGAAACACAGAAGACAATGTCAAAGGTCGGCAAATGCCTGTGCATTATACATGGAAAGAAGGTCGATTCATTTCCATTTCCTCTCCTGTTGGAACGCAGTTCCCGCAAGCCGTTGGTGTGGCGATGGCCAGCGCCTACAAAGGACTTGATGAGGCTTGCATTACCTGGCTCGGAGACGGGACCAGCGCTCAAGGCGACTATCATTACGCTCTCAATTTCGCAAGCACATTCAAACCCCCTGTGATTCTCAATGTCGTAAATAATCAGTGGGCCATATCGACACACAAGAATCTCGCTACTGGAGGGAAAACCTTCGCTGCAAGAGGNCTTGCTTATGACATACCTTCTTTCCGAGTTGATGGTAATGACTTCCTCGCACTTTATTCGGTAACCAAATGGGCTCGTGAGCGAGCCAAAAAGGGACAAGGACCAACGCACATTGAGGTCTACACCTACAGAGCAGGCGCACATTCCTCNAGCGATGACCCCTCTGCCTACCGGCCAGAAGGTGAATTTGAGACATGGCCAGGAGGCGATCCGATTGATCGTCTCAAAAAACACCTCATCGAGATTGGTGCATGGTCGGAAGAAAAGCACGAGCAGTTAGAGAAAGAAATCGATGATGAAGTAATGCAGGCTTACAAAAAAGCCTGTGAATTTGGAGATCTTGCCAGTGGGCCTTATCCTCCAGCTTCAACCATATTTACCGAAGTGTACGAAGAAGTACCGTGGCATATTCAAGAACAACGTGAGGAGTTAGGGAAGTGAGATTATGGTAAAAATGAACATGATCCAGTCTCTGAATTCTGCACTTATGCATCAATTAGAGAGAGATGAAAACGTATTGATTTTTGGTGANGATGTGGGTTATTTCGGCGGTGTTTTCCGAGTAACGAGCGGCTTGCAAGAAAAATTTGGTGCTCACCGAGTTTTCGATTCCCCTTTGGCTGAAGGCGGTATTGCTGCCATTGCTATGGGTATGGGATTAAATGGACTGAGACCGGTTGCTGAAATGCAATTTGCAGATTACATATTTCCTGCCTATGACCAAATTGTCAATGAGATTGCGAAATTAAGACATCGCTCAGGTGGTGAATATTCAACTCCTCTAACGATTCGAACACCTGCTGGAGGCGGTATCAAAGGAGGCCACCATCACAGCCAATCTCCAGAAGCACAGTTCACGCACACACCCGGACTCAAAGTAGTATATTGCTCAAACCCNTACAATGCNAAGGGATTGTTGACCAGNGCTATTGAATGCAACGACCCTGTTATTTTCTTTGAACCAAAACGATGCTATCGTGGCCCATTTTATGGCGACCCACACAAAGTTCCAACTTGGAATGACCATCCACTGGGCGAAGTTCCTGAAGAATACTACTCTATTCCTCTTGAGGAGGCCAATATCGTCAAAGAAGGTGATGCGTGTACCATTATCGCTTGGGGAACCATGGTTCATGTTTGTGAAGAAGCCATTCGTCAATCTGGAATCAACGCTGAACTCATCGATCTTCAGACACTGGTTCCATGGGATAGAGATACAGTTGTAAATTCCGTGAGAAAAACCGGAAGATGCGTCATCGTCCATGAAGCACCCAAAACCAGTGGATTTGGTGCTGAAATGTCTGCTAGTATTCAAGAAAGGTGCTTTTGGNACCTTGAATCCCCAATCTTGCGTGTGACGGGATGGGACACTCCCTTTCCGCATACCACTGAATGGGATTATATTCCTAGCGTTGAAAGAATTGTGGAAGCCATTAGAAAAACTCAGGAGTGAAAAACATGGGAATATTTGCATTTAGATTACCAGATATTGGTGAAGGTGTCGTCGAAGGAGAAATTGTTGAATGGATGGTTAGTGTTGGTGATTCTGTCAANGAAGATGACCCAATTTTATCCGTTATGACAGATAAAGCAACCGTCGAAATACCTTCACCTGTTNATGGAAAAGTAACCAGCATGAAAGGAGAAGCAGGTGAAATTTTGGCTGTTGGTCAAGTTTGTATTGAATTTGAAGTGGAAGGCGATGGAAATACCGAAGAGGGTGGATCTGAACCCGAAAGTGAACCAGAGCCTACGCCTGAAGTTAAACAAGAAGTGACTCCTGAACCAAAGAAGGAGTCNCCTCCTGCAAGTCCTCCACCTGTGGTTTCAACACCAGCCGTTCCGGGACTCAAACCATTAGCCAGTCCTGCGGTCAGAAAGCGAGCAAGGGAAGGCGGTATCGATTTGACTGCCGTTGCAGGTTCTGGNCCAGCCGGAAGAATCACGCATGCAGACCTNGATTCATGGAAGCAAGCAGGTTCACCGGTTGCAGCCGGTGGACCAACCCGCTCTGCCCGTACTGGAACCACAGATATACCAGTNATGGGCTTGCGTAAGCGAATTTCAGANGCCATGAGTACATCNTANAGTACCATTCCTCACTTTTCCTACTTTGAAGAGGTTGATGTAACTGAATTGGAGTCTCTGCGCCAACATCTCAATGGACAGAGACCAGAGGGTGCACCAAAACTCACCTATCTCCCATTTATCATGCAAGCCTTGGTCAAGGCGCTTGGAGAACGACCTGAATGTAATGCTCTATTTGATGATGCAAATCAGGTTGTTACTCGACATGAGGCAGTACATTTGGGCATCGCAACCCAAACAGAAAGAGGATTGTACGTACCAGTCGTCAAACATGTTGAAGCCAAAGACATCTGGGAGACTGCAAAAGAAATGGTACGTGTCACATCCGCCACCAGAGATGGCAAAGCAACAAGCGATGATTTGAGTGGATCAACGTTTACCATTACAAGNCTNGGTCGAATGGGTGGACTTGGAGCTACACCAATCATCAATAAACCCGAAGTTGGTATNCTTGGNGTACACAATGCCAAAGAAACGCCTGTTGTCATCAATGGAAGAATCGAAATTCGAAGAATNATGCGTCTTTCTTCATCATGGGACCANCGTGTTGTNGATGGATTCGACGGNGCCAGTTGCGTTCAAGTGCTCAAATCATTACTTGAGCANCCAGCAACTATTTTCATGTGAGGTGCTATTTTGAAATCAAGAAATTGCCAAGTGCTTGTNGTTGGAGGAGGACCCGGCGGCTATGTTGCTGCCATACGATCCGCACAATTAGGACTCGATACTGTGATTATCGAGGGTGAGAAAGTAGGGGGTACCTGTTTGATTCGCGGATGTATTCCTAGTAAAGCCATGATTCATGCAGCAAATCGATTCAAGGCCCTCGAAGAGCATGCTGCAGATGGTGGCNATATGGGCATCTCGATTCCAGGTCCTGCTGAAATCAATATAGCAGACATGGTCGGTTGGAAAGAAACCATCGTCGACCGACTCAACAAAGGCGTTCAACACCTTCTTGATAAGGCAGGAGTCGAAACATTCCACGGCTGGGCTACCTTTCAAGATGCAAAATCAGTGAAAGTAAATGATACAATTATCACCGCAAAACACGTTATCCTCGCTAATGGTAGTGTNCCAATNGAANTACCTTTCATGCCATTTAGCGAACATGTTATTTCATCCAGAGAGGCCCTGAATTTACAAGAAATTCCAGAACATCTTGTGATTGTTGGAGGCGGATACATCGGTCTAGAGTTGGGTATCACTTTCCGGATGCTCGGTTCCAAAGTAACCGTGCTTGAAGCAATGGACAGTGTTCTACCTATCTTCGANAAGGAANTACGACGTCCNTTAGAAATTGGNATGAAGAAANTGAAANTCGANGTNAAGACTGGTGTCTTTGCAAAAGGCATCGAGGAATCAAAAGATGGAAAAATCGAAGTTCTATTCATTCCAAAAGATGCAAAAGAAGGTACGAAGCCTGAGAAAATCAAGGCTGACAAAGTACTTGTTACTGTAGGAAGAAAACCAAAATCTGATGANTTGGGACCTACTGGNGTGGCCTTAGATGATCGTGGATTTGTAAAGGTCAATCAAGCATGTGAAACAAACATGAAAGGCGTCTATGCCATTGGTGATTTGAATAATCTCGGGGAAATGCTTGCCCACGTTGCCTCACATCAAGGTGAAATGGTTGCTGAAATAATCGCAGGCCATGACCGTATTTACGACCCAGTTGCCGTACCTGCAATTGTATTTACAGAACCTGAAGTAGTTTCAGTTGGCCTATCTCCAGACGAAGCAAAAGCCGCAGGACATCCGATTATCACCGGCAAATTCCCACTGGCTGCAAATGGGCGTTCACTTACCCAAGGAGCCGAAAAGAAAGGTGGATTCATCCGTGTAGTAGCGCGTGAAGATGACCATCGAATTTTGGGTATTCAAGGCATTGGATCTCACATCAGCGAATTAGTCGGTGAATGGACGCTCGCTTTAGAGATGGGCGCCCTCCTCGAGGATGTTGCTGCGACCATTCATGCACATCCAACCATGACAGAAATGACACATGAAGCCGTACTCGATACGCTTGGTCATGCTATTCACATCGCTTGATGAGACGCCTGTCGCTTCGGTAGTTTCTGTATCGACCCACTGAATTCCCTTTGTATCGGAAAATAAAATACAAAGGGGTGTCGGATAACCCCTTGCAACCTATCCAATTCGCTTAGTTCGTAGTTAAGTTGATCTAAATTATTGCGATTTGAAGTGATTCAACTTTTCAACAAATTCATCATCTGACATCCAATCAGTCCATTTATTTTCTAATTGCTGAAGTTTGTTTTCCCCACTAACAGGTATAATTGAAAATTCTTTATTTTGTCTCGATATTAAAAGCAAAAACATCCAGTGAAGATTACTTCCACTTGAATACATAGCAATTTGCGGGAGGTAATTTTTCTGCCATTTCTCTCTAAACAATTTCAAGCCTTTCTTGTTCATATCTCGCTGTTTCGGCAATATTCGTACTGTTTTCGATTCAATTGGGATTTCTTCATAAAATAAGTCTGGCGTCCCATGGACTGAGATTCCAAGGGGGGCGCATTCGAATACAACCCTTTTCATTGCCTTCCACTTGGTGGTTGGAAATTTTCGAAATACTTGAGTCAAGTACTCATCAAAGACATGTCCTATTTCGACCACTGTTTTGGGGGCATCGACCTTAGGCAAAGGGGTTTTATTTTGCCATGATGAAATACTTTTCATCTTTTGAATGAACTCTTTTTTGCCAAATTTCAAATTTGAAACTTTCAAACTAGAAGACCTCTTGTCATACAATTCAAACCAATCGGGGGTCTCTATATCACTCGAATTGAGTTTATCTTGTAATTCAATACCAATTGTGCAAGCAAGGTTTATTTTGTCTTGCTCCCCTATTACACTAGGCATCACGTATAGGTCATTTGGATGGACAAATTTCCATTCTGATTGTGCTATAAAATCGGTAAACCAATCTCTTGATTCTTCCGAAATTG
>PBHM01000018.1 GCA_002719395.1 Methanobacteriota archaeon | reverse complement strand
AACTACCAACTTCTGAATCTGGTACTGCTGATACTTGGAATGCTGAAGAAGCACAGGTTGAAGTCGATAGTGAAGGAAATGTGCATGCAATGTGGATGGGGATCGACAACATGCCGTACTGGTCTTACTCAAGGGACCAAGGAGAGACATGGTCTAATGCTACGATGATTGCTCCTCCAATCAACCTGTCAGGAACTGGATTCCCTGTAGTAGTAGCAGGTGATGCAGGGACTGTTGCGTTCGGATACGTCGGTGAGACTGAAGGAGATGATGAAATTTGGAATGCTTACCTGACATATGCTACTGATGCGTTCAACGAGACGCCATTATTGACTACTGTACAATTGAACGGAGATGACGACCCAATCGACACAGTCGCCGATTGTGGATATAATCGATGTGGAGGCCTAGGGGATTTCCTTGATATCAGAGTGGATGAATACGGAAGAGCTTGGTTTGCACTCTCTCACAACATAGCTGACATCGGTATATTCGCTACATTTGATGTTGGGCCAAGTCTACGCGGAGAGACAATCACGATGCTTACTCCAATGCCTGCAGGCGGGCCTCAAACCCTATGAATCAATTTTTTTGCGGCGACCATCTCGTGTTGCTGCTGATTATTTCAAAACTAACTCATTACACCGGCAAAAAAATGCATGAGTGCAACCCTTAGGTTCTGAGCAGGCCTCCAGCCTTGTCCATCTGATTTCAACAAAGCCTCATGTAGATCTGAGATTTTTGGCCTTTCATTCGTCGAGTTCGCGATTGGTTTAACCCGAACGTTAGGCGGAGGTTTTGGTTCAAGAAGTTCAGAGGTAAACTCTCCTGATTGGCCCGATTTACTTCTAGACCACAGATGAGTAAATTCGTCATAAGTTTCCTCAATATTCCATGCGCGCCTACCGCAGACGTGCATGTTTTCGACTTTTTGAGCGTGCAATCCAAGGCGTGCAATAGCATCGGCAACGTCGCTTTGACCGACCCACCAATGCGTCCCTTTAGGGAGAGACATATTCCCATTAATCCAGTCGTGAAAAACTTTTGAACTCCACATGCTTTGGAAACCGTCCGAAATCATATCATGGATGATGAGATCCTTGCCAACCACCAAATCTCCTGGTGAATTGTCGAGACTGATCACGTAATCTCCATCACTCTCCATCAATTCTGCCTGCGTGTGTTTGATTAACGAAATATGTTGCTTAGAAAGTGATTTACACAAAGAGGAAGATACTTTTGCTTCAAGATATAACAAACGCTCGACAATTGATTTGGATAATGAACAAGTCCCTCTGACTTGAACTATCATTCCATCACTCAACAAGTGTTGAACTAAGGGATTGAGCAGCTGCATCAAACATGTTCAATGCTTCCCCAATTTCGTCGCTACTTAATGTGAGAGACGGACGAAGTCGAATCGATTCAAATCCGCTATTGAGCACCAAGGAGCCACTTTTGTATATGGCTTCTCTCATTTGATTTCTCTGAGAATTATTATCTAATGAAAATGCGCACAGAAGACCTTTGCCTCTAACGTTTGAAATGAAAGAGTATTTTTGTTCTAATTCGTTCAAACCTTTGAGTAATTCATCGCCCCTTTTTGCGGCATTTTCGACTAGTTTTTCTTTTTCCATTACTTCTAATTGCCATGCTGACCTCACCATATCGATGAGATTGCCACCCCAAGTAGAATTAATTCTACTACTCGTTTGAAATGGGTTGTCTTCATATTCCCTCATGCTATCAGATGCCATCAAACCACAAACCTGCATTCTTTTTCCAAAAGCGAGCATGTCAGGTTTAATCCCTGCATGTTCGTACGCCCACATTTTACCAGTTCCACCCGTTCCAGTTTGGACTTCGTCAACAATAAATTTCGCCCCAATTTCATGTGTGACATCACAAAGATTTCTCATAAATTCAGGTCTGAAGTGGTTGTCGCCTCCTTCACCCTGGATGGGTTCAATGATGATTCCAGCAATGGTATCAGGATGATTCTCGCCATATTCTCTAATATCATGTATGACAGAGGATTCCAAGCGATCGAGTCGTGCGTTTTCCTCTTCATCTAGTGGGAAGTTGATTTTTGGATTGTTAAACCTTGGCCAATTAAATTTGATAAAATTAGATGTTTTATTGGGGTCGGTATTGGTAGTTGACATCGTGTATCCAGAGCGACCATGGAAAGCTTCTTTGAAATGTCCAATTGAAATTTTTGATGATTCTCGCAATTCAGTTTTCCAGCAAAAGCCTTGTCTATTACACACGGATTTATCATCTACCAGGCCTTTTGCTTGCCTGTCATGCATTTTCCAGTCCATGGCAACTTTCATGGTATTTTCTACCGCTAAGGCACCTCCTGCAATCATAAAGAAATTATTCATGTGTTCTGGCATGGTTTGATTTGTGATGACATCCACCGCCCAAGCCATTTCCCTGGTGTAAAGATCGGAGTTCGCAATGTTGTTTATTGCGATTCGGCCGAGTTCTGATTGCTTTTCTAACATATCAGGATGATTCCATCCCAAAGGCATGGATGCGAAGCAACTAAAGAAATCAAGGAAGTTTTTTCCCGATTTAGCATCATGAAATCGATTGCCGGAGGATTTATCTAAATCGATTACGAAATCAAATCCATCGACTAACATGTGTTTACTGAGTGAATGATGTACATGATTTGGTTCAACCGTCATGGTTTGTCCAAATGTTGAATGTTCATGAGGATATCGTTTGTATCTGTTACAGTTTTAGATCAAAATATGAAATAAAATTGGATTTTCAATTGAAGTTTTAAAATTAAATGAGTCGTGAAAACTTAGTCAATCCGTTTTGAGTTTTTGAACAAGAGAAGATGGATTCAATAGGGAAATATGAAAAAATAATAGATTTNGATTTTCATTTTGAANGAAAATATCCGATAATTTTTCAAATATTATATTGATAGANTTAACATTATACGACATATTCAATTGGAAATTGNATTAAATTTTNCAAATAGTATATATGGTGTCAATTTCACCAGCCATATATCCGAAAAGGATTGGAGATGGGAAAANTGAGACAAAATAAGTATGACATACAAGAATTGATACAACGTGATGTATACGTCAAAGATAAGAAAGTTGGAGTGATTGTTGGAGAAAGACATCATCCGAACGAATCGAGAGTACAATCGTTGCGATTAATGGTAGAGCCGACAGTGGCGGAAGAATTTATGCGAAAGCCTGCTGACTTTGCGCCTTTATCAAAAGAATTGGTACACAGCATCCAGGCAAACGGATCNGTAAGGTTGAGCAAATCGATGAGAGAGCTCCAAAGACGATGGAGAAANACTGTAAGNATTGATGAAAAATTGTACGCTCCTGATGAAATGCTCGATCGAGCCGTTCTTGATAACCAAGGATTAGAAATTGGAATCATCAAAGAATTACTTAAAGTNAAGAGAACCTACAGAGCCTTGAGAATAAAGACNAGGTTAAACATACAGATGCAATATGGTGTTGATGATTACATCAATATCCCNATTTCTGCATTGTCAAAAACCAGAGAGAGATTNGACGAGGTTGTCTTNAGNCGTGGATTTGATAAAGTTCTGCAGTTACCGTCATTNGGTCAAGTCAATGATGACGAGGCTGATTTTGAATCAGAGTGCTAATACCGGCGCTTTTATNACCAAGATGAAANTCGCCCGCAGTGANATGCGCGGGTAGCTTAGTCGGCTGGAGCACCCGGCTGATAACCGGGAGGTCGCAGGTTCAAGTCCTGCCTCGCGCACCATAAATAAAAAAACGCAAGAACCATTTAATTCTGTCTTTACCCGATGGCAATGGCGGTCGTTTCTGGAAGCAACTCCAAGNCACTCGCCCAAGAATTAGCACAACATCTCAACTGGGAATATCACCCTATGGAAGCTCGACGGTTTCCAGACTCTGAAGGTTATATTAGAATCCCTGAAGATTCTATCGAAGCCGTAAGAGGCGAATTTGTTGTTCTCGTTTCTTCTACATTTCCAGATTCNGGGATTATTGAAACGCTATTGTTGCTCGAAGCCATCGCTGATGTGCGTTCGGGAAATACCAATTCACTCCAACACNCACACAAGAAAGAATATNCTCCAATTCAAGGAGGNATCATTCTTGCCATACCTTACTTTGGATATTCCAGACAAGATAAACGGTTCAAAATGGGAGAGGTAGTAAGTGCCAAATCGATTGGCAGAATGCTCTCTCAAAAATGCGATGGCATCGTTGTATTGGATTTGCATGCTCCAGAAGCATTAGCTGATATGGAAATTCCCATTTCTTATGCCTCTGCTATGCCAGAAATTGCAGACCATCTCAAATCTCAAGTTAATCCTGATTTCATATTATCGCCAGACAAAGGAGCTGTGGAACGTGCGTCAGAGGTTGCTCGTTACATGAATTGTGAATTTTCGTACCTCGAGAAAACACGGCTCGACGCTCANNCAATTGTACATCAAGCAAAAGATCTTGATGTTCAGGGCAAAGTTGTGACAATCGTTGACGATATGATAGCAACTGGAGGCACGATATGNAGAGCCACTGAAGCCTTGAAGCAACAGGGTGCAATCGAAGTACATGCGGCTTGTACACATGGATTATTTACCGGAGGAGCCATTAATCGATTGAAATTATTTGTTGACGGCATTCATGCTACTTCTTCCCTTCCAAACCCCAGAGCAGTGGTCAATGGTGGTCCGGCACTTGCGAGAGGAGTGACCGAATTGTTGGATATTTTTTCTAACCAAACCCATCCGTGAGGTTTATACATACCTCGCCGTGCGCTACGTCGCTGAACACGAGAGCAAGGAGTGAGTTCAATGAGTGTACATGTTAAATGGGAAACACCTGCAGAAGTATCTGAAAAAATTTATGAAATGATTCAAAGCAATGGAAATGGAAGGATTAAGAAAGGCAGTAACGANGTTACTAAAGCC
Source organism: Methanobacteriota archaeon (assembly GCA_002719395.1). Classification (GTDB taxonomy): domain Archaea; phylum Thermoplasmatota; class Poseidoniia; order Poseidoniales; family Poseidoniaceae; genus MGIIa-K2. The sequence continues at coordinate 33,362 of PBHM01000018.1, read as the reverse complement.
GCAGAAAGAGGGACTGCAAAGTTCATTGTTCTTGCGGAAGACGTCAATCCACCAGAGCTACTTGCCCACATTCCTCTCATCTGTGAAGAAAAAAGCATCCCATTTGGTTACGTTCCAAGTCAGGAATTTTTGGCTAAAGAATGTGGAATGCCAAACGGAACAAAGACCGCTTCGATTGCAGTCATGGAAATTTCAAAGAGTGCTCAAGAACAATTCAATGANGTCATTGAATTAACCAAAGGCCTCTCTAGCTAAGTGTGAGGGTTGAACATGTCTGAAGAACTGGGTGGTTGGCCTGCTGAGGTTGTAGAAATTGTTGGTAGAACCGGGATGACTGGAGAAGCAACGCAAGTCAAAGTCAGAGTTAACGAAGCCCCAAATCCTAGAGATGTAGGGAGAATCATCACTCGTAACGTGGTCGGACCAGTTAGAGTTGGTGACATCCTCATGCTAAGAGATACTGGCAGAGAAGCAAGAAAACTAAACATGAGGTGATCATAATGCCCGAGAGAAGAGTTTGTTCATTTTCAGGTGATGAAATAGAGCCGGGTACCGGTCTAATGTTTGTCAAAAAAGATGGTTCCATTATGTGGTTCAAAAATAGTAAGGCAAGAAAGAATTCTGTCAAGCTAAAGCGGAACCCAAGAAAAGTAAAGTGGACCCGTCACTTTGTGAAGGGCGGCATCCAATAACCCATTTCTACCCGATTCTTCACTTGATTNGTAGAATCAATTTGAACGCATGCCTCAAATACAGGCTGAATTTGGCNAAGTTCGTGGTAACATGCAAACAACATATGTGATGGTAAAGCCAGATGGAGTTCAAAGAGGTCTAGTTGGCGAGATTATTCAAAGATTTGAAAGAAAAGGACTTCAATTAGTTGGGTTGAATTCAGTCATCCCAAGCGAAGAAATCGCAAGGTCCCATTATGCGGTTCACGCAGAGAGGCCATTCTTTCCCGGACTCATCAAATTTGTAACTTCTGGACCGGTGGTGTGCATGGCGTGGAGAGGAAAAGATGCTATCTCTGTCGCTCGGAATTTGATCGGTCCAACAAATGGTCGTGAAGCACCCCCAGGAACTATTCGAGGAGATTATGGAATGGATATAGGATACAACATGATTCATGGATCGGATGGAGAAGACACCGCNGAGTTCGAACTAAATCTTTGGTTCCCTAATGGATTAATGGATTGGATNTCNAACGAACAAACATGGGTTTATGAAAATTAAACCTCAATTGGAAATTCAAATTTTTATATTGAGGAATTTCTATGGAAGATTCAATTGAGGAATCTGAAAATTCTCCAATTGGATGGATGCGTCAGCCGATAGTTTCAGTTCTCGGGCATGTTGATCATGGGAAAACCAGTATTCTTGACCACATACGGAGTCTGGGGAAGGAAAGGCAAGCCTCTGTNATGGATCGAGAGGCAGGAGGAATTACGCAACATATTGGGGCCACAGAAGTCCCAGCGAAGATACTCAATGACGTATGCCAAGAAATGCTACAAGGAAAATCATTCAACTCACCGGGTTTATTATTTATCGATACGCCTGGTCACCAATCATTCTCCACTTTGAGAGACCGAGGCGGTAATCTTGCCGATATCGCCATATTGGTTGTAGATATTTTCGAAGGGCTTCAACCTCAAACTATCGAAAGTCTACAGATTTTGAAANAAACAAAAACTCCTTTTGTGTTTGCTGCGAACAAAATCGATAGAATCCATGGCTGGAATACAAAAAGCNGCCGTTCGTTCATGAAATCATGGCACTCTCAAAGAAAAGACGTTCAAGCCATTTTTGAAGAAAAATACTGGAAATTGGTCAGTCAAGTTGCTGAGCATGGATTTAATCTTGAGAGATATGACGACATCCGTGATTTTACACAATCTATCGCTCTTGTACCGTGTTCTGCAAAAGAAGGCGAAGGAATTCAAGATTTGCTCGCCATTACGGTTGGCCTTGCTGAACGTTTTCTTTCTACGCAGTTAACAGACACTCTTGGACCCGCAGAAGCATCGGTTTTNGAGCTAAGAGATGAGAGAGGCTTAGGGAAGATTGTCCATGCAGTTCTCCACCGTGGAGAATTACATGTTGGCGACTCCATTACCCTGGCCACACCTAATGGGCCAACAACAACTCACNTCAAAGGTNTGTTTAGGCCNAAAGGTATGTCTGAAATGAGGGANGCAGGAGATCGTTGGGAGGCTTGTGAGTCTGCAATTGCAGCATGCGGGATTAAGATTTCAGCACCAGAACTTGAACAAGTATTAGCAGGAACGACAATCCGACAATCAAGAAACAAACAGGAATTAGATCATGCAAGATCACAAGCCAAATTAGAAGCAAAAATATCTGTTGAGTTGGCAGAGGAAGGCGTTATCATCAAAGCAGATACACTTGGGGGACTCGAAGCGTTAGCATTCGAATTGGCTAAAATTGACACACCAATCCGAATGGCTGGAGTTGGGCCAATCAACAAAAAAGATTTCCTCAATGCTGAGGCTTCTAAAGATCCAATTCATCAAGTCGTTATTGGTTTCTCAGTAGAGCCAAATTCAGAAATGTCCTCTAAAATTGAACAAGGTCAAACTCATGCCCACTTTATCAACGGGGAAATCATATACGGGATTATCGAGGAATATGAAGCATGGATTGAAATGACAAAAAAATCCATAGACGAGGCTAATCGAGAAAATTTGGTATACCCTGGCAAACTTTTGTATATGGAAAATCACACATTTAGGAACAGAAACCCAGCCATTGTTGGGATTAGAATTCTATCAGGACGAGCCCATATNGGTCAACGGATTATGAAGACAGATGGGACCCCGATCGGTCAAATCAAAAGCATGAGAAATGGCGATAGTCAAGAAACCAAAGAGGCCATGCAAGGAGATGAGGTTGCCATGGCGATTTCAGGACCGACCGTTGGACGTCAAATCGATGAAGGTGACGTATTCTATGTAGATGTACCTTCATCCCATGCTAAAAGACTGCGAGGAATCGATTTGAGCGTTGTTGAACAAGAGATTTTGGATGAGATTACGGCTCTTCACCGTAAATCAGACCATTTTTGGGGCAGATAGGATAAATTTGTCAATAGAACTGTATTTATTCGGAATCTAATTCGAGAAGGTCTGTTAAGAAAGAAGACCAAAATTTCAAGTATGGCTTATCTAGNGAACCTTACTGGGCTTACTATGTCAACAGAGTTTGCAGCAGCAGGCGGTGGAGGAGATTCTCGCACAAAAGATTTGATTGCCACTGTATCGGCCATTGCAAATAGTTTGATGGGTGAAGTTGCTAAAGTGATAATTGGAAAGAATGAAAACCTCCGACGTGTCACTGTTTGCGTTCTTTCAAACGGAAATATCCTACTAGAGGATTTTCCTGGNCTAGGGAAGACTATGCTGTCAAATACTTTTGCAAAGGCTCTTGGATGCAAGTTCAAGCGTGTTCAATTTACGCCTGATTTACTCCCTTCCGATATCATGGGTACATACATGTTCGATCAAAAAGATGGTGAATTCAAACTTAGAGCAGGTCCACTTTTCTCAAACATCCTACTCGCTGACGAGATTAATCGTGCACCTCCAAAGACACAAGCCGCTTTGCTTGAAGCCATGGAAGAAAAGCAAGTGACCATTGAGGGTGTAACTCACAAATTGCCGGCACCATTCGTGGTATTGGCCACTCAAAACCCTGTTGAACAAGAAGGTACTTACCCTCTACCAGAAGCGCAAATGGACCGTTTCTTAATGAAAATGAGCATGGGTTATCCTGACCGAGCAGAAGAAAAGGCGATTTTGGCACGAAGAAGGCTCAGAGGAAAAGATGGTCACGATGTAGAACAAATTACTTCTCCAAAGAAAGTGGTTGCCATGCAAAAAGCGTTGGAAGCCGTTCACATTGACCCAGCATTGTTGTCTTACATTGTTGAAATCGTACAACGTACAAGAGAAGATCACAGGGTTGTCAACGGTGCATCACCACGTGCTTGTCAGAGTTTATTCAAGTCAGGACGTGCCTGTGCAGCTATTGATGGTAGAGATTATGTTATTCCCGATGATATCAAAAACATCGCCTTGCAAATTGTAAGCCACAGAATTGTCATGAAGCCAGAGGCAAAAATAAGAGGAATTACGGGTATGCACATCGTAAGAAAAATCCTCTCGGAAGTCCCAGTACCTGTGATTCAAGCAGCTTGAGTGAGAATCTAGCCCTAAAGTTGACAAAACCCAACTGAGGAAACGTCCCTGAGGGGATAGGTTGAATCCGTACAAAATGGTTGTCGCCGTGGCGAATCAAAAGGGTGGCTGTGCGAAAACAACCACATCTGTAAACTTAGCAGCCGCGTTGGCCAAAGGCTCAGAAAAGTATGCATGCCCTCCATCAAAGGTATTGCTTATCGATTTAGACCCTCAAGGAAATTGTGCGACCTCCTTTGGTTTGGAGAAAAAACAAATCAAAAAAACGGTCTATGACCTTCTATCCAATGATATTGGTGAAAAATTACCACTTATGGAAGAGTATCTCATACCTCCAGAACAGCTCACCAAAGCCATGCAAAAACAGTGGACTCGGTCTACTGGGATAGATAGAATACCTCGTGATTTGTCTGCTGACAATCTATGGTTACTCCCCAGCGATATTCATCTATCAGGAGCTGAAATTGAGCTATCTCATAAAATCGGTCGTGAAACCAGACTCAGAGAAGCTCTCGAACCAATCATTGATGAGTTCGATTATATTATCATTGATACTCCTCCATCTCTGGGTCTTCTTTCGATAAACGCCCTTTCGGCTTCCAACTGGGTAATGATACCCGTACAAGCTGAATATTATGCTCTTGAAGGGTTTAGCATGCTCATGAACTCAATCAAAATGATTCAAAAAAGAATAAACCGAAATCTGAAAGTCTTCGGTGTGGTAATGACAATGGTNGATAAGCGATCTAAACTAAGTACCCATGTTGTCGATGAAGTCTCTCGGAAAATACCAAACAAAGTTTTTAATTCTCACATTAGGCGATTAGCAAAGGTTGCTGAAGCGGCCTGGAGTGGAGCCCCGACTGTGCTTTTGGATACCCCCAATAATCGAAGTACGGGAGCAGGAAGTCATGAATACTGGTCTCTGGCAAAACAATTTCATCAGAGGACCCAAGCAATGAGGCAAAAATTCGGAGTTACTGAACATCCACGTCTTTTGCTTGAAAGACAGGGACGAAAAATCTAATTTGTATTCAAATCAACAGATTTCTTCTCTTGCTCACACCAATATTAAGTAATCATGGTCGAACAAGGGACTAGGGATGCATATGACGGCGGAAGGGATGACCTCCATCAGTGTGAGTTATGAAACGAGAAGACAGTTGAATACAATGAGAACCATGAATGGACACAAAAGCGTGGATGCTATGCTTGCATCTCTCATTCGAGAACACAAAACCAGCAAGATNAAAGGTGAACTTGATGAAGTTCGAAATCATATGAAAGAAGTGGCTGATGTTGATGTTGAGCATTTGATTGATCGACTTAACCTCTCTCCTTTCAAGGTGTGAGGTTTTCTCATGAAATGGAAACCGACAGCGTTTAAATTAGATGCTAAGGGNCTTGTTCGNGCCATATTTGGAGAACAAACAGATGAAGCGTTGTTGTTGGAAGCAGCCTCACAAGGAAAGATAGACCTTTATGCAGATTCAACAAGTTGGAATGCCGTCTTATGGCTCATCATGTCAACGATAAAGAATGAACATCACCAACCAATTTATAGCGGTGAAAAGTTAGGAAAATTAAGAGATTCACTACCAATCACATTCTTACAGTGATTATTTCTTTGAAGCAAGCCATTGAGCACCATACCATTTCCATTGCTCCATGGTCCAACCCTCAGGCAGGCCTTCTGCTGGCAGTGGAGGCGTCTCTGGTTGATTGATCTGAGGTTCAACCTTTTCCGGTTCAGGCTGGTTGCCTGCCAAGTCTTCAATCGATAAGCCATCATCATAATTTACGTTATTTTCAGCATGACCTGCTGCTANAATATCTTCATCAGTCAAATGTTGTTTTTCATCACTAAGGTCCATTGGTTGTACCTCGTCGTCCCAATGTTCCTGGCCTTCAATTCCACCAAATCCAGAAATGCCGGCCTCTCCTTCGAGAGCCTCTTGGGCAATCGATTTCGTTGGATCAAATGGTACGCCAAATCGATCTATGAGTTTCTTTTTCCTTCGTTTTTGTGATAGACCAGCAGCACCGAGAATCAAAATGAACAACACAACAAATATCGCACCGCCGATTATTGCGAAATCTTTGATGTGTTGCATGATTTCAGATTCTGACTCAGTGGCATCTGATTGAGATTTATTCCATAAGAAATATGGCAGAGGTTCCTTGTTTTCCATCGTTTTTTGAGCAACATAGGTCTGATACTCTTCCGAACGCCATGCTTCACAAATTTCTGTTGTGATATTAAGNTAAANTTCACAATGATCTTTTTCTGTTTGAATNGTTTTATCCTCATCATTGTAATCACTGAAAAATCCTACTCCATCACCATCAGAATCGCGATATTCTGCTGGATTTTGAGGGAGGTCATCTCCCTCATCCGCCCAACCATCATTATCACTATCCAAACATCCGTAATACACTTGTTCGGTATATGCTAGTTGACCCAATGAATCACTCGTAATTACCCATGCCTTCGTAGAAGTTCCACTTTCTTCGATGCAACTGTCTGGACGAATCCCGTCAGAATTATCTCCGTAACCATCTCCATCAATGTCAGTTGTCTGTGTTCTATCGATAGGAAAAGCATCACCTGAATCAGACCAACCATCAAAATCTGAATCTGGGCACCCACGTTTATCTACGTTTGAAAAGCCATTAGTTTGGGGACAATCATCTCCATTCTCTCCGTCGGAATTATCTCCAAAGCCATCACTGTCTTGNTCATACCATTGATCTGAATTATCTGGGAAAATATCCGCATTATCGCCTACACCATCCCCATCTGAATCAACACTCTCCGAAGCATTTGTTGGAAATTGATCTGAATTATCTCCAACACCATCCATGTCACTATCTTTAGATTCAGTCCCATCATTTGGGAAGTCGTCAGCATTATCTCCTACTCCGTCTCCATCCGTGTCTGACCACTCTTCGGCATTATCGGGGAAAATGTCTGAGAGATCGCCTACACCGTCTCCATCCCGGTCCACATCAAATAGATGAACACTGTATTTGTTGGAAAAAACTGTTGTCACAAAAACTCTATTCGAAATATCCTGCCAAGAATGGATGACTTCCTGACCTATGTCGAAACTTTGTTCAGTCGACAAATTTTCAAAAGATAAGAGATGAAAACTCCCACTTAGAGTTCCAACTCGAATGGTTCCTGTATTATTCATCGCAATATTACTGGGCGTTTCTCTGTCAGGNATTTGAACAAAACTATCAGCATTGGTTTCTAAATTTACTTTATACAATGCTCCAGTCGACAATCCAATCAAGAGGTAATTCGAATCAGTNACTAACATACTNGTAGGATATCCAGGATACGGTCCAAATACCAATTCTTGTCCACTTGGGTTACTGATTTTTATTTTTTTATCTTGGCCACCAGTGACAATTCTGCCGTCGATGAGAAAATCGATGACTCTTAATGCGATTCCATGTTGTGAACTAAGCGTGCCTGTGGATTGAAATTGGCCTTCTGATAATCGAAACTCTGTTGCATACAAAGGTCCACCTATCCATAAGTCATTACTTCGGTCCCAAGCGATTAATTTTGCATCTACATTGATTAATATCTCTTGAAACACTAATCCTGTTGATAAATTTATGATTTTAACGCCTAGAGAACCTACCGCTATGGCAACAAAACTTCCATCATTGGATACNGCTGCGTCCAGTGCAGTAATATTAAAATCAACACGCCAAGATTCGGAAAATGTATTTCCTTGCCAAATCCCATGCTTCACGGTTCCGTTAGAAGTAACGAGTGTCAGAGTATTATTTTCAGCTAACTCAAATGCAATGATCTCGTCATCTATTTCAGCAATGACGCCTGAGTACACTATCTCTGAAGATGCAAATGAGGATAACAATACAGTGCTGAGTAACGCTGCGAAAAATACGCCGACCCGCCCCTGCATGCATATGCCTGCCGCATAGTAATTATCAACAAGTCGGAAGATTGAATCATTCTTCTTCATGTTCTAACTTTGGCTGCATGACAGGTGGTTTGCGAATCATTTTNGTTGATTTAGGCGATAATACTTGTCCAGAAACTGGGGTAATTACGGCGGATGGCGCTTGTGTATCCTCTATCGGTTTGAGTACTGAAGCCTCCACTGGAGTAATGGTCGAAGATTCGGACACTGGACGAAGTGTTTCAACCGGTGTTAGCATTGTAGTTGATGGCTCTAAGGTGATTTCGGGTTCCTGAATCTCACTCTCTGCTAAAGATTCGTCTTGTACAACTGTTTCTGGAGTTGTTGCAGGAAGTTCCGTTGGAACTTCAGTGGGTATCTGTTCGACCTGTGGCTGAACTGGCGTTTGAACTGGTTGACGTATGATTCTCTCGACAGGTCTTGGAAGTGGAACTGTTGGTTGGGATACTGCTTGAGATTGGTTGATGATGCTTGGCCTAACTGGTTTAGGTGCTGTACCGCTAATAAGAGTGCGAGCACTTCCTTGAGGAGCCCGCATTCCTGCTAATCCAATTGTTGGTTGCNGTGCATCTTGTTGATTACCCATCAGTCCAAAGGATTGNCGACCAGCCGCCGCCTGCAAATTGTTCGCTCTTGCACCAAGAACCGCAGGATCTGCTTGTGAGGTAGATGGTGCCATTCCCTGATTGGCGATGGCCTGTAACCAAGATTGCCTCTTTTCAACACGATTATCTTGACTTTGAAGGTCCTCAAATTCTTCTTGTTGTTCTTTGAGCCTTGCTTCGTCCTGCTCAATTTCACCTTCAATTTCGCCTTCGATAGATGCACGAAGCTTCTCTTCGGCCATTTGTTTGAAATTATCCATTTTATCGGTAAGAGCGTGCAAACGATCTCTAATTTCTGCCCGCTTGATTCCAAGTTGTGCTTCGATTTCTGCTCGAATCAAGGCCTCTCGCTTTCTGATTTCAATCAAAGCTTTGTTGCGCATTATCTCCTCGCGCTTATCCAATTGCCTCTCAAGTTGCGTTGCGACCTCTTCTTCCTTTCTTGAACGGAACTGTCCTAATCGCTCTTCCATTTCTAACTCTAATTCCAATACCGTTTCTTCTTTCATTAATTCCAAATCGGTTTCGTGAGTAAGTCGTTCGTTTCGTAAGCGTGCATCGATCTCAGACATAATCGCTTTACGTGCGGCCTCTTCTCGAGATTGGAATTCAAGTTCAAGCCTTTCAGCCCAATCTTGTTTCTTCAAGGAATATGTCTCATCCATCTTATCTCTTAACTCAGATTCTCTTTCGAACCTAAATCGTGCCAATCGATTTTGAATGTCTGCTTCTCTGGCATTTCGATAAGTTTCGAACTCCAATTGCATTCGCTCATCTAATTCCCTCTCTAAATCAAACTCTAGACCTCTTGAAATTTCGTCAACTGCCTGAGAAAAAGTGAGGTCAAATTTCTCTCGAAGCCTTCCTTTCCTTTCTGCNAGCGATTCAGCATGCTGAGACTCGAGTTGTTTTTCCACTTCAACCCTTAATTCTTCCCGCTTTCTTGCAATGGCCAATTCCACATCTTGACGCATTCTTTCCTCAAGAGCTTCGGTTTCTGAAATAAGTCTTGACTCAAGTTCCTCTTGGATTTGCTGGGCGATATCTTCTTCCAAACGAAGGCTCCGTCTTTCATATTCTGAACGAAGACGAGCCTCCCTTTGCTTCAATCTCAATTTAAGTTGTTGTTCTAATCTTTTCCTTATCCCTCTTCTCAATTGTTGCTCTCTCTCAGAAAGTCTTTGAGAATGACCATCTTCTAATCGATTGATTTCTTCTTGCTCCATTTTCTCGAAACGTTCACTAATTTCGGTTTCTAAACTCATCTCTAACTCATGAATTTTCATTTGAAGTTGTTTATTGAATTCGATTTCTAAACGCTCTTTCTTCAGATCTAAACGGCGCTGAAAATCATGAGAAAGTTGTTTTTCTAATCTTTTTCCAATGACATTGTTGTGTTGATTTAATCGACGGTCCTGTTCCGTTTCTAATTGCTGCTCGAGTTGTTCAACCTCTCTTTTCAAACGAAGTTCCATTTCTTCTCTCATTCGAATTTCTTCTCTGTTGAGAGAATCCATTTCGAGTTGTGTTAACTCCGATTCCATTTTTTCTCTCAATTCCCTTTCTAACTGTTCGAGGGTTAACTCATGTTGCTCAGAAAGTTCGGAAGCGATGTTTTCTTGCATTTTCGAAAGTTTTTCAGATAAAGCCTTTTGTCGAATATTTCTTTCTCGACGTAACGTCGCTCTCAATCTCTCTTCTTGTCGAAATCTCTCGTTCTTTATGACTACTTGATCAAGAGAAGGAGAGGATGTTGATGTGTACTGCGCTCTCAAACTTGCTAAACGAGGCTTTGATTTGGAATTTAACTCAGATGATTCGGATTCAATCATTGTACTGCTTTCGCTAGCGCTCATAGGTCCCACCCCATTTCTTCATCGAGGTCTTCTCATTGATAAGGTACGCGATGATTTCGTGAGGAAAATGACTGATTTGACAACAGAATTATCCTAGCCATTATTCTCCTTCATCGTCGCTTGAAGGAGAGATGAATTTCTCTCCTCCAATTATGTAAACAAATACAAGTAAAAGTGATAGAGAAAATAGAGTAAACGGTATCAAAACGTTTTCTAGATCTGACGCGTAATCCTCTCCTGCTGTTATGTACATTGAAATGATAATTGCAAATAGAAGTGAAAGCATCTGCAAAATGGCCAATTTCAGCGGTATTCCATGCTTTAATTTTGACGTTTTTCTATCACTGACCATTAGATATCCCGATGCAAGCAATAATGGAACTAACAAGAAATCTCCCCATGGTTTTGGCTCGCCCTTACCAAAACAAAACGAGCAATCCCATGTGGTCAATTCAGGTCCAAATCCAGAAACTGGTTGCAACCAAATAATCCCACATGCTGATATGATTAACATAGCATTCGTAGGTGAAGCAATACCTGTAAAATAATGATAATCACTTCCTGATTCAAACTCAAATCTTGCCAAACGAAGCATACCACAAATGATTACCCAACAACATGATATTGCGATTAATACCGTCCAAATGGGTGTTGCTTCCCCCATGCGGCCAAACATCACGAAAGTCATCAAAGCTGGCGCCAATGCAAAGGAAATAGTATCAGACATCAAATCAAGTGAACCACCAAGATTTCGTCTTTTGGAGTACTTCCTTGCAACAGGGCCATCAATAATATCTCCAATAATCGATAACATAATACAAAACATAGAGGCCCAAATATAATCAGTTTTCAAATTATTATAGGCTCCTTTCATATCGTCAACTGCCAAAATGAGGAAAAAGATAGCCAATGACCCGAATAGCCCGTTAAGCAATGTGATGAAATCTGCAATCCCCATCAGTTTCAAAGTCGATTTCAAATTATCACCTAAAATCTAATTATCAAAGGTTCTTGACATGAAGGACAAGAAATTTTCCGCTTACCTGGCCGTTTATTCATTCTGATTTTTCGATCGCATTTCTTGCATTGGATCTCAACTTTCTTAACATGTGGCTTTAATTCAAAAATGATTTCACAAGTTGAACATTTTAGATGGCATGGGCGGTCATCAACTCCTGCAATGAGAACTGTTGAGCATGCTGGACAAGAAATTTTTTCTTCAAGCCACTTTTTTCTGGTGAGCTTATGCTCGACGTTCACTTCTACATCACAGAGAACACAACGGATTTTTCCAAGTTTGGATGGAAGTAAACCATTGCATTTTGGACATGAAAGGTCGGGAGGAGCAACTCGGGATTCTACTGATTTTTGTTCTTCATCTGATTCCATGGCCAACCCTCATAATTTCCTACCTGTGAACTTAATCGATTCAAGTGAATAATTTTCAAGTTCTACTTTTTCGCTTATCCATTCTTGCATCTCTGCAATCAATCTTTTTGCTTTTGCTTGTGCCAGAGGTGAACTTAAATCAATTTGAATTTCATTACCATCGTTATTCATAGTATGCCCATCATTTGGTAATGGAACTCTTTGCAAGACACACCACCATCTCGCTCTACCTTCGTCTCTGTGATTGATGATTAACCCTAAATCTGCGAGTTTTTGCAGATGATGATACAAATTATATCGATCGACATTGACTATCTTTTGCAGTTGTACAGTGGTATGCTCATCAGCACCTAAAAGAGCCAAATACAATGCACGACGCGTTGGATGCATCAATGCTGTACTCACAGGGTTGGCATGTATCCGCATTCGCCCTCTTCCTTCCGTTGTGATGATATCGCTTCAAGGTGTTGATGACTCTTTGGCCAAGAATAGGTTTTGAAATAACTGTTTGAACGATGCAATCGTATCGGCATACAAATTCTTGAACAGTTCTGTCAGCAGATTCCAAAGACCAAGATCACCTGCCAACCTTGCTCCATTGAAAATAACCACAATGACGCTTAGTTCATGAACAAGTACGCCAATAACAATATTATCATTAAATCCTGAAAGTACAGACCAGACTAAAACAGCCGTGACCAATACAGAAAAGGCCAGATTTTGTAATAACACAAACCTCGTCTTTCGAGAGAGTTTTACCAAATCACTAAGCACACTTGGATTTTCCCCAGTTATCAGAATATCTGCAGCGTCAAGATTGGTAGATTCACCTGAACCAACAGCCACGCCAACATCTGCAGCGGCCATGGCTGCTGCGTCGTTAAACCCATCACCAACCATCATCGTGATATGCGTTTTTGAGCGACCCATGACCCATTTGACCTTGTCTTCTGGTTTCATGTCGCCATGAACTGACCTTTTGTCCAAACCAAGACTTTGAGAGAAGGTTTCAACAGAACGTTGATGATCTCCTGAAATTACCTCTATACTAACTTGTGAATCGAATAAATCTTCAATCAGTTTTCCTGCTCCTGGCCTCACATCATCATGAATAAATGTGAAGAGAGCCACTGGTTCCTTCCCTTTTGTCAACACGGAAGCACCATGCCCTTGATCCATCGCTGTTTGGAGCGCATCTTGCAACTTTTTAGGAAGTTCATTTGAGATGGCTTTTTTCATCGATACCTCTTCTCCTTTGTAGGTGCCATAGACACCGTCTTCCCCATCAGTAAGATTCGTTACTTTGATGGGTTTTAGTGATGCTGATTGACAGTTTTCGATGATGAGTTTTGCATAAGGATGGTTGCTGGATTCTTCGAGACCTGCGGCTAATTTCAGCACCGTATCTTTTCTTTGATTTTTCCCGAGAGTTAACTTACCGAATCTTGGATGACCAGTTGTAAGAGTCCCTGTTTTATCGAGTAATGCCAAATTCACTTTTGCTAAAGACTCAAGAACATCACCACCTCTAGCGATACCACCACGATGAATTGCTTGTGAAAGTGCTGCTGCGTGAGGAATCGGTGCGGCCAAGAGAAGTGCACAAGGACAGGCCACAACCCAAAGAAGAAGGACAATTTTCCAATCCGTGATATCCTTGAACATCACCCAGGCCATAACTGCACCCACCAAGACAATAGGTACCCAAATCATGGTAAATAACTCAATAGAAGATTGAAGGCGAGGAGGTTTTTCCTTGAAAGTGTGTACTGAGTCTATCAGTCCGTGCAATCGAGTTGCTTCTCGAACCGCCTCTACCTCCATGATAACCGGGCCCCTTGCCAATACCAAGCCTGCGAAAAGCGAGTCTCCTGCCTCAACTTTTTCTGGTAATGATTCTCCAGTTAACGGAGCAGCGTTTACGAGACCTGAGCCTGAAACTACTTTACCATCGGCAGGAATCAATTCTCCAGAGCGGATTTCTAAATAATCCCCGAACTCAACCTCCTCAATTGAAATCTCTATTGATTGTTCTTGCTGAGGTGAGGCCATACTCAATGACATCGGTTTGGATTCGGAAATAGTAAGGTTTCCTAGAGGTTTTTTCTTCTCCACTCTTCTGGCATTATTAGGGATTCGATCAAGCCCTCCCTTCATCGCTTCTCTCGCACGAAGCAATGCCTGATTTTCCATATGCTCAGCAAATGCTACCAAGATAATCACAAGCAATGCTTCTTCCCAAGCTTGTAATATGCTTGCACCAATCACAGCCAGTGATGTGAGCACCTTGTAACCGAGTTGACCAACCATGATTGAAGCCCATGCCTCTCTAAACATCTTGAAACCTCCAACTGCAAGTCCTATTATACCAAAGGTGTTGATTAAGTAACCTGGTGCATTCATCAGTTCAAGCAAAATGATGGAAATTAGGACAGGTATTGCAAGTCCTGCACCAATGAGTCGCCATTGTTCATTTGAAAGGCGGTTCAAATTTGCCTGGTTTAATCGATAATTTTCCCCAAAAAAGTTTGTGAACTGCTTATCCCTTTCTTCAAGTAATCTTTCATCTGGTTCCGGTATCAATTGCAAAAGAACTCTATTATCCTCAATAAGGGCGTCAAGCACTCCCGGTTGTTTCTTAATTAATCGAGTGAATTTTCGCTCATCAAGACCCATTTGCTCGACAATCGCTGATGCATTTAGACCGACTACCTCAGAAAACTCAACATCCGGTGGATTTCCAATCGATTTGAGTACTGAAGAGGCTTGTGAAGCGGTCCCTGCTTCTAAATTAATCTCGATTTTTACCTTTCCATCGATTGCAGAAACGGAACACGTTTCGGTTTGGGCTAAACGATTCAAGGCTCTCTCTGCCTTCATGGCACAGTCTGGGCAATCCATTCCAAGTAAAGGCCATGAAATTTGGTGAGTGCCCGCGTATTCTGATACAATCTCCCCTTCAAGAAATTCAATCTGCTCTTCATTTATGGATTGAGAAGGTTTCAATTGGGGTGGTTTTGCAAGTACCGGTTTTTTCTCATTTACCATAGGGGGATCATCTTCCAAAGAGAGAAACTCCTCGCTTTCTCCCTCACTGGACATATCGCTAGGAGGGAAATTTCATACAAGAAGACTTGGATGACGAAGAGCATTCACAAATGATTATTTTGGAGTTCCATTAGGTTGACATGTGCCCATGCTGCCCCCAAACTGGACTCCAAAAGTAGTGGCTATTGATATCGATGGCACCATAACCGATGAAAACAAGAAATTACACACTGAAGCGATTAAGGCACTCAGAAGGCTTGAAGAAGCAGGGATTCCAGTTATCTTAGCAACCGGAAATGTCAGAGCAATTGTTTACGGTCTTTGGCGTTTTATTGGTTTGAGTGGGCCGATGGTTTGTGAAAATGGGGGGGTTGTTTGGCACCCGGACCATGGACCACCAATCAAGCGTGGAGATGGTAAAGAAGCGCAAAAAGCAGCCGATTGGTTGTCGACACAAATCGAGGGGTTAGATCCACAGGGAATCACAACAAATGCTTGGAGAGAAAGCGAATGGTGTCTTTCAGTTCATGAGGACCTCTCCGAAGTAGTTCGTATGATTCAAAGTAGCCCATGGAAGCATTATGACGTTGTGCGAACAGGATTCGCTATCCATCTCATGGAGCCTCAGATTTCCAAGGGGGAGGGGTTGAAAATAGCGCTCAAAATGTTGAATCTCACGCCAGAGGATACATTAGCAATAGGTGATGCCCCAAATGATTTGCCGATGTTTGAATTGGCACATTGGTCAATCGCTGTTGGAGGAGCGTTTGAATCGGTCATCACTAAATCAGATTACACTTCTCAACTACCTCATGGAGAAGCGATTAAGCCCATCGCAGACGCAATTCTCGAAACGATTGATTGATTGGATGGTGCCGAGGACAGGATTCGAACCTGTGAAGCGTTACGCAGTGGAGCTTGAATCCACCCCCTTTGACCACTCGGGTACCTCGGCTATGACTTGTCGTCATCAAACTCATTCATCATTCTTCCTCAAACCAAGAATAATCATCAGCATCAAGTTCTGATTTTGATTTGTTATTTTGTAGAACCAAGTACAATACAAAGCATGCAGAAAGAAGGAACAAACCACTCAAACCTACAACTTTAGAAGAAAGAGATGCAGACGCCTGATCCACAATAATGGCATCAGGTAATATAACTGGTCTCGAGTCTTCGTCATCAATGACAAGAGATAGATTCAGATTACCTTCTTTCCAGATTTCAAACGTAAATGTAATTATTTTTGTCTCATTTGAAACGAAATTCACAGATTGAGATTCTATCGGATTTCCAAATCCATCGACCAATGTAAACTGAGAAGTACCATTTTCTTTTCCTAAATTTTTAGTTGTGAGTATGAGATTCGCGTTCATCCCAACCTGTGGAACGGTAGGCTCCAAAAGTATGTCCGTCACAATGACCTGATATTCAACCCACTCAATGGTAGATAATATTGGACTTGCTTGAGAGGAACCAATACCTTTGATTCCTCGACCACTCGCATCAGTAGCATTTATCCAAATAGCCACACTATCGCCTTGTTCAATGATAAATTGTCTTTCAAGATCAATCAAACCTGAATAATCACACCTAAGAGCAGTGCATACAACTGGCTCCAACAAAATTTGGTAATTCGTTTCATTAACCATCATGCCATTGCGTACAAAAATCCAATGTAAATAAACTGGATTTGGTAACATACCTTCAACATCGGATACTGAAAATGATATATTCCATCGGTCCATCTTATCAGATGAAAATCTAAAATCTTCTGTTGTATTGATGTGAAGTTGAGGAGGCGAAATATCGAATATAACATCAACAAGTGCATTTTCATATTGATGAGGATAAATTAAATCCGATTCCATTGAAATCGAAGCTATTGGAGTAGTGAAGGTACCTTTAGACAAATCAATCGAAGTCATACCAGTACCATTCTGGCTTGAGGAGGAAGAGAAAATCAGCGGGAATATCGCTTCGTTTACCTGAAATGTAACCGTGAATATAGGGAGGTTTTCTGCAAGGATACCCGTTTCACCATGCTCAATTTGCCAAAAAAAGTCTAATTTGTCCAGAGTACTGCAATAAATTGTACCCTCATGCAAAGAAGCATAGGGAATATTATGATCGTTGATTTCTGTCAAAATGAGATTTAAACCTTCATGCATTTGCCATGAAATCGTAGATATGGCGTCAAAACCCAAACCTACCGGCACATTTTCATCGATTATTGATAAAGATGGAAGATATGTCTCGCTTTCTAATCCTTGCGCAAAATTCCAATCCATCACGAAAAATATGTTAACTTTCCATCTTTCCATAAGGTCATATTTTTCATAACTAATTACCGGTTCCTTGAGATAACAAATAGAATCCCATTCCAATGAACTGCTCCATATTATTACATCTAATTGACAAGTATTACCGTCTGATTTACCAGTGACATCAAATCTTATTTCATCAAAACTTTGAATCCCATTTTCATCGAGAACATCGAAAGAAAAATGATGGGATTTCCCAGGAAAAAGACGATTTTCGGTTGTATCAAGATTCAATGATCCTACTGGAACGATGGTGTCATATTGTGGTTGAATATACATCTCAACAAGCGGATTATCTTGAGAACCTCCATTTATGAGCGCTCTCCCCGAGTGGTCTGTACCAGTGAAATAAATCCGTAAAAAGCCCCTTCCCTCTCCATCTTTTGCAATCTCAGAAGCGCTAATCAGAGGTACATCGATGAATGGATTAAGTGTATTTGGTGGCACAAAAATCGGCATCATTGAATATCCACCCCCTCCGTCATAATGCATCTGTATCGATTCGGGGAGTAGTAAATCTTCTTCGAGTTCTACCTGAAGGGCTATGTCCTGATCAGCATACCATACATGCCCGTTTGCAGGATGAAATCCGCCGGGAGCGGCCGCATAAACACCATTTACAACCGGGTTGATTTGATCGTGCAAGAAATGGATATTTGTTAACTCGCTGGTATCATCAAGATGATCGAGATCAGACTTAGAACCAAGTTGGTGAATTTTTGGTTGGATGATTAATCTCGTAGAACTGGGTATNTCTTCTGGCGTGGTGATCTCGACCGAAAAATAACCTTCATCAACAACTTGAACATCCCAGATTTCATATCTTAATCCTGAAACATAATCAACGATTTCGATTGACATGGCAATTTTTTCACTTAAATTGAAAGAATTTGGAATACCTGTGAACTGTACTTGTCCTGTCAACGTCAGATTTGAATTCGAAGAAACCGGAAGCGGCCAATATTGCGAAAAGCGATCTTCTAAATTTTGACCATTATATACCGTTGTCAGATTAACAATTTCAATGTCATTTTCCACAGCCTTGTTGAAACTTGTACCGATAGAGGCCCGAATGGGACCAATCTGTAAACCATCTGTATTTTCTGCGGCAACGAACCAAAACAATGTTTCAACATCATCAAACTCCCATTGTATCATTAACTNCCAGTCCAGATTTAATTTGAGTCCATCTAAATTCGAGTTACTTTGTTCAGGAAGCAAAGAGANAATGTCAAATCCNCTTTCTTGGATGAATGCATACTCTGAATTGTTGTGAAGACAACTCATTTCAAAAAGAGGGTTTGCACCGTTACTTTGACTGGATGCAAAGAGATTTACAGAAGATATTTGCGATTCGCCTGGATGAATTTCATGCTGTGTGGAAACTGTGATTTTTTGCTCTGGAAGGAGCGTGGTTTCTGGAAGAGATGTCCATGTGTCTGTAATTGGGGACTCATAATGTAACTCTCCATCAAACATCAACCCCCCAATCATAGATGTGAAGTTCAAATTTAGGCTACTCTGATCGCCCAAGTCAATCTGATTTTCTTCTATGAAATGAGAATCTATGCTGATTTTCAAGCTGTTTTTCCATTGCATGTAAAAATGTAATATTGAAACCGNTGAGGATGAATCTAAATCGATAATCCATTCATATCTCGTAAAATGCGTCGTCCCTAAATCGCCTGTTATATCCTCGTGATATTCGGTTGCTTGATCGAAAGAGTAGTCTGACTTTTGACCATCAATGAGTAACGAGATATTTGATGAATAGTGATGTATCCAATGGCTATATTGGTCTTCAAGTGGTTCAATTGAGGGTAAATAAATTGATAATTTAATTCGTTCTTCTACTTGCCAAGTGCTTGAATTTTCCACATCAATAACGGGCACACCATCAACTTCGACCGAGTCGAAATGAAATTTCTCACCAAAGGTCGAATTCCAAAACCAGTCTGGAGTAGTAGCATTACCAAATCGAATGGAGAGGTCTCTTGGAGCGCGGAGTGTAGAAGTTTCTACTTGGATATATTCAAACCACCCTCCAGGCTGAATGGTGATACGTAAAGCCAATACTTGTTGAGGCTGGAAAGCCACTGAATTTGAGAGCGTACAATTTCCAAGGTCAACATATGTGGCTTCAACCGGTTGAGACGAAGGAGCGATTTGCATCTCTTCTCTCAAGGCCGAAATCTGAATCCCTTCGCCGATACAAGAAGGTTTCAATTGGTTGAATACTCGCCAATGATTCATATTTCTATGGAATTCGATATTCTCAGTTCCATGATTTTCAAATCGATGAATTGATTGGTTTTCACCACCTACATGCGAGGGCGTCATGTACATGTTTGCGCCCAAATGTATTCGCTCTATCTGAGGTGTGTGTGCGATATTGTTTGACCACAAATGAACTTGAATCTTTATTTCATTTGTTTCATGTTTTGGCACCTCGATTTTTATTGGAAAGGTCATGTTTTGATGATTGTGAATTATCGTGCCATTTGGATAAAGGACATTGACACCATATCCGGTTTCAGGAGGTGTTTTAACAATCCCGTCCAAGACGCCCCATCCTGATTCATCCCTTTCAATCAATTCTGATGTCCAAGAACCATCACTCGTAAAAGTCTGAGTTTCCACACCTGTTGCGTCAATATACCATCCATCATCTACCGCATAGGTATCTGAAAAGAAAGAGTAGCGAATTCTGATTTCTTCTCCAGCATATTGGTCGAGGTGAGCAGTTGAATATGAAAAGGGCTTAGAAGGATTTGAGCAATTCGTTGGATCTGAAGAACCATCAAAAATCTCTAACCCGTAGAATGGTGAGAAAGCGTTTACCAGAGAAGATTGGTCATAAAAATCAGGCTCTTGAGAGCCAAAATGATTCCAACTAAATCCATCATCATTTGATACGAAAATACTTCCACCGTCCCAAGCAGCCTCAGTACAAATCCAATGATGCAAAAATAATGTATTGAATCCAAATTCTGTAACATGGAACGAGGGAGATATCAAATGCGTGTAGGTGTGTGCTTGGTATTGTTGATGGAGATCGATTCCAATTCCTTGCGTGCCATTTTGCCAAGAAATTGGGCCAACAGAACCTAATGATGAAACTGCACCTACCTCCCAATTTGAAACACCAGATTCTCTCATGATATGCCACCCATGGGGAAGCATCTGGACAGATTCAAAATCTTCGGAATAAGTTGTAGAAGAATATGCATCAAAAGAAGGTACATGTTGCCATTCCCCGTTACTTCCGTTGGGTTGGTTCAATTGAACGGAGGAGTTAGAAGAAAAATCATCAATCAAATACTGTTGTACTGAAGTTCCATCGACATCTGCGATGATTGCAATATCATCAATCCTGATCCCTTCCCATCCATCTGCAGATGAGCCACCAAAATGAAGGGAACCATCTGTTATCACTTGAAACATAAATTGAGCGCTGGAAGCATTTACATGATTTGAGGTGCCCTGCGGTATATCGAATCGAAATTTTTTCCATCCAAATGATTCTTCAAAATACAATTTTCCCGAAACAGCCTGACCAAGTCCAGGAATACCTGGGTGCGTAGTTAATGGCGTATAGGTTTGACCGGCATCAAGACTAAGATGAACTCGTAAATTATCGCTAAATTGCCCATGAATGTCCCAGTCGACCATGAATTGAATCTGCATATTTTCGTCATAACCAGACAGGTCATGCTCCAAAAGTAGTTGTCCGTCTGCGTTTCTTGCATATTGTCCGTTAAGGTTTCCATGAAACCAACTTCCGGTTGAATCAGCATTCTGTTTCAGAGAAATCTCATCAAGGAACCAACCTCTAGCACTCGTTTGTGTTGATAATTGGAAACGAAATCCAAGAGTTTCTACGTGATCAAATAGAGTAGAATTGGTAAGATTTTGTTGATGAAATGTCCAATTTGAAGTATTTCCAGCCCAGACATCAAACATGTAGGAATGGTGAGATGTCGAATAACTGGATAGATTTAACCAGTGCCAAGATAGACCTCTATTGGTCGAATATTCAACCCACGCAGCATCCAATTCACCAATATTCAACCATGAATTGAATTCCAGCGAGATGCTTTGAGCCGAAGGAGAAATGTCCCAGAAAGGAGTCTGAAGATAGGAATGTGAACCATTTTCATGACCCATAAGTCCGACTGTTCCTGCAGCAAAATGACCTGATGTTGCTGAGGGAGGAAAATGTTCATCAACAATCGCACTCAAATTCACAGGATTCCAAAGGACTGAATCATTGCCACCTGATGTGAATTCAATGAATGCATCTGAAGCATTTGTAAAATTTGTAAATTGAACNTCTGGGTTGCTATTTTCCAAAGTTAATGCATGAGCAATTGNATGAGATTGAGCTGATTGGAATGTACCATTATCAAATATCTCACCTGATGAAACGGACCAATGTGTTCCATTATTCTCTGCTGCTTGATAGAGAGGATTTAGCAAAAGCGTAGCCCCATTCTACGCTTTGATTGGAGGCCCAATTCCATCCTTCCATTGACTGAATAATGCCTTCTCCGGGAACAGAAGAGCCTGCTGTACTGGGTCCACTCCACTGAGATGTGCCTGCGGAAGCAATTGGCATCATCACCATTAGTAATGCCATAAGCAGCGCCCGANACGAAATTGGCATCAATTATTGGGGGGTTGTTCCCACGTTTCAACACTCGGTTTTTTTGNTACGGAGTGAAGAGTTGATAGATGGCCTCGAACGTCTTACCTCCATGCCGAGTGGTCAACCAATGAATGATAGGTTGGCTAAGGAGGTTGAAGAACAGATTTTTGCCACATTTCGCCTCCAATGCGAGAGGCATTTACCTGTTGATTTGCCATTTCCCCAGTTCTGGCAAAATGTAGCGCAACTTTTCGATAGTATCGAAAGAGAAATCCGAACACAATACTCAAACGGCGGTCCGGATTTAAAATTACAAAATTTACAAAAACGACAAGCAAACCTTCGACGTGTTGCAAATGATTTGGCTCGGCGACGTTTGGTAGCAATGATGCAACAAGCCGTGAGCCAATCATTTCGATCGGCTGGAAGCAAATCCGAGCATCTTGCACCGTTAGATTGGGCTAGGCATGACCCTGCAGAAAGAGACTTTTTCCAGAAGTTAACAGGTCAAATTGAGGAATTCAAATTACACACGGATTGGAATACCATGCAGGTTGGAACTGGGTGGGAACAAACCAAATCACAACACCACTCGCCTGGAACAACACAGTTAGATGATTTTGTTTCAGAACCTGGTGGGTTGACGGGCGGTGGACCTCCTCCAATCGAGATTATTGAATCGGATGTGGCAATTATCGAACCTGATGAAGATGATGAAGAGCGGATTGCTCGGCTTGATGCTTACTCAGAGATTGAGGAAAGCATGATGGCATCTCAAATTGAAGAGGAAATGGTGATTGAACAGGTATTTGATGAAGGCCACAAAGCAACACCAGAATTGATGCCTTCTAAGAAAAAATTCGTTGAGGATTTCTCAGAATGGGTTGACGATGAGAAGCAGCCTGAAAAATCTAAAGAATCAGTAACTGAACAGAAAGATAAAAAATTGATCCGAATCAAAATCCTCATGACCATACCTGAAGCGATATCAGTAGGAGATGATGAAATATTCTTGAACGCCGGAGATATTCATTTTCTTGATGAAATCAATGCACAATATCTCGTTGAATCTGGTATGGCAGAATATGCCAGCCTTGATTAAATCAATTCATCGAGCGCATTGACAATTCAATACTCACTGTGTCAGGTATTGGTATCTTTGTAACGTGTCTGAGAGCAGATTCGTCTTTTCCAGTTGTGATATCCATCTCAAGCAGCCGCTTGTGAATTCTCATTTCCCAATGATCATATGTCTCTGAGCCCTCACCAGATGGGGCTTTTCTCACGGGAACAACCAGACGCCTGGTAGGTAGGGGTATTGGTCCTCGCAAGGCAATGCCGCCTTGGTCACAAATGTGCTTAATTTGGCTAGCCACCTGGTCAATGTCTTCATGGTTCTCGCCGGTCAGTTTGATAACAGTAACGGCTGCCATGAACGATCACTCCGAAGCTCAAGCTTTCTTCTCAATTTTTAGACANACACCAGCNGCGACGGTTTTACCCATGTCACGGATAGCGAATCGAGACAATTCAGGGAACTTGTCCATTTGCTCGATTGCCATTGGCTTGGTTGGCGCGAAGCGAATAAGAGCTGCGTCGCCTGTCTTGAGGAAGGAAGGNTTGGCTTCTTTCTGACCTTTGCTTGTTTTCTCAAGGAGTTCTTGGAATCGAACTGCNACTTGAGCGGTGTGAGCGTGGAATACCGGAGTATATCCTACTGAAACTGCTTTTGGAATGTCCATTAACTGAATTTGTCCAACGAATGTTTCGTCATGACGGACAAAGGTTGGTGCAGTGTCTGTGTAACCAGCAACGTCACCTCGACGAATGTCAGTTGCGGAAAGACCTCGAACGTTGAAACCAACGNTGTCACCTGGCTCGGCTTTTTCGACCATGGTGTGGTGCATTTCAATGGATTTTACTTCAGCCGACTTTTGAGACGGATTGAACACGACAGTTTTACCTGCATTGAGTGTTCCTGTCTCAATCTTTCCAACTGGGACAGTTCCTATTCCNCCNATCTTGTAAACATCTTGGATTGGTAATCGAAGAGGTTTNTCTGTAGGNTTGTCTGGTGCTGGCATNGAATCGATTGCCTCAAACAATGTTGGNCCGCTGTACCATGGGCACTTATCNGATTTCTTGTANACATTGTCACCGTTNAGTGAGGANGCAGGAATCATAGGAACATCGTCTGGCTTGAAACCGGCTCTCTTGAGNAGGTCTGAAACTTGACTCTTTGCTTCTTTGTACTTGTCTTCACTCCAGTCAACACCGGAAATATCCATCTTGTTGATGTGGACAATAAGCGCCTTTACTCCGAGAACTTTTGCCAAGAAGGCGTGTTCTCTGGTTTGGGCATTCACACCATCGTNGGCAGCGCACAGAAGTACAGCTGTGTCGGCTTGNGAAGCACCGGTAATCATGTTCTTGACGAAGTCACGGTGTCCTGGAGCATCGATGATCGTCCAGTAGAATTTAGGGGTAAAGAACTCTTTGTGAGCAACGTCAATGGTTATACCACGTTCTCGCTCTTCTTTCAAACCGTCCATAACATATGCAAGACCAAATCCGGCCTTTCCTTGTTCTGCGGCAAGTTTTTCGTTCTTTTCGATAATGTGCTCTTCGATGTGACCGCTGTCTAACAACAATCGTCCAACAGTTGTGGACTTGCCGTGGTCAACGTGTCCGATAAACACAATATTTCGGTGAGGCTTGCTTTTGTCTTCCCATTCTGAACCCATAGTGGTACACTCCTAGCAGTCCGCCGACAAGAATCTTGTATATGAATACCGCGATGAGCGGCAAAATCAAACAATCTGCNATTTTAGGANTAATCGCTGTGTGAGTAATACTTGTATTGAATGACAAAGATAAGCGACTCAACCTCAATATCCCTTNGTTCTTCGTTCCTAATNGAAAGGGTCCATCGNCCATCATCATGTCGGTCCGCCTGTGCTTCGTATCCNTTTACGTCNAGAAGAATACAGTAATTTTCATCCGTGTCACAATTATCCCCAGATTCCCTTGCTGTCGCATTGACTCCTGATGTATTGGCAATGTCTTCGTTCTTATCATCTTCAAGCTGCTCTTCGCTAAACATCCACAAATCCAATTTATTTCTGCAAGCTGATTCACCCAAGTAGCAATCTGAATCTTGCTGCGGATATGTGAGGAGAGCTTTTGCATTGGCAATCGTGTTTCCGTTCTCATCATTGTAGACAACTGGGAATTCAAAATCAAGGTCAACGGCGTTATTGGTATTGTTCGCATTCATCTCAAAATCCGACCATTTAGCTGCATAATTAACNTAAATTGTTACTTTCTCCGAGTCNGTAAGTCCATCGTTATTTTCAACGGTTAGTTTGATTTTNTATTCCCCTGGTANCATATCTTCTACATCGGGGTTTTCCCCGATTACATCCATGTCATTTTCTGGATCCCCATCGCCATCNTCGTCAANGGATAAATCAAAATCCCAACTCCACGAGGTCAAGTAATTATCTTGACCGCCTGGTGTTGAATCGGTGGCATCTAAGGTAATGGTTCGTGTAGGAGATAAATCTCGGTCTCCAGTTGTGGCTACATCGAGATTCATTTCACAAATGAAGAACATGTAATAATTTCCTTCTTTCACATCTTTTCCGAAACAATCCTCAGTTTCGATATATTTTCCCGCTTCTGCNGTTGGTGCGATTGCGGTTGCGGAAATGATTCTGAGTGTTTGTTCCATTGTTGTTGAGGTCTCTCCGTCAGAAACGGTAAGCGTGACTACTTTACTGCCCTTTTCCGCATACACCCACGTGGCAATTTTATCAANNGAATTCGCAACCCCATCNCCTGTAAAATCCCAACTGTAAGTAAGCGTGCCATCGCTTGGTACAGANGCCGANGCNTCAAANGTGATNGTGGTATCTTCTCGAATATTTGATGTTGGAGAATAGGTAAATTTAGCCTCCATTGTTTCTCCAACATCCTCTGAACCAAAGCAACCGGATAATGATGCTGCGCAAAGAATCAATACCAAGAACTGTGCTTTCACGCTACTCACCAAAATCATTGTTTTTTTGAATGCTTTGCTTAGAAGGAAAACAGAGAAGTTTGCCTGCTTCCCCTGAAAAGATCCTTGGCATTCCACCCAAAAGCTTCCGTCACNCTTCCAAAAGCAGTGGCTAATCGCTCGGCGTAGAACGTTGAATCATAGGTNTAACTTTCTCTTTCCTCTTGGAACCATGCCCGTACAAGCATGGGAGACTTCTGCGCATTTTGTACCAAAAAAGAAATCTTCATACCTGGAGTAAAAGGCAAACCCTTCTCAATTATTTGCTTAGCCGCTGCTACTTGGGCCATGGAATCAGGATTACTGTAATTATGATGAAACTCCCATTGCTCGAGTGTTTTATTCCATTTTCCTTTGCATGACTTGGAGATGATCAACTCTTCAGGTGGGACTTGCCCTGATTTTACTGACTCAATACTCTCGAGCGCCATGGTGATGGCTGCTTTTTCATCACCCTTGAGAATATGCTCAAAGAGTCGNTTCATCCCCTTTCCAAGATATGAAAATGAGTCGGTACGTTGAGTCTCATAACCCTTTATGATCATGGAATTTTCTGGCCAAACAACCTGTCCGACATATCGTTTCTTTGCACCATGGGAAAAAAAGGCAGAGAGACCTTTTTCAAACTCAAGTATCGCGCCATCTTCGCTGAATCTTTGTGCAATGTTTTGTGCAAATTCTACCATCGTGTCAAGCGGTTGAGCATTNCCNTCAACAGGGGCTTTGACAAAAATAGAATCTGTNTCTGAATAAACTACTGGGTGCCCTTCTTGCTCTAATTTGTTGATAATTTGTTTAATGTTATGTCTTGCCCATGCTGTAATTGATGTTCCTAAATCTCGGTGTGTGAACCGATAAAACCCCGAGGCAAACACTCCNTAAAATGTATTCATCATTATTTTTACAGCATACTGCATTTGATCATGGAATTGCTTCTCTGAATGAGTGCTACTTGCTGAAAAAGATGTTTTGTGATAGTCTCTTTTTGCCATTAACTGTTCAAGTAATGAGGGCACTAAGCCCTTCCTTTCTTCTGCATTACGAAAAGAAGCACCTGTTGGAGATACATGAATTGATTCTTGNGGCNNAGGTTGGTCTGTGCTTGCAGAATCAATCCTCGTTGTGTAACATATATTGTGAGCAATCATGATAGAGGGATACATTGATTTGAAATCTAAAATAGCAATCCAAGGATGCAAACCAGCCTCAACATCATGGACATAGCCTCCTTGAATTTGGCCTTCTTTTCGGTCTGCTGAGCCGGTAAGCGGCACTGCAATCTTGTTTTTGTCAGCAGCGCGAATAACCAATGCATCCAATCTTTGACTTGTATTTCCGTTTGCTACGACATCAAGCGTTACACCCGCAACCGAAGCTATGGCTTCGCAACGCCTGATCGCCTGAATTTCTTCCATGATGTCCAAAGGAAGGGCTGCATCTCGCAGACAATATTCAATCACCTCGTCGGGCCTTTTTGCCCACTCTTCATCCATTTTAGAAGCATCAATACCTATTTTTTGCCTTTCTTCATCATCNGGGAAAAGTAACTTCGTCACGAAAGACANNGTCTCTCGTTCTGGGCGTAATGCNTGTCTTGCCTGCCACCATGCATCCATTACACATCTTCCTGCTAAAGACCATGCCCTTGCATTTCCGCGATAAGGTAACAATCCATCTCGAGATCGGTCATGCTCTTCTTTTGTAATTGGTAAGCGACCCCAACCAAGCAAGGAAATGCGTTTTTCCCAATCATTCTTTGAAGCATGAATTCGGATGCGATCCTGAAGTCTTTGCATATCAAAATTATCAATATTATATCCTGTAATGATATCTGGGTCATGTNCTGTTACAAAGGTGGTTAATTCTGCCATAATGTCTTCTTCTTTTCCAGAACTCACAAATTCCACTCTGTTGTTATTTGATAAATCTTCAACGACTGCAGCAGCACATAATATCCGCCCNTCCTCGATGCTTGTTTCTAAATCGAATGACATTGCAACCCAAGGAACTGAAAATGGTTCGGTGGATGAAATATCTTGCCATTGACATCGAACATACAAATCACAAAAGTCGCTGCGGCTGATTATTTCTGCTGATGCTGTTGCATGAATGCCAAAATCACCGTCCAAAAGAATACGATTCGCAAAAGGGATGTCGCCTGAATACAAATTCCATGAACTCATCAATTCTTTTCTTACCCTNGGAACAACTGCTGGATGTTTTACCACAACCTTCCATATCGGTTTNATGCCTAAATCGGTCCATTTCTCTACAGGACCCTCCAGTCGAATTACTTCATCCATCTTTTTCACTAAATCAAGTGCGTTCTCAAGNTGACTGATTTGTCCTTCCCAAACTCCCAATGGGCCAATTTCAAACCATGGTTCCATACCTTCCACAAGGAGACATATTGACTCTCCATCCGATGTTCTGCCCCACAATTGTACACAGTTTTTCCTTTCGTGGGTGACGCTGCGGGAGCTGATTATCCCAAAGGAACCTTCCCACCGCATAACTCAATGCAAATGGTCGACCCTCAAATGGATTAGGTATTCTCTTATTTTTTACAAAATAACAAGAATTGAATACCGGAAATCATTGTCCAATCCATGGCTGACAATGAGGTGGACTGGGATGCCCTTACGTTTTCACTTACGAAAACTGATTTCATGTACACTTCAGAATGTGAGCTCGGTGGAGTATGGAGGCCGGGAAAAATTCAGCCATATGGAAATCTTTCCATTGACCCAGCCGCAGGAGTCCTCAATTATGGGCAAGGTATTTTCGAAGGCATGAAAGCCCAAAGAACGAGTAAAGGCAGGGTTGTTTTATTCAGACCTGAGAGAAATGCTCGAAGATTCCAAAGAGGTGCTGACCGATTGGGTATGCCNCCTGTTCCAGAAACCATTTTTCTCGATGCGGTTGAACAAGTAGTAGTNGCNAACCAAAGATGGATCCCCCCTACNGGGAGAGGTGCGCTATACGTTCGTCCTGTATTGTGGGGAACTGGTGCCATCATGGGAGTGGCTCCTGCCCCATCATACACCTTTTGTGTTTATGTCACGCCTGTAGGGCCTTATTTCAAAGGTGGACTTTCATGCATTGATCTCTCAATTTCAGATGAATTTCATCGGGCCGCACCTGGCGGTTCTGGNGGTGTTAAAGCGATTGGAAATTATGCTCCAGGGATGATGCCATCAAAGAACGTCAAGAAGCAAGGGTTTGCTGAAGTCATTTATCTTGATGCAGTGGAGCACAAATATATCGAAGAAGTTGGTGCAGCAAACTTCTTTTGTGTAAAGGACAGAGAAATATTCACACCAGAATTGACGGGTACTATATTACCNGGNATTACCAGAGCCTCTGTGATTGAACTTGCNAGNGCAAAAGGGTATNTNGTACATGANGAAAAGGTCAGTGCATCATTTGCNATGGATGCTGATGAGGCATTCTGTTGCGGAACAGCCGCTGTGATTTCCCCTATAGGTTCAATCACTCACGGACAACACAAATCCGAATATAATAACGGAAATCTGGGAGAAGTGACGCTCGACCTGTATGATGCACTAACCGGTATCCAAACAGAGAAAACCGACGATGAATTTGGATGGCTTCATGAAGTTGATCTCAACCTTCCTTTGGAAAATGCTTGAATTATCGCCTTTTCCTCTGATTATTCCGGACCTTTCTTTGGCTTCTCGCTCGACGGTCACCTTTTGAAGGACCTTTTTGCTTAGAGATTTTTTCAGCTTGAATGGCGTCTTTATGCATTTTTTGCCAAACGCCTCCAATAATTTGCATAATCTCTTCTTTGGAAGATGTACCAATGGATTCTTTTGCTCCTTTCCTGCTCAACCATAGCCTTCCTTCGAGTGCATGAGGGCGTTTTGGATGAGATATTCTCTCCTCACGCTTCATTTTTTTGACACCCGCTGTACGAGCTGCTAATATGAGTCCCTCCAAGTCCGGATTTTTTACCGCAGCATCTTTTGGGACTCTACGACCAGCGCGACGTGGGTTTTTTGCGTCAAAATAACCGGGCCATAAAACAATACGGTCGGGATTATGGTCCATGAACACACCCTCTCGACGGTGAGCATTAATCTTACTCAGTCAAGATGCCGTTGATGACGCCATCATGCCCTGGCCTTGAGGTAATCTTAACCAAACCAGCATCCGTCTCAATGACGGCTCCCTTGGTCAAGACATTTCTTCGAACATAGTTTGGATTTGCATTATTCTCGATAACATTGGTGATTTTGGCCAATTTGGTTTTGCCTGTTTTCGCATCATTTACCGATACTCGATTCTCCATGAGAACCCTCACCATGGTGTTTCCACCGGTTTTTCTGTAAATTTTTCTTTTTGGTTCACCAACGAATGCGAATTGTTTTTCAGAAGAAATTTCTGTCCTTCTTTTTCCTCTTGCTTGGACTAAACGTCCACCAGTTGATTTCCTGTTTGAAATACCGTGCCATTGTGCCATGGGCTCCCTCCAGCAACGTGGCGTGCAACAAACGATATATGAAACCTAAGGATGATTGAAAAATGGAACAAGACCCTTGAATAAGCAAATTATCTGGGGTAGATATGGCCAAGGATTGGCAAGTCCGAAAAAGACGTCCTGTTCGCAAAAAGAACATCGCTCCTTTACTCAAAAATCTTGAAGAACATCTCGGTCTTAATTTAAACATAGATGATGCGTTTTTGGAAATGGCAGAATATGGTAACTGGCAATTGGTGTTGCTGGACAGAATCCCCCATGTTGTTCAAGTGAAAAATCCCGAAGGGAAAGATTGTGCCATTTTGACGCTTCGCGGACTTTTGGCGCACTCTTGCAGTCAAATGTATGCTGAAGTCGATCGGGGAGCCATACCATTTTTGATGAACGGAGCGGATTGCATGGCGGCAGGCATTCACAATGCCGATTCAAACATCACTGCCGGAGATTTGGTATGGATTCGAGATCAGGAGCATGGACGTGCACTTGCCATTGGATGGGCTAAACTCGGTGGAGAAGATATGATTGCATCGCAGAAAGGTAAAGCCATTCAAACCATTCACTATGTCGGTGATGAATTATGGGAAATGGAACTCTAAGGCTGTCATAAAATTTCAATACCTCAACAGTCTGGGTTGTCTATGCGTCGAATCATGGTTGTTTTTTGCTGCCTAACCATACTACCCTTTGTTTCCGCAGGAGGAGATCCTGGTGTAGATACGGGTCCTGAAATCGAGGGCACCAGTATCGCAGAAATCCAGTACTCCAAAGCAACAAATGAAGGTGACGTGTGGGAAATTACCATGAAATTAAACGAAGATGCTACAGGTAACAACACCACCATAAAAGGTGAAAGTCAAATTTGTATCAATGCTGGTAGTTGTCTTGCTCCTCAATACCTTGAATTTACACAGAATAGCGAGCTGTACTGGGAAGCATCACTCACTGCAAAGGGACTTGATGAAAATACGGCTCCAGTTTGCAAAGAAGATGACCCGAATCGATGTTTACACACATATGTTAACTGGAAAATAGTATTGGAATACAACGATGATGAAACTGAAACATCGTTCCCAGAGAGCGGATATTACACTTCTTGGTCCACATGCTGGTTCGATGTTGACCATTCAAAAAATGATGGATGGGGCGGAGATGGATGTCCGGGTGGGCAAGGAGCAGACGATGGTTCGTCCCTTTCTGCACTTTCAGCCACATTGACGATCGGCATGCTCGCATTCGCAGCAGTATTCAGGCAAGAAATTCGTTGAGTCTCGACATTAACCGTTTTTGCTCATCACCGACAATTGTAATGATGACAGACATGTTATGCCGGTCTTCTGACAAGAATGGATTTTTAAAACCAAGGCCCTGAATATCAGACAATACCATCGGTAAATTCATAGCTTGTAAAGATACCAATACGCCATTTTCATTCATCCTTACCTCCATTCCCTCTGGTGAGGCTTTCTTCACCCATTCAAGTATCTCTTCAGTGGTTTGTGTTCCAGCATATGCTGAGAGAAATGGCAAATCTGTTTCATTTTGCTCCATGAGGTGATCTAAACTACTTTTTTCCATGTCAATCAACCGGTTGTTTATACAAATTCCATCCAATGACCCGTCCATCTGTCGCATCCAATGCCATGGATAGTTGGTGCGTCCAGCCACCTTCATCCCACGTTCGAGAAAAATCAACGGTCGTTGCGCCGTTTTCAACTGAATTGAGACGTTCAAGCCAATCACCATATTCAGAATCAGGAATAACAACCAAATGTCCGATTCTTGTTTCAGGATGAAGCATATTTTGGTTTTGGAAAAAGCCCTCACTTCCAGTAAACATTGGATACCGAGATGAATCTGCAATATTTGATTCGATCATTGACATGTTCAGTGCGGCTGGAATTGATTGACGATTCCATGCGACTCCATTATCGTGGACTCCGTGTGAAAGATAGGTACAGTTGTAGGAGTCGAGTCCGCCTGAAATTGACATTCTAATCCATCCTGAGGCTTCATCTTCATCTACCCACGAGATATTCCATTCCGTTACATCTCCTGTTCGAGAATCGATTGCTCGCCAAACAAATCCGTCACCGTTAGGAGACAAAGCCTGGCGAGCCGCAACCGCTTCACTCATTTCAGGCATGCAATCCATGGCAACTTCAAGCGGGTGGTTTCTAATGGATGAATCGTCAGGCAGATGCTGCTCATTTTCACCCCAGTTACTCAATTCACTTGAAGAAGGAGTCCATGCAGCAGGATTGGGTCTTGAATTGTATGAGACACCCAAGTCTAACAATTTCTCTCCTCGTGTGGTGGAAGAACGGGCTAAGGTAATTTGGTAATCAAGGCTGCCTTCAGGCAATACCAAATCACCGAGCAATTTACTGGTTGTAGAACAATCATCTCTGTTCCCATCTTTTCCTTTTAGCGAGATGTCTACTTCTTGTTGGACTGCCCATGGAGAATCACCATCCACCCAGAAAATAATATTCGCATATCCCAGACAGAGATCTTTGACTTCCTCATGGTATGCTGAAATCTTGAACATTTGAGTCCCACCAATTTCATCAGGACCCAAGACATTCCACACCCACCCCAATTTTTCTCCACTCACACCGGTTTCAATGAGGTCATCACCAAGTAATTGGTTTAGTTCAATTGGATTGAGAACCATTGCAATTCCTGGTAAAAGAGATTCTATGGCCCCCAATAGACCTCCAACTCCATAAGATGTTACTTGGCCTTGGCG
>PBHM01000017.1 GCA_002719395.1 Methanobacteriota archaeon | reverse complement strand
GATTTATACAACAAATGTTGTGGCCTCATCAATGGCGAGTGTGAAACTAGATGGGAAATCGCGGGCACTGGTCCGCCAAGTCCCCCAGAGCTTTACAGACGCTTTAGCAAAATTCTTTGGTTCAGGCCCTCAAGACATCGAATTGGCTCAGTCACAACATCATAATTATGTGAAGGCCCTTGAAGGTGCGGGGGTAGAAGTTACCGTCATGGAAGCCGATAACGCTCATCCTGATTGTGTATTTGTCGAGGATCAAGCAGTTGTTATCGATGGACACGTGCTCTTACCTGTACCTGGCCACGAAACGCGCCGAGGGGAACAGCCCCCTATTGCAGAATTTCTGATAAATCAACTCAAAGGTCACAAACTCTGTCGCATGGAATTACCAGCAAAAATGGACGGTGGAGACATTATTCGCATAAGAGATAAATTCTACGTCGGGCATTCAACTCGAACAAATTCTGAGGGAATTGAGGAACTAAAGCAATTATTGGACCACCTTGGTCATGAACTATCAATCATCAACATTCCAGATCATGCCCTGCATTTGACCAGCGTATCTTCCACACCTTCTGATAATCTAATTTTGGCATCAGAAGGTCACCTACCAAAAGACGCCTTCGAACCTCTTCCAGAAGGCGTGAAGGTTCTTTGGGCGCCTGAGGAAGAAGTCTATGGATGCAATACCATTGGATTCCCATCAGGTGATGTCCTCATACCAATTGGCCATCCAGTGGTAAAATCCCTATTGGAAGACGAAGGATTGAACGTGATTGAACTCGATGTATCCGAATTAAGAAATGCAGATGGTTCTTTGACTTGCTGCTCCATTTTTTACTAGAGCATTTGATTGAAATAGAGATGCACAATAGCCGGTTCTACGCAGAGGTTGCCAAGCTTGGTCAACGGCGCTGGGATGAGGTCCCAGTCCTCAACGGTTCGCAGGTTCAAATCCTGCCCTCTGCACCATTCCATGCTATTTTCGTAATGTGATTATCGGAAACCACGCTTCTTTGCACAACATTTCAAGAACTTCTTTCCACTACCACATGGACACATTTCTTTGGACAAGTGACACTTTCCATAGGCTTTTCCGCTACCACAATAACATCT
This sequence comes from Methanobacteriota archaeon, assembly GCA_002719395.1. Taxonomy (GTDB): domain Archaea; phylum Thermoplasmatota; class Poseidoniia; order Poseidoniales; family Poseidoniaceae; genus MGIIa-K2. Next base: position 29,019 of record PBHM01000017.1, on the reverse strand, counting down.
GGCTTTTGAACTTCCTGGAATCTTTGAGAAGGCCACGATTTCAGAGGTAATTGAGCCACCACCTCGAACAGAACCAGTGAGCCTCGCTCTCTTTTCTGCTTCGCTAAGTTTCTCCCAATTTTGCAGGTCCTCTTCTGAAACAACACCATCTTCATCCAAATCTTTTGGATGATATGACGGTCGACTTGGTCCACCTGATGCTTTTCCAAGAGATTCAACTTGGGGAGTTGGTCTTTGTGAAGGCCGCTTTGGACCTCCGCGTTGCGCTCCAGCCTGAGGTGCGAGATTCTGACGGAAGAGGGAATCTTGATTCTCTCTCATACTTTCTGCCATTCTTGCCATTTCTTGCTGCGTTTCTCGCATGGCTTCCATGCCGCTTTGCATTTCATTGAACATGTCATTTGCATCTTCGTAACCAAAGCCTCTGGACATGGATTCGTTTGCTTCATCGCCTCCAGATGAACCATCTCCAAACAATTCTTCCAAACGGGTCTCAATCATTTCTTTCAAATCACCATAACCACCCGTTGGAAGGAGGTTTTTGTCTTCAGCCTTCTCGACATCAGCATCGACTTTGTCTAAGTCTTTCTTGGAGTTCGATTTGTCGATTTTTCTTTCAAACTTCTTCATTCGTTTTGCCTTTTTGAAATTAGATCGTGCGGTTAAGGCTCGATAGGCATAACCCAGCACCGTTACAGCAAAGACTACAGCACCGATGTATCGGCCAAATTCAGTCTGTACGGTTTCAACAATGTTGTTGATTTGGTCTCCAACGATTGGTATTTCTTCCCACCAGTCTGGAATTTCCAATTCATATGGGCAACCATTATTTTCAAGGCGAGAATCGACAAGCATTGGATTTTGTTCTTCCCATTTTTCACACAATAATTCAACACAACTTGCATCGGTTAAATCATCACACGTTTCATCTTCATCTCCATCAACCGAATCCCAATGTATTCCCTCACCAGAATCATGTTCAAAGATTCCACAATAAGTTTGTTCATCAAACAAATTTCTAAATGAGGTAAATGATGAATCATTCAAATTCTGTTGATAACCAATCGATATTTTCAAGCAGTACTCTCCGGCTTCAAAGGACGGATATTCCCAAATCACTTCACCGCCCTCTCCTGCATCCAGTGTCAAAAAGTTTGTATCTCCCTTCCAGTAAATTGGCCCACTGTTATCTTGAGTAAAGGCATTTATGTTGGTGATTGGAGCCATTAAATTCATACTCAAATCATCGTAGTCATTAGTATAAACAGGATGCCAACCCCCATTTTGATAATAGTCATCATTGGCTGAGAGGTATGAATAGATGATGATTCCATTTTCATTTACCAATTTAAGTGAAACGGAATGATTGTAACCGTACCAGGCACCATCTAACTGGATATCGATTTTTTGAGCATACCCCGTCACTCCCAAATCACAATAACCGGCTGCAGCTGCATTTTCACTACACAGCTCTTCATCTTCATAAAACACTACGCTTAATTCTGGATTCGGCTCGTCNAATGTTGCTTCAAATGGGATAGCATCAATATCTGTGTCTATACTGACTCCGTCAGAAACCAGTTCAAGGTATAAGCAGTAATATGAATCGATGATTCTATGATCCATTTCAGTAGGGTAATGATAATCTTGATTAAAAATCATTGATTCATTCATCACCATAGATACATCGACAGTAATTATAGATGCACTCTCTCCAAAAATCTCGTCCCCAAGAATTAGGATATCAGAACAAGTACTATCTGTTGCATGGAAAAGTGAATAGTCAAGTGAATATGTTCCCTCAATCGTAACATTCGACAGAGAAAAGCTTCCGACAAGTCCGAAATCAAAACCATCCGCGCCTCTTAATGTAAGGTTTGCGAAGATTTCTGGACCTGGAGTACTTTGATTTCCAGTGTTGTTTTCATTGGTTTGATTGTCATCAAATGTGACACAGTAATTTGCAGATCTTGAATTTTCCCATGGAGCAAATGGGTCATGAATCCATTTTTCACTGAGGACAGCTTCGATACAATACTCTTTTCCAGGTTGTGGAGAAAATTGACTGACCCAATTAGTATGCGTACTTCCGGCTCCTGCGTTAGGGATTGGCGCGTAACTGAAGTTACTCATTTCATTCGAATCTTCTGTAAATGTCCCATGTACATCATACTCATAATCTCGACTCATATTTCTGATTTCAAAACCAAACCAAGAATCGGTCTGGTTTTCCATATCCAGAAGAACATGAATTTCAGCATCATTATCGATGTAATGACACATGTATTCTACATCAATGAGATTTTGCAACACTTGATCTCCATCATAAACGATGATGACATGGCAATAATCCTCATAGTAAGAGAACACTTCACCATTGGGAAATACCTCTCCAACTTGGTGAGAAAGATTGACTTCATAATCAATATCTCCATCCAGATTCAATGCAGAGGCTGAACTGTAAATCATTCCATTTGGAGATACGAGCATTTCTACGACCGTACCATTGGTTAATTGGTCTGCATTATTCAAAACTGCTTCGTAAAAACTGACTTCTGATACCTTATCAAAACCGTTTCCAATATATTGAATGTGGGGTATCGCATGGTTGCTCAGATCAAAACAATTACCGTTACCGGTTAAATGGGTTTGATTTGAAACATAGAATAAGTTAGCATCGATACAGAACATAACATTCTCGATAAAATCGCTTCGATTGATAGTAAACTCAAATTGTTTCTCATTGATTCCAAGCGTGAGGTTTTCCTGGTAATGATATACTTCCCCAAAGTTGTTGGAGGAATATGGGATTCCAGGATAATGTACATGCAGGTCAAACCGATAAGCGATTCCAGGATCCATGTCACTTACATTTACTTCAATGACGACATCATTTTCGCTGTCAATATTCATTTGAATATCAGGCTCATATGTCGGTACAAAATCACTATCGAATAAGGCTAATTCCCAGATTACTGTATGGATATAATTACCAGAATTGGTATCAATATCAATCATGAACATATCGCTTTCTACTGAAAACCCAGAGAAAATAACCCAAGCAGAATCATTTAATGCTGGCAAATCAAAAATACCGATTTCGTCCCACTCGAGGTTTGTATAATTGTATGCCAAGAGTCGACCTTTGTCCAGTTTGCTCTCATACCATTCCTCGAGGATATAGACGCCTAATTTATTCACATTGACAGAGTTGGGGTAATTGAATGTGATTGCAAGACTGTCAGTTGTTACACCAGTATTTACGTGAGGTGAAACCCACTCTTCCATTTCATCTTGGTCGCAGACACCTGAACTCGACAACATGGAGTCATCATCAGTAGAATAGGTACACTGACTAAAATCATGGTAACCAGGGTGATTGAAAACATCGATTGTAGAATTCACCTCGGCAGTGAAAAAGTGAGGAACGTCGTCACAGATTTCAACATTGTAATCTTCATATCCAGGATAAACGAGTGTTGCCTGCATACAAATTTGATTGAACATTGTAAGGTCAAACCCTCCATCTTCTCCGATATGTATGGAGAAAGGAACCTCATAACTTGTCCCATTCCATATTTGACATCCTACGTCTTGACAGCCGGGAATATCAGATACAATATAGTTGACAAAATAATTATCACCAGTTGCTACATTAGATGCATCAAACTCATATTCAAACTTATGGAGGAGATAATTGAAATCAGGTAAGATAGTGAGGACTGGTGCACCATCGTCTTCTACAGTGATGCTGATTTCTGTCGTTAAATCAAAGCCTAAGACGGTGCTTGCTGTGATGGTATAAATTTGGGTTGAAAAGGCACTGGTAGGGGTTCCGCTGATTACACCAGAACTTGAATTAAAGCTAAGCCCTGCAGGCATGGCAGCAGGTTGGATAGAGTATCCTGAAACATTTTCTGCCCAGAAATTAATCAACGTAGGGAATTCATTGACATATTCATTGATTGCAAATTCGAAATTTTCAAGATCGTATACGATACCCACATCTGTCCCACTCCCACTTGTTGCTTTCCACAATTCAAAGCCCGATTCAGCACTGTCTCTGCCAGAGAAAAAGATAGTATCCCCTAATACCGCNAACTGGACTGCNGANGNTGGAATCCCACCGCTGGGACCTACAAACAAATCACTCACAATATGTGTTGTGCTTTCGCTTCCTTGTGTTACCCATAATTCTCTTCCTTGCGTGCTGGTTGTTGCAATGAAATACATTTTTCCATCAAGCTCCACAGACTCCCTAAGTTTTGGCAACGAATGGGCGATTCCAAAGTTGATGTCTTTCACCATAACTGTTCCTTGTTGAGTCCCATCTGTTTTCCATAATTCTGTGCCATTCGCTCCATTATCTGCCCAGAAATACAACTCGTTGTTGAAAAAGGTTGATTGAAGGTAACTATAAGCCATACTATCTCCATCACCAGGATTGATGTCTTTTAGGACCGTGGTTCCGGAGGTGGTTCCATCACTGGCCCACAATTCTATACCACCAGCATTATCTGCATGGAAAATCAAATGATTATTTAAAACGCCCAAAAGAGGCCAACCCTGATTGAAAAATGCACTTCCATTTGGATTGAGGTTGTAATTAACAGTACCTGCAGGAGTTCCATCTGTACGCCATAATTCGAAATCATTCCCTCCCTGTGAATCGGTGGCAACAAAATAGGTATGATTATCAAATTCAATCATCCCATACGGCTCAAAAGCATCTTCAGAAACAATCGAGGCACCAAGATAGTCGCCTAACCCATTTATTGTAATATAGCCAGCTTCCATTAAATCTGTAACATACGAAATGTGAACATCATCATTTCCATCAATCATTAATTCGGTTTTAGCAAGCGTAATAATCGGGCCGATATATGAATCATTCCAACTCCCTCCAATATTATTCATATAGCGAATTTTGTTAGTGCCAGTGTCGATAATCGAGAAGTGAAAATCATCATTTGAATCTAGATCCATTCCTATTCTTTGCAGTTCTGTGCCCGAATATATTGAACTGATACTGTAATTCGTTGTACCAGCCATCTGTGTTGCTAACTTTATGCTTGCAGCACCAAAGTCTATGTAGCCTATGTGAACATTGTCGTACGAATCAATTACAATTTTTGCTGAGAGCCCGACATTTCCGTTGTTATCTACATCACTCATCGACCATCCGCCAGAGGAATTCAGGTATTTCTTAGCGTGATTCAAGTTAAGTGCTGTATAACCGTTAACAAATTCGCTGGCTGCAATATGAATATTTTGCATACTATCAATGGCTATCGAAGTGAAGTAGATTCCAGCTTGATTTGAATCCACAGTTTCAATATTCCAACCAGTCCCGTTAAATCCTGCATATCTTAGACCAGAACCACCTACGCCGTAAGAGATGTGTGGGTTTTGCCATTCATCCAATGTCATGCTTGCGTATAGGCCACTTTCTTGTGTTGAATCAATTATGGACACATTCCAATTATTTGAAGTTGAAAGTTTCTTTGCGTATTTTAATTTATCATCAGCCTGATAAGCAATGTGAATATTTCCGTAGATATCCACTTCGATATTGTTGAAATAACCGCTTTCTGTAGATGAATCTATCACCTCAAAACTTATGTCCGTATCATTTGAAATGGAATACCTCAACTCATCTTCAAAACCATCTCTGTACACCATGTGTAAATTTCCAAAATCGTCCATGTCAAGGGCAGAGTACGTGCCCATTAAGTGATAGTCAGATTGAACATAATCCCAATTTGAACCATAATTTCCTCCCGTAGATGAATCGCTCCCCATCAGAAAAATGTTATTCTCAAATGTCAGACTCGCATACATTTCTCCGTTTGGACCAAGGGCGAAGGAATTTTGATTTGTACTGGCACTGTGCTGAATTGAGCCGGAGGGGTTACCGCTTGCGGAACTCGATGTATTAAACCACATTGACTCGACATGATCGGACTCATTTTGGAAGATAACATGGATAATATCTCCAGCAAATTTAGATGAAAGAGAGTTTGAAAATTCTGAAATGACATTGTTCGTTACGAAACCCAAGATGCCAATCGAAGTTGGTTTTACTTTTGCTNTGGTGGTGCCATCTCCAACTTGACCGTCATAATTTGCACCCCAACAACTCAATTTTAGATTTTCAAGTACCACACAGACTCCATCTTTAGAAGCCGAAACATACTCGACACTTTCCTGATTTTCCATCTCTACGTATGTTGGCACAAATTTGTTTGTTATTGTCCCATCACCAACTTGACCCCAATTGTTTTGACCCCAACAATTGAGTGTTTTATTGGTTAATAACACACAATTGTGACCTCCATTTGAGGTAATTTGCATTGCTGAAACGTTGCTACCAAGTGAAATAGAGACAGGGCTTGAACTATCTCCTGAGTAAGTCCCCAGTTGACCGTTATTATTTCTTCCCCAGCAATTGATACTACCATCATTAAGCAAAGCACAAGTGTGCAGTGATCCCCCGGAAACGGCGATTGGATATACATTGGCTCCGATAAAATTCTCTACATACACAGGCACATCTCGTTGATTTGTGGTTCCATCTCCAACTTGTCCGAAATCGTTACTCCCCCAACACATCATCGAGTTATTATCTAGGATTGCACAGGTATGGCTGTCACCTACACCTATTGCAATGGCAGAGCGAGGCAATANTACCAACTGGGGAGAGTAAACTGTTGTGGCATTACCATAGCCAATTTGACCTTTCTCACCTTTCCCCCAACAATACATGTCTCCATTTGCCAATAAAGCGCAGGTGTGTTTACCCCCTGCCTCAATTGAGATGATGCTGCTGTTGAATGATGTTGCTAAGATAGGTGTCGAAGAGCCAGAAGTATTCCCACTACCAAATTGCCCCTCAAAGTTTCCTCCCCAACAATAAATATCTACATTATTTTTTATTGCACAAGTATGGTCATCTCCGCTGGTTAATTGACTGTATCCGCCCACACCTAAAACAGTGACAGGTTGGTCAGATCCTGTTGTCGAACCGGTGCCCAATTTGCCATAAAGGCCACTTCCCCAGCAGGATATCAGGCCATTTTCATCAAGGGCGCAATTTGTATTGATTCCAGAACCAATCAATGAATCAGTGGAATAGTTCACAGTTGAAGAGAAAGCACTTCGCACTTCTCTCATGAATGATATGTAATTTGAGATACTGGTTGATATGACTCCACTCGCTATACTTATCCGACCGTCTTCGTTGATAGCCATAGAAGAAGAATCCACGCCAAATTTTACATCAGTCNAAACCATCCACTGAGAAAGGTTATTGGAAGAATGAAGTGATTGGAAATGTTTTAACTCATTATTATTTGGAAAATAAGCACTTACGTGAACGTTGTTATTGGAATCGATGACAATCGAAGGTGAATCTATCCCGTGGGAACTTCCTACAAAATCGACGTCGTAATTTTCCCAATTAGTCGGGTTTGGACCGTCGCGTTTCTTAAGATCTAAATACATCCCGCCAGGCGCTGCATTTTGTTTAGTTGTGATGATATATGGGTTGTTTTCAGAATCTACGTCAATTGAAGTGTACTGATATCCTGAACCAAAAGAATGAGTATCCCAAGAGGCCCCATCGCTACGGGACATGTAAACCAAATCCTTCGTAGTGCCAGAGTTTTGAATTAATGCAACATGTCTGGTGCCATTACTGTCTACAACTAAAGAAATATTACTTACATCGGTTATCGTTGGCGTAGTGTAAAATACCCAACTTCCGGATGCATTATCGACGAACAAAAAGTAATCATCGACCCCTCCTGTATACGCCATATANACGGCATTTCCGTATGTAGCAACTGCAGAAGCCTCCCCAAGTACGGACCCATCTTCAACCTCCCAGATTTGATTCGTTACAGCGCTTTGCCAAACATCACGGTAAAGGTGCCTTTCACCTTGGGAATTACTAGCAGCGAAGTAAACGTCCCCGTTTGCTTCGACAAACTCGCTGGGATTACTGCTTGCCGGACCCTTGGCGATATCTTGAATCATCCTCGTACCAGCCGGAGTACCATCAGAAACCCACGGCTCCATCCCATGGACGCCATCATCGGCTGAAAAGTATAATTTACCATCGATATTCGTCATATATTGAACATTTGAATCTCCGTATGGATTGATGTCTTTTACCATTGAAGTCCCGTTAACGGTTCCATCTGTGGAGAATAATTCGTAACCATATCCACTTTCATGGGCCGTGAAATAGGCAATATCATCAACTACAGCAAAAGCGTTAGATATGAACCCATCTTTGAGTTCGATTGATGTGCTTTGTCCATCGCTAGCATATACTTTGTAGTGAGACGAAGCACTGGAATGCCAGCAACTGTAGACTATTTTACTACCAACCGTTACCATGACCGGATAACAACTTCCAGAAGTGAAATTTGTCGCAGGGTCGTTCTTTTCATCAAAAAGGGACAGAGTGAGGGACGAACCATCAGTTAATTTGTAATCTTGTTCATCAATATCGAAATATTCGTATTTGATTGTGGTTGAAAAAACCATAATACAAACCAACAAGACTGGAATAATTATTTCAGAAGTAGATGGAAAAGACCTGCTCGACACGTTACCCCTATGCTACGAGTTGTTTTGAAAGGTTTCGCTGTTGCGCCCCTCATTTCGTCAACCCTCAACATCAGCGTTTTTTCTAAGTCGAATCCATGTTTCACACATGAACATCAACGCATAAACAGAGGCAAGCCATAACAATCCACGTTGCCAAACTGAATGAGAATCTAATTCCATAAGCATCACTGAAAGCCATACAAGGGTGACCAAATCCAAGAACCACCTCAGTCCAGCCATTATTTGTTTGCTGTTTGATTGCATATCCGTGAGTTCAGATTCTGTGATGAGGGCGGTTAATCCCTTCAGTTTTTGAAAAGCCGAGCCTCCCTTCCATTGTAATTTGCCCAATTTAATACGATTGATGAAATCGATGAGGATGAATAGAGTCATCCAAACCACTACGACTTCTAGCAGAGGTTCAGCACCACGTAAATTCAGATCATTGAGTGACCAAATCAAAAGAATCCAAAGCCATGCAGCAATGAGAATTTGTGTGGTCCGTGCAAACTGAGATATTTTTCTGAGCAATTCAGTATCATGACTGAGAAACATTTCAAGTGAAATGACTAAAATGACGCCACTGGTGATGAAAAAACCTCCCAAAATCCACCACCAATCGATGACTTCTTCTTGCCAGCCAAGCAGTAGGGCAATCAGGGTCCACCCAAGCACAATAGANGTAAATCCATTGACAGCAGCCTGCATGATGTAGAGTGGATCTCTTCCATCTTTGAGTACGCTCAAACCACCCATGAGTCTTACTTCAAAAGCAGCATCATCCACAACTCCATGAGCAGCAGCAGCCATGCCGGTTTTAGGAGAAACGCGTGCAGCCTCGACCACGCCCTTTTGTGATGTAGAATGACTAACGGCATGGGCCGCAGCAGATGCTGCACCTTTTCCAGAAGCACGACTTTTTCCAGATGATTGCGATTTTGCCCAATCTCGAATTTCGTCAGTTGTTACTTCTTCCACCTGGTCTTCGCTCAACGGAGCTCCATGGTCAGTGTACAACCATCGACATTGAAGTGGAATTGGGGCAGCATCAACGTCTGGTGCTACCATTTGAAATTGGCCCGGTCCAAGTGTTGGAAGTTGAGCAACAAGATCTTGGTCGCCTCCGCTTTCTTTGAGTAAATGTCGAACTTTTTCAACATCTTGAGGTTGTGTAAATCGACCAATAAATGTCGTGTTTGCTTGGGCTAAAATTTTGTAGTCCACATCACTCACATTTTGAGTTGCTAATACGCATGCAACACCGTATTTTCTCGCTTGTTTGAAGATGAGTTTTATCAAATCCTTGGCAGGAGGATTACGGGGATATGGAGGAAGATAGGGAGCAACTTCATCCATAAAAAAGAGCATTTTTAACTCACCATCAGCCGGTTGCTGAGTCAGCATCCAATCATACAATTCTCTTGACAATTCTTGAACGAAGTATTGTTTCTGCGCCTCGTCTTGAATGGTATTCAAGTAGACGATATTTATTGGAATTTTACCTTCTGTCGCAGGGGTACAAAATGCATCCATGTCAATAGGAACTCCATTTGAAAAGAGTAATTGATTCACACCACTCGAAAAAGCAGCCAATCTTCTTGCTAATGCGTTTCTTTTCGTTTTTGGAAGCATGTCTTCAAAGTTTCTTAATCCATGCTCATCAGAAGCCTCATCCCAACTCATCATTTCTTCTCTATCTTCTTCATCTTCATTGAAGCATTGAGGATAGAGAATTTTCAAGAAGGATTCATGAGGTTCTCGTACGACTTTAGCAAGGCTTTGGAAGTTACTGACATCAACTCCTAGGCGATTACCATGAACTAAAATTTCATACAAAAATGGCTTGACTACTTTACCATCTGTTTTCTCGACGTCAAAGCCTGCGAGATTTGAGAAGCCAGCCGCAACCATATCCCATGCAGTGATGGCTTCTTCCTGGTCCAAATCATTTGGAGGTGAGCGAAATGGATCGATGCATAATGGCAAACCCTTGGACCGAAGCGGCGTCCATATTCTGATCTCCATTTTATCATGCAAATTTTGCATTCTTTCTTTCATGCCCCCCTTTGCTACCAATTCATCCTCGTCCACGCGCAAGGCCAATCGCGCTAAGTCCCCTTGAGGGTCGATAATCAAAGACGGTATCTCTGCAATCGCTGCTTCTTCAATCAGTGCCTTGGCCATGACCGTTTTTCCGCTTCCAGTTGAGCCAAGCATGGCAGCATGTCTTGCTAAAACGAAAGGACTCACATCGATAGTTTCACCATTATCTCTGCGTTCTCCTAGAAGCATCCCTTGAATGTTCACACTCTCTTTTTGAGTAGAATCAGCGGCATCAATACCATCTTCATCTGTCAAAATATCATCGACGAGTTCACCCGCTTTGGACCCAGCATCCTCCGTCATGAGTCGTCTTAACCCCCTCTAGGCTTCAAACAAGCGGTGGGTACGAGTTCAAATTCTTGAGTTTTCAAGAGTTAATTTTGAATAACTAAGGGTTAATTTTAGAAAACAATTGAGCATTTGACCATTGTTTTTCATTGGTGATTTCCCTCTCAATCCATGAAGGCATATCAAAATCTTCGTCCTTGTTGTCCAACTCTATTTCTGCGATAATGAGCGGCGATAAACCCTCTTCAAACACATCAATTTCCCAAAGATGTTCTCCATTTTTCCAATGGTGCCGAGTTTTTTTGATCGGTTTTACCGTTAAATTTTCTTTAAGTTCATTATACTCATTTTCAGAAATCTTCTTTTCAAATTCAAAGGCTATTGAATCAATTTTTTCTGATTTTCCACTAAGCCAGAATTCATCAGCAATTTTTCGTAATCGCCAAACCTTTGCTTGATGAAACATTGTATCACCAAAGGTAATTCTTTGACCATGAATTTCAAGAACGTTATCGTCATATAGGTATTCATCAAGATAATATTGTGTAATTTGTAAGGATTTTTCAAAAATTAAATCCTTAAATTTCAACGAGTTAACAAAAAATCGTCTTTCGATTTCTATATTCACACTCTTTCGTGATGTTTGAGGTATATAGTTTCAATGAGTGCTTATAACTCGAGTTGGATAAAAACAACCACCCAATGGTGTTTAATAGTGGATGCTGGTTTTTTTAGTCGATGAATAAGGGACGTTTACCTCTCTTAAGCTTGTTCTTATGTGCAAACATGCTTTTGGCTGGATGCATGGCAATGACTGATAACAATGACATAGAGGAAAAAGAAGAGCCCACCCAATCGCTTGATGATGTACCAACGGTTTCTCGTACAGTGGGGGCTCCGGAGTTAGTTGGCTTCGATGACTGCGAAGATTTAGGAGAATCGATCAAAGAAACCTTGTTTGAAGAATATAAAACACAACTCATTCAAGAAGCCAATGAAATTTACAGGTATTTTTTTGATGATGCAATGGTGATGGAAGATGGGGCAGAAATGGCTGCCGACGCATCCTCTGGAACGGCTAACAGTGCGTCGCAAACACAACAGCCACGTGTTGAAGGGGAAGATTTCTCGGGAACAAATAACCAGGTCGAGGGAGTTGATGAGGCAGATTTTGTGAAAACAGATGGTTATTTCATTTATTATCTGAATGGAAAGACGTTACATGTCCTGAGTACGGCCATCCCGGGAACGATTTCATTAGTTACAGAAATGGTGATGGAGGGCACGCCCCAAGCCATGATGCTGAATGGCGACAGACTTGTTGTTATATCATCGGTAAATTCTTGGAATATTGACCCAACTGACCCCCTGGCAGACCACCTAGGTTGGGATGGCCAATGGTCAAGCTGGCGTACGAACACACTCACTAAATTCACAGTCATTGATTTATCAAACCGCTCAACACCAGAAATCGTACGTGAATTATACATCGAAGGATACTACAACACAGCACGTGAAATAGACGGGTCTGTCCGTGCTGTTACCTATGCTTGGATGAACATACCCAATCTTCGCTCATGGTTGAATTTGCCTAATGAGTATTACGAACTTGATTATGAAGACCCATTGCGCAAAGAAATGCGCCTCAAAGCCGCAGATGACGCCATACTCGCAAATAGAATTGCACTTGATGGTATGAACGTGACTGATTTATTACCCAAGGTCTACGAAAAACAACAGAACATGGTCGTAACCTACGACCTTGATGATGGAGAATGTGTTGATTTCGTAGCACCAAAGGATTCAAGCAATCGAGGTTTCATCTCCATTTTCACTATGGATTTGCTGTCAGAATCTCTCTCATTTGAGGCTGATCATATACTTGGCAACCATCCGCTTGTTTACGCCAGTGCAGACACACTCATCTTGACAGAAAACAGTTGGGATTGGTGGTGGTTCTGGGGAGACCACGATGGAGATGAGGCTACAAACATCCACGTTTTTGATATTTCAGATGCGGGCGATACAGAGTATATTGGTTCTGGCAGGGTTAATGGAACCATTTTGAATCAGTTTTCCATCTCAGAATATGAGGGCCACATTCGAGTTGCGACTACAACTGGTCAATGGAATCAGTGGTGGCTCGATAATCCAGAGCCAATGTCAAGTCAAGTTGTGGTACTTGAACAAGAGATACAAAGTGACCAAAGTATTCAGTATGTAGAAATTGGTAGTGTGGTTGGTATTGCCCCAACTGAGAGGATTTGGTCATGTCGATTTGTTGAAGAAAAAGCATATATCGTTACTTTTCGAAATATAGATCCATTGTGGACCATTGATTTGAGCGACCCATCAAATCCAGTCATCATGGGAGAATTGGAAATTCCGGGGGTCTCGACCTACATCCATCCATTGTCTGAAGATCGACTACTTACCATTGGATATGGTCCGGGCGAAAATGGACTTGATTTAGATTGGAGGCAAATTCAGATATCGTTATTCGATGTCTCAAATATGAGTAATCCAACCAGAACTGACGTTATTTCAATTACTCCTTTGTCCCTAAATCAATCGCTGAATGAATGGGTTTGGGCATCATCCGAGGCAACTTATGAGCACAAAGCATTCCAATACTGGGCGCCAAAAGGCCTTCTTGCAGTCCCCATGTCCGTCTACCGTTATGTCCATGCTCCAGATTATTCATGGTGGCATTATGATTTTGTATCAAAATTAATGCTTATCAACGTATCAGATTCAAATCTGTCAATTTATGGTTCTGAAGACCATTCGGACTTTTACAACCGCGATTCAAAGCAGCATTATTGGAATGATTACAATATTCGCCGCTCAATATTCATGGGTGATTTTGTTTACGCAATTTCCTCAGGAGGAGTGACAGTGACCAACCTTACTTCTCTGGAAACAGTTGATGAAGTGACATTGACACCTTCCACGTATTATTACTACAGCATAGAAAGTGAAACCGAGACTTCTCAATCCGAAGAAGAAAATGAAGAACACGAAAGTGGAAAAACCGAGGGTTCTGACTCCCCAGATAGCCCACCACCAGCCAACGAATCTTGAGTTTTGTAATGTTATATCTATTTTTAAAATTCTAAACGCGTTCTTTGTGAGGTTTTTCTTCTAAATACTCTGATTTACATATTAGACCCTGCGTGGCCAAACCATGCGAGGACTGGCCGTTTTTCTTGCATTTCTTATCCTTACTCCATCAATAGTAAACGCTCAATCTGAATGGCCTGGGGAGCCTGTTGATAATCACGTTCACATGACTTGGGCTGCGATGACAATTGAAGTTAACAACTGGGCAGACGACAATCCAGATATTGTTGACCTGGTCGATGTCGGCGAATCTGAACTTGGAAAAACACTCTGGGTGGTTCGCCTATCCGATTGGTCTATGGAAACCAAAGCGAATGGAAGTGATAAAGAAATCATCTACATTGATGGAGGGCATCATGGTAACGAGTACCTAGGGACTGCTCTGGCATGGTTATCTGCAAAATGGTATATCGATGGATGGAATAATGGTAACGAGGAAGCAATGCGTGTCCTTCAGAACTCAGAAATTCACATCCTTATCATGCTCAATCCTGATGGGAACGATTTTGACACTCGTTGGAATATCAATCAAGTCGACCTCAATCGAAATTACGATCATTATTGGAATACATGTCCAACAACACAGCCCGGGAGTGGTGCATTTAGCGAAGCAGAAACCCTTGCGAATTCAAAATATATGAATGATGTTGTGCCAAATGCAGATCTATATGTGACGATGCACACTGGGGTTTGGATCATGCTTTACCCATGGGGTAAATGGCCAGAACAACCCCCGGATTGGGAATTATATCATCATATCCGCGATGAAGTCCATGCCAATATCTCGGATATTCCAATACAGAATGCCAATCAGGGGTTGTATCCAAATTGTGGTACAAGCCGCGATTACGGTTATGGGGTGATGGGTTATCCAACTTTTACTTTCGAGACAGATGATGAACAATTTATTCCCGGTTCTGTTGAAGCCTTGAACGAGCGCCTTGATGAAGAAATGGATGTGATGCGATATTTGATTGAAAACGTGTGGTTTTGGCGAGCAAGACTAGTTGTCGACAGCATCACTGTGTCCGACTCCCAAATAGAGTTACAGATTCAAAATCAAGGACACGCAAGTGCTGTTAATGCTACTTTGCAACAGGTTCTAGATGATGGACAAGTGATTTGGGAATCGAATAAATTCGTTCTCAATGCATCTTCTGAGGCAACAATTATTTTTGATGTTTCCAAAGATATTGAGGAAACTGGTAGTTGGAGGGTAAATTATCCGATTAGGGTTATTGATTCAGCAAGATGGGTAAATGAAACTTTGAATATTACGGCTGAAATTATTGAAGAAGAAGACAGTGGTTTTTTGCTGGGTTTTGGGATATTTCACCCCTTCACCACCGTCATTTCCTTGATTGGCGTAGCCATCATTTATCGTCCTGATGAAGACAGAATTCTTGAGGACTGAATATGAGAACGGCCCTTCTCTTGCTTGGTTATAATAGACTTGATTATTTTGAAAAAACAATTACAAGCTTAGAAAATAATACAGAAGCCCATCAAGCCGATTTACACGTATATCTCGATGGTGGCCCAAATGCAAAGCAATCAGAAATCATAAAGTTGGTCAATGAAAGTAAATTCCAAAATCCAGTGATAGTAACCAGAGATGAGAATTGGGGGATTGGCCGCCACCTCATCGATGCACGACGAGAACTCTTTGACAACCAGAAGTACGACAGAGTCGTGTTATTTGAAGATGATATGACCCTTAATTCCGATTATCTCAGAACGGTTTTATCCCTTGACGACTGGACCTCGAAGTATTCTGATGTAGGTACAGTCATGGCATTTAATCTCAATTCAGCACAAAAAAAGACTCAATCAGAACAGTTGCAAAAAATTATTTTCACAAACCGCCATTTTTGGGGATATTGCATGAGAAGAACCGTTTGGGAAGAAATAAAAGAAATCCTCTACGAATATGAGTCAAAATATCTGACTGGAATTGACTACTCATCAAGACCTCATCGCAGAATACGATTTTTCTTTATTCGTCGTTGGATGAAACAAGGACGGAATTCAAGAGGAGGTAATCCTCTTTCAAAATCAAAATGGTTGAATGCTCCATTTCCCAAGTGGCCATGGAGATCTCCTACCTCTCAAGATGCAATTACTGCATTGGCATTGTGGGTGAAAGGGTATTGTCGAATCACTACAGTGGTTTCCAGAGCAAAATATATCGGAGAAAAAGGCCTTCACTTTTCTCCAGAAGTCTTTACAGAACATGGTTTTCATCAACAACAGGTTTTTGATTTCTCTAATGAATCTCAAGTTTTAGATTTTCAATTAGACATTGAAACATTGCAGGATAGAAGTGCAGAGAAACATTATGTGTAGTTGAGATTCATGCACATTGGACTTGTTGGAGTTGGTCGCTGGGGAAAAAAGCATTTGTCGGTGCTTAATGAATTGAAAAAAGCCAATCAAATCAATAGAATAACAGTCATAGATCATGATGAACATGCTTTGAGTAAAGTCACAACTGCTGATGAAAAATTATTGGATGTGCGTGGGTTGAATGCTGACGGAGTCATTATTGCAACCCCTTCCCAGACGCATGCAGAACTTGCGAAATCCTTGTTGAGGAGTGGACATGATTTGTTGGTAGAAAAACCGCTGGCTACGGACTTAAATGCTGCCACACAAGTTATGAATTTGGCCCAGCAAAATGGAAGACTCCTTTACGTAGGTATGCTTTTACGACATCATTTTGGGATTAAAAAAGCAAAATATTTGATTCAATTAGGACAAATAGGACGATTAAATTCTATAACCTATCAAAGGAAAAAAACGCACCCAAATCATTCAGATTTTCCAGCGATGTCGCAGTTAGGAATACATGGCATAGATCTTGCCTGTTTTTTCGCAGGTGAGGCCGAACCTACATCCACAATCTTTGAAACATCGCATGAAAAAGGACTCGCTAGTTTCTTCTTTCCTCAGGGAATAAGTGCCCAAATTGAAACAGAGTATTCTTTTTCAGAAAATATTTCTAAAATAGTCCTCACTGGAGAAAAAGGATTGATAACCATTAATCTGCAAGAAGTTCAAGGATTGAGTCTTCATCAGAATGGCTTCACAAAACATATTCCAATTCAACCATCTACGAAACCATTAATGCTTCAGACAAAGTCTTTCTTAATGGAAATGAAACGAAAAAAACAGGGGGATGATTGGTCGCATTTCCCGGATTTCGGCGCATCCATGCGATGTCTTCGCTTGCTAGAAAAAGCAGGTATACTCGAGGAAATCATACGACCAAATTGAATAATTATCACCATTTGGACACATCATGTCCTCTGGCATTCGCTCGATGTTGAATACGGCAATCCTTGGCTTCATTACGTCCGCTATTACCGTATTTTATACAGGAAAGTTACTCGATGGGGCATTTATTTTCATCGCAATCTCAATTTTCTCCGCAACTATATTTTCTGTAAGAAATTGGTCAATGGTTCAGAAGGAAATGAACATCAATTCAACAGTTGTACTTTCTTGGTTAGTTTTCATTGTGGGAACTATTCTAATCGCATACCTTGGACGATTTATTGAGATACCCTGGGCGGCATCTTTTGTATGTTCGGGGTTAGTTTGTCTTTACTTGTGGTGGACTTATTACGCACTCGAACCAGCTCGGAATTGAATCCAAAGTCTGTGATTATATGGCAACGCACGCAGACCATCCAACATTGCCGGAAAGGCTGGAAAATTTGTTAGAATCAGATGTAAGCACCTTATTTCTAAAGTCAGATTGCCCACCGAGAGCAAAGAGAGGAGACATCAAAAACCTTCGATTGATAGATATCGATGCAACACCATTTGACAATCTTGACCTTGAGAATCTTGAACATCAACTCATGGATCTTGTTGATTCAAATCAACACCGTAGCGATTGTTTCCTTGAAATCGATCGAGAAGGGTGTCGAGTCATTCAATTAGGAGATCTCCGAGTTACTTCAGTTCGCCCTCCGTTTGGAGATTCGAGAGAGATGACCATCGTTCGACCAGTAGCAAAGTTATCACTTTCTGATTATGAATTAGATCAAAAACTGATTGAAAGACTGTCCGACCACCATCGTGGCGTATTTATCTCCGGCCGACCAGGCTCTGGAAAGACCACACTTGCGCAAGCTATTGCGGAATATCTCGATGGAGAGATTGGAGCGATGGTAAAGACCATGGAAGCGCCTCGTGACCTTCAATTGCCTCAACGAATTACTCAATACTCACCTTTGGAAGGCGATTTGGAAAAAACCGCTGAAATAATTTTTCTTGTGAGGCCTGATTTTGTGATTTTTGATGAAGTCCGCAGGGCTCGCGATTTTGAAATTTTCTCAGATGTCCGTCTTGCGGGGGTTGGTCTTTTAGGCGTAACGCACGCAAATTCAGCCTTAGAAGCCATCCAACGATTGATTGGCAAGGTAGAATTGGGTCTTGTTTCACAGGTATTGGATACAGTAATTCATGTAGAAAAAGGGTCAATTTCACAAGTACTCGAACTTCGGATGACCGTTAAACCACCCTCAGGCATGCAAGAAGAACTTGCTCGTCCGGTAATCGAAATTGTTCGGTTCCCTAATGGCGAAGTAACACATGAAATGTTTGCTTTTGGCTCAGAGATTGCGGTTGTTCCAGTGAGTGGTTCGAAGAGACGGCAATCACCGATGATGGAAATGGCTGGAGAAAAATTAGTTGATTACATCCGAGATTGGGTCGGTGTTCAATCCGGTGTTAAATTCACATCAGATCGTTCTGCAGAAATTTATGTGCCATCTGGCATGATCGCTACAGTTATTGGCAAGGGCGGAGAAAACATTCGTGCTCTTGAAAACGAACTCGGAGGAATAAAATTGAAAGTTCTATCCATCAATGAAATGCCAAGAGACGTACGGATTGAGAAGTCCAAAGGCATGTCGATGGGGGATTTTGGATTTCAGCAAGATGATTGGAAACCACAAAAAAAGAAGAGAAATAAGAAGAAACGACGTTAGAAAATATCCGTAATCTTCATCATGGAAAACAGAAAATTATCCCCATGGCTGAGATGCTCCAGTGGGTTATCGGGGCAAGTGTCTTGATGATAGTCGCCGACTGGGCAGGCTGGCATTATGTTTGGCGCCATGAGAACTTAGATTCCTCAGGAAACGAAATACGCAAAAGGACAGCACTCTCATTCGTGGTCTCATATCTTATTCCTTTAATGCCAACTACGATTATTATCGGAGGGCCAGAAGCCCTTCATTGGTATGACGAAGGCTTCACCATTGCATCAAGTAAAGTGAGTTTTATCCTCCTTGGATTAATGTCGTTTGGACTCACTGCCTCTGGGTATTCATGGAAATCTAGACATGATGAAGGCCAAGAAAGCCGTCGTCTTACTGGGGAAGAAGAAATTCTGCCAGAATTTGCTATGCAGCATCTTGTCTGGACCTCAACACTCATGGGAATTACATCATTGGCATGGTTTTATCTTTTTCTTTTTTGAAAGCAGCATTCTTGAAGGCTTGGGATTTGGGTCATCATGATGCCGCCGAACACCGATGGTTCTGGTCGGGGGCCGGTGAGTATTGTTCGCCAAAGTACAACCATAACAAGTGGCGTAGCAGTCACGCAAAAACTCGTAGACGCCTCCATTGCTTTCGGAAATATTTTGCGTCGGACATATGGGCCCAATGGATTAGACAAAATGATGTATAAATCATCTGGACAGACGGCAGTAACCAGTGATGGGGCAAAAATTGTTTCAGAACTCCTTGTAAAACATCCTGCTGCTAAAGCCTTCGTTTCACTTGCACAAAGTCAGGAAAATGCTTGTGGCGATGGCGTAACATCAACCGTCATCATTGCATCAGAACTCATGAGGGAAGCCGGCAGATTGATGGCAAAGAGTGTACACCCTCTCAAAATTGTTGAAGGATTTCAACGAGCACATGCCGTCACCCAAGAAGTTATTGAGAAAAGAAGTAGACCATTAAAAAATCATCTTGAGGCGGTTTGTCAAACCGCAATGTCAGGAAGAGTAAGCGGAGGCGAAAGGGAATTTTTGGCAAAGCTACTGCATGATTTGCTCTTATCGCAAACCGCTCCCGATTATGAAAACATCAGAATGTCAAAAGCGGATGAAGGCTCCGTTTTCGACTCAAATTGGTTCAAGGGGTGCATTATTGAAAAAAGACTCTCCCTAGATCGTTTTCCACATGTGCTTGAGTCATCAAAGGTGATGGTGCTTTCATGTCCTCTTGAGCTAGAAAAACCATCCAGAGAGGCGGAAATAGAAATATCGACTCCAGAACAGTTTCGAGCATTTTCTCAACAGGAAAAAACCCTGTTACAAGAAAAGTGGGAAAAAGTAATCAAAACAGGCGTAAAGGCTGTGTTTACATCAGGAAGTTGCGATAAGGCAATTTCACATAAACTCGCAGATGAAAGCATCTTGGTTGTATCAGATTTGGACGAAGATCAGCTATCCGATTTAGCGCAAGTTTTTGATTGTGATATTATTGATCATCTCGATGATGTCGGACCATCTGATTTAGGAAATATGCTCAAGTATGAACGTATGAGATTACAAGATGAAGAAGGTTTCAAAGAGAAACACTATTTTTATGGTTCCCCTTCCTCAAATCTTGCAACATTCATTGTTGGTGGAAATCAAGGGGTGTCTTCTGAGGAACTGATTCGAACGATATATGATGCTTTACGTTCTTCTTGTTTAGCGATTGATCATGATTCTGTTATTTTGGGAGGCGGAAATTTGCATATTGCCGCAGCCCTCGAAATACGGATGAAAGCCGAACAACAAAGTGGAAGGGAACGTTTAGGAATGGAAGCATTCGCACGTGCGCTCGAAGCCATCCCCTCAACATTACTTGACAATGCAGGGACAAACAAGCTAGATGGATTACTCAAACTAAGATCAAAACATCGCGAAGATGAAGATACTGCAGGTATTGATGAGTTTGGAGAGGTCAATAACCTCACGACGGTATGGGATGCGACCGAAGTTACTCGACAAGGCATTTCTATTGCCACAGAAACATCATGTGCTCTTCTTCGAGTGGACCAAGTCATTTCAGCACGGGGNGATTGAACATGAATATGCAAGTTAAACCCAGGGCACTGCTGAGTGTTTTTGATAAATCAGGGATTGACGCGTTGGCTCATTTTTTAGTCAGCCAAGGATTTGAAATTTTATCAACGGGTGGTACTGCAAAACTGCTGAGAAATTCGGGTATTGATGTCGTTGATGTGTCAGAGGTTACAGGGCATCCTGAATGCTTTGAAGGGCGTGTAAAAACGCTTCACCCTGCCATTCATGCACCTTTACTAGCCCGTTATCATCTTGCGCAAGATGTGCAAACGCTTGAGCAACTATCATATCTTCCCATTCATTTAGTTGTGGTTAATCTCTACGATTTTGTTCAAGCGACAAAATCTGAAACTATTGATGAAAAAGGGCTATTGGAAATGATCGATATTGGGGGGCCAACGTTGATCAGAGCTTCCGCGAAGAACCATCAGCATGTACTAACTCTCACTTCTCCTAACCAATATTCCTCAGCCATTGAACACATCCAAAAATGCGGCATATACGATATTCCAATAGAGACAAGAAGAAATTACGCATTGGAAGCATTCCAACACACAGCCGATTACGATATCCAAATCGCTAACACACTTCACCAACGTTGGGTCGGTTTACCCGAAGATTTTGATGATGCGAATGAGCAAGCCCAATTTTTCCCCCGCTATCACTTTCACAGTACTCATCATTTTGAACAACTGCGCTATGGAGAAAACGCGCATCAATCAGCAGCATTGTATCTTAGAAGTGGACCTCATGAGAAAGCATTGCTTACAGGCGCACTCGTTGAGGGAGGAAAAGCGATGTCATACAATAACTATGCTGATGCGGATGCCTGTCTGCGCCTTTCTCGTTCATTGGCAACCTATTCTTGGAGTGACACTCCCCATTCTTGTGTAATTGTGAAGCATAACAACCCTTGTGGCGCAGCTTTAGGAAAAACCCAGTTAGAGGCTTATCAATCTGCACTTGCGAGTGACCCAGAATCAGCATTTGGGTCAATTATTTGTTTCAATCAACCATTAGAATTTTCTACAGCAGAAGCCTTGACGCCTTTATTCATTGAAGTATTAATGGCTCCTGGATGGGATTCAAACGCAAAATCTCTTCTCATGAAAAAATCAAATAGAAGACTTCTCACTCTCGATTGTGAAAATGAAATTATCCCACCATTAGGGCGAAAAACGATTCACAAACCGATTGATGGTGGGTGGTTGGTACAAACCGAGGAACCTCCTACTTTCAGTTCAGAATACCATTGTGTCGTCACGAATGAAGAGATCAGTACCTCTGAAAAAGAAAGTATGATTTTTGGAAGCTTAGTTTGTGAACAGGTGAAATCAAACGCCATTATTCTTGTTCAAGGTCTGGCGACTGTAGGAATAGGTCCTGGTCAAACAAGTCGCGTTGAAGCGGTCAGAATCGCTGCAAGGAGAGCGGGTGAGCGAGCCAAAAACAGTATTCTAGTGAGCGACGCCTTTTTCCCTTTCAAAGACGGAATCGAGCAAGCTGGAGATGTCGGAGTCAAATTAGTGATTCAACCGGGTGGTAGTATTCGTGATCAAGAGGTGATTGACGAAGCAAGGCACAGAGGCATCTCAATGGTATTTACGAACCGAAGATTATTCCGTCATTAACTAATTTGATGTTGGCACCTTCACTGAGATGAACCAAACCCCAACAAGTGCAACGATAGCAATTGTTGTCTGTCCAAAACCAGGGTCTCCTGCTTTAGTCAACCCGATAATCGAAAGTGTGGAAACCAATACTAAAATGCCGATAATAAGAATTTTCGAATGAAGAGGTAGGGTTTTACCAGATTGGTAGTATTGGAGCAACGCTTTCCCAAAAATTGGGTTTGTCAATAGCCATCTGAACATTTTCTGGCTTGAGCGTGCGAAACAAAATGCAGCAGCAACCAACCATGAAGTGGTCGGCCATCCCGGTACAAAGATGCCTATGTATGCAAAAATAACGAAAATAGTCCCTAAAATGACCCAGATTACTTTAGCGACGGGATTCCTTGTTGGCTTATGCTCTGAAAGGACCATTTCAATAAGCGCCTCTGTTGAGATTTCAGACTCAGCATCCTCACTCATGCCCCATCCTACAAGCATAGGTAAAAAAAATCCCTGCATAAAAGAAGTAATGAGAGTTTAATGTTTGGAAGTATCATGACCGATGAGTGGGTGCTACCTCGCGTTGCAACTACAAATGACCCACTACGCTTGGCTATCTTTTTTTCAGGTTCGGGTTCGGGAATGGCCGCTCTTCTTGATCATCAAAAAAACAGAATCTGTTCGCACCAAACAGTAGTCGCAGTTACCGATAAATCCGATGCAGATGGTATTGTGAAAGCAGAACAAAGAGGAATACCAGTTGAAATTATCCCATTGCCAACCAAGCACTCCTCTAAAGAAAATAGAAAACTTCATGAAAATTTAATCCAAGATGCAATCGATAAATACCAAATTGAAACAATTATTCTCAGTGGTTACATGCGAATACTTACCGATAATTTCGTAAAAAAATGGCGAGGAAGGCTATTGAATATTCATCCTTCCTTATTACCAAATTACCCTGGAGCGCATGCTCACAGAGATGCACTTGCGGACGGGGCAAAAGAATCTGGCTGCACCGTTCATTTTGTTGACACAGAGGTTGATGCAGGCCCGATAATTGGCCAAGAAAAGTTACCAGTTTATGTGGACGATGATATTGAATCTTTGTCAAATCGAGTAAAAAAAGCAGAACACATTTTGTATCCAGCAGTTATCGATGCACTAGCTTCAGGAAAAATTACAATTGATTGAAATCATTGAGGTCGTTGAAGTTCTTGATTTCATGAAGAATCTGCGGCAATTTAACAGAAGGAATATTTTGGAACATAGTCTCGATACGATTTGAATGAATGATATCGCCCTTTTTTTCAATTCGAGCCAATAATGGCTGACGTCGCCCCTCACCATCAAGTGGTACACCAATACTCATTTCTGTAAAAAATTTTGATGACACCAAAAAAGCGTCACATGGGACGAATTGGATAACACCCTCCAGTTTATTGATAGCCCATCGTATGACTTCAGCGAGGCAATCCGCATCTTCTGGGTCTGGCCAACATTCCTCATCAAACAACTCGGCCCTTTCTTCACTGCCGCATAGAACGACAATTTTCGTGCAGCCGCTTTGTCTTAATTCCTTTGCCAAACGAGGGACACCTCCGTGCATGAAGGCCTTATCTTGACCCATTCGTGAGGAAAGCCCGCCAGCCAGAATAAGTGCAGTATACATGTGATTCAATGAAGGATATCCAACTCATTCAATGCGTTTTCCATCTCTGAAAGTAAGAGATGAACTTTATTGAGTAAAGCCTTTCTTTCTTTCATACTCTTTGCTTTAGGTAACCATTCGAGTAATTGACGGATATCTGAAGCATCCCTCGTAACAGTCCAATCCAGAACTTCTTCTAGCACCGGATCATCTGGAGGTAGGAATCTTTCTGACATATACTTGCGAAGTTAAGCAATCCCATCAACCTCACTCTCAAGAATTCTATTTCTTATTTTCTCAAAAACATAACCTCCTCTGGGAGCAGATTTGATGATTTCAAGGTCAGGAGGAGGTACAAATTGGCATAGTAAAACGACGATTTGGTGATGCATTGAATCCTTCCTCCACCATGAGGCAAGAGTATTTGCATCAGGAAAAGGTTGTCCAGCTTTTTTCATTTCCTCTATGAATTCCAAAATTGCTTCAATCGGCTCTGATTTGTGGAGATTACGAAGCCATAGTTCCCATTCACATGAAGGTAGGTTTGCCGTAATGATTCCAGCGAGTTTTACATCTTCACGCCCATGTCTTTTCCATAATTTTTCAATAAANGATTGGATTGTTTTTACATCGTTGATATTGGTAAAGACCCACGATGCAATTTTCCTCAATTCTGGATCTGTTGTCCCCAAATGAAAGGAGTATTCGTTATTTTCATTTAATCGATCAGTCATTGATTTTGCAATCATTGGAGGAACTCCCCACGTGTAGGCTTCCCGGACGATTTTCAACAAACGAGCNGGTTTTTCTCGATGTTTTGCAGGAATGGATTCGAGAAAATCATCAACATTAGTAAATGTCAACCGGTGACACCTCAGGCGCTCTTTGTTCGGACGCTATCGAATAAACTACCAACCATTGAGACTGAATCCTTGAGCGTTCCAAGCATCTTTTCCAAAACATTTTCATCTTCAAATCGTTCTTTCATGATATGCTTAAGCTCATCTTCGATCTTTTGATGTTCTTGGTCATCAATCCCGAACTGCTCTCTTAGATGAGCTAAAACACGGAATTCGTCTTGGGATAGGGAAGCGTTTACGATTGCTACTTCGTAGATTTTTTTGTAGATGTTTCTTTGTTCAGTATCTGGTATCTCTCTACCAGAGTCGGTTTCTTTCCCTTCTCTTATGGCTGCGTAAATTTCTGCAGGTTCTTCGTTCGACAGTTTGAGATTGTTCGCTAATGAAACACAAAGACGCTGTTCTTCTCTTGTAAGAACACCATCAATTAGCATAACTTCGATGGTAGTTCGAAAGACTTGCAAACTGCCTACTGTAACTCCCGCCACGGTTTCCCATGGGCGCCACCCCCTTGAAATCCTTCCGTAGGAAAATACCGACACTTATCTCTGAAATTTCAAGAGGATTCAAAAAGGGAACCCAACCAGCATCTATTATTCACATCCAATTCACGTTTGCATTTGCAAACATTTGGGGCTTGGTGCTCTAAAGAATTAGACGTTGTGAAAACAAGGTGATATAATGGGAAGAAAATCAAATAACAAACAAACAGGAAAGGCGATGAAATATCTCATCATTGCGAAACTTGATGTCAATGGATCGGTTCAGAGAAAAGACATCATTGGAGCAATCATGGGTCAAACTGAAGGCCTTCTTGGAGATGAATTAGAATTAAGAAAACTACAGAGAACTGCACGCATAGGCCATGTTGATGTCGAGTTAGAAAGCAAAGGAGGAAAAGTATCGGGAAAGATTCTCATACCTTCTTCCATGGACAACGTNGAAACGGCGATTATTGGCAGTTCTTTAGAGACCATCGACAGAATTGGACCATGTGCTGCTAAAATATCAGTAAGTGAGATTCAAGATGTAAGAGTCACAAAAAGAACATCAGTGGTTGAAAGAGCGAAAGAACTGCTGCTCGGGATGGTTAATTCAGGCGAAGCCGCTTCAAAAACGGTAATCGAAGAAGTCCGCAGTGTCTTAACAACTGGGACAGCGACCAGCTATGCAGGCTTGACATGTGGCCCAAATGCTCAATCAAGTGAAGCAATTATTGTGGTAGAAGGCAGAAATGATGTTCGTAATCTACTTGGATTTGGCATCAAAAATGCAATCAGTTGTGATGGAGCTGGCGACATTAAACCTGAATTGATTGAACTTGTTAACAGTAAATCAAATGTAACGCTCGCCATTGATGGCGACCGTGGTGGAGAGATGCTTTTCCGACAACTCTATGAAATGATGAAAGTGGATTATGTAGCCCAAGCACCACCTGGACAAGAGTGGGAATTACTCCCTCAGAAGACGGCAACAAAGTGCTTGAGTAACAAAGAAGAAGCCGCAAAATTTGCGCATCGCTTGTCTAAAGATGAAGATAAAGGGGAAAAAGAAGACGAGGTTATGGAAACCGCTCCTGCAGAAATCCAAGAGTACTTCGA
Source organism: Methanobacteriota archaeon (assembly GCA_002719395.1). Classification (GTDB taxonomy): domain Archaea; phylum Thermoplasmatota; class Poseidoniia; order Poseidoniales; family Poseidoniaceae; genus MGIIa-K2. Next base: position 2,065 of record PBHM01000017.1, on the reverse strand, counting down.
TCAACTTGAAAACCTTGACAAAAATCACGCTGTATTTGTCGGAATTGATGGCACTATTTCAGAGCCGATTGGCCCTAAATCTCTTGCAAAATCAGCAGGTGAATCAGAAGGAGCTGTTGCCATTGTATTCAATGGACCTGTTAGTGGCAGGACCATTGAAATCGCGAGTGAATCTGCGATTGAGAACGTTGTCGGTCAGACCGCAGGAAAAGACTGTTCGTCTTCTGGTGAAGTAAAAGTTTGGTTAGCAGATCAGCATCAATGACCCAAGAATGAGGGGCAACTTAAAGTCCTAATTTTTGGCAATACTTCACATGGAAGAGTCTGGNGAGGACCCATCAACTGATTTGGAAATAGAACCATTTCAAGAATCTACTTTCAGCGAGATGGAATCAAAAATTCAANCAATTATGCAAAGAGATGCATTTTCTCAACTGCGGTTGACATTTTTCTCTTTCTCTTTTGTCCTCCTTCTCCTTGCATTAAGCACNAATGCTTGGTATGTCAACAGCCTTGTGAGAAATAGTGATGACGTACTTGTTGGAGATCAACCTCTGATTGAGGACTATTCTAGAACCGAATTTGGACTATTCGAATCTCATTCGGTTGTCTGTGAAGACATCACCTCTACAAATGATTTAGATGAGGAGCGATGTGAAGAATCAGAAGCCGATTATTCTCAAGAGTATGAAAATTGTTCAAAACTATATCCTACTCGAAATAATTCAACCTCATTATTATACGATGCTTGTGAAGATATTGGCGCTTTTTCTTCGGCTGGGTTATTCGGATTCATTCCTATGCTGTTATCCTGTGTTGGTTATTTTGTTTGCGCCATCTTTGCAGCGAGAAGGCTGATGAACCCGTCTAAAAGCCTCCCTCATCCATTTTTTGTAGGAACCATCTCCACTCATTTTTTCGGCGTAATGATTTGGATGTTTATGTTACCAGATTTATCTGGAATGCAACTCAGTTTTGGATTCAGCGCTTGGTTTTCAATTCTTAGTATCATTCTCGCAACTTTGATATTTTTTGAATCCTCATTTAGTTGGGTGATAAATGGACCCCCACGTCTGGAATCTAAGGGAGTAAGGGCATCGAATCAGGATATTGAATTTCCAATAAAGGAATCTTCAGATGGAAATATGTGCTTATCACTTGTTGTTGATGAGGATATTTTGAAGATGGTACGTGCTCACAGAATAGGGGCTACAAAGAAAGTTGAGGATTTACTTGTTATTCGCAAAGAAACCCTTTCAGGATACATTCACGTGAGATATGATTGGCTTGATACATATCGTCAGATATGGTGGNTCCTCCTTGGAACAGGCGTTCTTGCAACAATCTTACTTGGAATGCCATTTTTGCTCTTGGTGATTATTGGAGGTATGTTGACTCTGCTTCAGGTCATGGATCCAGAAAAATTTTCCATAGTAACAAGTTCAGGGTCGCATCGTTTTTTCGTGAATAGATGGCGCTCAAATCGTGAACTAACTGATTATTCGATGGAACACATTGACGAAGCCTTTCTTTCAATTCTTTCGGGCGATCAATTAGATACTTCCGCCGTTACAAAAAAAGCAGAACAATTAGCGAATAATCACCACCAATCTCTTCTTCAAAGGCAATCCGATATATCCTCAAAATTAAATGAAAAGCTGGCGAAGGTGAAGGAAAATGCTGAACCNACCCTTCAAAATCAAGAAATGGGGCAGGTTCAGCAACAATTTATTCCTGGCGTAAATCCTCCTGATTCCCAAACCATACAACCAAATCAACCAACAGGCATTCACCCTCAGAACCCTGTTGCTCAACAATCTGATTCAGGTCAGCCGCCATCTAGAATGCCAGCACAGGAGTCATTGCCTGCATCACCAAATCCAATTGAATCAAGTGAATTAANTGCTCAAACAACGCAACCATTGGTTCCAGAACAACCCCTTTCTTCACCACAAGCGAGTATGGTCCAGGTTCCTCCACCGCCCCCTCCGGCAGGTATGGGCCAAGTTCCTCCACCGCCCCCTCCGGCAGGTATGGGCCAAGTTCCTCCACCGCCATCTCCAGC
>PBHM01000016.1 GCA_002719395.1 Methanobacteriota archaeon | reverse complement strand
ATACGGCCAAGTTCTTGAGTTCAAAAAACACTTTGATTGAAAAAAGGGGGCATATCTCTCTTTTTGAATGTATAGAAATTATTCAATGATGGCTTCCTAATCCGTCCAAAAAGTCTGAGCGCGGAGAGAGAGATTCGAACTCCCGAGGCTTACACCACCGGCTTTCAAGGCCGGCGCAATACCAGACTATGCGATCTCCGCTTGGATTGGCGCTGAACACTTCCTTTCAAGATATTTCGCATCGATTCTTCAAGCAAAGCATTCTCAAACCCAATGCCCTTTGGGTGGTACATGGGGAGACGTCAGGGACCGGTGATTTCGCTGGCTATTCTCACGATAATGCTGAGTGGTTGCTTGGCTGCACCTGTGGCCTCATGGGGCGATGATAGTGGTGAAATTTCGACTTCAAAAACCGGTGATGAAGTGACCATTTCAGCCGATATGAACCAGTATCCTGGCGACTATGGACCTTATGCCCTCATTGGATGTAATAACCTAGACAATGACGGCAACGTCGACAAAGGTCAACCGGCCGGCAATGAACTGATTTTTTCGGGCTACATGGCCAATTCAATTCTCTATGAAATGCATAGTGACAGCCTCAAAGATGGACGCGATTTAGGCACAATAGCAGCGGTAATCATCGATTCAATGAGCATGCAAGCCGCTGATGNAGTCGTTGANGGAACTGGNCCNAAGGTCTTTGTCAAAGANTGGNNANCNCCTACTTNCCCNNCCACNGCATCNGGTGCAGGACTGGATCCTGTGAAGAAAGAAGGGGCAAAATTCCTCAGTTTGGGCCTCATTCCTGCATCCGAGAATATCATTGATGGNATACATGCGCTTGAAACNTGGCACCAAGCCATTGAAGTTCATGGCTACCTCCTTATGGAAGATAACAGAACACCCTCCACTGGTATCGAAAAATCAGGGAATTCTTGTTCCATCAGCATTGACGAAAATGCAAACGCGCATGTCTATGTCACTGAGATAAGATTAGCCTCTGGTGTGGTCAGCGAAGATGGTGAAGACGATGATGAGTGGGCTATGGGAGATGTCGATTACCTTGGAAGATGGGGTTTCATCACCTTTTTCCTCATCTTTGGCGTAGGTGGNGCTTTTGGTGCATTTATCCTCTCAAATATGCTGCTTTTGCGCCAGGCTAAGAATACAGCAAAGACGCTTATGGGCGAAGAAGGTTACATGAAAGCGGAGAAGATGAAAAAGGATCTCCGAAAATCCAAGAAAAACAAGTTTGATGATGACGTCATTCAAAGGGCTCCACCAAAGAAAGAGCCAAAGAAGCCTCCTAAAGAAGAAAAGAAGCCTGAACCAGAATCAAAGTTGGCNGGATTCAGTCTTGATAATATNCTNTCAAAGGGCTCCTCANTGGATTCAACAAACACCATCAGTGGAGGTGGGGGCGTTACCGTTACCGCTGAAGCAGTGAACATGGTCAAACAAAACGAGCAGATGTCGCAAAGTACCAGCAGTAATGTTAGCGGTGGATNTAGTGGTGGTGGCGTTACAAGCGGTGTTAGTGGCGGTGGCGTTACAGGAGGGTTCGTCGGAGGCGCCCAAAGCGGTGGCGGAGATACGCACTTTTCCTCAAACTCAATGAATAAACCAATTGAAAGACCTGACAAACCGATGAAAAAGAGAAGAGCNACNAAAAAACGAAGTNCATCTTCACAGNAATCATCTACTCAACAATCATCTTCNCCGAGTGCTCCTGGTCCAAAGCGNAAAGGNGGACCACCNCCATCAAAACAACAACGNCCGTCTGTAAGTGATAACGACTTTGATGATTTTTCAGACCTTTAATCCCAAGGTACAGATTGGGCCCCTCGTACGAGAATTTGTTTTGTTTTCCATTCTAATANTGCAGGCGCCATGATACAAGGCTCGCCATCTGCTTGGACCCAAGTTGGTACACCTATTGGNTCGTCCATAGGCTCTCCATCTTCGTTTNCGGGCCTGATTTGGATTTTATTNACTGTTTTTGCATAAATGCCCCATTTACCGATGTGTTTTCCTTTCTTTACTGGACCCATCANTTTGAGCATTTGCAGCCTTGATAATTTTGGAGCAATNATGACCGTGCCATTCTCATCCGAAGGGTTCACGCCCGGACTCACTTTGTATCCACCACCAAATGTTTCACCTGTGGTTGCTGCAAGCATCGTGAGATTGCATTGGAATGCATCTTCATCATCAAATTTCAATTCTAACTTCCTNCNAGGCCAAAAGGGAATGGTCGTTACACCGAGATATGTGTATTTTGACTGNCCCTTGATCCATTTNGCCCGCTTTAATTTAGCACGACTNATGGCNCTTGTAATCCCGGCATCTGATTCTAAAAACACCCAACGTACGACCCTATTTTCATGTTCTGAAGGCCCGTCCCATTGATTCGATCTTGGAGAGGGGTAACCAGTCGTAGCCTCTGCGGGATAGCCTTCCAATCGCCAAGCAGCACACCAACGGTCCTTGCCATCACGAAGAATTTGAACGGCTGATTCTAGATCATTACGAGGTATGCCATGGGTAATCGCGTAATCGTTTCCAGANCCGAATGGTATGATNCCCATGGGAATTTCGCTCCCTCTNAATGCGCTTGCGACTTCATGTGAGGTGCCATCACCTCCAACTGCAACAATCAAATCTTTGACACCTTGTTGACGCAAATCCCATGCGATCTGTGCAGCATGTCCAACGCGCTCGGTCATATGAGGATGTACCGAAAATCCAGCAGTAACGAGAAGTTCCTGTATTTCTGGCCACTTTTTCCCACAACGATAATCGCGGCTGGCTGGATTGATGATACAGTGAATCTCGGCCATGGCATCCCATGGGTTTGATACCAAGAATCCATCCCTTCCAAAGCCCTCTTCAAAGACCAGCCTCTGGAAGGGACGTGGCCTGGAGCGAAGATGACCAGCAATTCATGCGCCGTGCCATAGAAGTCGCAGAAAAAGGAAGAGGTCGAGTATCGCCAAATCCGCTTGTTGGATGTGTGCTCGTAAAAGACGGCAAAGAAATCGCACAAGGTTGGCATGACCACTTAGGAGGATTGCATGCAGAGCAAATGGCAATCCACGATGCTGAAGCAAAAGGCATGTCAGTCAATGGAGCCACGGCTTATGTCACACTTGAGCCTTGTAACCACTTCGGAAGAACGCCGCCTTGTACAGAAAGTCTTCTATGGGCAGGAATTTCAAAAGTCATTATCGCACATGAAGACCCAAATCCAAATGTAAGNGGNGAAGGNGCANAAGTNTTGAAAAANGCNGNNATNGANGTNGAATTTGGATTNCTNAAANANGANGCGAAAAAACAGATGCGAGAATTCTTGCACTGGTGTACTACGAGACGGCCATTTGTCACCGTAAAGGTAGCCACAGATGCTCATGGAAGTGTCGATGATTTGGCTGGAGAAAGTAAGCGNTTTACATCCGAGGCATGCTTGGAAAANGTGCACGCATTACGCCAAGATTGTGATGCTATTCTCGTTGGTGTAAACACGGTCATTCGTGATGATCCAAGACTCACCGTTCGCGGAAAAGGTGATGTTAAACAGCCANTACGTGTGGTAATTGATCCTAATCAGCGAATGCCAAAGGATGCAAAGATGCTAAGCGAAAGAGGAGAAACNAAANTCCTTCAGGATGACTTTCATGGGTTAAAACGGATGTTAGAATGGTTGGGTGACCAAGAAATCCAGAGACTTCTTGTAGAAGGTGGGCCTGAAACGATCCGTAGATTCATGAATGAAGAGCTGGTTGATGAGATTTTGATTATATCCACAGAACAAACGCATACCAAGCCTGTTCCACTTGATATTGATTGTTCAAAAATGATTCCCCAGCCAAATATACAATGGGGAGAAGAAACCGTTTTGCATTGGCTAAAGCATCCTTGAGAAAAGAAAAGCGGGCAATGCAGGATTCGAACCCACGTCCCCGGCTCCGAAGGCCGGAAGGATATCCAGACTACCCCAATTGCCCAATATTTATGCGAACCATCCTCCCTTTTGAAGACCGCGCTCGACTTGGATTGGGCGAGGGCGATGAATTCTCCGTGTTTTAGTCACGATTGTAGTCTCTGCTGCAGAGATACCATCATGCCAATTACCAATGCNGAAGCAAAAAAATTACAACGCCAAACCGNTCTTCAACTTGAAGCGTTTTCATATGTCGATAATGAAGGAATTCGAAGGCTGCTNAACAANAGCGACACAAAAGCCTGTGTATTCTTGGCTGTGAATGATTATGCAGAGAATGGCCTTGGCGTCTGTAAGGTGTACGAATCGCGGCCTCAAGGATGTCGATTATTTCCAATCGTGCTCAATGAACAAGATGTCGCCATTCTTGACGAATTGTGCCCCCATCGAACCGAATTTCCGATGCCTCAAGAAGAAGATGGAGTCAAACTATTACTTCTTGAGGAGAAATTGAAGACCAAATAAGCAGACGTTTGAGTGAACGGTGTACTGGGATTTCAAATGTTTCAATAACATTCCACCCTATTTTATGAAGAAATTGAGATACATGCATGGTTTCTGAATCGATATTCACTTCATTGCGAAGTGGTAAAATAAGCGCTAAACCAGTATCAGATTGAGAAAAATGGTGTAGCCTTTTTAAGATTTTTAGCAAAAGATCATCCTTTGAAGAGGGTTGAGAATTCCTACCATAAGGCGGATCAAGTGCAATGCCTGCGATATATTCGGGATATTGGTGGGAAGAAGCATCGTCAACCTTGACAACTCCCTGTAACTCATAATGACGAAGATTTTCTTCAATTCCTGAAACCATGAGTTCATCCACATCCAAGCCGTAAGCGTCTCTTCCAGTCAACGAGGCCTCAATAAGAAATCCACCTGTCCCAGCCATTGGGTCCACGCAATATCCTCGACGATCNCCACAAGCAAGATTCACGGCGCATCTGGCAAGCCTTGGGTCTAAACTGATTGGTTTGAAGAATGGCCTATTCGAAGGATTTCTTTCTTTCCAACTGGGCGACATTGATTCAAATTCCTGCCACCATCCCCATGAAAATTGATTTGCCTCTTCGTCGATAATCAGGCAGAATACATCATCTGGAGTAGTGAGGTCAATCTGGACACCTCTTTCAAAGAAAATGGCACCTATTTCTTTCTCTAGAGTACTCATAGAAAGGGATGATTTTCTTGGCCCATGTCTTTTACAAGTTACTCTCATTGTGCCTCTTGGCATCTCGATTGTAGAAATGTTTTGCAAAAAATGTCGTAAATTATCCAATGCATCAACGCCTCCAGATTGGAGAATGCCTTCCAAAGAAGAGTGCATACGCAATATTTCTTGATTTTCTAGAGAATGTAAACCAACAATTCTGGGTGAAGATGTAGAAGTAATTTCAGTGTGAGGAAGCAATGCCTTGAGTTCTGCTGCGGAAAGCTGAGGATGCCATCCGCTGAGAGAAGCAAGTACTTGCATCATGCTTTCCACGAGTGATTTGGTTTTCATCGCTTCGCCGNGAGACTTACAAGTTACCACTTCAGGGANGGANCATGGGGTGTAACCTTAGGGATTTAGCATCGCCAGAAAAAATCACNATGGCGGACTTGAAAGGAAAAANAGTNGGNGTTGATGCCTTTCTCCTTGCGTTTCAATTCTTGACTACTATTCGAAATGTTTCAGCAACAGGNGATGGGCGTCCNCTTACCAATAAAGATGGGAAAATCGTCTCACACCTGATGGGATTTCTCGGTCGAGCATCAGCGATGGTATCCAAAGGCATTCAACCGGTGTTCATATTTGATGGAGAACATCCTGAGATGAAAGCCGAAGTGATGTCGGAGCGAAGAATGCGAACTCTAGAAGCAGAAACAGCATGGAAAGAAGCCATGGAAGTTGGTGATTTCAAAACCGCTCAAAAAATGGCACAGCGATGTATGCGATACACGCCTGAAATGGTTGATGAAACCATGGAAATGCTCCGTCTTATGGGCATCCCCGCTATCCGTGCAAAAGCAGAAGGAGAAGCACAAGGGGCGGTAATGGTTGCCAACGGGTTGCTCGATGTAGTTGCGACTCAAGATTGGGATGCATTGCTGTATGGGGCTCCTGTTTTGATTAGGAATCTTGCATCTGATGGTTCTAAGCGTTATGGAAGAATTATCCGTGCTGAAAAAATCGTCTTATCTGAATTCCTTTCAGCACACGAAATTACTCACGAACAATTGGTTGACATGGGCATTATGATCGGTACAGATTTCCATCCAGGAATCCCTGGTATTGGGCCAAAAACAGGATTGAAACTGATCAAACAATATGGCACAATAGAGCGTATATGTGAGGAAAAAGGGAAAGAAATTCCAGAGAATCTAGACCTCATCCGCAAAGTGTTTCTTCAGCATCCTGTTCATCAATTCGAGCCTCATGAATTGTCAATGAAAGAAGTAGACGTAAGTGGATTGAAGCAGTTTTTAGAGGTTGAGAGAGATTTCAGTCCCGGACGTGTTGAAAAGGCCATCAAGGATTTGACCGCAGATAAACCAGTAAGAAAAGATGGCCAAACGTCCTTGTTCAGTTTCTAGGTCTTGCNGGTGTTTTTGACATAAAACGCAGTGGGCTGGCNAANGTAGCATANCCATCAANATCCCAAACAGCCTGCCTTGCTATACTTTGAGGGTCTTCGAGTGCTTGTTGAATATTTTGAATAGGAGCACAAGGAATCCCTTTTAGCAACTCAATCACTTCTTGCATGGTGTAGTTGTTCACCACTTCTTGAAGCATCGAAATAATCTCTTCTCTGTGAGAAATCCTTTCCGCATTTGTTTGATGAATGTGAGGGAATCGCATGGCTTTGCAAATATTTTCCCAATGCCGGTCATTCCCTGCTGCGATTACCATCCAACCATCTTTTGCTAGAAAGGCTTGGTATGGTACTAAATTTGGATGACCTGATCCNAATTTTCCAGGAATCATATTCCCNGATAGCCAATTTTGTCCTTGATTCGCCAAACTCGCAATTGCACAATCCCACAACGAAAGGTCAATCACTTGCCCTTCCCCACTCCTTTCGCGATGAAACAGGGCGGCAAGTATCGCATTTCCTGCATATAGTCCGGTGATGATATCAATCCAGGCAACACCCACTTTTACCGGCATTCCATCTGTTTCGCCTGTGATTGACATGATGCCTGATAGAGCTTGTAGAGCCAAGTCGTAGCCAGGTTCATCTCTGCGTGGTCCAGTGGTGCCAAAAGCAGAGATTGAGCAGACAATAAGATGGNCAGGGAGTGTTCCCAATAATGATTGAAGACCTCCTGGTTTGAAATTCTCTATGACTACATCTGCAGAGTTGATTAACGACATAACAGATTCTGGGTCTTGTTTTAGATTTGCTTGGATGAAAGATTTCCCACGATTGCATGAAAGATGGTACGCAGCCGTTCCATCATCAAGAAAAGGCGGACCCCATGTACGCGTATCATCTCCCCAAGGCGCCTCAACCTTGACAACTTCCGCCCCAAGGTCCGATAGCATCTGACCACAATATGGTCCAGCCAAGATTCTCGATAAGTCCACGACCTTGATGCCTTCCAAAGCGCCGCTCATGCTGCGCCATATCGCCGAAAGGGTTGAACCTCACCCCTCAAAGGAGTGGTCATGTCCTGGTATGACCTCGACAACCAGAGGTCTTGGAATATACTTCTGGCTCTTGGGATATTTCTCAATATCGTGGTCTGTTTCACGAGTGATTTAGGCCTTGATACGCATGTGAGGATGGCCGCTGATGAAGAGGGCATGTTACCATGGGGCAGTACGAGGCCCATTGATACCGAGGCGAGTAATCCAGATGATTTGGGGAGAGTTTCCGCCCCAATTTCCTATTCTTCAATGCAAGTGAAGATGATCAGTTTTTCAATTACCATGGTATTGATTCTCATCACTTGGATGATCGATAATCGCCTCGCAAGTTTAATTTCAATCTATCCTACTTTCATTTTCTCTAATGGAAGGGGATACCAAGAAGGTGCCATAGCCATCACCGCTGCGGTTGGTTTTCTGTTTCTGTTCCACCGATATCAATCAAAAACCACTGAGAAGAAATCGGTCATTGAACGCTGGGATTTTAGTGGTGAGCCACCTTCTCCAATTTTGTCAATCATGGCAGGTATTGTTCTGGTTAGTATTGTTCAATGGAAAGGATATTTGGATAACCANTTGGTGATTATTGGNGGTTTATGCTTNGGTTTGGTCACATATTATCTCATGAAATCNAGNATNNTNTCNNNATGGCAAACNAGCACCNTGAAAAAAGGCATCATTGTTTACATCTTAGCCACAATTGCCTTTTTCATTCTCGGATTTTTAGGATACGGTGGTTCGTTGAATGTCATCAAGGATGAGCCATTGCGTTTGCTATCTGCATACCCTTTTGCCGTATTGGATGTACTGGTTATTCATCTTGCCTTTGGCATGATGATTTGGCCATTTATNAAATCTCTAGGAGTTNCNCTTANNCAAAATNCNGAGGAAAGTGTNACNTGGCATTTCTTGGCATGCGTATTTGTTGCTGCCTTTCTCACTGCTTACGTTGCTGCGCAATGGACGCTTGAATCAATACTATGGAGCGCCAGTTGGCCAGGAATCATTTGGACAATGGGGAATAATGGGCGGTATGTCTCCTTGCTTATGATTCCAATTTTTATTCTCATTATTCGATTAGAAAAAACAAACCCGCAACAATTTACTTTGCAAAAACTCAGTGAGGGNAAAAAATCGATGGCTTTAGCCATCATACTTGTGCTTCCTCTCTCAATTTTTGCATCCTTTCATGGCCAGACCATGTGGACCGATGATGCGGCTGATTTTCTTGCTGNACAAGTTGAAGATGGTGATGAATTCTTGTTGATTCACGACCAGNCATTAGGGATGCATTGGCTGTATACCATGCACAACTCATTTGTTCANGAAGACCTNGTCAATGTGACCGGTCATTGGCGATCACCAGATTCANATTGGCAACAAGAATTGAANCAAAGTGAAATCAAACCAGACAGAGGAGATNTCTCATCTATTGAATGGTTGGTGATGGCACCAGGCCTCGAAGGCCCCTCTGGAGAGTGGGAGCCAATCAAACAGGGCCAAGCAGACTTCCTTAACGGAGGCGGAGAATGGTCAATTTTCAAGAGAAATATCTCTCAATAAACCACGANTCACCAAGCCGCTTTGCTCAGATTACAAACTGTTAATCAGCGACTGTTCTTGTCAGATTGAACTTTGATTCGAACATCCTGAGCCGCATTCTTCAACTCTTGCATGGCCTTGCGAACTCTGGTACNAGCAGCGCTGTTTCCACCATCATGTTTAGCAGCATCTNCCATTACATCATTCAAACTTTCAATCATTGCATTTACCATCGATTCTACGGACATAAATCGTCCAAATGAAGGATGTACATAATCCATCTGCTGAAAACTACAAAAGGTTCAATACAAAATTATATTGATTGAATTTATCCTAGNTTTTCATACTTGCAANCCAATAAACGCGAACAACTCTTGGTCATATGGTTGATTGCCTCATCATTTGGAATCATGTTTGCGATCATATCTTGGATTCAAGAGGCTGGCCTTATACCGAATAGTGAAGAATTAGGTGTATGGAAAGGCGTTATTGCATTCGTGACAGGTTTAATCCTGTATTGGTTTCTCGCTAAAGAAATACCCGGTGGACCCAACGACAAATAACATCTCATAACTTCACAAATGAATGATAAAATTTGTAATAGTCATGTTTTATTGCTTACCGAAGATTTGGTTAATTCTAACCGACACCCGATCTATATCCGNACCCATTTCAATGTGAACAATAATTTCCAGAAGTGTTTTGATTAAAGAAAGGTGGATTCAATATCGATGGCTTTGTAATTCTTGGACTTATTGGATGCTTCTTTGCTGCAGCATTGACTGTCCCTGCTGGTTTCGGCCTGGCTACAATGATCNCCCCGCTTTTTCTAATCTGGTTCGAGCCACATCAAGCTATTGCGGGTGTCGCAATTATTCATGGCGCTCACAACGGAATGAAATCTTATCTACTCCGGTTTCATATTGAACGCGCAGCATTGAAGCGATTTGGTTGGACCTTGTTATTGGGAGCGTTAATTGGTGCACTGTTGCAATCGGTTATTTCTCCTGAGCCACTTCTACTATTGGTTGGAATTGCGTTAATTGTATTACCTCTTCTCAAAGTTAGTGAATCATGGACGTCTATACAGCTCCCAGAAACAGAGGATCGCATCGGGGGTTTTGGTTCGGGATTCCTAGGTGGTTTAACAGGGCATCAAGGGGCACTCAGAGCAATGTTCCTCAAACAACGTTTACCCAATAAATCAGAATATGCCGCAACAGCGGCGCTTCTTGCATTAGTGGTTGATGCGACGCGGATTCCGATATATCTATGGCATGATGTAAGTATCCTGACAATGCAGACATGGCTACTTTTTGGTTTTGTATTTGCAGCCCTTGTTGGTGCTCAAGTCGGCCGGATATGGCTCGAAAAATGGAAAAGCGATGATATCCAAAAAGGAATCATGGTCGGCTTGGTCATTTCGGGAGTCCTATATGTACGAGAAGCCCTTCAAAACCTATCTGTTTTATGAATCATATCGATAGACTCAATCCTATTTATTGGATCAGTTTGATAACGACGGAAGAAAGGCGTTGGCCGCCTTCTCACAAGCATTGGCTACATCATCAAGACGCTGAAGGACGCGATACATGTGCATCGCTGCAAGAGGTTCGTCTTCCCCGTTTGTAAATACGAATGCTGCGGCCTTGGCTTCTATCAAATCTGCTTCATGCTCTTTGAGGTTCACTTCTCTAATAAGCTGCATAACCTTGTCTNCACCCGACTTAGTACGCCCACTAATATGGTAATCGCGTAATGCTTCGATCAATTTTTCGTACGTCGTTACAGTTTCTGCGACTGCCTTTGCCATTTCCATGAGATGTTTTCGTGCCTCATCGTTTTCCATAAGTGGTCGGAAGGATAATTGCTCTGCTACGTTCTGTGCATAGTCGGCAATTCGATCCTGACGACTGACCATGTGAAGGAAAGATTTAGAATCAGCAGCGATACCAAATCTGAGATCTTTTCTAGAGACCTCCCTAATATTTGATTTGGCCTTATCAGCTTCGTACTCAGATTCGATAGTGGCTTCTATTTCTTGGCTTGCATTCTCACCTGAACAAGCCTTCTCCACGGCTAGTACCATCTTCTGAACCGTTGCATCGACTAATTCTGCATGATGATGGAACAGGTCAAATGGTGTTGTCTCCTCTTCCTGCGCACTGCCAGCGTCTGAAAGTGCTTCCTCAACATGAATCTCTTGACCTCGTGTTCGCCACATAGCAAATCCTACTGCTAAGAAAGCGATTGGAAGTAGGATTATCATTTTNAGATCATCTCCTCCTGAAGCGATGTAAATGGTCGCTGCACCGAAGGCGGCTACTGGAACACTCGCGACCCAGGAAGCTGCAATTTTGCCAAAGACTCGGAAATCAACCGCCTTCGCCCCACCGGCAAGACCCACGCCTACAACAGCGCCAACAAGAGTATGCGTCGTTGAAACTGGCACCGCAAGGAAAGGCATAGAAAATATGAGTATTGTTGTAGCAGCACCAAACTCAGCTGCGAAACCACGTGTTGGAGTTATGTCGGTAATTTTCTTTCCAATGGTTTCCATTACACGCCAACCCCATGTCAAGACACCGATTGCTATACCTGCAGAACCAAGGAGGACAAGCCAGAGTGGGATAGGGGCTTCTTTCAATAACATCCCTGTATCATTGGAAAGAACTTGCCAAACTGCTGCCATTGGCCCAATAGCATTAGAACGGTCGTTAGCACCATGTGCAAACGCAACGTAAGCTGCTGTAATAATTTGTAACCAAACGAAAATCCGCTCGACACCGCGGAATCCCTTGCTCTCTTCTTTAATGTTGATTTTCTTCAAAACAGCGTATAGAATGAGAGAAGAAATAATACCAATTACCATCGAAATAAGAATTGAATTGATTGGAATCCAAGCACCCTCATGCACTGCACCTATACATATTTGTGCAATTTCTTCCCCTTCACCTGGTTTCGGACAGTAAGGTGTTGTCGGATTGAATGAACCATTTTCTTTTACGGGAAGCCACGAATCGGGCATAACCCCTTTCAAAGCCTTGAACTGTAATGCCAGACCCAAGATAAAAAAAGTGGGAAAGGCGAGGATTGGCGCCAGCCAAATCGACCTTTCTTCTGGCTTATCTGAATCAAGAATCAATTTCTTAATGATATAGTAGGAGAAGAATGCCAGAATCGCACCTATGAGTGGGCTTGCGACCCAACTCATTACGACTTTCTGAACAACTTCCCAGTCGATGTATTTCGCATTATGGTCTACTTCAAGCACAAGACCAACACCAATGATTCCTCCGATGATGGAGTGNGTGGTTGATACGGGTAAACCAAAACGTGTAGCAATAGTCAGCCACACTGCGGCTGCCATCATTGCAGCAATAAATCCAAATGCAATATCATGAGAGATTTCGGGAGTAACTGCTGCAAAGTTAACGGATAAGATTCCCTTACGTACTGTTTTTGTTACNGCGTCACCAGCAAAGAAGGCACCAGCGAATTCAAATATTGCAGCAATAATTACGGCTTGCTTAAGGGTGAGCGCTCGAGATCCTACTGACGTACCCATGGCATTTGCGACATCATTTGCGCCGATATTCCAGGCCATATAGGCGCATACCGCCAAGGCCAAACCGATTACAACCATCGTGACAGGTTCCATAGTATTAGTTTCAACAATTCAGTATATCACTTAGAGCGTATGTAATCTATATAGGACTACATAGTCGGAAAAACGAGCCCTATGAGAATTGAACCTCGTGAGATTAGCCTTCGAAAACTACAATTGACCGGAGGAGTAACATATACTCTGAGTTTACCGAAACCATGGGTTGAAAATATGAATCTACAGCCCCAAGATTTTGTCCGAATTGATTGGAGGCCGAGTGGAGCCCTTCGTTTGACACCACTTGAAATGTTAGAAAACCAAGAAAAAGTCATCAATATCAACACGAATAATATTCCAAAAGAATCGGTTCATGATCATCTTATGGGTGCATATCTCTCGGGCGCCGATTCCATCAGAATACTCTGCCCGAATCCAGAAGATCGTTTACTTCAGAAACATATTCGACGATTTCTAAAGAATACCCGGGGATTTGAAACAATCGATGAAACAGACAATCGAATTATTCTAAAATGTCTCATCGACTCTTCGGAAATGCCATTGACTGCAAGTATTAATCGTATGTATTCTCAACTCAGTTCATTAACCAAAGATATCATCTCCGCTGCTACAGAACAAGACATCAGACTACTGGATGAATTAGACGAACGTGAGGCTGAAGTTGATGCATTACTTTACCTCGTTGAACGGCAATTAAGTGTAGCATTAGAGTCTCATCTGGTAGCATCCTCCCTCAAAATTACACGAAATCAGGCGGTAGAATACAGTAATCTTGCCCGTTCACTAGAGCGAATGATGGATCATGCCTATCAGATTGCCCAGATGATTAAAGCGTCTAAAAAAATCGTAAATCAAATTGAAACTTCTCTCATTTCTCAACTTTCATCNTGGCTAAATACGCTTAAGCTATTGATGATTAATATCCGAACTCGGAACTCCATCGAAATAGAAGAAAGTCGACAAATACTCAAATCAACACAAAAGGAAATTCTGGAATATGAAAACAAACTTATTGANGAAAGGAAATTATCAAAATCGGATTTATTTAACTTTAGAATTTCCGAATCAATTCGGCGTATGTGTGCATATGCTCGTGATTTCGGCGAAATTTTACTGAATCTCAAACTTTATGATGATATGATTGTAAAAAATTAGTTTGACGAAAGCCTTTTCCTCGTTATTCATTCGTAATAGTATAGATAGTGGTTATTCGATTGAGTGTAGGATTAGAAAATGTAGAAGATCTTTGGTCAGATATTTCTCATGCTTTGGAAGGTTAACAGATAACATATCGATAACTGAATCAGAACAAAAGATTGATTATTTTTCTAACAAATCTAACTCAAAACTTGTTTATTAGAAACCCTTGAGATATGTATGGCCACAGAATTCGATAAGATGACCGTGGCGGAATTAAAGGAAGCACTGAAAGAAAGAGGGCTGGTAAGATCTGGAAATAAAAGTGAATTAATCCAGAGATTGGTCGAAAATGAAACTCCAAGCACAAATGAAAGTACAGAGNGTAATGTGGAATTTGACTGCCCTAATTGCCGGTCTCGTCTTCAAGTTCCAGCCTCATTTGAAGGTTCGATTATATGTCCAACTTGCTCAACAAAAATCGATAATGCTCTTGCGAAAAAGCAACAGTCTCCTGGATTTACAATGACACAAAACCAAATCTCTCTCGCCGTTTCAATTAGTGGATTGGTTCTTGGCTTAGTTGCTATTATTGTATTCTTCTCAGCATTTACCACAGATGCAATGTGCTCAGAAGAAGACCGTACGACCATTATTGTCGATGGAGAAGAAACTTGGACTTGNGATTCTGATGAATTTTTGTGGGAAACTACAACAACTAAGCGCCTGTTTTATTCTTGTTGCCTGATGATTCCTGGATCCATGTTATTGACATCTACGGGCTACAGCATGCGTGAAAAACCNGAGAATGAGGTGTTTTTTGTCAACGCTNATGGTGTCATGCAAGTCAGTCAGAAGCCCACTTCNCCANGCGGAGAAAATCAGGAAAACTTTTCNGATTCTAAAGTTGCNAANGCACTCCAAGCAGCAGCGATGTATTTTGGCATCGGCATGTATGCAATGGTCATGNTTGCTGGAATAATATTGGCCATCNTATTCTTTGCANTGATCTACCTTATTCTCTTCGAGTACTGAATCTCTATTTGCATAATCCCCATTAGCAAATGCCATGAAATTATTGTCCATCATTCGAAACCAAAGGATTCCAATACGTTTCGATGATGCTTTGATTCCTCAGTCCTTCTTGATGATGGGTAATTTCACCATCAGCATTAACGAAAAACATGGATGGAATAGATTGAACATTCAATGATAATGCAAAGTCTGGAGCATGCATAAAAGGATGGTCAAGGGTTCGATTTAGTTCCGATTCCATACTCTCCTTCCATTCAGTCATGTTGCTGTATTCTTCCCGTGATTCTTTGTTGAATACCAATAAATGCCCAACAGGAACGGTATCATCTAACGCTTCAAGCGTCGGTTTGCAATGCGTGCACCATGATGCTGAAAAGTATGCAACAAAAGGTATACCTGCATACATTGATGAATTGTGCGTAGTGTTGTTTTCATCTACGAAGTTAAAATCTGGAAAAGATGGCATATCACCAATTGGTTCTGGAATAATGGTCTGTGCTGAATCAATAGGAGTCGTACATCCTACTAAGAGAAAACAAACGAAGAAAGTAAAACCAAAAATCTTCATGTCAGCACGACCTCATGCCCTTTTTTGTTTACTATTTTGGTGCCATTATTGGGGTTTTCTGACCACTGATTCTTTCATAGTAGGTTTTGTTTGAATTTGGAAAAGGTTTCCTTCTCTATGTCTCCGTTTTTCACAAGTAGAGAGAGTGCATTTAGTGTAATGTGGTTGGCATCTATTTCAAAATGGCTCCGGAGATTTTCTCTTAAATCTGAGCGGCCAAAACCATCTGTACCCAATGAAACAAATTGGTCATCCACCCATGGCCGGATTAAATCGGGTACAGCAGCAATATTATCACTTACGGCAATGGTTGGAAGGGAGTGGTTGCCTAACATCTGCTCAACCCAACTGATTCGAGGTTTTTGGTCAGGATTATGTCTGTTCCAGCGAGTCATTTCTGCTGCCTCTCGCCTTAATTCTCCATAGGATGTTGCTGACCAAATTTCTGAACGAATTCCAAGATCTTCGAGCATCTCAACGGCTGCTAATACTTGTAGCATAATTGGACCGGACCCGATTAATCGTACCACTGGGCCTTCTCCTTGAGGTGCTTGCCGAAGAAGATACAAACCTTTGATGATGCCTTCATCAACACCCTCA
>PBHM01000015.1 GCA_002719395.1 Methanobacteriota archaeon | reverse complement strand
CTGTAACCGGCACGGACGATGACGCCATTGCTCACCATCCCACACCGACTGTAACGATAAGCCAATGCGCAGATCGCCACTGTTCCCCTCAAATACACCGACGTTCTGCGCCACCCGGTTATGCAGGTGGAGAAGACCCCTCGCCTAACTATGAATCGGTTTGTAGAGGGAAAACAGGCCACGCAGAGGTTGTCGAGGTCATGTTTGATGCCGAGGAAATATCATATTCTACATTGCTTGAGGTGTTTTTTACGGTCCACGACCCTACCCAACTCAATCGTCAAGGCAACGACATCGGCACACAATATCGGAGTGCTATTTACACCACATCTCCATTCCAAGATGAGACTGCTCGAGAGATCACAAAACAAATGCAAGCGTATTGGAAACAGCCAATCGTCACAGAAATTGCACCATTATCAAATTATCATGAGGCAGAACCATATCATCATGATTACTATGCAAGAAATCCCAACCAAGGCTACTGTATGGCTGTGGTCGGTCCAAAACTGCGTAAAGTCCGGCAAAAACATGCGCATCTTTATCGACAGTGAAATTGAAGTGCCGTATCTCTTGGCCAATGCATGAGTCTCAGTGGATTTACACTACCTCCAATGGAAAATGAGCCGGTGTTAGGCTACTTGCCTGGCAGCCCTGAAAGGAAATCACTTCAAGATGAACTCAAGCGTCAATCACAAGAAGTTGTAGAGATACCATGTATCATCAATGGCGAAGAGGTTTGGACGGGGAACATAGTTGAACAAGTCATGCCACACAAGCATGCCCATGTCATTGCCCGAGTGCATCTTGCAGGTGAAATGGAAATCCGAAATGCTATCGAAGCCTCGTTGCATGCCCATCAATCTTGGTCAAGCCTACCGTGGCAAGAAAGAGCCGCAGTTTTCATCAAAGCCGCCGACCTTTTAGCAGGAGAAAGAAGAGCTGAGGTCAACGCCTCAACCATGCTCAACCAATCGAAAACCTGCCACCAAGCAGAGATCGATTCCGCTTGTGAATTGATTGATTTTTGGAGACTTAATGCCCACTTTGCTCAACAAATATACCAAGACATACAACCTCCAATATCACCAGAAGGCATTCAAAATTCTTGTGAAGGAAGAGCATTGGAGGGCTTTATTTTTGCCGTTACTCCCTTTAATTTTACGAGTATTGCTGGTAATCTTCCCTCCGCTCCAGCACTCATGGGAAATACCGCCGTATGGAAGCCAAGCAGAAACAGTTACCTAAGCAATTACAAAATTATGCAATTAATGATGGATGCTGGTCTACCAGCAGGTGTCATTAATTTCGTCCCTGCACGTGCCTCTGAAATCTCTGATATCTGCATGTCACACCCAATGCTTGCCGGCATTCACTTTACAGGTTCAACAGGTGTTTTCGACCATATATGGACACAGGTGGGTAAAAATTTGCCCAATCTGCGCTCTTATCCACGTATTGTCGGAGAAACCGGTGGTAAAGACTTCATTGTTGCACATCCTGATTGTAAAGAAAAAGCACTCCTTACGGCAATGCTTCGTGGAGCCTTTGAATTCCAGGGCCAGAAATGTTCGGCGGCATCTCGATGCTACATCCCTGCCTCGGTTTGGGAGCGAATNAAGCAACCATACATCGAAGAGGTNTCCAAAGTAAAGATGGGAGACCCNGCAGATTTTACCAATCTGGTTTCGGCTGTNATCGATGAAAAAGCCTTCAACAACATCACCGGTTACATCGAGCGAGCCCGTGANTCAGGAGATGCCGAAATCATCACTGGTGGAAACTATGATTCCAGTGTTGGTTGGTTCATTGAACCTACAACAATCGTGGTAAAAGACCCACAATATGAGAGCATGAAAGAAGAGATATTCGGACCTGTGCTCACGGTTTATGTTTACGATGATGAAAGGTTTGAGGATGTACTGAAACTATGTGATGAAACCTCGCCTTATTCTCTGACTGGATCCATCTTCGCAAATCAAGAGGCCGATATTGAAACCGCAACGAAAGCGCTGCGCTATAGTTCTGGAAATTATTACATCAATGACAAGCCAACTGGTGCTGTTGTTGGCCAGCAACCTTTCGGTGGTGCCCGTGGCAGTGGTACCAATGACAAAGCGGGCAGTCCAATCAATTTGATGCGTTGGGTGAGTGTTCGTACCGTCAAAAGAAATTTCAATCCTCCCGAGGATTGGAGATATGGCTTCCTCAAACCTGATGAGTGAGAACCCTCACCGCTCAATCCCTGCAGTGATGAGCGTACCTAGCCGAATGAATATGTCGAATGATGGGCGGACTGAGCGGGGAACCAAGAGCCTTTGAACCATGACTGGCTCCAATCGAGCGTGCAAACCCAAATTCCACTGACTCCCCTCCCTCAAGGGACGACCATCATGAGTCAGTCATCACCATGGTCATTGGTATGGAAAATGCTGGGAATCGTATTACTTACCTACCTGATGGCAAATATGATTTTTCTTATCGTGTATGGATTGTGGGAACAAGACTTCATGCTTACCATTGGTTCTACATTTTGTTCATTCCCCCTTGTGTTCCTATTTGTTTGGCTGCGAAGACCAAAACTCAAACACATCCTGAGTGCGTTCCCGGTAGAAGGAGGACAAACTATCCATCCTATCAGTGACAATCGAGTACTTCATACCTCAGTACCGACGAGGTTTGCACACCACCTTATCAGAGATTCTCCACCGGTTGAGCTTCCACCTGCTCGAACTCTATGGACAATTTTTTTCGTGACGGTTATTCTTTCGATAGGGGCTTTTCTTCCGGTGCTGATTACCAATCATCCTCTTGCGATATTGCTGGTAATTCTTGTCGCTATACCGGCATGGTTGGTTGGTTTTAGTGTCCCAGTACATGCATGGTGGTCATTTAGCATGCATCACTTGGATATTCAAACGACTAAATGGCAAGCGGAGATGATGCTGATTGCAGGTATGTTATCCACCATTCCCGCGATTGTCATCAACTCCATCCTTTCTCCATCCCTGCTCAACCTTGCAGGGCTGAGTGCTTTTGATGAGAACTCAGTTGGGGAATTTCTTCTTCTTACCATGAGTGCACCAATAGGAGAAGAAATCTGCAAAGGACTTCTCATACTCTCACTCTATAGAATCATTGATTCGCCCAAGCGAGGATTTCAAGTCGGGTTTTGTGTTGGTTTAGGATTCGCAATGTTGGAAAATTTGCAATACATTCTTGGTTCTCTATTCGGTGGGGAATATCTGGCATTTAGTTATGGATTAACCACCATCATTCGTGGCATTGGCTCGATTCCGGGTCATGCGGTTTGGTCAGGACTTACCGGTTGTGCAATAGGGTGGCAAATCAGCAAGAAAAGAAAATGGACAACTGCTGAAGCCAACCTACAAGAAACGAATTGGGTACTCATCGAACCGGATACTGGAATCCCAATCCAACAACAGACCATGATTCAACAGCCCAAGGACATTGTGAAACCTTGGTTACAAATTCCTCAAGAAAAGGCTTGGAAACTTCCCGAATCTCCTGTCATTGCCCTTGGTTTAGCCATCTTAGGCCATGCTCTATGGAATGGAAGTTCATGGGGAGTTGGGTACCTCACTCGAGATCTCTCACCCGGGATTGGGCTACTAGCCCTGATTTCTTGGACAGGATTTCTCATTGGATGCTTATGGTTTGTAGGCCGACAAATCATGGCTTCTGTACAATATTTGCCTAATGAGTCTATATTGAGAAATCCGCTTGTTGATACTGATTTAAGCCAAAAAGAACTTCAATGAGAATTCCCAGACATGGCTTGGTCACCATGGTGGAGTTCATGGAACCCGGATTTAGCACATGGAACTTCATCGTGTGTTTGTTCATCATTATTGGACTCGTGGCATTGGCCTCAAGGTACCGTATTTTGGACAAATCCGGAGTGATGGCTGCCGTGGTTTTGGCTTGTGTTGTCGGCTTTCTAGGACATTGGTCTTGGTTGTTGGTTTTACTTAGTTTCCTTATAGCATCACATAAAGCCACAAAGTGGCGTTTTGAAGAGAAAACGGCAATGGGATTGAATGAATCTGGAGATGGTCATCGCAGTTGGACAAATGTGATTGCAAATGGAGGACTCCCCGGTCTTGTTGTAATTTTGGCATTCTTAGAAGGTGATTGGGAAAATGGAGTATGGCTCTTTACCGCATCCGTCGCTGTTGCTGCATCTGATACCTTTGCTAGTGAAATCGGATGCATGGATAAACGTGTGAGAATGATTACAACATTCAAAAAATGTGAACCGGGCATAAATGGAGGATTCTCTCCAAATGGCCAATTGGCTGCTGCTCTAGGTGCTTTCACAATGGGAATGATGGCATTGGTTCTCTATTGGCTTCCTTCTGGTCATTTCGTTGGAGACGGATTTACCTATGCGATGATCGCTGCTTTGATTGGATGGATTGGATGCCAAATTGATAGCCTACTTGGGGCCTTACTCGAAAACAGAGGCTTTATGACCAAAGGAACCGTCAACGCAGCCTCAATCACCATAGGTGTAATCTTGATGTACTTCATCCTAGATTTGTCTTGGTATTGACTGATGACAGCGTTGGAGTAATCAACCCGTGTGTTTTCCCCGATACATGGCAAGAGCCAGTTCGACCATCATTACTGGTCTGTTGCTTTTGCTTTTATCGACGACATATCTTACATTCAACGGTTTGGCGGAGGATGAGAAAACCTACGAACCGGGGTTTGTCGAGTGGGAAGTCAGTGAACACAATCGTTTGTATTTGAGCGGAAGTGATGATGAGGCTCTACTGACAAGATACAATGCAGATGTGGCGCCCGGAGGATTCACGACCTTTCGTACGGCTGGAGAAATAGAAATTTTTGATTTACAAACTCCTCCACTCATAGAAGGATTCAACGCATCCCTAAATATTTCCACATACTTCACGGTACTGATTAGTTCAGGACCAAGCACCTGTACGGCTACGCAAAGCCCAGTTACCCTTACTTCAGAATTTTACATTGGTAGCGCCATCGTTCATCAAGCCACCGTTTCTGAAGTGATTACCCGAGCAGGAGAACCAGGCGCTGAGAATTTTTCAACCACACCAACCGATGCAGGATTTGTTTCAGCCAAGCCAGGGGATACCATGCGTTTGAGATTGCTGATCAATAACGAATGCGCTGCAACCATCAGCGTGGAATGGGGTGGTGCTGAATCAAGATCGGGAGGCGTCATAATAGAAGGTATGCTCTATGAACCTCAATTCCAGGTTCGTGTCGACGACTTAGGCATCGCTCAGATTGAATTTACCCCGATCATGCCATGGGGTTATGACGACCTTGAAAAGTTGGAATTCACCATATGGGGACCTGTCCCTGAGACCGATAAATCAATTTTCGACACGATGTTTCTTGTCGAACAATTTGGCTCAGATGCGCCAATCAATCGAACAGATAGTAACGGACGAGAAGCCATGGTGTGGACTGGGAAATTGCAACTTCCTGAAGGTGATATGGTTCTCAAAGTCTGTATAAAAACCGCTGATAGCCACATCGATTTGAAGTGTCATGCTCAAGGTTTAATCCGATTCGAGGTTACCGATGAGACAGAACCCCTCGCCAGTGCCGGACTTTGGCTCAGCCTTTCTTGCATGGGTACAGTTTTGATTTTCATTGTGAATACCTTCCGTACCGGCGTTTTGATTCCTCCTCCGCTGATTGGTGCGCTTCTCGTTATGGGATTGTTATTCATCCCTTTGGCAAATGATATGCCAGACATGGGGGGGGATGTGAGGGTATCAGAAGATGCAAGAATTCCTGATTTCATATTGCATCAATACGGAAATGGCTCGGTTTCCTTGGATGATTTGATGAAAGGCAAAAAAGCCGTAGCCATTGGAATCTCAATTCCTGCTTCAAACAATGCATACGACCAAATTAAGGAATTCAGAGATGCACAAGAACTGCTTGGTGATGATGTTGCTTTTGTGCAGGTTGTTACCGGTGATGATGTTCGTATGGATGATTTAATTCCATTATTTGAGCAAGTGAATGGCTCATGGCCAATCTTGATCGATGATTCGTCTTCTCGGTTTGCCAAGCAATTACCTACCGGTGTTTCAGATGCCGTGCTTATCGTTGACCCTGCTGGTCATGTCGCTTTTTCCCAACATCCGACCGCATCTACTGAGGAAATCAAGAATGCACTTGATACTGCAAGTTCAGGTGGACAACAATCGATTGCAAGTTCTTTCGCACTCTTGCTTGGACCAGGCTTAGCCTTACTGTTCTTGGCATTGCCAAGGGATGAGTGGGTGCCCCCTGAGGAACCTCTGCCTCCAGGGGCCTTATGGGGAAGTATTGCTTTGAGCGGTGGAATTTCATTCCTCTTCGTGAATTTACTGCCCTTGAGCATGGTTTTTATCCCCGTTGACATGGATTTGAGAAATTATGTCGATATTGGATTATTCATTTGGTTCACAACCGTTGTGATCAGAGCTGCTATGAGTGGGAGCGTCATTGAAACGAGACTAATAGCGAAACTGCTTTACAAATTCTATCCTGAAAATTTCAGACAATGGCGAGATATAGAAGATGGTGAAAGAGATGTATTGATTGGGTTTTATTTCGCTTGGTTCACTTACTTTGCTTTCCCTTCAATGCTTGCGCAAGGTGTTGGCGCTATCATCCTCAGTGGAGGCATGGGATGGCTTCTTGGCCCATTCATGCTGCTCATTTACATCCTGATGTTTGGGTTATCAGTACTTGTTATCCGCTTTGTGGCTTCTTGGGGAGGGCCTATTTCGAGAGCCTTCGGTCGGTCTGGTTCTGATGTGTTTGCCAAAGCCATGGGGTGGGCCTTGGTACCAGTCGCTTTGTGGATGATGATTGATAAATTCCTCGAAGTCTCGCAATCTGGACTTCTCTAATCTCATACGTGGGCCATAACCCCATCCAAAAGACCTGAGTAAATTTCAGGGTCAACTGGCGGTGGTGCGCCTTGTTGATGAGCGCCGCTCATCATCCAAGCCTCATTTCCATCATCTCGAATGAAGAACTGGACGGAATGAGGCGGATAATTCAACCATTCAATACCATACTCATCGGATTCGCCTTGCCAAGATGTTGGGGGAATCCAATGCTCTTTGGGCACGATTTCAAAGAACCCTGTTTTTGGATTACCTGGACGACTCTCTGCTTCGGCATCAAAAGGTTCATCTTCGAGTAATTGGAAGGTATCAAAATCATTTCCAATACCCATTGAATGCTTTACAGTGGTCCAATCATCTTCGCTCATGTGTTCAAATAATTCTTTCGAATCTTCTTCTGGTTTGGCATCAAGACCTGCTACACAAGCAACAGATGCCACCGCAAGTGCTTTTGCGTGTTTCTTCTTCACATATCGGTCAATCAGCATGCCTGGTATCACCAAGGCTGAGCCAATTTTTGAAAGCGTCAACATCTTTGGCGTTCCCGGTGTAACCACAATTTCTCCAATATCATAGTCGACCATTGCTTTGGTGTCTCCACAAGAATACATAATTCCTGAATCGGTATAACTGAATTCAATTTTCTCACCCTCTGGATGAGCCCTTCTGATGACATTTCGAATATGGTCGTGACTTACTTTACCGACAGCGTGTTTCATCGTTACTTGATAGACCATTAGGCATGCACCTCCTTAGGATCTTCTTCTTTCCAGGGCAAAACCCATTGCGTGTAGAACATAATTCCAAGAACAAAGGAAGAGATGATAACTGAGATTTTGTCATCGAGGACTTGAGCAAATAACATACTGATAATCACGCCGCTACCAACAAGATTAACCAAAGTCTGTTTTTGATTGAGTTTTGTAAACAGCAAGAGCGCCCAAGATCCAAAAACAAAAATATAGACTACTAAACCAAGGTCAGATGATATTTTGGTATTCTTCTCTATTTCCTCATAATGTGAAATGTGTATGTAAACATAAGCAGGTTCACCATCAAAACTACCATACCGACATACTTTGAATATCTTGTCTGCAAAATCAGGCACTCTTTCCCAATCCCCCCTGCAATTTTCAATGAAGTTGGAGTATCCCTTACGGAAAAATTGGTCAAATTCATCTCTATCGACGAAACTCTCTCCTTGAATCGTTTGAATTTTTACTTTATCAGGTTGATAACTACCTTGATCCTCTTCATTCCAATTTTTCCCATATGANTCATATACATTAGTTTGTACAGAAGAGAGCATGAAAAAGACAAAAATCAAGAAACAAAATGTCATCATTGATGCTGAATGTCGCATTAACGAAAATGAACCTCGATGGTGATGCTTGATACCCGACAATCCAAATATGAAGGTAACTGTAAACGAAAAGAAGACGATTATCGAATACTGAGTTAAGTTCATTGTATGTGTTTCCCAATGTAGACCATACTCCTCTATGATCATAAAAATATAGAAAAATAACATACCAATAAGAAGAGTTTGAAGACTTAACCACA
Organism: Methanobacteriota archaeon; assembly: GCA_002719395.1. Taxonomy (GTDB): domain Archaea; phylum Thermoplasmatota; class Poseidoniia; order Poseidoniales; family Poseidoniaceae; genus MGIIa-K2. Next base: position 351,559 of record PBHM01000015.1, on the reverse strand, counting down.
AAGACATACTTTTCAATTTTTTAGCACTTAATTCAGATTTAGATTTTGTNATTTTTTTCGGTGCTCCTAGAAATAATCTTGTAAGAAAACAAACCATTAGAGCTAGAAAAAATCCATTTACTGAGTTAAAGAATANACCAACATCTTGACATTTAGCCCATGATTCATGGTCACCCCAATCACATGTTCTGGGAATATTGCTTAACACGTGAATTGTGTTTTCATTTAATGTAAGCATTGACCAAGATGTAACCATATGGTCAACCAACCAAACAGACAAAAAATCTGGGTCATTCAATACAAAGAGCAAACCATACATGCAAACAAATGTACCAATGCCTAATCTTCGACGAGACCAAACAACCTCATGAACACCAGAAAAATTATCTCGGCGCTCTTGGCGATGTTCTGGTAGTTCTGGCGTGCTATACTGAACCTGTTTGATTTGCGATATTTTATCCAGAAGTACCCAAGACGAATCATCTGCAGTCAGTTTGGTTGTTTCAAGAAAATCAACGGTTTTATTGAAAGCGTCCTGGAGGTCTTGTGAATTGTTTTGATACGTTTCATACAGAAGCATCATGGCCTTAATGGAATCATTTGGGAAGTCTCTTTTCATCGACAGATAACCTTTGGCTGCAGATGGAAGCGATGTTCCAGAAAGTTCGAGCAGTATGAAGTGATACAATAAAGCCTGATCGAATCCATGATACGACCTGGTAAGCACCTCATCAAAGGCAATTTGTGTTGATTCCTCGTCAAGGATTTGAGATAATCGCTGCTGTCTTTCCACTTGGCCTGAATTTGTTTCATCCATCATCGATTGGATAGAAATAACGGCTGACAACAGAATAGAGAGATGTTCCATTTCTTTCATGTCTCTTCCATGCGCATGGCGAGTAAGAGTTCGAATACCTGCAAGCAATTGTTCCTTGGATTCTTGACGGACAAAATTGGCCAAATCGACCAACATCGAGTATGAGGATAAACCATTGGTATCCGCATCATCTTTGACAACCGTCCAAAATCGCTCCTTGATGGTCCAGATCTTATTTTCTGCAGTGGCTAACAAAGTCGCGACCATGGCTTCAAGGTCATTGTGATTGCTTGCATGTTGGAATCCCATGGCTTCATGATGTTCCGCAACATCTGGATTAACGGCATCAAGGTAGCGAGATAGGGCAAGATGACACCACGCTCCAGTTTCTCCTCCATCAACACCTGCCGACTCCAATAATAACTCTGTACGAGTTCCTTGTACGCTGGTGTCTCTTGAAAGGTCATTTCNCTTGTCAATCGAAAGATAGAGCGCATAAGCCTCAACCTCTTTGAGATCGGAGCCTTGTGCTATTTCTGCAGCCATATCTGCATGTTTGATGGCTAATGAATGCTCAAATAATTCTCCAGATGAACGAGACATGATCAAATGTGAGCGTGCGTGCCACAAGGGATTACTTTTCACGTCATCTCTTTCGAGTAGAATTTTGGAAATCCTTTGGGCAATTTTTGGCCATCCCATCGAATCGAGTAATTTTCCAAATTGCAAAAGAGAAGGAGATGTCATACCTTTGAGGATGTTCATATCCTCGCGAACTAGAGGTATAGCCGCTTCAACATCAAGTCGAGAAAAACCATCCTCGGGAACCGCTAAACCGGGTTTATTGATATCAAAACGATCGAGTTGGTTCACCAACTTCTCAACAATTTCTTCTGTATCAGCTTGGAGACTTTGCGTAATGTTCACGTCTCCGGCTACTGCTGTATCCGAGAGATTGACTTGAATGGAGGCATCATCCTCATTCATCTGGCCTTGATTGTTCACTAAACTGAGGATTCCAGAAAGGTCGCTACCACAATGGTCGCAGACAGAAACGTGGTCCTCGACTTCTAGTGTACAAAAGGGACAGAACACATGTAGGGGTATTGCTATTACCACATATGGCTATCGCTCACTAGTACTGGCAAAAAAGCGCCGAGTGAGAGATTCGAACTCTCGCGGGAAGGTCCCAGTGGATTTCGAATCCACCGCAATACCAGGCTATGCGAACTCGGCAGCAAATGCCGGACCGTCAAGACCGTGATAAGGATGATGACCTTCGCACTACCATGCGAGTCGTACTCACTGGGGCTGGGCTGGATACTGAAATTGAAATCGATGCGGGTAGCAGTATTCATGATATTCTTGTGAAAGCAAATATTCATCCATCGACNGTTATTGTGAGTTACGATGAAAAAATACTTCCACATAACACCNTGATTGATGATGATTTGACGCTTGAATTGATTATTGTGAGCAGTGGCGGTTGATCACATATACAAAAGGTCATCAGGAGCAAGTANTTCNCNNACNTGGTCTACGGAATCGTCATTTTTCATTGACTCGAGTTTTTCCATGAGACGTTCTTTTGCATTGAGAACGATGGACTGAGGCATGGACCACCATGCAATGAGATGATTCAGTAATCTTTCAGAAGCCATTGGGTCCAAACTGGTTCCAATCGTGGTGGCAATGAGGCAACTACCTGAAACCTCAAACATAGGACTGAGTGAAGTGAGCATTGCTGCCATTCCAATCACGCCTGATTTAGGCTCCGTACGGCGGACATCAACGCCCATTTGTTCCAAATCAATACGATAATTTACATCTGAACAAATGGCAAAGACCTCTTTGATTTCTGCCTTAGCAGCCATGCCCGCAAAAGAAATAATTTCGCTACCATGAGCATTTGAAAGTAACCATTGGGCCATTTCATATTGACCATCAGGGGTGCTTGGTTGAGCATCGCCAGTCAATGTGAAAATGCTTTTTTCATCTAACTCAATATATGATAAAGAGAGATGAGGCGGCACAAGAAGACCATCCTCATCTAACTTTGCAATCGGAGGTAGTGAAGAATGCATAATTCTCGCTACTTTCACAGCCTGAAGTGATTGATTAATTGCATCAATAGCCAGTTTACCTACATCACCAACGCCAGGGAATGCAACAAGTATGGTACTTTTTTCCAAGTCCATTTCTTCTTCTAACCAATGTACTTGAATGCCCATGAATCGTTTAGCCGGGCTTGAAGGGAGATAATGCTTCCCTTAACAAGGAAACATAAAACTACGATATACGGACAAAGACTAATCATCCGTGTTATTAAAGCGAGATAGTGAATTTGACCATTCCTCGTCTTCAACATTCTCTAATTTTCTTCGAAGATGAGCTCTCTTATCTTCTGGCGACCATTTCAGAGGAGGCGCCTGCGTTACTTTTGCCTGACATTTTGGACATTCTGTTTTGAGCGTGTAAACCTCGCAAACTCGGCAAAATTGCAACAATTGTCGGGGCACATTACTCCCTCGAAGCACTGGCTTCTCCGCCTGCTGCATGAATCACTTGCAAACATTTCTCAGTGGCGACATTCCAAATTTCCTCACCGGTTTTGAAATCAGGAGCCTTGAGTTCAATGCGATAGTTTGGCGCTCCATCATAGAAACACTTCACTTCAATCTCTTCTTCGGCATTGGTGGCACTTTCTGCAGCCAACAAGCTTTCCCTGATNAGATCGATTCCTCGGGAATCTTCCACCTTAATCGTCAAAATACCTTTGATTTCTACAAACTCAGGNATAATATTTTCAACAGCAATTTCGATGAATTCTTTCAACCAATCTCCTTCAAAGCCGGCATCTGAGATACTTTCTGGATTCAAGGCTGCTTCTTCGAAGGCGCCGTATAATGTTTCAAACATCTCAGTGAGATCGGTTGTCAAGGTAGTGATCTTTTCTTCATCCCACTTCTGTTTCTCTCCAAGAACCTTGAACAATTGAACTGCTCGTTGCTCATTTTTCCAAACCTGAAGGCGGTCTCTTCGGCGTTCTTCACTCACGCTTTTGAGTGATAATTCCAGGCTTTCTCCATCTCTTCGGGTTCTGAGTACCTTGCAAATAAGGCGTTGACCATCTCTCACATAGCCACGGATATTTTTAATCCATCCTGATGCTACCTCTCCGATAAAAATGAAGCCATTTATCCCAGCATATTCATCCAATATAACATAGGCGCCATTTTGCTTTACCTCAGTCACAGTGCAAACGACCAATTCGCCTTCATCAGGACTTAAGATTGATTGGTCGACAGCCATGGAGGCGAACCTCCTCAGACAAGTGTCTCAATGACGTCGCAACCGACAAGTTTAGCTTTACCGCCAGCGGACTTCGTGAGCGTAGCCCCACAAACGGCACAAGGAATCATTGTTGTGGCTCTTGAGAAGATAACACTCTCACTTCCACAATCTTTGCAACTCACTTTCAGAAAATGGCCTGCCATGAATTTTCACCTCAATTATCTACTAGTTCGAATTTCTTTGCCCTTTGACAAGGAGCATAATGGGCTTTCCCGGTCTCAGTGCATCGATAGAGAATATTGACCCGCTTGGTAGGTTTCTCTCTACCATCAGGTTTAGGACGAGGGAAACCTCGGTAACCTGCCATCACTCGGCGGAACCGGCGTTGTCCCCACTTGAGTTCGGAAGCACGCTTCTTTTTTACGCGCTCGACAGTGTGCAAAGTATGCTTACCAGCAGAGGGGCTGTACCGCTTTACTTGACGTGGCATTTTCACCATTGCAATCACTCAGGCAGCCGTGCCACATGAGTTCAATATTTATGCATGCCGCAAGTAATTATTGGAAAAATGTGGGACTGCGCTAATTGAGAGGGATGATATATTGATATGCAAGAATGGACAGCACTCGTTTATGGAGGAGGCGCTTGCGCCATTATTCTTTTTCTGGATTCCTCTTTTTTTACTAGGCATAGGCGTTTCTTTAACATTTTTCACTAAGTCTAACCGCTTTGTAATTCCACTGATCTTTGTAGGTGTAATCGGACTCCTTAGTTCTCCAACCACCGTTCCCGAATCTGATTCATCCGCAGTGGGAAAACTATTGCTTGATTTACTCATTCCATCTGCTGCTCTTTTGGGAGGTTTGTACATCATAATCTTTACAGGGAATGTTCCTGTTCAACGGATTAGTAAAACGTACAGACCTCTTGGCTTTCTCCTTGTATTGTTTTCAATAGCCTGTTTATGCATTATGCATTGGTATTCATTCACACCAATGTGGAGAGGACAAGCCAACCCTTATTGGATTATATTTTGGCCTACATTTCTCTTGTCATCGGCTTCATTTACCGCATTGTTTTCAATGGTTCTTGTAACAATAGGAAGAGAAAGAGAGAAAAATTCAATCCATTTATTCTTGATCTCTGTTTCAACTACCTTAATCACACTTCTTGCAATGTCATATGATGGAAATGTAACCACTGCTGAACAATTTAGGAATTACCTTTGGATGGCAGCCGCTGATATTTTTGGAATAATTATCGGTTGTCTTATGGCCATTTTAGCATTTACTATCGTCATTGCTTCATATGAAAAGTCAATGCCTGAACCTATTCAAACATCACCTCCCACTAAAGAGGAATGGAATCATGTTGAATCGGTCATTTCGCGTCACCTGAGAGGTGTGGAAGATGAGTGAAAAGAGAGCTGATTGGAAAGTGCTCTTGTCCGCAGCATCTATACCATTCTTGCTCATCATTCTGGTAAACATCCTCATTGGAAACCCATTCAGTGAAGAATCGTTTAAGCGATTTGCTAATGCTATTCTCACTGCTTACATCATCACTGGCATTCTCCTCATGGTAAACATGTTTGCATACGCTGGGAGTCGAGAAAGACCCTATGCCCCCATCAGAGGGATGATCATCGCCATCATGGCAGGCATAGGTATTGGCTTCCTGTTGCTTTACAATAACGATATTATCATGGAAGATAACGGAAGTTTTCAAGCCCAGGCATTGTACAACATTGTTCACATTATCGCTTCAGGTTTTGCCATGATTTTGGCTGTGCTTTTGACGATAGGAAGTCTTTTTGCAACGATTACTGCAACTCCTACTCGATTTCCTGAGGAAGAATAACCTGCCGCTGCTTTCATATACAGTTGTCAGGTGGGCAGGCTGCACGGTGATTGTATGTCAAAGGGTACACCTTCTAGGGGAAGTCGCCAAAAGACCACCCACATGCCATGTCGCCGCTGTGGAAAACATTCCTATCACAAACAAAAGAAAGTTTGTGCATCATGTGGCTATGGGGCTACTGCAAGGCGAAGAACCTACAGTTGGTCCAAGAAATCTCATCGACCATAAGTGATGTTGTTCCAAAAGGGATGTAAATCGTCTGTACTTGGAGTGGGTTAACGAGAACCATGTGCGGCATCATTGGAGTTGTTGGACAGACTGGTAGCCACGTAAACCAGTTGATTTACGATGGACTCACAGTACTGCAACATAGAGGTCAAGATGCTGCTGGCATCGTGACAGAAATTGAGGGACGTTTTCATCTAAGAAAAAAAATTGGTTTGGTTAAAGACGTTTTTTTAGAGAAGCACATGAAGCAACTCCTTGGCCATGTTGGCATCGGCCATGTACGGTATCCAACAGCAGGCAGTTCTTCCGAAGCTGAAGCACAGCCATTTTACGTGAATTCACCTTACGGAATTTCTCTCGCTCATAATGGGAATTTGACCAACGTTGAGGAATTAAAGAAGATCGTGAGCATGAAAAATCGAAGACATATGAATACGACCTCAGACTCAGAATTGCTTCTGAACCTTCTGGCGGTTGAAATTTTTGACCTTGCACCGAATTTTGATATTGACGGAGAGATACACATCGATGTCGACAATATATTCGATGCCGTATCCCGACTTAACGAGCAAACAAAAGGAAGTTTTGCTTGTGTTGCATTGTTGAGTGAGTTTGGTTTACTTGCGTTTAGAGATGCTCATGGCATCAGGCCACTCATCTTCGGTAGTCGAACGATTAATGGAGAGAAAGAGTGGATTGTTGCTTCAGAATCTGTAGCCATCTCGGCGCTCGGATTCGAAGTTGAGAGAGATGTCCAGCCAGGAGAAGCAATATTCATATCGAAAGCGGGCAAACTTTACTCGAGAAATTGTGCAGAGGAGAAAGTACACACTCCTTGTATCTTTGAACACGTCTATTTCGCAAGGCCTGATTCGGTGATCGATGGAATTTCGGTGTATCAAGCAAGATTGAATCAAGGTGAACGACTTGCCAATCGGATTTTGGAGGAAATGCCAGAACATGACATCGACGTAGTCATACCGGTTCCAGATTCAGGAAGATACGCTGCTCTTCAACTGGCGAGAACTTTGGGCATAGAATATCGAGAAGGCTTTGTAAAGAATAGATACATTGGTAGAACCTTCATAATGCCTGGTCAAGCGGTAAGAATGAAATCTGTCCGCCGAAAGTTAAACACAATTGCAAAAGAATTTTCTGGAAAAAATGTGATACTGGTAGATGATTCAATTGTCAGAGGTAATACCAGTGCACAAATCATAGAAATGGCTAGAGAATGTGGAGCGAAAAAGGTCTATTTTGCATCCGCTGCTCCTCCTGTACGATATCCCAACGTTTACGGTATCGACATGCCAGCAATGGACGAATTTATTGCAAATAATCGAACCATTGAAGAGATTTCTGCTGAAATAGGATCCGATAGATTGTTCTTTCAAACCTTAGATGACCTTATTGACACAACAAGCATCAACGGACCACAATCTTGGGATGCTAGTTGCTTTAATGGTGAATACATCACGAATGATATTACTCCTGAATATCTTGACAAACTGCAAAAAAGGCGAAACGATAAAGCCAAAAATTTGCAAAATAATCCGGAGGTCAATATCGATATTCATAATCTCGGAGAAACAGAGTAGAGCCTGTTTTCTCTCCAATCTTCCGTTGTCCTCGACATTCATGCTGAGCCATGATTCTCATGAACCCCTTCCTCCTCGGAGTTTCCATGCGCAAGAGCGTACCCNTCCTCAGGANAATTGCTTCTGAGAATCGNGTAGTGGCAATTTCCGTNGACGGAGAGGGGNAAAATCCGGTCATTGCTGAAAAAAACCGCCTCTTCGATGAAAATGAAAATGTGTTTGATTGCGAAGGAATTACTGGCATTAAACATCTAAAAAATGGTGACCTTGTTATTTCTCATAAAGACGGTATTACATGCTTACATAAATTCAAACCTGCGTGGGATTTTCCATGTGAAACCGGTGCAGAGAATCTTTTCTCTGATGGATTGAACATTGTTTTTTCAGATGCTCTTGGGAAATGTTACGCCATCGATCACCAAGGCAACCTCCTTTTCATGCCAGATAACCAAAGCACATTATTCATTTCAATTGGCCCACAACTCGCCGTTGCTGATGAAAGTGGAGAGGTCTCATTATGGTCTTGGAGCGGTGAAAAAATGTGGCAAAGACCTGCTCGCGGAGACATAGGTGAACGTATCACTGCAATAGGATGGAACAATGATGCGATTATCATTGCAAGGGAAGGTCATGGTTTGGTTCCCGGGGAAGAAGAGGCTATTGAAGTCGAATGTTGGAGAGATGGAAAATTAGTTGAACGAAGCGAGCCAAAAGGAAGAGTTGTTGCCATTGACGGAGTTTGGCTCGGATTGGACATGGGAGGCGTTCAATATTATGACAAATTAGCAGCCGAACTTCAACACCCTGTTAAGAAAATTATTGACGGTGGTGAAAGAGCACTCCTGGCATCATGGTTTCACATCTACATGGTCAACAAGGATGAAATCCTATGGTCCGTTGAACACCAGGGCATGGTTGAAATGATCGCTGTTAATGATGATTGGAGTATTGTGATGGTTGCTGGAGAAGACCAAAATGATTGGACTGAAAGCGAACCGGTCATCATTCTTGATGCTAATGCTGAAGCTGAAAGCGTGGCTTTGGTGAAAAGCGAAGTGGATGACTGGGCTGAAGCACCACCTATAGAAATAGATGCTGCGGCACTATACGAAGAAAAAGATGATGCTTTTGAGGCCCTCATGGCAGAAGAAACAACCTCGAAAACGAATGCAAAAGAAATGTCAGTCCTACTTGATGCTCTTGNAGATCATCTAAGCGNACTTGAAGATGATACACACCNGATTNTTGAGGANGAGAATATCGATTTAGCTTTGCANGATATCGATCTCCTTGAGGACCTAGACTCAGAAATAGNGGAGTACATTGCTCCTGTAGCAAATAGTGGCAGCGATATTACCACTCAAGCAGATGAGAATGGAGTTGCCATGGTAATATTAGACGGTTCAGATACCTACGACCCACAAAGCAGAGTTACAAGTTGGCAATGGGTNAATGCACTTGGGAAAGAAATTGCCCAATCTTCNAAAGTAAAAATCAAGTTGAATAAAGGAGTTCATCGATTCGAATTACGAGTAAAGGATTCCGAAGGTTCTTGGACCAGTGATGCTCTTAGTGTAACAATTGAATGAGTTGTTTTCAATGGTTTCCTCGCCAAATATTGAACATTTTTTTGTAACTGCCCTTCAACAAAGATGTTCTGTCGTAACAAATCCACTAAACGGAGCAACGGTAATCATTGATGGGGGCGGTGAACCTGAGAGGATCATCGATTGGATTGAGCACCAATCCGGGAGTGGACCCGATTTTGAAATCAATGCTTTCAACGGTGAAAAGAGAGTTGTAGCCTTGTTGAATACACATGCCCACTTTGACCACAGCGGTCACATCCCTGACCTCCAAGAAAAATATCAGGTACCATGGCATCTTCATGCTGATGATGCTTTTTTACAAAGTAAAGCCCAAATTTCTGCAAGACGATGGGGGTTCGATATCCCAGAACCAGCGATAGCCGATATCGAATGGAAGCATGATGAAGAATACGAATTTGAGGGTTTGAAATTTCAAATCATTCATACACCAGGCCACACACTCGGCGGATGTTGTTTACTATTGCATGTTGATGATGGTCCAGATCATCTTTTTGCGGGNGATACCNTGTTTCAAGGGTCAGTAGGAAGAACCGATTTACCCGATTCTGGAGGAGATATGGATCTACTTATTCGGATGATTAAAGAGCGATTATGGATACTCAATGATGATACTNTNGTACATCCCGGACATGGGCCCTTAACCACAATCGGTCATGAAAAGGCAACAAATCCCTTCGTGAACGGTCATCGGACNGGTCGCGGTGCATGGATGTAATTATCCAAGCATGGATCGCAAATGGGTTGACAACTCTGGAAGTGCTTCTTCCCAAGTTGCGACAATACCGTAATCTGCATGTTGGAAAATTGGGGCTTCAGCATCCTTGTTTATGGCAACGATATACTTAGAAGACCTCATGCCTGCAAGATGTTGGATAGCACCGGAGATGCCAACTGCGATGTACAGGTTAGGGTTCACTGTTTTTCCAGTTTGACCAACTTGCATGCTGTGAGGAATCTCATCCCATGTATCAACTGCTGCTCTGGATGCACCAACCGCTGCTCCAAGAACATCGGCAATCTCTTCTAAATGAGAAAAATTAGATGGATTTCCCATCCCTCTTCCACCAGANATGATGATATTGGCTTCACTCACATCCAATCTTTCATTTGCTCGATTCAACATTTCCTTAATGGCCACAGACACTTGCCCAGTTTTGTCTACAACATTACAAGTCATAGATACTGGATTTGCTCCTTGGAAAATATTCGAACGGATGCTGATCGCAGCATCTCCTGATACAGATACTGTTTGNTTTGCTTTCCCTGAATAAACNGGACTTGTTAATTTANCGTTTTCGATTTTTATGANATCTTGGACGACGGGGATGCCTTTTCTTGCTGCAAGTCTCGCTGCGAGGTCTTTTGAATGCGGTGATGCTGATACGAAAATCGAACCTTCTGAAGTCACTCCATCCAATGCTTCAGCCCAACCTGCAGCATCGAAAGATGAAAAGATGCTTGNAACACAAGCAANAACTTGTGTGACACCTTCGTANCCTTCCCCATCAGCANCAGATGGTGACGTACATGGAATAACCAAANTAGGATTTGAACCGTATGCCAANGCGGCCGAAACTAATTCTGCTGTTGTCGCTGATACTTTGCCATCGTTCATTTCTGCTATTACTATTGATTTACTCATTATTTCACCTCAAATTACATTCGCCTCATCACGAAGTAATTGCACCACATTTTGAACCGAATCTGAACCNCTAAACTGCTTTCCAGCAGGNTTCTGNGGAGGATATGAATGAGATTCGAGTTTCACTGTTTGCTCAGGAATAGATGCGCCCTTGACCTCAACGGTTGCTTTTTTTGCCATCATGATNCCTTTTACGTTNGGTTTTCTTACCTTGTATGGTNCTTTATCACACGTAATCACTGCGGGNAATCCAACTTCCACTTTCGCAGGATTGCCNGAAACTGGAGCGGTAACGAGAAGTTTGTCGCCAAACTCAGTCTCGACTGCGTTAGAAATATTTGGCCAGCCCAACTTTTCGGCCAATCCCGGACCTGTTGACGCAGCACCAGTATCAGCGGCTGATTTACCACAATAAACAACTTCAGCACCTAATTCAGTAATCGTTTGGGCAAGAGCCGATTGGATTCCTACTGAATCTAGATAATTCCAATCATCATTCCAAATCCGGACAAGTTTGTCTACACCTATGGCTTTAGCATCTTTGAGCACCTTATCNGACCGAGCGTCTCCTAGCGTAAGAGCNACAACTTCGCCTCCGCTTGACTCTTTATGGCGTAGCGCCATCTCGATTGCAAATTCATCATATGGACTGATAACCCACTTTACAGATGACAAGTCAACTCTTTCATTTGCAACNACAATCTTTGCATTGGTGTCGGGAACTCGCTTGACTAAAACCACTATTTGCATCATAGCACCTCAAAGGACATTACCCTCCAAATTCAAGCCGTTCATGAACCTTATCTCATGAGTTGGTTTACCAAATCAAGTGATTCGGGATGATGGTTAAAGTACTCANCAATCGATGAAAGACAAAGACTCAATGCATCAGCAACCGCCATTTTTACATCAAAAGGATGCAAATTTTCAGCGTGTAAGGCCTGCTTTATTTCATCCAAATCATGCCATGTACTTGGCTCGCCGTAATCTGGATTCGGAGTAACATCCAACTTCGATAACTCTGGAAGTATGACGTGTTCTATCAGTTCAAAAACAGGCGATTCTGAGTCTTGGGGGTCTAAATACGCTTTTCTCAATTTCTTTTTCAATGCAGAAGCATCATCATGTAACAACACTGCTCCGTTTGGGTTGGATTTACTCATCTTATGGTCAAAAGATTCCATTCTTGCCCCNTTTGAACGTAAATTTGAGAGAATTGAAGTATGCAAACANGTTGCTTTCTGCCAATTCCACCTATCTGCCACATCACGCATGTACATGTGGGCCTTCCTTTGATCCATACCTCCGATTGCCAAATCGATGTCTAATTCAAAAATATCCGCTGCCTGCATGGCGGGATAATAGAATCTTGAAAGNTCTCCATCACTGGACGCTTCATCACGACCCATGATGGAAAACGTTCGCCGAACTCTCGAGAGGCTCACATTTTTTGAGCAGCGAAGGACTCTTGCCCAGTAGGCTCCCGAATCCATAATGTCAGAAGCATAAAGAAACCTTAATTCTCCTGGACCATCTCCTTCAGGAGGACTATCCAGTAGGGCCCGGAACGTATCTTCCATGTACTTACCAGTTGTTTGAATGGCTTCCATTGAACCTGCAAATTTATCATTCACCCAAGCATGCCAATCTGCGAGGAATACCAACACATTGACACGTGCTTTTAAAAGTCGTTTCAATTGTAATGAAATAACTTTCCAGCCAATGTGTGCTTTTCCAGATGGCTCAAATCCGACATATGCACGAATGATTCCATCACCCTTCGCAGAAGTTTCATCAAGGATACAATCTACAATATGCTCGATACCAACACTTTCTTGGACAGAGCCAATCATCAATTCGAGACGGTTAAGTTGGTCTTCTGACATTTCCGCTATCCGTTGATATCGTTCAATCAACGGTTGCATTCTATCACTCATCCTTCCAAGTATTTGTTCAACTTTTCAGCAAGTGATAGTGCTCTGGTTCCGTTACCCTCGGCAAGCTTTTTCTCAATTTCTTCGATTTGTGATTCAGCATTGGCTCGCATTTCATCATCATACTTATCGCTCATTTCCATAAGTTTTCGAGCCATTGATATCATTGATTTTGATTTTGAAATCTTCTTACCGGCTTCCTTGGCTTTATCGCCTCTCTGCTTTGCATTGTAGCCTGTGGCTTCATCCAAAAAACCTGACCAACGCTTTCTTGATTCCATGGCCAATGATTTNCCGTCATCTGTTGCAAGGAAATCTCCAAGTTCTTGACCTTTCATTTGGTCTACATCAACGATCAATTTTCCATCTTCATTGTAATGACCAGTAACCTTCTTCATAATGGCAAANTTTCCGGTAAAATGACCTTCTGCACTTGCTTCAACCATCTCAAAATAGGAAGTTGCCAACTTAGCTAATCCCGCATTTCCTCCAATAGATTTTACCAATCCACGTTTTACTTCAAAGGTCTCCATGTCACTGCCAAAAAACGTTCAGTCATAAGCCCACCGACAACAATGGATGGGATGGTGTTTTATTTCCGAGGAGGTTGGCAATAACATGCGCAAGAAAGCGGTTTGGCTCTGCATATTGCTGGTGGTAACGCTACCTCTTGCATCCNCCATCCCAACCTCCATTGAAATCTTAGAATCAAGAAGTCTAGACTCAGCAGACCTTGGACTTACTGGAGGTGCATTATCTCCTGATGGACAGTATGTATTGGTTTACGGCGCAGATGGATATCTGCATCTTATCGATTCAACGCAAGCAATGAATCCTGATGAAGATGTATACTTAGAGAAAGATTCTGACGAAACTTTGCAAGATGCTGCATGGCACCCACGATCACAAACAGCATACATCGTAGGAGATAAAGCAACCGTCCTTCGATACGTGAAATCAACTCATGATGTACAAATCGTAACAGGCACCAATATGCTTGATGATTCAGACCTGACGAGCGTTGCTTGGGTAGCAAGTGGTTCACACGCATACATTGGCAGTGAAGATGGAAATATCTGGATGTACACAAACGGAAGTGGGTTTCAAAAACTTGAAGGGACAAAAGAAAGCCAAATTTCAGACATTGCTTGTCATAGAGCGCACAATATTTGCTCATTTTCTACCCTTTCAGATGGCATTGGAATTATCGACAGGTGGTCGAACATAAGCTGGGTCTCTGGAACAACCAGCGATACATGGCTGGGTGCTGCGTGTGATGATGGTACACTCAACGAATGTGTTTACATCGGTTCGGGAGCACGAATCGGCAATCTGCGACTTGATCCTGATACTCCGGAAAATTCGGCAATGGTGAAAATTTGGGAGCTCAAAGAATTGGGTGGAGAATTTCACACAAACCAAAGAGGTATTGATTCAACTTCTTTATTCACGCTGATTCCTATTGGTTTATTGAGATACGACCCTGTCACGACAGACACATTTACTCTTATGGTTAATGCCGATGTCATCTCCGAGAATGTCACATTAAGCAGAGAGAATATCATCTCGGTTTGGGAAATGGATACGAGAACTGGATTTTTCGTAACCTCAAGAGGAAGCATTGTCTCATTTGAACCGCTTGTTGATGAATTAAATGATGGTATTTTGACTACTGTTCTTATGTTGGTCGTGGCTATAGCCGTTCCAGGAGTATTTTTGGGATTGATTTATTGGAACAGTCCTTGGCTTCAGAGGAAGTATCTCAACTGGCGTAACAGAANATTAGAGAAAAAGAAAACCCAACCTTGATGAGTATCCTCCTCACGCAATCAATCATGGAACCCTTTGAAGCGTTGGACTTCTATGACATCGAGAGTCTGCTCACCGAAGAAGAAATCATGGTCAGAGATATGGTCAGAGACTGGGTTGACGAAGAAGTATTACCGAAAATCGAGCATGCTTGTGAAGAGGGTGTCTTTCCAGATGAATGGAGAGTAGCACTGGGTGAAATGGGTGTTTTAGGTGCACCACTCAAGGGATATGATTGCCCGGGATTATCATACGTTGCCTATGGATTGATTTGTCAAGAACTTGAAAGAGGTGACAGTGGCCTCAGGAGTTTCGCATCGGTNCAAGGGTCGTTAGCAATGTACCCCATCTGGGATTTCGGTTCCGAGGAACAAAANCAATACTATCTTCCAAAAATGACGTCCGGCGAATGGATTGGATGCTTTGGACTTACAGAGCCAGATTATGGTTCAAATCCAGGAGATATGATTACACGTGCAGAGGACATGGGCGATCATTTCCTGCTCAATGGAGCAAAAATGTGGATTACAAATGGCTCGATTGCNGATGTTGCNATCGTATGGGCAAAACTTGACGGTGTCATCAAGGGCTTCATTGTTGAGAAAGACGACCCCGGATTTTCTGCTCCTGAAATGAAGGGAAAACACTCCCTCAAGGCAAGCGTTACAAGTGAATTAGTCTTCCAAGACTGTAAAATTCCAAAAGATAGAATCTTGCCGAATGTAAAGGGCTTGCGTGGTCCTTTTTCATGCTTGAATAATGCCCGATATGGAATTTCATGGGGCGCGCTTGGTTCTGCAATGGCCTGCTTTCACAGCGCAAAGGCCTATGCTCTTTCAAGAATTCAATTTGACCATCCAATTGCTTCCTATCAACTGGTTCAGAACAAATTGTCTTGGATGTTGCGAGAAATCACCAAGGGTCAATTGCTTGCTTATCATCTTGGGAAAAAGAAGGATGATGGAACATGGTTCCCTGAACAAATTTCTCTCGCAAAAATGAACAACGTAGATATCGCTCTCGAAATTGCCAGAAGTGCAAGAGACATTCATGGTGCAAATGGTATTCTTGATGAATATCCGGTAATGAGACATATGGCTAATNTAGAATCGGTTAAAACTTACGAGGGAACCCACGATATTCACAACCTCATTTTAGGCAGATACATTACCGGAATTCAAGCATTCACTCGAACTGTTTGAGGGCTCCGGTTGTATCCATATCTCAGGCTCGCTAGCCTCTTCTTCAGGGGCATTTTTGCCAAAAAAAAACCATTTCAACCTCTGGAAACTCAGACATGGTCATTTAGACCTGGAATCGGAGATATCGATGTTTATCTTGAAATAAATAATGGTAGACATTTTGTTTTTTTTGACTTGGCGAGNTATGACCTAGCGATCAGAATGGGGCTGTATAAGTGGGTAAGAAAAACAAAATCTGCTTTTGTTGTTGCTGGATCATCTATTCGCTACATGCATCGAGTAAAACCTTGGCGAAAATCGAAAGTAAAGACAAAGTTAGTCGGCATGGATGAGCACTTTTTTTACTTTCACCAAGAAATTTGGCAAAGAAACAAAAAATGTTCTTCCGCTCTTATTCGGACTGGTGTCCGAAAAAAGGGAGCTATACCTACCAAAGAAGTCATGACGGCCATGAACCTAAATATTGATCAATTCATGGAAGAATGGGTAAAACAATGGGCAAAATGGGACGATTTGTATCGAAGTGAAAAATGAATCTCAGACGTCGGGTAGGATGCCAAACCTTGCCAAACCACTCCAGACAGGATTCAGAAATCCGGGTAAAAATCGGTGACGCAAATAAACTGCTGCCGCCAAAGATAATTTCTGTACTTTGTTCAATTTGACACGCTTTGTGAAAACATCGCCTTGCTGTCTTTCGATTTTTCTTAAGATTTTATCATAAAAGGCAATCATTGCGGCGGGGGAATACCTAGATCTTCTCGGAAGAAGAGGAAGAAGTTGTTTGGCCTCTTTCAAATAGGTCCTTGCTCGTTTTGCGTAATGATGCACATAGGGTTCCCATGAAGGATTNAGTATGACATTTTCATCCAAGTTTTCAGGGAGAATCCCGTTCTTTTCTAGTTCCCCTAGTGGTAAGTAAATGCGGTCGCGTTGTACATCTTCAGCAATGTCCCTTAGAACATTCGTTAATTGCATGAAAATACCCCAAGACTCAGCGAACTTTCGGGCCTTAGGGTCTTCATAGCCATAAATTTCGATGCACATCAATCCNACNACACTTGCGACGCGATAACAGTAAAGATACAAATCGTCAAAATCATGATAGCGATTGTTGAATAAATCATCTTCCATTCCTGTGATTAAATCGTCAAACACTTGCCTGGGAATCGAATACCTCCTGACAGCGTCCTTCAGGGCCAAAAATACAGGGTCAGTACTGCTCACTTCGCTGTAGCATGTTGACAGTTTTTTTCTGAAGAAAAACAATTGTGTGATTTTTTCCAAATAATGCTCATGGTCGAGTACTGTGTCTTTATTTTGTAGTTCTTCGAGTTTTTCCCGATACAACATTGCTTCTTGGTCCAATTCTCCATTTGCCCCTGGAAAACGATCTTCCCAATCACCATCTGCAATATCATCAGCACGTCGACAGAAGGCATACACCGCACACATGGCCTGTCTTTGCTCATCTGGTAGATACTTGAACGAATGATAGAAATTACCTGCTTCTCTCATTGTCAATTCTTCACAATATGCATAGGCTAGGCGAATGAGTTCAACGGGTGGATCTCTTGGCCAAATAGGGGCTTCNAGGTGGGAAAATGGATCTACTAATTCGTCCTTCTCGGTTAGAATACCAATCATCGATGCACCCTCTTTTAGTGCTTCCATGGCAGTAAGGCTCACTGCTTTTACAGCGTCTTTTGTGAGCACGACAGCCTCTCTAAGGTGATCTAAAGCGGATTTTCGTGGGACATCAAGATTGGATTGTTGTTGATGAGCACTTCCCTCAAGAGGGAACATCAAATCCAACGGTTTCCTACGCTCCAACACTTGAATCGGTCAGCCTAGATTCTTTTCTTTTATGAGTCTGACCGTTGATTGACCATCCCAAAATTAGACCCTTGAAGCGCGTTTCCATTCAGCCTTTGCTTTCAAGTAAAGCCGTACTTGCTTTAATTTTGATACCTTAGGTCTTTTCTTCCATGTATCGAATTTTTGATTTCGAATAGCTTGGAGAATCGCCTCGCCACCTTTGGTAAACATCATTAAGTCAACTGCTAAGTGAGCATCTACTAACTTCCAGAGTTTTTTACCTTCATCAAACAAATTCTGTGCTCGTTCAACCTCATGTGCAAGCATGGATTTCCAATTTTCATCAACATAATCTGGACCATATCGTTCCCAACCGACTCCAAATCTTTCCATGGTTTCTTCGGGCATATACGAACGGTTTTGTTTCCAGTCTCTGGAAATATCTTGCCAATGATTTGCTAATTGTAATGCTGTGCATGTTTTGTCTGAAAGTGCACGTAAACCTTCATCGTCATGTCCGTAAACATACAAGAAAAGATGGCCAACAGGATCAGCAGAATGCTTGCAATAATGTAATAATTCATCCCATGAGTGATATCTGTTTTTTGTCTGATCCATCTTGAAAGCTTGGATGAGTTTCCAAAATGGTTCCAATGGTATGTTGTATGTTTTTGCTGTGTGTTGTACGGCAATCAAGATTGGATGCTGAGGTTTTCCTGACCAATCTCCTTGATGNGCTTCTTCCAAGTCTTTTTCCCATGCGTCGAGTAATTTTAATCGGCCTTGGCTGTCAAAAGGTGCTTCATCACCAAGATCGTCGCCGTATCTACAAAAGGCGTAGATATTTTGGATATGTTGCTTGATTTTTGGTGGCGTAAATTTGTTTGCAATGAGGAAGTTTTCATAATGTGCGTCTGCAATCTGAGAACAGTAAACTTCGGCATCTTTCAGATTTTGATATAATCCCCAACCAGCTAAATAAATTGGTTCAAGACGGTGATCTCCCCATGCAAACTTTTCACCCATCAATAAACCCCCCATCCTTCATCTCCTATCTGGGGAGGTTTCGGCCAATCTGGCCAAGTAGATTGATTATTCCATTTTTTATTTTCGAGTGAGGCTGCTGCCATCAATCCCGATCTAACGGCACCTTCCATTGTTGAGGGCCAACCGGTTTGAACAAAATCTCCTGCAAGGAAAANTTTCTCCGAAACTTTTGGCTTCGGTCTGTTTTGGTAACTACCCGGCAATGGTGCAAATGTAGCCTTTGGTATTTTCACTACTAGAGAGTCCACCAATTCACAGCCACTTTGGTCAGGCCAAAGCGCATCAAGAACTCTGTTTAATTCTGAAATGAATTGTTCATCCTTCCAATCAAGATATGAATCTGCACAGGATACTGGAACACTAAGCCATTGTAATCCTCCCGCAAGGGGTTGAGATAATTCAGAGGAGCGGTTAAACAGAATTTGAATCACTGGTTCATCAACCATGCTTGCAAAAGTGAAATCTTTTGGTATTCTATTTCCTCTATAGAATGCGTGTATGCCAATGAGTGAACGGTATTCCAACTTCTCTAATTGTGAAATTACTTCGTTCTCTTTTTCAGTCAACAGTTTTTTTGTCAAATGTTGAGGTGTTGCCAAAATCACCGCATCATGCTCAAATTTTTCCTCACCAACNGTGAGATGATTTTCCTCTACGGACTTAACATTAGAGGAAAGATGCACATTAACGCCTATCTCTCTTAGTTTTGGAATAATTTTTTGATTCATAGCAGCTCCAATGTCTTGAGAAAAAACACCTACATTGAACGCTTCTTTTTGTCCGAATAAGCCTCTACGAAAGAGCATGATTCCTTGAGCAGCACTGGATTCTTCAATTTCAAGATTCAGTGCAGCTAAAGTAAAAAATCCAAAAAAACGTGAAATTGTTCGCTCTGTTTGGCCTTGTTCAACAAGCCAATCTTTGAATGAAATATGATCCATATCCCATTGGTCTTCATCCGAAAATTTCTGAAAAGATTTCAACACCTTCCTCATGGCTAATTTATCTCTCATCGATAAGAATGGAAAAGACATCATCGAACCTATCATGTGGTTTGGAGGAGATAATTTACCGGTTTTTAGTGCTGAAAAAACATTTTTTTCCGGTGATGCAAAAGGAAGTATTGTCTTTTCTTGTAATCGAATGATATCTCGACAATCCAGTCGAGACAGTAATTGAAGAAAGCAATCATATACCCTAAANGCAGCATGTTGACAATTATCGATTTGGAGGCCTAGTCTTGGATGCTTTACACTTGCTACTCTTCCGCCAAGTTGTTTTCTGGCCTCGAAAAGGTGAACTTCATGACCTGAATCACATAAAGCGATTGATGCAGCGATGCCTGCAAGACCCCCTCCAACTACTGAAACCCGCATGCTGATGGTTAGGTCTGTTAATGGGATACGGATGAAACTTTTTATTACAAAATAGTTGCAAATTTCGCAAGACTTTATCATATGGAAAGCGTGCCACATACCGCTATGAACNTCCAGTGCACCTCATGTGGTCAAGCAATTCCTGCTGACAGCATATTCTGTTCAGAATGCGGTGCTCGTCAAGAAATGTCCCGTGCAAGCAACATCCCTGGCATGCAAAACCAAGGCCTTGGAGGAGGGCCCGCAGGCCCTGGTCGTAGTTTCGGAGTTGTTTCTGGAAGTGCTCTACAAAATCAACCCCAAGGTAATCCACAAAACATGGGGATGGTGTCTCCAAATGTCGTCTCTCAGATCGCCTCCAACATTCAGAACAATCCAGCAATTCCACCCAACATGATGGGGAACGTAACACCATCCGCACTTGGAAATGCCAATGGTCCAGTACAAAACCTGGCAAATAACCTCGGTGCAAGACAACAAAGTGACATGCCGAATGTCCAAACAAGCGGAACAATCTCAAGTGGTGCCATTCCTCAATCAAATGCAAACAACCAAAATCCAGCTGTGGGCTTATCAGTTGCTCAAAATCCCATAAATTCACCAACAGATGCGATGGTGAATCGCCTCGCTCAAGCTGAGAGGGACCTCAAAAATGAACGTAGAGCGCAATGGCTAGAGATGAATCAAGAATCCGCAGTCTCTGTTCTCTCAACGATCAACCAAGACTTACCAGAGCACCTTAGAGGTGACCCTTCAGGTTCACCTGCGGCAGAATTCCTTGCTGAAAAGATAGGTGATGGTACAAAGCAAGAAATCGATCAAAACCTTCTACGCCGTATGACTGAAGTTGCAGTCAGAAGGGTTGCAAGAAAGAGAGGCGTTGCAGTAGAAACACCTCAAGTAAAACTTGAAGATTCATTAGCCACGATCAATGTCACTTATGTCGATGATGGAAGAGTTCTCGACACACCAGAAGATCTCGCTCAAGGGTTTGAAAGAGCAGTAACAACCGAAGTTGCTTTGAAAGGAATGGATGTTGAAATTATGCTCAATCTATTCAAATCCAGAGATGGATCCGTGGAATTGGTTTCAGGTGATTCAACNGGAGAAATCGTTAGCGATGAAGAGATGTTTGCCTGCGAAGTTTGTGATGGACTCGTAAAAGAATCTGATTCTGAGTGCCCACATTGTGGTGCTCTTTTCGAAGAAGAATACGAAGAAGAGTCAATTCCAAGTGCCCCNACAAGAGGACCGCCAGGAGGAGGACCACCCGGTGGACCAAGTCGTGGACCACCGAGAGGAGGACCATCTGGGCCAAAGAGAGGACCGCCGGGCGGGGGACCATCAAGAGGGCCGCCAGGTCCAAAGAAAGGACCACCGGGCGGGGGACCATCAGGAGGACCACCAGGTCCAAAGAAAGGACCGCCAGGTGGCGGACCATCAGGAGGACCACCAAGAGGAGGGCCGTCTGGACCTAAGAAAGGTCCACCAGGAGGTGGACCAGGGGGGCCAAAGCGTGGACCACCGGGTGGTCCAAAACGTGGACCTCCACGATGATTTTTTTTCTGTAATATTTTTTCATCAAAAGGATTATCTTAATCCTGCAGATTTCAATGACTTCANTAACACAGCACCGATTTCTGAGGGGTCTCTCGCACATGCGATTCCTGCTGCTTCAAATGCCGCAAATTTTTCTGCAGCAGTCCCTTTACCTCCAGATATAATGGCTCCTGCGTGACCCATTCTCTTTCCGGGTGGCGCAGTAGAACCCGCAACAAAACCAACAATTGGTTTTGTGACATTTTCCTTTGCCCATGCAGCTGCATCCTCTTCAGCGGTACCGCCGATTTCCCCAATCATAACGATAGCTTCGGTTTGTGGATCACTTTCAAAGGCCTCAAGACAATCAATGAAACCGGTTCCATTGACGGGGTCGCCTCCAATTCCAACACAAGTGCTCTGACCTTCACCGATGCTCATGGTTTGTGCTACCGCTTCATAGGTCAAAGTCCCTGATTTTGAAACAATACCTATTCGGCCTTTTGCATGAATATGACCCGGCATAATACCAATTTTGGCACCCCCTGTTTCACCCGGTGTGATGATTCCCGGACAGTTAGGCCCAATTAGTCGGACCCCTTTTCTTGCGTTCACATATGAAACGGCTTTCACCATGTCAAGAATTGGAATTCCTTCTGTAATACAAACCACTACGCCGCCGTTACTTACCTGGTCAAAGGCATCTGCTGCCTCCATGATTGCTTCACCTGCAAAAGGAGGTGGAACATAAATGACGGTCGCATCTGCACCAGTTTCGCGAATGGCTTCAAGCATTGAATCATAGACTGGGACACTTTTTTGTCCTAAATCAATCGATTGACCACCCTTTCCGGGAGTACAACCTCCGACTATATCGGTTCCATATTCTACCATTTTTGTCGCATGAAAAAGACCTTGTTTCCCAGTTATCCCTTGAACGATTACTTTAGCATCTTCTTGAATCCATATTGCCATTATTGTTCACCTCGTATCAAAGAAACTATTTTTTGAGCGCCTTCTGCTAATGTATCCGCTGGATGGATATTCAACGTACTTTCTGCGAGTATGGCTTTGCCTTCATCGACATTGGTACCTGCCAACCTTACGACAAGTGGAACTGATAATGATAATGCTTGAGTTGCTGCGATGACACCACGGGCGATAATGTCGCACCTCATGATTCCACCAAAAATATTGACCAGGATTCCTTCGACATTTGGGTCTTGTAATATGATACTAAATGCAGTTTTTACTTGCTCTTCATTAGCACCACCACCAACATCCAAGAAATTTGCAGGTTCGCCCCCGTAAAGTTTGATCACATCCATTGTTGCCATTGCAAGTCCTGCACCATTGACCAAACATCCAATATTTCCATCGAGATTAACATAAGACAAATCAGATTCCGCTGCTTTGATTTCTGCCTCATCTTCTTCTGAAAGATCTCTCATTTCATCCCATAGTTCTCGATGACGGAAGTGAGCATTTCCATCAAAACCAACTTTACCATCAAGAGCGATAATCTCATCATTCTTAGTTAAGACCAGTGGATTAATCTCAACCATACTACAATCTTCCTTGCAAAACATCTCAAACAAATGAGTCAAACACTTCACAAATGATTTCAGGGCAGTTCCTTGAAAGCCCAAACTCTTACCCAAATTTACTTTCTGATATCTCAATAAGCCAACACCTGGGTCTGCCCAAATCTTGTGAATGGCTTCAGGATTATGTTCGGCTACTTCTTCTATATCCATCCCTCCTTCAGTAGATGCCATAACCAAGACTGCTTTTTTCTCCCTGTCGACTAGCAGAGCGAGATAATATTCGTGCGCAATATCACAACCTGATTCAACATACAAATTTTGTACAAGTTTTCCCTCTTCTCCAGTTTGAATAGTAACAAGTACATTCCCCAAAATATTTGAGGCATAGTTCTCAACTTCTTCCGATGAAAAGGCAATTTTTACGCCGCCTTCCATTACAAAATCTCGATTGTCTGGCGTGTATAGAGTCCCTTTACCACGACCGCCTGCGTGGATTTGACTTTTGACTGCGACTATTTTGCTATCGAGTTCTGCATAGGCATCCAATGCTTCTTTGACGCTCGTGCAATGAACACCTCTTAGCACTGGCACTCCTGCCTGTTTGAACATGGCTTTCGCTTGATACTCATGAATATTCATTGCAATCAAACGTGCCAAAGGAACTCCGTCTTTGAACTCTATGGTCCATCATTACGGGAGAGGATTCAATAAATAAGAATCTCAGCATCATACATGCAAGTAGTGGTTCTCGCAGGCGGAATTGGTTCCCGCTTGCAACCATGGACTTTTGATATTCCCAAACCAATTCTTCCGATGCTGGATAAAACACTCATTGAACATGTCATCCAAAATGTACCTTCAAAACTTATGACTGAGTTGATTGTTGCAGGTGGTTACAAGATAAACCAGATCAAGGATTATTTTGAACAAATGAAACCAGATTTTGAAGTTACAATTGTTCCAGAAGACGAACCATTAGGAACTGGAGGAGCACTTGGTAATTGTCGAGGACACATTCATGGTCGTTTCCTGTGCTTCAATGGGGATGTTATTTCATCATTGAATATATCAAAAATGCTTGATCTACACGAAAAATCAAACGCCATGGGTACACTTGGTTTATGGAAAGTAGAAGACCCTACACGGTTTGGTATCGTTGGAATAGATGAACAATACCAAATTCAAAGATTTAAAGAAAAACCATCTCCTGATGAAGTTTTTTCCCATTTGATTAATGCCGGATCTTATATCTTTGAAAAGGAAATTTTTGATTACATGCCTAAGGGAAAACATAGTCTGGAACGAGATGTCTTTCCGAAGTTAGCCACAGAAAGGAAATTATTCGGATTTCCGTTTGAAGGTTTTTTTATTGATGCTGGTACGAGTGAATCTTGGATTGAGGCTGTTAAAAATTGTCTAAGAATCGAATCATTCCAAAATGGATCCATGGAAAATGGNTCTTGGTATGAAGAACAAATCGTGCAAGCTCATGCATCGATGATTTGCAAGGGCGTCCAATCCCAAGGAAATATCGAAGCCTCATCCGTACTAGAAAATGCNATCATCGAAAAAGACGTTACTATTCGTGATTGTCTAATCGGGAAAGGCGCTCANATAAAGCAAGGAGCAAATCTAACNAATGTGATNGTAGACCACGGCGCTATNGTTCCCANGAATCATACACAGCATGGNGGAAGGATACTAAATGCCCATAGAACTCAATAACTACTAATTGCAGCAAAGAATATGGCAGAACCCTTGATTGTTGTGAATTTCAAAACCTATGCGACTGCAATGGGAATACAAGCCGAAAATCTTGCTTCGATGATGGCCTCTGTAACGACCTCAGCAAGAATGGTAGGCGTTGTCTCGGCTTTTGATTTGGCAACAATCAATCAATCCTCTCCAAATTTAGAGATTTGGAGTCAACATCTCGATCCGGTTGGCATGGGTTCATTTACTGGATGGCTTCAACCAGATAATGCTATAGAAAGGGGCGCTAAAGGCACGGTAATTAATCACGCAGAACATAAAGTTTCTTTAAATCATGTAGAAGAATTAATGAAACAACTACCAGAAGAATTCCAAATTTGTGCTTGTGCTGCGGATGTTGAAGAAGCAAAAGCACTTGCTGCTCTTTCTCCAACATTCATCGCAGTTGAACCGCCTGAGTTAATCGGAGGAGATATTTCCGTGACAACAGCAGATCCTGATATCATAAAATCAACGGTTGATGCTGTCAAATCCGTCAATGAAAACATACGCGTGCTTTGTGGGGCTGGTGTAAAGAATGGAAGTGATGTAAAAATGGCTCTATCTCTTGGTGCCGAGGGAGTTTTACTTGCAAGCGGTGTTACCAAAGCCGAAGACCCATTTGAAATTCTAAATGACCTCGTTTCCAAAATTTAAATGCCCGCTTGAGTCACAAATTTTGTAGGATTTTCATTTGATGTAGACCAAACGTGTACATTCTCATCTAACTTACTAACATTAATCTGGCTTTTATTGTAGCATTACAAATCTTATGTCAATCATTATCTTGAATCAAGTGTACCATNGTACCAGATTCCATCACAATTGTATGTTGTACCGCCCAAGCATCAAGAGAACCATTCANAACAATGATATCATCCCCTGGCTTGAGGATGTGATATAATTCTGGCCACAAATTATCCCATCCTTCAACCTTGATCGAGGAATGTTGGTCAAACATGACGAGGCCTAACCTTCTCCATGGTTTTCCGTTTCTTCCGANGCCACTTTTTTCTGTCTTGTATGCTATTTTGCCCCTTGAATTATACCTGGTTTGAAAATCAAGCAATCCTTTATCTCTCTCTTCTCTTTCAATTGCTTTTTGAATCGAGGCATGAGGGTCAATTTTTAGTTGAATTTCTCCCCTGTGGTTAACGGTTGGAATCACATCAACAAGCCTGATTGTGTCGCCTTTTCTCAAGTTAGAAACCGTTTCATCTGCATCAACCATAAATCGAATAGTAGCATAATTTTGACCTTCGATAATTGACATCTGNGGCCTTAGGGCTTGCGTTGAAGGAGAGATTGAGAATACTTCAGCAAAAATATTTACTCTCGGATTTAATTCACTCAAACCATTCAAGTTGAATTCGTGAACATTACCGAGTGGTTTGTACTTCTCAATCATCGGGAAATTATCATCACCATCTCCACTTGGGCAAATCGTAGACCATTCACAATAATCACATCGTTTTTCAGACGGAGGATCGGTTGGAATTCCTCCTTTTGCGAACCCTCTTAATTCAGATGGCATTGGTGGGCAGTCCTCTAATTCGGGAGTTTTATTCCGAATCTCATCCCACAAGTTTTTACAATTTTGTTCAATNAATTCTAACTTTTTTTGTGANGGAACTTCTACTGATTTAATCGAAGGGACGCCAAGGTACCAAACCTCCAGGCTATCCACCATCTCCTTTTTTTGATGAGTTACCCACCACAGCATTGCATACATTTCAAGTTGCAGAACATAGTCCCCGGATCGATCACCAGACCCAATACTCGCCTTAAGGTCAACAATACGAATATTACCATCCCACCGATATACCAAATCATACTCACCTTGAAACCAATATTCTGGATGAATGGCGTTCATCGAGAATGCGGGAGCATCGGGGTCAACAAACCACGGTCGGGCTATTTCCCATGCCTCGATAAGTGAACAGTTTCCTTCCCACGCTAATGTATGAGGNGAAGGACGATTTTTTCGGCCATCTGGAGCCGGAATTGTATGGCACTTTCCCGAACGCCAGATATTCAAATCATTATCTGATATTTCTGAGTAACAGCGTAATACTTCCTCAATGTGAAAATCCAAACCATGTCGACACATTTGCAAACCTATATCAGAATCAATATCGCTCCATTCACCCATTTTTCTTTCAGACTTTTCCCATAACAACCTCATTTTGTCAAATATTATACTCCAATGGATTTCTGCTCTTGCGTAAGCCCATTCCTTCAATTCTTCAGCCTTCATTGCATGAATATTTTTATTCAGTAACAGTAACTGNTCGGCTCCTTTTGCATAAACATCCCAAGGAGATTGGGATACAATCAAACCGGGTGATTCCATAATTACGCGACAAAATGTTTCTTCAACGGCACGTCCAAGAAATAATTTAGGAATTTGACCGATTTTAAATCGTAGACGTTTCTGATAAAACCACATCCTCTTACAAGCATTCCAAGTGTTAACTTGTGATGAAGAAAGACGGTTAAACGGACCTACTGTATCGGTNTCAGGGTCGACAATTTGAAACGGCACGAACTATCCGGTTTTGTCGAACATCCTTCAATCCTTCGGAGGGATAATTTCTATCCTCGTCGTTCTTGCATCGATTCTAAGCTGTAATAATGAATCTCTCCAACCGATATCTGCTGAAATAATTCTGAGATGATCTCCGACTCGAATCGAGGTTGTTTTTTGATTAATAGAGGCACCAAAACAGACACATTCAGCGGCATCTTTCCCGTCCCAAATATGAAATTGTACCATTGACCATGGCCTGCCATCCAAACGAATACCTTGTCTAAATGCACAACTTATGACAATGCCTTCCACATTAGCTTTCGTCCTTAACATTCCAAGTCTGGTTAATTCCAGATCTTCTACTTCTGTAATCTTTGATTTTTCATCCAAATACAGGCGAGGTTGTCCTCTCCAAACACCTGCAAGTGCATTCTGTATTGTGACTTCTCGATTGGAATATGTATGCATTTTTGGAAAAGCGTCGGGTCGTGATTCTTCTAATGTGACCATATTTTTCCCTGATTTTATCATTGAACCTAACACTGGTTCTCCGAAATGATTTGGTAACGGGCCCCAAGCACCTTGTACAAATCCTCTTACATTTACTCGATGAGGTATTTTTTCAAGTGGTTCACAGGGGGGCATGGGCTTAAATGTCATTTCAAAATTATTTGAAAACGAACACCAGAAACATTCAGTACTAGCATCACATTCATACGAAAAGGGGAACGTATTATTTGCAGGAAATGCTACCATTTCATCGTAAATATTTCTGTAATAATCATCATTTAATTGATTCATCTCAGGTTGTACTCTTTCACAACTTCCAAGGTACCAGCCTTCAATCCCCTGACACTTCTCCTCATGCGTTTGATTCCATAACCAAGCATAGAAATTGAGTTGAATGGGTAAAGATGTTGCGAATTTGGAAGAGGAATCNCTCAATTTGATATCAACTATCCGATGATTACCATCCCATCTTAGCACAAGATCACATTCTCCCGCCGCCCAGTCTTCAGGATGATACATCCTTTGAGGTTGGAAACATCGAGGGTCTTTTACCCAAGGCCGGGCCGTTTCCCATGCTTGAGCCCAAGATGATTGGATTGACGAATTTCGAGGTGCTATATCCCACTTCAAATGTTGATTGAGTTTATCCTTAACTGGAAAATAAGGATTTGATTCCCAACAGGGGGCAGGAATTTCGAAGGAAATTGGTTTGGGATTCGTCTCATGACATTTCTCAACTTCTGCCATCATGAGCATTATTCCATTTGTGATGTATTTCTCTATGTCCTTCAAATGGACATCAGACCATGAACCTTCTTTCCAAGGTGCGGTGTCAAAAGATTCCTCTCCTTTTGCATAGACCCATTTTGAGACGCCGGGAATTTTTTTAGAAATCCATTCAAGCAATGCTTCCTTTGTTTCACATTTAGATGAAGGNGAATCANCATCNGGGAATTCAGCAAATCGCAATAGCCCACTTCCGCTTGACCCGGCTCTTTCCATCATGAGTCCACAAAGGGCATCTTCAACCAGGGAACCTAGTATCATTCGAGGTTTAATTGGTGATGACAAACCCATGCGATACTTACTGAACCATTGATTTTTACAGCGNTCGTATGCAGTGAGGGTCGAAGCTGATAATCGAGAACGATTTTTTAGAATCCCCATGGATTTTTTTGGGAACTGAACGGGCAATAAANCACCTCAAGTAAGATAGGAATAAAAATCCCCGGATTGTCTTTGTTCCCTATCTTTTCTGGAAGATGACTTGTTAATTCTGGGTCTTTTAGAGTCGTGGTCTCTTCGAAAGGTTACATTCACATTCTTGAGGAAACGATTCATCCCTTCACGTAACGGGTAGGGACCTGTGGCCAAACCGTTTAGTCCACCTTCTCCTTCAAAAACCATGAGAGAATCTGAAACAATGTCGATGAAATAGACGTCATGGTCAATCACAAATGCACTTTTTTCGTTAGATTCCATCGTCCTTCGAATGGCTTTTGCAGCCTCCATTCTTGCATTGGCATCAAGATGGGCACTTGGTTCATCCAAAAGATATACATCTGCCTCTCTTCCNAGACAAATCACAATACTCACCGCTTGCAATTCACCTCCCGATAATTTGGCCACATTTTTTAGTAATAATTGGTCTACGCCCATTGCTTTTACAACATTAACATGGAATTCTCCAGTTCGCCATTTTGGACCAATCTCAGCATCAAGCCAAGTTTGCACAGTACAATCCATTTCTCCATCAAGATGTTGTGGCTTGTAGGAAATACTTGCCTCACCACCAACCCAACCTCCATCATATTCCATTTGACCGGCTAAAATTTTGATCATTGTTGACTTTCCAGTTCCGTTCGGTCCGACAACTCCGACTACTTCTGTCTGATGAACGGCACCCGTTTTCGATTTCAGGGTAAAGGTTCCAAGGTTTTTCTCAAGGTCACCCCAATTAATCAACTCGTATCCTTTTTCGCCGGAACGATCGGTATGCGAAAGAAATTTGATTGGTTTATCTCTAATTCTTACATTTTGTTCTGGCAAGAAACCATCGAGATAGACATTTATCGCTTGTCGAGTCGAACGTGCAGGGGTGAATATACCGAAGGCTCCTTTTTGACCATAGACAATGTGAATCAAATCTGCTAATACATCTAAGACAGCTAAGTCGTGTTCAATAACAATGATTCTTGATCTCTGTGAAAGTTCTTGAATAATCTTCACAACGCGCATTCTTTCAAAGATATCGAGATACGAGGAGGGTTCATCAAAAAAATACACATCAGCATCTCTCAATATCGTNGCACCGATGGCAACTCTTTGTAATTCACCACCACTTAATTGGTTTAATCCTCGCTCCAATAAATGACCAATACCAAGGGATTCAACTGTTTCAGTTAACACGCCTCTCTCATCAACCGATGAGAGAAGAGCCCCCACCTTACCCTTCACTACCTTAGGGAGATGATCGACATATTGGGGCTTGCTCGCAACTCTGATTTGTCCTTGTTGGACATCCCCAAGGAAATCCCTGAGTTCCCCTCTTGGTAGACTTTGTATCACCTCATCCCATCTAGGATCCTCATCTTCCCAATCACCTAAATTTGGAATTAATTGACCGCTTAAGGCGTTTATTGCTGTAGATTTACCCATTCCATTTGGACCCAAAATTCCAACAACTGCATCTTTTGAAGGTGANGGAAGTCGAAATAATCTAAATCCATTCAATGAGTATTTATGGACCATATCTGTTTCTAACTCACTCGGCAGTTGTGTGATGATTAATGCATCATGCGGACATTTATTTACACAAATTCCGCATCCTATGCAAAGGGATTCTGAGATGTGTGGTTTCCCTGATTTATCATCGAGAATAATACATTCTTGGCCATTTCTTACCGGAGGGCAAAAAGCATGACATTCTGCCATACACTTTTTTGGTTGGCAATTATCCTCCTTGAGAACGGCGACTCTCATGTGACCCCCATGTAATGCCCGTCATCCATAACACATCAAATAGACGGCTTGAGAATGACTGCTTGTTGATTTTTACTATCGATAAGGATCGGCAAATCCTCCTCTAACCTTAAGTGACACAAAGGACCATATTTTTCGACAGAGGGTTGGGATTCCAGCCACTCAAAATCAACGGATGGGTCCGTATCTGACACTGTAAGATAGCCTACTCCAAATGAAACAATGTTTTGGAAAAAATGAGTTCCTTGGCTGGGTTCAACCTTAATGTCGACCATTTCACATTCCACGATTGCTGCTGCTCCTGAGATTTGACTCCAAGAAACGGGTATTCCAAGGGAGGAGTCACTTGAACCCCATCGACCAGGACCTATCAATAGATATGGCCGATTTTCATTTAGTAATTGACTATTCAATTTCTCGATTATTTTCACTAAGTCCTGAGTCCTTAACCGGTCCAATTTTTCTGGATTGACATAAATCACATCTTTGATATCAGGAATGACTCCATTACCAAGTGCTTGCTTCGTTTGCAGTAGAATTTGACTTTCATCGATTTCTGATTTATCATAATTCACATCAACACCATCAGAAACCAAAGGTCGCATTTGNAGTAAAGCAAATCGATGGATACCAAGTTCCTGGCAAAATGCATATGCAAANTCTATTTCTACAGGCGTTGAAAGTCTGGTCTCTAATTTTTCTAAAATTTCAGAAAGCAATGGCATCAGAGGAGATTTCTTCTTATCTCTGATACCATGCATCGTCAGAAGTTTTGGACCTTCCCTATGTATGGAATGAACAATTCGATCATCTTGGGAAATATATGTTGATGCCAATAAATCCAGCTGACCGTGCGATATCGCTTCATTGATTTCAGCATGATGCATGGTCAAATTTGGATCTGAGGTGATATCTCCATCAAATTCATTCAATTGTACTGCCCAAAATTTCCTCTGGCTTGAGTTGAATGTAGAGGTAACATTTGAAAATTGGTGAACACGATGAGGGTGGGCAGGCGAGACTCGAAGGCATTTTTCACCTTCTGCAACCGTTCTTCCTAGACCAAATGCAACAGCCGCCAAACCATCACTCGATTTGATGTCCCCTACTGGGTAATGATTGTGAGAACGGGCAACACCACTTACCGTGGGATAAAACAAATTTTCCTTTTTTGTACCTACGATTTCTTGTATCACCACCGCCATCCTCTCTTCTTCTATAGAGTTTGGAGTNGCTGCTACATATTGCTTGGCTTTCTTGAAAAAAGTTGAGGCATATACCAGTTTAATTGACTGAGAGAGATGCTTAACTCGACAATCAAGAGAGGGGTGGTCATTGGGGAGCATGAATGTTGAATAAACGCCAGCAAATGGTTGATGTAATGCATCTTCAAGCATGGAAGAAGACCTTACGGCAATAGGCCAAGTTACAATTTCTAACATTCCCTTCATTATTTTTAGATCATCGTCTGAAAAGTCGCCTTTGAGAAAGGCTTCAGAAATTTCATTGTCATNGGCCTCTGAAAGAGCAATCTCGGAAAGATTATTCCTTTCCAAAAAGGAAACAAAACGGTCAGTAGCNAGGATGAGTGTCCTTGGTACATCGATACGAACCTCTGGATATTTTGAATGCAATTCCAATTCATGAATTCGACTGAAACAAAAAGCCAAACCTCTACCCTTGCCACCTAAAGACCCCTTGCCTAGACGTTGGAAATTACTTGAATGAGCCAACTCGGGATTGTAATCAAAGATTGTCTGTCTTCTTTGCATTCTCAAGAAAGTCTGAATGCTTTCGATCATGAAATTCCTAACACCATCAGAGGATGGGAAATCATTGATTTTCTTCTCCCTAATCGCCGCAGCAACCTCAAATTCAGTTCTCGTTCTTAGCCAGTGAGAGAAGTGGTTTCTTTCAGCATGGTAGAGAAGGCTCTTTTCTGGNATTTGTTCAATTCCATNTCTTAATTCATTCAGATTTGATGCTGACATGTAGTGATTGTTTTCCGAATCTGAAAATATGAAATCTCCAAATCCCATTCTGGANGCCATGAATTGGTTAATTTTAGCATGAAGTTGACGGTCATGTTTATTGATATAGACCGCTCCTTTTTCCTNAGAAGGTATCCGGTTATGTTCTTCAGTTGACATGAAGAGTATTGGAAGATGTGGGTATAAGCCCCTGACTTCATCCATGAGTTTGAGACCTGAATCTTCCTCCATCACATTCTTTCTTGGAAACCTTCCATCGGTAAATAATCCAATGATATTTCTACCATATTTATTCACTGCATCAAGAGCATCTTCGTAATTTGTTGCTAACAGTACTTTCGCTCTAGACCTCAATCGAAGCATTTTGTGATGGGCATTCAAACCTCCATAAATTAATCTCGAAGTTTGACGTGCAAGGTTTTTGTAAAATCTTGTCAAATATTTTGAATAAAATCGGGGGGAATCTTCGACCAAGACCATAACCTGAACATCTCCAGATTCGACGTCATGACCGACGTTTCTCTCATCTTCTATCAAACTGATAATAGCAAAGAGGATGGATGTATCACCTGACCAAACAAATACCCGATCGATGCCTCCTCCGATTTTCAAATGTGCAAGTTCTCTTGTGTTATATGTCAGCAAAACAACTGGAATCTCGGGATGAATNGATTTCATTTTCATCCCAAACTCATTTACATTCATTGAACCAATACGAGACATGGTAATNACAAGATCAAAACGGCGTTCTTGCATGAGATTCAAAGCATCATCTGCATCACTAGCATGAGATATACGAGGTGCTTGTGATGAAATTAACTGTTCAAAATCCCGATGCAGAGTCATTGGAAGAATATCATTTTCTTCTAAGACAAAACGGTCGAATGGACTGCTTACCAAAAGCACTTCTCGAACCTTAAATGGGTTCAAACGCTCGAACTTAACCCAAGTAAGTCCGGACATGTTTGACAATGGATGCAGGAGTTAATAACTCTGATTCAAACCAAACCTTTGACGTGTTCAGCACCCCTAACCAAGCGGGTTGTACATGAAGATGGTACTTTCATACCTGCTTTTCTAAGAGCGTCCTTGGCTGCAAGGTAATCCTTGGGGTGACATTTTATGGAGATGAATCTCTGTCCGCGCTTTACTCGTGCTGCAGTGCCCACGTTTTTCCCAAAAGCACAGCGCATACCTTGAGAAACACGATCGGCTCCAGCACCAGTTGCTTGCTTGTTTTCTCTGAGAATTTGATGGGGGTATGTGTGTACGCGTAGAGCATATCCTTGAGGACCAGCTGCACTTCGAATTGTCGAGTTGGACACAACACGCGCCGCTTCGAGAGCCGTGTGGCGAATTTGGCAGGGTTCATCAACACACAATTCAAGTTCCATCTCGAATTGACCAGTTTCCGCTGCTCTGCGGTTGCCTACATGGAACTGCAGAATTCGATTATTTGGGACACCACCAGTGTATTTTCGACGGGTAAAAGATGGGCCTTTGACTCGGCGATACATTTTCGCAGGTTTCCTTGCCATGCGGTTTCCTCCATTCGGCCGAAAGTCATACNATATTTGACCCTACCGCCTGCGAAGTGAAAGGAATTGAGGGGAAGTATTCATGCACTTGTATTGTTTGGTAGGTACAATGGGCGGATGGCGCAAGTGGCTAGAAGAGGAGTCAGAGTACCAGTGGCTATCCTTCGCAGGATTTGCAATCTTTGTGATNTTAGGTAGCATTTACATCAATGCGTCAAGCGATTTGGCGGGTGTAAACAGCGGAACTCTTCATGAAAACGGAACTGGT
Source organism: Methanobacteriota archaeon (assembly GCA_002719395.1). Classification (GTDB taxonomy): domain Archaea; phylum Thermoplasmatota; class Poseidoniia; order Poseidoniales; family Poseidoniaceae; genus MGIIa-K2. The sequence continues at coordinate 316,667 of PBHM01000015.1, read as the reverse complement.
GATCGGCTCCTAGAAGTAACGAATTCTATGTCATTGTGGGAATCCGATACAGGAAGATACGTTCTTGATGGTTCGGAAAAAATCGAAAATTATCAATTTTCGAGTTGTATAAGTGAAAGTGCAACAATCAAGTTGATTTGCCCAGGTACCAATGGAATCGTTTACGTCGAGAAAGGAAACGGATGGAGCGAAGTGAATGTTACCAATACAAACCATTTTGCGACCCATGCGTCGATGGGTGGCGGCTCATCTCTCGTGGTCTTATCAAACGGGATTGAATCTTCTTTCCTCGCTTATGATTTTGAAACAAATACCAAATTATCGAATATCGCCGAGTATGATGGAGAGAGTGTAATCATTAATTCTGTTATGAGTAAGGGCGAAAATCGTTGGCTTGCTGGTGGTAAAATCCTCCTCTCAATTGGAAATGAAGCAAATCCTCCAAGCCGTGAAGCCGTTTTTGATATAATTTATAATACCCAAAATCAATTACTTATCATCAATCCTTTACACATCGATTACAGCAACGATGGGGAAATTCATTCCATCATCGCCTTGGAAGACGGTGCTTTCTTTGCCGCAGGAACAAATAAAGCAATCATGTTTGGTGCTGANGAACATATAAAATTCGAGCATTCTAGCCGTGTTGTAATCGAGGATTTGAACGGAGACATTTGGCTTTATGGGACCACCGGTGATGACTTCGTAGTTAGAATTTCAGAAGGCGAGGCATATGTTGAATCACTATCAGAACCTCTAAGATTCTTGCCTGAAATNGGGTTTTTAGNTGATGGAAAAATTGTCTTGCACGGTGTTTCTGATGATGGTTCTCATGAAGCATTAAACATAGACGTCGATGCAAGAGGTTCTCTGACGAGCCTTAGAGGCATCTTCGACTTTATGTTCATCATTTCCTCATTACTTGTCATTGGACTCATGACCTGGAACGTAGGAGATGCTATCTCAAAAGGGGAAATATTCTGAGCGAATTCAATCGCATCGTTGAATAACCAGTTTCTACCATCGCCAACTCCTCAAGAGGGAACATCACCATGGCGAACAAGCGCGGAATGATGGATCAATTTTGGGACATTAAGAATGAACATCCCGATACTGTGTTATTTTTCAGAATGGGTGATTTCTATGAATTGTTTCATGAAGATGCGGTGATAGGCTCTCAAACACTTGGTTTATCCTTAACCAGTCGAGATAAAAACGCAGAAAATCCAATCAAAATGGCGGGATTCCCCTGGCACGCAATCGAAGATCATCTGAAGACGATGCTGGCTGCTGGATACAAAGTAACTGTCTGTGANCAAGAAGAAAATTTGAGACCCGGTGCGAAACTTCTCGAGAGAGTAGTCACCCGTGTTTACACGCCTGGTTCTCTCTATGAGGAGTCACTCATTGGGACGGATCAATCAGCTCTGCTTTGTTCTATCGTTAAGAAAAACAATATCGTTGGTATCGCTTTTTTTGATGCCTCTACAAGTCGCGCAGATGCATGTGAGGTTTCAGTTAATGATAATTGGGAGAAAGTTACTGATTTACTCATGAGTATGAATCCATCAGAACTCATCTTTTCTGAAAAACTATCACAAGATGCAAAATTTCGCCACTGTATCAGTCATCTGGAAAAAACGATATTTTCTCAACATAATAGCCAGCAGAAAGTGGTTGAAAAATCATTGAAAGAACTACTCAAGGTGTCTGATTTAGGTCATATTGATTTGAATGAGTCAGAAGTAGCTACTCATGCCATCGCATTAGCGGCACATTATCTCTCAAAGATGCATCAAATGACTGAAATCCCGCTAAATAAAATCTCAATTATCAATAATCATCAATACATGACGATTGATAGAACAACCCTTGCTAATTTACAGTTGATTCATGCTCACGGTGGAGAAAAAGAAGGAAGTCTATTTGGTTCTATAGACAAATGTCGAACGGCNATGGGTCGTAGAAAATTGAAACAGTGGATACTCAATCCATTGATGGATATCGATGNGATTGTCCTCAGACAAAATTCGATTAAATCACTTACAAAATCCTCGAGAAGGTTAGCCGGAATAAGAGACATGTTCCTCGGACTTAGAGACATGGAGAGACTTTCAACTCAACTGGCATATGGAAGAGCAGGTGGCAGAGAACTCTATGCCATTGGAGAAGCACTTAGTCGAATGCCTGGATTAAAGGTACTTGCCTGCGAAACCAAAAATGAGATGTTGACAGAACTATGCGAAGACATTGACTCACTGGATTATCTTAGAGTTGAAATATTATCCACACTACAACCAAGTCAGCCCCTATCTGTAAAAGAAGGGGGGTTGATTGCAATTGGCGTAAATAGTGAATTGGACACATTAAGAGAGCAATCAAATCACGGAGAAGAATTGTTCAAAAATCTCGAAGCAGAACTACGTAATTCATTGAACATACCCTCGCTTAAAGTGAGATATAATCGCCAAATTGGATGGTATATCGAAGTCACAAAAACGCATTTGGAAAAAGTTCCAAATGAATGGNTTCGAAAGCAACAAATGACAAATGGAAGNCGATACATTACCGATGAACTGAAACAATGGGAAGACAATCTTCTCAATTCAAAAACCAAAGCNAACTTACTTGAGTATGAGATTTTCAAAGACCTTAGAGAAAAGTGTAAGCAAAAATGTCAGCAACTGAATAACATTTCTGATTCTGTCGCCACCGTTGACGTATTGCAAGGATTGGCTGAAATTGCGAGAAAAAGAGCATGGGTCTGTCCTACAATAACAAANGAGTATAACTTATCAATTCAAGATGCAAAACATCCTGTTCTTGGACAAGACACTGGATTTGTTCCTAACCATGTCGATTTTTCTAAGAAAAGAAAATTTTTATTGATTACCGGTCCAAATATGGGCGGAAAATCAACATACTTACGAACCACTGCGCTAATTACTATCTTAGCTCAGTTAGGATCTTTTGTTCCCGCTTCAAAGGCTAAAATAGGATTAGTAGACAGGATTTTCACACGTGTTGGTGCCTCAGATGACATGCTGAAAGGTCGCTCAACATTTATGGTAGAAATGGTTGAAGTCGCACATATTCTTCAAACTGCAACCCCAAAATCGCTGATTCTACTTGATGAAGTGGGTAGAGGTACTTCTACATTCGATGGTTTGTCAATAGCGTGGTCAGTGACCGAGGACATCTGTCAAAGATTGCAATCCAGAACCCTATTTGCAACNCATTATCATCAACTCATCGGTCTTGAAGGTGCAATCCAAGGTTTAGTCAATGTATCCGTACAAGTTGCCGTAATTTCGGGAGAACTCAAGTTCCTTCACACCGTAATTGACGGTCCTTGTGACGATTCATACGGCGTTCAAGTCGCTTCAATGGCAGGCCTTCCTAGACATGTGGTTGAAAGAGCATCCGATTTGCTGATATTNCTTGAAAGACAAGCCGAAGGTGCCAAAGCTGGAAATGGTAAAACTCCGAATAAAAGAGATGTTAATCAGCACTCTATTTTTCAATTCCTTGCCGCACAGCCCATGACTANAAAGGAAAATGAGATTGAAAAAATGATCAAAGAATTGGATATTGATTCGCTTTCTCCAAGAGATGCACAAGAAACACTTTACAAATTGAAAGGATTTATNGAGAGTGATAATTTTGACTGAAACGAAAAGGATCAAGCAACTTGATGAGAGGACCATCGGTTTCATCGCTGCAGGAGAAGTTGTTGAAAGACCTGCACAAGTGGTGAAGGAATTACTTGAAAATAGCCTTGATGCAGAATCAAAATCAATAAAGATTGAAATTGAAAATGGAGGATTTGAAACAATACGCATTACTGATGACGGGAATGGCATACATCCAGATGACATGTCATTGGCTCTCGATCGCCATGCTACAAGCAAATTACGACAAGAAAATGACTTACATGAAATTACTACTCTTGGATTTCGAGGCGAAGCACTCGCTAGTATCGGCATGGTGAGTAAATTAAGAATTTCAAGCAAAACTTTCTCTGATTCAGGTTACACGGTGAGAATGAATTTTGGGGAAAAAGAGAATATTGAACCGGAAGGTATGGGAACTGGTACGGTTGTCGAAGTGTCGGATTTATTTCAAAATCAACCTGCTAGACTCTCATTCCAAAGAAGACCTGTTACGGAAATGGCTAAAATTGTTGATATTGTCATGCAGCATGCTCTTTCTCATCCAGATGTGGCTTTTTCTCTTACGAATTCAGGGCGAATCGTGTTTGATGTTCCTTCGGTTGCAGAATATGATGATCGACTTTTTGATGTGCTCGGAACACAAGCAAGTGGATTGATTCCGCTTATGATTCCGGTTGAGGATGAGCATGCACCTGGTGATGAGAGATGGACAGGATGGATAAGCAGCCCAGATATTACAAGAGGGAAAGGTGATGAGGTTCATATCTTTATCAATCAGCGCCCGATTGCCTCTCAGCCATTCCAGGGAGCAATTAGAAGAGGTTACAAAACCAGATTAATGCAGGGACGTCATCCAATTGCGATATTATCCTTGGACATCTCTCCCAGTGAAGTTGACGTTAACGTGCATCCAACAAAAAGAGATGTTAGATTNAAACATTCATGGCGTGTTTTGGAACGTTTGGAGAGAGCCATTGCACATACACTTCATTCAGTTGCCACTGCACNGGATTCAAGTGCTAGCAGTCTTGGTATAGAATCGATTAAAGAAACAAAAACGGAACCTGAAATTGAAAATTACAAAAAACCCTCATGGGCAATTTCTGCAACTCAACAACTAACCCTTTCTGGTGATTCAGCAAAATCTGTTGAACCGGAGAAAAAGAGNCCNATTTCATCATCTCCCGCAATCCAAAAAACAATCTTCGGGGAAAAAACAATTGCTCCAGCCTTATCTTCAGATGAAAGAGATATTCATCGCTATTCAGGAATGGAATCTGAGCGCCCGGATTCAGAAAAACCTCTCTCAGAAATCATCAATGAACTCCCTGAAATGGAACCTCTTGCTCAATTGGCTGATTCTTACATTTTAGTACAATCTGGTGAAGAGTTATTGATAGTGGACCAACATGCTCTCCATGAAAGAATCAGGTATGAACGATTAAAGGAAGACCAGAACCAGTGGAAACCTCAATCAAGAATTTCACCCATTTCTATAGAACTTAATCCTAAAGAGATGAGTCAGCTACAAGCGGTGTCTTCTACAATCAAATCTTTTGGATTTGAATTTGAAATTGATGCTCAATCGATGATTATACAATCAGCCCCTGCGGTTTTGACATCATCAAGTATCGAAGATTTCCTCAGAGATTTATTACAAGATTTGTCTGAAGATAATGAAAGGGCTCTATCCATGGAGAAAATCAAGGATGAAATGGCATTCATGCGTGCATGCAGAGGAGCNGTNAAGGCAAATGAGAAGTTATCCATTGCTGAAATGAGGAGACTCCTTGAGGATATGAGATGTATTCCAAACCCATGGGCCTGTGTTCATGGACGACCGACTGCGATGCGGTTGACTATCCATTCACTGGATCACCATTTTGGTCGTCATGGATAATATTCGCCCCACAACTCTCCAGTTCCTTGAGATAAGAAGGCCAAGCAATATTGTGAGCGTTTGCACCTCTGATTACAGCCCCAGTAAGGCAACCTAAAGCCACGGCTGTCATCTGTAAACGATGGTCCCCATAAGTTTCGACAATGCTTTCTGGTCTCTTCGGAACTTGACCTCCTGACATCTTCAAACCATCGGATGTCATTTGACATTCAAGAGAAAAATTTTGCAGCAATTCTACTGTTTTCTCGATGCGATTTGATTCTTTAAACATAGCATGTGATGCACCCGTAATTAGACCGCCTTGAGTCAAACACAGTTTTGCAGACAAAGGAGAAATGAGATCATTAGCATTGGTCAAATCATAAACGCCATTTTCATTTTCAGATATATCATGACCTATTGAATCGATTGGAGCAGGCATATTACTGACTGAAAGGTCAAGTATTTTTGGAAAAGAAGCCATCGAAGCATCTGCAGGAATTTCAACTCGTTCAGGACAGCGCACATCCCAAGGTAAGCCCGGTACTTTTGCCCCAGTTTCTTTACACAAAGTCCACGTGAGTTCTGCATGTTTGTTTGAAACTCCTTTGGAAATAGATTCTATTTCAATTGGTTGATTTAATCGAGGAGTTGCAAGCATGGCGGCGGAAATAAATTGTGAAGTTTCGCCAATATCGATGATTATTTTCTCATAATTTTTGAGAGGATACACTCGAAATGGGAGACCTGTGATTGGAGACCCAAGCGAAGTCAAGAACTTTTCATGCGGCCTGGCTCTGAGTGAGGTATCACCATCAAACTGACAATGAATGCCGGCAAAAGCAATCTGTGCCATAAGAAAACGTAAAGCAGTTCCACTATTTCTTGCATCAATGACATCATCTGGAGGATAAATAGGGCCTCCAATCACTGTTGAGTTTTTGATTGAAATGCCAAGTTTAGATAGTCCATCAATCATTGTTTGTACATCTTCACCAATCTCGTGCATTTGTATTTCAGTACTGGATTCAAAATCCATTGAGGCGAGAATCAACCACCGAAGTGCGTGACTTTTTGATGGTGGTAGTCTGATTTCTCCATTTAATTTAGAGGGCTCGACCCGAATCAAGCCTCCTGACATAATCCTCGGAATTTGTCGACCTTGAATAATATAGTCGATAAGGATGAAAAGATGCATCAAGTCGCACCTTCATGATTAGGGACACGAGAGGTAGACCTCTTGAGTACCTCCGCATTTCAATGACGGACCGCTGTAATCTCCGCTGCCGTTATTGTATGCCAAAGGAATACTTCGATTCAAAGTATCAGTTTTTGCAAAGAGATGCAATTCTATCATATGAAGAAATAACAACGATTGTGGATGCTTTACTCGATCTCGGGCTCAAGAAAGTAAGACTTACCGGCGGCGAGCCACTCATCCGAAAGAATGTCGAGACGCTCATTGAATTTCTTCAACCAAAGGTTGAAGTCTGTATGACGACAAATGGAATATTGCTCAATGAAAAGGCACAAGATTTGTGGCAAAGTGGATTAAGAAACATTACGATTTCCCTCGATGCAGTAGACCAACCGACCTTTCAGCACATGAGCGATAGTAAAATCGATATAAATAAGATACTATCAGGTATTGAATTATGCTTGGATATGGGATTCAAGTTAAAGTTGAATACAGTGATTCAAAGAGGAAAAAATGAACATGCGACAAAAGATATCATTGATTTATTCTCGGGACGTGTTGATGAAATTCGGTTTATTGAATACATGGATGTTGGTGAAACAAATGGATGGAATTTACATGATGTGGTCACTGGCTCACAAATAAGAAAGAAACTTGGTAATTTGAAGAAATTAGAAAACCAAGATCAAAGTCAAGTTGCAACCAAATACGAACTCAATGGTCAAATTATTGGATTCATTGAATCGGTTTCAAAGCCATTTTGTTCTACCTGCAATAGGGCAAGACTCTCCGCTGATGGACATCTATACACTTGCCTATTTGCATCTAAAGGAAATGATTTGAAGTCCCTTCTTCGCATGGGAGCAAATCAAAATGAAATTAGTAAAGCAGTCAAAACCATTTGGTCAAAAAGAAGTGATGCATACTCTGAACAACGTGGAGAGGAAAGCAAACCAAAAGTCGAAATGTCATTTATCGGCGGTTAATCGTACAGTGCTGGCAAAGCGACATCTGTCATGACATTATTTGAACCTCGATCGATTAAACGGAATTTCCATGTTCCGTCATCACATCCTAACTCTTCACAATTGATCACAAAATAGTCTCCAGTTGAAACGGACCAGCCTGCATCCCGGTCATGGAATGAAATATTCGTTCCAATTTTCCCATAAACATCGCCGTCGTTAGTTAGACCTCTCAAGGATTGATTTTGAGCAACTGACTGAAGTGACCATTCTATTTTTGAGGGGTCAAGTTGTTGGTCTAATTGCGTTATTTTTACAACATGAAAACCATTAGAAAGCGCTCTAACTGATACTTTTGCATTCGGAGGTTGTTTTTCAACAGTAGATAGTGATGATGACATGAGAACGAATACCATGCTACTCAACATGACGGTTATGGCAAGCAACAAGACGGTGGCAATAACTGGACTGACTGCCTCATCTTCGCCTTGCATGAGGACCCGTACGCACGGTGTAACTTCAAACAACCGGAAAAAAGTTGAATTTTGTGCTTATTCTTTCAAAAAATGGTCAGCATCAAGAACATCCTCCGCTTGGCCAATCAAAGGGAGAGATGGAATGGAGGACCAATGGGATGTCATCATCATCGGAGGTGGTCCTGCTGGAAGCACCACAGCGAGGTATGCTGCTTCTCATGGAAGAAAAGTACTGGTGGTTGACGGAAGAGAAAACATTGGCTCGCCTCTTCAATGTGGTGAACTTGTTCCAAGTAACGAAGAGATGAAGAGGCTCTGTCCAAAGGTTCCTGAAATTGACGACTTGTTCCAAACACCAGATGAAGCAGTGTCTAAAAAAACAGAAATTATGAAAATTATTCCACCCTCAGGAAAGCCGCTTTCTTTCAAATTTGACGGACTTGTGCTCAATCGAGTCAAGCATGACGAAGCGCTTGTAGAACTCGCAAAAAAAAGTGGAGCAACATATTTGACTGGAAAAAGAGTTGTTGATGTCATCGATAACAAAGTAATTTTGAAAGACGGAAGTGAAATTACTGGAAAGATTATCGTAGGCGCAGGAGGCCATCATGACGTTATTAGACGTAAATACTGGGATGAAGAATCATTGAATATCCCTGTAAAGTTTCAGCTCATTGAGGGTGAATTCGGTGACGACCTCGAACTTCACTTTGGTACAGTCGCACCAGGAGGCTATGCGTGGATGTTTCCAAAAAAATCTGGAGCAAACATAGGGGTTGGGATTCAAAGAAAATTTTCGAAGGGAAAATCCTTGAATGGATACACAGAATCATTCATTAAAGAATACGGTGACTCTGCAACCTTCAGCGGAGCAGGATCTTTACCTATGTCCGGTACAATTAAGACATTCGTAAAAGGAAATTATCTACTCGTCGGAGATGCTGCTGGCATGGTACTTCCATCAAATGGAGCAGGAATTACGATTGCAATGATCGGAGGTAGAATCGCTGGAAATGTAATTCATGAGCATCTTGAACATGGACTCCCGCTCAAGGAATATGAAAAACGCTGGAAAAAACAAATGGGTCAAGTGATGAAGAATTCTAAGCGCTCATTCAAACTTGGTAGTTTGCTACTGAGATTCCCAGATTGGTTCATCAATCTCACATTCAACAGGCTCACAAAAAGTATCATCTGGCGAGCGATAACCTGCAGAAGAATGTTATTCATTTATTAGCTAAATAATTCGATCAATAGCGTATTCAACTATTTCTCCAAGCAACTTTTTACTATCTGTGTCACTGAATGCTGCAAGACAGTCTAGGGCCCTCTCAGCATGGTTTTTTATGAGAATTTCACTATAATTAATGCTATTAGCCTGCTCTAACAACGCAATAAGTCGATCAAATTTTGAATCATCAAACTTTTTGATGATCTCAATAAGCTCATCTTGATCTTGACCATGCAAAATCGTGATAGCATGAATCAGCGGAAGGGTCATCTTTCCTTCGTAGACATCTGCTCCACGAGGTTTACCCATCCTTTCATCTCCTCGAATATCCAAGAGGTCGTCCACCAATTGAAAAGCCATACCAAGTTCAAGACCAAATCGTGCCAGTTCTTCTCTTTGCTTGGATGGAATCTTTGCAAGATATGCTGCAACATCGCAGGCTGCTGAAAAAGGACCGGCGGTTTTTCCTTGAACAATCTCGAGATAATCCTCAGGACGTGTTGTTGTATCAAGGATGTGATCCAATTGTTTGTATTCTGCTGAAGCAATTCGTGCACAAGATTGTGAAACTATTTCCACAACCTTCTCATCAAATTTACCTCCAAGGCCAAAGCCTTGAACAAACATCCAATCGCCGGCAATCATCGCTTTGGCCAAACCAAATTTCTCATGCAGAGTAGGGACGCCTCGTCTTGTTTTTGCATTATCATAAATGTCATCGTGAACAAGGGTAGCCGTATGAATTAATTCGAATGCAATTGCGAGAGGGAAAACTTCATCCAAATCTTTTCCCCCTGCCATTTCAAACGATTTTAGTAATAGAATTGGCCTTATTCTCTTCCCTCCTGCTAAGATTACTTCTGAAGATACTTGGGCAACTTCGCCATCTGTGTGTATCTTTTCGTCAAGGAATTCATTCAGTTTTTGTTCAAATTTCGCCTGCATGGCAAACCATTCTGCGGTGAGAGATTTTGAACTCACAATGCCATCCACAGGGTAGCCCTTCTTAACGGGTCGTTAACACGCAGGTTCGTGGGGCAACCCACCGAGGTAATGAAATGGATTCAGTCCAATCGCTTGATGTGCTTGTTGCATCTGAAAGTTTAGATGGATGCCTTTTACAGGTCTCAAAATTTGCTCAAACCGTTGATTCTCATTTTTCAATGAATGTAAAAGAAACAGAAAATCACGAAGATACACTCCTTCAGTTGATTGACGGGAAAGGTGACCTCGCTGCTGTATCTGGAGAATGGTGGGCTCGAAATGAAGACTAGCGAGTTCAAGTAAAATTGTTTCTCCCAAGAAAAGATCCAACACTGGTTCTCGTCAGTGAAGACAAGTTAGAATATATCCCAAAAAACGGGGTCGTCGTTGCGAATTCACCCCTCATCAAACGTCAGATATTAAGAGCGAGAAGAGACTTATCTGTTGTATCCTCTGTTCAGGCAATCAACAAAGAAATATTGGATGTTGAAGCGATCACCGCACTTGAGGATTTGAGAATTGAGCAAGAAATTAATGGCTACGTTATCTCTAGAGCAATGCACGAATTATTACCTTTCAAGACAAGAAGACACACACTGGGGATTCACAAAAGAGTTGAAGAAAGATTCAAGTTTATTCCTCAAGGTCTTACTGGATTTGTCGTTCTCATCTCTCGAAAAGGGTTTCAGAATCACTCATTAAATCGATTTAATGACAACGGTGCAAAAATAGCGTTTGAATTAGAATATATGGCACTCGGCCATATCGATGAGGAAATTCGACCTTTTGTGGGCGTACATGCTGAACAAAGAAAAATTGGAACGATACTCAAAGAGGCTGAAAAATTCCAATCAAAACAAATTCTATCCTCACTGATTCAACCAAATCAGATTAAACTTGACGGGAAAATAAGAATCGAAGTCATTATGGAAATTGTGAGTTATGACGGTCGAGTAACAGGTAAAATTGAGAGGATGTTTAAGCCCGATGATGCAATAAGTTCTGTGAGAAATATCATCATTGAATGGAATAATTTGCTCGAGACAATGACAAAAGACCATCCAGAGGAAAAAAGAAGAAACCTTCCAGCAACTCAGAGAATTTTGCAAATCTATCCTCCTGAAAACAAAAAATAAGTGTAGAATTAAGCAATTTATGTGGATAATCTTGGCGAATTAAGAAATACTTAGTCAACACCAATATGCATGTGACTGGTAAGGGGGAACTCCTGTTAGAGCTTTATCAGGCACGATTAGACCGCTTGAGGGAGATATGCATTGAACATGATTTACCTAAGACTGGTTCAGTTGAGGTGCTAAGAGCAAAACTCATCCAGAAACTGGTTCTTGATGATTGGGACTTCTCCTCACGAGGTATTTTGGCACTACTTAATGAGGAACTTGGCATCATTTTGGGTATTTTTGGGGTAAAGAAGTCAGGTTCTATTCGAGAGAGGCGTCAGCGATTATGGCTTCATCTAAACCATGATGCAAAGCAAATGACTCCCGAAAATTTGGACAACCTTTCCAGAGAAGAGTTGCACCAACTTTGTGTAAATCTTGAACTCCCAAGATCCGGTACAAAACAAGCCCTACTTTTGCGAGTTGGCGGCGTACTTACTTCGCAATTAGGCTCTTGGGGTGCCATAAAGAAAAGCCTACGAAGGCCTAGAAGTGTAAATGCAATTCCAATCATCCCGATGCCAAAAAATATTCATTCACCATATGAGGAACCTGAAGAACAATTCTTGGACGTCGATAAACCCAATGATATGCAGGATTCAGAAGAGGTGATTGTCCCGATTCAAGATGAATCAAACTTTGAGGTGTTTGAAGAGGAAATCGTCGAAGAACATACTCCTCAAGAAACTACGCAAAGACTTGATGTCCAACAATCCGCTTCAAAAATTATCATCGAGGCAAGGATGCCCGAAATCGACGCTCTGTGCCGAGATTACTTATCGCTATCAAGTTCTCAAAATAAGGATGAAACTGAATTATTTATCGATAGTTTGAAAGATCATGGATTTGATGTACAAAACCAGCATCTTCGTGAAGAAATATGGTCTACAATTCGACAAATTGAATCAAAGATACTCGAAGAAAAGTCCGCAATTTCTTCCGCTCCAAATTCTTGGCTTGAGCGAGAAGCCTTGAGAAAATATGAGAACGTCCGATCTCACCTTCGTGAAGAGATTCATCAACTCTTATCAAACGCAAAAGGAAATATTGTAGAAGCAAGGATGCGTTTTGAGGAAAAGTCACGCGAAATGGGCCTGGATATGCGTATTCCTTCGATTTCAGGAAGAGTTCATGCATTGTTTGATTTACAACTAAGTTTGAATGAAGAATATGAAATGAATAACCCAAATGTTTCAAGAAAGGTCAGAGTACTAAAAGTTCTTCAACACGGAGCGGTCCATCTACACCACAAAACAAGACTGACATTAGACCGCCTTGAAAGGAGCTACGATAGTTTTGAACAATTGGTTGAAGCGATTCTTGAAAAATCGGAAGGAGATTTTAGTAAATCACAACAAAGTCTGTTGATTCGATTTTTAGAAAAGAAAGGCTTTGAGGTGAATGTATCTGAAGTTCGACCAAGGGTATTAGCAGCTGCTGGCGTCATCGGAACTGAATTAGGATTTATTTCCCCATCACAAATTCCAAAACTTGCACCAGGCATTGTACTTGATGATGCTGGAATTGAATCAGTAATCACTGAATTGCAAGCCCTTGCACAGAAATTCAAAACATCAAATCAACCGACCGAGGCTGAACCTGAAATGGAAATGGCCGAGTCCGTTAGCGAAGCACACAACCGTGTTGCCACCATGAGAAACAAGATAGACAATATCGACAACATTCTTGCTAAATTATACCAACAGGAACTCTAGCGGCTTGCGTAGAATCCTTGGATGACTTGAGTTACAGTTTGAATATCGGTGATATCTCTGTCAACAAGGTCTTGAAGAATCTGCATTCTTTGTCTGACATGTTGTTCAAACACATCTGGAGTGACACCGGCTGCGGTACAGATGGTCTCTCTCAGTTTTGAAGGAATTCCTGTTTCTTCGATTTGGTCACTTGCAGCATTGTACTTCCAAATGACATTCAAACGTGGCTTATCTCCTTCCATTCCCGCTACTTCGGCTACTTCTACAATTTTTCTTGCGGTTTTTCCATTGACATACAGTCTTGCTTGAATGATAATCAAGTCAAGACCAGTAAGCATAATTGGAGGCACATCCATTGGAGGATTGATCATTCTGGTAATGGTTTCTTGGCCTGAGTTTGCGTGCAGGCTTCCGAAACTACCATCGTGACCAGTATTCATTGCGGTCAACAATGTAGCACATTCACTTCCCCTCACTTCACCAACGATGATACGGTCTGGACGCATTCTCAGACTTGACTTGAGGCAGTCATTCATGTCAACTTCTGCCGTTCCATCTGGCCGCTCTCTACGTGTTTCCATTCTTAGCCAATGATCGTGATAAACCTGCAATTCAGCAGTATCTTCTACAGTAAGTAATCGCTTATGCCAAGGAATATACATTCCCAAACAATTCAAGGTTGTTGTTTTACCTGAACCGGTTCCACCTGCAATTACGAAATTGGCAGGACGGGAATCAAGACCTTCAATCCAAACCCACATAGTGGCTGCAAGTCTCAAATTCACAGTACCCCACTTGATGAGATTGATCATTGTCAGTGGATCTTCCTGGAACTTCCTAATCGTGAGCGTTGGACCATCAGGTGAAATTGGTGGTATCGTACCATTTACACGAGAACCATCTGGTAGACGACCATCGAAAATAGGCACCAAACCAGGCCCGTCTCCCAATGGAACGGCAGTGAACGCAGCGATGTTTTGAGCGATTTGGATTCCTTGATCATCATCAACCCAAACATTCGTTCGACACATCCCATGCTTCCTGTGAGCGACTTTCACACATTGAGCCCCACCATTATACATCACCTCTTCAAGCGCATCGTCTTCAAGAAGAGCGGCCAAATTTCCGTATGGATTTGCTGGAACATCTCCGTCTACATGATACACCGGAGAAGGATGAGAAGGTTCTTTGTAAACTGTTACTCTACCATATTGATCTAATATTTCTTCTGACATTATTAACCACCTATTGCTTCATATCCTGCTATATAAAGGAACATTGCAACGGCAGACCACAAGGGTAACCACCACAACATATCCTTGAATCTCCCTAACATTCGACCGCTTACTCCAACGGCAACCATTGCGCTTGCTCCAAAGAAAAGAGAGAATGTTTTGTGGAAACTTGCTAATTGAAATCCTTGTTTTGCAGCAGCAAATTGACCAACGATGAAGGCAATCAATAATGGGAGACCACAACAGATGAACATAATGATCATGATTGCTGATCCACCTAAATCTGCTTCACGTTGGTTCATGAGATCGTTAAGTCTTTCATAATCCATTGCGAGGTTGTTAAGCACTTGTTGAAGTGGAGCATCCTGTTCGATGGCTGTAGACATCAAATTCATGACCCGTTGTACTTGACTTGAACGAGTTTTAGCCGCAAAATTTGCTAAGGCAGCGTCAAAGGAAGAGGCTTTGCTCTCAACCAAAGTCTGCCTCAATAATTCACCCAAGACGCCCGTATTCCGATCGGCTTCGGCTTGCATGGCTTGTTGTAAACCAAGCCCTGCACCCATTGAATCTGCTAATGCTTCAAGCATTGCCGGTAAATCATTCTCGATTTTCCTTCTTCTTGCGCGTTCTACCATTGGAGGGATTCCTCCAAAAATACCAGCTAATCCAAAGGTAAATAATACCAAAATTGCAGGTTGGTCCCGCAATAATTCAAGCATTTGAAATAGCATTTTGAAACCTCACAACCCTGGGTCTTTCGTGTGCGTCTTCAAACCCAAAAAGAACATGAAAAGCAAAGATAAGAACAAGCCTCCAGCCACAACTGAATTCATAACGCCTGCATAACCAGAAATACCCGTAATATCTGTTTCTGGATCTACTAGTTGTGGCACCACGCCTAAAATTGCCATGATGAGTGGTCCAATCATGCCTATGGAAAGAAGTGTTTCCGGGAGACCACTCAGAGTCTCAATGTATTTTTTCACGGCTTCACTCCTTTCTTCTTCCATTCGAGAACCTTGTTTGCGTAGTGTTTCAACAATGTCCGTATTTTGAGTCACGTTATTGAGCATCGTGTTTATCAATCTCTTGTAACCATCAGATTCACATTTGCGTTGAAGGGCTCGTAACTCCTTTTCAAGAGAGGTCCCTTTGTTGATACTTTTCATAAGTTGAGCAAAATCTTCAGAAATAATGCCATATCCCCCGCCAGAAATACTGTGAATTGTGGCTTCTAATCCTACACCTGAACCAAGTAATACATCCATTGTTCGAATGACATAGAGAATCTCTCTTGATTCTTCTAATGAACGCATATTCTCACCTCAACGAATGTCTTCAATAAATTCAAAAGTGAATTTGCCAGAATTACCTTCAAAATCCATCCTACTGAATACTACTTTGACATCCTTTTCGGCAAAGGGATCGTGAATGTATGGTTGACCACTGCGAAACATAGTCAAGACTTTTTTGTAAACATCTATTTCCATTTCCCCATCGACGATATAGACCGCAGATTCAGCACCTTCGTCAACTAAATCATCGCCCTCTCCGCCATGGGTAACCGTTCTTGTAATTCGTCGAGTGATGCTTACTTTCATGTCGACGTCCGCTATTCTCAACCAATCTGAACTTGTAGTCCCTGTTGCCGGACGAATAAAAAATTCCATTCCTGCCATGTCTTCTCCCGTTTACCGACTCGTAAAGAAGGTATTGAATGTTTGGAACGTTGTTATGTTCGCTTAAACCATCCAAATCTTGGCTCGTGAAGAATACCTTCCTCTGAAAGCACATCGAGCACCTCTTCTGCAGCATCTCTGGAGAAGCCTCTTGCGGCAGCATTTGACAAAATAGCATCAAAATCAACTCCCTCACCTTTGTCAAGTGAATCAATAAGTTGGAGTACAGTCTCTCTGAGCGAATCTTCATCATCAGCAGAGGGTGACACATCAGGATTCTGATCTTGTTCATCAGTGTTGAGGTTAAGTATTGGACGGGGTGAATCTTCAATTGGACGATTTTCAATAATATCAAGCGCCCGCAATAAATTAAATTTGTATTGTTCGATATCAACCATTTCATAATGACTTCTTGATAGTAACAATCCATTTATCCATTCACGTTCAATGCCTGATTCTGCATAAGCTTCAGCATTCGCTTCGCAAGAATAGGCTTTTTGATGATTTGAAATTCTTGTAAGCGTTTGCTTACAAGCCTCATGCAACCACTGCCGGTAACGACTTGGTCCAATAATTGCACCTTCTTCGGGACGAATGCTAGTATAGATTGCACCCTCATCATTTTGAAAGAAGCGTGCCTTTGCTACCATGAGCATCATCAATGTGTCACCGGACTCCAACTTTTTGGATGCATCGATGACAAGTTCTCTCATCGATTCCGGTTCGTAATCGCCAACCGAAAAATAATGCAACCCAGACGGGTCTCTTAACTGCCCTTGCCAAATCGTGGCGCCGTTTGATGTCTCTCTAGGTTCAAGTCTCTCAAGCATCCCGCTCACTACGACTCGATTGACTTTTGCACCTAGTTTCGTGATGATAAAACTTGGATCATATTCTCCACTTCCCTTTTCATGGAGGGTCGATTCTGAAAATTCTGATGCCAACATATGCACAGCAGGTTGCCTCTTTGCTCTTCTTGTGATCATGAGGACATCACCTCCAGACTGGAACGAAGTTCTTGAGCTGCCAAAACAGAGTCAATGTCAACAAGTTGACTTGATTCTGCGAGGAGCATAGAGCCCTGCTCGTCGACGATGATTCTACCATTTGATTCAACAACTGAGCCTAGATATTTGTCTCGCAGTTCTTGTACAAACGCAGTTTGACCAATATCGTTGATTCTCTCAAGAATTTGATGTTCATTCATCTCGATAAAATCAATGGTAGCTTGTTTGTTCAACAGCAATGAAGTACTCGCCCTTCCATCATCAATGACCAGTCGAAGGCGGATATCTTGGACACCTTCCTGTTCACCGTGAGTGGCACATTCCCCGTCTCTTAGGACACGATTACATTCTGGACAACGGAAGATAATTCCCGAGTCCTCGCGAATGGATACAACGTTACCTTGTGTCTTGATACCGACGCGGCTTGTGCCATTAGCCAATTCATGTAACGGCACGGATGGGAAGTGGTCAATTAGATTTATTTCGCTATCCCATGGAGGTTGTTCTAGAACCGTAATTTGTTCAGAGGTATCCACTGTGATATCGGGTATACCTTGCCAAGCACGAACTCTTGCCCCGGTTACAGATACGATTACTGGTAGGTCTTTTTCACCAAATGGGGGCTCTTGCCAAAAACTCATTCGGCATTTCCCTGTTGGGTCCGCTACATCACAAGACCATACTTTACCTTCTGTCCCATCCTGCTTTTTGAATTCTCTAACGGTTATTTTCGATAGCTCAACAATGCATTCGACATCTCGACTACCGTCCCGCAATTGTTCAATTTTAATGACCGAATTTTTTGATAAATCTTCCAAAGAAGAAAATTTTGCATCTCTAAATAACTCAACTGTCGTATTCCTCCCGATGTTAATTTCGGGAGTGTTTCTGAATGTTTTTACCTGAGCATTTGAGATTTTTACAAGACTTCCAGATTCAAACTGGAATGGCTCCCATGAGAGAAAACCAATGATTCCAGTATCATCCGCAATTCGTCCTCGAACAATATCAATAGTGCCACTGCCATCCTTCCTGTGGATTACATCATCTCGACGTGCGAGAATTCTTCCTGTAATCGTAACCATCCCATCATGACGAATCTCACCGATTTCCATCGGCTCATCGGGATTCACAGGTTGATAATCACCTTCCTTGAGGACAACAACTCTCGTATTTTGATTAATATTGAGGCTTTTTTTACCCTGATATTCGTTAACTGAGACCCCCTCAAGCCTCAATATAGAACCTGGCACAACATCTTTATGTGCCCCCCAGTCTTTGTAATCCCACCTCTCACCGTCATCTTCTGCCCATGGCATGTCTTCTAACATTCCGAAAGCAATTTGTCGCTCTTCTCCACGCACATTTTGTGTTCGTAAATTATGAGAAATTACTTTCACTTCAATGACTACGTTTTTGTCATCTCCATGTAATTCTGATAAATTTTCCACTTTTTTTGACGGTTGTGACATTCCCTGTCCATTTTCTGAAGCAGGGTTTTCTTTCGAACCCTGTTCACCTTGGAATCTTCTAAATATTGAACGAAACGCATCATCGGGAGGTACTCTGAAATCATTTTCATATTTTTCAAAAGCCTCTTCTACCTTTGCTGGATCTGCGTTTGGAATTTGTTCCAACACCTGTTTCACAAATGGTTCATATCGAGGATTCATATCGCTCACCATCGTACATTTTGTTATTTCTCTTGCACAATGGCAAGGTTTCAGGCTCTCGTGCGGTTTGGTTTAGACTATACACTCCTTTACCTCCAAGGGCTCTTGCTCAAGTCGGAGGTTATTGAAGAATTTGGATGGCTTATGCAGGATTTACTCTCAAACCATCTTTCAAAAGAGCATCTGGTAAATACATCGAACCAGAGGAATAGGAACCTTGTCTTCTTGTGTCATTACTCAGGTCAACATTTTTGCTGAATGCCTTCGCTAAGTTTCCACTCAGTCCCGCCTGCTTCAATGCTCCAATTATTGTCCCATTCTCAACTTTCAATATCGCTGAGGAGGTGACTGAGAAATCACCGCTTGTTGGATTAGCAGTATGAGCCCCCATGACGCTGTGTACAACATACCCGTTATCCATTGATTGAATCAAATCCTCCAAACTTTTTGTTTTGGCCGAACTTTTGAGTATCAAATTACTACATCCAACCGAGGGCGGCCCCTGATATGATCCTCTCACTGCAGAACCCGTTGTTTGAGCATGATCTACGCGACCCTCATCAACCATCTGAGCCGAATCTCTTACCGACCATAATGAGGAAATGAGAGCCCCATTTTCGACCAGTTGGTGTGACCTTGAAGGTACACCTTCAGCATCTCTACCTGTTGATGAAATTCCACCAGGAAGGAGTCTATCATCGACAATTGATAAATGATCATCAATAACTATTGAATCCATTTGTTCTGACCACAAAGATTCCTTTCTAGCCATCCTCTCCCCCAACAAAGCGGAAGGGAAAACCATCGAAAATAATGGTGCAAGACCCTCAGAGGTCATCAAAACTTCGCAATCTGAAACGACCTGACCTTTGATTGGATTTCGAGTAACTTCTGCCCAGTGGACTGCTTTGGAAACTGTCGGTTCAAAATCATGAATCAGCGATCTCGAATATTCTCCTTCGTATGAACTGGTTTGTTCTCCGTTTTCATCAATCGTAACTTGAATGCTAAAACCATGAGAGGAACGCATACCAGATTCCTCAATTCCATTGCTATTGACCAATACTCCTGCGTGAGCACCCGCTCCAATTCCACCCCCTGTAACAACTGCCTTAGGATTTGTATTCTTTACCTCACCAAGGAGATTATCCGCTTGTTCCATCACATCTTCGGGACTCAATGATAACACACTTTGGTCAAGCAGACCCTCGACGCTTTTTGCTCTAACAAGTGAAGGTAATTCAAATCCATCAATGGCCGGGGATTTGGATGCAACATTGAGCGCCCTTTCAATAGCGGATTTGGCTGATTTAACATCTGCAAAGTGAGCATATCCATACTTTCCTTGATCGAGTACTCTTACACCGATTCCTCCCGATCCACCTCCTGAAGCCATGGTGATTTTCCCCCCTTCCAACTCCACGGAATGTCCATAACCTTGTTCAGCAATAATTTCCCATTGTTTTACTCCTAATTCATCACAAAATTGAGCGACTTTCGAGGCTGATTCATGAAGGCGATTAATTGCATCATCTGGAATCATATCATCCCACCAATGCATCTTTTATCCGCATAAGAGGGCCACCATCACCTACAGGAACGGTCTGACCTTTACCACAAAAACCAGGGGAGGCGAGTTTTGCATCTTTCGTCAAGCCATCCACATTTTTCAAAATCTCAAGAGTTAAGCCTGATACACTCACATCTTTCAGCGGAGAAGTCAATTCACCATTCTCAATTAACCATGCTTCCTGTGCAGCGAATTGGAAGGAACCCCTTCCAGTATCAACCTGACCACCTCTAGAGCCACATGCGTAAATACCGTGAGGAATATCTGCAATCAAATCGTCCAAATCATGATGATTTCCGCCCAATACCATCGTATTTGACATACGAACGAGGGGGTGATGCAATCCATCTTGCGCCCTTGCCCCCGCATTGGGTTCCAAATCAAAGAAACCGGCTGTCTCTCTATGATTGAGATACTCATTCAAAACCCCGTTTTTAATGAGTAATTTTTTCTTCGTATCCAGCCCTTCATCATCTATTGGATAGGCACCATAACCACCGCGCATGAGAGGATCATCGACTACCGTTACCAAATCTGAACCAATTTTTTGGCCAAGTTTACCTTCTAGACAAGAATCACCTGCGGCTACTAAATCTGCCTCACAAGGATGGCCGAGGGCCTCATGGATGTAAACACCGGTCAAATCTCGGTCTGCAACCAGAGGCATTCTACCAGAGGGGGCCCTTTTTGCTCCTAATAGTCGAAGTGCAGAAAGTCGGCATGTTCTCCCCATTTCACCCAAATCAACAGATTCCAATAAATCAAGACCACCTTCTCCTCCATGCCTCATTCTATAGGAAACTACTTCCTGTTCATCACGGGCGGTAACCATGACGTTTGTCATAATTCTCTGAAAGGACCAGGTGCGATCCATGCCTTCACTTGTCAATAATTCTGTATGGATGTGTTCATCACTCCACCCACATTGAACTGAAATTATGTTATCATGGTCATTTGCTTCTTGATGGACCTGATTCATAAATTCAATCCTTGTTTCCAATTGAATGTCTCTCACGTCTTTTTTCGGCTTCCAATGTAATTCATCTTCTATGATTGGAACCTCAGCGAGGGTGATTGGTTTGTGACTTTTATCTCTTCTCGAGGCAACTGCGTTAGCAAGTCTGAAAGTTGGCTCAATCTGTTGAGGGAGGGATTTGATATCAGTTGTCGAATGAACACCCCAAGACCCGTTTGAGAGAATACGCAGAGTTGCTGCAATTTCTTGACCTGGAACGGCCCGATGCAAAGAACCATCTCTTAGGGAAGCGGTCCCCGTTGAAAGAGATACCAATCGAACTTCTGCATATGTTGCGCCCATTTCAAGAGCTGAATCAAGTGCTTTCTGTACATTTGATTTGTCGAGATACCTTGAATCAGTCGCATCCGCTTTGGAAGGTGTTGCTGCCATGACCATGTAAAGACGAAGAAGAGGAAGGTCTTGAATGATTGGATAATTTATGATAAATCTGCTATGTGAATTTGGCCCAAATAAGCAAAGGAATCTTTCGCTTCTTCGATTCCACTACGTTGAGAATCGCCAAGCTCGAAAGCAGGACGTATATCTAATTCTTCAAGATTTAAGTCCTCAAAAATAGTGCCAAAATTAGGATTTTTTTCCTCCCCAATATATGCAATCCATGCGTCACTGTCGCCTTCTTTTATGCCAACTCTATCAAATGCGAGATTCATGTTTTGTGTGCCTGCAATTAAGCGAATAAACTCGCCATCAATAGTTTGACTTCGCATGAGTGAACGATTTTGATTGAGAAAGGCCTTCCTTTTTGCAACCCATAATTGTTCATCACTGACGATTGCAGTTGGCGCAAGCAATACAAAATATTCTGATGGCCTTTTTTCAAGCCAATTACCTACGAATTCACGGGGTTGTGAAATTTGTTGAGCAAATTTCACTCGTCGAATAGGGAATTCAGGTACGTCCATGTTACTCGCATTACTTATGATTCAAGAAAGATGCTCTTCACCTGGCAGCGGCTCATCATCAGACCTAGGTCTTTCAGTCAGGTGGTTTACTTTGTAACTTTTTACTTGTTCAATTAAATTCTCAACAATTTTAGGGCCCCAACCGCGCAGTGATTTGAGTTTGGAAACCTGATTTTTACTCATGCTAAGTAACTGAGATGGTTGCCTTACACCCATTGATGCTAATGTTCTCGCTCTTGCTCGCCCTACCCCTTTGAGTGAAACTAAATCCAGTAAATCTGCTTTACAACCGGACCGAATCCTTTGACGTAACAAATCTAATTCTTTTGATAATTCATCGATTGTCTGCTGATGATGACCGGCGAATACATCATCAATTCGTAAAAGTTCTCTGGAAGCAAACAATAACCAAGTTGATAGGTCAATACGATAATAAATGTCTCCAGGTGAAACACCAAGTTTTTTCTCAATCACTCTTAAGTCGAACTCTTCCATCCACATTTCTAAACACCAAGCAGATTTGACTTGACCAAGGTGGTTTTCTTCTAAGACGGCCTTGTCAAGATATTCGTCATAATGTAAACTTGATTTAAGACTCACTTCACTATCTGGTGATAAATCAGAGGATTTAGCCCACATGGCAAAAAAGTCGGGAGTTCTTGTCACCAGATGCGTCAATCCAAATGCCGTAACAGGCTCAGTCCCTCTTACTCTTCTCCTCACCGCTCGTCTCATACCCTTTAACAAAATCGATGCGGATAGTGGGTCTATGTACAATGTGGAAACCCTGCTGCCGATATCTGTTGCTTTGTATTTTGTTCCTTGATGAATGACATGAGTTTGGTTACTGTGGTTTAATTCACGATAAGCATTCGCTTTACTAAAACCAAATTTAGCTTCTGTAGGAGGCGTGGGCTTTGAAAGTGACACACCTACAGAACTTTTTGCTGCAAGAGCCCATTCCGGTATCTCATCATCCCAGTCTTCAACTAAATCCGTTTCATTATCTATTTTTTTGTCGATGCCAATTGAACGAATGAATCTTTGATCGACGAGCCAGTTGAGCATTTCGTCAATTTGCTCCTTCAAGGCAATATCTCCATAACTTTGACCTAAAAATGTTGAAAAAAAGAATGAACCAATCTCTTTTCTGGTTTCAAGCCCACCATTAGCAATCATTGAGAGAAGGTGGAATCTAAGTGCTGGTTCATGTGATAATTTAGAGACTACATCTTCTACATCCCCATGAATATACCTCGCAGATAAATCATCTGCGAGTTCAAATTGATCGTTTCCTTTGGCGAGAATCCATGCCTCTCCAGTTTTATCATATTGCGGCCTACCTGCTCGACCCATCATTTGTCTAACCTCCATGACGGGTAAAGGTCTCATGAATCCACCATCCCATCGCTTGACATCTCTAACTAGTACTCTTTGAGCAGGTAAATTTACGCCTGCTGCGAGAGTTGGCGTTGCGATTAATGCCCAAATCTTCCGTTGCCTAAATCCTTCTTCAATCAATTTTCTTTGAAAGCTGGTCAATCCAGCATGGTGAAATGCAACTCCTCCTGAGATAACATTTCCAAGCTCATCGCCCATTGATGATGTAGCATTTGACTTTATTTTTGCACCGACCTCTTTGGCTTCATCTAACAGATTTAGATCTTCTTTGATGACAAATTTGTTCAGTCTTTCAGATAGTTTTTTGGCTTCTGATTGTGCACTTTTTCTGGTCCCTACAAAAATGAGTAATTGACCATTAGATGCAATTGTATCCTTTAGCACTGCCCATGATGGAGAACTTTTTGGCCCACTAAGCGTACGAGGGGGTTTAAGATGAGGATTATTATTTTGAGATTGAACTAATCTGGGTTCGACCTCGAGTTGAGCAAGGGTTGCGTACTCTAAATCGATTGGACGCCAATTAGATTCGACTAATTTCGCATTCAACCAACTCGCAAATGCCTCTGCATTGCCGACAGTAGCCGATAAGGCTACAATTTGTGGCTTGTTTGGAAGTTGAAGAATTCTCGTCATATTGATTTCTAATGTTGGACCTCTTGATACATCGTTCAAGAGATGAAATTCGTCTGCGATTACGACAGAGACATTTGACAAGAAGGAGTTATTTGTTCGAATCATCGAATCCAGTTTTTCAGACGTACATACCATGATATCCGCACGGTGAATCCCACGACCATCCTCACCAGCATCTCCAACTCCCAAGGAAACACGAATGCCAAGTTTTCCAGATAGCGCTTTCAAATCTTCATATTTTTCTCTTGCAAGGGCCTTGAGTGGTACTATGTATACCGCTTGTGTTCCTGGCTTCATCACAATGGTCTGTTTGATTATAGATAAATATGCCAGCAGGCTTTTTCCGCTTGCTGTTGGAATGCAAATTAAGGCATTTTGGCCTTCCATGAGTGGTTTTAAAGCCTCTTTTTGAGGAGGAAACAAATGACTTATGCCCCATTCAGAATGTAAAAATTTAGCCACTTCTTCAGGGAAGTTGTTTGACTTGAGCATCGTAGCAACCTCCTCCATAAGTTGGGTGAATTGGCAACAGTCCAAAAATCAATGCTTTTGAGCCGACACCCATAAGGAGTCATTACCACTGTCCTTGCATATGGGAGAAGACCAAGACGCTGTCGATGAAAGACTTTCAGTGTTTGAAGATGAACCAGATTTGAACGATTGGTTTGAGGTTATTTGCGGTGCTGCAATGGCAATGATTGGTATTTTTCAATTGATGTCCCCAGGGAATTTAATCAATCCCGAAGTGATGAGATGGTTTGCTGCTGCGGTCATTTGTGCCGGAGCTGCATGGGCTGGTCACGGATTGAAGGACATGGCAGTAAAAGAAGTAAGGCGATCTATTGTTATGTTAGAAATGGGTACAAAACAAGGAAGCATTGACTATGGCTTAATCAGAGACGTTATTTTACATCCTAACGCTTACAAGGATTTCTTGATCAAAGAGTATGAAAAAGCGTTTGATGATGGCGTGATTACCGATGAAGAATTAGACGAACTCAAAGCATTCCAAAGAGCCCTTGGTATCTCTGATAAAGAGGCTGCTGAGATGGCACTTAATGCTGCAATTAAGTCTGCATTGAAGGACGGAAAGGTTGACTCTGAAGAAGCAGAAATGATTGAGAAGGCGGCAAAAGGAGCGGGCATAGATGACGATGGTATCTCAAAGTTACATGATGCTCTTGCTGATGGTGAGTTAGATGAAGAGGATAAGAAACTCCTCGAGAAACTCTTAGAAGAGGTAGAATAATCACTTTCTTCGATGTAATGCGTAAGCATAACCACAAATAATCATTGCAATACACCATACTGCCCCGTTCAAGGGAATGATGCCATCTGGTGATTTTGTTAATCCCAGAGCATATTTTGAAACTATCAAATCACCACTGTTTTGATAACTAAACTCAATCTCTTTCTTCTCACAATCACAAAACGAAATCTGTAAGTTATCTGGATAAAGCACTCGGACAAGTTCCTGCCATTTTGAGACCTCTATTTGTTTGGGTTGTGTCGACCAAACTTGTGCATCTGATGGTCCTGCAATACCAATGGAATCGACCATTTCATCTCTGATTTGAATCATTTGAGATGACGGTTTGGATTCAGAAATGAGCATCACTTCTATCAATCGAAAATCCAATATAAGAATCCTTGAAGCTTCGATGATGAAGGAAATCACCTCGGTTTCAACTAAACCATAATCTAAGGCAATATCTTTTGATTCTAGAAAAGAAAAAATGTAGGCCTCGATATCAAAATTCTCCAGTTGCGCTGGAGCATAAGCATACGTCCCATCCGATAATACATGATAACGTTCTATGGTTAGAATTAAATCCATTTCCATTCCTTTTGGAAAACCTAAGGTTTCCTCATCAAGGCTGTCAACTATGTCTCCATTTGCCATGTGATGCTCCCAAATGCCCTCAACTCTTCGCTCAAGCCATCCATCGAAAGATGAAGACTCATCGTGGTTCTCTTGAAATACTTTCACAATAGGGTGCATAAGCCCAGAAACGATCAGTAATGAGAGACCGATTGTCAAGATTCGCTTCTCATTTTTCCTTAATTCCTTTTCCTTGAAACCAAAAAACACGAGTACAAATACTCCAAGAGTCAGAAACATAGATAACTCATCAAAATATCCATTTTGCACCTCATTGGTTCCTTCTATGTCTCCATTACTAATAATTGAACGATAATTAGTATCTTGAGAAAAAAGGTTCCCAGTTGAACCAATTTCCCCTTCAAGGATTTGTGTACCAATCCAAATATAAGACTGGAAGCGATTTTCTACTCCCCTTAAGCATAATTCGGTCTCTCCAGAAGGAATATCTCTCCATGTGGATGTAATCCGAATACCTCCATCTACAATCGTTATTTCATCTTCCGGATATGGTGCTAAATTCCCATTCGATTTTTTCAATTCCCAGCGACGCGGAAGTTGTTCAATCTGATCTGGAACCTCATCCCATTGTGTGAATACTTTCAAAATTTCATGGTCGGTCAACGTAACCGACCAACAATCGACATCATCAAACACCAATGCACCATGATGTTCTGTATCAACATCCGTGGAGATGGGGGATGATTCTGATGATGGTTCATCTTGATTTGCAGATTCAATATCAGCAGACCATTCCACTTCAAACTGAATGTATGAAGCTGCTTGTAAACCAAATTCCCAGTCTCCTGGCGTATCTACCTCAAACATGATAAATAATTTGACTTGGTCTCCCGGGTAAAGAATGTCATTACCTGTTTCAAATGCTAAGTCATTTATTCTATAGACTTCATTGGTCAGGATATTATAGTCGGCTTCTTCTTGATAACTTACCGAATTATCACCTGCATTTACTTCAATAACAACCTCAGGTTGCCAATCCCCTTGGTCAGCTGCTTCCATGTGAAAATCAACTTGGAGGAAACGTATACTATCAGAAAGAATGGCTAAATCAGTTTGTTTAGGGCTCATTTCAAATTCAAAAAGAAGGGTGACAGGGTTGAAAGGAGAGGCTTGATTTATTGTTCCTGTAAGGGTTTCCTGACCTGAGAATTCATCAGATAAATAACAATCACTCGAAGATTCACACATGAGGTACATTGTGGTTAATTCCGAATTATCGGTTAAATTAGCAGAAACATTCCATCCAATCGTTGAAATGGCAAACAACACAAAAACAAGCCATCGCACAACCATTTCTATCAACTAATGATTCATGAGTTCTGTGGGATTCTGTGAACGTCGACAAGTATCTCCTTACAATGTCGACAAGCATATCTCCCGTTACTTTTTCTCTGTCTTAGGTAGACTGAGTTACAAGAGGGGCAAGTCCAATTCCATTCATATTTTTTTGAGCGAAGATAGGTTGTGAAATATTTTCCAAGACCTTTGCTCGCCTTCTCTGGCCAGCATGCTTCTATTTTTCGAAAATTCCTATCATGACGAACATAGCCAGAAGCATGAATTAATTCATGGTACATCACCCAAACTCCGTAAGATCTCCAGCTTGGCCTAAGCAATTCTGGATGAAGAGAAATCTCTCCAACCTCATCTGGTGTTCCATAAACTGGCATCCCTACCTTCCATTTTGTTGAGCCATGACGTATGGTTGCCGAACGTTTGAGAACAGTTAATGGGATTTGGTCTATACTCGCAAGCATATTACGAGTTACAACACCCAATTCAACGAGTACTTGACTTGCAATATGTCGGAAATCTTCCAGAAGAAGAAGTTGTTCAGGCGAGGGTTTTGCCATTATCTAGGACCACCGATGATATGCGGGATGGCCTTCTTTCACGGCAACAAAGAGTCCTTCTCCAGAAGCACAAAGTTTGTCGCCATCATGAAGTTGAATCTCTACCTTTACTCTGTCATCCAATAATTCCAATACCTTAGAAGTAATATCTAGAGGATTATTTATTGGAGTCGGGCGTCTTAATTTGATTGAGTAACTTGCGGTGACAGTACATGGTGGTTCGGATTGGTTCGCTTGTTTCATCAATGCAATGGCTGCGGTCCAGTTTCCATGGCAATCCAACAAAGTTCCAATGATTCCTCCACAAAGCATTCCAGGGAATGCTTGATGATGAGACTGCGGGTGGAAAACCGCTTTGAGACCGTTTTCGTGAACATGTGAATCAATTTGCAATCCTTTTTCGTTTGCAGGTCCACACCCAAAACAAATCGAATGAGGGGCATACTTACGTTGAACGCCTGGCTCCATACCATCCCAAAAACACCATCCAACATAGCCTTGTCGCCATCACCTTATTGGATGTGCAGATTTTGGGATAAAGCATGGGTGGCTCAAAGAAGGTTAGAGTCGCACATGAGTTACCTACTGACCGTAGGAAAATCATCAAAAAAGCCTTGGAAGAACATGAATCTGAGGCTCGGCACGATTGGGACAGAGAAAATGAATGGAAACCTGTAAGATTCTTTCGAAAGATTGTGAAACCCGGGCAATCAAGAACCGTACAATTACCTCTACTGGATGTATCTTTGGGAGATAAATGGCCAATTCCAATTACAATTATTCATGGTACAAGACCAGGACCTGTTGTCACGATTGTTGGAGCATTGCACGGTGATGAACTTACTGGAACGAGTGCTTGCACAAATCTCCTTTCTCCCAAATTTCTTGACACATCCGGGCCATTGGATCCTCAAGGAGTAGCAGGTACTATTCGGATCGCTCCACTCATTAACCTGCCAGGTTATAGAGAAAAATCAAGATATTTTCCAGATGGAAGGGACATAAATAGAAATTTTCCAGGACGTCCCTCTGGTTCAACCACAAGTAGAGTGGCCCATCAAGTTTGGAAGCATCTGATAAAAGATACAGACGTGATTGTAGACTTACATGCTGCAGCCAAAGGAAGATCGAATATGCCACAAATCCGAGCAGATCTCTCGCATCCCGAATCAAACCTACTAGCAAAAGCCTTTGGCATTGAACTAATTTTAGATAGTAGACCTCCCAAAGGAAGTCTTCGAGGTGAGGCGAATAAAGTAGGAATAGCAGCAGTAACATATGAAGGTGGAGGAGCCGATTTTCTCGACCACCAAGCAGTAAATGTTGCTGTTCATGGTTGCTTAAACGTTCTCAAGAAACTCAAAGTAATCCCAGGAAATCCAATCAGGCCGCCATTTCGACTCAATGCTGGAGGTTCAAAATGGCTGAGAGCTGGCGAGGGAGGCTTGTTAGACCTATTCGTTGAACCTGGGAGTGTTGTACAAAAGGGAGATGTTGTCGCAGTGATTTCTGACCCTGCAAGCCCTGGTTTAATCGTGGATATTGTTGCTCCAGAAGATGGTCTGATGATTTGCACAGCAACAAACCCCTTTGTCACCGCTGGAATGCCTGTGGCGCATTTCCTTGCCGTCTCAAAGCACATTGAATTGTTGAAAACAAAACTCGATGAGCACAATAAACTCATCATTCAAGGAAGCAATAGTGAACCGATCTGGAGAGATATTGAAGAAGTAGATGAACTCAATTTGGAAGGAGAATGGTCAGGAGGAAATATTGATGCAGAATGGCAATCCATCAATGAAGAAATAAATGAGCACTCAGGAGAGGCTTCTTCCATAAAATGAATCGATGGCGGCAACAACTTCTTCGCTTTCCATCAATCTTCTTTGGCTTTTTGCAACCTCAAATAATCGGTCTACTAACTCATCTTCGACTTCGTAACCATTTGATTCAAGCCACCAGATAATGTTCGATTTACCTGCCATGTGACCTATCCTAATTTTTTGTTTAAGCCCAAAATCTCCTGCTGGAACTCCCGAATATACTCTATCTGCCAGCCAATCATCTCCCTTTTTCATCGCTTTAATGACAGCTGATGCATGTACTCCGGTACCGGTTTCAAAAGCATCCTCACCAAATACAGGATAATTTCTTGGCAAAGGTACTTCGATGTACTCATTTGCTTTCTGCATGTATTCATCCAATAAGGTGAGGTCTTGATTGATTGCACCCATAAGGGACAAATTCACGAGAGTTTGGTCGAGTGGAGCATTCCCGGCTCTCTCACCAACCCCAAGCGCAGTGCCATGAATAACATCTGCTCCTGATTCAACGGCTGCGATATTGTTTGCGACTCCTAGGCCTCTGTCTTGATGACCATGCCAATTCACCTCAATTTCTCTTCGCTGGAAACCTGCGTCTTTGATTACTTCCTCATCGATAAATGACATCAATTGCTTTACACCATTCGGCGTTACATGTCCACAAGTGTCACAAACACAAATACGGCGCACGCCTAATTCCATTGCTCTTTGATAAATCAGTTTGATATCATCTGGATTTGAGCGAGTTGTATCTTCGGTTACAAACATAACCGGAATGTCATGATCGACGGCAAATGTAACTGCATTTTCCATTGTTTTCATCAATTTTTCCATTGTCCATCCCTCTGCATATTGACGGATTGGGCTCGTACCCAAGAAAGCACTGGCCTGAATTTCAATCTCATATTTTGCTTGTAAATCTACCAATGGTTCGATATCGACCTGGAGAGTTCTTACAGCACAACCTGGTCTAATGTTGTAATTATTCTCGGTAATGTGTTTGAGCATTGCATCGATGTGCTCCAGATGGAAAGGTCCTGCACCGGGCAAACCCAGATCCACTTTTTGGATGCCAAGTTTTTCCATGTAATCTAACAATTCTAATTTTTGTTCAATGGTAGGATTCCTAGCACTAGGACTTTGTAAGCCATCTCTCAGTGTTTCATCATCAAACCATATTCCATGAGGATGATTTTGATGATTACGATGGTACTCATAATCAACGGAGTTCCAGTCATAAATCAAGTTTGAATCATCCATAGTCTCACCCGGGCTGTTCTAGACAACCCCTTCAAGGGTTTGAACCTCACGCTTTGGAAATCATTCTTCTTCGTGTGATTCTGGTCCTGTTGTGTCTTGTTCAATGTTCATCAATTCTGCGGGAAGCCTTGAAGAAAATATTAATTCATCCGTGAAGCCAGATTTGTCTTTATTCCTCAACTCCATGACCCTCGTACCTCTGGTTGATTTACCAGATGTTTCCTTGGTTTGAGAGACCATCAATCGAATCATCATTCCTTTTTTGGTTAGCAAGAACAGATTATCATTCATATCCGGAATCATTCTGACGCTAATGATTTCATCGTTGTGGGTTTCGTCTAACTTCATTGTTCTGACGCCCTTGGCACCAGGACGTGTGGATCTATATCCGTCAGTGATTTGTTTTACGTTCCCTTCTTCGTCATATTTCGGGTTACCATCCGAATCTATGTCTGACGTTCTTCTACCAGTTCCGATTCTGCTTCTTTTTGCCATTCCATATTTTGATATCGTGAGAATCTGCGTGTCAGCATTGGCTATTGAGATCATGCCAACAACCTTCCCACCACCTGAACCTTTTCTGGCTCCTACTTTAATGCCATAAATCCCACCAGACACTCGGCCAGAGGCTCTAATATCAGAGCAACTGAAACGACTTGCATAACCAGTGCTTGAAATCATGACTACGCTATCATCATCGGTGGATAATCGCACATTTACGAGTTCATCATCTGGTAATTTGAAACGAAGAGCATATTTTCCATTTCGATTGATTTTGACGTATTGAGACAAATCCGTTTTCTTAATCAAGCCCAATTTCGTCGCAAATAGCAGGAAATACCCTGAAGGTGGACGCTTCTCTCCTTCCTCAACATCAATATCGATGCATTTTTCTCTTACTTCATCGACCAGTGATTTGGAAAGAGGTAATATTGTCACGATATCTTCCCCTTCCTGGAGTGAACCAAGCAAATTCTTGATGTGCGTACCTCGACTATGTCGACTTCCAATTGGCGTTTCCCAGGCCCTCAAGCCATACACACGGCCCATGTTCGTGAAAATCAATAGACGATCTTTGCTGAAACAGGTCACGATAGATTGGGGTGAGTCTTCTTCTTTGGTGGATACTCCTTTCAGACCTTTGCCACCGCGATTTTGGAGCCTAAATGTTTCGACAGGTACGTGTCGAATGTAATTATCTTGCGTCAATGTTATGGCAATGGCCCGCTCCTCGACAAGATCTTCTCTATCCATTGATAGTGGCATTGCGTCAACATAAGTTCTGCGTTCATCCCCATGTCTTTCCACCATCTCCGTTAATTCTTGAATGAGAATATCTAATCTTCTTGTATGTGATGAAAGAATATCATTCAAATCAATGATTTTACCTTGCAGTTCATCAAATTCATCATTTACTTTCTTCACATCGATTTGACTTAATTGGTATAGCCTGCGCTCTGCTATTGCTTTGGCTTGTTCAGTTGTAAATGAAAATGGGTCAATATTTGGTAACGTTACATCTCCACGCAAAATCGACTCAAAATGATCTCGACTTGTGCTCATTTTTCCTGCTGCAAGAACGTCGTCAATTCTGTCTTGTGCTTTCACGAGACCTTCAAGGATATGTGCTCGCTTTTCCGCCTTGGCCAAATCAAACACAGCCCTTCTAGAAATGATGTTTTCCCGGTGCGTGGTGTAAGTATGTAACATCACAGGAAGAGTGAGGAGAACTGGTTTACCATCCAATATTCCCATCATATTTGCGGAATAAGATTCTTGTAAGCGGCTTGATTTGAAAAGTTGATTGAGGACCGCATGGGGGTCTGCATTGTTTTTTACTTCTATAACAACCCTGATCCCTTCTTTTGATGATTCATCTCGTATGTCCCTGATACCCACAATTGTTCCTTTGTTGACCAATTCTGCAATGTGAATCAACATATCCGCTTTTTTGACTTGATATGGAATCTCATGGATGATAATCCTCTTCCCTTTTTCGTCATCTAGTACATCACACTTGGAACGGATATGAAATCGACCTTTACCCTCTCTATACATACTTTCAATCCCTTCAATACCATGAATTGATGCCCCAGTTGGGAAATCCGGTCCCTGAAGATGCTCCATGTATTCTGAAATTGGTATTTGAGGCATCGAACCGTTCGTTTCTTGGTCCAGCATTTTCTGAACGTGTAACTTTACAGCATCCGCAACCTCGTTTAGGTTATGGGGAGGAATTTTGGTAGCCATTCCTACAGCGATTCCATCGCTACCATTAAGCAATAAATTTGGAAGACGGGAGGGTAACACACTCGGTTCCATTTCGGAATCATCAAAATTAGGTTCAAAATCAACCGTATCTTTCTCTATATCTGCGAGCATATGCTTTGAGATTCTATCTAAACGACTTTCAGTATATCTCATCGCAGCAGGCGGGTCCCCATCAATAGAACCGAAATTGCCTTGACCGTCAATAAGTGGATAACGTAATGAAAAGTCTTGTGCCATTCGAACCATTGTATCATAAATGGACTGATCGCCATGCGGGTGATACTTACCCATCACTTCTCCAACTGAGCGAGCGGATTTGCTGAATTTTTTATCAGAGGTATGTCCGCCTTCATGCATTCCGTAAAGCACTCTTCTATGCACTGGCTTGAGGCCATCTCTGGCATCTGGAAGAGCTCTACCAATGATTACTGACATCGCATAATTGATGTAAGAAGATTTCATTTCTTCTGTAATTGTATGATTAAGTACAATTTCGTTTGATTCAATATTTCCTTCATCGGTTTGTTCACTTTCTTCAGATGTCAAGATTTGTCACCTCCTTAGCATATTTCTCAATAAATGCCCTTCTTTCTGGAACATCCTCTCCCATCAAAGTTTCAAATAATTGGTCGGACATTTCAGCATCCTCTATCGTTACCTTGAGTATCGTTCTTGTGTCTGGGTCCATCGTTGTGGACCAAAGTTGCTCTGGGTTCATTTCACCAAGACCTTTGTATCGCTGCACACCAATAGATGCGTTTTCATTTCCCGCTTTCAATTCTTCAATAATCGCATCTCGTTCTTCATCTGAATATGCATATTTGTTCACCCTTCCTTTGGATAACTGATAAAGTGGTGGTTGAGCGATAAACACGTTCCCATTTGTGATAGCAGGGCGCATGAAACGCCACAAGAAGGTAAGCATTAACGTACGAATGTGAGCTCCGTCTACATCTGCGTCTGTCATCAAAATAATTTTTTGATATCTCAACTTTTCAACATCAAACGCTCCCTCTTGCTCAGGGTCATTTCCAACACCAGCACCCAATGCTCGAATGATTGTTTGTATCTCTTGATTCTGGAACACTTTGACAAGATTATGCCTTTGTCTTTCAACATTGAGGATTTTTCCTCTAAGCGGTAATATTGCTTGTATTCTACGATCTCTTCCTGTTTTTGCCGAACCTCCGGCAGAATCTCCTTCAACGAGATAAATCTCACATTCAGCGGGATCTCTTGATTGGCAATCAGCCAACTTTCCAGGCAAACCTCCACCCTCAAGCACTCCTTTTCTACGCGTCAAATCCCGTGCTTTTCTTGCAGCTTCACGGGCCTTTGAAGCCAATAACGCTTTGTCGACAATCAATTTTGCTGTAGAGGGGTTCTCTTCAAAGAACTCACCTAATTTCTCATACACAACTTTTTGTACAATACCCGACACTTCGCTGCTAACCAATTTATCTTTGGTTTGTGACGAAAATGATGGATCCGGGTGCTTGACACTCACGACAGCTGCTAAACCTTCTCTGACATCTTCACCAGATAAACCATCGGATTTCAACAGTTTCTTTCTTTTTGCATAGGTATTCACGCAACTTGTGAGTGCAGTTCTAAGCCCTGAAAGATGAGTACCTCCGTCCCGATTACGAATGATATTCGTATAGCACATAATGGATTCTGAAAAAGCATCGGACCATTGCAGTGCCAAATCTACCGAAACCTCTCCCTTCTCAGACATACCCGTTCCAGAAATTTGAATTACATCTTCGTGTAGTGCGGTCTTCCTCTGATTGATTTGCTTAACGAATTCACTAATGCCACCTTCATAGAAGTGCGTGGATTCATGCCTATCTTCACCTCTTTCGTCCAAAATTACGATGCTTAAACCGGCATTTAAGAAAGAGGTTTCTTTCATTCTTGAGTCAATAGTCTCAAAATCAAACTCGATGATTTCTGAAAATATGGTCAAATCTGGTTTGAAACGAATGAGTGTTCCTGTTTCATCAGAGGTGCCAATTTCTTCTAAGGCTTTTACCGGGACTCCAGCCTCAAACCTTTGGAAGTAGATTTTTTGATTTCGATGGATGGTCACTTCCATCCATTCAGATACGGCGTTGACAGCTGAAACTCCAACTCCGTGCAGACCTCCAGATACTTTGTACGAACTATTGTCAAATTTTCCACCTGCGTGTAATTTCGTCATGATGACTTCAGCAGCAGAAATACCGTACTTCTCATGGATAGCGACAGGTATGCCTCTTCCAAAATCTCTAACAGACAAGGAATGATCTTCATGCAAATAAACCTTGATTTCTGACGTATGTCCAGCCAGATGCTCATCCACCGAATTATCCACAACCTCCCAAATGCAATGATGTAAAGCGGTTCCGTCATGAGGATCTCCCAGATACATCCCTGGTCTTTTCCGGACGGCTTCTAGACCTTCCAAAACCTGTATGCTCTCAGCGCCATAATTATCTGTCATGTATCCCATCTCTGATATATGATTCTGTGCTTCGCCCGCAACTTAAATGTACGATTAAATGGAGCACTGCACCATAAAATAATGTTATCATGTAGGGTTATTGAACCCTTTGGATTTTCTAAAGAAAATAGAGGGATTTGAGGGTGTTTTTTTGATGAAGAAAACATAAAACTATTCTTCCGCAATTGTTAATGAAGAAGTATAAGTCGCCCGACTCATGTCAGAGACTCAGATATGTGTATCTCTTGATGGGACTACCCTACAAAGCATCACAGATGAAGCCGTAAGAGCCAATCTCGCAGGTGCAGATTTCATAGAAGTGAGATTCGACAAGATGTACCTTGTCCAACCTGACCTTTCAAATTTTGATGAAGAAGAAGGAGAGGCTCCTTCCTTACCCCCAATTGAGGAATGGGAAAGAAAGAAGATTGATGACATCGAACCTAAGGAACTTATTGATTCAATTCTGATTGGGATGCCTCTCCCTGTCATATTCACGGTAAGAAGTCAAAATGAGCAAGGTTTCTTCCCAGGCAGCGAAGAAGAACGCATTAAAATTTTATCAATGGCAATCGATGCAAAGGTAGCTTGGGTTGATTTAGAACTGAATATCCCACAAAAACAAAGAAAAGAACTTGCTGAAAAGGCCAATGAAAATGGAGTCAAAGTTATTGCAAGCGAACATAATCATGATGGCATGCCATCCGACCAAGATATCATCCAATTGGTTGAAGAAAATCAATCGAAGGGAGATATCGTCAAGTTTTGTGGTCAATGTACAAACCATCATGATGCCCTTCAAGTTGTAAATGCCGCTTGGGAATTGAAAAATAAGGAACTCAATTACAGCATCATGGGATTAAGCAGTGGAGGCGACTGGGCCAGATTACATGCCCCATTGTTCAACCAGAACATGGTATTCGCCACCATGCAAAACGAATTCCGTCTATCAGATAAAGGATTGATCAATGTACGTGATCTAAGAGAAGCATGGACCCTCCTAGAGTACTAATCATTCTTCTTCTTGATTCACCTTCTGCATGTTAGGAATGATTGAGTTTTCTGTATTAGTTTGTTCTAAACCTGCGGCCATATATTTTCGATTAAGAAACAATGGCGTCAAGGTAATTGCAAACAAAAATAACATGCAAGTTATCGAAACAGTCCAATTTGGCAATATTGTACCTCTTTCTTGAACAATAACCGTCACATCTGCAACTGTTGTGATATGAGAAAGTTCAGCATCTCGTGAATGACTATTGTCCCATGCATCCACAACAATGTAAAATTGGTCATGAGTCACTTCACCCCATAATGTATTCCAGACTTCAGGAGAATCTAAGGTTACAGAAAATGAGACTTCTGTCGTATTCTCATATTGATGAGCATCACGATATGTATCCCAGCCCATGGGGTTGAAACTTCTCCATTCAGGTGGTATCTCTTCCAGAGTATCAAACGTACGGAAATAATCAAAGAAGTGCTTGTTTCGATATTCTTCCTTGTATCGGTCGAACTCAGTACCAGTCATTAAGTAGACATCCGCCTCAGCATCGGTGTAATTTCCATCCTCAGTGAGTCCTTGAATAGAAACACAAATGGTAGTCTTATACTCATGTGATAAATTTACTATGAACGCACCTGCACTATCATTACCAATCAACATCGTTGCTTGAAAATTTTCTTTCAAAGGCTCGAGAACCCAAGCATCGTTATACATCATCCACGACTCTTCTGGTCCTGTTGGTCTTTGTTCGATTTCAGCAGCAGAAATTTTCTCTCGATCGTCATCATCACCATCATGACCTCTTGAGCCGGTTTCAGGCTCATCATCATATTTCTCCCACTCATACCACCAATCAGGCGCACTGGAAGGAGTAAGCGCATACCTACTTACAGTTTCGTTCCACCGTACAACGGGAATATCTCCATGACAATCCCCCGAATTTGCGCTAACAGGAGGAGAAAGCGACATTTGATTCATTGAAATCAATGTCATGAGAAGAATAGAAGCTACTACAAAACGCTGATTCATAACCATCCTATCCGTATTTTGATATCAATATGAAGAAATCTATTTCCTTCTAAGTGGCCGCACGTATCCACTTTCATTACTCCGCCTCTCTTCTTTGGAAAGAACTTTTGGAATCGGTGGAGCCACATGTTGGTCCATGCCCATTATTCCATTTTTTACTTCAACACGCTCTACTTTATACACCTCAGCAGCCTCTTCAGCATCTTCTTCTTCCTCTGTAGGAGTACGCATGACCATCCAACCCAGGATTAACACTGCAATAATGAGTGCTAGAATCATCAAGGTATCACTGCCTGCACCGCTAGAAATCCAGGAACTCCATTGTTCAGCAGAAAATTCTGAAAATGATTTCTCTTTCTCTGTTTCCGGAACAATGACAAGAGAAAATGTCTCACTAACACAGACACCCATGCCGTCGCATACCTGGAGTTTTGCGAGAAAGGTACCTGCCTCATCGAATGTGAAGGGAATTTTCACCCCATCTGGACCAGATGGAATGATCCAATCATCATCCGGAATACCGTTCCCATCCTCATCAACCAAAATATCAAATTCCCACTTAACTGAAAGTGTGCTTGGAACTTTTACCTGTTTATCATAGATTGATCCATCATCAATGTCTTGGTCTATCCAATAAACATGATTTGAAAACGACTCTTGGTCTGAAATATTTGCTCCGATTAAGACTCCTTCTCCTATGTATATTATTTCGGGTAAATCTATAGAATCAATCACAGGAGGGTTATTCACTTCGATTTCAAAAGCAAATCGTGTTACATCTCCTGTCTCATATGCATCCCTTACGACCAAAGTGACAGTGTAAATTCCAGGTAATTCATAATGATGCCAAGGCATAGGGTCGTGTACCTCCGGCGATGCATCGCCAAAATTCCAAGTGTAGGAGACAATGCCATTCCAATCCACGTTTTCTCTGTCGATTGGAGTGTATTTGTTTTCAAATGTTGCGTCCCCATCTCTCGTACCGTAGGTATCAAAGAATAACCTATTGCCAACCGCTGTGAAAGTTCGATTATTTTCGTTGAATGTATGCGTCCATGCATCATACACTGTTTGATTTGAAATCGGAGTTGTTGACATTACAACGGTCCCGTTCAATGATGCTTCAATTACTCTTAGTTTGATGATTGGGGTGGGGTTAATTACGGTGATTGAAACATTTTTCTCAACACTCATTTCACCTAATTCATCACTTACAATCAATCTCACCCACTGCTTACCTGGCTCAGAGAAATTATAGTTCAATAATGATTTGTTGCTGGAGTATCCATCAGAAAACAACCAATGGAATTCGAGAATACTTGAATCGATTGTGCTGCCATCTGGATCAAAACTGTTTCCTCCATTGAATGTGTAAACTTGCCCCATCTCTCCAGATTGATATCTAAAGTCGATTTCTTGAGAAGTAGAACCTTCAAGAACCTGAACTTCAAAATCCGCTAATGGCTTTTGATTTACGACAACAACTTCGATGAGCAAGAAACTTGCATCACCATCATCATCTACAACCGTGAGGTTGATGTTTTTACTGCCACTTGAGGACCAAGAGGGAGCGGGGTTTCTTGATGTGCTCGAAAGCTCAACAAACAAGTCGTTTCGGTCAACATCTTGACCATCTAAATTCACTGGTTCAAAAAATTGCCAGTCCCAACTGACAATTTCACCGTCCAAATCCTCAAAGTAATCAGGTAAGGTGAGTGGTGTGTAGGTATATGTGTACAGTACACCCTTGTTTAGAGGAGATGGTGGACGATTTTGAACGTGTACCATCAAGTCCTGATAACCGTAGTTAATACCATCGAAAACGGTTAGGTTGAGTAAATACGTAGTCAGATTTGTAGGGCCGTCACTCCACATATTTGCGATTGAGTACAAACCAATGCCTTGGGATATGTTTCCATCTCCCCAATCCCATGTGAATTCTAAATTATCGATATCGACATTATCTGAGGTTAAAGATGCATCAAACAACACATTTTGACCTGTAAGAATGTAAATTTCCGTATCATAAATAACCCTATTTACCCTAATGATTGGATTTGGAATTAGTTCATCGGTAATGTTGATTGAAAAATACTGTGGGTTTGACCATGCTCCCCCAGCATCTCTAACTTCCAGCGATGCATTGTATACCCCGACTTCCAAGTAAGATTTTTGTGGAATTTTTAGCGAGGAAGTATTTCCGTCCCCAAAATTCCAAAGATAACCTTCTGGATTTGCTGCATACGGTAACGTATTATTTTCAAAGGAGAGACCCCAGTAATCAATTCCAGAACCAGTAAACTGAATATCATACCAAGTAAGAGTATTATTTGTTGATAAAGTTCCAGTTGCTGACGGAATTAGATTCGAAAGGGCTCCTACATCCGCAGTTACAGTTGAATTTTCAACTATTTCTCCAAGACTGTTTTTTAGGTACAATTGAATGGAATAAATGTCATCCTTAGGAGCTGTAAACCAAATAGAATCTGAGGAATCAATCCCCCCTCCTGCAGTTACAACGATCGATTGCGAATCAATAAGCACATCTGCATCGTCAAACACCTCTATTTCTACATCAAGAACCTCTGCAAAGGCATTTGAATTCACACTGTAACCAACCATCACAGTATCTGATTGTGAATTGTTGTCTCGGTCATAATAAAAATATTCTGAATCTAAACTCAATGTTGCTGGTTCGACAATTCTCGATGCCTCAAGCATCACATCAGCGACAGGATATTCTCCACCCGCTCTTATTCTATCTCCAACATTAACATCGATGTTTATCGATGATTCAAACAGGATTTCCAATTGACCACTGACCGAATTGAGTGAGGAAATGGTTCCAATTTTTCTTGGAGGCGTTGAATCAAGAAAAACAAAATCTCCTACTTCAACTTCATAAGGTGTGAGTGAATTTACCCGTAAGGTGTCTGTTGAACCTGCAACATATACGCCGTTTATTGAAGGGTTAGCGACATTTTCCTGAATAAGATGATCCGTGGAAGCACCTGCCCAATCTCCAGCCCCACAAGCACCGTAATTACAATCACTAAATAGAGGATCGTCTAACCAAGTGATTACATGCACTTCCTCAACGTCTCCTCCAAAATCTTGGACTACTGAGGTTCCTGTGAAACCTGAAGAACTTATCTGGAAATCCTTGACAGTATATTGGCCATCTGAGAGGGATTTTGTGACGGTGATTCCTTTGAAGCCCTCCACTTCACCAGTTAAACGAAGAGAAAGAGGAACAGCAGAAGTATCGCTAGATTCTATCTTGAAAACTCGGATTCCCCAGCCTTCAGTCTCATACCAGTCCGAAGACCATGCATTGCTACTCCAATCGGAATTAGACTCAGAAACTTGCACCCTGCAAAAGGCGTTTCCTGAACAGACTGGTGTCAAATCCAAATTTGAGAGACCGTATTTCTTTTGTTCAGGAATACTCGTATCTACGTCCAAGGTGGCTGCAACAGTGAAATTTTTCCAAACATCATCAAATGTAGTCCCTAGCACTCCGTTTGGGATTCCTGAGATTGGATTCTGGGCTAAATTTTCAACGCTTGATCCACCTCTGTCTTGGTCAGCAACCAGGTTTCTGATTGCGTTTCCTCCGCCTAAATGGTCCGCAAGATAAAGCATGAAAATAAATCCGCTTCCATAATCCGCCGTATCCTCAGATTGGTCCCACCATCGAAGTGAATCCGAAGCCCTTTGAGTCCAAGCATTAACGTGACCATATAAGGTAGAACTACCTCCAAAACAGAGGTATGCGGCCATGTCAGCTGCACCCTCGTCAATCCAGTTGTATTCACCAGAATCAAGTGCATTGTGGAGTAAGTGCTCTAATTCATGGGCTAAAATGACTTTTGACCATGAGAGAGGAGCGTCATCAATGTCTACAAAGATTGATTCTCCTGATAAACCTGGTTGGAAGTATCCTCCTATCCCAAACGCTCCATCAATGGGATATATGACAACCTCTACCTGGCAGTTGTTATCTGTGTCGGGAGGAGCAACTCCTCGACCGTCATTGTAGTCTTTACCGAAATAATTCATCATGACGGGATAGATAACTTGATCCCATTGCGAAGCCCAATCATTCAGAACAGATGCAGCAAGAGATTCTCCATCTTCGACAAGAAAAGCCACAGTTGATGTGGCCTTTTCTACGTTAAATTGCTTGGGTGAGCCGACGTTGATAGTCTCAACATCTCCTTCCTGCCAAGGGGTGCATGCTCTTGCGGAAGATTTTGCATTCTTGGCTTGATTTGAGGGACTCCCAGCATCAGTCCATGCTTGAACCATATGAGCCGTCCCTGAATATATTTGACTATCAGTATCTGGAATCACATAGGGGTGAGCAAATGACAAATCAGCGTCATTTGGATCTCCATACACACGGTCCATTTGGTGGTTCTGTGTTTCGATTTCTGCAGATGCAAATTGAAGCAAGGGAAGAATAAAAAATAAGGTTACTAGGAAAAATGAGGTTTGAGTTTTACCACGGTTCATCACAAAGGCCCCTGAGTATAATCTGGTATGAGTCACTGAGGTATTTAAGAGTCCGTTATTTCGGCATCAATGATGAGGTTTAATTTGAGCACACACATTTTTGCAATCATCATTTTTGTTTGTATGATGCCTGTAGGAAACAGTATGTTAGTTTCCCATGAATCAGAAATCCAAGACTCATTGATTTGCGATACGATTGATTTGTTGAGTTTCAATGGAAGCTTGGCCAATGAAAGTGTCCATGAACAAGTAGACATGGGTCCAAGAACACCGGGGAGTAACGGCAGTCATTCCCTCAGAATGTACTTGGTCGACCACCTTAGAGGATGGGATTTGACACTGCAAAATCATCAGTACAAAGAACTTAACTTCACCAACGTCGAAGCAGTTTACAATTCAGGAATGGGGAATGTGGTGGTGTTAATGGCTCATTATGACACCAGGCAGTTGGCAGATTCTGTGTTATCGAATAATGAATCCCCCCCTGATGGTGCCAACGACGGAGCATCTGGAGTCGCTGCATTGCTGGAACTGGGAAGGATTATCCCCGAACTCGGCCTAAATCACGAGATTCGATTGGTATTCACAGATGCTGAAGACCAAGGAAATTTGGATGAATCTAAAAATGTAACATCAATACCTTGGGCTGCAGGTTCTCAAAGGTGGGTTGAAAATTTGAGCCAAACTGAAATCGATGACATTTCTTCCCTGATCGTGTTAGATATGATCGGTGATAAAGACCTTAACTTTGGAAAAACAATACCTGCAAATGATACTCTTTGGGAAATCACCCAAAGACTCTCCATAATGATGGGGCTTGTTGATTCTGAAACAGATTGTGATGGACAACTTGGAGAACCTGTGTTCGACATCTCCGATGTTATTTACGTCACAGATGATCACGTGCCACCTCACCATGCTGGAATTCCGGTGATGAACATTATTGATGTGAAATACGGAAGTGATGAAGTACTGTCTGGACATTGGCACACTGAAAATGACACAATAGACAAAGTGAGTGCTGAAAGTCTTGAAAAAGTTGGCAAACTTGTGGAATTAGGACTCAGGCTTGGCTTGTGGAGTGGGAGCAATTCAACATCAAATGATTCGGCCTCAAATTCGAACATATCAACAAATGATTCTATCTCAGATGTATCGATAGAAAGCGAAGAAAACTCATATCGTTTGATGATTGGATTATTCGTTTTCCTCTTTATTCTCATCTCAAGTCTTGCTGGAGCTTGGGTTATATTCGCGGAGAAACAAGGTTAAGAGTGAAATCCGCGCACGTATTGGACTCAAGGGAGGGGCGACATGTCTAAGGACAGAAACAAGCGAATTGAAGCCCTTCGTTCGAGAGTTCGTTCAAAACTTGCCGCATCAAAGAAAACATCTCGGGATTTACCGGAAATAAACGAAGAAGAAGAGGTGATTGTCAAAGTTGAACCTCAAAAGTTACTGGAAACCAACATCCTCTTTGAAGATGATGATAGCCTCAGAATTCGTCGTCTGGCCTCAACTTTGATACTCATTGGCTCCATCATGGGTATGATAACTGGCGGCTTGATTTTACAAGGGAATCCAAATGACTTACTGACTTCATCTGTGTTCAACACTGCGGACTCAATTACACTTATTGGCTCTGTTTTGGATGAAAATGGATCAGACTTAGAAAACGTCACCATAGAATTGATTGATCCAGAATCTGGGATAATTATTCAAGAAACAGTTACCGATCGATATGGCATGTTTACTTTTCAAAATGTCATAGTAAAAAATTCAATG
Organism: Methanobacteriota archaeon; assembly: GCA_002719395.1. GTDB lineage: Archaea > Thermoplasmatota > Poseidoniia > Poseidoniales > Poseidoniaceae > MGIIa-K2. The sequence continues at coordinate 272,286 of PBHM01000015.1, read as the reverse complement.
ATCAAAGCATCAAAAACAGGCCATATTACAGTTGAACGCATTTTCATACCCCATGAAGTTGGCTCAGACCCAATCACATTGAACAGCGGAGACGGATTGAGGAAAGAGGTTCAAGATGAAGAGAATACGGGCTGGACGTTAGAAAATGCGGTTTCTCTCTCAATCATTATTGGTTTTGTCACAATCGTTGCTTCCTTAATCGGCATCCACGCTTCTGTAGAAGCCCGGAGAGGTTCTAGATACCGCCGAACTCAGTACCTTGCAGGTTTCGCAATGTTTGGAAGGGGATTAATCATATTTGGACCAATATTAATTCTTGCTGGGATGGGACTATTGATGATGGCGAAAGAGCATTTTGAAGACCAACAGGTGGACTGATGTATCTTATTTCGGTTGAAGGAGGAGATGGTTCCGGCAAAGGTGAGGCTGTGAGAATTCTTTCTGAAATCGCCAGTGAATTTCCTTTCCCCAATATCGTTGTCACACATGAGCCAAGAAGACATTCTGAATTAGGGAAGTTGGCCTTACAATCTGTGAAAGAGGGTAAAACTACACCTCTGAACGAAGCAGGATTATTTGCTGCCGATAGGCTTGACCATTCACATACTTGGATAAAACCTAGATTACAGCAGGGAACTCTTGTAATCTCTGATAGGAACATACATTCATCTCTTGTATACCAGGGTTACGTTGGTAAACTCGGTATTGAAAGGGTTGCGAAAATGAATGCTGCTGCTTTGATTCCAGATTTGGTTTTTTGGATTGACTGCGATCCCAAAAAAGCAATGAAAAGAATTCAAACAGGAACCTTGAGAATGTCAAGTTCTGGAAAACAAGAATATTTTGAAACCACAGACATACAAAAATTAGTGAGACAAGGATTTTCAAAACTTTTTACAAAAAAATTAAACGTTCCAAAGCCATTTCACAAATCCACAATCGTAGGGCCGATTCTCAATGAGGGTGGATTAGACGAACTAGAACGTCAATTAAGGAATGAAATGAGGGGATTTTTTAATCGAAAACCAGTTCCACTTAATTGCACTGTTGATGAAGTAGACATACACTTACTAAAGTCACTGGCAGGAGGAGTGTCGGCACAAAAGAGATTACCAGGCGGTCCGCCAACAAATAGTTCACTGCTTGAAAATTGGCTAAAAGGTAAAACGCCATCCGAATGGATGAAGCTTGCAGAAGAGTGGTGGCCAATTGAACGAGCAAAAGCAGCAGACGTGCCTCAGGTGGCTACTTCAAGAGCGGCATGGTCAGTAATTGGGACCCTATCGGTAATGGATACAACGGATGTTCCAACCCTTCATCGGAGATTAGGGCCCGCTCGAATGATTACAAAAAGACATACACAGCGCATGGTTAGGTGGTTGGAAGAAGAAAGGTGGATTCACAAGCAACAAAATCATGTTCCATTTAGAGAAGCACAACTCTTCAAGCTGAGAAATGAGAGATTGGGATATGGTCGGCTTTGTCTCGCTTTGTGGCCATTAAGAAGTGAATTCTCAACTTGGAGGAGGATGAATCCTGATAGTGAGTGGGATAATGCTTTGCGAGAGATATCTGGAAAAACAAAATCAGACAAACCCTCGGCTAATTTTTTAGAAAAATTATCTTCTGTATATCAACGTCTTGAGATGCTTACATCTGGACATGAAGGTTGCCCCGTGCCATCTAACTTTGAAGAATTGGCCTTATGGTGGAGTACTCCACCCCCTCAAAATCACTGATCTTGAGTAGAGAGTTGTGCAAATCTTGCCCCACCAGGCAGCCGCACAAGACTTGCATCTCCTGTGAAAGCATTTGGCCTTGCTGAGAATGAGGAACACAAATACAGTCCGATAATGAAACCAAAGGGTAAGCCGGTTACTAATCGCATGATGCTTGTTGATTCATACGGTGTAAGCAATTGAAGAAAGCCGTCAAACACCAAGGGAACAATTGAGAAAAATGAAAGGAGAAGAACACTTTGCCATCGCTTATTTTGCTGATAGATCTTTGTAAGATACTTATCCGGGAATATGGATAACATCGTATCTTTTATTGTCCATCGATTAAATCCTTTCAAATAAAACAATAGCGAACCAATGACCAATCCAAAAAATATACCTATATCTCTCACACAAACTGGCATTTGGTTTCCATTTATCTCCCATGAACGTTGAAACTTTTGATGACAGTTAAAGTCGCCAAAGGCATAAGTAAATGCGGCATAGAAATTGATATCTGACCAAGAAAATAAACCATATTCTGACTGATTATGACCAATTTTGGCATCATCAGCATGGTTTTGGTTACCCCAACTTTGATTTGTAACATAATCAAATGCATTGGCTCTGCCAGATAGAGGTGGTATGGTATTTTTTTCAACTGTGAGTGGAGCTATGAAAAAAGACGAAAGAAAAAAGAAAAAGATTCCAAGGATGATAATCCCCACCTTCTTTTCCCGCTTACGGTCGAGCAATCCGTTAATCTCCACGATTCTTCGTAGAAACAATTGTCATATACGTTTTGTCATCGCAGCATATGGAGAGAGTGGGTTGGAAACGGAGCTTTTCAGCATCCCTCGTCCTTGGCGTTTACATGGGATTTATGATTTCCATCCTTTTCTTCTGGATGGCGAATCAATCGTTAAGATCTGCTGGGAAAGCATGGGTTTCCACGATAATCATCGGCACAATCGTACTTACTCCAATCCTTGCTAGAAGGGAAAGAAGAGTTCTAGCAAACCCAATGGATTTTTTGCCACTCATCCAAGATAGCATGAAACAATTTGATGAAGGGGTCAACAGATGGAGAGCGCTTTCACATGTAAGAAATGCTGGCACATCCATTTCAATCAAGTTACGTAACTCTCAAAATCCCATGAAGCTGGTTGAACATGGATTACAATTTACAGATCAATGTCAGATCAAATTCAATACTCGAGATACAAATGAAGCGGCACTCAGAGCTCATATTCTTCGATATTTACACAATAGCATAAATACATCAAGGATAGTCAAAAAAAGCCATTCAATCACTGTTCGATTACCTCATGAAATGGATAAGAAAAGCGTCATGATGCAAGCCATTATTTTCTTGCCAATGTTGTCTATTCTTGGTGCCTTTGCTTTTGATGAATTTGCGCCAGGGAATATTTACGTTAGAATTGGTGGAATTATTGCTGGATTGTTCTTAGGCATCATGATTATTACAAATCGAGGAAGATAATTCCTATGCACAGCCTTACAAATGAGTACCTTGTTTCACCAATATGGACGAGATGGTAGAACTTGTGGCTCGTCTGCGCTCGGCAGGGGTCGAAGTCACCCCTGAAATAGAAGATGTGATGCTTGAGACCCCTATTTGTGAATTTGTAGACAAAGGAATCAAGGCATTTTATCATGACCGTCCCGTCGTTTTTTTGAAGACAAAAGAGGGAGGAACCAAGACAATATCTGCACCTCATATGATCGTCACATTACTCCATCAGATGGAACTAACACCCCGAAGGAATGTTGTAATCATCGGAGCCAAGGGAGGATATCTTGCCAGTCTCGTTTCAAAGTTGATTGGCCGAGAAGGGCAGGTATTGGTATTTGATCCATCGGAAGATGTCATCGACTACGTAGAAAAAAAGACAGAAGAAATCACCAATATATCGTGCCATCTTCTGAAGGATTTTTTCCGTGAGCCCATTTCATTTGGATTCCCCCTCCATAGAGTCCTTATCACTGGTCAAATCCCATTTATTCCTGAATGGATTCAATCTAAAATCGAAGAGGGTGGATTTATCACAGCCCCGATTGGTGATGAATTTGAACAAAACCTGACCAAATTTGAAAAGCAAAGCGGCGAGTTACTTGAGACCTCTCTTGGACCGGTAATGTTTGGTCCTGTGGATATCAAAGATTCGGAACCAGAACCTATTTCTGCATCTGAAATGGCTGATGTACTTAACTCACTAATCAGTCCGCTTATAGAATATGAATTACTCGACAAATCTCAAATCGAATCCATCCAACGACTTGTCGAAGATTTGATGGGCACAAAGGATAACATGAATTATGCCTATTCAGACGAAGACCATCCCATGCGAGACCTAATTCAAGAAAATGAAGAAGTATTTCATGAATTATGGTCGAAACTCGAATTTGTTTTCGAATCACACCTCTCTTCTCCCGGTGCTCCGGATCATGTTTCTTACAAACAACACGAAGATTTCATTCCTTGAGGGAATTTCATGGAATCTAAGAGTAAACTGAAAAGAGACCTATCGAGCAAGGATATCCGCATAAAACGCAAAGCTGTTAGGCAATTATTTGAAATTGGAGAGGTTTGGATTTTAGAATTATTCAAAACACTGTTGTCAGATAACGATATTTGGTTTCAATCTAAAGCTTTGAATGCCTACAAAGAATATGCAACTTACAAGGAGCATCTCCACGACCTTATTAAAACCAAGAATGAATCTTGTCAGCGAGTTGCTGCTGACTTATTACAAAGAATACCTGATGAATCTGCGGCTGAAATATTAATTAAATCACAAGATTCTCAAACGAAAAAAAATGCTGCAAAAAGTTTAGCTAAGGATGTAAAATGGCGACAAATCTTTTTGGAAGATGAATCACCTGTAATCCGTGCAGTAGCTATTGAGCATACTGAAGATGATGATATTTTAATCGAAACCCTTGATGACGAACACCCGCTCCCAGTAATCAGTTCTATTGGAGAAATCAAACGAAAAAATCTCGAAATTAATGAATCTACGGTCAAAAGACTTCTTCAAAAAGACCACGAACGAATTACTGCTTCAATAAGTGACATAATCTTGGATTCATTTCCCCATTTATTCAAGGAATTGATCCAAAGTTCAAATGAAAGAATTTTATCTGATATTGCAACCAACATTCATGGAAATAGCGAATTTTATTCGAAAGTTAAGGAGCATGCTCCACTTTTGTTGCCACGTGTTCTGAGAAATCAAAATGATACTAACGCTCTTGATTTTCGATTGAAATGCATCTTTGATGAAAAAATAGACCCGTTTATTCGAGCAAAACTAATTGAACAATTTCCACATAAGAAACACGAATATTCAGAAAAAATTGAACCATTATCAACCCATGATGACGATTTAATCCGCATAACAACAAATAACTTACTCGATTCATTCAAAACTACATCGGGGTGAGTTTTTGAGTTCTGGTATCACTTTTTCTGCAGATGCTACCCAGCCATCATCAAGATACTTGCACATAGACATTACCGTTTCGGCACCATTCACTGCAAAAAAAATGATCATGAGGTTTCCAAGATGGGTACCTGGCTCCTACTTCATGAGAGAACCATTACAATATGTAGACTCTATTGAGGTTAAAGATCATCAAAAAACATCCCTTCATTGGAATCGTATCGACGTAGATGGATTGGAGATTCAAATTCCAAAGGATTGTAAAGAAATCTCAATTCAATACAGAGTTTTGTGTTTTGAAATGACTGTTCGGTCAAATCATATGGATGAGTCCCATCTTCATTTAATGCCACCATTCACGTGGTGGTTACCTGAATCGGGCATTGATGTACAACGGATGGATGAAATACATACTGTGAAATTGTATGTCCCAAAAGACTGGAGTATTTCTACTCAAATCCCGGGGAAAAATGGAGAATATTTTGCTGACGGAAGAGATGAGTTATTGGATGGTATTATGGAAGCAAATCCAAACAGAGAGTTATCTTGGATTGTAAATGGTTGCAATCATCGAATGAAATGGTGGGATGCTGGTGGATTCAAAATAGAGGAAGATAGATTAAATTTGCTCATTGAAGATTTAACGAAAATTATCGAAGAACATCATGCATTATTTGGAATTCCTGAATGGAAAGATTACCTTGCAGTATTCCATTTCACTGAAAATAATCGAGGAGGTCTTGAGCACTTAAGGAGCCAAACCTCTATGATGCCAAGAAAATGTCTTCAACAAGGTTATGAAGATGACTATAACCAATTACTTAGCTTGTTTAGTCACGAATATTTACACCAGTGGAATGTGAAAAGGCTCAAACCTAAGGAATTCATTCCTTATGATTTACAAAAAGAAGTACATACCGATTTGTTATGGTGGTTTGAGGGCGGAACTTCTTGGCTTGGCGACATGATTTGTTTACGCAGCGGCGCATGGGATTTTGAAGTTTGGTGCAAAGATTGGAAAAAGAAATTGGAAAGACATTTCAGCGGAAATGGTATGCATAAGGAATCACTTTGTGCTTCATCTCATGATGCATGGATTCACCTCTATCGCCCAAATCCATATGCGCGAGAGTCTCGGATTAGTTATTATCTTGAAGGTGAATTGGTTTTTTTCTGCCTGGATGCTGAACTTAGATATCGATCGAAAGGATTGCATGGTGTCGATGACCTGATGGTTGAACTCTACAAAGAGCATGGAACCATAGGCAATAGAGATGGGATAGATTACAAGGACATTCGTATAAAATTGACCTCCATGAAAGGGGGACGATTGCTTGGAAAATGGCTTGATCGTGCTGTTCGAGAACAAATACCTCCAGATATTAGCCGTGCCATGACTTTGTTTGGCCTAAAAATCCACGCAAATGAAGAAAAGAAGGTGGGTTGGTTTGGCTTGAGAACTACAAAAAAAGAGGGGAGAATCATGGTCAGTTCATTTGAAGATGGTTCTCCTGCTAGGGCAGAACTTATGCCTCAAGATGAAATTATTGCCGTAGACGGTTCAAGAATACTAGAAACTAAACAACTACAAGCCTATGCAAAGAATCACATTGGAGGAAAAGCAAATTTCATAATTTCTAGGCAAGGCGTTATTCAATCAAAAACCGTAGAAATCTTGGAAAAACCGCAAAACCCAACCGTTGTAAGCAATGATGGGAACAAACTTTGGAAAAGAGCAATCGCCTCCAAAATTTAACTTAACTGCTCTATAGAATAGAATATTGGAGGCAAGTCTCCAAAAAATACGTGTTTGCTTGTTTTGGGAGGAAATAAATTACCACTAAGTCCCATCTCAACGACTTCTTCCTTTGTAATCGAATCCGATTCAGCATTGGGCCAGGTCATAACCTGAATCCTGTCATCAACCAAATAATCAATCAGAATTGCAGGTAAAAATTTCAAACCCAAAGCCTCACCAATTCTATATCGATGATGGCCATCAAGAATAACTTTAGATTTGACATCAACCAACAAAGGCTTGTTATAACCTCCCCATTTGATGGTCATTTGTTGAAGTTTTTGTTGATTTTTACTCTTGGTTTCTTCATGAGGAAGTAACTCATGAATTGGAACTAACTCAACATCATCAGTCTCCCAAGTCATGTTTCCTGCTCCAACCTTTGTGAGATAACTCTTTGCCATTTTTGCGTGTGGAAGTTATATGTCTGACCCTTTTTGTGGCCGTGAGGCCGATTTAAAGGGCGTACATACTCCCAATTTAATTGATTTAAGTGACAATCTCAGGTTTGTGCTAAATAAAATCGCTGAACAGGGTGCAGGAGTTTGGATTGTAGGAGGGGCAATAAGAGATGCACTTGCATCAGTACCAATTGGAGATATCGATCTTGCAGTAGATATACCGCCACAGGAAATTCTGTCGATATTTGAATCTGCAATTCCTACTGGAATAGATTATGGAACAGTTACAATTCGGGCTGGAGATTCATTTTTTGAATGTACAACAACAAGGATCGAATCAGATTACAGCGATGGACGGAGACCAAAAGTTGTCAAATGGGGTCAATCCTTATCTGAAGACCTTTCAAGACGTGATTTTACAATAAATGCGATGGCATGGGACCCATTCAGAGAAATCCTATATGACCCGTACAAGGGTAGAAATGATTTAGAATCTGGAATTATTCAAACAGTCGGAAAAGCTGAATCAAGAATCTTAGAGGATGCTCTGCGAATACTAAGAGCATATCGATTGATGAGCCACCACACCAAATCCGTGCGCAGATTCAGCACCAAATTGAGTCAAGCGATCAAAGAAAATAAATCAGCATTATCGCTTATTTCGTCTGAAAGAATATGGCAAGAATTTTCCCAAATTCTGCGAAGTGAATTTGTCAATGCAAGTTTAAACAAGATGAAAAATGATCAAATATTGAATACCTTAATTCCAGAAATCAATGAAGTACCACCCTCTCTTGATTCGGTTCAGCCTGTCATTTCGGTTAGGCTTGCACTGTTGTTCAGGCAAAATCACATCAATGATTTGAAAAAATTCCTAAATGAAATGAAGGTATCCAACACAATCAAGCAAAATAGCATGACACTTCATGATAAAGCGAAACAACTTCCTCGTGAGATGGATTTGAGATTGTATGCAGAAATCATCGGTGATTTAAGGGAAAATCACCTTTCATTATTGGAATATGAATACGGAGAGGATATCGTGATAGATTTACGTCAAAAATTGAAAAATATCCCCCAAAATACACCTCCTCTGGCCTCTGGAGACTGGATTATGCAGGCCACTGGTCTTCAGCCAGGGGAAAAATTGGGTCGGCTAAAAAATTGGCTTCACCGGATCCAGCTTGAGCGAAATATAACTCACCTCGATGGCATTGAGAGCGTTTTGTGTACCATCCCATGGACCAGTTCAAATTTTGAAGATTGGCCGACATTGTCATGGCCTTGAACATCAATCTATTCAAGTTTCAACGTCTCGGACAGACAATGGCCGACATGGAGGAAGTAGTTCCTGAGGAACAAATTAACTTTCTAAAACTAGGAACAAATGGAATTTTTGTTTCGATGTTTATCTTTTTCTTCGGTGAAGAATTAGCTGGTTTAGGATTCGCATGCTGCTTTTCGAGTGTGATTTTACTTATGGTTGGTGGATTCCAATCCGCAAATAAATCAATCACCCAATATTCCACGTCCATGCTTCAATCAGTCGAACAGAAGGATATACCGAATGAAATTCCCGTTAACTTGTCTGGAGAAGTATTAGAAAATACAACATTAAATCCTGAACAATTCCTCACACCAGATATTCTCAGCCACTTTGAAAATAAAGGCACCATCGAAAATTTATCCACAGAAGATTTACGATTGGTTGCACAAGCATCTGGAATAAGTAAAGTCGAGGCGAAAAATTCGAACCGTGAGACAATTATGTCTCAATTACAAAACTCAGAAACTGCTAGGAAAACACTTGATGCTTCGCTCATTGCCTTAGGAGTTGGTGGAGCCATTGGTGCTGCGGGGATCTTGAATTTAACTCGGAAAGAATTAGCCAAAAAAGCACTAAACGAAGTTAAACTGAGAATTGAAAGTTCTGATGATTTCGTTCAATGGATTCAATCTGCTGGACTCGACATTGACCAAACACTCGATTTACTAGATCCAGATAATTCAAACACCATTACTCCCATCGAACTCGCAGGCTTCGTGCATCGTTATTCAGGTGTCGTCATGCCATCTTGGATGGCACAACAAATCATCAAATCACTTTCTCCTACAGGCCAAGATGAAGTCCCGATAGATGTAATGAGAAAGTTACTTGAAGACGCTGGAATCGAAAAAATTGCTGAAGAAAACATCGACGATTCTGCACAAAGTGACTTGGATGCTATCAAACTTGGAGATAAACTGGAAGCAGTTGTAAAAGATAACCCGAGTATTGTAGCAGTGGCTACTGTGACTGCAGTAAACGGTCGAGAAGTAAGTGTCCATTTTGATGGCTGGAACAAAGACCATGATTATACTGCATCTCTTGATAGTGGTATGTTGATGCCATCTGGAACCCAAGCCTCTCTTGGAAAAGAACTTCATCCACCTTATCAGCATGAAGGTGAATTCGATTGGCAAGATTATCTAAACTCAACTGGCTCTCGTGCAGCTCCTGCTGCTGCTTTCGGATTACAAAAAATAACTGAAGATGACGATTTTGAAGAACGATTGTTCAACGAGGTTGAGGAAATAGAACAACAAAGAAATGATTCCACTGAAGAGGTTGAGTCAGACGTTAGTGAAAATGTTGAAATTGATTCGGAACCGATTGATGATGACGATGATGATGACGATGATGATGACGATGATGATGATGACGACGATCATCGTTACTCTCAAGAAATCGAAACCAAAGTTGAATTGTTAATTCAAGACCTACAAAATGCAAGANTAAGANGTGAACGTGAGCAGATTATTTCAGATTTTGGTGATGTACATCAGATGTTAATCTGTCTTCAATCCAAAGAAAATACTCTGATGGCTGAAGGAGATTACAAAGGTGGAATCACTGCAAAGGCAATCATTGACGGAGGACCTTTCGAAGGATTATTTGTATTCCCAGTCCAGTCAAATGAGATTCTTGATTCACGGAAAATCAATTCTTATCTTCGAATAAAATGTAAAATCATAGATTTCCGCAGAGCACTTGCCTTGCCAGTTTTCCAAGTTTTCAAGAAAGAAGATTGATTTCAAATCCTTGAATCATTCTTCCTCATCTTTAATGATTCCTGAAATCGCATCTCTGACTTCAAACACATCATCAAACTCTGACCGAAGTCTCTCCAATCTAAGTCCATGATGTATACCAATCATCCTAAGCATCAAGGCCTTTTCATACTCTGTTGCAATATCTTCAATTTCCTTTCTTGATTTGGCGTCACGTAATCTAACCTCAAATTGATGGCATCTTGAGTCTCTGGTTGCCANGGAAAAAATAACCCAGACAGCTATTGGACCCCCTGTGAAAATTCCAACTAAATCCCAAGCACTGATTGTTATTTTGGTTCCAGGAATCATGAATTCGAAACCATCATCATCTTCAATATCACATTCATCATCAGCAGCCCACGCATTAACATCATTGGGATGTGCATCATAATGTACGCAAACAACATTATCCCCATACCCATCACCATCATTGTCATACCATTGGTATGGGTTCATTGGAAATGCATCGGATTGTAACGCTCCAGCAGATCTGTTATCTCCATAACCGTCTCCATCTAAATCAAAATATTGAGTAGGATTATCTGGCAAGTCATCACCATCGTTNGAGTAACCATCTCCATCTTTATCTAAACAGCCAAATTTGTCGATGGTTGAATTGCCTTGCTGGCTAGGGCATGAATCTCCTTGATATCCACTTAATTCGTCACCATATCCATCCTGATCTGTATCATTCCACTGCGTAGATTCCTCTGGAAATTTGTCATTTAAATCCGCCCAACCATCATTATCTGAATCAGGGCATCCAAGAACACCTCCTTGTGTAGATAAACCGTATGCATTAGGACAATCATCTGCGATTGTTGAGTTTGCATCATCATCGAATCCATCATTATCATCATCCCAGTCTTCTGTTNAATCTCTACATCCATCACCATCAGCATCTGTTGATTGATTTGAAACCCAATCTATCTCACCATTTTGGCATCTATCTATCGAATCTATGATACCATCACTATCTCCGTCTGTGCTGGCAGAGGCGACAATCGAAAAAAGAGAAAAAACTGATATCAGAAAAATAATCCTCATGCGTTGGTTATTCAAAATACTAGATTGCATTAAATAATTCTCAATTCTTAGTTGGATATTGACTTATCTCTGCAAATCCTGGAAAAGGTTGAGTTTTTGTTAATCAAAGATTTACGGATTGGTCAATAAATGGGTGAGTTATGGTTTGATAGCCCTGTTGATTACAATTCTTTGTACTTCTTGAGTTCCTTCATAGATTTGGGTGATCTTTGCATCCCTGAAGAATCTTTCAACTGGGAATTCTTTGGTGTATCCGTAACCGCCTAATACCTGAATTGCCCTTTCTGAAACCCACATTGCAGTATCTCCTGCGAATAATTTTGCCATGCTTGCTTCTTTTGTATGGCGCGGTCCATTATTTTCGTAATGCTCTTGTTTAACAAAAGAGGCCTTGTAAACGAGTAACCTTGCCGCATCNATTTGTGTAGCCATATCTGCAAGATATGCACTAATCATCTGGTGATGAGCAATCGGCTTTCCAAACGCTTGTCTTTCGTGTGCATATTTATTTGCGGCTTCAAAAGCCCCTTGGGCAATCCCCAAAGCCTGTGCTGCAATACCAATTCTGCTGTTATCCAAAGCGTTCATGGCGATTGCAAAACCATTTCCTGGTCCTTTGATAACGTTCTCGACAGGTACNTGGCAGTTGTTGAGAACAAGTGTGCACGTGTCAGAAGACCGAATACCAAGTTTGTCTTCCTTTTTTCCAGTACTAAAACCGGAGAATGCCCGATCTACGATGAATGCAGTAGTTCCTCCATGCTTGGTCTTCCCAAAATCAGGATGGTCAACATCTTTGGCAAATAGAACATAAATCTGGGCTTGCTCCCCGTTCGTCACCCACATTTTTTCTCCATTCAAGATATAATGTGTTCCAGAGTCGTTGAGTTTCGCTTTACAGGTCATGGCAGCTGCATCGGTGCCAGCGCCTGCCTCTGAGAGTGAATATGCGCCCACTTCTCCAGATGCCAAGCGTGGCAGATAAGTTTCTTTTTGCCCTTCATTTCCGTGTAATGCAATTGTTTTTGCACATAATCCTACATGTACGCAAAACATTACAGCGAAGGAAGGATCGACCCTCGCCAGTTCTTCAACGATNATCGATTCACAAATGTCGTCAACTGGATTACCCCCGTACTCTTCGGGTATGGTTACACCTTGAAGGCCAAAATCAAGAAATGCTTTCCACTCTTCAGAAGGAGCTATTTGGTTTGCATCTCGATGTTCGACAGTAGGTTGGAGAACTGTTTCAGCAAAATCTCTGACCAATTCTCTAATCATTGATTGTTCTTCTGTTTCATCGAACCTCATATCTTCCCCATTCCCTTCCAAGAGGATGATATTTGTAAATCATTGTATTAAAATATCACTTTGATAACGCCCCGTTCGGTGAGGAGTTGGACGAAGACATAATGGAGTTTCAGATTGCACACAATCGTAAGTACTCTAAGGAACATGTTTGGTATCAAGAAAAGGATGACAGGCTTCATATCGGAATTTCCGATTTCTTGGCTGAAGATCTTGGAGAAATTCTAAGAGTTATACTAAGACAAGCAGAAAATGAAATTGATGAGGAAGAGAACATGTTTTCAATTTGGACCTCAGATGAAAAATTAACCTTCCCATGCCCTTTCTCTGGCATGATTGAAGAGGTGAATGGAGAAGTAGAAATCAATCCGGAATTAGTTAATGAATCCCCTTACGACCTAGGTTGGATCATGATTATCACACCACACGAACTCGACATGGAAAATTTACTCGATGCTGACGAGTATGTCGAATATTTGGCCGAACTTTGAGGCGTTGGTGAATGGGCCTCTATGAATCACTTCATGAAAGCATCAGAGAATCTCCAGTCATATGGAAGGGAGATTACCCTTATTTTATTCATGCAATTACCGATGGCGTCCCTCGATTAGAACCCGAAGTTCTTGAAGATGTTTTATCTGGAGTAAATGAAGTTACAGACTGGAGCGAAATTGATTTAATTATCGGCATAGAAGCCATGGGCTTACCACTCGTTGCGCCAACAGCATTGCGAATGAAAAAACCAATGGTCGTCGTACGGAAGAGACCATATGGATTAGAAGGCGAGTTAGAAGTTACACAGAATACTGGATATTCCGAATCAAAGTTGTTCATCAATGATGTTAACATCAATGAGAAAGTGCTCATCATCGACGACGTAGTATCTACAGGAGGGACACTCGACAGCGTAATTCAAGGGATTCACGAAATTGGTGGAGTTGTTTCTCAAGTAGTCGTGGTCGTTGAAAAAAATGAGGGGATGAATTTTTTGAAGAATAAATATCCTGAAGTCAAATTCGATTCAATCGTAAAGGTCTCAATGGATCACGACAAGGTAATAATTGGATAAAGGTGATTAAAATGGATTTAAACCGGCATGATTTTGAGTTAGATAGCCTGATTGAATCAATTAAATCCAATGATAACAGACTCATTGCTTTACAAGTTCCAGAAGGGCTAAAAATGCAAGCGCTTGAAATGATGGATTCTATAGAAGAGAATACAGGTGCTAAAGTCGTCCTTGCTGCTGACCCTTGTTACGGCGCTTGCGATTTGGTTCACAATAAAATGCAGATGATGGGTGTTGAACTTGTTGCACACATGGGCCACAGTCAAATGAATATCGATTCTGGAATGCCTACTCATTTCATCAATGTAACCTATGATGGCGATCCTGATATTGCTCCTGCGTTGCCAATTCTGCATGCACATAGACAATTAGCAGAGAATAGACTACATCAGAAAATAGACGTAAGTAACGAAGAAGATGCAAAGGACGCGTTTCTCGACGCAGTCGGTAGAGTCGCACCGCTCGAAGGTACAAACCTTGGCTTGGTGGGTAGCATTCAGCATTTGCACCTCATTTTTGACTACAAAAAGAAATTAGAAAACGTCGGNTTCCAAGTTGAGGTACCCGTTGGAGGGGCTAGACTTACCTTTCCGGGTCAAGTATTGGGGTGTAATTATTCAGGAGATGACCCTCAAATCGGGCATTATCTCTTCCTTGGCAGTGGAGATTTTCACCCCATAGGCTTGGTCTTACACACTGGAAAACCACTCACTATGCTCGACCCATACACTGGAGATGCCACCGAACTATCTCTTGCACGTGTAGAAAGGATTTTGAGGCAACGATTCGGTTTGATAATGTCAATCCAAGATGCAAAAACATATGCGATTCTTATCGGAGAGAAGCCAGGACAAATGAGGAGAACCTTAGCGATGCGTATGAAAAAACTTCTTGAAAAGCATGGGAAAAAGGGGTATTTGCTTGCTCTTGAACATATTAGTCCTGAATTGATTGATTTTTATCCCGTGGATGCCTACGTAAATACCGCTTGTCCAAGGATTGCTATCGATGACTCAGTTCGATATGACAAACCATTGGTCACCCCTTATGAGTTAGAGGTTGCTCTTGGTGAGAAGAAATGGGAAAATGGATATCAATTTGATGAGATNCCATGAATTTCGACAACGTCTCCAATTGAAACGTTCCCTTCTGCGATAACCCTCGCATACCAACCCCGCAGACCCATTGCATCTTTGAGGAGATTTTTTATTCGTTTACTTCCAATATTCGGTAATTGATTTAATTTTGAGCATGGGTCGCAAATGCGAGAAAACTGCAACGACAAACCGGATTCAAAATTAAGATACATATCTGGTATTATTTGGTCTACAGGAAGACCTTCAATCAAAATATTTTCTCCCAAGTCACCTGGTAAAAACTCGTAACCCTTTCGTCTGAGTTGCTCTAGTTCTTGAGAAGATAGGACCAGTATCGCCATATCTTCCTCGTTATTTTTCTTGGTCAGACGGTAATGGTTGATATCTCCAGCGGCTCCTAATTTTGTTATCAAAAGATTCGGCTCAGGATTTTTTGGCATTGAGCGGCCTTTTGGTAAACCTTGCTTAGGGCCAGAAAAAAGGCCACTCACTCGCATATTTCCTCCTAGAGGGGCAAATATACAAATTTTATTGATTAATACNTAGACGAAATGAAAATATGGGAGATTGTTTTTTTCTTCATTATGGAAAGGCGGAGCATATGCATGTCTTTCCTCTTTTCATTGATGTTACTTTGCCAATATATACCGTCGACTCAAATGCCTCATGAAGAAAACGCTTACAACAATACTATTCGTTCTACATCAGCCGAAAATCAATGGGAATTCGCTCTATCTATCAATGGAGATTTTTCTGAGATTAATAACGAAAGTGTAAACAGCATCGTAACTGATTCTCTTGGAAATATATTTGTTACCGGGACTTTTCAGTCTGAAAATCTAGGCTTAGGTAACTTTAATCTGGTAAATTCAAATGCAGGTACAACGGATATTTTCCTTGGTAAGTGGAACAAATCAACTTCATGGGAATGGGCAACCTCATTTGGTGGTAAAGGAAACGATTTAATCACTGACATGGAAATCAGCGGCCAGAGTAAATTACTCATCTCCGGAGCATATTCTACCGAACCAGATCACATTGATACTGCATATCATTCCGCATCTTTTGGGGCCAGCCAAAAATATGGAAAGGGAGGTCTTGATGTATTTGTGGCTGAAATTTCAGTGGATGGTGTTTGGAATTGGGTTTTGGATGCAGGTGGGGATGGTAATGACATCCCATCTGATTTGGAGATAAACGACAGTGGGCTTCTTTCAGTATCAGGGTATTACTCTGGCTCATATTGCCTATTCGAAAGTATAAATCTTTCAAAATCTCAAATCGAAAACAAAGGTTTCATCGCAAGAATCACCAACTCAGGATTTTGGGTTTGGGCAAATCAAATTGAGGGAAATGGTTTCAGTCAAGTGAATAGCATTTCAGATGATTCCTCAAATAATCTGTATATCACGGGTGATTTCAAAAATAATTTTTCCTCCCCAAATGGAAATTTNTACCAAGACTANTCAAGCACCCAGAGTTCATTTATNGCACAGATCTCAACTAATGGTGAATGGAATTGGGTNATTTTCTTAAACAGTGCATACTCAATATCCTCCTCGATAGATGTTCTTGATTCCTCTTTGGTCATTGGAGGTTCATTTGAAGGATACTTGAACATAGGAGTATACAATCTCACAACGAGTGCTGGTATGGACGGCTATATCGCTAAATTAAGTACATCCTCAACAGTTAATTGGGCGATTAAAGTAGGCGATAATGGCTCAAATCTAGATGGACCAAGCAATGAGCAAGTGAAAAATATCAAATTTTTCCAATCGAATTCGATATTCGTGAATGGAGAATTTGACCACTCGATATTAGCAGGAGGTAATGAACTCGNAACATCAGGTTCTACTGACATCTTCTATGGAGAGATCTCTGGTGCAGGTTCATGGATAAAAATAAACAATATTTTTGGCGTACTTGATGAAAGTGTCAACGACATACACATATCTAATCAAGGTGATGTATATCATTCAGGTTCGTATAATGCCTCCTCTCAACCTGTTGTGTTTGGCATACATGAGATAGGAAATTTAGGCGGTAGAGAGGAAGGTTTTGTTGCAAAATTAAGCGGAGATTTTGACCAAGATGGTGTAACTAATCACAATGATTTGTGCCCAACTGGTTTGAATAATTGGTTCTCTGATAATAATACTGACACAGATGCAGATGGGTGTAAAAATGATGTCGAAGATTTTGATAATGACAATGATGGAATTTTTAATTTGGACGAGAGCAATCAAATTCTCGATGAATGTCCTGAAGGAAAAACCGATTGGTTGAGCGATACAGTAAATGACAAAGATCAGGATGGATGTCATGATGAATCAGAAGATAATGACGATGATGGAGATGGAGTAGATGATTTAGCAGACAATTGTCAGGTTCTCCTAAATTGGATATCGGATNAAAATACAGATAATGATGCTGATGGATGTCATGACGAGCTTGAGGATAATGATGATGATAATGATGGTTTTATCGATCTAACCGATTCATGTCCAATGCAATTTGGCACATCTCATCAATCCGAGATTGTTGGTTGTGAAGACAAAGATGGAGATGGGTGGGCTGATTCTATCGATTCTTTTCCTGAAAACCCAACTCAATGGAATGACACGGATTCAGATGGATTTGGAGACAATTGGGCAAATGGAACATGGAATGACACGAGAGATGATGATGGAACTTGGTTAGAAAATGCCTCAGATGTTGATTGGTGCCCAAATGCCTCGGGGAATTCTACTGAAGACCGTGGCGGTTGCCTAGATACAGATGGAGATGGATTTAGTGACCCTGATGATGAATGGACTTTGGAAAATGGAGCCGATGCATTCCCTGACAACAAAAACTATTCCGGAGATGCAGACTTTGATTCTGTTCCGGACAGAATTGATAATTGTCCAAATTCTTCGGGAACATCCTCAGAAAACAGCNTACTCGGTTGTGTCGATACGGATGGCGACGGATGGGCAGATACCATTGATCAATTCCCTGAGAATGCCTCTGAATGGTCAGATTCCGATATGGATGGTTTAGGTGATAATGCGGATATGTTTCCAAATAATGCTTCAGCAAAATTTGATACTGATTTGGACGGAATTGATGACACAATTGATGCATTTCCTCTTGATTCAACNGAATGGAAAGATACCGACATGGATGGCTTTGGAGACAACATCGACAAATTTCCATTGGATGATTCTGAATGGTCAGATCTCGATCTCGATGGCTTTGGAGATAATATTGACCAATTTCCATACGACCCAAAAAAAGCATTGGAAAATCTAGATAATGAATCATTAGAGCGCGAAAACCAAACCAATGATTACAGTGAATCCATAAAAGATAATCTTGATACGAATCAAAATGCAGGAGATTTTGCCAAGATCGGTGGGGGAATTTTCGGCCTGATAACACTCATCATTGTCATCAGTCTCATCAACAGTAGTTCTCGCTTCTATAGAAAGTCTGTTCTCTTTATTGAACTCGCTGATACCAAAGCTGAATTAAGGCAAGCAAAAGGCATGCTGAAGAAAGGATTGAGGCTAAATAAAATCAAAAACGAGAAGTTTCAAGAATTGGTGCATGAAATTCATGTTAAAATGGCATCAATATCAGGCGGCGGGGCTCGTTCGAGTGGAGCGGCTGAATTGATCAATACCATCCGTCGAGGGGAAGGTTCCTTCCACCCAGTAAACGAAGATCAGCATTCAGATTGGGAGTCTCAATATGCCAAAGCGGTAAGAGATGATTCGTATTCGATTGATGAGCATGGAGCCACCTGGTGGAAAGACGGCCGTAATCAATGGTGGGTACGTCCACCTCACAGAAGTGATTGGGTACGAGCACCAAACAATGTCATATCTTCAAAGGAGCTATTGTTTAAGATGCAGCGCCGAAGATAGAACATGAGCGTATGTTCAATAACAATGGACAATTAGCCGATATGAACATGGCTGATTATCTTGAGCGCATTGGAACTGGCTTAATATTAAGCAATCATGATGTGTTTAATTTTGATTTTGTACCTCCAAACCTTGTTGGAAGAAATGAAGCGCAAAGGAAGATTGCATCTTTATTTTCTGGAATAGAAAACCACTCAAAGAGTTGTCGTGCGGTCATCACAGGACCTGTAGGAAGCGGTAAAACTGCTTTAATCAAAACTTTTTGTCGTGATATTACGAGGCATTTACACGATATAAGAGAAATACGCACGATTCACGTTAACTGCAGAACTGCAAATACGGCATCGAGTATTGTCCAACGCATCGTCCAATCACTTGACCCGGGCCATCCGGATAGAGGCTTGGGCATGGGTGAAATGCTGACAAGCATTCGCCGGCTCATAAGAAGACAGCAAGCCCATCTCATTTTGACACTTGATGAAGTCGACCACCTTTTGCGCCGATCAGGTGACGATTTACTTTACAAATTGCTCAGGATTGATGAGGATCAAAACGAAACGGGTACACTGTCGCTCATCCTCATAAGTCAAGAGCAAATACTGGATTTCCTCGAGACCGCAGTCATCTCTCGGATAGGAGGTAGCCATCACATGAGACTTCAGGGCTATGGNTATGACGGTTTATTTGAAATTGTGAAACAGAGGGCCGAATTAGGATTGAAAAACGGTTCATTTAGCCATTCTACACTTCAATTAATCGCTGAGGCGGCTGAGCCTTCTGGTGATGCGAGACAAGTTATCGAAATTCTNGAGGGAGCTGCAAAATGCGCAGAAGGAGAGGGACGGACACACTTGAATGATGCTGATGTTCAGAGAACTGCATCGAATATCCCTTCGCAATCTCACGAACCTCAATTAGAATCACTGCCACTTCACGCTTGTTTGATGCTGATTGGCATTTGTCGAAGATTGAAGAAGGAAGAAAGTGTTACAAGTGGCGAAATTGAGAAACTATACCATGTTGTGTGTGAAGAATTTGAGGAAAAGCCAAAAGGGTACACAACGCTTTGGAAATATACAAAAAAAGCATCTGATTCTGGGATTATATTCACTCGGACCGATCACATAGGAGAAGGACGAGGTAGGACACAACACATCACCATCCCACACATGCTTCCAAAGGATTTAGAGGAAAAAATTCTCAGAATAATCAACAAACTAAAGCGTAAGTGAGGGAAAATCAGCCTCCGGTGGGGCTAAATAGGCGTCGCTAGTCGGGAAGTCGTTCAGAGGCTCGTCCATGGCAGAAAAAGAGGACTTTATCGCTGTAATCAATGATACAAACCCTGAAAATAAAGGTGGTTCTTACAACGTTCCAATTTCAGGAAATAATCAATCTCAATTTTTGGGTAAGAAAATTGGCGACATGATTGATGGAATATTTGTTGGAGAAGGAGAAAGCATACTTAGCGGTTACAAATTGATGATTACTGGAGGCTCAGATAAAACTGGAACCCCGATGAGAAACGATTTGGACGGAGGNGCAAGAAAATCTGTTCTCGTTACAGCCTCTACTGGATACAAAGGTCACAAACTCGTGCAAAAAACGAAGAAGGGAACTAAGAAACAATTTCGCTACAAACCTGATGGATTAAGAAAGCGCAGGTTTTTCAGAGGAAACACAATTACTCAATTTACACGTCAAATCAATCTCAAAGTGGTTGAGGCAGGAAATAAATCTCTTAATGAAATATTCAAAGAAGCTGGTGCAGATTCTAACGAATGATGGTGATTTGGAAATAGGTGTTGTGCATGGGAAGAAAACTTCCAGCACAACCTGAAATCAATATCGGTTTAGTTGGTCATGTCGATCACGGAAAAACAACACTTACTCAGGCTTTATCTGGAGTTTGGACTGATACGCATTCCGAAGAAAGAAAGAGAGGAATCTCAATCAAACTTGGTTATGCCGATACAGCATTTTACAAGACTGAAAAGGGTGAATATTATGCTTCAGGAAAAAGACCTGATGGAACCGATGACCGTCCAGAAGAACTTCAAAGAGTCATTTCTTTTGTCGATGCACCCGGTCACGAGACACTCATGGCGATCATGATTACTGGTGCTTCGATAATGGATGGAGCCATGCTGATGGTTGCCGCCAATGAAACATGTCCGCAACCGCAAACTCGTGAGCATTTGATGGCTTTGGAAATATCTGG
Organism: Methanobacteriota archaeon; assembly: GCA_002719395.1. Classification (GTDB taxonomy): domain Archaea; phylum Thermoplasmatota; class Poseidoniia; order Poseidoniales; family Poseidoniaceae; genus MGIIa-K2. The sequence continues at coordinate 251,153 of PBHM01000015.1, read as the reverse complement.
AATTGAAAAAATTGTAGTGGTTCAAAATAAAATTGATTTGGTATCTAAAGAGAGGGCTTTGGAATCATACCAAGAAATTAAATCATTTCTCAAGGGGAGCATCGCTGAAAACGCACCAATTATTCCCGTTTCAGCTCACCATGACGTTAATCTGGATGTTTTAATCCATGCTATTGAATCGATTATTGAGACTCCTGAGCGAGACCCTTCGGCTAAAGCCGTTATGCATGTTGCTCGTTCTTTCGATATTAATAGACCTGGTCTCCGACCTTCTTCATTGAAAGGAGGAGTTATTGGCGGTAGTATCGTTCAAGGACAATTCAATATCGGTGATAAAATCGAAATTGGACCTGGAAGAAAGATTGGAGAAGGAAAGAAGGTTAGGTATGAGCCTATTTCCTCAGTTATCACCAGCATGCAAGGAGGGGGACTCAACCTAGATACCATGCAAGCAGGTGGGCTTTGCGGCATGGCAACACCACTTGATCCATCATTTACTACTTCGGATAACCTAAGTGGTCAAGTACTTGCCAAAGAAGGACAATTACCAGAAATAAGGGATACTATCTCCATCCAAGTGAACTTGATGGAGAATATGGTAACCTCCGATGGTGATGGACCTGAACCCGTAATGCCGCTAAGGAATAATGAAATGTTGATGGTCAATGTTGCCACATCGACAAGCGTTGGAGTTGTTTCAAAATCACAATCTGGAAAAGCCAACCTCAATTTGAGGCTACCAATCTGTGCTGACAGTGGTCAAAGAGTTTCAATTTCAAGAAGAGTTGGCTCTCGTTGGCGATTGATAGGTTATGGGACTATCGAGTGATGATATGCAAGATATCTTGATTGATACATGCGGATGGATAGCTGTTGTCGAGGCAAATATCAACATCGATATTTCACTTAACCAGATTCTTGGACCTCATCAATTNTGGTTAATTCCCCAAGTTGAAGAAGAAGTGAATAGGCTAAGTCTTGACAAGAAAAAAAAGATTTTTCTCGATTTGCTTTTGTTGAAAACGAATCCATTCTTCGATGAAAACATTCAATTCAGTCATACTGATGATATGCTACACGCAATATCGCTTGAGAAAAGGTGGCCAATCTTGACCGTAGACACCAAACTGAAAAAAAGATTGAGTGAGAGTGGACTTCCTTGGATTGAAGTAAAAGGAAAAAAACATCTAGCATTAATCGAAACCTATGGAAGCGTGAATAAATCATCGTCACCATGACCATCAAGCCACTCTAGCTTTACAGCAGCATCAATCCATGCATGCGCATAGTTTATGGCACCAAAAGCACGAACATAATCTCCAGTGTCCATGAAATATTGAGCATCTGATGCATAGTCATCAGCCATTTTCAATAAAATGGACAAAGGTTTCCAATTAGGTGAATCTTCATCGATGAGTGGCGTAGATTTCTTCCTTGCTTTCGTTGTGAGTTGTAGATAATGTTGTAATTTTTCAGTTGAGATTTTATCCTCAATTTGTTTCATATTGTCCCCTCATTCTTACCNTGATTCTTTGCACGTCAATATCTCTACCTAACGATTTATACAAATCGAGTGCGAGAGATAGTCTACCTTGATCTTCTGCCTCTCTNGCCCTATCAAACACTTTCCTTCGCTCTTCCCAATCAGCAGAAATCCTAGCATCCATTGCCATTTTTTGAATCATTTCGTTTTGTTTTGTTANGAGATGGGGTGCATTCCAAAATTTCAACAAACCGGATCTCTTCCAAGTGACCATTCTATCTTGACCAATATTGATGAGACCATCCCCGTGATGTATACTCGAAATTTCTTCATTTAGCGATTCTTCGCCATCATTACCAGATAAATTAACCAGACTCCCATCAACAGAAAGTATCCACCATCCGTCTCCTGTTTTACAACAATCCATTGGCTCTATAGAACGATTATCTACTTTNATTAATTCATCCCATCCATATGGATGAGGTACCCCCTCCCACAATGAACCATCCGAGGATAATAACAAACAGCGACCATCATAGAGCCTACTTACCCAGCTCCAAATCCTTTCTTCAATAACACGCTGAAGATCTTGATTTGCCAAACGAGCACATCGCAAATGCCCTTCTCCGTCTTGCCAAAGAAGATGCTCTCGGTCGAACCATCCTACAAATCTTCGAATGCTTCCACTCTTCAATCGCCGAATCCCTCTTCCCCTTTCATCAAAAATATGAATCTGTCCTTTGCGGTCTGAAATAACCCAACCACCGCCAGGTCTTGGCATTAAATCACTAAATCCTCCAGGAGTAGAACGGCCATCACTCAGTAATTCACCATTATGTGCCTGAAGAACATAATATCCATGGCCGCTTAAGATTCCGATATAACCCTCATGGAACTCAGCAGCGTGGACTCTAAATGGCATATCTCTTTTCCAAACTGTATCTCCATTTACGTCAATCAACTCTAGATTAAGACCGGAGGCAGCCAACAAATGATTCTCAACAGAAACAACTACCGATAAGGATTTGGAGAAAGATATCGATTTAGATATTGACCAATTCATATGTCAGCCTCCAANAATCCCCATGCAATGAGTTGGACTTTAGCATCCCTGCTAAGTGAGAAAAACCTGGACTTTTCTTTTGTATTTACTTCNAAAATTCCAGCCCTCAACAACCGGTTACAAATTTGTGAAAGTCTTGCTCTTTTGACATTTAGGCGGTCTAACATTCTTGCATCTGAGGGCGAAATTGATCTTTGTGACGTGACCTCAATCAATATTGTTTCAGATTTGTTTAAATTTCTAAGTACGCCGATATTCAACGGATGGCTTTCTTTTTTGCCCACCGTTGGTGAACGAAGTAAACTTAACAATTCATGAAGACTTGATTTTGAAGCCCTAGCAATTAAATCTGCAAGTTCGTTTTTTAGATTCCCTGAATCTTCTATCTCGTTATTTGGTGTTGGAATTTCCTCTGAAGGCATAACCTGAGGAGAGATGTGTAAATCAGCATCAGGTAGGTATTCTATTTCTTCTTGATTCATTTCATCAGCAATGGGAAGTTCCATTCCATCAGCACTCCAGAACTCTGCTCCACCATCCTCTAATGTTGGNTCACTTGAGGGAATGATTTGTGAATTAATTTTGCCCTTAGGCGGCAAATTGGGAGCATAATCTCTATTCCTCTTTGCTAGACCACGAAAAACGCCGAATGGGAGAGGCGTNCGNTGCTTGAATGAAGTATTTTCTTTTTTGTTTTCTGATAAATCTAGNTCAAAAATTTCTTCGCTTTGAGGTGATTCCTGAACTTCTGTCGCATCAATGAAATCATCATCAACCTCAGAAATCAAATTTGTTTCAAATACAGAGGATTCTTCTTCAACTGATGGAGAAAGGGTGACATTTGTTTCCATTTGTTTTACGTTTAGCTGTTCGAAGTCTTGTTTATCGAAAATTTCTCGAAGCAAACGAATGCATTTACCAACATTTCCATTGGTTTCAGATACCATTTTCCTCGCAAACTCGGATGGAGGTCTCCAAGCGAAATTAATCAGTGGTTCAATTCTTTTTGTGACAAGTTCTGAAAGCATCCCTTCATCCAATGGTTCAACCGTTTCTATGTGATCAAATCGTTCTTTTACCGAATCGGATAACATGTCATACTGTTCATCCGTAGCGGTTACAATAACCAATGCGGGTAAACGCATGAAAACAACACTCAACTGTGTAAGCAGTGATGATAATTCTTGACCTGGNACCTCAGAGTAATCCAAACAAATCAATGGAATAGTGTGGTCCATTTCTGATACCTTGCGAACAAGTTTATGGACTAGGTCGTGCCGATTAACTGGTAGATTATAATCAACGAGTGTAGCATATATCTCNTGTAAAATGGCTTGGCTGGGNTCTTTATCAGGATACATTTCAAGATGTACTGCAACATTTGATTCTTCAGTGAGGCAACGCAATAAAGAGGTGCGACCTGATCCTCTTTGACCCTTTAANAGAATAAGACGCGAATCCTTTTGGTGGAGGTAACGAACCCATTTTGCAGATATATCTTGATATCCTACAAGCAAATGTGACTGACCCGGTTCAAGAGGCCTTGTGTGAAATGGATTTACTGGAAGGTAAGGAGCATTGATTAATCTCCATTTGTCTTCCATNGNTAAGGAACAAAATCTTAGTTTATATTGTTTGAGTATGTCTTGGCNAAAATGTAGCGTTATTTACGCGTTAAATCGACTACGGAATGTATTTTTTAGATGATTTTAACGCTTTGTTAACATTAGATTAACGCGTTAATTAACGCGTTATTTTGCGATTCTTTCATGTGCCAGATGCTACTGCTTATACTCGGTGAGCACATACCTTCTCGCGAAAGCCGACTCAAAGGTTTCTACCAATTATCAGTGAAAGAGCGATTAGAATTGCTCAAGTCGAATGTTGATTTGTCAGAAGAAGATATTGCCGCACTCACCTCTACAGGAGAACTTAGCTTACCCTCTGCGGACATGATGATAGAGAATGTGATCGGAACCATGTCATTACCTGTCGGCGTTGGCACTAATTTTCTCATTAATCAAAAACCATACCTGATACCATTTTGTGTTGAAGAATCAAGTATTGTAGCAGCGGCATCAAATATGGCAAAACGTTGCCTGACGAATGGTGGATTTANTGTGACTTGTGACGACCCCATCATGATTGGACAAGTTCAAATTCTTGATTTATCTGATATCGATAAGGCATGCGCTGCAATCGAGAACAATCAAAATCAATTGATTGAGATTTGTAACGACGTCCCATCAACGATGATACGTCTGGGAGGAGGTTGTAAAGAAATACTTACTCGAGTCATAGANTCCGATATTGGGCCTATGCTTATTGTCCATTTGTTGGTTGATTGTCGAGATGCAATGGGGGCAAATGCGGTTAATTCGATGGCAGAAAGGATTGCACCTCACCTCGAATCCATCACTGGAGGGCGCGTGCATCTCCGAATTTTGTCTAACTTAGCAACCCATAGGATGGCCAGAGCGAGCGCCACGTTTACCGCCAAGGAACTCTCAAGTGTCGGCAAAGATGACGGCAATGAAGTAATTGAAGCCATTATCGAAGCATATGCATTTGCTAAAATGGATCCATATCGGGCAACTACGCACAACAAGGGCATCATGAATGCAATCAGTGCAATCGCTCTCGCCTGTGGCCAAGATTGGAGAGCAATTGAGGCTGGTTGTCATGCTTGGGCCAGCATGAAAGGTATGGCATACACTTCAATGACCGAATGGTTCGTAAACGACCAAGGAAACCTGGTTGGTACCATAGATGTCCCCCTCGCAGTTGGAATTGTAGGGGGTGCGTCGAAAATACACCCTGCTGCTCGAGCTAATCTGAAGATTTTGGGCGTTCAAACAGCCCAAGAATTAGCCGGCGTAATGGCTTGTGCCGGCCTTGCCCAAAACCTAGGCGCAATGCGTGCTCTTGCAACTGATGGCATTCAATCAGGACACATGAGAATGCACTTGAAAAATATGGCTATATCCGAGGGCGCTACACAAGACGAAGTCATGAAAGTTGTGCNGAATGTTCTCGNCCAGAACTTACCCGTAACTCATGATTTAGTAAGAGAAGCCATCGATTCCATCCGGTCTTGATGTAAATAACACCTAATCTTCATGAGNTATTGTATCATCTAGTTCCTCTTCTAGTGCAGAAGCGTTTTCAATATTATCAAGCATTCCTGTTTCAAGCACCTTTTCTCTAAACCACTTCTTTACCTTTTGACGATCGGTATAAGGGCATCCAAACACTTCCGAAAACCGAGAAGTTGTCGTTAATCGCCTGGTGTTACCTGCTTTTCTTCGGTTGATTAATCCGGATTGTGCGAGTTCCCTGATGTGATCATATGCCTTTTGTCCCAACAATTCGACCAGACGAGATTGAGGCATCGGTTGGTGATAGGCAATAAGAGCGGCTGCTTTGAGTAACTTTGGAGGTATTTCNGCTTTTGTTGTTGACGGNAAATGGTTTGCAATACTTGGTTTAACCTCGAATGCGAATCGGCCGCCGACCTCTACTAATTGAAGAGCAGAATTCCTTCTTCTTTTGACTGTCTGTTGCAGTTGCGACACTGAAAGGGTCACTTCATCGACAGGATATCCTAGTTCTTCGGCCAATTCTTCAATTTTCATTGACCTTCCAGAAGTAAATAAAACGGCTTCTATCAAGACTTCTAATGGCCATTCCTTCATGTATATCACTCCACAAGCCACTCGTCTAATTCAGCCAAAACCTCAGAGGTTGATTTACTGGNNATTAAATTGGCCCGTCTTGACAAATGTGTTACAGATTCATCAGAAGAATGGTCTTTCTTTTTCTCTTCAATCGAATCTGAAATTTGCTCATAGGTGAGTGTTTTTGGCCATAAATCCTGCAGATAAATGTCACCATTCGTACCCATATCTTGGGAAACACTTGCATATCCTCTGTGAGTTAAGAATAATGAGGCAACAAATGCAATGACTTTAGCTTCATGTATTGATTCATCTATAGAGCGGCCAATTAAGGCAAGATGCTTTTGCAGATGCATACGAATGTGCTCTATCGAAACAACATCTTTACCGGCCTCAGCAAGTGCTGATCTAAATGCATTCCAACTCATTTCGATATCACCGTCAAGATTCTCATCATGTATGCGTTCTTCCACATTTGCCAGCATGTGCTTTAACTCAATGGCATTTAGTCGCCTAATTTCTTCCCGCTCTTTTTGAATTTCTGCATCATCACAAGCCTCTTTCAATGCAGAAAGAAGTTCTCCTAGGGTTACTGGCCTTCCTTCTTCTGTTCTTCTGAGCCTCTCATCAAATAAATTGGGCAGAACATCATCTGCACCTCCGTCAATTACAGAATTTGTGAAGAAGAACTCTTCATCATCATAATCCGATTCCCAGCCAAATTCGTGAAAGAATTCTTCTTCTTCCAAAACATCAAAATCCTGAATTTTTTCTAGTAAAGATGATGCTTGATTATTCAATACTTCCCATGCAAGACGTATGAGACGGCCACATGCTGGAAGATCTAAATCATCTGCCTCAGCCTTTACTCGTTTTGCAAATATACTCAAAAAAGCACTCAAGTCAATATCCCATGGATTAAGTCCTTCTTCTTTCACCAAGGACAAAACCAATGCAACTGAGCGGTCAAATGGGTCAACCAATACTTGATGTTCAGATTCTTCATGTTGAGCGACTTGCAAGATGCGATCTGCGTATCTTGTAGCTTCTTCATCCGTTTCTTTTGCATTGATCAACTGCTCAAAGATATCTTGACGGAGAAACCAATGGTCTAAGTGAGATTGAAGCAGATTCAAGCCTCCTCTTTCAACTCTGTCTCCAAGGTTTCTTCTTTATCCATTTCTTTAACCAGTGCTTTTCGCTCTTCTATGTCTTCATCTAACTCCCCTGCTCTTTGGGCAATGGCTTCGAAGTTATCATCTTNTGTGGCTTCATCCATGTGTAGTAATAGCCCGCCAATTGATTTTGGAGCTTCCAATGGTTCTGGGACCTCTGGCATTTCCATCGCCTGATTTTGAGCATCATCTATCCTTGTTTGATTGATTTTTGCTGCTCTCTTTGCCTCCTCAAGAGATGCATCTCCTAACTCAATGGCTCTCTCCTTGTCGAAATCAATAATCCGACGACTACAACCGTCGCCTCCGTGGGTGATTCCAATGTGATGATCTGCGAGCCTCAAGGATACTTTTCGGAGAGTCACCATGATGAATTGTGCTGCTTCGCTTCTTTCTCGACACATTTTTGCAATTAATTCTGCATTAAATGGATCTAAGTTTTGATCGACTTCATCAAAGTAGTAAAACGGACTCGGATCATAGTCTTGAATGGCAAAAATGAGTGATAACGCCACCATAGATTGTTCTCCTCCACTTAACTGAGGCAAGCGACAGCGGCTTGATTTACCCCTTGGCTGCGCCCACAAATCGAGTCCGCCTTGGAAAGGTTCGTCAGGATTTTCGAGATACAAATTTCCTTTCCCACCATCAGAGAGTTTCTTATACACAGATTCAAAATTTTGGTTGACATGATGCAATACATCTGTAAGCCGTTCTTTTCGTTGTGATTCCAACCTTTTTGTCACTTCAATCAGTTGCTTTCTGCGATTCTGAAGCGTCTTGAAATCCACTGTCATTTCTGAAAGGCGTTCTTCACACGCTTGATATTGTTCAATTGCCAGCATGTTAACTGGGCCGAGACTCTCCAATCTCCTTGCGAGTTTTCTGAGATTTTTCTCAGCTTCTCCCACACTGGGAAGTAGTTCCGGGTGGTCGGCTTTTTGTACATGGAATTCAGCCATCTCTTGGTCAATTTCATGGAGTTCGATTTCTTTGGATTGAAGGGCCCTAGATATATCTTCAGCCATTCTTTTTCTGGTTTGAGCCTCCGTTGCCTTCTGCGAGTAAGCGACTCGTAGACCAGCCCTCTCCTCTGTCAATCGGACTCTTTCCTCATCAAGGCCCTGATGCTCGTCGAGGAAGGTTTGCCTTTCGGCTTCTTTTTCATTCAAAACGGCCTCATCTTGAACAATTTCTGTTCTCCAGATTTTGATTTCAACATTCCTACCAGATATTCCGGATTCCAATGTATCTGCTCTTTCTGTGAATCGGTCTACTTCACGTTGGAGCAATTGTTGCTTCTCATTTCCATTCTCAATGACAAGTTTTGCTTTTTCCTGTAACCCTTCGGCTNCTACTCGTATGGTTTGTGCTTCCAGTAATTGATTTTTCAAATGCTGAGGGCTTGAGGCTTGAAGTGCTTCTTGCGCAACCTGACGCTTAAGTTCTGCTGATTCTAATTGTCCCACCAGATTATTCTGCCAAGCCTCCTGTTGGAGTAAACTCTGCTCAATTTCCCTAAACTTTCCTTCAAGTTCAAGCAGTTTTCCTCTTTCCTTTTCAAAGGCTTTTCGTGCGGCATCAGAGTCTAAGCGCCATTGCTGAACCTTGTGGACGTGTTCCCCATTAGAAAGCGCGTTCAATTTTTCTCTGATTGCATCTTGCTTTGTAGCCAAATCATCAAGNGTGTTCGTGACATTTTCACTCATTTGAGTCAACCGTTCAACTTCTTGAGATAATTTTTCAACCTCATTTGCGCCTTGAATTTTACCTCCAAAACCTGTTTTCATCCTCGAACGGCTGCCACCGACCATGGCGCCACCTGGCTCTGTAACCTCTCCTCTTAAGGTGACAAGTCGAACACCGCCCATCAATTTACGAGCAGTGTCTAGATTTTGAACAATCAAGGTATTCCTCAAAGCGTAACGGACTGCAGATTCGATCCGGGGATCATAATGTAATAATTCATGAGCGAAACCAATGACTCCGGGTTTGTTAACAAGAATGGATGCTTTGCCGGAGGGACGGTTTGCTTGCATTTTATTTAATGGAAGAAAGGTTGCCCTCCCTGATTTCCTCTGACGCAGGTAAGCCATACATTCTGCAGCAATTTGGTCGGTCTCAACAACCACTGAACTCATCCCACCACCAACTGCTGTAGCCAATGCCTCAGCATGGTCCGTATCAATGGGTTCACACAATTCAGAAATGGTGCCAAGAACACCTCTCAATTCTCCACGATCTCTTGCTGAAATAACAGCAGATGCTCCTCCAGATAATCCATTATTACCCGATCTTGATTCCAATTCTGCTCTTGCAGATACAAGTTGTCGAGTCGTCTCTTGTAACCTCACCTCAATGGCTTTGAGATCTCTCTTTAGATTCGTTTCATTTGTCTGTATCGACTTAATCTCATTTGCTAATTTAGTGCGGTCTTTATCGGGTTGTGTGTTGCCAATCTCATCGCCTAAAATAGCAAGGTCTTCCATATTCAGCCTAGCATCTTCTACAGCATCTTTCGCCCCTTCTACCTGGCCTGAAATAATGTCGAGTTTCGTTTCTAATTTACCAGAATTCAAGGCTGCTTGGGCAACTTCTGCTTGAATTTCTTTAAATTCAGATACTGCCATGGATAATGCTCTTGATAATTCTTGAGTCTTTCCTTGAGAATTTTCTAGTGTGTCTTGTACCTTCTTCTCTTTGTCTTCTGCTTCTTGGAGCGATGATTGAGCGAGGTGAAAATCCTCTCGTGCTTGTTCTAAAGAAGCAATGTGTTCTTCCAGATTCCTTGTTGCTGTGCTTATGTCCTCTTCAAGGATCTCCAATTCCAAGTAACCCTCACGGTTTAGTTCCTCCGCCGTTTCAATACGATCTCGATTTCTCTCGCAGTTAAGGCGTAATTCGTTTATTTCATTAGATAAATTACCACCCTCATCGCCCATAATTTCCTGGATCGACCTTTCGATGGATGCAAGTTCATCATCAAGTTTCAACAGAACATGTTCCCCTTCTTTGACAGTGTCGGTGAGCGTTTGAGATTCTTCCAGAAGCCTTTGTCTTTCTTCGATTTGGAAAGCGATTTCAGCATGCATTGAGGCATATTTCGATTGAAAATATTCTGACTGTGCTTCATCATGAAGTTGTTTTACTTCAACCGCNTTTTCTGCCTGAGTTTTTTCTTTTTTGAGGTCTTTAAGTCGGTTTTTTTGTTCCTCTTCCAATAAAGAAATTCGATCAATATAATCTTCAACCTGCTTTTTTTGTCGGTCTGCTTTTTTTATTTCATCATCATAAGATGTGACGCCGGCTACAGATTCCAAAACACGCCGACGCTCTACTGGCGTCATTTTTGACAACCTTGTAACATCGCCTTGTAATACAATATTGTATCCATCAGGCCTTGCATTTGCTTGACCCAACAATCTATGGAAGGTCTTTTGTGAACTTTCTTCCTCATTCAAAAAATACTTGGTTTGTAAATTATCAGATTTACTAACCTTCACTTCACGAGTTAGTCTCACTTCATCTGAATCAATGGGAATTCTTCTTCGACCATTGGAAAGTGAGGGATTTTCAAANACAAGCGTCACTTTGCAGTTTTTTGCAGGTTTGGAGGATTTACCACCATTGAAAATGAGTTCTCTTGCATTTTTTGCTCGTAAGACTTTGTTTGAGCGGGGACCGAGTACAAATTGGATTGCATCTCCACAGTTGGACTTACCAGAACCATTCGGCCCTGTAATCGCAGTAAAACCACGAATAAATGGAATTGTGACGTTTCCTTTGAAAGACTTGAAGTTTTCAACCTCAAGACGTTTAAGATACATTTTCCCACCACAAATTACGACTTCAAAGCCGATATGGGCTACAGCGGAGCGAATGAGGTCTTAAACACTAAGGTCAACTATGTACAATTTTAGTGAATTTTGAGATAGAAAAATTTTCGCCAATCAAAGATGACCTTTACCGCCGCAACGAGCACAGCCTTGACCACTGCAAATGTGACAAGTTCTTTCTACAGAGAAGTCACCACTATCCCTGAGTCCTTTTTCGAACTCATCCTCAAAAGCAGCTAAACCCATGGAACCCCACATATCTCCAACCGTAGTGTATTTTTTCATGGATTTCGAGGGCTTTTTTGACTTCAATCCCTTCAGAGTTCCTCCAGTAGCATAAGCCTGATCCATGGCTATTCGCTCTTTTTCCAATCGAGCGGCTTCTTCTAATTTCTTTACATCAGAGTTATCATCGTCCACGTATTTCTTTCCACGAAGCATCANTGCACCCAAAACGAACATACCTAATTGAAGAAGAGCCGGATTTATTGCAAATGGAAGGAAAGTTGCCATAACTTCTGTGTCAACATAAGGAGTGACTTCAAACGCATCCAGGATTGCAGTCGTTATGAAAATGCTTCCTAAAATTATTGAAATACGCCGNATCCTAGTGGCCCAAACACCTTTCTTTGGAAGTTTTATGAAAGCCGAAGTAAATAATGCAAGTCCCTCAAGAAGGAAAAGCAAATCGCTTCCTTCCCATTGACCTACTTGCGAATAACAATCACTCGCAATTTCATTTTTCATATCATACTCAATTGTCTCTGTCGTACATTCAGCACTACCATACTTTTTGAGATTCAATTTAACAGGTTCAAAGGTTGAACTTAAGGCACCAAATTGAACGTTTGCTACCGTTATAGCAAGGAAGAGGACACCAATAAAGCCCCTCAACTTACCTCCCTTCGCCATAGATGTTGCTGTTCATGACATATGATAGTGATGTCGCCTAAATGAAAGGGTTTTCAAGACTTTGAGATAGGCACAACCGATAGGATGAGCAAAGTCATCGTTATTGGGAGCGGCATTGCCGGTCTNTTTAGCGCCATCAAATTGGCAGAACACGACCATGAAGTCCAAATACTCACAAAACAACAGCCTGAAGACTCTTCAACAAACTGGGCACAAGGAGGTATTGCTGCTATTCTCGATAAAACGAACAGAGATGGAATTGAAGCCCATATTCATGATACAATCACATGTGGAAATGGAATGTGTGATGAAAACATCGTCCGCTTGGTTGTTGAAGAAGCAGGCGATAGAATTCGAGACTTGTTGAGTTATGGCGTCTCCTTTCAAAAGGAAGATGATGACTTTGCATTAGCAAAAGAAGGAGGACATTCTCAATCAAGGATTCTTCATGCAAAGGATGCAACAGGAAAAGAAATTGAGACTGCGCTTATGAAAGCGGTAAAGGATCATCAAAACATAAGTATCTCTCCCATGAATTTGGTGATTGATTTGATTCAATCTGACCATGGAAAAATCGAGAAAGGGATTGCTGGAGTGTGGTGCCTCAACCTAAACACTGGCAAGGTGGAAACCCATGTTGCGGATTGCGTAATTATCGCAACAGGTGGTGCCGGCCAATTATGGGCTCAAACAACTAACCCGAAAGTTTCGACTGGTGATGGTTTAGCCATGGCTGTAAGAGCGGGTGCTTCAGTCAAAGACATGGCATTTGTTCAGTTTCATCCAACAGCGCTACATGTCAAAGGGGAAAGGCCATTTCTTATTACAGAAGCAATCAGGGGAGCTGGAGCAGTTTTATTAGACGATGAAGGTCTAAAACAAATGGAAAAAGATTCGAGAAATCCAGAAAAATTTTCATTTACAAAGCGATATTCAGAACAAGGTTCACTCGCAACTCGTGATATCGTTGCTCGAGCCTGCGATACTGTCATGAAAGAAAATGGTGCCTCAAATGTGTGGCTAATTGCCTCGCATTTAGATAAAGAGATGTTGCATGATTCTTTTCCAACTATCGAAAAAAGACTGAACAGACATGGGCTTTCACTCTCCAAAGACCCACTTCCCGTTGCGCCTGCGGCGCATTACATGGTTGGTGGCCTTGAGGTAAATTCAGTAAGTCAAGCCTTGACGAAGAAGGGTGAAATTATCCCTGGATTATATGCCATAGGAGAAGCGGCATGCACTGGTCTTCATGGGTCAAACCGTCTGGCCTCAAACAGTCTTCTAGAGGGAGTGGTTTTCGCCCATCGTGCTGCAGAAAATATCCACAAACTTGGTAGAAAAGAAAATCATAGNGCTATAGAATGGCGTGCTGAGGGCCTNAGTAAACTTATTGAACACGGGCCACTTGCTTTAGATTTACAAACACTGAAGGCTACAATGACCCTTGATGTCGGCTTGGTTAGGCGTTTNTCCAGATTATCTCGTGCTAAACGTCGANTTAATCTTCTTGAAAATGAAATTGATATGATTTGGGAAAAGTCAATTCCAACAAGGGAAATTGTCGAATTGAGGAACCTCGTTGCTGTTGCGAAGATGATNACAGAGGATGCAATCAATCAAAAGACGAACAGTGGATTACACTTCAATCTAGATTTGTAAGGCTTTAATTTGCGTTAACAGCAAAGCATTTTTCGGGGCCGGGATGCCGTGTATTTCACCTCTTCTCACAACTTCACCACATAACATTTCAATTTCAGTTGGCTTGCCTCTTTTCACATCTTGTAACATACTGCAAATATTTTCAGAAGTATCGCTTATCAAATGAAGCAGGTTTGTCTCTAGTTCATCGTTTTCAGGCANCTTAATCCCTTCAAATCGGGCAACTTGGACGGCTTCAAAGAAAATGGAAAGGCATTCTGAGCGAAGGGGATCGTTCAACAATGCACCATTAGGACGTCCAATGATTGCTGAAAGGGGGTTTATTGCGACATTGTAGAGTAATTTTAGCCATAGAATTGAGTTGATGTCATCATATTTTTGTGGATTTAATTCTGCTTTTTTGAATACATCNAAAAAAGGATTATTTGAGGTGAGTTGTATTTCTCCAAAATGCCTCCAATCGATTTTTCCAGGCCCCAATCTTGTAACTGCATGAGTTGTAGTGCCTGCATAGGCTCTCTTTGTACCCACAATTGATGACAAGATTTCCAAGTTACCTAGCCCGTTTTGTAATGTAAGAATTGCACCCTTGGAAATGTATTTGGCAACATGAGATAACACTTCAGTATCATTGGCTTTACCGGTTATAATCGCAAGATCACAACACTCGCGAAAATCACCTCCAATTTCTATTTCATCTAAAGTAACAGTCCATTGATCTGCAATAGTTTCACTGGATTCTATCCCACTGACTTCCAAACCCGAGGCTGCAAGCCATGCCCCGTGTTCACCTCTTGCGTGTAAAAGTACATCGAAACCTGCCTGAACTAATTTCGCTCCAACAAGGCTACCGATTGCACCTGCTCCCAAAATGGCGATTCGCAAACAAACCACCTACTCCACCAAGTACACCTTGATCAGATTTGGCTCAGCCTTCATGAAAAGATATGAATCATCTTGGGGTGAATCGACTTGAATATTTGTAACTGCATTTCCAGTAATATTCGTGGATTCAGGTACACTCCATCCATCTCCAATGGCTTGGAAAGTTACTCTCACCGTTTCGTTTGTAGGATTGAAAAATGAAATATTATCATCATGAATTTCATGGAAACCAGTCCAAAAACGCGTGTAGGAATCACCTTGCAAAAGGACAACCTCAGGCCCTGTGATTACTGAATAAGTTTGAATTGGCAATCTTTCATTTTCCAAACAGTGATGAAATGTACCTCCTTCATCTAATTGAAAAATCAAGGATTGATTCTCGTCAACCTCAGGTATTTTTGCTTCTTTCCTAATCGCTAAATCCCAAATCCAATCCCCAGTAGACGGNTTGTTTGGATATCCTAGCGTGGTGCTTGCATCACAAATACTCGATGTACCATAGACCAAAATTCCACCTTCGTGGAATGCACCCCAGCCTGAATAATTCTTTGTTGCATTAATCTCAATGCCTCCCGAAGGAATGACAAACTCCACGGGGACGCGTGGGGGAGAAAGCGAGAAACTGTGATTTTCAACAATCAACAATATCTCAGATAAAGAATTCCAATCAGCACCCGTATTCCCCTCGATACAAACCTTCCTTGAATTGTGGTCTAATTGTGTCATGTTCAGTTGCTCAGTACCCTCAAAATAAAACCCAGAATCTCCAGAATCTCGAATNTCAAATGGATGTGAGTTTGTATTCGTCCAAGATAAATCTACACAAAATTTGGGTTCGAAAAAGGTACCAACTGCTGACCAAGAACTNGATTGTGGTATCGCAGAATGTTTTGAAGAAATCGAAACCTCCATCAAAGATTCCTCACCATCTACAAAGAATAACAAGTANAAA
The DNA here is from genome assembly GCA_002719395.1 of Methanobacteriota archaeon. Taxonomy (GTDB): domain Archaea; phylum Thermoplasmatota; class Poseidoniia; order Poseidoniales; family Poseidoniaceae; genus MGIIa-K2. The sequence goes on along the minus strand of PBHM01000015.1, from coordinate 235,508 downwards.
TCTGTTTTTGGTAATAATAACTCTTCATCCTCCAGCCATNTGATATTGATTTGGAGGTTGATTTTTTCCTTTGGTCCGAGTATTCCGCTGCAATCTTCAGATTCTTGAGAGGAGAAATAACACGACCATTGAAATTTATCTGATTGGTTTACCAATAAATCAGACGACCAATCTCTTTCAAGCCACCCATCGTTTACGAGAATAATTTCAATCATTGTAGAATTTTCATTGAGGAAGTAATGCATTTCATCCAACTCATATCGTATTGTTTCATCCCAATCCTCTGCCAATGAATACGGAACTTGCGCAGGTAGAGCAAGAACAAATGCCAAAAAGAGATACAGGCCAAGTCGCCTNTGATCTTCATTTTTCAAACCGGCTGCATCGTCTAAAACCACCGGAAAACGAGGATCTGTGCCTCTGGTAAGCAACATTACTGAAGCTAGTACGAGTATGACCGTCCAGGTGGAGAAGCCAGAAAAGGCTTGAAAGAGAANTCCAAAAATAACAATGGTGAATAATAACAACATCTGAGTTGAACTCGATCGAGCTTCTCTTACACCCATTCTTGCCATGAGGAGTCTGCCTCCAGGGAATGTAGGAATGGGAATGAGAGATACCCAGCCGAAAAAAACTAAGGTACAACCGGCATAGGTTAGCGGATGGACGAAAACTGTGCCAAGTAGCATAGCTCTTTCTCCTAACAACCCAAGGCCGAAGTATTGTGCAAAGAGAGGCAATTCGATACGTAGTGGAGAAGATACGAGTTCCATTGATGATGGAGAGAGATGAATCCCCCACAACACAAAAATCATTCCTGTTGAAATCATAATCAATGGTACCGAAATAGCAGACCAACCCAAAGCGGCTCTATTTGGCCAAAAACGAGCATCCATCCGAGGAATAGAAACAACACCTAGCAAACCAAAAGGCCACCANGTGGCTGGAAATGCAAATATTGGTAACAGATGTGGCACCCTTATTCCATAATAACTTGCAATCGATTTGTGAACGAAGGAGGCTACTAGTATGACACCTAAGACAGGCAATGCATATCCTAAAAAGCCATCAACNACGATATTAGAATGAAACCATCCANCATCCGGCCTACCAGATGACATCCATGTCTCGGCAGCATAGAGTGTTGATAAAAGAGCGAAAAACCACATCACAATAGGAACAGAACGAGAAGGAAACTGCCTAATTGGAAGAGGGAATACGTGCATCATCCATGGCTCATCTGGATGTAAGCCTACAGCCCAATCTAACCGAGATAAATGCCGATTGATTTTATCTAATTGCTGATGTATATCGTCGTCTTCAGTTTTTTCTTGGACCGAAAAGGCGGGCCACATTCCTCCTATTTCATCCAAAACATCGACATATCGGGATATTATTGCAACAAAAAATTGCTTCTGATTCCACGCCTTTTCGTGTAACGGAAGCGGTTCATTGTTATCTTGTTCACTTGTAGACAATTGTGCGCCCCCACCTCTTGCAATCGGTCATCCTACATCAGAGGTGTCAATTACCAAGCGCTACTTGTTTTTGAATCTCTTGAGTCGGAAGGTTTCTTCTCTTTCCATTTCTTCCAACCTTAATTGAATGAAGGCTTGAGCCTCTAATAACTCTGGTATAACTTTGAACTCAAGGGCATTTACACGCCGTTTTGTCGCCTCAATCTCCTCGAGCATTCGCTTAAGCGTTGCTTCCATTTCTGCAGCCTTTACGATTTTCTCAATGAGATTACCATATGAATCAGCTGCTTCGTCAATGTATGGACTTGAACCGACAAAACCCATGTTTCTTTCCTGAAATGATTGTCTCAAATTCGTTCCACTGACGTTTGGTACAACTACACCCATGATGTTCTTTGGCTTGACCTCAACTTCAGGCTTGGTTGAATTTGCAATGGCTACTGCTCTCACTTTCAGAGCACCTTCGATTGAATTTGCCAAATCAATTCTTGTTTGAGCAAGCATGAAGGCTTCGGTAAGTTCTCTTTTCGCTTCGATCATATCTGCAAGAAGATTTCTGAATTCGTGGAACAATCCATCTCTTTTCATTTTGAGAAGATTGTAGCCGTTTCTTGTTTGCTTAATCCTCCTTTTCAGGTTGATTAATTCACTTCGGGTCGGCTTGATATCCAAGGCCAAATTCAGTCCTCCTCACTCTTTCTTGCTTTCTGGATGGTATTTTTCAATCCATTTTTGGTCGAGCCTTACGAGATATTTCAAATCAATATCATTCATTAAATTCCAACACAGGTTAAGTGTTTCATCGATTGATCGATCTTCATCTCTTCCTTGACGCAGAAACCNATCCTCAAAGACGCCCGCAAAGTCCAATAATTGCTTATCACGTTCATTCAAAGCATCTTCACCAACGATAGCGACCAATCCTCTCAATTCTCTTCCTTGAGCATATGCTGCATACATTTGATCGGATACAGATTTGTGATCTTCTCTTGTTGTTTCGCTACCAATACAGCTTCCCATTAATCTTGACAATGAAGGAAGTACATTGATTGGCGGATAGATTCCTTGCTGGTGGAGCTCACGAGAAATAACNATTTGTCCCTCAGTGATATAACCTGAGAGATCTGGTATCGGATGCGTGATNTCATCACCAGGCATGGTAAGAATCGGGAATTGAGTGATTGAGCCTTTCTTTCCTTTCACAATTCCTGCTCTTTCATACAGCATGGCTAAATCAGTATACATGTATCCTGGATATCCTCGTCGACCTGGTACTTCTTCTCTTGCAGCACCAATTTGACGCAAAGCATCACAGTAGTTTGTCATGTCAGTGTAGATAACTAATACGTGGTAGTCTTTTTCAAACGCCAAATACTCTGCTGCAGTTAGGGCTAATCTTGGNGTAATAATCCGCTCAACAGCCGGGTCGTCGGCCAAGTTAACGAACAATACCGCATTCTCAAGTGCACCAGTCCTTTCNAAATCGGATCTGAAATAATTATATTCTTCTGCTGTAATTCCCATTGCGCAAAATACTACTACGAATTCTTCATCACTGTCCTTGAGTTTTGCTTGTCTTGCAATTTGCAAAGCGATATCGTTGTGTGGCAATCCTGATGCGGAGAAAATGGGTAATTTTTGACCACGAACCAAGGTGGTACAACAATCGATTGCGCTGACACCTGTTTGAATGAAGTCATGAGGTGAACGACGTGAATATGGATTGATAGCCGCACCAATAATGTCAGCGTTTTCCTCAGCCACAATAGCTGGTCCACCATCTCTTGGTCTTCCAGCACCATCGAGGATACGGCCAATCAAACTATCACTCACTGGCAACTTGAAAACGTCACCCATGAATTTGACTCCAGTATTCAAATCTACGCTGGCGGTTCCCTCAAAAACTTGGACGACGACAATATCTTCACTCGTATCCAATACTTGTCCATTTTTTAGTGAACCGTCGCTCAGTCGTAACTGAACGATTTCACCAAATGCCACAGGTTCTGTGTTGTTCAAAAACACCAGTGGCCCTTTAACGTCTGTGATTGTTCTGTATTCTTTTCCTGCCATTTATCTCACCTCTCAATTCTCCTCTATTGCCGCAGCAATTTCTTTATTCATTTCCTCGACCATTCCATCGATTTCATCAAGGTAGCCCTTTTCGAATCGACCTCTCATGAGTGTTGTACGTGCAGGTACATTCACTACATCATCAAGCGCTGCACCGGCACTCATCGCATTTTTGGCACTCTCTTGGAATGTAAGTATGGCTTTTGCCATTGCATATTGTTGCTTTATGTCACAAAATGCATCAACATCATGGAATCCATTTTGCTGTAGGAAATATTCACGAATCATACGTGCTACTTCAAGGGTCAATTGTTGGTCGGTTGGAAGTGCATCGGACCCGACTAGTTGAACGATTTCTTGTAATTCCGCTTCTTCTTGAAGCAATCCACTGATTTGTGTTCTGATCTCGGGAAAATCTTGAGCGATATTATCTCTGAACCACTGATTGAGACTTTGCGGATAGAGACTGTACGAACTCAACCAGTTAATCGCTGGGAAGTGTCTTTGACGAGCGAGGCTCGCATCAAGACCCCAAAATACCTTGACAATTCGAAGTGTCCCTTGGCTCACAGGTTCTGATATGTCTCCACCAGGTGGGGAAACCGCACCGATAACTGTAACTGAGCCATCCTCGCCATTGAGTGTTTGTACACGTCCTGCTCTTTCATAGAATTCAGCAATTCGGCTTGATAGATAGGCAGGATATCCTTCTTCTCCGGGCATTTCTTCGAGCCTAGATGAAATTTCACGCATGGCTTCAGCCCATCGACTGGTTGAATCAGCCATGAGTGCGACATCGTATCCCATGTCTCGGAAATATTCTGCGATAGTGATTCCTGTGTATACACTTGCTTCTCGAGCGGCAACAGGCATGTTTGATGTGTTGGCAATCATCACAGTTCTGTTCATGAGAGGTTTACCTGTATTTGGATCGATAAGGTGTGGGAATTCATCCAAAACTTCTGTCATTTCATTTCCTCTTTCGCCGCATCCAATGTAAACAACAATTTGTGCATCAGAATATTTGGCTAAGGATTGCTGAGTAACGGTTTTCCCTGAACCGAATGGCCCTGGAATTCCTGCTGCTCCTCCTTTAGCCAACGGGAACAAGAAATCAAGAATTCGCATTCCTGTTACGAGAGGTGTATCTGGAGCATATTTTTGTTGATATGGACGAGGTGTTCGGACTGGCCATTTTTGCATCATCTGAATCTCTGTTCCATCGTCAAGCATGCATACCGTCTCAACCACATTGAAATCACCAGATTCAATGGACTTTACAACGCCTCCTTTTCCAGGTGGAATCATAATCTTGTGACGAATGGTTTCTGTCTCTTGAACTTCGCCAATGCATTGGCCAGACACTACGGCATCACCGGCCTTGACTGTGGGCTCAAATGTCCACTTTTTGTCAAGGTCAAAAGCATCAGCATCGACACCTCGAGTGATGAATACACCCATTACTTCTTCAAGGGTAGCAAGAGGACGTTGGATACCATCGTAAATCTGAGTGAGCAGACCAGGACCAAGCGCTACAGACAAAGTTTCTTTCGTATTCAAAACAGGTTCTCCAGGACGGATACCGCTCGTATCTTCATATACCTGAATTACCGCTTTATCACCGTGTAGTTCAATCACTTCACCCATTAATCCTTCATGGCCAACTCGGACCACATCATACATTCCAGCTTCCATACCTACGGCGGTAACCACAGGACCAGATATTCTGAAAATTGTTCCTTCACTTTTACTCATTTACATTCCTCCTGGAGTTATTCATTTTATTTCCAAAGGTCGACTCCTATGGCTTTACGAATTGTGTCTCGTAAAGTATTATCTTCGCCTCGACCCACTGCCAAAAATGTTGGCGTGATCGAAGCAGAGGCTCGCTCTTTCAAGCGATCTGGCAAAGAATTGAAAACCTCGGAGTCGACCACTGCGATTCCAACTTCTTTGCTGTTTAAGAGGGACCTAAAGACACTGACTGTATCTTCTTCCCCGTTAGGATTGTGATAATTTGTAACACCGGCTAATTGAAAACCGAGTGTAAATTCTTGGGGGCCTATGACTGAAATTTCCATGTGTATCACCTATAGAACGTGCGCCTCCAAGACTTCTGCACTTAAACCTGCAGCCGAACCTCTTACGATGAACCTGAGATTTTGGACTTCTTTTACCTTCGCTGCAACATAGCTTACAATCGGAATTGCTGAAACAGGATGGAGGTAACCCAATCGTTTCATTTGTTCTACTTCTCGATTTTTCAGCCATACTACTACCGGATCAAGCGTCATTTTATCTTCTGATTCCTTCACTGCTGATTCAAATGACTCTGCATCAAATCGATGATGGCGCCTTAGCGCATCCATCAATGCTGGTCTACCACCAGACACAATTGCCTTCATCTTNGATGTCTTGAGTACTGAACCACCAGGTATCATGAGCGTTTCAATCTGCTCTTTTTCCATGCTAAATGCTTCTGCTTCGAGGAAATTGATAATATTCCGATGGTCAATTTCTGTTGAAATGACATTTCGAAGCACCTTATCTTTAGCAGACGTTCCTTTTAGTCTAGACAAACTATCTGAAAAATAATGACGGTCGAGAACGTCTTCATATTCTTTCAAAGAAGCACCTTCTGGCAGAGACATGAGCTCTTTTCCAAAGGGTAAGCGACGCATTTTTTCTACCGCTGATCGCATCGTATCTGATTCCTCAACAATCTTTAGCCAAGGAACGTTGATTTCATTCTCTTCTGGTAAGACCGTATGATTGATTTCAGATACATCGACCTTATTGAAAATCGAACGTAGTACAACCTTGGCATTGTGATACCTAAACCGACCGGTATAGACTTCGACCTGTTCACGTATTCTTCCTGAACATAAATTGAGAATATTTGACAACTCATTTTCCAAGTTNTGCGTCAAAGCAGCTTCAACCAAATCGCTTCCTTGAAAGCCACTGGCATACAAATCTATCTCATTTCTATATCCAGAGTCTGCAATGGAAATACTCAGTTGCTCTGGCGTTTGCTGTAGCAATTGGCGCATACGNGTACCATCAATCAGGCTTTTCTTTCTTGATTTAGCCCGAGTAGCCACGTATGCATCATTTTTCGACAACAACGGCATTTCCACACTTCCTAATTAGAATAATTCTCCAGTAATTTTTGGTAAGAGAGTTGACCATGCCTCTTCAAGCAAGCCATCAAATCGATAATCAAACGAGATTGAACCATCAGCGGCTTCCAATATGAAGCCACCCATGCCATCAACCTCTTCTCCAATCGAATAATCTTTGGAAGCATCTTCTAGAGCCGANCGATCAATCGCGGTTGGCCGAAGCACCATTTTGCCTTCGCCAACTTTTTTGGCTTCTGACAACAAGTGTTTCAGCAAACTTGCTCGACCTTTCAAAGAAGCATCAGATAGTTTTGTTTTTGCCATCTCATAAGCCGTATCCAACTCTGTTTTTTGCGCAACCAGNATCTCCTTTTGATTGGATTGTCTGGCACTTGCAACAATTTCTTTTGAAATTTGGTTGGCCTCTTTGCTAGATTGAGATTCAGAACTATCCAAGATTGATTTTGCTCTTGCTTTCGCTTCATCCAGTATCGACTTGGCCTCTTTTTTTGCTTCCGCAATGATTTCTCCTGCTTCTGACTCTGCAGAAGCCAAGATATCCTGTGCTAATCTTTCTAACGCCACATTATCACCTCAAAGGAATGAATTCCTCTGAAAGAATTTCATCCGATGAAAAGGGGCATCATTCCCAAGATTACCAATGATTCTGGTAAAGCGGTAAAGATCAAAGCCGCACCAAACTTGCTGTCATCTTCAGCAAGCATGCCTACAGCAGCGCTACCGATGCCACCTTGTGCATATCCTGCGCCAATAGCGGCTAGTCCAAGTGCAATTCCAGCACCGAGACTGCCCCAGGCTTCTGCAGTAAAGCTGTTATCCGCTGCATCTCCAGCGGCAGCGTCTTGTGCTGCAACTCCGTTAGCAATCACGACGGCACCCATTAGCACAATCATCATTCGCAAACTCATCTTCATTGTATTCATTTTCATTATATTACCTCCAATTGTCCAAAATAGGGACTATGATTTGTGGACCTCCACATGTTGGGATCGGCCGCCAAACGGTGAAAATCGCTCACCGGAGCCATCGTGAAACTTGCTCATCCATTCCACGAAGTGGAGACGAACGGCGTGAATTGAAGGTGATAATATGCCCAAAGCCAGAGCGAATAGATGCACGGCTATCCAAAGCAAGAAGAAAGCACCCATGAGAAGTGGATTTGTGGCTTCAATCATCATATGATATCCTTTTTCATTTGCCAGATGGGCAATCATGACACCTGCCACGCCTACTGCCATAATTCGCATGTAGGACAAAGTGTTTGCAAGAAGACCAAAGGTTTCAATTGGCCCCATGATAAACCCACCAGCCCATCCAAGCTTCTCGAATACGGCAAGGCCAATAATCAAACAACCTATGCCTGCAATAACAACAGCCGACCATGTTGAAAGCGTAAATAATTCATATTTTTCATCGGTGATGAAACGGAAGCAATGGCCAAAGCCGCCAAACAAAATCATCATCCATGAACCCTTCTCGAAAAACGCTGGAAGGAAGCCGTGAGCACGGAATACATTGATGAATCCAATCAGGAATCCGAGTGCAAGATGGGCTGTACCAAAATAAATCGAGAAGAGAACATAATCCATCAACGCCCCATCTGCTCTATGGAAAGGAATGTAAGTATGACCTAGTCCTAATGTTTTACCAAGTGAACTCTTTTTGAACGCATAAGTCATCTCATATGTCCAATCATAGAACCCTGCAAAAATGGTCCAATCTTCAACAATGAAGCCAAAAATTTCTGCGTACAACAAACCCCATATCATCGTCCAGATAGCCATCCATGTGAGAATTGTCGAAGCGGTTTTCCCAAATGGAGTGTGCCCGATTTTTGCNCGCAAAAGCATGGCAAGGCAGAATAAAATGAAACCATAGCCTGCATCTCCAAGAATCATACCATAGAGTATGGGGAAAGTAATCATGACCATTAAAGTGGGATCAACCGTGTTATACGCAGGCCGACCGACCAAATCAGTAAGTGATTCAAATGGTTTCCCTGGACTCATATTATCGTATTCAATCGGAGGCTTTTCTTCATCGTGGTGATCTCCATGGTGGTGGTGATCATCGACATATGCTTCAACCGAGACATGACTTACCAATTTCTTGAATTTGGATTTTATCAAATCGGAACTCTTTGCTGGAAACCATGCTTCCAAGGCGAAGGCATGCTCGGAAACGGCACATTTGACATGTCCTGTAAGAATCGCTTCTTCTCTTTCCAAATATTCGTTGACCGCAAGTAACATCCTACCGTGTTTGTTGGACCACTCCTCCATACTCTTCTGCGCTGTTTCCATGGCTGCAATGGTTTTAGCTAACTTTGTCGAAGANGATTCAAGCATCTTGGAAGGCTTTCCTTCTCCGGATGGTATCTGAACTGGTTTTGTCCCTAATTCCCCGAGAATGATTTGTACTTCTGCAGAATGTTTTGATTCACAAGCCACTGCGAGAATGCCTTCTGAAGTCAAAAGTTCAATGTCAGAACGAATCTCAGAAAATGCTGCTTTGACTTTCGAGGGTTTTGAGATCTCAGCAACGAAGATTTCTATCGCCTTTACGCCTGTGAGCAGTTCAAGGGACATTCCCAGTGGAGCGACTTTCTTGAGAGCAAGGATTTGTTCTTCCAGTTTGACAATTTCGCTCTCACATGCTCGAACGTTCTCAATGAGTATGATGACCTCTTCAAGAGATTGGAGGAATTTGCTGTCTTGGCTTGGTAAATTCGTTTCTGAATCACTATTTGCATCAATTGAAAGTGATTTTTCAATTTCCTTGCGAGAAACCTTTCCAGATTTATTGACAGGTTTCAAGGAAGCAATGCAGGATCTGGTTTTGGTTAATACGGTCGAAATTTCATTTGCATTAGGATGAGGCGTTCCAACTTTCATCCCATCTGTCTCGCTTGAATAATCACTGATGTGTATATTTTCGAGATTGCCACAGAGCCTAAGAACACCGTCTAAATTTTGACGTGGGCCGGCGAGTAATAATTTCGCCATTTCCACCGTCGAAAACATTTGAATCTCCTCNGTAATCTATGGCATGAGTGAATCGATAACAATCTGCACTGCTTTTTCTCTTTTCGAGGCTGCATTGTCCATGATTTCTTTCACCTTTGCTTCGCCTTCGCTGTGAACGGTCTCTGCTTCCGNACCAGCACTTGTACGTGCATCTTCAAGNGCTTTGGCTGAATTTGTAAGTGAATCATCGGCAGCCGTTTGTACGATTTTGGAGGCCTTTGTTCTTGCATCTGAAAGAATTTTTGCTGATTCTTCAGAGGCTGATTTTAAGGCTTCAGCAGCATCATCTTCGGCTTTTTTGATGCTTTGTAGAACTTCTTTCATTCCCATAAAGTCACCTTCTATGCGGGACCCACTGGAAGGCAGTAATTAACCAATGTGGTCGTTATTTCAGTGACAAATTTTCTAGTGATTTACATACCTATGAAAAGGAGGGGCTGCTGGCCTTGCCATGACTGGTCGGTCTTCAACAGAAGGATTTGACCCCTCAGGCATCGATGACGATGCCTGGGAAGAACTCGAGAGGCAACTTGAAGCGACTATCCCGGTCTATGACCGAGTTAATCGATACATGACGCTTGGTACTGACAAAAGTATGAGAAAACATGTAAGAAATCACGCAAGTAAAGGCATGAAAATCCTCGAAGTAGGATGTGGCCCAGGGAGTTTCGCCGAGACAATTCGAGAAGTAGAATTAACATGCTTAGACCCATCTGCTGAGATGTTGAAGATATGCCAGAAAAGAGTCGATGCTGCTCGCACTCAGTTCAATGAAAAACCGGCATCTTATGTTCAAGCCATTGCAGAAGATATACCATTGGAATCGAATACTTATGATAGAGTCTTTTGTCTCTTTTCTTTTAGNGATTTCAAGGACAAAAAAGCTGGTTTAGAAGAAATATTTCGGGTGTTAAAACCAGGAGGAAAACTTGTCATTTGCGATGCAGGGAAAGCCAATAAATTACACGGATTTTTTGGCAGATTGTGGATGGCAACCTTTGTTCAATGGACTGCAAGAATCATCACAAAAGAACCCGACCACCNTTGGAAATGGCTTGCAAAGACATACACTCACTATGGCACTCATCGATACTACAAGTCCATGATGAGAGAAATCGGATATCAAAATGTTCGTGCGAGACTTCTCTTACCTTTTGGAATGGCATCNCGATTCATCGCTACCAAACCAGAATGACCTGTCAAAATCACAAGGGGGTTTTGAAACCCAGGGCTCGAACAANACACCATCCGGCTCGTGCCTCGAAAATTGCAAATGCTCCTCCGAAAATTAATCCTCCACTGACAACCCATCCAAGTTGCTGATCAACGATACCAGTGGCTGCGAATACAACAGAAACAAGTCCAGCAACTAAAGAGAAGACTCCTCCGATTAGACGTACTGCTTTCCCTTTCGCGTCAATATTACACTCCAGTGCCATGAAAATACGTTGGTCGGCGAGTATATCAATACCTGTTTGTATGCTTCAAGCGATACGCTCAACGGTCTCTGGAGTAATGCCTTCTTCAGGAGTGACTCTGTATACCATAATCGAAAGATTTTCTGGGGCATTTCTAAACTTAGATACGATCATAGATGTCTCGAACTCAGATCCAATTGTACGGACTTTGAAATCTAAAACCATATCTGCAATAGCCGCCATTTCTTGTTTTATTGCAGGTGTAATGGCATCATTTGAAACCATCATCAATAATAATCCTCGGTGAATCTGAGTATGCGCCTGCATCATGCGCAACATAGAAATGACTCTTGTCGTATCATTTCGGTGAATGAAAAAATCCAGACTGTCTACAACGCAACGGAAAAATGGGCCTGTTGACATCACCTCATTGGTCAACTCCGTTAGAAAATCTTGGGTATTATCGTCAACAAATCTTGTTTGTGCAAGGCGTTGTATATCTGGTAACTTGAAACCTTCAAGACGATAACGGCTTGCCAGTAATTCTTTTTCAAGAACCTTTGAATTGTATTCCTCACCCATAGTTCTGACAGAAATATCCGTTGGCCAATCATATTTGTTGAATACTCTCGCTATTTCGGTTCTGCTCTCATTGGTTGAGATATACTTCGTATTTTCAGATTCTTCTGCTGGTGCGGTAAACTGCTTACCGAACAATTCCGCACCACACCCAGTTTCTGTAAATCCAATGACGAGAAAACCTCTGGGGACACCGCCTCTCATAGCATTATCAAATTTTGGAACACCAAAACTACCAACATCCCCGAAGAATTCCAAATCATCTTTGCTGAAATCCATATTGATCGACCTTTTTTCTAATGAATGACCACTTGACCCCTATCGACAAGATCGGTACAATATAAATCCAAATTCGATAAAACTGACGGGGGCACTTGGTCTGGGATATTTAGGATGACAGACAGAACTTCCCTTTGCCTGAACGTATTGATAAACGTGTGCAGGTACTCTGCCAACATTTTTTCTTCATTGTAAATAGCCAAGGAATTTACTGAATCAATGAAAACGAAATTTCTCAAATTGGGAGCTGTTCGCAGCCAGTACAATGTGCGCAGAAGTATTGATTCCAACATAATTGGACTGTCGACGAAGGAGACGTTGTTGTATTGTACATTTGTACCTCCCAATATCCCTGACGAAACCAAATCAATGAAATGGATGTTAGATACATCAATTCCTATCGTCTCAAATGCTTGAATGATTTCACTTGCACCCCTCGATGCTGAAATATAAACACCTCCCATCTCAAACATCTGAAGTAAAGGAACAATGGTGCTTGCTGTGACCATAAATGCGTTTGAGTTACCGCATCGGACTTGAATAGAGGAGTTAAGGGAGACTTCCGTCAATTGCTCAGCAATTCCTTGATCAAGTTCGAACAATCAACCACCCCAGTGTGTCTGGTTATCACTAACCGCACCCCACTTGAGCATTGGCGTCAACATCACGCCCAAGGGTGTTAGCTCGACCGCATGTTTAGCCCGACTGTGTTGTGTACCTCTCATTTTCACAATTTGCATGAATCGTAAGAGGTGGCCCATTCTTTCGACATCACCCATGACGATAATGCCATCACAGATGGCTTCTTCAACACCAAATGATGACCAATGAGCGTTCTCTGTAGCAGATGTAATCTCAGAAATCAATAGCGTGGTGCAACCAAGAGTGGCTAATTTCTTACCGAGTGTAAATAAGAAGTCTCGAATCAATTGTTCGCTTTTAATTTTGTAACACAAAGTTGTGACTGAGTCAACAACCAATCGCGTCACACCGATGGTGTTTACAATGTCGACAATCGCTTTTATCAGCGCATGAACATCATCGAGGTCGAAACTTGACTTTTCCAAACCCAGCCAGGAATAAAGAACGTCCATGTCGAATACATTGATGAGACCTGAATCGATCATGTTCATGTCAAAAAATGAAAATTGTCTAATATTTTCTANTAATTTCACACTTGGCTCGGTAGCAGTGAAATGTGCACATGCTTCGCCAGCATTTGCACCACGAACCAAGAATTCCATGCAAAGTGTCGTTTTTCCTGAGCCACAAGTGCCTGATGCTAGGACGGTTGAACCGTATGGAATTCCTCCACGTAATATTTCATCCATGCCATGAATTCCAGTGACGCATCTGTCTCTTGTGTATACGGTACTTGGCTGCATGGATAACCACCCGAGGAGGATTGGGTTGATGAAGCATTTGCCTGTTAGGCATCTCCTGGAGTGGGCATTTCATTAACAATCCAATCTCCGGACGTAGCGTTATAATCCATGGAACCACCTGCTGACAATCCAGAAATAGGCGTCCACACTACTATTGACATGATCTGACCACTAGAATCATCTTCAAATGCATACAAGAGTTCAAGCCGGCCGTTTGAATTGGCAAGTCCATCAATTTCTCCAACACCGAGAAATCCATTTTCTCCCATATGAATGATTTCGCTGGCATTTCCATTGGTCTGAAGCGAAGGCGCTCCGGAGAGAAGAATGAGTGAGTCTCCTTGCACAGACCCGTTTGTGAATAGGTGCATATCCTCGCCTGTGGAACCACTGCGAGAGAGAGACCATCCTCGTAGGTCGACAGCAAAACTCGACGGATTTTCTAACTCGATCCACTCAGGCATACCACCATTTGGTTCAGGCAAAACCTCATTCANACGTAATGTTGGCAAAGAACGCCCACCATTGTGGACTTCCAATGTGACTTGTACAGTTTCATTATCATTCGTAAAGGAGCGACTTGCAACGGAACTTGCGGATGAGCTATCTCTATCAGTCCCACCATCAAAAAGAATCAAACCAACACGATCTTCTTGGTCGGAGGAAACGACATTAATTCGCAGATGAAGATTCATGTTAAAATCAAGTCCAAGTCCTTGAACCATCATTTGCTCTGTTACGTTTTTTAGCGATGAAATTTTACTGTTACTTATTTGATTTTCTTCTAAAATTCCAGGCTTAAAATCTCCCGAAGATAGAGTTTGCACATCAAATTGTTCCCAATTTGCCGTCCCATTATCCGCATCTCTCATTCCGTCTGTATAAGGCACAAACCACCCCTCGCCGTAAGTTAAACGATCGAGAGCATCCGTTGCTGCTTTGTCAATCAAATCGGTTTTTGGGTCATTCGAACCAAGGCGTAATTGTGCCAGGGACATAAATGCGGTAAGAATTATCAAAAACAACGCAAAGGCTGTCAAAAACTCAATAACAGCAACAAGTCCTTCGTCAGAATTCTTGAGGCGAGTTCGATTCTGAGACTCCCTCATGCAACTCCCATGATTCATACAAAAATGAGTTTGACGGTGAATTTTGTCAACATGATGCCTAAACCTCAAGAATTCAAAAAGGACCACCGATTATTATTTCAGTATCCAAGGTGAGGGTCTTTCGATGTCGAGGGTAAACGAGGTGCGCTCCCACTTTTTGACATTCATACTTGTGGCTATGATTTTTCAATCACTTGTTGCAACAAATACGGCTGCTGCAAAGCCAGGAGACCTTTCAATTAACGCTGTCATTAGCCCAGCACCTGGAGGCACATTTACAACCTTTGATATCGTGAGTATTGTTGTAGAAATTGAGAATAATGTCAACGATACGAGCCCGGAGAGAACAATTAACTGGGCGGTATGCACGGGCGAAAAAACATATCAGGCATGTTTTGGAGATTCTCTATTTGATGGTTATAAAATATTAGCAGGAATGGATGGTAATCAAACCCAACAGGTTGAAATTGGTAGTTTCACAGATTGGAACCAGAATAGAAGTTATACACTTGCTGTTGGATTTGATGATTACGATCAAAATGTGACAAACGATAAGATTACGTCACAATTCACACTCACCAATGCATATGTCGACCTATCGATTGAAGTCTCGAACCCATTTTCAGACATTCCATTTCTCACAACCTTTGAAAATAAGTATGTAATTAACTCCAATACTGATTATGATTTGGAATTCCCATATACATTGGAATCTTGTGGAACCTGCGTATTTGATGCAACATTCGGGTGGAAGTTGTATTCAAGCGATGGCCAATTCCTCGTGACAGAATCAAATTATACTGAAACCTTGGCATCCACCTCTGGGATTGAAAAAGCATTTACAGGAGCCCTCCCCACATTTAGCCATATTGCCCAAGGCTCCTTTTTGATGGAATTTGGCCTCTACAACTCTTCAGGTAACGTCGATGCAATTCCATCCAATAACGTGCATACAGTCCCAATCATTATCGATGATTCCCTAGACATCAAGGCTCTGATGATGTTTCCAACTCAAGACCCTACATCCTCATCCTATTATTTCGGAGAGGATGGCGTTACTTTAGAAATAGAAAATGATGGATATGTTTCCGTGTATGACTTTTCTGTATCCCTAACCATCAAAACCCGAGGAGGGACTCAACTATCAGTAGAAACCTGCACTGTTAGTGATTTACATCCTACTGAAGTAGAGGAATGTCGATTCGATATTAATAACCTAGGAGATTTGACATTTGAAGCCAATGTCCAACAGATATTCAACGGAACAGTTGACCAAAGTTCATCAAATAACAAGATTATCGAAGAAACAAGCGTCATTGCGGGCATTATCGATCCAGTTATCATTCAAAGTAACCCTGAGGGNTTATATTATACTGGGGACAACATTACTCTTAGAGTAGAAGTTTCCCCTTTTGCAGCCACCCCGATGACTTATACTTGGAAACACAGCAGCATATTCGATTTGGGTAGCGGTTCTGAAATCACGTTCTTAGGGAGTGAACTTGGAGGCATGGGTCTGTATCGTATCGCCGTTTATGCCTACGACGCCGCAGGAAATATGGAATCGACTTCAATTGAAATTTCAGTAATTAACAGCACAGATATTAGCCACGAACCATACTTCAGCGGGACGGCAATTACCCGAGCCCACGCTTANTCAATCACATCACTGGATTATCCAATCATCAACGGAAAGTATAATCCTGGTCAAAACCTATCTGCCTTGAGATTACTTTCATTTGAGTTATTTTCTGATGACCCAAACAAGGATATAGGGTTAGAGTTTTATGAAATCACATTCAATTTGTCAAATATGTTTCCGGCAAACATCCCGTTTGATAGCATTGACATTCATCAATTGAACGACATCAATNGGACTCTTTGGACGGATTTATCTGGTGAGGATGAGCCTGAAAGAGTCGACAACTACACGATGAAAATAACACTCAAACATCCCATTCACCTGCTATTTGTTGGAGAATTACCCACTCCAGAAATCAATATCTCTGAAATAGATTTTACTCAACTCGCAAATGGAGGNCTTAAACTAAATTGGACCACATCTGGGGACATTGACAACCCGTATATTGGTAATCTTTTCATCCATAAGTTGACTGGAGGAGAATTTGGATTGAATTTCTTCACACCCGTTGAAGAAAATTACAATCAATTCGCTTGGGATACCCTACTCTCGGATTCCAGGGTGGCCGTATTGACATTTGAGGATAAGGAATGGACGGACCCCGAAGAATTGCAAACCGGAGTTTGTGCATCGTACATACTCATACCCAGCGATCGTGCTGGTAACCCTCTGCTCGAGATATCAAGAGTCTCTCTGAATAATGATGGGACACCGGGTATGCAATGTGGCGATGCAATTGAGCCAGTACTGAGCATTCAGGTATTTACTGCATCCGTAGGTTTTGAAAATTCAACCGACTGTTTGAATCGTTCAATTGATTGGTATGCATGCTATTACATCAACCTAAATTGGACATTCCCCGAGGAAACCTCAGAAACGAACTTTTCTTGGAATTTGTATCGATTAAATCAGAAACCTGCAGAATTGGATTTACGATTTTTGGCCCCTATCCTCACGGGAATAGAAAACAAGCCTGGAGAAAGTCAGACATTCATCGATAATGGGTCCTCATTTAATGGTGTTCGGCCGTATCAAGTGTACTACTATGTACTCACTGCAACCGATAACATCGGTAACGAAAATACGATTGCAAACTATCCAAGTGAAAATGTGGTCAGAGCAGAAATTGACGATGTTCACTGGGAACATAACGAGTGGAGAATCCCAGAGCCTCCGCCACCTGAAGAGCCACCTCTGGGTAGCGAATGGGTAGGTTCAGTCTACGATGGAATAGAGAATCCTGCGTTTCAAACGGCAGGCTTTGTCCTGTTGGGCATCATCGTGTTGAACTTCATTGGTTTGCCACTACTCATACAGCAAAGACGTAAGTTAAAGAGAAAAATTGGTAAGAATAAACAAAATCAAGGAGCGGAAGAGTTAGCTGACGACTTGATGGAGTTCTTTTCTTGAGCGCGGCGAGAGGGATTCGAACCCTCGCGGCTTACACCATCGGATTAGCAATCCGACGCAATGGCCAGACTATGCGACCGCCGCAGCAGAATTGGCCAAATTTGACACTGAAATAAATTAGACGGTTAACTCAAGACTCCAAGTGGGCCTAACCAATCAGGTGGAATTATCACGACAAAAACCAGTGACAGAAACATCAGACCAAGGTAAATCAAAGAGCGAAAGAACGAATGAGATGCTGAAGGCATACGGTTATTCTCATCAAATGATTCAGTTATGTCAATTGACCATACTGATTGAGCATACCAAATTGAGATACCTGCAGTGACGATACCCCACAAAATGGTTAAGCCTGCTTCAGGCCAGATTACCGGAACTAAAGACAATGAGATCAAACCAATACAATACAACTTAGAGAGCATAATTGCATGCTCTGGACCTTTTACTTCATTCATCATTGGAATCTTTGCTTTTGCATATTCACCTGATCGATACAGCGCAAGTGCCCAAAAATGAGGGGGCGTCCATAGAAATATCAACAAAAATAGCATCCATGGAATCGGGGAGCCAAGATCAAGGGGATTCATGCCAGATAGGGATTGAGATGCTGCACAAGCCCAACCTATGAGCGGCGGAGTTGACCCTGCAATACCGCCAATCACAATGTTTTGCGGAGACCTTCTCTTAAGCCATATAGTGTAAATGAAAACATAGAATATCACTGAAAAAAAACTCCAGAAGGCTGCTTTCCAATGAATCAGAAGGAACAAAGATGAGCCAATTAATGACGATGTTATTCCAAAAAGCAAAGCATGAATTGGTTTAATCTGCCCATTGGGAAGTGGCCTATTTTCCGTTCTTCTCATCAAAGGGTCAATATCCCTATCGTACCACATGTTGATTGCATTAGAACCACCTGCAGCCAAGGTACCACCCAATATGGTGATTAAGATTGTAAATACTGTATCAAGATAGGTTCGCTTGATATCGATGATGCCATGCCAGCTCAAAATGTCATGAGTCAAGATCGCACAGACGGCTGTAATCTGAAGGAGAACAACAACACGCAGTTTCCACAATTTAAGGTATAACCTGATTTTCTCTTTCGTTGTATTTAGAGATGAATCATTCATCACTTTCACCGCCAGCGGATGAAGATAATCGAATGAGCATCAAGGCCATCAAAGCGGAAAAAAAACTAGAAACACCAATAATCAAGTGAGTCAATGATAAAAGTTCAGGAAATCCATCTGCATCTGCTAATACGATATAGAGACCACCAACAAAGATATTCAGCAACCAAAAGCCCGTGGCAAATTCAAGGCATTTTCCGTATATTTTTGGCGCAGTATACTGCATTGACCTATCCTTGATTTTCATGGTTCCTAAGACTAAGATTACACCAACGATAGCTGCGCCAACTCTGTGCAACATCTGTACAAGAATTCCTGTGTGTTCGAATGAGGGCAATAATTCACCTTGACATTGAGGCCATCCATCTGGCATGCCTATTGAACATCCTTTGTTGTACTCTCCACCCGCCGTCGAAGCAACCCATGTACCCAAAATCAACAACACGAACACGGCTAAAGTCAATGAAAAGATACGTTTTTTCTCACTATCAACGAACTCAGGCGGCGTAGAAAATTGAAAGGANGGGTGCCCTTCTCGTTTCAAGTGAAGCATGCACTGCCAAACTAAGAACCCAGTAAATGTCAAAGCCAGAGAGAGATGAAGTGCTACGGACCAATCTGAATTATCGTAAATTACGGTAATCGCACCCGCAATTGCTTGAACGACCAAGAAAAAACCTGCAATCCATGAAGCGTTTCTTATTTCTCGACCCCACCGGTTTTTATTTTTCTGTGTGCTGTACATATTCCACAGCATTGGAATAGCGATAATGCCTACGAGTAAACGATGCACCCATTCAAGAAATATCTCAAAGATGGTATAGCGGTGATCTGCACCTCTTGAATCAATTTGGTCTGGATTCTCATCCCAATACGCTGCCTGTTCCGCCTCCGAGACCATGAAATGCCACGTGCCGAAACAACCTGGCCAATCAGGACATGACTCTCCAGCATCGTAGATACGAATCGTTCCTCCAAAAGTAATTATCAACACAGCCATGACGACAAGCAGGGCTGGAATGAAGGAGGCCTGCCTGTACCAAGCCTGCGCCATGTTGAGGCGGTTGTTGCGACCTCTTTTAACAAACCGCATGCAAGGTTATCGCATGGGGAGANCACTGGTTTTGTTACTCATAACGACCTTTTGTCTCCAAATCGTGGGCGGGCAAACAAATGAAGATGGCAAAGGAGAACTTCTTGATGTCATAGTTGTCGATCTTTCATGTACCACAAATAATTCGAGTGATTGTGAGGGCTTTCGTCCTCAGCACTTTATCGAGTACATGGGTGCTGATTGGTGCGAGCCATGCTTAGCGGTCGAAGCACAATTGGAAAATGACCCTCCCGAAGGAGCATTCATCATGAAGCATCACCCGTCTGTCAAGGATTCTTCNTACCTCGGAGCAAGTGAATTCAGATTCACGAATATCTTAGGGCTTTGGGGCCTACCAAGCGTAATCATTGACGGGGAAGGGTTGTTGTCGGGAACAAGTCAAATCGCAGAATTAAACAGTGCTACATCCAATCGAACTTCGACGTCGTTTTACGGGATTACGTCAATTCAGTTGAATGAATCAACTCTGACATGGGAAACGAATACCAGCGGTACTTTCGCCGAAATCTGGACCTTAAAAACCGTCAAGCACAGTAATGAGGGATACAACCTTACCAACCTAGCAGTTAACCAAACCCATAACAACAACGGAACTGTGAAGGTTGACACGATAGGAGAATTTCTAGTCATCATGCTCCATATCGATGGGCCTGTTGATTTGGAAATACAATCTAATGCATTTGCACATGGTGGTTTTGATCCGATTGACGAGGATGACATCTCATACTCAGAAGGGGATTCAGAGGTAAGAATACCGGCGTTCGTGTTTCTGGTCATGTTATTGCTCATCATGCCTGCAATTTACCAACACATCAATCAAATGAAATTGACGAAAGAAAGCGAAGAGGAATGATGAAGCGCAGCATTGAAATGANAGAGGAATCTCGCCGCAAACCGGAGGAAGACTTATGGTAAAGCCAATAAGAGCCCATACACGCTTTGAACGAGCAAGAATCATCGGCGCGAGAGCGCTTCAAATCGGGATGGGAGCTCCTATCTTTGCAAAAGAAGATGACTTAAGAGAGGCCTTCAAATTTGAACTCATTTCTTTGTATGGTCTGGAAGAAGCCAACTTTCAATTCGTATTGGACCCATTGAAAATCGCCATGTACGAATATGATAACGATCTCATTCCAATTGACACAGACCCTCACGTTTGATCTGCAAAATCATAGTACTCGGGTTTGGATAACTCAGGCAATGCATCTGGCCTGATGAGAATAGTTCTGACCTTCCACAAGTCTTCAAAGACTCGATATTTGACCGTTTGGTCTAGATAATCAACACCAGATGAACCTCCAGTTCCAATCCTTCTACCAATCATTCTTTCAACCATTCTTGCATGATGGCTCCTGAAGTGGAGCATCGATTGTTCAAAGGCTACAATTTCATCCAATAGCCGCCTGGGCCATGACAATAAGGGCAGATCTTTGTATGATTCAATAAACAAGAGACCTGCTCTTGCAAGATCTACTTCTCCAGATGGTTCTAAGAAATCCCTAGCAGATTTAATACCCATTTCAAATCGTGCTCGAAGTGTTTCTTCTTCACCCATTCCAACCGAAACCATGTGTTCAATTGCTGAATTTGCTTGCTTTTGCATTGATTGAAGATGTTTTTCGATAAATTTACTCATTGTCTCCACAGTAGGCGTATTTCCATCAACTGGTGTCCTTGCGAGCCACTGGCGCAACAAATCTGCGATTGAAGGAGAATTTTGTATGACGACTAATTCATCATAGATTTTTTTATCTAAGGAACCAGAATTCATCAACTTTTCAAAATGAGCCATAGGGTCCATTCCCTGAACACGATCTTGATTTTTCAGGCCAAGTCTCAATTCGATAGCCCTCATTTGCCAAGACTCGAATCCAGAAGAAGTGCCGAGCCTATGGCGAAAAGAAAGAAACTCTTGAGGACTCAAGGTCTGCATAACATCCCATTGCCCAGCCATCAGTTTCATGATNGAAGTGCATCGAGAGAAGTGATGGACTAACTCTGGAATTGTTTGTTCTGGTAGAACGTCCTGTGACATTTTCTTATGTATTTCATCAAACTCTCTCAAAATAACCTTGAACCACAATTCAAAGGCTTGGTGTACCACAATAAAATGCATTTCATTATTGCATGGTTTAGGCATGTATCCCTGAGGGCCATCTTGAAGCGATAATAAATCTTGAATCCTAAGATACCCATCGTATGTCATACGGTTATCTGAGTCTGCCATAGTCAAGGCAGACTGGTTGGTCTTGAAACCTTGCCGGACATCTTTATCCAACTCTTAATGCACGATATTGTCTCAAAATTATTGAGTAATTGTCATTAACAAGACATGTGACCGCTCGACATGGGCGTGACCACCTCGAATGTGTCGGAGTGGCTCGCNGGCTATGATAAATCGAAGATTACAATCGGCGTTGTCGCTTCGCATTCATCTCTTCAAATTCTCCATGGCGCACGGCAAGAAGGTTTCCAAACATTGGGAATTGTGGTCGGTGAAGAACGGAAGAGGTATTACTCCGCTTTCCCCGGAGCAGACCCTGATGAGTGGTTGGTCCTAGATAACTATGCTCAACTTTTAGAGAAAGCAGATTGGATGAGAAAAAGGAACGTCATCGTTATTCCACACGGTTCGCTTGTCGAATACTTAGGTTCTGAAAAATTTAAGATTTTAGAGGTACCAACCTTTGGAAATAGGGGCATACTTCACTGGGAGAGCAGTCGCTCTAGACAAAGAACATGGTTAGAGAAAGGTGGCTGTTCCTTACCGAAAATAATCGATGACCCCCATGATATTGATGGTCCTGTTATCGTTAAATATGCGGGGGCAAAAGGTGGCGAAGGCTATTTCATAGCCCGAGATTATCGTGATTTTCGTCGAAATGTTAATCTGGATTATGAATTTACGATACAAGAATATGTACTAGGTTGCCGATATTATCTCCACTTTTTCTTCGATCCAACTGCTGAAGATGGATTTCAGGTGCAAGGCATGGGTAAAAACGCAGGGAAATCTCTCGGAAGATTGGAACTACTCAGTATGGACCGACGTGATGAGGCAAATGTCGATGAGTTTTACAAACTTGGTAGCCTTAGAGACTTGAGAGAAATGTCTCTAGAACCTTCTTTTGTAGTGACNGGAAACCAACCTGTTGTGATTCGCGAGAGTTTGCTACCCAGAGCCTTTCAAATGGCAGAAGGTACGGTTGCTTCCTCATTTGAATTAGAAAAAAATAGCCGAGGCATGATTGGTGCTTTCTGCCTAGAGACCATTGTTACTGATGATTTAGAGTTCAGAGTGTTCGAAATAAGTGCAAGGATTGTTGCGGGTTCAAATCCATTCGTGGGAGGTTCGCCATACAGTGACATCAATGAGCCGTTCATGTCGACTGGCAGAAGAATCAGTCGCTGTATCAAGAAAGCCTTGGAAAAAGACATGCTTGAAGTAATACTCAGTTAAATCTCTTTATTCAATTATATGAAGAAAGATTTTCTGACTAAATCAACAAAAGGCCTAATCATCGAGAAGTTGGTTCATGGATTCTTCTCTCAAGCGATTCCTGATGGTACCAATGAGTTGGTATGACAGTTCGGCTTCATCGATTGATTCCCCACTTGATTTCGCTTGATTGATTCGAGCGACAAGCTGCTTTCTTGCTTCTCTAATCTCACTTTCTTCCAATGTAAACTGGACAATGTCTTGTGCTGGTTCACCATGCGAAATAGAACCGTTGAATTCTGCGAGCATTTGATCCACTTTCACAATTACGCTGTAAGCTGTAGGATCCTTGGTATTCCTCTTGTTATGCTTTTGATTGTGGTGTACCATAACTCTGTAAGTTCCATGGGGTGCAGACTTAGAGGTCAGCTCATCCGACCAGATAACATTCTCCAGAGGCTTTTTGTTGTCTGGAGAAATGTTGGCATCCAAATCAAGAATACCACCGCATTCTGATTGTCGATTATTGACATCAATCTTCTCTCCTGACGGGGCAAATACATGCAAATCTAAATCGTTAAGATTGTCCCATATCAATGAAATTTGTATTTCACCAGAATTTCCATTGCTTTTGGCCATTCGGTTGATCCATTCTTTCTCTAGTTTAGGAGATAATGGGTTTTCAGTGAGCTTTTGCAAATGGGATTTAGCTTGTCTTTCCGCCTCTTCATGTCGTAATTTGTTCGCTTCTTCTCTTTGAGCTCTGGCTTCTTCATGCATGCGTTGTTCTTCGATTTCAGCGGCTCTGTTTTCTTCTGCAACCGACGCCTCTCTTTCTTGTTCTTGAACGACTTCAAGTTCTGTCTGTGGTTTGTTTAGNTTTTCTGGATCTAGAATTTGGTTTGTCAATTCATCCAGGTCAACGCTTTCGCCCCTTTCTGCTGCTTCAAGTGCGATTTTTGCCGCTTTCTTCTTTGCATTTCTAACATAAGGAGGGTCGACATCAAATTCACAGATAAGTTTGATTGGGTCTCCAAAAGTTAACTCATCTTCATATTCGAGGTATTCACCTCCATTATTAACCAGGATTTTGAAATCTGTCGGGTCTTTTGCTCCCCTCTTGTTATGTTTCTTGTAATGGTGTACATAGACTTTGTAAATTCCACCAGGAGCTTCATTTCCATCTGAGTCATCCCATACGACATTTTCCACCGGTTTCTTTGAATCAGGTCTTACATTCGCATCAACGTCAAGTTCTCCTCCACACGCTGATTTTCGGTTTCCACCATGTATTCTTTCACCAGAAGGTGCGACGACGTGCAAATCCAAGTCATTGTAATTGTTCCACATCAAAGAAATTTGAACGTCACCCGTCTTTGCACCTTCTCTTTTCAGACGCTCCATGAGTTCAAGACGTGCTTGGTCTGAGGCTGCTTTTGCCTTTCTCTCTTCCTCAAGGCGCTGGGCCTCAATCTCAGCCTGACGTTGTGCCTCTGCAGCAGCAAGATCCCTTTGTCTTTGTAATTCCTCTTCTTGGCGGCGCATTTCTTCTTCAGCCGCCTGACGTGCTCTGGCTTCTTCCGCAATGCGTTCTTCTTCGAGGCGCCGTGCTTCCTCCTCAGCCTGTCGCTGTTCCTCTGCAACTTTTCTTTCCTCTTCTTCGGCCTTGAGTTTGTCTTCCAATTCTCGCAATTGGCGTTCTTCCTCCGCCCTTCTTGCTTCTTCTTCTTCGCGCCTTTTTGCTTCTTCTTCAAGTGCAAGTCGTTCTTGTTCAAGGCGATCTGCCTCTTCTTGCGCAGCAATTCTGGCTGCGCGTTCGGCTGCGAGACGTTCCTCTTCCCTGCGTAATTCTTCTTGTTTCTCCATTTCAGCTTGCATCAATCGCTGTCGGCGATCTTTCTCTTCAGCTAGTTTTTGTGCCTCAAGTTGTGCTCTNCTCGCTTCAAGGGCCTGTGCGTTATCTCGCATAAAAACCTGATATTCTGCTAATTTACCATCAATTGCAGATTTTGCTGCACCGAAATTCGCTGCGGCTCGATTTGAACTTGCAAATGAAGAGCCTCCGATTTGTCGACGCAAGTCCTTTTTGGTATCTTCCCTAATGAGTATGTACCAAATTCCGAAGAAAAATGACCCGCTAAGCAGACCAACCATCAACCATCCGGCAAGTTCCATTCGCTCAGGCTAGAACGAACAAGGAGATATGGTTAACGCTCATGACGAGAAACAACCTCAAGAAGATTCATCTTCCCAATACGCCATATTCCAAGAGGAGTTGTTAACAACGCTGCGAATAAAACAAAACCAATTATTTGGAAACTAACATATGGATCTGCTTGAACTGGAATATAAAATTCCCAAGTACTCAACAATGACGAGAGCGCAGTGAGCATACCCATACTCGCCAGAAAACCTGTAATTCCTCCTATCAATCCGATAAATGCATGTTCAACTGTCAAAATTAGGGAAAGTTTGCTTCTACTGGCTCCAAGAACTCTCAACGTTGCTAACTCTGTATCTCGTTCTGCAAGGTTCATTAGTAATGTATTGAATAGAATCGCAACAGCCATGAGACCTCCAATTATCATAATGCTCTGTAGAGCATTTTGTTGCATATCGATGACTGAACTCAAGCCATCAATTGCGGTTTGTTTTTCGACTGTCATCAAAGAGATATTCCGTAATTCCTCGTCAACTGATTGGTTTTGCGAGAATTCCAAGCGAACTGTATTTGCATCATACCCCACAATGACCGATAAATCTGTTCTGTGGAAAGTGATTTTTCTTTCAATTTCCTGTGAAACACCACTGATTTCCACAACATGAAGGTCACCACCACGAGAGATCGTAATTTCCTCTCCCACCGATAACTCAAGAATGTTCAACATACCTTNGTCAACCAATACTTGAGGTGGATTCATACCCTTGAGAGGAATACTGCCTGAAACAAGATTCACCCTGTAAGTCGAAGAATCATCAGTTGTGATTGAATCCATCCCTTCAAGATAGAATAATCTTGAATCATCTCGCATGGATGCTTCATCTTTTATGACAAACTCATGCGAATCGGCATTCGATTCTGACCATTGAGACACATTATTGAATTGATGATCCCAAAAGTAAACCTCTGCATCCCAATTTACCTGTTTGTCGTAGGTCTCTTCAAAAACATCTGTAAAGACCGCTTGCATCATCATCACGCCACCTAAAATGACCATTGAAAGGGCCAATGCAAGCAACGTGAGAAATAGTCTTCCAGGCTTTCTAAATGTCGAACGAATACCCAATCCTATTCCTGGTGGTAGCCGTTTAGTCAATGATATGAGCCAACTACTCGGAGTTTTGGATGATGATTGGCCAAGTACATCCATCGGTTGAAGATTCGCCGCTCTGAATGCAGGTCTGATTCCAAAAAGAAAAATCAATAGAATTGAACCAAACCCCACTGAGGCGATAATGTCTGCATGATGTGCATACTTTACCACTGGAATACCGAAAAAACTCACGTAGAACGAAATAAGCCCTTTGGAACCATAAGGAGTAAGTGCAAGAATGATCCCGAGAATAACGCTTGGTATTCCCAGAACCAGAGGTACCAAGAGGTATCCTGACATGATTTGCTTGGATGATGCACCCACAGTTCGTAGCACTGCAATTTCTCTGGATTGGCTTTTGACCAACCTATCGATTGAAACTGCAATCACTAAGCCACTAATCAACAGCAAGATGGCCAGTATGAACGGCGTCGATTTCTGAGAACCCTCGAGGTCGACACGTAGTAATTCTGGACTGGACATTCCAGACCTATCAACAATCACACCACTCATCTCATTGTCTGCTAATCCTTTACTCAGTTGCTCTTTAACTGGATTTAGTGCCTCTCCTTCATCGATATCAGTTGTACTTGAAATATCAAAATTTGGCGTACCGGGAAGGTCGATATGAAGTTCATTTCGCACATCGCTATCGAAACCAGAAATCTCAGCTAGATAGGATGCATCAAAATAACCCACGACAAAATTTGCTGCATCAGGAAATAGACTACCTTCGGGGGAATACCACAAATGTAGCGGATTATTTGCAATTCCAGAAATATTCACCTCATGCATTCCAAACCCTGCACCAATTGTGAGCGTATCTCCTATTACCAATTCGTGTGCATCGGCGAAATGTGCATCGATGACAACCTCATTTTTCTTTTCTGCAAGTTCTCCCTCAATCATATACAAACGTGAAACTTCATTCGAGGTGATCCCATACCAGACCGAAGAAATCCAATGCGTACCTGTATCATTTGTAAATTGAGTCTGACCGGATAATTTTAGCCTAGATTCACATAACCAGTCTTCATATTCTTGACAAATTCTTGAAAAATTTTCTTCTGGCTGCTCAGAATCAGAAATAATCAAATCAGCCAAATTCGTTTCAGCATAGAAATCGATATACACTGATTTCATGTTTCGATTATATTCAGCAAAACTTACCCCAGCATAACTTGAGAGCGTGATCAATATCATCACAGTAATCACACGTGCTTTCGTGCGAAAAAGGCTTCTCTTCAATCGAGTAAGTANTAATTTACTCAAATAATCACCTGAATATTTCACTCGCTTTTGAAGTTACAGATTTTACCATATTGACACCATCTTCAGCAATAGATTGTGCACCTTTTTTCACATCTTTTACCAAAGTTTTTGCTTTGCCTGAAATAGAGGATAGACCGCCTTGCTCATCCGAGACGATTTTTCCGCTATCCAAACGAATCACTCTAGAGGCATATTGAGTCAGGGAAGCATCATGAGTAACAAACAAAGTTGTCATTTTATTTTCCCTACAAGTATCGATTAATGACTCCATTACCTGCTTAGATGTTTTCGTATCGAGATTTCCTGTAAGTTCATCTCCTAGTATCATCTTTGGACGTTTTGCGAGCGATCTTGCGATGGCCACTCTTTGACGCTGTCCACCACTCATCTGAGACGGAAAACGGTTTTCTAGACCCTCTAAGCCCACATCTTTGAGAAGTTTTTCTGCGAATTCTAGATCTCGATTTCCAGATAATTCCTGCACAAGCGTGATATTTTCTATTGCCGTTAAGTCTCCGAGAAGATTGAAAAATTGGAAAATATAACCAATATTCTCTCTCCTGAATTCGGTCATTGATTCTACGTTATCTCTAGGNACTTTATCTCCTTCGAAAGAATATTCTCCATCATTTGGCTGGTCAAGCGCAGCAATGACGTTCAGTAACGTCGTTTTGCCTGATCCTGATGGGCCGAGAAGTGCTACAATTTCACCCTGCTCGATTGTTAAATCGACACAATCCAGTGCTCTAACTTCCGTAGCACCCTCACCATAAATTCTCGAAACTTGTTTCAAATCAATCAAAGACATATGTTATCAACCTNAGATGATATCTCTCAATTCTCTCCCTGATACTTTGTNATTTAAACATTGAGGGTCATAAAAATTACAAGAAACTTAGTATGATGGCCCACTGGATTGAATGTGGACGAGATTCTCGANAAAATTTTGCCACAAGGTAAAGGCATTTTGTTGCCCATAGACCATCCTGTGTCATCTTACCCAGTGAACGGTTTAGAAGACATCGAAGAAACCCTTCAGGAGTTATCCCCTGATTTCGTGAATGCAGTTGTGGCTCACAAGGGTGTTGTTTCGTCTCATTCCAGGTCCAAACACAATTTTTTGATGCATTTATCGGCATCCACGATTCACTCTGGGAATAGAACTTTGGAAAAAGTGAATGTTGGCACTGTTGAAGAAGCGAAGCAACGTGGTGCAATTGGCGTGAGTGTGCAAGTTAATCTTGGCACCGTACATGAGAATAAGATGTTGGAAAGATTAGGTCAAATTACAACAGAAGCCTACAGATTAAAGATGCCTTGCTTAGGCATGATTTATCCAAGAGGCCCTCATCTGGTCGTTGAAAAAAATGATTCCACAATGGGTGCTGCTCATGCAGTCAGACTTGCTTATGAACTTGGATGTAACATGGTGAAAACAATTTGGACTGGACAAGACTCTTTTCCTTTGGTCGTCAAGGCTGCTCCGATACCAGTGTTCATTGCCGGTGGTCCAACGCAGGGTACGACAAAAGAACTGTTTGAAATGATACATGCTGCCATGAAATCAGGGGCAGCAGGAATTTGCATGGGTCGACAAATCTTCTCAAATCCAAGAAGGAGAAACTTGATTCAAGCAATTTCCAAAATCATCCACGACGGTTTTGATTCAGAAGAAGCAATGAAGTGTTTTGAGGATTTGTAATGGAAATTTGGAGCCAGGAACCCCACAATAACCATCGTATCATTGAAATTCGTGATGGGGAAATTTTTGAGGGCGATGAAAGTATAGGAGTACATTTTCAGGTTAGTGATTCTAATTTTGATGAAATTAACTCATATGTTGGCATTGTTGACTGGATCTTACTCGATTGTCTCAGTTGGAAGATGATTCCAATTGAAAATGCAGTTTCTATACTCAGAAACTCTCCTACAAAGCTGTGCGCTGTGGTACGTAAGCCATCACAAATCCAAGGTGCTGCGTATGCCTTACAAACAGGAGTAGATGCTGTCTATGTAGAACCAGATTGTTTTGAAGAGGCCATGAGGGTTCAAAAAGAAAAAATCAATTCAAACACATCACCTCAAAATATACAAGATTCAAATGATATAGAGCTTGAGAAGATGAGCATAGTAAATATCGAAACAGGTGGGATTGGTGAAAGAATCTGTATTGATTTCACACGGGAGTTATCAATTGGCGAAGGAATATTGGTAGGATCAAGTGCAAACTCACTCATTTTGGTCCATTCAGAATCAATCCCGTCTCAATTCGTCCCTACAAGACCTTTCAGAGTTAATGCTGGTGCAGTCCATACCTACACTTTACTTACAAACGGACAAACCAAATATCTACAGGAACTTATTGCTGGTGATGAAATTATGACTATTTCATCAACGGGTCACCTCAACTCCGCAGTAATTGGTAGAATCAAACAAGAGCATAGACCAATGCTTATCCTTCGATGGATGAATCAAAATGGTATTAAGTCACAAACGTTCCTCCAGCAAGCAGAGACAGTTAGGGTCGTTGACATAGGTGGAAAACCGATGAGCGTTACAGAGATAACTGAAGGTGCCCAAATAATGGGCTACAGTACGTCAATTGGCCGCCATCTTGGGCGAAAAATCGATGCAAATGTGGAGGAGTGGTAATGGGAATCCTCGGGGCTGGTAAAGCAAATGGCGCCTGTAGTTTACTTCATGCAGCAGGCCTCGGATATGGAGCAAGTCTTGCTCTCGATTTGCCATTAGCCGTACGATTATTAGATACGCCGTGGAAAGAAGAACCAGTAGACCCAGACAATCTATTGGGCGCTGTACTAGACGCCTGGAGCGAAGCAGGTCACCCACTTCCAGGTGAAGACCTNCATTGGGCTGTCATTTCAAAAATCCCACCTAAACAAGGACTCAAATCTTCATCTGCCCTTTGCGTAGCCGCTTTCCGAGCCTTGATGGAAGCAACTGATGTGACCATTGATAACGCTGAAATCGTGAATTTATCTGCCATCGCTCAGATCAATGCAAATGTTTCACTGACTGGGAGTTTTGGCGATACATGGGCGTGTATTGAAGGAGGATGGAAATTAATTGACATCAATGCTGAGGATCCCCAAAGTGGAGTTTTATTGGAATCACCCGGTCCAGATACCAACGAGTGGGATGTGACAATATTAGTGTCTGAACCCCGTTTGAATCCCCTATCGCTTGAAGATTTTGTACCCCACCAAGAAGCCTTCATCCAATCACTTAATGCGATTCAAGAAGGGAACGAAATGGTTGCAATGACTTGGAATGGTAGAGCCATGTTAGGTGTGACGAAGAAAATGGGTTTAAGGCGGGTTGTCAATGATGCTTACATGAATGGTGCGAGGGCTGCCAGTATCTCTGGGTCTGGAAATGCTGTTGTCATCTTTACACCTTCAATTAGTCCCCAGACAAAGCAAAGAGTACGCGCATTATTGGAACGTATACCTAACTCAGAAATNATCGAAACGAAAGTAATTAACTGATTTATTGCCTAGAACGAGCATTAAAAAATCAATCTACCAACCCTTGAGCGTTACAGATGCGTATGCGAATGGGAGATTCCCTCGCCGTGACTCTTTTTGGCGAGTCACATGGACCCGCAGTAGGCTCTTTGGTAGAAGGGATGCCAGCTGGAACAGAGATAGATGAAAAACGTTTGATTGAGGATATGATTCAACGCAGGCCCGGTGCTAAATTAACAAGCAAGAGGAAAGAAACCGACCATGTTGAAATTCTTTCCGGAGTCTATGACGGAAAGGCTACGGGAGAGCCCATTTTGTTGCTTATCAGAAATGTTGACGCTCGCTCAAAAGATTATGGCTTCCTTCCAGACCACCCCCGGCCAGGACACGCAGATTATGTTGCCTTCATGAAGAGTCATGGATTTAGTGACCTACGTGGAGGCGGTTCATATTCAGGGAGACTTACCGCAGGCTTGGTAGCAGCCGGCTCAATCTCACGACTTTGCCTTCCAGAAGAATGGATTATTGAGTCTTCTGTTCACACAATAGGGGGCCTTCACGGAAGTGAAGGAGAAGATCTTGCAAAGTCTTGTCAATCTTCTGGAGATTCAATAGGGAGTCAAGTTTTGTTGAGACTACAAGGATTACCAATCGGTTTAGGAGAACCATGGTTTGATGGTCTCGAGCCGGCTTTGGCTGGAGCGCTCATGGCTATACCCGCTGCGAGGGCGGTGGAGTTTGGGCATGGAGTTAAGGCCGCCCAAATGAGAGGCAGCGAACACAATGATGCATGGGGAGAATCTTTCACACTTCGCGAGGGAGCGGATGGCGCCATTGGTGGCTTAACCACTGGTGCTGAAGTAAGAATCTTAGTTACTTTCAAACCCCCATCAAGTATTCCAAAACCACAAAAAACGTGGCATGGAGGACTTAAAGAGATGAGAGACCTCATTGTTGGAGGTCGCCATGACTCAGTGCTTGCTCCTCGTGCAAGACCAGTTGTTGAGGCCGTAGCAAGGTTAGTCCTTACTGATTTAGGTATTCGTGGAGGCTTCATAGGTGCATGAATTGAATGTACACAAGATTGGTGGATCTTGTTTGAGAAGTCGTTCCGATTTTGATTTAATCGCAGATAAATTGTCTTCCTTTTCCGGCAAACAGGTGCTCGTTGTCTCGGCCCTATGGGGCGTCACAGACCGACTCATTCGCGCTGTTAATGAGCCACATTACGCCAATAAACTGGTTGAAGATCTTAGAACACAACATCTGAGAATCTCTCCCGATATTTCTAAATCCTCATGGAATTCACTTTTTGAAAAAGTTCTCAGTGGCATCAGCAGAGATCTTGTCTTATTATCTACAAAACCTAACCAAATACAAGCAAGGAATAGAATTCTAGCATCTGGCGAGAGACTATCGGCCATCGTCGTAGCCAATAACCTCACGAATAGTAATCTACCTTCAATTCCCGTTGGTGCAGAAGATGTGGGGCTCAAAATCCAAGGCCATGGTGCAATGAAACGTGTAAACCTAGAATCTTCTAAACTACATCTCAATTTGTCTAAAAAATCGCCCATACCCGTTCTAACCGGTTGGTTTGGCGAAGGTGAAGACGGAGACATCACATTGCTATCCAGAGGAGGATCAGACCATAGCGCATCTTCCATTGCGAAATTAATTTGTGCTGATAGAGTGATTTTGTGGAAAGATATCAAGGGAATACAATCATTAAATCCGAGGTGGGGGATTCCAACGAATACAATACCGTATCTTGGNTACAATGAAGCCATCACACTCGCGATGTATGGAGGTGCTTCTGTCATACACCCCTTTTCTATAGAGCCGCTTATATCAAGCGGTATTCCTATGGAAGTACGGTGCATTTTCGCACCCCACACACCAGAAACAACAACGTACATTGGACCCGATATTATCACTCAGGATTCGAATCTCAAAGCGATTGGCTGCAAGCCTGGTATCAGCGTAATAAAATGTCACGCTCCCATAAACAGCAAGATTTTATCAATGCTTGAACAGATTGATATTACCATGTGGTCGATTCAGACAAAAGGAAATTTTGCGTATATTTTACTCAGTTCTTCTCACATGGAATCGATATTTCCGCACGTTGATTCAGTAGATGTAAACCATTTCACTGCACTCATTTCTTTTGTTGGAACAATCCCGTCGTTAAGCGAATTTGATGAAGATGGGGATTGGCATGAATTCTCCAAATCCAAAAATGGGGGTTTGTTTGCGGTTAACACTGACAATTTGGAATATTTATTGAGAAAACTTTCTGCAAACCTTGAGTTGAGTTGCTAGTTCACTCTTTCTTATTTTCTCGATAATTCTGGAGATGGGTCGGAAGATCCATGGCGAATAATCCGCCAACAACCAAGAACACAAACAGCGTACCTAACGCAACTCCATATACAGAAATGAGTTCAACGGATTCTCTCATTCGNGTTGCTGTTTGTTCGCTGAATAAACCAATAATCCACGGTAGAATCTTATTCGCAGATAGTACGATATATGCAAGTATTGCCGCAATTACTGGATTTAGGAATAACGAGCGATGGTACTTACCTACAATTTTCTTGACATTCATTACATACACTTCATTTGTGCGGATGCTTGTATCAAGCATGCTAAATCGCAACACACCATTTGACAATTCGAAGAACATGACCAAAAGGACCGCATACCCTACCACAAGTATAGTTAACAGTGTTTCATTTTCTGCCAATCCAAGAGGGTCTTGAGATAATGATACTTTTGATGAAGCGAATCGCATCACAGACAGTATAAAGAGTACATAAGATGCGAGTAAATATCGAGCATCACGTGACATTGATCCCCAAAAACCAAACCCAACAGCCAAAATGATGACCAACAATTGTATTAAATTAGCAGCAAACAAACTTCCAGTAATCGTAAACCAAATGGTTCCTAATGCTGGAGTAATGACATAGGTAAGCAAACCAAGAGCAATCAATACTCCATATGTTGCAAGTTGGAGATTTTGAACCATCTTATCTGCGGGTAAAAATTTCATCTTTGGTACAATGGGTCCGCCGAGTAAACTCTCGATAAAAGAAGGAATTTCTAGTTCAGGTATTGCATCCTCAGGGACATCACTACTTCCTGTCATTTGGCCTGCGAGTTTCTTTCTACTTGGAGCAGATGAACGTACAGTTTTTCCATCATACAAGTGAGAGGTGTCTCCTGAAACTGAACCTTGTGGTGATTGCATCATTCATCCGTCCTAAAATCCTCGAGCACCTGCTAGTGCTGTTGAAAGGAGCATATCTGGCTCCCAATCCATGATATTTACTCCAAGTCCACGTAGTTCAGATATCAGCACATCTCGTTCTGTCTTTAACACTTCATAACCGGTTAAATCCAATCTTTTTGCATCAAATTCAAACTCAAGACTTGATGGCGATAGAACCGTTACATCAAAATTTCTTGCTCTAAAGTCTCGTAAGGCATTTACGATGGTAGGATCGTCCTCCAGGTTGGACATAAGTATTATTGGACTACCCTTGTTGATATGAGGAAGAATACGATTGACAACAACTTGTAGCGGCACATTNCCTCCTGCCATGGCGCCTGCCAATTTTGTCAAAATTACGTATAATTGCTTCTTTCCAGTGTCCCTGTCTACACTTACAACTTCATTACCATATGTGATNACACCTACGGAATCTCTTCTACTCAAGAAATATTTTGCTAAACTAGCTGCTGCTCTTGTCGAGTAAACAAGCGCATTACGTGATACAGGTCCTGTTTCAGATACAGAGCGACTGTCGACGATAAGGATAATGTCGGATACTGCGTCTCTTTCTCTTTCGTTAACCATCAACTTCCCAGATCTGGCGTAAGCACTCCAGTTTATTGCTCGGAAAGAATCTCCATCAAAATATTCTCTGAGTGAATAAAATTCAGAACCTGGCCCAGGTTGTCGAATGTTTACTGCTCCAGTGAAAATTTTAGGAACTCTTGATTTTACAAAGGTTTCTTTGAGGTCTTCCATCTTTGGAAATACGAGAAAATCATTGTAAACATGAAGTTCTTTTTCTTTGTGAAACAGACCGAATGGGTCTTGAATTCTTACAGCAACTGGACCGAGCGAGTAAAAACCCCTTAAGGGACATTCAACAGTATATTCTATGAAAGTCTCTCTGCGTGGTCCAAGTTCCATGAGAATGTAGTTGGCCCCTTTTTTAATTCTCATGACCTCAGGAACGCGATCTCTTACTTCAAGGACTTTAGATACACCAGATTGATTTTGCATTCTCAGGGTCACATCGATTTCCCCATCTTCAAAAATACGAGCACCTGAAAGTTTCCTCATGGCTGAGAGGTTTGATAATGCGACTCCTTCCTCACCTGTCCATTCTTCTGCCCTTCGGCCGCTACTTGCAACATCTGCATGACCTCCGTAGAGAGCAGCCCAAGTAAGGAACACAAAAATCACTACAGCGATTGTGACTAATTGGCTATTTCTCAAAGTCAATCCTAGAAGATACATTGCTACCGCAAGACTACCCAGCATGGCTGACTTACGGCTCCACATATGTTCACTTCCTCAAGTAAATTCAGAGTTAAACAGTTGGTACTGGAACTTCTCTGAGAATGGTTTGAATAACTTCTCCGGGTTCAAGTCCTTTGATTTGGTGCTCTGGTTTCAAGATAATTCTGTGTGCTAATGCAAGTTCAGCAACAGCTTTTACATCATCCGGCGTGATGAAATCTCGACCACGCATAGCAGCAGCACCACGGCTGGTTTTGAGTAATGCCTGTGAACCACGAGGAGATGAACCAACAAGTACTCTTGGATCTTCTCTCGTTCTGGCAACAACTTCAACCATGTACATTCGAATTGCAGGATCAATGTATACTTCCTCACAGGCTTGCTGCATAGCAATAAGACGTTGAGGATCAGTGATTACATCGACATCTACTGCATCTTTCTTTCTTGTAATTCTTCGTCGCAGGATTTCATCTTCATCGGCTCTGTCAGGGTACCCGACTGACATTTTGAACATAAATCGGTCAAGTTGAGCTTCAGGTAGCGGGTATGTACCTTCTTGTTCGACCGGATTTTGAGTAGCCATAACAATGAAAGGTGCTGGTAATCGGTGAGTAACGGTACCAATTGTCACCTGCTTCTCTTGCATAGCCTCAAGAAGAGCAGCTTGTGTTTTTGGAGGTGCTCTGTTAATCTCGTCAGCAAGAAGAAGGTTACAGAATAACGGACCTGGCTTAAACGTAAACTCACCTTTTTTGGCATCGTATACATTCGTTCCAGTAATATCTGCAGGTAACAAGTCAGGAGTAAATTGAACACGCTTGAAGTCGCAACCTAATGCATCAGCGAACGTATTTGTCATGAGAGTCTTTGCAAGCCCTGGATAATCTTCAAACAGTAGGTTCCCGTTAGACAGGATGTTGATCAAAACGTTGTCAATGACGTGCGTTTTACCAATAATTACTTTTTGAACTTCCGCACTGATGGCTTGGGCAATTGCACCAACTGCATTGAGACGTTCTCTGACTTCTGGATTACTCTGATGTTGTTGTGCCGGAGCAGCTGGTGCTGCAGGGGCTGCAGGGGCCGCTGGCATCGGCGCAGCTGGCATCGGCGCAGCTGGCATCGGCGCAGCTGGCATCGGTGCGGCTGGCATCGGTGCAGCTGGTGCAGCTGGGGCGGTTGGTGGTTGCGGGGCTACTGGGGGNGGGGGTGCTTGCATATTCTATCCTCTCCTGTTATTTTCCCCAACGACGAATTTGTTGCAATATCTGCCTTAATTCTTCGTTGGAATATGAACGCTGCTGACTATACAGCAACTCAATAAGCCGAGGGTCTTTAATCATAGACTGGACCTCAGCAGGGGTTTTTCTTACCATTTCATCACGAGTAAGGTCATTGAAATTTCTTACTTTTGTCATCAATGACTCTCTCACCCGCTGTAGGTATGTGTTGGAATCGACTTTGTTTGGACGTTCCCTGAATCTAGTTAAGTCAAACACATGGCGCCAATTTTCCTTTTCGGGCACTACCATTATCGCAATGCTCAGCAGGGCCATGAGGTTGAGGATAATTAACCACTTCAACAAGGTATCGCTTGTTAACATCACAATCGCACCCATGGCCTCTGTGAAGGGAGCAGATAGGCTTGACGTTACGTGCCTTGANTCATCAAAGACAACATAAAATTGATCATTGTGCCTTGTGATGGTTGCTGATAATTTTTCGTTATCAACTTCCATCATATCTCGAAGCAGTGCTGAAAAGTAGAAACTGTTTCCATTCCATTCGACATCTCCTGCTGAATCAGAAAGACCACCGGGTCCTGAATCCCAACAATTGTGAGGTTTATCTTCATCATATGCAGTTGAAATACANTGTTGCTTTCCAGTCAAGTCAGCAGTATCTCTATCCCATAGATGATTTGCAAACGCTGAATGATCGGATACAAAGATGATACTACCGGTGACTTGGACTTCATCTTCTCTTTCACCGACTACCTTGTCGACAACATCAATGCCTGGATAGTCTATGCGCACCACATATCCCGTTTGTACATCACCGGGCAGAGGATTCTTGGGATCGTTGATGTTGAAATCTTTGTATGCAAGATAGGCACCAGGGGATGCGTGAGCGAGTACTTTCACATCTCGATTTGAATCTTGATCATCGCCTTGATTTAATAGTTGGATAGCGGTTGGTCGATGGAACAATACTGGGAAATAACATTCATCAAGGTCATCCTTCACAACATTTTCTTCCCCACAGGGAATCCTTGTTTGAGATGAATCNACGTCCCCTAAATTCTTGTTAATAGAAGCGATTGCGTAAGTTTTACGAACGTCATCTGGGATACTTTGACCATCGATTTCTACTTCGTAATATCGTTGAAGGTCAGCAACTGGTGCATCGAAATAACTAACCCCAAATTTCTGTGCAACTCTTTGAGCATTGGTTGAATTAGAAGCGATAACGACCTTGCCTCCCTTTTCGGTAACAAAATCATGGATGGCTTCAGCTTCAGCAGCATCAAACGGCTTTTCAGGTGCAGTGATAACCATCAAGGTGCGATGGGGTTCTCGCCAATCATTTACCAACATAGGCGTTGACATGGTATTTGCTACGACATAACCGTCTTCGGCAATATCTTCACGCATAATGGAGATCTGNTGATGTTGAATATTTTCATTTTCTGAATCTGTGACATAGGCTGAAAACACTGTAGACTTGGATGAATTTGTCACCACTATCACTGTAGTTGACAAAATCATTGCGACAACAAAACCAATTACGAGCCAAGTCTCGAAACGGAGTTTGCTACCCTCAGATTCTGCCATAACTGAATTACCTCCGCACCTACTAACTCACCGAACTTTGCTTCACTCATATATGTTGCCGCCGCTTGATTAACGCAATTCGTTATCTTCATCCGGTTTTAAACAAAATTAATCTGATTGGTTTCTGGCAAATACCGCTGATAAAATCGTTAGCATGAACAAAGAAAAGGGAACATGAGGCAATGTACTACTCTCTTCNAAGGAGAGATCATTTGCTTCGCTGTTAGTCTCTTCTCCAGAATTATCATCGTCATTGTTCGATTCTGAATTCGAAAGAACCTCAACGGTAAAAGAAGTAGAATATACTTCACCAGTCCCTTCGCTTGTAGCGTGTGCAGTGACGGTGCAAGTTTTTGACAAATGGGATGATGAAGGAGATATTGTAAAGAGGTAGCCACCAGAAAATACAGCAAAATTCGAACCTGAATAATCATTAAATTTTAATTCACTTCCAGAGTTATGTGATGGATAAGATGATTCAAAGTTTGTGATACTTAACTGCGGACATCCAGATACAACAAAATCAAGTTTACTAACGGCATCATCTTTATTACCTCGATTTTCGATTACGATGTTGGATTCAACATTTGAGCCTGCTTTGATATTCCATCCAGGATGATTTTCTAGTGGTCTGGCATGAGAGACGTCGCCATCACATGCTTTAACCACGCCTAGACAACCTGGCCAGAGTCTGAGCGACTGTTTTGGTTCAAATTTTAAGTCAACAGAAAGCATTTGTTCGGTTGTGGGTACACTTGAATCTTGAGCAGTGATATTTGCTGTAATCGTTAAATTCAGGACATCTTGAACACCATAAGCGGGTAACCCGTAGAGTTCTACTGCACCATGCTTACCATTTTCACATGAGGTATCTGGAAGGCAAATCTGTGTATCTGCAAATACACTCACCACAAAAGTTTCTTCACTATTTGGCTGAACTGTCACAGTATCGATTTCAATTTCAAAACCTTCAGTAATATCGGTTTTTTCATCTTCGATTTCATAAGAAAATTCGACTGTTATCGGAACTGGATAAGAATTTACGACAACACCATTGAGCGAGAACGAAACTTCCCAATCAGATGTGAATTCCATTTCATAACCGTCTTCGTAATTATCTTCTTGTTCCCAATGTAAGGCATAACCCGGTGTTTCCTGAGATTGTATTGAAGGGAGGAATAAAATATTCAACACGAGGAGAAGTGGAATAATTTTCTTAGAAATTAATACCCCTCCAGTGCTCTTTTTACAAGTACTTTGACCATTGATCTTCGATACCTAGGAGGGAAAAAGGTGTTGTTAACCGGTTTCACATTCTTGTGAATAGCTAACGAAATGGCAACAGGATCTCCATTAGAAGACGCCACTTCCTCTTCATGCATTCGAGGAATGCTTTCCAAGGCAGTTGTCGCAACTCGGAGTGTTTCACTTTGACCCGGAATCCATGCTGCAGCAACCCCTGCTTCTGGGAAATCCCATGTCTCTCTGAGCCTTAATTTCTGATATTTACCCACATACTGTCTTGAATTCTCAGGGAAAGTAACCTTTCCGATTAACTCCCCTTTTTTGAGAACATTTCTCGTAATGCCATCCAGTTCAAAAAAGGAGTCTAAGAGCATACTTCTTTCTCCCTCTGGACCAAAGAGATGGACTGTTGCACCTAAAACCATGAGATTTGGAGCCAAGTCTCCTTGGTAAGTTGCAACACAAAGTTCGTTTTGGTTCGGAATTACACGACAATCCGCTCCAGTTCCGCAATCGCATTTGTGACACCATTCGATAGAAGCACGCCATTCTTCGCTTTGATTAAACCAAAAACATCTCGTATCCACGCATAAATTACCTCCTAGAGTGGCATTTTGCCTGATAAGACGACTGGCTACTTTTCCCGCTGCTTCCTTAACGAGTGGATGAATCAATTCACTGTCTTCTAAATCAGATAAACGTACCATTGCTCCTATTTCAAACTCTGACAAAACTTGCAAAGAGGGTATTTTTGAAAGGGAAATAACATGAGGTTTTGTGTTGATGTGCCACTTGTAATTTGCCAACAAATCCGTACCTCCGGCAATCCAATCAAAATCCTCTCCTGATTTCAACAAATCAGAAGCGAGTTCGCAAGCAGATGCGATCGTGTCAGGGAAATGTAGTTTGAATGGAGGTGTCTTCAATTAGCATCACCACGGTGTCTTCTTTCAGTATGTTTCCAGGCACTACCCGCCAGTCGAGGATTTTTCATGTATTCCTCGGAAGGCATCACTGAAATCACCCAATCATCAGTTTGTTCCTCAGGAGGGATATGAGGTTCCAGCCCGAATAATGCACCGTTCATGTAAGGTGCTCGGTCAGGATTCAATTTTCGCTCAATATCTCGCTTTTCATGGGCTTTTGCTCGCTTCTCGAGGTCCTGCTGTAACGGAGCATGTTCCAATCGAGGTGCAGAAAGGTCAAGCGGATCGTCAACCCCGTCTTTTTTACATTGTTTCATAATTGTACTATGTAGTCGATCTGGAGTAATTGGCAATTCTTTCACACGCACTCCAATGGCGTCATAAACCGCATTACAAACCGCTGGTAGGATTGGAAGCAACGGGCCTTCTCCGGCTTCCTTAGCACCAAATGGCCCTTCAGGGTCGTTACTTTCTACAATTATCGGAGTNACATGAGGCATTTCATGGACAGTAGGAATCTTGTATTCAAGGAGGTTTGGATTTCGTAGATGTCCTGTCCGGCCGTAGACCATCTCTTCTGAAAGTACTTGACCCATACCCATGTGACAAGANCCNATGATTTGACCTTCAACTGACAGAGGATTGAGGGCTTTACCGCAATCATGTGCTGCCCATACCTTGAGAACTTTCGTTTGGCCTGTTTCTACATCCACTTTTACCTCTGCCACATATGCAGAAAAAGAATATGCAGGAGCCAAACCTGCTGCCGCACCTTTGTGCGTTTTCCCCATTGGCGGAGTTCGATAGGCGCCTGAGGCGATGAGTGCGCCTCTTTCTTCCTGTGCTTTGTGCAGGGCTTCAAGATATGAGACTCCAGCAGCAGGGTCAGATTTGTTGAAAATTCGTCGGTCACCAATCACTAGCTTCTCAACTGGAACTCCGGTAATTTCTGATGTCGATGCTAACAACTCATCTCGAATTTTCATTGCTGCGCTTATGGCTGCATTTGCATTCATGAAAGTAACTCGGCTGCTGTAAGAACCTAAGTCGACTGGAGATGTATCTGATTCTTTTGACCTCACTCGAATCAGTTGTAGAGGTAAGCCGAGAACTTCAGCAACACTTTGAGCGACAACCGTGTCACTGCCTTGACCAATGTCAGCAGCACCCGTGTGAATAGTTACGCCTCCATCCATATCTATTTTCAGATGGACGGTTGCATGAGGGAATTTGTTAGGATCCCAGTGAATTGGTAAGCCACTTCCTGATATGAAAAAACCACAACCAATTCCGATACCGTGACCTAGTGGTAACTTTCTGAATTTTGAATCCCAATCACTCGCCTCCTTTACTCTCTGTAGGCATTCTCGCATACCAATACTGGTAATTCTGAATCCTGTGATTGTATTTGATTCTGGAGGCAGCAAATTTGCAAGCCTAAACGTTATGGGGTCCACAGAGAGTTGCTCAGAAAGTTCATCGATTGCACACTCCACTGCACATCGACTGTTTACCGCACCATGGCCTCTCATTGCGCCCGAGGCTGGTTTATTTGTCCAGACTCTTGCACCAGTGTAATGAAAGGAACCAATCTCATAAGGTGCGGTATGCAAAACACCGTTGTAATAAGTAGTTACGTGACCAAAGGAAGCAAAACCGCCTCCGTCGATAAGTGCATCCGTTTGGATTCCTGAAATTCTACCCTCCGCATCAGCGTGCAGATTCATTTCAATACGAGATGGATGACGACCTCTGTTTACCCAAAAAACCTCTTCTCTGTCAAAGTTAATCCTTACTGGCCGGCCGGTTTTCCTTGCTAAGATTGCCGCACACATCTCGTGCGGGAATGGATCGGATTTTCCACCAAAACCNCCACCGACAAAAGTTCTGTGAACATTGATCTGGTGCATAGGAATTTCCAATACATCAGCAAGGGATCGATGAAGGTAATGAGGGACTTGTTGTGGAGTGTAAACCGTTAAACGACCACTTGGGTCCCAATCCGCAACTACTGCATGAGGTTCTGTAAATCCGTGATTTACGCCAGCAAAAACCCAATTTGAGAGCGATGAGGCTACCGATTCAGAAACGGCACGAATATTCCCAAATTCTTGGAATACCCTTTTTTGGACATTTGATTCTCCGATGTGATACTTTCCACGGTCGTGAATCGGTGATGATGCATCTTCCAAACCGGCACGCATATCATGAACCGCTTCAAGTTCCTCATATTCTACCTCAATGAGGCGCATAGCCTCAATAGCCGTTTCTTCATCAATTGCTGCGACACATGCAACCAGATCTCCAACGTGCCGAACCCTGTTTACCGCCAAAGCATGTTCATCTTTCGTGACAGGAAGAACTCCGAAACGAGATACATACTCCTGACCTGTGGCAACTGCTAATACTCCCGGCACTGCCTCGGCTTTTTTGGTATTGATAGAAATGATGTTCGCATGATGGTGAGGAGAGCGGAGAATCTTTCCAATCAATTCCCCCTGAAGACGAATATCATCACCATATGGTGCTTGACCCGTTACTTTCCAATGAGCATCAACCAGAGCTGTTCGTTTTCCAATCACTGAACCCGTTATGAGATTATCATGATTGTGAGGGCCTTTTGGTTGCTCTTTGTTGCCTCCTTGACTTTCTGGAATTAGTTCCATATCTCTTAGTTTTGAAAAAGGTTCAGAACCTCCAGATCCAGGCTTTGCAAACGGCAACTTTCCCGGTTGTTGCCGATATCCTTGCATTTCATCACTCATTGACAACACCTCAATCAAGTTCAGGCAAACCCGGATGTGGATTTGCTTTGGCATCAGTTGAATCGGCAATGGATTCTGCTCTTTGTACAATCTCAGCAGCAGCATGTACCGAATCCACAATCTGCTGATAACCTGTGCAACGACAAAGGTTTCCTTCAATTGCAGTCTTTATNTCGGCGTCTGTGGGGTTGTTATTTTCTTCCAACAATGAGGAGATAACTACGAGGAAACCAGGCGTACAAAATCCGCACTGACTTCCTCCACATTCTGCGAACATGGATTGAATTGGATGAAGTTGATGTCCGTTGGAAAGACCTTCTACCGTGGTGATTTCGCTATCCGATACTTCTCCAGCAAGCGTCATGCACGACAAACGAGGTTTGCCATTAATCAGCACGGCACAGCAGCCACAAGTACCCATATCACAACCACGTTTTACTCCCAGACAACCAATCTCATCTCGGAGAACATCAAGAAGAATTCCATGGTTAGGAATGAGTGCTTTTTTGCTGACACCATTGACATTCGCTTCCCAAATAACGGATTCGGCTTTTGGAAGCATTGCGACGTAATTTGACTCGGTCATCACCCGCACCA
Organism: Methanobacteriota archaeon; assembly: GCA_002719395.1. Classification (GTDB taxonomy): domain Archaea; phylum Thermoplasmatota; class Poseidoniia; order Poseidoniales; family Poseidoniaceae; genus MGIIa-K2. The sequence goes on along the minus strand of PBHM01000015.1, from coordinate 191,296 downwards.
GTACTCCCAAGGAACATCACTCTTTGATGCTTACCTGCCTGAACATATTGCAATGGNAAGGAAAAATGCTCAAAATTTCTAGACATGAACGCTTACCCACTTAAAACTGACCTTGACAATTGCTGGAAGGATTCAAATGTCGCCATTGTTACGGCTTTCCGTGGGACATATGAACAGACCCGTTTCCATCTTTGCCTCTGTCACAATTTTGTTGTTTTTCATGCCTCTGGTTCTGGCATCTGTTCCAGTAACCGGTGACCCAACCGAAAATAATGAAGAGAAATGGTGGGTAAATACCACTGTCGACAGAAATAAAAACAAAATTGGAGATATGGTCGAAAAATACCACGACCATCCCTCGTTTCTCGATGATGACAACACCATATCAGTAATTGTGGATTTCGATCATGAGCCGGGTGAAGAGGAAGTTAAGTTACTGGAAAAATCCGTTGACTTTCAACACCAATGGACCCTGAAGATTATTGATGCCATCGTAGGAAGAGTCCCGGTCAACCAAATCTGGGACCTCACCAAAGTGGAAGGCGTCGTGATGATAGAATTGGATGGCATACTTGAGATTGCCAATGCAGATGCTGCTGCTAACCATGGAGTTATCGAAGCAAGAGAAGAAACCGGTTACGACGGAGCTGGNTCAACCGTTGCCATCATCGATACCGGCATTGATGGAAATCACGTTGGATTGGATGATTTAGATGATGATGATTCTACTTATGATCCAAAAATTATTGCATTTTACGATCCTGTCAATAACCCTGAGAAGAAAAACGGGACCGAAGTATTCCCTTACGATGACCAAGGCCACGGCTCTCATTGTGCTGGAACAACTGCAGGAACGGGGGCACCTGACTTCCAACACGTAGGAATGGCACCTGGCGCCAAACTTGTCGGAGTAAAAGTGCTTGATGCCGGAGGGTCTGGTTCCTTCGGCACAGTGATGGCTGGCATGGAATGGACCAGCGATAAGCGGTTTGAATACAACATCCGTTCTGCGAGTATGAGCCTTGGAGGATTTGGATTAATTGAATGGACGAGTAGCGAAGAAGACAGTGTGAATCGTGCCGCGAATGAAATGGTTAGAGATGGGATTGCGATGTTTATTGCGGCTGGAAATTCAGCACTCACGGCACAAATCGGCACACCGGGCTCTGCAGAAGACGTCATTACGGTAGGGGCACTTGACAAAAACACAGCCATAGCGCCATATTCCAGCCAAGGCCCTACTGAAGAGGGGCGAATNAAGCCAAATGTTGCTTACACCGGCTCTGATGTCATGTCTGTAGAAGCAAACTCAGTTGATGGATATGTGGCTTTTAGCGGAACGAGTATGGCAACGCCTGGAGCCGCTGGTGTTGCGGCACTAATGTATCAAGCAAATCCTCAACTATCTCCTTTTGACATTAGAAATATCATGCAAGAAACAGCCTCATATCGTCAATGCCACTACATGGGTGCGAATGAACCTTGTTTGGAAGATGGAATACCTAAAAATCGTCAAAACAATGTTTATGGTCACGGACACGTAAATGGANTAGAATCTGTTCTCGAGGCGGCGCAATCATCAAATTATGATCTCAATCAAAATATCACTTTGACACTTCTTAATCAGCCATCAAAAGACAACAGGATAAAAATCAATGATGGCGATTCTTTAATGATTGAAATTTCGCAAGGCGTAGACACTATTCAATGGCGATCAAACCACCTAAGGGATGATTGGTCTAATTTACAAAGTTATGAATATGGAACAACTGTTACCCTAGACCATGAAACCCTCGTCCACCAGATTGAACATCTTCCAGGAGTCAGCATCGAAGGCAATCATACCATCTCAATTCGAGCGATTGAAGGCGTGAGTTCGAGCCCTCTTATTACTGCAGACATCAAATTGGGCCCTGAGGCTTCTTCTACTGAGATTTTGAATGAGGAATTCGGGCTGGCTCTCAAGGCAGGTTTGAGCCTACTGGTCCTCGTCATCATCGGATTTGTCATCGTAAGTTTCGTCTCAAATAAGTATGAATCAGAAGAAATAAGCAGTATTTTTATNGGGAACATTCAGGAAAGCCAAGACACTGGCTTNGATGAAAANCTCTCTGAATCTAATGATTCTTAGAAGTATTTAACAAGTAAACTTATTTTGATTTGGGTCCAGTTCTTTCCATGACGGAAAAGTCTTCGTTACTTTCGCGTTCGAAAGTTTTGAGTGCTGAAAATAAGGAATCATTACTGCAAAAAGTGCCAAATCAACCAACATTAAAGGTTGTTCAACCTCATCAAAATCAGGATGCTCTCGCAAGATTTGCTCAGTTGATCATGTATGGAATCGCACTGTTGGCCNTTTGGGCAGGCATCTTTTCTATAGCATTTGATGACGATGCAACAAACGAAAATTTTCTGATATTGGGACTTGGTGGAATCATTTCTGCAGGTATGGCATTTGCACTCGTCGAAATTCAAAGAAAAAGAGGTGGGGATGAACTTCAAAATGTACATGATTATTTATTGGGGATTGGATGCTTTTTTTCCGCTACTGGTGTTCTATGGGGAAGCCGCTACCTCATTGGCGTCTCAGCATCAATGGGTTATGACTGGTTCATGCCGTCTGGAACTACATTCGGGAATGAATGGTCTCCATCAGCAAACGCCATTTATGTACAACTAGGAGCGGGGTTAGCGCTTATTTTTGGATTAACCAAGTATATTCGGTCATTTAAATCGGGTACATCCTTTGGGTGGCTTGTCACTTCATTGATCCCACTTGCATTGGTATTGGCAGGAGTGGGGCCTTGGATTGATTGGTCAAATAATGTCATTTCTTGGGAATTGGGAATCTCTATTGTGGTACTCACCATCCTATCCATGCATTTATCTCTACAATCTGATAACAGTTTTTTGTTTTCATCTGTACTTGTTATTACCTCGATGGTTCCGATTATCTATGAGGTGTTAAACTCAAATGCACCCGTTGACGGAAGAGGGGGGGCCCTTTCACTATTTGTGTTCATCATCATCGCTCAAGGATTGTATGCTGCAGATGATCGGATTAGAAAAGGACTCATGGAATCTACATCAGCCATATTAATTTCAATTTCGACACTCTCCATTTTCATAGCAAGAAGTGAAGACCTATATCTTATTCTAGGTCCTGTAAGAGAATCGATGTTGGGAGAATTTAGTGTTTTCTTAAACTTACAATCGATGATTTGGTTCGTATTATTGTGCTCATTTTTCCCTGCAATGATCAAACAACGTGTTCCGTGGATGCCTATTGGTCTTGGATTGAGCATGTCTATATTTGAACCAGGCCCTGCGGTCATCGGTTGGGTAGCAATTATTTTGGCATTGCCTTATATGCTATTTATATCAACAGCAACAAGAAAATGGGTCGCAAATTATACATTGATTGCATTAGCAATTGCTTTCACTGTTCAGGATTTACTCGCCCCAGGATTTTACTTCCAATATCAGGGCTACGGTGTCGCCATCTATCTCTTAGTTGTTGGAGAAATTGCTAGAACAAAAGNTCGCGTAAACTCAATTGCTCACTTTGCCTCAATCGGCATCATTGTTTGTTCCCCTTCTATCTTGATGGGAGATAGTTACCTCATCGCATGGGGTATGGTGGTTTATTCATTCTATGTCACATACTCATCGTTTATTTCATCAAAGAAAAAACTCCCCGACCAAATCGACCTAGAATCAAGCCTATTGCTGACGTTCTCAATTTTTGTTACCACCGTTTTGACTCTAGGAGGCCAATTGCAAACACCTTGGTTGGAATCGATTTCAATATCATTCAGTGGCTTTAATTTGATGTTATTCATACTTGCATTGGCGGTCTGGTACATAGGATTACAATTCAAACAACAGGAAATGGATTTGGGGCATTTTTTCTCATGGCTTGCTCACTCTGGCGATAAAAACTTGCCTGTATTTGATTCTTCAACGTCCACGTGGATTACGAATGAAGAAACTATTGATTATTCCGATAAATCGTGGGGGCCTTTGTCACGAATTTCCTATTTAGGACCTCTCTTTTTGATCAGTTTATCACTCAGTTCAATTGGAGAATATGAGCTAGCGAACACTTGGTATTGGCTTGTAGTATGCGCATTCCCAGTAGGATTAATCTTCTATGAAATTTTCCAAATTGAAGAGCCAAGTTCTGCAGATAGAGCGATTGGTATTTGGGGACTTGTCTGTTTCACCATGCCTTTAACATTCAGAATTTATGACATTGCGAATCAAAACCCTGCAGTTATTTGGTCTTTTGTCATCTTCGATTTATTGATTATCGCTGCTCCTCTGATTATTGTTTATCGATTTTTGAAATATGGGATTTCATCAAATACGAAGAACAAGGATTGGGACCAGTTGGCATTTTTTGGCTTGTTTACCTTAACCTTACTTGATACCAGCGGAGGTCTTGCGTTCTTGAGCCTGTATGTACTGTTGGTCATTTCATCATTGAGATTTAAAAATCAATTTTTCATGAGCGCTGCTCCATTTGCCCTGATTTTGTTTGGTTCAAGAATGGCAAACTCTGGGGATGTAATCTATGAATTGTGGCATTATCTAGGATTGGGAGAAGTGGAAATTTTCGTGATAGCAGACTTAGGATTACCACGATTGTCTGGCATATTAATGGCTACATCAGCATTTTTCGTGCTCACTTTTGGAATCTTTGAAGCAAAGAAAGATACCGGTCGATATTTTCCTATCATCTGGCCCTCTATTTGGCTTTTCATTGGGATGCTTACAGCCTTACCCGAGACCGCTTGGCTATTTTTGAGTCTCACATTTATGATGGTTGCCTACAGCACGCTTACTGGGAAAGTTGAGTTCTTGAAATGGTCACCCATTTTGGTCTTTTTCTCATTTATTGTTGGATTCAACACCGACCCAAATTTTCAAATGGAAGCAGATCAAATATTNTCATTCTCCTCAATGTACATGGGAATTTACGCCATAGGCCTTCAAAAAATGGCACAAGAGGGCTTACTTTCACGACTAATGATCCTCACGTTTGATGATGCATTAGTGATTAATTTCCAAAAAGAGAGTGTTAAGTTAGCAGATCAATTAAGTTTCTGGGGAGTGTTTGGGTTACTATTTAGTTGGGAAGCAGTAAATGGAATTGGCACNGTAATAGGAGCAGGTTGGACAACAATTGAAGTATACAAAAATAAGCGAAATGAGTTACTTATTCTCATACCTGCCGTTCATGCTTTTGCTGCATGGAATTTGATTCGACAATCGGTTGAACAAGCAACGTATATCGACCTGGTTACAGGAAGCACCATGCTTATCGAAGGGGCCATTCTTGGATATTATGCATCAAAACCGCAAAAGGTTTGGAGTTGGGGATTCTTTGAATTTGATACACAAAAGGATTACTTCAATTGGTTAGATCGAGTAGGTATGATTTCTGTCATCTATTTCGCTCTCGGGACTCTATGGGCCNTCGAGAATACTGAGACTGGAATTTTTGCATGGACAATCCTCGCCGCATACCTATCTACAATATCTGTGCAAGGTTTTCAAGAAGAAAATGACGCAAGCTGGCGTCGAGGTATCGGAGGGTTNGGGTCCTTGTTCAGTGTGTTCATGATTTCGATGGAGTTTGATAGCACAACATACCGTGCTGTTTCATGGCTTGCAATGGGCGTGATGGCCTTTGGATATGGATTACTTTACATGCAAATGTTTGGAAATCAAACCAGTGTAATGGAACAAGCCATACCCGTNCAATCTATTCCAGCGAATCAAGAGGAAAAACCCACTACGCTTCTGGCGAAAACTGGTGATATGTCCAAGTCTGATACGGAAGAGACTGACTCGCAATCAGCAGATGCAGACGATGAACAGGTAAAGGCTGAAGATGAGAAATTATCTGAGGAAGAAAATGATGACATTGAAATGGAAGAAGAGNATCAAAGACCTGATGAAAATTCAGAACAAACCGTCGATGAATATTTCATTCCACCTCCTGTACTTGCTGAAAAAACCATCGACACGGGTCAAGGTTTCGAAATCAAACTACCAGCAAATATCCTGGATAATATTCTGAAAGCAATAGAAGAAACTCCCCATGAAGGTTTCAAGCCAACACTGGAATTCAACAAATCAGGAGAGATAATGTTGCATTTTGAACCTGTATGAATTAACAGCATTCATCGTCGAGACGAATAGGTGCAGAAATAAAGGATACTTTGTCAACGTTGATGGTGTTCTGAAGCTTCTCTATGACTGCCCTGACTTCCGCTGCTTTTCCGTTGACATGTATGACATCAACACAAGAATGGCAAGAGTGTCCTACTCTACTGCTGTGGTGATAGGCAGCAACGTCTAGAGAATCTGTTCGCCCGACCATGAGTTTTTGTTCCTTACCGTGTTGATAATAAACAATCAAATGGCCTTCTACAACAAGATCTTCGTCCATCTGCATCAATTCTCCTCTTTGCTTTAAATCTGCAAAATGAAGGACTGAATCTCGGATAAATCTACTACGATTGTTATAGCCAGATTTTATAGCTAATCCCTCCAAATGAGTTGCGAACTCTTTGTCTGAACTAAATGAAATTATTTGGCTCATAATAACCCGATTCGAGAGACGTTAATAATAATTCCCGATTATCTAATTATTAGTTTTTGTTAAATATATAATAATTTACGCAAGGCTATGCGAAACGGTATGTTTAGAGTGTTATTGATGAGCTCGGTCTTGATTTTTTCAAGCCTAGCTGGGTGCTTAGGTGGAGATTCTTCTGATGAAAATGATTCCAGTAACAGTAATGACGGCGTCAACAAACTAGGAAAGGTGTTGGTATCTACCTATCACGTTGAACAACTCGTTTCTGCGGTAGCAGGCGATTTGGTGGAAGTCAATCAGATTGCACCATCAAACGTACCTGTACACGACTTTGAACCCACGACCCAAGATTTATCCAAGTTTAATGACGTTGAACTGTTCTTTTATCACGGTCTAAATCTTGAGCCATGGGTGCCTAAAACGCTATCTACTTTGGGAAGCGATGCCCCCAAAGCAGTACAGACTCATGCTATGCCGACTGGTTACTCCGATCTTGAGTTCAAAACATTGCTTACGGACAAACTATGCGATTTACTTTCTTCTGCATCAAGCGATAATAAGGTAATCCTCAATGGTGCCGAGGAAATCCATGCTGATTACGAAGCACATCACTTTACATTCCCTGGAGTAAGCCTCGAAGAACATGATCATGAAGGACACGACCATGCAAATGAAACAAACGAAGACCATGATCATGAAGGACACGACCATGATGAACACAATATTTTGGAAGCAGAAGACAAAATTTCCAACCCTGCTGGTTGCAATTCAGGCACAAGTGTTTCAATTTATCATCTTGAAGCGGGAGAGTATGTTCTTGAATTTGAGAGCACTGACAACTCAGATTTCAATCTAGCTGTCTTGCCAATGCCCGGAGCACATCATCACCACCACCACCACGGGCCATTTGAATGGGCAGGAGCATTCGATGTTAGTGACACTTCACATACTTGGACCATGGCTAANGTNGATGGAGGATATGCAGACCCGAGCATGAAGGTTGTTCTATTCTCAGCAGACTCGCCTAATGCATCAACAATCGAAAATCTAGAGGGCGATGTTGAAGCACTTATGGAAGGAGATTGTGCTGTTATTCAAAACGGAGAAACTATGGCGTCAATTGCCTCAACAGGCTCATGCTTTGAATGGACCGTTGACGAAAGTCTTGATATTAATTCATTCAATTTGGATACCACTGGAATGACTGGTTTTGTTGCTTTCACAGCACACAGCCCATACGAATTTGAGGCTGCTGAGCATTACCTCAAGGATTCAGCAGGCAATAATGTCGAACACACCGCTGAGGAAGGCGGAGGCGGCCACGGCCACGGTGACCATGCTGAGGAATCCCATGTCTGTCATGATGAAACAACTCATGAGAACCATGATGAATACACAACGAAGGAAGCATGTGAAAATGCAGGACATATGTGGATGGAAATCAGCGGAGGAGTTTGCCATGACACAACAACCCATGAAAACCATGACGAATATACAACCGAGGAAGATTGCGAGAATGCAGGTCATGAGTGGATGGAAGCGGAACATGAAATGACTGCTGAACATGCGCTAGAAGACTTTGACCTGAATAATGATAGTAAATTATCACTCAATGAAATAATGGAGGCATTTGAAGACGAGCATCATCACGATGAACATGCTCACGAAGGCCATGATCACTCCAACGAATCCACTGATGACCATGAAGGGCATGACCACGGTGACGAAGAAGATGACCATGATGGACATGACCACGGTGACGAAGAAGATGACCACGAAGATGAAGAAGAGATGATGATTAGGGAGGCATTCAATTACTCCGATGTCGATGATGATGGAAATCTGGGATTAGAAGAATTGAAGACCTTCATTTTCCTTGTCGATGACAAATCCACCTCAGTGATGATTCACATTGAAGAGGAAGGAGATTATGGATTTGCATTACCTGACAGCATCAACATGACCATAGAGGGTAAGAGTGGAGGACATGACGACCATGAAGGCCACGATCACGGNGGCGAGAGCGATGAAGTATCAGATGACGGTGAAGCGCAAAGCGAAATTGTTGCTGATGATGATGAGGACGCATTCGAGTATGATCCACACAGCTGGCTAAGCCCTCTAGCTTTCAAAGCACAAATTGATGTCGTTTTGGAAAACCTTACTACTGCTTTCCCTGAAGGTGAAGATACTTTCAAGTCAAATGCCGAAGCATACAAAGCCGAACTTGTGTCTATCGACAATGACTTTGAAACAGCGTTTGGAACAGATGGAACTTGTACTGATAAAACCATCATAGCAAATCACAATGCTTACTCATACATGGCATATCGATATGATCTGAATTTCCTNACAATTCATGGACTCGATCCTGAAGGAGAGCCATCAGTCGAAGATATTGCCGAAGTTGTTGAAGAAATAAAGGAGAAAGGATTGACAGTAATCTTCGTTGAAGAATACACGAACACCGATTCGCTTGATAGTCTTAGGCAAGANACTGTCTCTGACACTTTGCCAGATGGCGTCGAGATAAAGATTCTCTATACAATGGAAATGCCACCAAAGGATGAAAATGACAATTATCTTACTCTCATGCAGAAAAACCTTGAAAGTCTAAAATCAGGACTTCAGTGCTCATGATTGATATCTTAGAATGAATATGGTGAATTTGTATGCAACTAGTTGATACTCTACCTATGATATTTGTTGCTACTGTTTTTATGGGCATCATCGGATATCTCATTTTTGAATTTGCAAGGGCAAAAAAGGTCCAATAAGATTCGATAAATGACCGTATCTGCGGTTGATTGTTAAACAATTACCCAGAGGATAGAGTAATGCAAAATCTCGTAATGGAGGTAGTAGGTGAATCGGAAACACCTATTCTCCGAATCCAAGACTTATGCGTCAAACGGTCTGGTGTTGAAGTACTCAGTGGTGTCAATCTTGAAATCCAGCGCGGAGAATTTGTAGGAATCGTTGGACCAAATGGAAGTGGTAAATCNACTCTAATTTTGACCATTTTGGGAATCCTCAAAGCCCGAAGTGGAATAATCCAAGTATATGGCAAAAAACCTATGGCAAGAGAAAATATTGGGAAAATTGGATGGGTTTCACAAGCCGCAGCATATGTATCCAGTAACATCCACATTTCAGTTCGAGAATTGATAAGTTTAGGGGTATGTAATGTTAGAAATATGTTTCAAAGAAAAACAAAATACGAACGGCAAAAAATTGAGGAAGCCATTGAGATGGTGGGTTTGCAAGACCAAGCATCAACAAATCTAAACAAATTGTCTGGAGGACAAAAACAACGTGCTGCAATTGGCAGAGCCCTTGCTTCCGACGCAGAATTCATTTTGCTAGACGAACCGCTCGTGGGTATCGATCGTCAAGCAAGGAATGAATTGCTTAAACTGCTTGACACATTTTGCCACGAGAATCAGAAAACGATATTGATGGTATCTCATGATTTATCAGCAATTCGTCAAACAGCGCACCGCATGATATACCTAGAGGAAACAATTCACTTCGATGGTCCTTCNGAAACATTTCCTGATTTATTGGAATTAGCAGATTTACGAGGCATAAATCATGTTCATGACGATCATCCAGAGAATATCAAATCAATTATGATTTCAAATACAAGGGAGGAAGAGTGATGGGGCTTGGATCTTCATTGGTAGAAATTCTTGGTCCGGTTCTTGAGTCTATTGAACCAATCATTCCAGGAGATTATTTCCCACATTTCTTCACNATGGAACTTTTCCAACGCTCGTTGATTGCTGCCTTTCTCATAACCATTGTCGCTAGTACGCTTGGTTCATTTTTACTTATTCGAAATCTGGCATTGATTGGGGATGGATTAGCCCACGTATCCTTTGGAGGTGTTGCTGTTGCCATCGTATTGGGCGCTACTGCCCCATTGTGGTATGCATTAGTTTTCAGCATGGTTGCTGCCATTTTGATTCATGAAATGCAAAATAGGGGTATGCTAACTGGTGATGCTTCAATTGCCATTTTCCTTACAGGGATGCTTGCATTTGGGCTTGTTGTGCTACGAATTTGGGGTGGAGGTATCACCACCGATATTGAGGGCTATCTATTCGGAAATTTACTTCTTATTGATGATGCAAGTCTAGATCTTATCGTTTACATAACAATCTTTTCATTAACTACAATGTATTTTATTCACTCCGCCCTGCTTGCCACTGCAATCGATCCTTTGGCCGCACAGGTTCAAGGAATCCCTGTTAGGGGGATTGGATTGCTGTTTAGCATGATTACTGCTGCAGTGGTAGTATCAATGGTGCAACTCGTGGGGGCTTTACTAGTGACTGCATTGTTGGTCACTCCTGCGGCAACCGCTCAATTAATTGCAAACAATTTCAAAGCCTGTCAAATCTGGACCCAAATTTTTGGTTTGAGTTCAGTGATTCTTGGACTATTTTACTCTGCTGAACTAGGGACCGGAACCGGTTCGATGATTGCCTTAGTGGCTTTCTTAATCTTTGCATTGGTAGCGATTTCAAAATCAACATTGGTAGCGATTTCAAAATTAATTGCCGATTATATTGCNAAAAATAGTCAAAANCATTGAATTTCCCCCTGGTCCGTGTTCCCATGACTCTTCTCAACATATGGTCAGTNGGTCACTTTATTCAATGGACAGCCATTGGTCGATACTTTTTAGAAAATAAGTATTTATTCTGGATTCTTTCGATAAGTTGGGAAATTATTGAATTAGGATTACCTTTTGAATTTGCTGTTGAATCGTGGGAAAATAAATTATCAGATATCATCGTCAATGCTATTGGTTTTCATTTCGGAAATAAATTAAGGAAAAAATGAAACAATCAATCTTTCAACGCANCAATACCGAAGCATTGGTTAATCAAAATCGTTTGTCAAGATTATGGACGACCATTTGGTGTGGATTGATCTTGAAATGACGGGATTAGACATTGATACATGTACGATNATTGAAATTGCAACTATTGTAACNGATGGAGACCTAAATATCATTGAAATTGGACCAAATTTGGCAATAAACGTAGATGAAACGTATATTGAAGCTATGGATGAATGGAATACAAAGCATCATCATGAAAGCGGACTTGTACAACGAGTTCGTGAAAGTGATGAAAGTTTGTCATCTGCTGAGCAAAAAACTCTGGATTTTTTACGCAAACATGTAAAGGAGAAAAAAGCACCACTNTGTGGAAATAGCATCTGGAATGATCGTCGCTTTTTAGAAAAATTCATGCCAAAGCTTTCAGATTTCCTACATTACAGGATGGTAGATGTTTCCTCAGTTAAGGAAATCTCAAAAAGATGGTACCCAAAGTTACCACAATATGAGAAAAAAGGCGCCCATCTTGCACTAGACGATATCATTGAATCTATTGAAGAATTAAAACACTTCAGAAAAACCGTGTTCATTCCTTCTGACGCCAATTCGGACTCGTGACTTGAACCTGTTTGTGCAGACCCATGATCTCAGCAGCAACTGCCACGGCAATCTCCTCGGGAGTCTCCGCTCCAATGTTGAGGCCAATCGGACAGCGGACTGCTTCGAGTGAGGATTTTTCAATACCTGCGGAATTTGCTGCCTCGACAAAGGCTTTCCACTTAGATTTGGAACCGATTACCCCTAGCCTTCCCTGATAATTTAATTCAAGAAGAGATATTAATCGCATTTCATCTTCTTTCCAATCATGTCCAAGGAGTAATATGTCGCTGAATCGGCTTAATGAGGTGGCATTTTCATTTTCAAAAAATGTTTCAACGGAGGCATGGATACTTTCTTTCGCACCATTCAGAGATGCATACTCTTCTCTGGAATCACAAACCGAGAAATCCCAATCTAAAGCCGACAAAATTTCTGACAAGGCTTCAGCACAATGCCCTCCGCCCATCATCAACACATGTGGCATCGGCATCATCACTTCCAGAGAGAGGGTCACTCTTCCCCCACAAAGACTGTCAAGAGGAATCACTTCATAGCCCTTGGCACCTTTGTTTAAACCAAAAGAAATTACTTCAGCAAATGGATTTTGCTGTTCCAGTAAATCTCGTAACCTAGAGATAACTTGGAGTTCAAGTCCNGCCCCACCTATAGTTCCTGTAATTTCATCCTTAGTCAAGGCTAATTTAGCTCCAGTCTTTCCTGGAACTGAGCCTTGGGTTGACAAAACTGAGGCTAACGCAACCTTTTGGCCTAAATTAAGTCGTTCAATGACCCAAGAGAATACCCGCTTAGTCATCCAACGCCTCCAAATCTTCGGGAGTATCGATATTCAAATACCTTCCAGGGGCTGAAACCTCCGAAATTGTGACTATATCTCTTAAGGGCATATCTTTTGGGGCCATCATTACTTTTGCAATATCAAACAAAAGTAGAGGATGTCCAGATGGTATTGGTTTTGAGTTGGTTTTTTGAGATAACAATACTGTAATAGTGCTGGGTTCCCATCCACATCGGTCAACAGGAACAACCAAAATTGCACGCGGACTATTCGGGAAATTGGATAATATGGATTTTATCCCAACCTGTAATGAACCGGTGCGTCCATTTTCAGGAGAAGGATTGACAACTATGGAATGATTACCAACCAGAGGGATGAAGTCTGCCATGAGTTCCTTATTTGTAACCACTACAATTTTTTTGATGCCCGCATCCTCAAGGTGCCGAATACTACGTTCAATCAAAGTCTCCTTATTCCACACCACTAAGGCTTTGGGTTGCCCTAAACGAGTGGAATAACCTGCGGCTAGAATCACTGCCGAAGAAATACTTCCCACGAAATAACCTCAGAGGTTTTTTGTAATCTCTCTTCCAATGATCATTCTTTGAACTTGACTACTACCCTCATAGATTTGCATNACCTTCGCAGCCCTCATCAATCTTGCAACAGGATATTCTTCTGAATATCCATATCCTCCGAAAACCTGTACTGCGTCGGTCGTGACTTCCATACACGAATCTGCTGCGAATCGCTTCGCATGTGCAGCACTTTCAGTATTGGTCACACCATTATCAAATTCTATGGCCGACTTCCATGTAAGTAATCTCGATGCTTCAACCTTGGTCTTCATATCTGCAAGCATGAACTGTATTGCCTGATGCTTGTGAAGGGGCTTTCCAAAACTATGTCGCTCATGACTGTAGTTTAGCGCATGTTCGTATGCTGCTCTGGATAAACCTGTAGCGTGTGCCGCAATATTTGGGCGACTCATGTCAAACGCACTCATCGCGTTCATCCAACCGNCAGATTCTGAGCCTCCAACTAAATTTTCTTCTGGTACCCTTACATTATCGAAAGTAATTGACCTGGTATCCGAACATCTCTGACCCATGTTTGTTTCCTTTTTCCCAAGTGAGAGNCCCTCCCAATCCGACTCTACAATAAANCCAGACATTCCGCGGTAACCTGCATCAACATCTGTTTTTGCTAATACAAAGAACCAATCAGCATAACCGGCGCCAGTAATCCACATCTTTGAACCGTTTAGGACATATTCGTCATTCTCTTTTTTGGCAGTTGTTGAAATAGACGCAACATCTGAGCCGGCTCCTGGTTCAGTAACGGCGTAAGAGGCAAGTGCCCCTTTTTCTGCAACCATAGAGAGATATTTTTCTTTCTGAAAATCGGTAGCCCCAGTAATAATTGGAGCGCAAGCCAAACCGGTAGCATAGGCTGCAGTAGAAAAACCAGGATCTCCCCATGCCAATTCCTCATTGACGATGACTTCCTCGAAAGTTCCCAATCCAGCTCCTCCGTAAGCTTCTGGGATGTGAAGGTTCAACAAACCCATCTCATGTGCTGCTTTGATTGTCTCTATTGGATACAGCGATTCATCATCCCACTTTTCAGCGTGAGGTCGGATCTCATCTTCTGCAAATTGGTGAGCCAACTCTCGCAACATTTCTTGCACTTCATCGAGTTTGAAGTCGACCATGTTGNGCCCACACGTCCGAGGGAGATAAGTGGTTGCTTGAAATAATCTCATTCATTCCCGCAACTATGAGCCGAGATGAACAGTATGAAGAATTACTAAGCAACATTTCGGCAATGGTTGCTGATGAAAACGATTGGATATCTGTTATGGCGACAGCCGTTTGTGAATTACATCACACATTCGATTTTTTCAATTGGACTGGTATATATCGAGTAACTGAACCGGGTGTTTTGAAAATAGGGCCATATCAAGGCACTCATGGATGTCTCACGATACCGTTTGACAAAGGAGTTTGTGGAGCAAGCGCTCGAAGTAAGAAAACCCAACTGGTTCCAGATGTTTCGAAACGGTCCGATCACATAGCCTGTTCAGCAACAACTCAAAGTGAGATTGTGATACCTATTTGTACACCTGATGGAACACTAATTGGCGTATTAGACGTAGACAGTGATGAACTCAATGCTTTTGATGATACGGATATTAGCGGACTAGAAAAAATAACTACTTTCTTAGGAGTTCACTATGCTTCAATTAAAGCGTGATGTATCCCTGACGTTGTAGTTCAAGTAGTAGCAAAAATACTCCATATAGACCGATTAAAACGCCTCCCTCAATTCGAGTAAATTTGAACCCAGTGTACATCATAAACAAGCAGGCTGCGACACCAATAATTGTTGCAGGAACAATGAGATACATGATAAGACCCCATGATGAGTCACTGATCATCAGAGGAGAGATTAAGGCTGCAATGCCAATGGAAAGAAGAGGGTCAGTAATATTGGAACCTACCAGTGTTCCAATCGCAACACCTCGACTTTTCTTTGCAGCCATAAGTGCAACTGTTAATTCTGGAAGAGAAGTACCAAGACCGGACATCACCGTACCGATAATGGCTTGAGGAATATTCATTGCTCTACCTAGCTCACTGGCTAACTCTACCAACTTAGTCGCAGCGAAAATGGCAAATGAAAGACCTATGATTACCATGGCTATGTAAGCCGCAGAAGTCCAATTCAATTCATTATGCTTTATTTCATCAATCGTATCGATCTCATCTTGACGAATTTGCTCTCTATTTTTGAGCAGCCAGCCAATATAAAATATGTAGGTAGAACAAAGAATTAACCCTTCAAATCGGGATAAGCCTCCTCCTGTCCAAAGTAATAGCGAACAGAGAACAACGGCTCCAAACATGATGAACCCATCTCGTTTGAGCCAGTCGGGACTCACGTTCAACGGCCTAACAAGAGCGACGATTCCTAGAATGAATGTGATTTGTACCAATACGGACCCAAAAATATTCCCTATTGCAAGTTCCATCATAGAGGAGTCATCTTTTGACTCCAAAGATGCGGTTGAAGTAACAAGAATTTCTGGTAATGAAGTACCAATACTTACGATTGTTAAGCCAATAATCACTTCTGCTATTCCCGCACGTCGAGCCAATCCTTTCGCACCTTCGATGAAAAAGTCTGCAGATGTTATCAACAAGATAATGGATAGAACCAGCAAACCAAAAACAATCGAAATGTTAACCGCATCCAAACGGCTTGTGAAAGTCGTTATGGCTGTGAGCATTACAAATAAAGAGCCCGTAACGAGAAGAGAATTCCAGTGTAATAAGGCCCCGAGGCCAAGTTCCTCATTCTCGGCCATAAGGTTTGGATTTCGTCTAAACATATCATACTTTCACAGATTAATCATTACATGCCGTTCGTATGGCATCAATGATAAAATCGAGTGAAGGGATGGTATGATTTTCCAATGGCGGACTAAACGGAACAGGCGTATCAATTGCGCCTACTACAAGAGGTGCTGATTCCAGGAGATAGAACGTTTCNTCTAAGATCCGGCTCTGTAATGTATGACCTAAACCACCACTCCATTGACCTTCTTGAACGATGATAAGGCGGCATGTTCGCATCACTGATTGAATACATGTTTTGGCATCGAAAGGTAATAATGTCCTTAAATCAATCACCTCAACTTCGATATCTTCTTTTGCAAGTAATTCGGCTGCCTGAAGGGAAAGGTGTAGCATTGAACCCCAAGTCACTAATGTCAAATCCCTCCCACCACGAATGATTTCTGCTTTACCTAGCTTGAATTGCGAGTCCGATTCTAATTTGTTGTGCACTTCATCAACATCGACTACCTGATTGATATTTTGCCCCCAACCGGTCATGCCTCCTCTCAATCCGTACAGTCCAATGTGCTCAAGGAATAATACAGGATGATCCACATTTGCTGCTTCTATGAGTAAATCATATGCATCTTGGGGGGTGGCCGGTGCGACTACAATTAGTCCTGGGTCATTGGCATACCATGATTCAATCATGTTGGCATGGAATGGTCCAGACCGGGTTTTTGCTCCTAGAGGGATACGCACTGTCAATGGCACCTCTGCTCCCCACCTCCAACGTAACATCGAGGCATTATTCACCAAAGCGTTGTGAGCCAAAGCAGCAAAGCCTCCAAATTGTATTTCTGCCATTGGCCTCATGCCCGAGAGAGCGGCACCAACCGCCGCATTGATGATGATTGATTCAGATAATGGCATATCGAGTAAAAGTGAATCATGCCCCGCATTTTTGAGACCCATATTCAATCCAAATGCTCCTGCAACTTCCATATCTTCTCCCATAAACAGGGTATTAATCCCGTATTTGCCGGCAATATCTACCATTGCTTGTTGAATAGCCCTGGCGTATGTCCAACCACCTTTTTCAGCATATTCCCAAGCCATTTCTCCAAGCATCAGTTTTGATGGGGTAAATTCGGTAACTTCTCTCCCATTCCAACGATCAAGGTGATTTGCGTGAGAATCGGCATCATGGATTGAGGTCACACCTTTCGTCACAGTATTTGGCTCGGGCCATTCCATCAATTCTAGTTGAGAAAAGGCTTCGGACACCATTTCAAATTCATCTGATTCCATTTTTTGGATTTGTTCTTCCGTTACGCCTAATTCGAGGAGCAATTCTCTATGTGTCGAAAGAGGATCTTTATTCGCCCAATACTCAAGCAATTCTCGGTCAACATAACCGGGAGGGTTTCCACTTTCTGTACCTAGATAAAGGTCATCGTGATGATGGGCATGCCCACAGCCTCTCATAGTCTCAACATGAATGAGTGTCGGTCCCCCTCCCTCGAGGGAGAATTCTCTCGCCACTGCAGTGCTCGCATACCATGAAGCAGGGTCTGACCCATCAATTGTCCAAGAAGGCATGCCCATTGCTCTTGCTTTGTCACCCCAAANTTCAACATTTGATTGGTGAGAAGGGGGTGTATCAAGAGCGATTTGATTATTTTGAAGAATGTAAGTAATTGGTAAGCCTCTGGTGGATGCGAAATTTACTGCTTCCCACCACTCTCCAGAGGATGAAGAACCCTCTCCTATGCAAGCAACATGGAAGCGACTCAAATCTAATCTTTGTGCAGCCAATGCCATGCCAGTCATCGTCGCCGAGGCTATCGGAAGGGGAGCGGTAGGAGGCAATACTCCTTTGTGAAATGCCCCGATGTGTAAATCTCTACCTCCAGCGTGAGCATGCCCCCCATTCATTCGGGATTCTGCTTTTCCTAATTGGGCAGCCATTACATCGAGTACTGTATCTCCCATCGCTAGGGAAAGACCAACGTCTCTGATCATTGGTGCGACAAAATCACCTGTGTAATTTTGTTCAATCTTAAAGTTAGGGCCACTATCCAAGGCTGTTGCAACCGCAACGACTGCTTCTTGCCAAGTTGAACGAAATCCTTTGCCACCGAATCGGCCTCCGTCAGGAGTTTCTATTCCTTCCATGAAGAGTTTCTTCAGTACTTCATCCATTTCTCTTGTCCTTGTCATCATTCTTTGCCATGAAAAACGCTGTTCAATTTCAACCGACATGTAATGGGCTAAACGGCGCAAACACAATCTCATATCGATGATGAAACGACTGTTTCTTCGCGCTAAGTGTTCTCCAGCAGTTCTTCTGGGAATGACTTCCATTTCCAAATCTATACTTGAGGCCCTACTTTTAGATTCAAGCCCTTGTGCTAAAACGTTGATAAACGAGGCGCTAAAGGCATGCCATGCATCTCCGTCAAAGGATTTCACATCCTTGATGACATGGTCCCACAGCGATGAAACTGTTTGTAAGTTTCCTTCATGTTTTTCAGCAACGAATCGCAGTATCTCTACTTTAGCCATTTCAGTAGGCAAAGGACGGAAGAAGATTAACGGTTTAGATGGAGACCAGTTCCTTCCAAAAATGTTAGGCAATGCACCCTGAACCATCTCTTCCCCTCAGGCATGGGCAAGAGAAACCCATCTTCAAGTATTGGCATGACTATTCATCTGCCAATCTGGCGTCCATTTCAGCTTGATAACAAGTGGTCAGCATCTCTTTATTCGCAATTGTAATCCACAACCCAATCACCATTGGAATCGTTAATGCGGATACGGTTAAGGCCCATGAATTTGTCAAATCGAGCATTGGCCCAATAGCGAGTGGGCCAAGAATAGTCCCCGCAGCCCAAGCGGTTCCGAAGGCTCCAAATGCCAAACCTGCAGAACCGGAGCCGAATAATTGGTTGGTGGCGGTATCGATCATCGGCAGCATTGGGACCTGTGTTGCTGCAATCGCAAATTGAAAGATTGCAAGGACTCCTACAACAATCCAAACAGATTGATTGCCAGTAACAAACCATATCACGAAACCGCAAACAAGAAGAGATATTGACACTAAAATCCATCCCAATATCATGTATCGAATAGGTCCTTTTTGGTCCACTTTGATACCCCAAAACCAACCACCAAGCCCTTGGAATAAAATCAGTCCAAGTAAAATCAGACCTATGGATGCAGAGCCTAATCCAAGTGCCTCTTGAAGAAGTAGTGGGACCCCTGCTTCCAAAGCCCCTGTCGCAAGAGTGGCTAACACAACAAGCATCCCAATTCGAAATAACATTGGTTCTTTAACAAAGGCCATAATTGATATTGTGCCTGTCGATTCTGCTTTATTTGGAGAATGTTTGACTGTTTTCATTGAAATAAATGCGAGAGGCGATACCAGAGCAGGGACTGCTGCGAGCGTCAAAAAAGCAAGTGTTGGACTGTAGGCAAATGTAATTCCTCCAACTACTGGGCCCAGCAATCCCCCAACAACTGCAATCCCAATTAATTGTCCCGATGTTTCACCAAAATTGAGTGGCCATAATTCGCTGGCTAAGGAAAAACCTGCAGTCATAATCGATGCTCCTGCAAGTCCATGAAGGAGACGAGCAATTGCAAGCANATAAAATCCAGAACCAAATTTTTCTTGAACGGCTACCAAATACAGCAATGAAGTGAAAGTAAGCAATACCAATGAAATGAAAATAATTGGCATTGCACCAAAGCGGTCTACTATCCGACCAGTCATGGGACCGAGGAGGAATAAGGGAACTGCCCATAATGAAACCAAGGCCGTGGCTTGAGTATTATTCAAAGCAAATTGTGTTTTCCAAGATGGTAGAATTGGAACAATGAAGGCATATCCCAATAGATTGGCGATAAATGCCGCACACAATACAAAGAACAGGAATTTCAGTTGCTTTTCATTCAATACTATTCCTCCTCTTTGGGTGAAGATGGAAGATGATCGATAATATCTTTGAGCATCTGAGTAGCATCCTCAACTCTGGTCATGAGCGTTAAATCATTCAGCGTGTTTGGTCTGGCAATATCCCACATTAACTGGTACACTTCTCCTACTGCAAGACGAGTAAATTCAACAACCTCTGGATCTATTCNCATCTTTTCTTCTTCTTCAAGCAAGGTTACCGGTTGGGGTTGTTCCTCAAGAATTTCATCAAGTTTGGCTTCAACTTCGTCTGCAAGCTTATCAGCCTGATTTTGGAGTACATCTTCCATACTCTTGGGCCCTTCAGAAAGAGTAGGACCTTTTTTGGAAGGCAATTTGTTATTCACAGCCTCTTCATTGGGCGTTCGGTCAACCTCATCGACTAATTTGTTTAGAGCAAGTCTCAACATGTTTGAAAGAAGGTTTTGGTCAATGTTATCGTCCAATTCAATCCCTTGTTCCATCAGTTGTGAAACGATTTCTTCAATNAAACCCGCATCAATTTTTTCTGGTGTCACGAGACCTTTCAACATGGGGAGTGCCCATTGACTTTGACCAGATACCATTGACACATCGAAAGATCCACCTCCGCCGATACTTGTTTCAACATCTGCTGGAGGAGGCACGAATTGCTTTCGCGCATGCTTTTCCAACTGGGATAGCAGTTTGGGCATGTCAACTGGTTTTACAATTACTTCGCTAACACCGGCTCTCGCTGCTTGAATTAGATAATCCTGTGAAGCATTTCTTGAAAGAATGATGACTCTGGACTTGAATGCAAATTCTGGNTCTGACATCATCCTTTGGCTCGAATCAATCGGGTCTCCTGATTTCCAATCCCCATCAAAAAGCATGACTTCTGGCATAGTTGCAAGGGCTGTGCCCTCGGCCTGTCGCAGTGTTCCGGCTCTGGTCACAGAATAGCCAGCACGCTCGAGAGTATTGGCGAGTAAATTACGCCTCCCCTCGTTTTCATCAGCCACAATGATTTGGGCCACATGCTACTCAAAAATTGAAAACCTTTGAAGATTGACATTATATTTACTAAGATAACGTTATTCATCAAACATTTACACGATTTGGATAATGGTCCTTCCAAGAGATAAATCCACCTTCGAGATTGTAAAGATTTTCTCCAGAATATCCCTCATGCATTAGAAAATAGATTGCAAGTTCGGATCTTCGGCCACGTGCACAATAAACGAGAACATCTCTATCTTTTGGAATATGCTCTATTGCTGATAGGACATTTTCATGCGTTATCTGAAAATCTACAGAATCAATATGNCCTGCATTGAATTCATCCTTACTTCTAACATCGAGAATAAATGGCGCCCACCCCTCATCTAANTTCTTGCCAGCAGTANGTGCATCAACAGTGTGCATCATAACNTCTGTAGGGGAGGCCTTTTCTTCTTGAACTTGNCTATTTTTTTNGTTTTGGNGCGAAATCANGAGAGTTCTGAATGTNGATTGTAGCCCATCATAAATCAGCATNTGACCAGANAGAGNGGTTTCAAGATTNAGAATNATTTTAATNGCTTCTGTGGCTTGTAAACTACCCATAACCCCTGGCAGGACACCCAANACACCTGCTTCAGCACATGAAGGTATGAGTTCTGGAGGTGGTGCTGTGGGGAAAACATCTCGATATGTCGGTCCGGAATGGTGATTAAAGACGCTCAAATGTCCCTCAAACCGGTATACTGAGGCATAGATCCAAGGTATATCCAAGGATTTACATGAATCATCGATAAGATAACGGGTTTCGATATTATCAGTACCATCAATCACGACATCATGGCCTGACAATATTTCTAACGCATTGCTTTCATCAAGTCGAAATGGATAGATTGTGACATCAACTGCGGAATTAAGTCGAAGCAAATGCTCTTTTGCGGATTCAACCTTGAGTTTACCAATATCACTTTCTTGGTGAATGATTTGTCTTTGTAAATTAGATAACTCAACTTTATCATCATCAATGATAGTGATGTTGCCAATACCTGCTGCCGCCAGATACAACAAAGCAGGACTACCCAAGCCACCTGCGCCGACACAAATGACAGATGACGAGGATAAGCGTTGTACCCCATCAATGCCGACTTGTGGAAGTAATACGTGTCTTGAGTATCTGTCACTTGAGGATGGACCTGAATCTGACTGAAAATCCATGATATCACAATCAGTGAATGTTATCTTCAAGCCATCTTTCTGCATCTATAGCAGCTTGACAACCCATTCCTGCTGCGGTAATTGCCTGCCTGTACCGAGTATCTACCACGTCACCTGCAGCAAAAATGCCTGGGACCGAGGTCATGGTGAAATCTTTTGCAAGAATATATCCTGAATCATCGGTCTCTATTTGGTCTTCCAAAAAACCAGTTATTGGTTTATGGCCGATGGCGATAAAGGCACCACTACAAGAAATTTCGGAAACCTCTCCACTTTGAGTATCTTCGAGTACGGCTCCGGTCAAACCATTTTCATCACTGAGCCATTTTTTCACTTGCTTGAAAGTCAATATCTCAATTTTTGGATGGTTTAAGGCTCGATCATACATTACTTTTGAGGCACGAAACACGTCTCTACGATGTATAAGGGTGACTTTTGTAGCAAAACGTGTTAAGAAAGTAGCTTCTTCCATTGCGGAATCACCACCGCCAACGACAATCACTTCCTGGTCTCTAAAAAATGCCCCATCACAAGTGGCACAGGTACTGATACCTCTGCCCTTTTGTTCGCTCTCACCCTCAGCACCTAACCAAATGGCTTCAGCACCGGTGCAGATGATTATTGCATGAGATTGAAACTCTTCTCCTTCCACATAAACTTTGAAAGGGGAAGAAGAAGTGTCAATTCGTTCAACATTTTTATCATGCACTTCCAATCCAAATCGTTCTGCTTGTTCTCTCAATTGCATCATCATTTCTGGACCACCAATGCCCTCAGGATAGCCAGGGAAATTTTCGATATCGCTGGTGAGCATTAACTGACCGCCAGACATGTAACCTGCAAACATGAGAGGCTTGAGTAATGCTCTTGCGTTATACAAACCAGCGGTATACCCTGCTGGACCAGAACCGATGATAATGACATTACGAACCTCGCTCATGACTTTGTCAGTAATGAGGTAACTCTTGAACATTCCCTGTAATGAGCGAAATAATCAGGACTGGAGATTGGGAGTTTTTTCTTGAACAAAAATTTATTCTCTTCGCTTTGAATTCATTCGAAATGTCGCAAGGTCGGAGATATAGTCACCCTTGATTGATTCTTTTCCAAACATTCTGCTATGAAAAAAAGCCATGATCATGGCCATTGAAAATGTAACAAAGATGCTTAGTGCTGCGAGATAAGTGAAAACTAATTTAGCATCCTCACTTTGAACTTCATCGATGATTGAGCCTGTGCCATAAGCAAGAATTACGGGGTCTGGAATGACGAGAGTAAGATGTTTCCAACCTTCGCTACCATTCCCATCACTCAAAGAGGTATTCAAGTGATAGACTCTTGGGCCCCAATCATCACAAGAGATGATTGGGTTATTTCCTGATTGAGATATATTAATTTCTTTGTCATCAGTAGAAATAACCACAGCACTGGTCTGAAGTTCAGATATGAATCTTAACTGACAAAAGTCATCGGTTTCAATTTCAATCGAATAAACTAATTCTTCTATAATCTCAGTGTTTGTTGAATCTGATTCATTGGTCTCATTGGTCTCATTGGTCTCATTGGTTACTGATTCATTAGACTCGGTGATGTTAAGAATAAATTGACTTTCTGATTGCTGTTGAAACACATTTTCTATTTCAACAACAAACGTATGTTCTCCAGGGGATAAATCATCACAGCTAATGTTTACTTCTTCCCAATCATTGGTAGAGAATTCTAAACTTTCAGGCGTTACCAATGTGAGGGTTGTATCTTGAAGTTGATTGCCTTCGCTCCAAAAATGGTATAATGGGTCTTCTGCAGTGAGATTTACCCAACATGCCTCATCCTCTGAGATTTGACTTTGACTTGAAAAATTAATCAATGGTTGGTCAAGAATCTCTAGTACCTCGACTTCGTCTTGTTGGAAGTTTGTCGAATCTTCATGTTGCTCATTATCTTGACCAAAAACTTTCACGGCAATTTCAGCGGTATAATTACCTAAAGACCATGGTTTGACATTGAAGAATGTATCTACCTCTACGGCTTGCCCGGTGATATTTCGGCGTTGTGAGAGGTGCATCGAAACTCCATCCTCGTGCGTAATCGTAAGGTTGGTTTGGATTTCAACTGGAATGGTATTTTGCCCACCATAATCAACATCATAATCAACTGAGATCCCATCTGTAATCCCATCTTGGTCTTCATCCAATTCCTCTATGCCGGCATTATTTTCATGACCGGTGACGAAAACATGCTCAGTATCATGATTGGAGTACTCTTTTTCATGAGCATCAGGTAGCAAAGGAGGATTTGTGTAAACCATCGAACAAACGAATATCAAAATCAGGAACAATGCCAGGGGTACATCTTGGTCCGATTGGGCTGAGTTATGAAGGCTTTTTCTTGAATACAATACTCCAATAACGCAGCCTATGATTCCTGAAATCAAAATCGCAAAATTAAATCCATTGGTTCCAAATTGACCTTGAATTTCATCACTACTTTTCGTAGTGGTTATTGGACAACCCTGGTTTGCTGCCGATGCTTCAAGAGGACATCCATCGCCGTTTGGTTGTACTGGATTATCACCAAATCCATCTTCATCAGTATCATTCCATTGTTGGTCATCGTTTGGAAAGACATCGACATCATCATCGTATCCGTCTCCGTCAGTGTCCGCACCTGAAACCAGTGGCAGCGTTATGGTCACAAACAAAGTTGCCAGAAAAATAACCCTATTCATAGCCTACCAGTCCCCATAGTATACTCTTTTTTACAACAATGCGCAAATTGCAGATACCGCGCCTTTGGCATGTTTTTCGATTCGAGAAGTTATGTGGTGAGGCTCTGTACCAGGTCCTATGACTCCTAACCCAATCGGTTTGTTTTGATTGATTTGAATATCGAGTAAACTTTTCATCAATGCGTTACCAATTGCCTCACCATGTTGTGTCTCGCCTTTTTCAATGATGCCTAGACATATCCCTGCAGCAATATCGGTCCTGGATAGCAATCGGTTCATTGCCAACGGTAATTCAAAGGAGCCTGGCACCCATTGTATGTGAGTAATCTCAAGATTTTTGTCCTTTATCTCAGTCTCAACATGGTTAAGCATTTTTTTAACATGTTCTTCATGGAATGAAGCGCAGACAACCACGATATTTTTCACGAATTTTCCTCCAAATGTTTTCGAACTGTTTGCACAATAATTTGTGTCATTGAATCAATTTCTATGTTCACCTCAGCACCGATTTGTTTTGATGCTAGAGTGGTAAGTCTGATGGTTTCTGGAATAAGATGTACTGAAAAATTGCATCCGTTCACCTTTCCGATTGTAAGTGAAATTCCATCGATTGCAATGTATCCTTTTTCTACAACATATGGCAACATCTCCTCAGATAGTTGAATGGATATGTCAATTATTTCCTCCCCTTCAGATTTGTGTGAGATAGTACCCACCCCCATGATATGTCCGCTCAAAAGGTGGCCTCCAACTTCATCACCATACTTCAACGCCCTTTCAATATTCACATGATCGCCAATTTGAAGTTGTTTCAAATTTGTTCGAGAGAGTGTTTCTGGTATGATGTCAAATTGCACAGATGTACCATGAATTTCAACAGCGGTCAAACAAACACCAGATACTGACACACTATCTCCTACACGCAAATTTTCGGAGTTTGGTAAAGCGATGGTTACTTTTGTGTATTCGCCAGAATCCATTGCGATGACTTGTCCTTGNCCTTGAACGATGCCTGTAAACATGTTCATTCCCCCTCCTTTAATCCTCTTTGCAATATTTTTGCAATAATTTTTCTCGTTCCATCCAAATCGTCGTATAGACCTTCAACTCTCGTGACTCTCATACCTTCAAAGCCCCTTTCCTTGAGGGAATTTCTGAGATGATCTTCTGCATGTTCCTGGTCGTAACCCAGAGCAATTACATCAGGTTTAATCTCATTTAATATGTCAA
This sequence comes from Methanobacteriota archaeon, assembly GCA_002719395.1. GTDB lineage: Archaea > Thermoplasmatota > Poseidoniia > Poseidoniales > Poseidoniaceae > MGIIa-K2. Next base: position 164,982 of record PBHM01000015.1, on the reverse strand, counting down.
AAATCGGTATTTCAGGAGGATTACCGATGAAAACTTCATCCACTGGTTTCAGTCCAGCAACCATCCTTTTTCTGAAATCATGGTTTGTGACAGGCTCATGCTTCCTTTTCCTCACTGTATCATCATGTGCCACGACGACAACTAGGTGAGATCCAAGCGCTTTTGCTTGTTCCAAATAATGTAAATGGCCGGCATGGAGTAAATCAAATACGCCCACAGCCATCACTTTATCCATCTAACCAACTCCTAGTCGACTTCTCTAATCAATTCTTCACCTGTCAAAAATGGAATATTTCTTTTGGATGCCCACATTTTTGCATCCTCCACACTCAAGGCATAATCTCCATCAGGTTGAAGCATTTCAGCCCCGATTACTACTGGAGAAACGCCCGCTAACCTCGCTAAACCTACAGCCAACTCGGTATGTCCTTGGCGAGTAGTCAGTCCACCTTTGGATTCACGACAAACAGGAATGTGGCCTGGGGTTCTGAATTCCTCTCCGAGTCGTTCTCGAGAATATTCGTGTGTTTTGGTTTGACATTCAATATACAACTCAGCAAACCTCCGAGTCGTCAATGCCCTGTCTCGATCGGTTATCCCGGTAAACGTATCTCGATGGTTTAAACTAAGCGTAAAGGCGGAGCGTGAATCATATTGCAAATCGTTCGTAATCAAATGTTGGAGAGTTGGGTATTTTTCAATAAGTTCGTGATTTGTATAAATATCCTGCAAAAAGGGAAGGCCAAATAAATCTCCAACCTCATCACCGATNGCTAAGAAAAGTAACCCTCCGCATTCTTTTCGTAGAGTGCGCATCGTTTGAGGAGTAGTATGCTGAGCTGAAAACAATAAATCGGTCTCACCTTCGCGATGATCTGCATCAAAAAGGCATACAGGGAGTCCTTGTTTGAATGCTGTAATGGCAGCGGCAACCTCATCCTCCATGGTGGTTGCTAGAGTTCATCTTTTTAGAACCAATCCCTTCAGAACCCCTTAGAACAATGATGAATCTCAGAAAGCAATTAACATAGGGGAGCCCTTCGCCTTGTCCTGTCGGGGTGGGTAAATGTCTGTAAAAATTGGACCAGCCGGAGTTCCGCTCTCCTGTAAAGGCCGTACTATTGTTGAAGGAATGGACGACATCATCTCTCTTGGACTAGAGACAATGGAAGTCCAAACGGTAAGAATGGTTGCTCCTTTACACTTTGAACAATACTGGCAGGCGGGAGTCCTTGCAAATAAGGCCGATTTCGAGATGAACCTCCATGGACCATACTATGCAGAAATGCTGGGGAACAGGGTTGAAAGAAACCGCAGCCTTACGAAAATCGAAGCGGCCTTACAGGCTGCAAAAACGATTAATGCAAGACACGTCACATTGCATGTTGGACACTACGGTGAAATGGGACGAGGAGCCAACGCAAATTCTCAAGTTGCGACAATTTTTTCAGGTATTGTTGAAAGAATTTCAGAAATATGGCAAGATGAAGAGGATGAATATCCCGTCTTCCCATGGCTAAAAGATGGCACTCCATCAAAAATCGGGATTGAAACAAGTGGTAGGCAAGAATTGTGGGGATCATTGGAAGAAGTTCTTGAAGTTGTAAATCATGTTGAGGGAACGATACCTGTCTTGAACCTCGCTCACATTCACGCTCGTGGTCATGGACGTCTTCGTACATCAGAAGATTACGGAGAATTATTCGATCAAGTGAGAGAAACCATAGGGACCAAGACATTTTATTGCCATTTTTCAGGTGTCGAACACCGGGGAGGTAATGCGTCCCATTACACGCAAATCAAGAAGAGCGACTTGAACTTTGAGCCACTGGCAGAGTTTATCGTTGAGGAAGGAGGTTGGCTTGACCTCACTCTCATCTCTGATTCACCTCTTCTCGAACATGATGCAATGTTCATGCTTCAACAAATCGAAAAGAGTCGACACAAACAGCTAGAACAAAAAGCAAGGGATGAAAGAAGGCGTGCCTTGGCAGCACAACAAAACATAACGCCTGAAGAGATGGCTGCTAGGGAAGCAGTACAGGCTCAGATGCGTACAAATCCTCCAAAAGCCGAAGAAGAATCAATCGATCAAAAGGAGCCAGAGAGTCCTGCAGAAAAGAAAACAAAAAAGCCTAAGGTCGAAGAAAAAGCAGATGATGAACAAGATGATCTATTTGCAAGCGAAGAGGATGATGATCTCTTCTGAAACAAGATTTTCATGTCATCAAACATACTCTACTCGTTTCGTCGATGCCCATATGCAATGAGAGCAAGAATGTCGATCATAAGGTCGGAACTCATCTGTGAATTAAGAGAAGTCGACTTGAAAAACAGACCTAATGAAATGCTTGAAATTTCACCGAAAGGGACCGTGCCCGTCCTCATTACTGCAGAAAAAGAAATTATTGAGGAAAGCCTCGAAATAATGCAATATGCTAGGAATTGGGAGTTAAATGAGGAAGAAAATTACTGGGTCATGAGAAATGATGATGAATTCAAATTTCATCTGGACCGATATAAGTATGCAAATAGATATGAACAACCTAATGCCGAATATCANAGGGAAATGGCATCAAATTATCTTGAAGATTTGAATAATTTTGNGAGCAAACTCAAGAATAATCACAACTTAAGTGACGCTCTTTTCCCATTCGTACGACAATTCGCTAATCATCAATTAGACTGGTTCAACTCCCAATCTTGGCCAAGTCTACAAAACTGGCTCTCAGAATGTTTAGATGATTCAAAGTTTAAGATATGTATGACAAAATATCCAATTTGGCAGAAAAATGATGCTCCAGCATTATTCCCTCCAGAATCGCCATAAGTATTCATGAAACAGGGAATTGGCTAAAAGGAAGCAGCATTGCCACGTATTTATGGCCCATATTGCAGTTCTTGGTTTAGGTAACTGGGGATCCGCTATTGCAAAACTATGGCTTGAAGATGAACACGCAGTCAAAGGTTGGACCATCGAAAATGAAGTTTATGAGTCTATCATGATGGAAGACACAAACAAGAAGTATCTTCCAAATCATTCCCTCAAAGGTTTAGAGGCTACAATGCGATTGGATGAGGCTGTTGAGGGTGTTGAAATCGTAGTATTGGCGCTCCCATCAGGAGTTATTTTAGATGTCTTCCAAGACCTTCTTCCCTTTGTTAGACCAGGGCATGTAATCTTGGATTTAGCCAAAGGATTGGCACCTGGTAACAAACTTATATCACAATCATTACAACACTTGCTTGAAGAAAATTCGAAAAATAACCCTCTTGCTGTACTCACTGGACCAACCATTGCTCCTGAGGCTGCTGATGGAGTTATGACTACAGCCCTGATTGCATCAGAAGACGTAACTGTGGCAAAGAAATTAGCAGCAACATTGTCTACTCCTAGTTTCATTTTACATGCCACCAATGATCCAGAGGGTGCTGAATTATGGGGTGCTTTTAAGAATGTCGTGGCCCTTGCGTGTGGCTTAGTTGATGGTCTAAAACAAATAGGTACCCTCGGAGGAGATAATCTCAAAGCAACCATATTTAGTGCTGGATTCAAAGAAGGTTGTCTGATTTTGCCTGCCCTCGGTGCTCGAGCAGATGTAGCCTTTGGACCCGCTGGACTCGGTGACATGTTTGTAACCGCAACTAGTCCTCATGGGCGAAATCGACGCATGGGCGAAATGTTAGGAAGTGGACTAAGCTTAGAAGAAGCTCTTGATGAAATGGTCATGGTCGCTGAAGGCGTTCGTGCTGCTCGTATGTTTGGTACAAGATCAAAGGATTTAGATCTCAAGACTCCATTCATCGAAGTAGTGAATGATTTACTTGATGGAAAAATCAATGCCGAAGAATGTTGTAGACAAATTGCAGTCTTAGCCTGAGGCACAAATTGATTTAATGAGCACTCTTAGCCCTCTTCATGCAACCCCCGAATGCCGTCAACGAAGATAATCCTGAACAATTATCCAACTTAGAGGAAAGATTGTTTGAGTGGCTTCGGCGATCCGATTTTGAAACCGTTGCTTGGTCAACTGCAAAAGCAGCGAAGGCCTTCAAGGTAAAACAGGACCAAATTTACGATGCTCTCGCTGCCATAACGAAGAAAAAACCGAAGAATATACAAATTTATTTCCAAGATGGAAACTTACATGTTGCCGCTGAGTAAGATGTCAAAGGACCTGTTGCTAATTGATGGTCAATGTGGCCTATGTTCCTGGTCTGGGCAATTTTTGGCCAAGCGACTTAAAAGACCACTAAAGATTCTCGAACAAGATTCTGAAACTGGGATGAGTCATATGCGAGAGTTCAATATCGAGGTGGATTCTCTTGTGCTCATTAAAAACAACCACCCATATGTTTACTCCTCTGCAGCCATACGATGCCTTTTGTACCTTGGCTGGCATTATAGAATTCTCTTTCCCTTTGCTTGGTTGGTGCCAAAGTTACTTCGTGATTTGATTTACAAAGTCATTTCGAAGAACAGGCAAAAACTATTCCATAACAGGACTGAATCCGTTTAGTTATCAATCTGAAATACGCAAAAAATCATTCACAATTTTTTCTTCCCAAACATCTATATCATCAAGACTCGTTCTCACGATAGAGAGAACTGTTAACTCACCTCCTGCTGATGGGATGGCCACGATGAGTACATATCCAAGAGTCAAGGAATCTACACTTTCAAGAAAGATTCTCTCTCTGAGGACATGATATTCTTTGTCATTGTATGTGTGCTTTGAATCTGCAACAATTGGTTCGAGAGCGAAGGACTCCGGATTAATTCCTAACTGATCGATTGATTGTTTTAACCTGAGGTCATCAAGTCCAAGAGTAAGCGCTATTGAAAGGGAGGATTGTGCAGAACCATACACAGAAAAGGTATGAGGTATTCGAGTATTGAGAATACTGATTACCTTACCATCATGAAGATATGTATATTGCTCACTTGCTGGCCATGGCCATGAATCAGGATTTTCCTCGCTTACCAAGATCCAAGAGTCATCTCCAACAGGAAGCGAAGGTGGGATCAAACTACCAAGCATGAGAATCAACAGCAATATCACTGAGGTCACAGATCTCGGCACAATCTTTTCCTTCCATTTTAACCTAGAAGCAGGGCTGATTAAAGAAACCACAATAGCAACGGGTACCATAAAGAAAATTCCCCATGGCACAAACCACAGCAAGCCGATGAGAAAACAGACTACAGCTGTATATTCGAAATCATCCCGATGTTTTCTGAAAAAGAAAATGAACAAGAACAAATAGAGAATAGCGGTGAAAATGAATCCATTTATCACAATACGCCCTGGCCAAACCTCCACATAAGTTCAACGGAATATCATGTGTCTGAATCGGTAGTTTGTCAAACCTCAACACTCTGCGGAAGGTATGCACGAGAAGTTCCAAATGGAAAATGTCACTTTTCGGTATCCATTGCCCTCGTCCAATTTTTTCACACCGTGGAAGAAGAGACTTGGACCAGGAATTCATCAAATCTCGCTTGAATTGTCACCTGGAGAAATTGTTGGGCTGATTGGACCCAACGGTTCTGGAAAAACTACGCTCATTCGAGTTATTGCAGGACTTTATAAGGAAATGGAAGGGGAGATTAATCTCAATACAACCATGCGTAGAGGGAAAATTGGCTTCATGCCCGAGCAGGTTCGTTGGGAAGGAAAAAAAACTGTGTTTGAACAATTGAAAGAAATTTCGCACATGCAAAACATAAACACTGACCTAAACAAACTGGTTAGGTTGGTAGGTTTGAAATCCCAATCTAATACCATGCTGAAAAATCTCTCCCAAGGAATGCGGCAGCGTCTTTCCTTAGCTTGTGCGCTTGTGGGTGCGCCCGACTATCTTGTATTGGATGAACCAATGAACGGATTAGATCCTCTTGCCCAAAAGGCATTTGTCAACCTTATTTCTCAATTGGCAGAAAATGGGATGGGTATACTTATCTCGTCACATAGAGTTCAGGAATTGAAACATTTCTGTGATAAAGTAGCCTTAATGCACCAAGGGCAATTGTTGGCATTTGACACGCTTGAGGCAATCTCTGAAAACTTAGGTATTGAAGCGAAAACTGTAATCGAAGGAAAAGGAGAACCCCCGGAAAATACGATTCCATATCTTGAGGGATGGCGAGGTGAAACCGAGATTTCATCTAAAGAAATTATTGAAACATACGCTTCCAAGGGACTGAAATTTATCTATCCATCACCATTAGATATTGCTGACTTGATCAAAGCAGCGACTGGGTTAGACTCTGAAGAAGTGTCAATGAACATAACACTTCAATCAATGGTTCCCAGAAGGGAAATAGGAGAGGATGAATGATGACTTGGACCCAACTATCCTTGCACGGGTTCAAAGAAAGATTCTTTTCTAATCGAATGAAAATCTTATGGCCATTGTTATCGATGTTCATCCTTGGAGCGGCTTGGGGACTTTCAGACCCAAACATACGTCTTCCTGCCCAGATTCCATTGGATTCTGCGTATTCAATATTATATGTTTCAAGTGCTTTCATACTCTTGTCTGCAACGCTCGGAGTCGTGTTTGTTTCCTTTGATGGGATTAGCCGTGACCGGATTTCAGGAGTATTGGACATTAAACTAAGTCAACCAATTTCCAGAAACCAACTCACAACCTCGATGATTATCTCTCACTGGGGAGCAGTGGCCATCCCAACCGTGTCTCTTTCAATCATCGCTATTTTCATCATTGGGGAAAGGTTTGAACAATATCCAAGCCTTACAGAAGTGATGATTTACCTTGGATTCACTGGATTGGTTTTGCTTTGGTATACCTTAATCCAACTCCTCGCTTCTTCTTGGGCGGAAGACATGGGTTCTTCACTGGCTCTAGGATTAGGAGCATGGATGCTTTTCACTCTTCTCTGGTTGTTGCTCACATCGGTAGTGGCTGGATTATCTGGTGTTGCAGTTGATGGATCTGATGTCGAAAGATGGAGTGATTTGCAAGCACAGGTTGACCTTTTTTCTCCAAATGGATTGTATCATCTCGCCTTGGAAACTCAAATACAAGATGTAGATCAAAGAAATTCAACTTTTTCGCTTGTCATGGCCACATGCATCTGGACAATTGTGCCATGGTATTTATTGGCACGAAGAGTAAAATCCATGCAGCCGTAATAGCAAGACCCATTAGGAACCGATTCATACATGGCATCATGCGCCGTAGTATCTCATTGCTATTGATTGGATTGATGTTGGCAACGTCTTTGGGGATTTCCACCCCCTCAGCAGCAGAAACATCCGCTCGTCAAGAAGTACAAGATGTGGATTGTAGTGGTTATAGTTTCGAAGACCTTTTTGAATACAATTTTGCTTATTTCGATATAGAAATTGGAGATGATTGGAACACTGCATCATTCGATGCTAATGCTTGGGTAAATGGCTCAAACGCTGCAATTGTAAGGGATAATTTAGATGGCTTATTCGAAGGATTTGAAGCATTTGGAGGAAATGACGATTGGATTTCAACCGATGAGAGAGATAATGTCAGAGACATTGGTCCAATGTGTATCTCTGATATGGAAACGAGAATGGGCATCAAAGAAGGAGATTCACACCGAGGAGAAATAGACTGGAGTAACCTTTCCTTTGTTGAAGATGGTATTGGTTTGGACGAAGTGGATTTGATACCACAAACTCATCCAGAGAAGAGAGATTGCAGTAGCAGGCTTGGAGCAAGTAATGATTGTGAAGAAGTACCAGTAAGCGCAACCGATAACCTAGAAATCTCAATGTTCGTAAAAGATGGAGAGAACCATAATGCACAATTCACTCAACTCGCAAACAAGGGTGTGTCTAATTTTACCCTTGCATTCAACGTTTCAAACATATCAGATGCTCACGTTAAATTTACATTTCCACCGGTCCAAGGTCTTCGAATCAACACTTACGGCATCATGGAAAATCATACTGACGACCCCATATTTCGAGAAAAAACTACTGAGATAGAATCGCTTGAGGAATTCTCACATTCCGTAAATTACCTCCCCAGTGGCAGTCTTGTGCTTGATATTGATACTGTCTTTGACAGAACAAAAGGAGAAGATATTGTGAGAAATATCTTCTTTGATTTTACGACTCAGGAGGCTCCAGATACTGAACCACCTCAGTGGTCAAGTGTTGCGCCTCAAAATGGGACGATTTTGCCAGTGGACACCGTTGCAATACAGAGCATTGCCATCCAAGGAGAACAACTGGATAATTGGGCTTCAACCACCAATGGTTGGAGCCTCAATATGATCTGTTCGTTTTCAGAGGCGGATTGGTCTGGTGAGCGAAGCGGAAATGGAGATTATCTCGTAAACCCAGGGACAGGTTACAAATCCGAAGCATCATGCAAAATGGTCAATCCATTTGGCGTTGAGTCGGATACCCGCACTTGGCATTTTGGCAACCCATTATCCATCACAGGAGATTCCGGTGAATATGAAGGTGCGGTGAGTATTCAAATTAATCCCACCGGACTCATATCTTCCGCAGAATTAGAAATTATGGCTGCTCAGGGTTCAATACTTGGAACACCNNCGCTTGTCGACATGTCGTCTGAACCAACNAGCACTGAAGTCGACATCTCCAATCTCAACCCAGGATCTTTCAAGATAAAATACAAGGTGATTTCAGAAGATTTACATTTCAACTTAGAGACTGAAATAGACCTATCAATGGAAAAACAAAGCCAACCTCCTGTTTTGGACGTTCCTGAAAGATTTGATGGTTCAGTAGTCAGTTGGGCAGATGATTATTATTCATTTACCATAAGAGGAACCGTTTTTGAACCTGAATCAGAGGATGTAACAATCGAGATTTCAGTTTGTGATCAAAAAGTAAAAACAACCACACCAACCAATAACGAATGGGAAGCATCGATTCCAATAACAGCCTGCACAGGAAATAGTGGAGATACATACCCAGTAACCATCAAAGCAACAGACGCCAGTGGCAAATCTTCAGAATTCAACCTTACAGTTGCCGATCCATTCGCTAACCCAGACTCAGTTAATTCCGATGATGTCATGGAAATTGTCGATGAGACCTCGAGTGGCTTGCCAACCATTTCAATGATCAGTACAATCATGATTTGTCTTGGTGCAGCGTTTTTGGTGACAAGAAGAAATGATAAATTGTGATTTTCATGTTCCAAGGCAAGGTCTCTCGAACATCTCATGATGGCGGGCTATTGGTAGAGTATTCTGGTTCAAGCCCTGCGCTAAATACGGTGATGGTCAACAGTCGCGGTGACTATGTCGGAAAGGTGAAAGGCGTCATTGGAAATCTTAAGCAAAGTTATGTACATTTACATAACTTGGAAAGGAGTATCGATCCTGACACTCTCATCGGTGAAAAAATCACAATTCGACCAGCTCGAGAAAGAAGAGAAGAAAGAAATCGAGGAACTGGTTCTTCACAAACAAGGAACAAATTTAGAGATAGAAACGCTCCAAATGAACGAAGGTCTGGTAGACAAACGAGATCGGATCACCAAGAAAGACGAAACCATCGAAGAGATGATCGACGGGGGAAACACAACAATCAGAATTCTAAAAATTACAATAACAACGATTGGATTTGTATGAAATGTAAGAATGTAAATTTCAGTTTCCGAAAAGAATGTAATAAATGTGGGTTACCAAAAAAAGATGAACAACCGGAAAAGAGGATTGAACGAAAAACACATTCTGGACCAAGAACAAGACACCAAAGAGACCAACGATTAACAAGAAAACAACAATTGGATAAAGGTACATGGAGATGTAGTTGTGGTTCTAGAAATTTTCAATCCAATAAAGTCTGCATGATGTGTAAGAAGACTCGGCCTCAAGATTCAAGGAATCGATTTAGTTAACAAAGGTGGCTGTAATGAAAGCGGAAGACGCATACCTGGACGCAATCGGTTTGATGGAGAATGGGGATGTTGAAAAGGCTCTGGAAATGGCAAATACAGCCGTAGAAAAAGACCCTGAACATATCGATGCCTGGTGGCTTATTGCGGATTTGTCATTACCAAAAAATACACCTCCAGACCTTAAACAAGCTTCTCGTGCATTATCAGCATGTAAGAAAGTGGTTGCCATCAACCCTGAGCGCGTAGATGCTTGGGTAAGGGGCGGGCGATTGATTGCAGATGAACTTGGTATGTATGAAGACGCATTAGCATGGTGGCAAAAATGTAGGGAACATGTACCCTATGAAGCCGTTCCAGTGATTGAACAAACGGCGATACTTACCGACATGGGGATGTATTCTGAAGCCATGGGGAGATTAGAGAGCCTCATGCTCGATGATTTGGAAGTTGGGGCCCAACAAATGGCACGAGTTGGCCGTTTGCATGGCTTGGTCCAAAAAGCGGCTACTCAAGAATCTCAGCAACACTTCAAGCCTTGGCAAAAAAAACATCCTGGCTGGGGGGCAATCGAAGCAAGAAGTCGAAAAGCACCAGTAAGTGAAAATTTCATCTTCATGCTAACCACAGTCCCATTCCTTATGGTGGAAGTGTTTCTGGCAAGGGGATTATTTGGTGATGGATGGGGTGGTTTCTGTTTGACATCCTTATTGATCCTCTTTACAGTAGGATTGGGTATGCGATTTAGTAGACAAATCTTCCAAACGGTAAACCGACCTGCATTCAATTTACTAAGAGCCATGGATGTGGAAAGCAGTTCAGGTTACACAATTATTCCTGAGCACTTGCGAACTCAACGTCTGTATATGTTCCTTTATACAAAAAGGCCAAAAGCATTCCAAGAGAGATTAGGATTAATTATCAAACAAAATAAGTCAATGCCAAGGTCGTGGAAGCCAACCATTCCTGACTTAGACTCCCACCTGGATGAACTTGGCTATATCGAAACAGAGGAAGAAAGTCTCGAAGCGCCTTCATATGAAGAAGAGTGATATCAGTATCGATAATGCTCCGGCTTGTATGGGCCTTCTGCTGGTACGCTGATGTAATCTGCCTGATCTTTTGACATGGTTGTAAGTTTGCAACCGATTTTCTCTAAATGCAGTCGTGCGACTTCCTCATCAAGGTGTTTGGGTAGAATGTAAACCTTGTTTTCATAGGATTCCTTATTCTTCCATAGGTCTATTTGGGCCAATACTTGATTTGTGAAACTGTTGGACATTACAAAACTGGGGTGACCGGTCGCGCAACCTAGATTCACGAGTCTGCCAGAGGCCAATAGGAATATACTGTTGCCATTCGGGAAAGTAAATTTGTCAACTTGTGGTTTGATGTTGACCTTTTCGACGTCTGTTCTTGCTTCAAGTGCGTCTACTTGGATTTCATTATCAAAGTGTCCAATGTTACAAACGATTGCCTGATCCTTCATGGCTTCCATGTGTTCAAGGGTAATCACGTCTTTATTTCCTGTAGCAGTGACATAGATATCAGCAGTTCCAAGCGTATCTTCTATGGTGAGTACTTGGAACCCTTCCATTGCTGCTTGGAGGGCACAGATTGGGTCGATTTCGGTAACGATGACAATAGCACCCATTGCCTTGAGTGCCTGAGCCGAACCTTTACCTACATCTCCGTATCCACAAACAACTCCTGTTTTTCCTGAAATCATAACGTCTGTAGCTCTCTTCAGTCCGTCCACCAAGGATTCTCTACAGCCATAGAGATTGTCAAACTTAGATTTTGTAACTGAATCATTGACATTGATTGCTGGGAACATCAACTGACCACTGTTAACCCACTGATACAGGCGATGGACCCCGGTAGTGGTTTCTTCTGAAACTCCGTAGCATTCATCCATGACTTTTGTCCAATATCCTGGCATTTCGTTGTGAACCCGCTTGAGTAAATTTTTGATGACTTGTTCCTCATGGTTATCAGATTCGGTATTTACCCAATCATCTCCATGCTCAAGCGCATATCCCTTGTGGAGCAACAAGGTTGCGTCTCCACCGTCGTCGACGATGAGGTTAGGACCTAACCCATCTCCATGGAAAACGGCCTTGAATGTACAATCCCAGTACTCTTCCAAGCTCATTCCTTTCCAGGCGAATACTGGTACTCCTGATTCTGCAATGGCAGCAGCAGCATGGTCTTGTGTCGAATAAATGTTGCAACTCGCCCAACGTACGCTTGCTCCGAGATCTTTGAGAGTTTCAATCAAGACAGCCGTTTGAATTGTCATGTGCAGGGAACCTGTTACCCTGACACCTTGAAGAGGTTTTTCTGCAGCATATTTGGCACGAACGGACATCAATCCTGGCATTTCATGTTCAGCAATCTCAATCTCTTTTCGACCAAATTCTGCAAGTGATAAGTCGGCAACAGTGTAGTTTTCACTCATGTCCATGTTGCGAGGCTTGAGCGCCCCCTTCTTGAAACTTAGTATTCAACTACGGCTTGCTATTGTTGTTGTTGAAAATACGCTGCATGCTGCTGTGCATAGGCCCTTGCCGTCGCCTCGGGATATCCTTGGGCAATGAGCTGTTGGACATATTGTTCCATTGGGTCCATCACTTGAGCAACTGGTTGTTCATAAGCATCTATGTACATCTTCTCTTCTGAATCTCCACCTCTCATGAACAACAGCGAAAGCATGACGATGATGAGTAATACTACCCCTCCACCAATTGCATATACCAACATGGAATTATCATCGCTATCACCAGCTGCTGATTGTATTGGCTCGCTGAACTCTCCAGTTTCAGGATCGTATGTCCAGCCATTTGGATCATCCGCAAGCCAGTCACATCTCTCTTCTTGTGAGTCATATACCCATCGACCACCGGCTACTTCTGCCTGTGCTGGTGCTTCAGCTCCTTGACACATCATCAGCTCAAATTCGGAATAAGTGACCACCCTGAATTTTGGTGAATCAAAATCACCTTCAAAGGTCATGACGTGTACTTTGATGGTTTCGGAAACATTTGTGTAAAGGCCACTGAGGTCCAATTCCAAAGAAAATGTATCTGAATCACCTAGTCCAAACGTTTTGTCATAAAGGCCCAAATCTTGGAGATCTTTTCTGTCAAGAGCACCTAGATCAAAATTTGATTCGTCGAAGGTGACGTGGATAAACACATCATTATCTCCCTCTGAACCGGATACTATTGTTCCTTGAATGGATATCTTATCCGATCTCAATTGAGCAAAGTTATTCAATTGTACATCATCTGAGTAAAAGGCATAATCAATCTCGGGTTCAGCATCGTTATCTGCCGATGAGCCAACAACAAATCGTATGATTGCTGTATCTGATGGTTTATTCGAGTTATCGAAAACAATTAATTCGATTCTGATTACCTGTTCAAGGGTTCCTTCTTTGGTTACGTTAGAGAAGGTATATTCGAAATTACCATCAAAGGCAGAATTACTTTCAACATCTTGTGTGATGACCTTTTTGCTGCAGTCTTCTCCGTATGGGCAATCAAAGTATACCGTCCAAACGTAACGAGCAATGCCGTTTCCAGACAAGGCATCTGGATCGTAAGAATCAGATGCATCTAAGTTCACTGGCATCGGGATGTCGTTTTGGTTTTGGTCTTCTTGGAGAATAATCAGGTATTGATTCGCCCCAGTACCCGCTGTTGCTTCATGCACTGCGATATTCTGATACGCATCAACGTCCAAATTCAGCACGGCGATTGGCTGCTCGGTATCGGCTTCCAGGTTGGAGGTCTTCAGTGTGATTTGTAAAATTCGTGCGTGTCCTTGGTCGTCATGGAGATATAGTTTCACGGTCCATTGCGCTCCTTGCTTGCAAAGAGTTGGTTCCGTTGGGTCTTTATCACAGAATTTCGAAGTTACTGTATCGCCACGAGTATGATCTGGTTCTCCGTTTTCATTATCTTGATTATGATCCCAAAGGGTAGAGCCGAGCAGTGTCCAATCTGCGGTAAGAGGAACCGATGCATCGGTTTGGAATCCGAATTCCAAGGTAGCATTGCTTCGCATGTTGTAGATCTTGTACCCAGTATCATCGGTTGATGGGACTTCACCATTGATGGTGATATCAACGCCGTTACCTAAGACGCCAAAGTTGTCCGGGTATGGAGTTACGTTGTACAACAACATTTGTCCAAGAAGGTTAAAGTTGGCGTCATTTGCGACAGGATCTGATTGTGTTGAAACATCGAGGGTGGTGAGGATCATACCTCCTAGACCGTTACTGCATGTTCCAAGAATGACATTCTTAGGACTGTCTTCAGCATGAATTATTGGATGGAATGAACCTCCGAGGCTGATATCGCCCGAGCCAGATGGGCTGACACACTTGAGTGGAACGGCCGATGAGGAACCGCTACTCGCATCAACAATCGCTTTTGTTACATACGTGCCTCCGTTAAAGCCATCGAGACTGGAAATATCCAAGCCATCAAACAGAGGGTGATACGGATCTTGCACGGTAATCTTGTTTTTAGTGATGGTATCATCACCAGTTCTTTCCTCAACATCAAGGTTGAATGGAAGGAGGCTTTTTCCAGTACTGCTTGAATACTCATAATAAGGAACTGCTTCGTTATCTAGGTGCACTTGCACTGTACCACCAGCATTCATGAAATCCTCAAGAATCCCTTGATTTAGGCCCAATTTTTCGTAGTAACCTTTACCATTTGTGCTACCACCTACTGGTTTTGCATCAATTAACTCTTGCCATGGAAGAACAATTTTGTTGTACTCATTCATCCATTCATCATCTAAGTAGTCATCCCACTCATTCATTGGGAAAAGCGTGTATGTCATGCCGAGGGCATCAATATCTCTGATGATATTATCTACTCTACTTGATGGATTAGACAAAATTGCGATATCAATCTCGTCCATGAATGTCGCTTCAAATGTTAATGAATTTCCAGATACTTCGTTGTCATCAGAATTAATTGTAAAGAAGGTAATTGAATATGTGTGACCTGATTCCCATTCGTTCCAAGGCGTGAATCCAACATTGTTGATTTGTTCCCTTGGTTCTAATACAGTAGTTCCCAAAGTGGAAGTAACGTTATTCATCAGAATCACGTTTTCAGGGTCAGTCACATCTTCAATCGTCATGTAGAAATCATAGGCTGCTTCCAAGACCCCATTTCGCGCAGTGATTGCCCATTCATGCTTGAGTACATCATCCATAGGATACACACACGCAAGAAGAGCATCATCCCAACATGCGAGCTGATTTGAGGCAAGTAATGAGAGATTTACACTCTGAACTGTAAAAATAACTGAGGCTAGATTATTGGCCTCAGAGATTTCTTCATCTTGGTACCAATTCGTCGAAGGGTCTGTGTTATCAAATATCGATTCAATATCGATCTTGTATATACCTTGACTGAAGTCATGTTCTGCTACTGTGATTGTTTCAAGTTGGTCTGCGTCTAGTCCTGTTACCGTATTCTCATATACCGCATCCTGAGTAAATGTGAACTCTTTCAAGGTTATGTTATCGAAACCAACGCCGCGCAATCCCTTACTAAGACCATTCTTACCATCTTCATTTGAGACGAATTCGAAATTAATGTCCACAACCGAATCCTTTAGGCTCATACACTCATATGGGTAGTTACCAAATGCATCTACAGCCGTTTGATTTCTGATGTAAATGTGTGTCAAGTCAATGCTTCTTGATAACTTAAGATTGTAACTGTTGAAGAACAAATTGTAATTTCCTGTTCCACCGTTAATGTTACTCTCATCACCGATGTAAGTCAACTCTGCCCGATCTATGGGTTCTGAACTATTGGTGATTCCATCATCATTGGAGTCGATTCGACAAGATCCATCATCATTAAAATCAGTCCATTGAGCGACAAGAAGTCCGTTGTATTGATTGCCATCTTTTTCCCAATCAAGCGTTATTGCTGAGTAATCACCTGGAGTGTAGATATTACCTTCTGAGTCCCATTCAAAGTATGTCTCCGCATAATAGTCGAAGTTGAGAGCGACGAAATCACCTTGCATGTTTGTGAGGTCGATTGCTGGTATAGTGAATGATTCGTTCTGCCAAACATCGCCATATCCATCGGTCGCTGTGTTACATGGATGTCCAAACCAGTAAGCATTTCCTCCAAAGATACTCTCATAATTATTCTGACCTACACAAACAGATTCGTCATGAATTTGTCCTTTCTGATTGTTATCATCTGTAAACCGGAATGGAGTGTTTGCACCACCCTCAAATGGTTCGTAGCAGATGTTACTGGGTGAACCGCAAAAGACATCATTTGGTATCGCACTGTAAACGGTAGCTCTTAGATCAAAGTCTACTTCTGTGTTACCCCAATTTTCTACTTCTACTTCAATCGGAAGTAAGTCCGCTGCATACATTTCTCCAGGTTTGAATGACGTAATACCCAAAACTGCAGGATCGTACAAATTGAAAACTTGGACATATTGTACAAGATCGTCGTTGAGGCTTTGCTCGTCTCCAAAGGAATTTCCGTCGATGGTGGCCGTAACTCTGTAAGTTGAGCCGTTTAATAAGTCAGCAGAAATGCTCACGACTCGGTCTTCGTTCGGGGCCATTCCATTGAGGTTAATTGGGGCAGAGGTAGGAGTATTGCCTGGTTTGAAAACAGTTTGTTGCTTCCATATTGTTACGTTATCTATAGCAAATCCATCATAACCCTGCCAATTTGAATCATCTTCATCTGAATTACTTCCTTCCCATCCGGTTTTGAAACGGAATCGGATATCTACGATTTCACCTGCATACCTTGATAGTTCAAAGGCGCCATATCCTTCCTCAGTAAAACTATTCCAGCCGTAATTGGTTTGGGATGCCCAAACGCCATAGGTATCGATGGCTGAAGCATATCCTGTTCTTTGTTGATTGATTACACGGTCGGTATCATAACCTCCCCAAATACTTTGGCCGCTCGGACAGACTCCGTCGAAATAAGCAGCAGATGGACAAGCAAGTAATTCCCATCCATGGGCATCGCTGAGTACTTCAATCATGGCCAAATCATCCCACAAATCGTAAAGAATGGGTCCATTTTGGTCTTGGATGAAAGTAGCGGAATAACCAAGATGTCGGAAAAGTTCAGCCGATAACCAAGCTCTGTCAGCACCTGTCAAATCAACATCCTCTAGGACCATAGCCTCATCCCAGTTCCCACCATATCCAGACCATTCATCCCCATTAGAATCGGTTTCCATTGTACCTGACCACATAAAATCAGTAGGATTGTTACTGTTAGCAGAATAAGTTGCATCATTGAAATTGCTGGAAGTTACACCAGTATTGTGAGTTGTCTCCTCCATCCAGTGGTGATCTCCGTGATAGGATTCATATCGCCAATTACAGCCAGAACCACAACCGCTCTTATCCTCTGCCGTATCCCAGTCCATTGCATAAACCGAGACGTTTGATGATGCTGCTTCATCAACCTCTTCAATGACTACATCCACGGTTGTCGAACCACTGAGAACATCCATGCCAGTGTTTGTTACTGTAATATTAACATCTCGTGTACCTTCTCCAACCAGTCCAACATACCTGTCTGTGTTTGAAAATTCGATATCACTGACGGCTAAATCAGTGTAATCCATCTCAATAACGATAATTCGGTCATATGAGCCTTCCCAGCCCCAGTTATCATTCCATGTAATTGAACCGTGGTAGCTGTCATGGCCAAGAACAATATCGAGTGCACTGTTTGCATCTCCAACGAGCTGTCCTACTACTGCGGTTGTGGGACGGGTGGCAGCCCCGTAGTAGAGAGGGGCCATGTGACCCCCATTTCCGTCCGAGAGCGTCACACCAATGCTCGTAGGCTCGTTAAGGTAATACACAGTAGTAGTTTCCCCCGTTGAAGAAGTGGATTCATCAGCACCAAACTTACAGGCGTGTAGGAAATCAGGTTCTTGGTCGCTATTCAAATCAGCAATAGTAACTTCCCAAGCGATGAAATTACCAAAAAAGACCTTGGTGGATGCTGAATAGGTGTTTGTTGCTTCATTTATAGTCGCATAAGTAACGTTTTGGGTGTTTCCGTCATTGATTGCGACAACGTCGATAACACCATTTTCATCCATGTCGCCTATGTCGAACCCTCCGAAATCAGGACCGATTGCATGTACGTGGAATGACTGTCCTTGGGTCGTTTGACCTCCGCTGGCTGTCCATTGAAATTGGCCAAAAGTATCTGCAAAACAATCATACTCGACAACAGTTACGTTGTCTGATTTTCCAGGGTTTGTGGCTGTTCCTGTAAGATAATCAACACCTTCAGAACGTACCAGCCACAAGTCTAGATCTTCACAATCTTGAAGGCCGAGTGATTGTGTTTCTCCCCAATCACCCAATTCAAGTTCTCTGTATGCATTAGCTGTTGAATCACCCAGCGTTGTTGTGAGTGGTTGGGTGCTCGATGTAACTGGGCCTCTGAATACCTTGACGACTTGGGTTTTTATGTCAGCCTGTAACTCAAGAATGGCAATGTCATCTTTTCCATCATTGTCAATATCGCCAACAGCCAAATCCCAAACGTAAACCATGTCAAAGGTTGCAGTAAGTTGGAAAGTTAAATCTGCACCACAATCTCCTGTGTTGTCGATAACTGTCATGTTTCCTACTTTGTCAACAACCAACGCACCATTTGCATCTCTAACGAAAGGTCGGTTTCTTGCATAGATGACGATATCTTGGTCACCGTCTCCGTCGAAATCGCCTGCTTCGACTTGTTGTGTGTTTGAATGGTCTTCAAAAGTAGCGCCTTGACTGGTGTTTGCCGATGTCCAAATGTCAACTCGCTCTTCAAAACTGCCATCGTTGTTTAGAAGGACTGAAATTTTGAGACTTTGATCGTTGGCTGTGACCATGTCTAAATCGCCATCACAATCAAAATCTGCTAAGGCTACGTCCATTGGTTCTACTTCAGTTGTATATTGTCTCGAAGTCGCTGCAGAAGAGAATCCTGCTCCTGCTACAATTGAAAAAAGCATCACAAGAACGAGTCCATAGGCACTCAATTGCTTGTTTTTCACTGATTTATTGTCTGACATGGCTTTCACTAAGTTCTGGGAATTCCTCCTCGACTTTAATTCCTTTGGGAATATGTCTGAAAAATAAGGGCCGATATAATATAAAAAACAGTGGATGTTTAGGCATTTAACCATCTAGGTGATGGTCCCCATGCATCTCCATCTCCACCATGGATTTTCGTGAGTTTACCCATACGAAATAATGATTCTAACCAGAGCTCAAGTTCAAGATCTTGTCTATCTCCCAAATAATCACTTGCTGCTAATTCCAAGGTTTCAGTAGAAAGAGAGGTTACACCAAATTGTTGCACTGCGATGCGTAATAATTCCTTTAACCACGCTTCTGCCATTGGGTCTACTACAAGCGGCCCTTGAACAGGAAGAGGTTCCTCTAATTCTTCTAACATGCTCCTGAGTTGGTCTGGATTTGGCGTCGTTGCAGGATGAAGACCAAAATTCACCAACCGGTCTGTTATATCCAAATCTCCCACTGAGCGTCTGATAATCGGTATGCGCGAAGGATCTGGTTCAGGGATTTCTGGCCCTCCGCTTCCTGATTGGCTCGAAGAATATAATCGGGATTTAATGGCGAGAGGTAACAACCATCCTGAATTTTGCAACCCTAAATCATTGACAACACCCGAGATAAAATCCGCATCTCCTTCCAAATTGATTTCAACTTCATCATCAGATGACCTGAAGAGAAATCGTACTGGTCCAGACACGTTGTTCATATGGATCATTCCCCATCTTTTGCCATATTGCGGAGTACGGTATGTAATATTCCACCATTACGATAATATTCTACTTCGACTGGTGTATCGAGTCTTACTTGGAGAGGAATTGCCAAAACCTCTCCAGAATCTTTCTCTGCTGTAACGGTAATTTCAGAGAGAGGCTCTATCTCATCATGAATTGGAATTGTGAATTTCTCCTTTCCTGTCAATCCATACGTATCAGCATCTTCGCCATCTAGGAATGTAAGTGGTAAAACGCCCATTCCAACAAGGTTAGAACGATGGATTCGTTCGAAAGAGGTTGCAATCACCGCTTTGACGCCAAGTAAAAAAGTACCTTTTGCGGCCCAATCACGACTTGAACCAGTCCCATATTGACTACCAGCGATAACTACTTTTGGCCCCTCTTGACTCGTTGCAGCGTCATAAACACTCATCACTTCTCCAGTTTGATGATGAATCGAAAAACCACCTTCAGTTCCTGGAGCCAATTTGTTTCTGATTCTGACATTCGCAAATGTTCCTCTCATCATGACCTCATGATTTCCTCTTCGACTACCAAATGAGTTGAAATCGCTCTTTGCAACATTTCGCTCTACGAGCCAGCGTCCTGCTGGACCATCTTCTGGGAAGGCACCCGCAGGTGAAATGTGGTCGGTAGTAACGGAGTCTCCAAGGAAGAGTAAAACACTTGCATCAGAGATTGGCTCAATTGGAGGTACCTCCATGGAGATGTTTTGAAAGAAACTTGGTAAACGGATGTAGGTTGATGCTTCATCCCAAGGATAAATTGGAGTTGATTCGGCTGGAATCGCATCCCATCGCCCTTCTTGCATGACTGTACCATATCTTTCAGTAAACATTTCTGGCCTGATATTAGCCATCGCTTTGGCCACATCTTCCTCTGAGGGCCAAATATCTGATAGCATGACACGCTCCCCATTCGCCGAAATACCGATTGGGTCTCTCTCAAAATCAATGTCGAGTGTGCCTGCAAGGGCGTAAGCCACTACCAACGGCGGGCTTGCCAAATATGATGCCTTTACTTTTTGATGAACTCTTCCTTCAAAATTTCTGTTTCCTGAAATCACCGAACCAACAATCAAATTGGCATCATCAATAGCAGCCTCTATCGAAGCATCAATCGGTCCAGAGTTTCCAATACAGGTCGTACAACCGTAGCCCACATTATGGAAACCAAGAGCATCCAAATCTTCTGTAAGTTCATTTGCATCATAATACTCTGTCACGACACGGCTGCCGGGTGCCAAAGAAGTTTTGACCCACGGCTTCACATTTAGGCCTCTTTTTCTCGCTTCTCGTGCAAGTAATCCGGCCGCTATCATCACTCCTGGATTACTTGTATTCGTACAACTTGTTATGGCAGCGATTACCACATCCCCATGATTGAGATCGTACATCTCATCATCTTGATCTACAATCGAGGAATTGGATAACTGCGAGACGGTAAGCCCATGTCCTTGATGCCCTAACTCATGGGTTAATGATGCATTGAAATGCTCTTTCATGGCATGAAGATCAACTCGGTCTTGAGGCCGTTTCGGCCCTGCCAATGATGGTTTGACTTCCGACAAATTGAGTTCTAATACCGAACTGTATGACTTTTCTGTTGATGCAGCATCATACCACAACCCCTGGAGTTTACAATATGTCTCTACAGATTGAATGTGAGATTCCTCTCGACCAGATAGCCTCAGATAATCAAGCGTTCTTTCATCCACTGGAAAGAAGCCACATGTTGCACCATATTCCGGTGCCATGTTAGCTATAGTGGCCCTGTCTGGTAAGGATAATGCTGCCATTCCTTGCCCGTAGAATTCCACAAACTTTCCAACCACGCCTTTTTCTCTAAGCATTTCAACAATTTTCAAAGTCATGTCTGTTGCAGTAACGCCAGGATTGAGAGAACCGTTGAGTTTGAAACCGACGACGTCGGGAGCCAGCATGTAAATTGGTTGTCCCAACATCACTGCTTCCGCTTCAATACCTCCTACTCCCCAACCAAGAACTCCTAGACCATTGACCATTGTGGTATGGGAGTCTGTACCAACCAATGTATCTGGTAACCAAATTCCCTGTTCATTGCGAGCAACCGTTGCAATCCACTCAAGATTGACTTGGTGAACTATGCCACGAGAAGGAGGAACCGCACGGAAATTCTTGAGAGATTTTTGACCCCATTTTAGAAATTTATATCGCTCCATATTACGATGATACTCGATATCAAGATTAAGTTCAAGTGCCTCTGGATTGGCACCTGAAACATCTACTTGCACCGAATGATCGATAACAAGGTCTACGGGAACTTTTGGATTTACTTTTTCTGGATCGCCACCTAGTTCAACCATAGCATCCCTTAAGGCTGCCAAATCGACAACGGCGGGCACCCCTGTGAAATCTTGTAAAATGACACGACTAGGAAGAAAAGGTATCTCATCACGCGTTCCATCTGGTTTCCAATTAGCGATGCGAAGGACATCTTCATCTCTTACAAGAAACCCATCGCAATTTCGTAATGCTCCCTCTAAAAGAACCCGAATACTGTATGGTATACTGGAAATATCAACGCTGTGATTTTCGATATCGTCGATATGGAAGTATTCTCCACCATGCGGGAATGGCTTCAAGGCATCTGCAAATGGATTCGCCATGTTGATGGGTATTTGCTCACGTCTATCAATGTGACTTTCTAGAATGGCCACCATGAACTTCCAGATTCATCAATCAAAATGGCAGAATCAATAGTGACTGGATGAACTGATTTACTAGAGGTATTGTCTTGACATACTCCATCATTGGAATCTGGAGTTTGACATTCAACTTGAGAAATGGCATCAATCACGTCGATACCGCTGGTTTCAACACCATCTATCTCGCCTTTGTAAGCCATGCCAAAAGCAGAATATTTTCCGTCAAGAGTTTTGGCACCAGTTGAGTCGACAAGATAAAATTGACTTCCTGCCGAATTATCGTCTGCGCTACGTGCCGCAGCGATTACGCCTGCATCATGTGTTTCACCAAATTCTGCAGGAACAACCCACTTGGTTTCATCGTCTGAACAAGTATCGGTTTGTTCAACCCCTACATCTGTTTTACAATATCCGAAAAATTTACCAGCATGGCCGCCAGTACCGTCATTGTTTTCAAAATCGCCACCTTGAATCATAAAATTATCGACGATTCGGTGAAAGATTACGCCGTCATACCTACCCTCATTGACATTTATGCGGAAACTCTCAGCATGCATTGGAGCGTTACTATCATCTAAGGAGATCCATATTTTTCCAGCGTGTTCCACACCATCACGGTCAGTCCAACTCACTTCCATGAGCACATCACCAGTGAGGTCGTTGTCATTTACATTATCTGTAAAAACCTTGAGTCCACCTAAGCCTATGACCAGCACACCTAGAATCGCCATGAGACCGAAAGGCGTTGGCGTTCCGCTTGAAAACAAAGGAGGAATACGATATTCTGAAATCCCTAAATCTTGCATTTCATTGAGGAGGCTATTGTAAGCAGAACCACTGGTTTTGTCCCGTGAATTTGCCTTTACTGCATCTCGGAGCAAACCTGCAGCCTGTCGATATTCTGCTCTTGATTTAGATTTCTTTGCCAATTCCCAAACGGAAGAACCTGCAATTCGGAGTGTGTTGGCGTGTTCACCGTTTGGGTCGGCCTCTCTGAGTAGGTCCAACGCTTTGTTTGGCTGGCCTTTCTTGAGGGCTTTCTCTGCTTTTTCCCAAGCTTCTGCACGCACGGTTTTTACGTCCACTTTCGGCTTTGAAGAAGACTCTGGCATGGTCTTGCGAATGTCAAAGGGGTTTTGAGGGCTGCGTTTTATCTGAGAAAAAACATCAACACATTCAAAGAGCATAGGCTTAACCCAAGCGCAATAGCCGACCAACTAGGCTCTTGAGGGATAAAATATGACAAAAATCATCAACGATTTCTGTATCAATATCGCCACAGCAAACGGTACAGGATCTCAATCAGCAAACCTCATTCTGTTACAAACTTTTTTTGACATGGGCATCCCAGCAAGTGGGAAAAATCTCTTCCCATCAAATATTTCTGGCTTGCCAACGTGGTATATCATTCGTCTTTCCGATCATGGTTATCAAGCCCCAGGTAATGACACCCATATTCAAGTCTTGGTGAATAAAGACACATGGGTAGAAGATCTGGCTGGACTCACACCCGGTACTGTAGTGATTTGGAATTCAGATGCTAAAATGCCCATGGAAAGAGATGACGTCATTTCCTATCCAGTTCCAATGACCACTCTAGCAAGAGGAATCAGTCCAAAACTTGCAAAAATGGTTGCCAATGTCATCTATGTTGGTGTTTTGGCTGAGATACTCGATATGGACCAAGAAGTCATCAACCAGTCTATTGCAAAGCAGTTCGGCTCCAAAACAAAAGCCATTGAACTCAATATTCAAGCTGCCATGCTCGGACGAGATTATGCGAAAGACAATTTCACAAAATCTGACCCATATCTCGTCGAGAAGAGAGAACATAATCAAGGTGAATTCTTCATTGAAGGAAATGAGGCTTTGGCTCTCGGTTCGATTTTTGGCGGAATTCAGTTACTTGCATGGTATCCCATCACGCCTTCTTCATCTGTTGCAGAAGGGATTATTGATTGGTTACCCGAATTAAGAATGGATGGTGAAGATGCGACCTATGCCGTTATTCAAGCAGAAGATGAACTNGCTGCTGCTGGTATGATTATCGGAGCAGGATGGGCTGGAGCCAGAGCCATGACGGCTACCAGTGGACCTGGAATTTCGCTTATGCAAGAATTCATCGGATTAGCCTATTTTGCTGAAATACCATGCGTATTCTGGGATGTTAACAGAGTAGGCCCCTCGACTGGATTACCAACTCGAACACAGCAAGGTGACTTGCTGATGTTGTATGAAGGAAGTCATGGAGATACAACTCACATTGTACTCATACCGGGAACGGTCGAGGAATGTTTTGAATTTGGATGGAAAATTTTTGATGTTTCAGAAAGATATCAAACCCCAGTGTTTGGATTCAGCGATTTAGATTTGGGAATGAACAAGTGGGCATGCAAAGGATTTGAGTATCCCGACCAGCCAATGGATAGAGGAAAGGTGTTGCTGACCAAAGAACAAATGGATGCTATCGAAAATTACGGTCGATACAGAGATGTTGATGGAGATGGCATTCCTTACCGCACCTTACCTGGAAGCGGTCTTGACCCAATTCTTTACAGAGGCACTGGGCACAATGAAGATGGTTTNTACAGCGAAAAGCCTGATGATTATCGCTTGTTGATGGACCGACTGAAAAGAAAAATCATGGATGCTTCAGATGCATTGCCTGAACCATTATTCAAAGAAGAAGCTGAATGTGAGGTTGGCATTGTATACTATGGTTCTATGGAAAATACAATCCAGGAAATTGATGACATTCTTGAAGCAACCGGAAGGAAAGTTAGCCAATGCAGAGTACGTGCTCTTCCACTACACAGTGAAGTCAAATCATTCATGGAGAGNCATGAAACNGTCATNGTTTTAGAAATCAATCGCGACGGTCAACTTTACGGCATCATGCGAAAAGAAATGCCAACTGAATTACTCACAAGAATCCATTGCGTAGCCTACAGTGACGGGCTTCCACCACGAGCAGAGGTATATGCGAATAAAATTCTGGAAGTGCTCAAGGAGGTGGGTGCATGAGCGACAAACCAAAACGTGCGGTCAAACTTAATGTGATCAATGAACCAAAGGACAGTTACACTGGCGGGAAATCCTCACTCTGCCCTGGATGCGGTCATGACCAAATTTCATCGGTCATCATTAACGCTGCTTGGGAAAATGGTGTAGAGCCTCATCGAATTGCAAAGATGTCCGGAATTGGTTGTTCATCAAAAACTCCAGCCTATTATTTGGCTCAATCTCATGGTTTCAACACGGTTCATGGAAGAATGCCCAGCGTTACGACGGGAGCTCACGTGGTGAACAAAGATNTACTNTATCTGGGTGTGTCTGGAGATGGCGACTCTGCCAGCATTGGGATTGGACAATTGATTCATGCCATAAGGAGAAATTTGGACATGGTTTACATCGTAGAAAATAACGGAGTATACGGACTCACCAAAGGCCAATATTCTGCTACTGCTGACAAGGGTAGCAAGAAAAAGAAAGGGCCAATAAACCAAACACAGCCNATTGACCTATGTGCCATGGCNATTAACCTTGGCTGTTCCTTTGTCGCAAGGTCATTTAGCGGCGCAAAAAAGCAACTCACCTCACTACTAAAAGCGGCGATGTCTCACAAAGGCTTCGCATTTATTGACATCATCTCACCTTGTGTAACTTTCAACAATAATGATGAATCAATGAAATCTTATGGTTATGTTAAAGAACACGATATCGAGCTTCACACATTGGGTTATATCCCTCACTTTGAAGCAATGGAAGAAGTNAACGTACCTGCAGGAGCATACAAAGACATCACCTTACATGATGGTTCAGTTATTCGATTAGAAACCATCAGCGAGGANCACGATCCTGGGGATGCAATGGCAGCTCTTGGTGCGCTTCACAACGCTGAGACCAATGCCAAACACGTCACAGGTCTGCTCTATTTCGATGGGACCAGACCTGCATTACATGANGACCTAAAACTCGTAGAAAAACCTCTTGTCGAGTTACAGGAAAAAGACCTCCGACCTAGTAAAGAAGCTCTCGATAAAATCAATATTCAATTTAGAGGATAACCAACCGCTTAATTGAAATGGAATAGGGNTTTCGAGGTGACATCAGTCCCTTAGTGTAGCGGTCCATCATGGTGGGTTCTGGTCCCGCCGACCTCGGTTCGAATCCGGGAGGGACTACTGAAATTTTTGGTCATTCATTCCTGTTCTAAACATGCTCTTTGCCAAGACAAACCTTCTTTACGACGTTGTAAGACCTGTTTGAATACGAAACCTGTCATCCACATTGATGGAATCGACATGAAGTAAGCAAGCCATAATTTGTTGGCTCCGTAATCAAATTTTGCGCCTACGTCAATGGTTTGAGGGCTATCAGGATTATGAAAAATAACGACTCGATATTCATCACTTTTTTCTAGTTGAAGGTTCACTTTTGTATCGGGTTCGATCACATCAAAAACATTTGATTCAGAAATAGCATACCAGTTGATAACACCATTATCCATGTATGTCTCTGATTCGATTGCAGTCATGATTATGTAAGACACTTGGTGGTTTGAATCATAATTTGACAATTGGACATTTACTGCTCCATCATGAGGCTGAACAATTTCAAAGAGCGTNTCTTCCNATCCCAGACGGATGGTAGGTGGCTGGTCGGCTTGTTCTGATTGAACATTTACAGCCAGATAGACCATGATAGACATTCCCAAGATGGTTGAAAATTCGACCAAACGGTTTTTTGACCCTGAAAAAAATGATGTCATTGCATTTTTCATCATGCCTGGATTTCGTATGTAGGGATGAGAATAGTGTATGAATAATCCACCAATTCCTCCGATTATTGCACCCAGAGGTATGTCGATAAGCCAATGAATTCCAAGATAAAGGATTGAAAAAATAAACAACCATGTATTGAATAGAATGAAGCGATGATAGCGATATAGTTTCCAGGATTTCATTTGAATCCCATTTTCCCTCACGTGCAGGTAGTTGATCATCAAAATTCCAAAAGGTATTGCGATATGCAGAGAAGGAATTGCGTTATCCAAGGGGTCGTGCTCAATGTAAAATGTCGAGTAGAGATTGTCGTGATAAAGTAATGCATCCATTTGAGGTATCCATGAAGAAGTGACTTCAACGTTGAAGAAGAGATAATATGGGACTGCAAGAGCATAAATGAGTAAGTAATTCATGGTTACTTTATCACAAAGGTCCCTNTCATTTACGTANGCATAGAATACAGTCGTCACATAAATGATGAATAAGTAAATGAAAAGATAATGGAAATTAAGTACATCGGTTAAGATTNGATTGGAAAATATTCTCTGGAAAACATAAACAAAATCTCCCTCTATCCCATATACGAAACCTGTCCAATTGTGTGTAATNACTTTCAAAGGTTCATTTATTGAATCAGTAATTCTTTTCCAATATATAATGAAAAAATAACCAGCAACATGAAGATAGTACTTGTTTTTAATGAAAATACTCTTCATGTCTTTAATTTGAACACGTTGAGGTATTGCATCTTTTGAAAACCATAAACAAACAAATGGTGTGAATACTAAAATCACACACATCATGATTGTCCATGGGTCCATGCAATTTCCAGTATATGCACGATTTAGAAATATCCATCAAATTAGGAAAAAAGAACCCATTTGGGAAGGAGTTAAAANAAATCAATCCAAAAAACGCATCATGATCCGAGAAACCCAACTAAGCATGAGTAAAATCATGAATGAGGCAAGAGCAAATCTCCCCCAAGGCCTCTTTGGCTTAGCGGGTGGAAAAGGATCGATACCATGGCGCATGGCTTGAGCCAACATCTCAAGATCTTCTTCGATGGTGACCATGAATCCGGATATCGCCACATATTTTGAAATCAGTGGTCTATTGGCATGGTCATGAGCGAGATACCTGCCGGGATGGAGCTCATGGATTCAATGAGAAAACCACCTAGGCCAACCGTAACAATCATGCTCACTAAACCAGGGAGTAACGGTCCGAAAGTACTTCTTGGTAAGCGGGAAGAAACCATGCCATCATTTCCCGGATATTGGGCATTCCCTGGGGGGGGTGTTTCAAAAANCGATAACGAGGCCGCTAAAAATNTAGGTATTGAAAATCGATTAGCAGCCCTATTTAGGGAAATGGTTGAAGANCTGGGATTTACAATCGAAAATNGAAAGATTAAGCCTGTTCNAGATTCGATTCAAGCGCGAGTGTTAACTGAAAAATCAGCATGGTTCGAACTGGNTCAATCATCCGTACTCCCTTTCTGTGTAGATGGAATTCGACTTATTTCCGAGCGGACAACGCCTCCATTTGGGCCACATAGATTTGCTAATGCTTTTTTTCACTTTCATTGTGTGGAAGAACCACCTCAAATTTCCCTCACTCAACAAACCGAATTTAGTGAAGTCCAGTGGATTGAGCCAAGAAATCTGTTGCAACAATGGGAGAAACATGAAATCAAGGTGGCTCCACCTGTTGTTACGCTGCTTATGGAGGTTGAGCGATGTCTCAATCTCATGGATGGAGACATGGAGAGAGTAGCAGTCGACTTAGAGAAAAGAAAACCAGGAAGAAGGTCCATCTTGTTTGCACNCGGAGTAGAAGTGATTCCTGTTCCAACAGCAACTCTTCCTCCTGCAGATCATACNAATGCCTACCTTATTGGTGAAAAAAGAGGGCCTTGTCTTCTGATTGACCCGGCCTGCAGGGCAAGAGAATCAATGGAAGTTCTTGCTGAATCGGTAGAAAGGCACCAAGGCGAATTAATTGGCATCTTGTTCACTCATCGACACGCCGATCATCTTGGGGATATTGGTCTGCTGAAGGAAGGATTTGATGTGCCAATATGGGGCTCAAAAATCACAAGTGAGAGCATTCCATGCAATCGAATTCTTGAAGATGGTGAATTAATTATGCTCGGTAAACAAACTTGGGAAGTGCTCATCACTCCTGGTCATTGCCCGGGGCATGTCTGTCTGATATCTGATGCTGGCCTCGTGGCTGGGGATATGGTTGCTGGAATCGGCACCATTCTGGTCCCCCCACATGAGGGTGATATGCACGAGTATATTCGGCAATTAGAACGACTAAAAAACAAGGAACCACACCTCATCTTCCCAAGTCACGGGCCTGTCATTCCACTACCTCAAAAAATGCTAAACCACTATATTTCACATCGAAAACGTAGAGAAGGAAGAATACTTGACGCCTTGGTTTCTTCATCAAACATAGAAGAAATTGCACGTATGGCTTATGATGACACACCAAAAGCACATCCTTTTTTGGCCAAGGACCAAACTCTCGCCCATCTCATCTCTTTACAAAAAACTCATCAAGTAACCCATGATGAGAACGGTTGGAGATTAGTATGAAAGATTCNATGAGTGCGTTGGACTTACGAGCCATCGCTTCAGAATTTCAATCCCTTCTCCAATCACGAGTGAAGAAATGCTATCAGCCACATTATGAACAAATCGTGCTAAGATTGAACCCGAAAGGTTCGCAAAGTGTTGACATGGTTATCGTTAGAGGTTCACGGGTATATCTAAGTCAACGGGACAGACCAATGCCTGTAAATCCTGGNCAGTTTGCAATGTTGTTGAGAAAATATCTTGCGAATGCGAGATTAGTCGCTATCGAGCAACTCGAATTCGACCGAGTCCTTCACCTGACTTTTGAAACTGGGCATGGATTTTATCACCTGTATATCGAAATGTTCCGTGATGGTAATGTATTGCTGTGTAATCAATCCCATGAGATTATTCAACCCCTCACCCATGCGACATATGCAGAAAGAACCTTGAAAAAAGGACATACATACAAACCTCCACCCCAATCGCCAAACCCATTTGAGATGGATATCAAGACCATACAAAATATCCTCCAGTCATCAGAAAAATCGATTATTTCGACCCTCGGCCAACGAGAAGTATTGGGTGGCTCCCTCGCAAATTTTGTCGTCGAACTTTTGGATGAAGATGAAAACATCGGGGCAAACGAAATTAATCCACAAAAAGTCATTGATGTTCTATCTGAAATATATGAAGAACTTACCTCCAACGCAAAGGGTTTTCTCTACAGCAAGAAACCTGCACCGACAAAGGAAATTCAAACCGTCGNCATGGAGGATTTTTTGGCAGAGAATGTAGTCGAAGCATGGCCAATAAAGAAAGAAATAAGTAATCTTCATTGCATCGAGTTTGATTCATTTCATTCTGCTGTTGATGCCTGGAAAGGTGTCCATGATGCAAGAGCATTGGCGAGAAANGAAAGCGAATTACTTGACCAATCAGCACCTGGCAGAGGATTTTCTACAGAGGTTGAAAAGNTAGAACGAAGATTGATACAACAAGAAAAAGCCCTTGCTGGGTTTCATTCTAAAGTCGAAAAGCAGCAAAACATCGGCCACCAAATTACTGAGAACTACACGCATGTTGATGATGTGCTAAAACAAATGAATGAAGCCATAGCGAAAAAAGGATTTGAAACTATTAAAGAAGAAATAAAAGGAGTTACGTGGGTTGAATCTCTTGATTCTGTGAATTCAAAAGTTGAAATTTTCCTGCCAAATGAGGATCACCAACCTGGAAAGAAGGTCTGGTTACACCTTGACTTGAACGTTCATCAAAACGCCAAGGAATATTTTGAGGTTGGACGAAAACAAAAAGACAAGATTACAGGAGCGAAGCAAGCCATTGAAGCGACAAAAATCGCTCTGAAAAAGGCAAGGAAAAAGGAGCTTACATCCCAACAATCTGGGAAATTAAATCTAAGAAAAAGAACAAAAAAATTCTGGTTTGAAAATCATCGTTGGGCAATCATAGGCGGTCACTTGCTTGTCGGTGGAAAAGACGCAAGAGGTAATGATAACGTTGTGAAAAAGCATCTCAAAAAAGAGGACAGATACCTTCATGCCGACCTACATGGTGCTCCGTCATGTGTATTGAAAAATCAAACCGGTTTTGAGTTAGAATCTCGAACAACACATACCAGTACACAAGTTATCCCTTCTTTCAAGATCATAGATAAAATGTCGAGTGAAATTGATGATTCGTTGACGCTCAAAGCAGCCTCACTTGCATTGGCGTGGTCGCGTTCTTGGAATGCTGGAGGAGCGCATGGAACCGTCTACTGGGTGAAACCTGGTCAGGTCTCAAAAACAGCTGAAACAGGAGAATTTATCGGAAAAGGAGCCTTCATTATTAGAGGGGAAAGAACGTGGTTTCGAAACCTGAATCTAGAGATTGGACTGGGATTAATTTCAATCAACGGCGTGCCTCTATTAGCAAGTTCGACCGCTGAAGAAATAAGAGAAATCGCACAAAGATATGTCGTAATCAGGCCTGGGACTATCAAAAAAGATCAATTCGCAAATAAATTGTATAAAGCGACAGGTCTCTCTACTGATGAAATTCTTTCCGTGCTTCCCGGTAATGTCGAGTTAGTTGAGGATGGAAATATGTTTCAATTCGAGGCTGAAAAATGAGGGACTTATGGAACCAAAGATTCGCTCANGACGGATGGGCATATGGAAAGAGGCCGAATGCATATCTTAAATCCTGTATCGAAAAACTAACGCCTACNNTGGCATGTTTTCCAGCAGATGGAGAAGGAAGGAATGCTGTCTGGGCGGCATCAAANGGATGGAAATGTANGGTATTTGATTATGCTGAAGAGGGTGCAAAAAAATGTAAAATCTTGGCTGAGGAAAAAAATGTTCATGTAAAATATATAGTTGAAGACCTCCAATCTATAGAATTAGAAGTAACGGATCTGATCGCCTGTTCGTGGTTTCATACACCACCTGAAGTGAGNAAANTACACATGCCTAGAATTCTTCATTCACTGAGAGTTGGTGGTCACTTTATCATGGAAGGATATCACAAAAATCAATTAGGGAAAAAAAGTGGAGGACCTCAAAATTTTGACCTTCTCTTTGACTTGGATGAAGTCTTATCGGAACTGAGAGGAGATTTGGCTCCGCAAATGGAAGTCATTGAGGCATGTGTCACTGAGTGTGTCCTCGATGAATCCGAATTACATCGAGGTCTTGCATCTGTAGTTCGCATATGGCTTAAGCGGACCGGATGAGCATAGCGACTGCATTTCCTCCACCAAGACAGAGAGTCACGATGCCTGTTTTAGCGCCTTTCCTTTTCATGACTCCAAGCATGGTGATCAAACAGCGTGTTCCGCTACTTCCCAATGGATGCCCGATAGATACTGCACCCCCGTGTTGATTCAATTTTTCTCTCGGAATTTGTAATGATTTAGCAACTGCACAAGAGGCTGCTGCAAATGCTTCATTGTGTTCATATACATCAACGTCATCTACCTTCATTTTATTTCGCTGAAGCAGATTTTGTACAGCAGGTATGGGGGCAGCCATAACGCGAGATGGCTCAACACCACTTGTCACATAATCTTGGACATAAGCAATAGGTTCCCAACCTTGTTCTTTTGCAAATGGTAGGCTTGTGACTAATACACAGGAAGCCCCATCATTCAATGTTGACGCATTTCCAGCGGTAACTCGACCTCCCTCTTGGAAAACTGGTTTCAGCCCAGATAAACCCTCCAATGTTGAGTGAGGCCTTATTCCTTCATCCTTGGTTAAGATATTCCCATCCGGTAATTCAATCGGGAATGTCTCCCAATCAAACCAACCTTTTTCCCATGCATGACTCGCCTTGAGTTGAGATTGCAGAGCAAACTCGTCGGCAGTTTCCCTAGAGATATCATATTCTTCTGAAACTATTTCACCAGTATTTCCCATATGGATGTCATTGTAAACATCCCATAGGCCATCATGAACCATGCTGCTTTTGGCTTCTTCCTGGCCTTGGATAAGCAATTTTGGAGCATTTGTCATGCTTTCCATCCCACCGGCAATAATACAAGAATACTCACCAGACCGTATTGCATTTGCGGCGAGCATCACCGCTTTGAGCGAAGATCCACATACTTTGTTGATTGTTAGGGCAGGTGTAGTAGCTGGAAGCCCTGCACCAATAGCAACCTGCCTTGCAGGGGCTTGACCTGCGCCTGCTTGCAAGACTTGCCCAAAAATCACCTCATCGATTATTCCTGATGAGGGGTCAATGTTCATTCGAGACAATAAATTTTTGACTGAAAGAACACCGAGNTCAACCGCACTAAACGGGGCAAGAGAACCTCTGAATTTACCGACGGGAGTTCGAGAAACTGTACAAATAACTACCTCTGTCATACCTTGCGCTTGAAGACACAGTTATTCAATTTGTCAGCCCGCAAACTTGATTCGATGGAGGCCTTCGGTCCCACATGGCCAAGTTTAAGTCAGAACTTTCTGTTGAAAGAATGAAAAACGAAATGCGAAATGTAGAAGTTGAAATTAATTTTACTTCAAACGCCTTGGCTAGCATTCTCTATCGGCAAGGAGAAACCGTCATCCTCGCTTGTGTGACAAAGGCAGATAGTTTACCACGCTGGTTCCCAAGAGACGCAACCAAAGGATGGGTACATGCTGAATATAGCCTTCTGCCCGCATCAACAGATTCTCGATTCAGAAGAGAAAGAAACGGTGCAAAGGGTCGTACTCAAGAGATCGAGAGACTGATTGCTCGCTCCTTACGGGGTGCAGTCAATCTGGAAGCACTCGGACCGATCGCACTAACCGTTGATTGTGATATCATCAATGCCGATGGAGGAACTCGGTGCGCCTCAATTACAGCCGGAAATATCGCGCTAAGATTGGCTGTTCGCCGGCTTATCGAATCAGGTGAATGCTTACCTCTAGAATTACGACCATCCAGTGAATCCAAGTCACAAGATACGATCAAACCGACGCTCAGCGCTGAGGAAAAAAAGGCACATGAAAATGCGGTTATGCCAGAAAATCTTGCCGCTATTTCTGTGGGGTTAATCGGAAAAGAGGTGTACCTTGACTTGGATTATCAGCTTGATTCAAATGCAGATGTAGACATGAATGTGGTCGGATTATCAAACGGTCAATTCGTGGAAATTCAAGGGACAGGAGAAGAATCAACTTACTCGCGTGAACAATTTAACTCTCTCATGGATTCTGCAGAACAGGGATTGCAGTCCTTGTTCCAGATGCAAGAGGCTGTTCTTCAGGATGTTGCATGAACCCAAGATTTGATATTCTGACGAGACTCGGCCAAGAATAGGGTCAGTAGCTTAGTTGGGAGAGCGCCGCACTGAAGATGCGGAGGTCGCTGGTTCAAGTCCGGCCTGACCCACCTTCATAATCCACTGAATGAAAATGAATTGAAGTCCTAAGAGATGCATTGATGTGCCCCCTAGGTAGTGGACAACTATGGCGGAGGCAGTTTTGGAGAATGCCGACGCTGAGTCACCCGATAATCAGCCTGTTGACGAGTCTCTGGAAACCAATCCTCAAAATCCAATTTCAAAGGAATTGGCATCCATCCGACAGAGGAGAACGCAAGTCAATGGACGCCGATTTCCGTCAGCAACTGAAGATTTTGTCCTCCTTGCTGGGATAGGATATGCCATCTTCTTCTTTCTCGGGCTTTTTGCAATGAGTTCTGGTATTTTCGGTCAATCGACTGCACTCGATCATAAAGCCAGTGATACCATACTTGATATCGGTGGACAATGCATGGACACAAGCGACCAATCGTGGATTTTGATTTTTCCCGATAACGACAAGGCTTCAATCCAAGTAACTGGCTATAATTTTGGTCAAGACTCTTCACCGAACGCTATCAAAGTGCTNAATTGGAGTGCACTTGGNNATGCGGAACTCTCTGATGAAAAGGAAGGACTACGGCAATCCATCCCAATCGACGATTGGGATGAGGGAGAATACAAATTTGTCGTCAAAATTTCGCTATTCAACTCTTCAGAAGAACGAGAAAACGGTACGGTAAGTGAATATCTTGCAAAAGAGGTGGATTTGGAAATTGAAAGAGAGAAAAACACGCTATCTTTCCTGCCTTTTGTCGATGATGAAGTGAAGACTGAAGCCACAATTGATGATGATAGCGCTCGCTCATGTTGGGGAGTAACCGATCTTGGAAATTGGGGCTGGGGCTTGATGGGTGCAGAACTTGGCGGTGGAAGAGAAACTGCCATGCTCANCGGTGGTGCAGCTGGTGTGCCCGCATGGTGGATGGCTTTCATTTCGCTATCGCTCTCTGTCATATCCCTCTTTTTGGCCTATCCTGTGATGTACAAGGTATATCATCAAGATACTGACGATATGTTAGGGCGAAACCACATCGAAGTTCTCCTCAAAGAGATTCTTACCNTATCCGAAAAGAGACTTCACATTAATATCGACTGGGACCTGTTCAAATCTGAGATTAGGGACTTATCGATTGACATTATGATTCCATATCACAATACTGAAGATACACTCTCTAACCAAAACGAAATTCGGTCCGAAATCTTGAGAGAAATTTTAGATGAGTTCGCTTTGTTTAGAGTTTTCAAGCCAGTTCAACTTACNGTCCGCTCGATTGGCGAAAACCAAGCTATTGACTTTGAAACTGGGGTTGGTATTGGAAGTGGTATGCTACAATCAGAAGACGAAGAGGAATTGGTCGTAAACGATTACACCTCTTTCTTCAAAGATTTGCACCTTCTCTCCCAAATTGAAGACGAAGTGAGGGAATCAATCCGATCTTTCTTTTCTGAAAATGATGAATTGCTACTACAAATGGCCACGGTTACTTCTGAAGATAGCAATATTTTCGTCAGAGTCGCTTACAAACCAACCCAGAAACTGGCATTTTTCAGGTTCAAGCAGACCAATGAAGAGGTCGTAAAAGAACTCAAAACAAGGATCATGGATGATAATCCAGACCTCACGGATACTCACAAATTGGAAGTTAAAGGAAACAACATGAGTTCAACATTGGCGGACAGATCCGGTGCAGGACGTGTAGAAACTCACGCCTCAGCAAAAAATGAAGATTCTCGAGTTGCTGCTGTTGCAAAACAAGATGGATTTGGAGGCATGGTTTTGCAGACAAAATTGTTTGGTGATATTTTGTCAACAGTTGAATACACTGCAAATGAAAAAAGAGACATGATTAACAAATACGGATTTTGGGGACTCATCGTATTTGTATGGATACCTTTCATGGCATCTGGAGTCTTAGTCGGTGCGATGTTAGGCCTGTTATCGAGAATGAAGTTCATGAGAGTTTTGTGGGCGACATTTTTGGGAGGAGCCGCTGCTTCACTTACTTGGGCATATACTGCTGAGGGTATTATCACCGTTATGCACAAGTATAAACTTGAAGCCGTGATTCCTATTGCAATTATTGCATTTGTTCTCATGGCTGTTTTGCACATGCGTTCAACGAAAAATAGACGTTTAGCGGAATTATTTGAAGACACTCTTCTGGACTCTTTTCATGACGAAGTTCAGGATAAATANGGTCAGAGGCAGGAGCAGNCATGAGTGGTCAAGAGGCTGTTTTTGGAATTTTAACAACCTCTGACAGAGCAAGTCGTGGAGAGTACCAAGACGAAAGTGGCCCTGCAATTCTTGCTTTTTTTGAAGAAGGAGTAATTTCTCCATGGAAATATCATATGGAAGTGGTGAGTGATGAAAAGCCATTAATTGAAGCAGCAATCATCAACATGGTCGATAAATTGGGATGTCACGTAGTGGTCACAACAGGCGGAACTGGGCCTGCAAAAAGAGACGTGACACCAGAAGCAACAGAGGCTGTTTGTGAGAGAATCCTTCCAGGTTTTGGAGAGCAAATGCGGCAAATTTCATTGCAACACGTACCTACTGCGATTTTATCTCGTCAAATAGGTGGAACCAGAGGGCAATCACTCATCTTCAACTTACCAGGCCGTCCAAAAGCAATCAGAGAGACNATTGATGAAATTTGGAAAGCAGTTCCTTATTGTGTTGAGTTAATGAACGGGCCAATTATCGAAATGAACAAGCAAGTATGCAATGCATTCCGTCCAAAAAAATAGAGGAGTTATACATGAAAGGAAATATATTGATTAAAAACGCAAAACTCGTTTTGCCAGAAGGAACAAAAAGTGGGTCTATTCGAATCAAAGATGGCGTCATCGTTGACATTGATTTAGAGAATTCAATAATGCCAGAAAGTGATGAACAATTTGTTGATGCAAATGGCCTTCACTTGCTACCAGGAATTATTGACCCTCAAGTTCATTTTCGTGAACCCGGACAAACAGAAAAGGAAGATTTGGAAAGTGGTTCNAAAGCAGCTGCAAGTGGAGGAGTTACCGCTTTTCTGGACATGCCAAATAACAAACCTTCAGTTTCAACCATGGCAGCAATGATTGATAAATTATCGATGGCTGAAAAAAAGTGTGTAGTTCATCATGGCTTTTTCATCGGAGCAACCCCGCATAACCTTTCTGAATTACAAGCGGCCGTAGGCCTTCCCGGAAATGGCATTGCCCACCCTGGGATTTGTGGCATCAAGATATTCATGGGATCTTCGACTGGCGACTTACTCGTNAATGAAAGACCTCACCTTGAGAATATTTTTTCGAATACAGGTGGATTAATCGCAGTTCATGCAGAAGATGAAAAGAGGATGGATGAGCGATTTGAAATGGTCAAAGAAAGGAAAGATATGGCTGCACACGCTGAATGGAGAGATGATAAATGTGCACTTTTGGCAACTAAACTCGCTGTTGAACTTGCATTGAAAAATGAGCATAGGCTCCATATTTTACACCTTACTAGTGGATTGGAAGCGAAATGGCTAGCAGGAGTTGATAACAAGAAAGGATTGATCAGTGTAGAAACCTTACCGCAGCATTTGACTTTTTCAGAAGATGATGTTGCCAAGGAGGGCACTCGCTTGAAAATGAACCCTCCAATACGATACAAAAAAGATCGAGAGGAACTTTGGGATGGTTTGTACAATGATGTCATTCGTTGTATAGCAACAGACCATGCTCCCCACTCAATCGAAGCAAAATCCATGGGTTGGCCTCATGCACCGTCTGGAATGCCAGGGGTTGAAACCTCATTACCTGTGATGCTTACCCACGCAGTTAACGGAAAATGCAGTATTGAAGATGTCGTAAAATGGATGAGTACCAATGTTGCAGAGTTATACCAAATGGTTGGAAAAGGGAAAATAGAAGTTGGTTATGATGGAGATGTAGTATTGGTTGACATGCAAACCAAACATACCGTTAGAGACGAGAACGCATGGTCAAGAGTTGGTTGGAATCCATTTAGGGGAATGGAATTAACTGGTTGGCCAGTACTAACTGTCGTAGACGGAGTGCCCGTTTTCCAAAGGAATGAAGAAACTGGGCCAAAAGGAGAAATTCTCGTCGAGCCAGGTAGTGTTGGTCGAAAAATAGTGATGATGCCTTGGAATTAATTTATCATGTTTAAATAATCAAACAAAGGTAAATCACACATGCAAACACCAGATACTGAGGCTAATGGTTTGTCTAATAACTTAAAATTTGAATCTCAGGACAGAAATCCTGACACCAATCAACAGATCATTATCGGGATGATTATTTTCTTTCTGGGCGCTCTTTGGGGAGGTGCAAATGCTGGAGAAGGAATGCAGGCATATGATGTATTCTGGCCTGCTGTTGTAATGCTAACTGGTGCTATGATCACGTTACTTGGAACTACTTTTGGCACAAACCACATCCATGACCGAAACACAGACCTCCATGACGCTATTCACAGACTCACAGAGCAGATTAACAACATGCGTACAAAATTGGATGGAACCGACACAGAATCTGAATAATCATAACTGATATATCTGGGAAAATTTGGATTCCAAATATTTGAGAAAAGGTTCTGAGTTTGGTTTCTTCCCTGTCGCTTGCTCGATAAGTTCAGTTGGTTCCATCAGACTACCNTGAATGTGAATCTTCTCATTCAGCCATGTCTTCATTGGTGTCCAATCACCGTTTGAAATGATTTGATTCAAATCTCCAAGATCTTCTTGCATGGCCTCATAAAGTTGTGCTGCGTATACATTTCCTAGTGTATAAGTTGGAAAATAACCGAAAGCAGCATATGCCCAATGTACATCCTGCAAACAACCATTTGATGCGCAATCAACTTCAATCCCAAAATAATCTTCAAACAAATCATTCCAAGTTTCTTCTATTTTTTCTACAGGTAAGTTGTCATTGAAAATCTTCTTCTCAATTTCGTACCGTAACATGATATGAAAATTATAGCTAATTTCATCAGCCTCAACCCGGATATAACTTGGCTTTACTTGATTTACCAGATTGTACAATGAAGACTTGTCATAATTTGGCTTCGAATGGAAGCACTCATCATACCAAGATTGAGCTACATCCCAAAATGATTGGCTTCTTCCAACCATATTTTCCCAAAAACGACTTTGACTTTCATGCACGCCTAAACTCACAGCTTGTCCTCTGGGACTAAATGCAAAATTCTGGTTCAAACCTTGTTCATAAAGTCCGTGTCCNGCTTCATGCATNGCAGCATAAATCGAAGAAAAGGGNTGAGTTTCATCAAACCTTGTCGTCAGTCTTGTATCCCCTGGCCACAAACCGGAACAAAATGGGTGAGGNGCCCGATCAACACGTCCCGCCTGCAGGTCAAACCCAATCTNGTTGATCACATTTTGACAAAATGATTCCTGCTCCGATTCAGGTATGGTCACTGAATCAGGCCACTCAGGAATTTTTGTAGAACTGGATTGAATCGCTTGGAAAAGCGGTACTAAACGCCCACGGATATTTGAGAAAAATGGGTCGTAGTCCTTTACTCCCATTCCAACTTCGTAATCATCCAATAAAACATCATATGGTGTACTCTCTACTCCCAAATAAGATATTTTTTCCTTCGTCAAATCGACAAGGGTCCTCAAATGTGGCAAAAAGGAGTTCATGTCTGAATTTGATTTTGCCTCTTGCCAGGCCATAAAANCATCAGAGGATGCTTTCGTCATTCGATTAACAAGTTCTTCTGGAATAAGTGAGGCTTTGTCGTATTCGCGACGCATCAGTCTGACATTTGCCCGATCATCTGGAGANAGNTCTTGCTTCTCTAGACTGGATATAATCCTGCCTAAATCCTCATCTGTCAGAGATTGATGGTGTTTTCTTGCGAGCCAAGCCATCATTTCTCCCCTTGCTGAGGCTCCTTCGGGGGGCATCTTTGTTTGTTGATCCCAACTCAAATGAGATTGCAATGCACGTAAACGGAATAAGTCTGATATCCTCTCATTAAAGGCTGCAAGTTCCGACATATTCCCTGCTACATCAATCAAGATTTGAATGCAACTCAGGCACAATTTGAAATTTGATGAGAACCAGCCTCTCATGTGCCCCCTCCACTTTTTGGCCGAAAGGAAAAAGATGAGATGGGGGAAGTAATTGATGAAGAAATNGACGAAGTCGTTGATGCTGAAAGCCCACTTGAGGAAATATCTCAAGTGCTTACTCGTAGCTATGAACCTGAAGCATTGGTTCAGAACGCCCAATTCGTCGTAAAAACCAGCATGGACATTCGTAGAGGTGAAAACGTTCTGATTGTTTGTGACCCCACGACAAGTGAAATTGGGCAAGCACTACATCAGGCCGCTACAGAGAGGACAGACAGAGTACTGCTCATCGTAATGCCAAAAGGAAGACATCATGGAGAAGAGCCACCGACTCCAGTGGCTAATTTAATGAGACAACAACAGGTCGTCATTGCTCCGACTAAGTACTCACTTACACACACAAGAGCCATACGGAATGCAATTCGAGAAGGTGCAAGAGTCGCTACTCTGCCTGGTATTACAATTCCGATGTTTATCGAAGGAGGAATGAGAGCAGACTATTCACAGATTAANAAGAGAATCACAGAAACCGCATCTTATTGCCGACGTAGAAGAACGGTTATGGTAAAGTCAAAAAGTGGGACGGATGTTGAATTTGAGGTGAATTGGAAGGATTGGAATCTCGATGACAATGGCATATGTAATCGTCCAAGAATGATTACAAATCTCCCAGCAGGGAAAATTTTCACGATGCCTAGAGA
The DNA here is from genome assembly GCA_002719395.1 of Methanobacteriota archaeon. GTDB lineage: Archaea > Thermoplasmatota > Poseidoniia > Poseidoniales > Poseidoniaceae > MGIIa-K2. Next base: position 123,512 of record PBHM01000015.1, on the reverse strand, counting down.
AGGCTCGATGAACGGAAAAATAGTGATTGACGGTAGTTGGGATGCGAATCTTTTGGAAACCCCGATAGAACTACTCATCGAAGATGGATTAGTTGTTGACGTATTAGGAGGACAAATCGCTGCAAGTATCCGTCAAGAATTTGGAGAAATCGCTTCAAAAATATCGAATAAAAAAGAAAAGGAATTGGTATGGACCGTTGCTGAGTTTGGATTTGGCATGAATCCTGAAGCGAAGTTAATCGGTAATGTTCTCGAGGATGAGAAGCAATTAGGAACTTGCTATTTCTCAATCGGAGATAACTCTAATCTGGGAGGCACAGCAAATGTTGGCATCCACATTTCAGGTGTTCTCCTATCCCCCTCTGTTTGGTTGGAGGATAATCAGATTCTAGAAAACGGATTGTTTTTACTAGAAGATTAACGATTTTGCGTACCACAAATTGGACAAAAACGCCAGCCAGGGTCGACGCCTATTCGGCAACCCTGACAAAAAATACCCGATTGAATTGTGGGCCTAACCGGCATCGATTGCCCTTGATTCACCCATTGTTGTTGGGGTTGGTTTTGCCAATTCTGTGATTGATTTTGAGTTGGTTGCTGTGCCCACCCCTGTTGTGTTTGGCCTACAGGTTGTTGCCAACCAGGTTGCATGTTCTGATTAACCATGGGNGATCTTTGTTGATTATTCATGGTGGATTGCTGGCCCGCTTGAGATTGATTTCCATGTGCTCCCTTTGATGCTCCAATCGAACCTCTCACTGGCCTTACTGGTTTTGGTAGTTTTACCTGTTGTTGAATTGCTTTTGCTTTTTCAAATTCATCAAGTGAAATTTCTCCATCGCCATCAGTATCAAGAATTGCATGAATTTCTGAGGCTTCTTCAAGTGACATACCTGTCGCAATTGCGAGTTCTTCAACAGAAATAGTTCCGCTACCATCGGTATCAATTGCCTTAAATTTGTCTTCAGCCGTTGCATCCTCTTCAAATTCAACTAATTCTACTGACGGCTCTGGTTCCGGTTTTGACTCAGGTTCCGGCTCAGGTTCCGGTTCCGGCTCTGGTTCCGGTTCTGGCTCAGGTTCTGGTTCCGGCTCTGGTTCAGGTTCTGGTTCAGGTTCTGGTTCCGATTCTTTATCATCTATCGTTGATGGAGCAATTTCACCCGAAAATGCCCCAGCGAAAGCATCATCNGTCATTTGTCGCTCTTTTTTGGATTGGAGTACTTGTTCAACTGGTTTTTTATCAGTTATTGGAACGACCTCAGATTCTTGCTTTTTGGGAAGAGGGACTGATGATTCTTTTTGAGGAGGAGAAGGTTTTGGTTTTTCTTCAACTTCAGGTTGTGAGGGCTTAGTCACTGGTTTATCTTTTGGTTTCCTTTTTGGCGCAGTTCTCTTCTTCTTGGTCTCGGTTTTCATTTCCACAGATTCCATACCCGCAGATGCCAGAGTGGCAATAGGCATGACATGGTTTGAAACATCAAAAGCAGCTTGGAGATCTCTCGCAACGTCGAGAAGTGTTGACTTGTTTTGGACTGGGTCTGTGAAAAGTGCGTCTACCTTGGAAAGATAGTTCAAAATTTCATCAGGGCCGCCAGTTTGGTGAGCGACTGCAAATAATTTTAGCAATTGCATGGGGTCACAAAGATGCTTCAAAACATCCGCTTCATTTGTTGATAAACTTGGATCTGGTGTATGCTTATCGCCATTACTGTCAGTGAGTCCTACAAACTCAATCAACATGTCTGGCATGGTCATGATACCCATATGTCCTGCAACAAGATAGTAAATTTCTCCACCTTCACACGACAAACGCTCACTGGCAGCCTCAAAATCAAAATCTCCGGGGCTTAATACAATGTCACTGAGTAATTCAAAGAATTTTACAAATGCTTTTTCTCTGGGGAGATTCATCATCTCTAAAAGAGAATCTGAGGAATCGGTCACCCCAAAATAAGCCGATGCTTCATCAACATCAATACCTTCGGGAAGGGATGCTCCGGTTAATTCGTCCGCCATGTCGTTCCCCCCTCAGTAGTCCTCGCACCTAGGTCTCCTTCTTCACTATGACGCTGGCTTATCGTCCCATCTCCAATATCGCTCGTGATTGAGGAGCAGTCCAGCCTATATTTTGTAATTGCATCAAAATATTCCTTTCATTCGCACCAGCATGAATTTGTCCTTTCACCCATTGAACGGCAGAATCACGGCTTGCGATCTGATGAGATGCGAATACATTTGCAGCCACCTGTTGCTGTGGCGCTGGTTGTTGAGCATGATATTGAGTTGACGTCACGGCTTTTCTAACGGCTCTCTTTACTGGTTGTTGAGTAGAATGTGCTTGTTGGGCTGGTGTATTGGATCTTNCAACCTGCCTCACTCTCCTTGAGGCTTGTTGTGGTTCGCTGGGCTTTTGCGAGAATGTTTGTGAAGCGTAACCTGTCGATTGCGAGCTAGGTGAACTTGATTGAGTTTGGAAGGAAAATCCTTGGTTTGTTGACGGTTGATTAAATGATGTTCTGGTAGATGCAGGTTGACGAGATTGTGGGATTTGGTTCGCTTGAGACTGGTATGAAATTTCTCTTCCACCTCTTGATGGCCCCCTTGGATCAGGACCACGTGATGCATGTTGAGTTTGTGAGGCATGAGGTGTCGAACGAGGCGGTTGATTTGGAGCCGTGTATTGTGAATAACCAGCAGCATGAGCGCTTCTACTTGGTGCGGGTTGCCGAACGGAAGAGGTTTGACCGGGTGGAGAACGTGCTGGCCCACCTGGCGGACGATTTTGTTGAGGAGGATGGCTTGGACCAGGTGAAGTTCGAGCAGGACCACTCGGTGGTCGATTTTGTTGAGGAGGATGACTTGGACCAGGTGAAGTTCGAGTAGGACCACTCGGTGGTCGATTTTGTTGAGGAGGAGAGGTTGGAGGGCCTCGTGAAGGAGCGCCACCTCTGGGAGGCAATCCAACAGGGCCCGCTCGGTTTGCTTGATGTTGGAGTGATACCTGTTGGCCGACAGCCTGCAAAGGATGATGGGAGGCTGGCCCTCGAGGAGATGCAACTGGAGGACTTGGCGAGGTCCTATTGACATTCTGTGGTTGCCTTGTGGGAAGGTTTCCGCTGTAAAAATCATCTAAGAAACTATCATAATCCTCTTCTTCATCATCTTCATCTTCATCATCCCACCCTTCAAAATCATCACTTCGGTTCATTCTTCGTATCAGAATAAGCAAGATAATAAGACCAAATAGCACACCTACAATGATTAAACTAAACTCAACCACCGTGAAACCTAATACCGTTACAGAAGAAGATACTGATTCAGATGTAATCGATTTGGCACAACCGTCATCAGCGTAAACTTCCTTTCCGCTTNAGGTGTTAGGACAAACATCGCGATCGTCTGTCACACCATCTTCATCGCTATCTAATTGATTTTCTGCACACCCATTCTCATCAACAAACGCTCTGAATAATTCATCTGTATTTGGACACAAATCGGGATTATTTCCATCAGGATTGTCCCCGTAATCGTCAAAATCCATATCGGACCATTGTGTTGGGTCATTACGCAGTGATGAGGGCTCAAATTTGTCAGCAAATCCGTCACCATCATCTGGACAACCAAAATATTCGATTTCTATCGATGTGCCGTACGTCGAATTTCCAGGCTCTTCTGGACATTTATCTGACTCATTACCAGCAGGGTTGTCTCCAAAATTATCTCCATCCAAATCCCACCATTGTGATGCATCAAAAGGAAAGGCATCACCGGAATGAATTGGCTCTATCCCTGAAAGGTCGACTTCGTAAATACCACTATAACCATCTCCATCACAATCTTGCTCCAAACAGGAGTCATCAATACACCCAGTCTCATCTACCAAATAGCCTGGTGTTGTTTCTGGGCACTGATCGATATCATCAGTAACTAAATCTCCATCGCTGTCTCTTTGAGAAGCACTGCAACCATAAGGGTTGGCAATCTCAGAAGANGGCGTTTCTGGACAATCATCATATGGGTCGTATACTGAATCATTATCAGAATCCTGGTTTCGTTGTTCTTCGCTGCAGCCATCATCATCGACACTTGAAGCCCCTTGAATGGTATCTGAGCAGAGATCAATGTGGTTATTCACACCGTCATTATCATCATCTAATTGGTTATCTGCACATCCAATTGTATCTACCTCCAAACCAAATTCAGTGTTCAGACATGCCTCAGGTTCAATCGTATCCACGACTCCGTCTAAATCCTCATCGTCCCCTAGAGGGCAACCTTGGCCTCCAGTGCCTTCAATCACACCTTTCACGCTTGGACATTGGTCGTAATTTGGCCCAGGTTGATCGCCAAATCCGTCACCATCTTGGTCGCTCCACTGATTTTTATCCGAGGGAAAGGCATCATAAATGTCAGCCCAAGTATCCCCATCTGAATCAATACAACCATACTTGCCAACAGGATTGGTCGAAAATCCAGTAACTCCTGGACAATAATCAAGATACAAAGGTGGTTCATTTTCATTTGATGAATTACTTTGGTAAACAAAAGAAGTCCAAGCATCAGGGAAACCATCGTTATCCGCATCATCAGTAGCCGTTATGTTTAACGGAAATTTGTCTGGATTTATTGCCAAATCACTTGNATTATCTCCATGCCCGTCACCATCTGTATCTTGCCACTGCGTGGGGTCATTGATCCACATATCGGCTCCATCTTCTATATTCCATTCCGTTTTTGTTCCAATATTTGACGGGTCTGAAGAACCATCTCCATCTGTGTCTAGACAACCATTTCTGTCTCTCCATGAGGTTCCGTATATCCAGATGCATTTATCGCCAGTTGGATAATCTTGGTTATCACCAAAACCATCCATGTCACGGTCCTCCCATTGCTCATCATTGAAAGGTAACCAATCTGGAATTGCATTTGAACGGGAAGTATCGCAACAATCCGGACCATGGTTATCTCCATATCCATCTCCGTCTGAGTCGATGGCTTGTTTCCAATTTGTCGGCCATTTATCACCAGTTATTACCTCACCAGACAGGTCATTCCACCCATCTTGGTCTGTATCCTTGCAACCCAATGCATTCCACCATGATGAACCAGATACCGAGAGGCAGTCGTCAACGTCATTTCCAAATCCATCTCCGTCAGAATCAATACATCCTTGGACGACAAAGTAAGATGTTCCAGAAATAGATAGACAGTCATCAGAATATGGTCCTAACGGGTTCTCTCCATAGCCATCTCCATCTTCGTCAACCCACTGACCAGGAACATCGNCTAGTTGATCGTGCGCATCGGGTATGAAATCTCCATCAAAATCAGGCAACCATTTCATGAGTTCCAAATCCAGTGAGGAGGGATCACGCCATGCTGCGTTAATACTATCATTAAGACCAAAGGAAAGGGGAATCGCTGATTCAGGATTCAAAGATGGGAAATCAATTACAGATGATGAGTTGAATGACAAATTTCCTANNGCCCAAATCATAAATCCATTTGTTGTATCTTTTCCAGTCAATATGAAGTCCGTTTCAGATAGAAGCAGAGAAGGATGTTCCAACTTAGGTAAATCTATGTGATGGTAGAACCAAGTTCCGTTATNGAGGTTCCAAATTCCTTTTGTNGAGTCATTACCATGGACAGCAACGGCTGTTTCAGAGGAAACCAAGTATTTCATTTGGCCCACTTGACCCATGGATGAATTAACCATCATTGACCAACTTGATGTATTCATTTGGGCATGGAATATTTTGAAGTGATTACCATCGAGTAAAAACAAGGCTGTATCATTTGAAGATACTCGCTGTATTTCGATAATAGAAGTAGAAGCAACCTCTCCATGACTTTGCTCGGTNACATTCTGTTCTTGGAGATACCATGTTTTAGCTTGGGGGGTACTCGTTTGGTTGGTGATTCCTGCAATAAATANTGTNCCATTATCCAGCATCGTAGACGAAAAAGATTCCAAGCCAGAAGAGGCAATCTTTAGTTCGATTGACCAAGAAATTGACTTCTTTGCGAGATATAAATCTCCTGTAAGTTGGTCAAGCATCAAAACGTGTGGATTGTTTTCTGAGTCCACATGCAATTGTAGAGGGGTAGCAAGTGTCAGGGTAACTGAACCGATTTGTTCTGGGCTTGACCACGTACCATCTGTTGAAGAACTATACCAAACAGAATTTGCAGGTCGACTTTGATACACCAGATGTTGTTTGAGATGGTCGACAGAAGCGATATCGAGGTTGGAGCCAAAACCACCGTAGTTCAATAAGGTCCGTTCCAATATGGTGTGATGTGATGATTTTGCGACTAAAAGTTGATTTATTCCTGAAGACAATATCCAGGATTGACCTGAAGGGCTGATTGAAAAACTTGAAGTGATAAGTGATGATTGTTGAAAAATCTGATTTGAGACCCATCTGCCCTCTGGGCTTCCATCCATGGTTCTTTGAAACAAGATAGTGCTATTGTCAATGCTTGCCATGATCAAGGTTCTCAAATCATATGTTATTCCAAGCTCTAACGCTTCGACTGTTCCATTCGTTTCCAAGTCCACATATTCCCATTCTCTTTCTGATAATACATGAACATCCAAATTACCTGTTGTCATATTCTTTTGCGTTAAAACGACCTCAACCGCTCCATCGGCATTGAAATCATGTCCACCCGATATCGATGATGATAACCGACTCATCATCGATCCAGATTTTAGGAGATATTGCTCTGATTTAGGTCCTGAATCACTCCCCAAAAATATTTCAATTTCACCACTTTGGTCAGCTTTCAACTTAGAGACCATGAAGTCATCAAACCCATCATCATTGATATCACCAAGACCTGATGCAGAATACCCTATGCGATCATTGGCACTTTCACCATCATATATCCAAGAGGGTTGAAGATCTAAACCTGATGTATTTCCGGAAAAGAGCCATAATTTTCCAGCCTGATATTTCTCATTTGTATTATTAAAAATTTCACTGATTAGTAATTCATCATCTCCGTCATTATCGACATCACCAATGAACGCTACTTCATGACCGAATAATCGGCCCTGTTTGTTGCTTTGATAAATCCGGTGAGGGGAGGTATCAATCCCATCAATGCTCCCCAAGAAAACCTCCACGGAAGAGTAATTGATTGGAGAACTCTCATTTCCCGTATTTGATACGGCAAAATCAGCATAACCATCGCCGTTAATATCACCTCTCGTGGCAAAATTCTCGCCAAAGCCATTACCGGTTGTAGTAGAAGATTTACTGAGAATTGCATGGGATTGTGGAACACTTGCATTGCCATGATAAAGCGAAATTGTTCGGTTTGATTCGAATCGGTCAATGATGCCTAAATCGGTGAAACCATCTCCATTAGTGTCACCCATATCGAGCAACTGATACCCAAAATTCATGGAATTTGAAGAGGTAAGTTCCCACCATGGTTCGTCTGAAATGCCTTCTTGGCCACCTAGATGAACAAATACAGAGGCATTTCCAAGTTGGTTTGCACGAACACTAAACACCAAATCATCAAATCCATCACCATTGAAATCCAGTAGTTTAGGAGAAGCAATACTCGAAAAGGATTCATTTCCAACCAATGAAAATGCTGAGGTTTGATTGAGACCTTCTGCAGAACCAGAATACAAGGCGATTGCTCCCCAGAGCCCTTCCCTACCGATTACAAGGTCCTCGTAACCATCCCCATTGTAATCTCCGGTATCGAATACCGTTTCGTAATCAACTCTTTCCGTTACTCCTGCAGGAAGTGTAAGAATCGGTGAACTTCCAATTTTTCCAGCCACCTTTCCTCTCAAACTTTGCAAGAGATTGATGTATGATTGATCTCCAGATTCATATGCATATGCAATTTGCTTCACACCATTTTGATCAACACTCATACCAATCTGGCCTGTCAAATTTCCGAAACTTGAAACTTCTTTTGGGACAAAAGAATCACCTGAACTTGTGAATAATTTCATGCTATTCGTCGATTGAACGGTGCACAAAATCTCTATTTCTTGATTAAATCCGTCAATTTCCACATCGGGTAAAATCGGCTCATTAACGAGTATTTCTTTGCTCCAGAATGAACCAGAATAATGCAATAATCGAAGAGACTGATTACTATCTCTAAACACAACATGAGGTTTTTCCTCCCCATCAATGTAAAGTTCGAGAGGACCTCCTGCTACATTTTGGTCAATAATTCTCGTGTTCCAGGTTTCTTCGTCATATGATGTGCTCTCAAAGACTTGTCTGGAAAACATGACGTCAGAATTATTGTAAAATACAACATTTGCACGTCCGTATGAGGTCAAATCAATGGAACAAGCATCGTTAGCTGTTGCCGTAGATAATGTTGAAATTTGTAATGAATGTTCTAAACCATNGATGGTTTCACTTCGATAAACAACATCTAAGCCCTCAATGTAACAAATGTGAGCCTTGCCATTGGCTTCAACCACGATGTCAAAGGCTCGAATGGTGTTGTTTGCATTCCATGATTTGTATACCCAATTTTGACCAATTGTTTCCGGACGGACATCCCAATCAACACCATTGTGCTGAATTGTTTGACCATTGAGATTAATNCCGCTTCCCTCAANGGGGGGCAAAGGTTGCACATTTTTCTCAAACTGGCTTGCAGTTAATTGGTTTGTTTGAAAAAATAGCGGCGTCATCGATGCTAAAAATAGCATAATGGAAAGAGCAAATACGTTTACACGTCCCTGCCGCATACGAAAACTCATCATCTTTTCATTGAAAACTGTTGTCTAGGCGGTCCCCCCTAAGGGGGGACCGAGATAATCTGTGAATGAAGACATTGAAAGGCCCCAACATTTGGCGGTTTCATGGGCATCGGCACGGTAGTCGCAGCAAATGGGACATGGCCAAGAGAAGAAATCTGGAAACCATTAGTGGAAAAAGCAGACATGCTCATTGCTTTGGATGGCGCAGGGGATCGAATTCAAGCCGACCTCGTTTTAGGAGACATGGACAGTATTTTACAAATACCAAATGACAAATTTTTGCATCTTGTTGAACAAGATGATACTGATTTGGCAAAAGCCTTGAAGAGGTTTGACGTTAGCCATATTTTTGGCGTCGATGGTGGCCGCTTAGATCATCAGATCGGGACCTTTTTTGCATTGATTGAATCAGGATCTAACGCAATTGTTCACTTTGACAAATGGTGTGGAGTGAGAATTCCAAAAGAGGGAAGAACGATTAAGTTAAATCAAGGAAGTATCGTATCTCTTTTTGCCTTTGAAAAGGTCGAAGAAATACAATCATCGGGACTTGCCTATGGGTTTGATAATCAAAATCTGGAACCGGGAACCAGGGGTATTCATAACGAAGCCATTTCAGATGAGGTTTTTGTTAAATGTGGTAATGGAGAACTCGTCATGCTTTGGTCTATAGATTCTGAGCTGGAGCAAAAGTGAANTCAAAAATCAATCAAAGGTTACCGTTGATGACTAGAGGCTTACTTTTCGTCATCATAAAGTTCAGAATAAAATGATTTCATTAATTCTAATGCGCCCCAGTCCCCATCTGTTTTAACAACGCTTAATCTAGTCAATATCATAATCAAGACTGTTAGAATAATACAAACAATAGGAATCCCAATAAAAACCGAGATGCCTGCAAGTATCATGTACTCATACCAAGAAAAGAAACCATATTCAATAATTGAGAATATAAGAATTANAATAATCGACGGAACAAAAATTATCCAAATTAAATTGGTCATTTCTTCTAACTTTATAACCATCAATTCGTTTTCTTCCACGAATTTCGTATTTTGGACTCAGATATGTCTTTTTCTAAGAATTACTAACTCAAATACCGGACGAACCAGCATTGGGTGTATCCAAGAATTCACCTGATTAACCTGAGCAATCAGATGAAAAAACAATTCGCTTCCATCGGGTTGCAACTCAAGATATGCTATCCAAGGTAGAGTTTTTATTCTGCGATCAAGTCTCTTTTTTGTGGAATGGAATTGAAAGTCATATCTTCCATGATTATTGAGGAAGGTAAGATTGACATCTCTTTTTGAGCCATTGTGATATANTTAAACGCAAGGGTTTCGGCATTATATTCGTCTTCGACGTAGTCATCCAACAGAANCTTGAGTTTTCTAAATCCGTCCGGATTACAGTGATGTATAAGCATGCCATTTTCTTCATGAAATATTCGAACTCGGTCTGGTGTCCAACCCTTATCATACATAACCCACCATTTTTGCATCATTTTGACCCTTGAGAGAAAATTCTTTGTTTGAGATGATTTTTCCANTTTACCCTCATCAATTACTGGTATGTAGGGATAAAGTGTGGTGAATATTTTGGTAAACATGCCTTGCCCATTAAGTTGAGATTTTCCAACTCCATCGGTTTGGTGGACCACAACATGGTCAATACCGCAAGACGTGGAACTTTGTTTGAAGATTATTCCTGATACTTGTATTGAAATTAAAAAATCAGACTTGAGTTGAGCGAATTTCACCATCTCCTGGGTCAAATCACGATTCGATTCTGAGGTACATTCCAACCGTGTATTCCCATTTCGATTTACTAACCGTGTAGCAGGCCTAGGTGTACCTAACCCGATTTCAACCTCAGGGCAAAAAGGNATAATTTCAACAGAAGAGTTCAACTCTGGAATCAGCAATTCTGTGTCCACCATTCGGCCATCATGACGTACTTGATGACCCACCAGACAAGCCGAAACGGCTACTCTCGGCTGCATACTTTAAACTCGAAAAGTGAGTATATGAATAGGCGTTTTTGGGCTCCTCATCGAGAGAGAAAAAGGAATTGTTTTCTTACCCACGTTTTGAAAGCCAATTTGATTTTTGCATATACAGAGATAGTTGGTCTGCTTGAGAAGACATCTCCTGAACGGCGCATTATTTCTGCAAGTATGGCTTCATAAGCTTCACACATTAATCGAGGTTGAACTCTCGCCCTTGAGTTAAGCAGAGGTAGCAAGCGCCTACCAGAAGACATATGCCTTCTGATTTGGGACACATACTCATTCACAAAAGCAGTCCATCGTGAGTCACCAACCAATACATTTGTTGGCAACTCCTCAATAGAAATTCCATGGTGGTTAAGTACATCGATTGGGACATAAACCCGATTGTCGTCATAATCTTCCACTACATCCCTGAGAACGTTGATCATTTGTAATTGGATACCCATGTCGATTGCATGCAAACGTGCTGACTGATCTTTGTAACCATACACTTCAATGAGAACCAAGCCAACAGCAGAGGCTACTTTGTAACAGTAGGCTCTCAAATCATCCCATGTCTTGCAACGCACCTCAAACAAATCGTCTTCCATTCCTTCAATGATAGCATCAAGGTCTTTCATTTTAGGAGAAAAATCTCGAATTACAGCATTCATTGCTACCATCACAGGGTCATGTTTTTCGTGGAAGNTTTTNTTCATCATCTGGTTAATTTTACCTCTTGTATCTACAAGAGCGGAAAGCCTTTCAAAATGAGTTTTAGAATCGCTGGAGGGAGAGGACTTGTGGATTTCTCTTAACTGCTGATCTCTTTGAAGAGTTTGCTGACGAAGTTGTTCTGTCATCTGGACGGGAGGAAGGGCGTCTCCATCGGCGATATCATCCACACGCCTACAAAAGGCGTAGATTGCGTGGACGGCTTTTCTTTGGAAAAGAGGTAACGATGAAAAACTGGAGAAAAAGGTAGATGAAGCGCACTTACAAATATCTTCGCAAACTGAGAATGCGCCTTCTTCTGAGTATGTTGGCATCGTGCGCATAGGGTATTCTTCTCAAACGAGTATATCAAATGTCGTTAATTACTCATGTAATAGTTTGACATTTCTCATATTAAATACATGCAATAATAACCCAACTGGCATCAACATAACACCGAAGAACACTGAGGCTCTCATTTTATTTCTGTTAATCTCATATTTGATGGACTGAGTCCAAATCCAACGAGTAATCATGATATCACCAGCGACTAAATGAGACCAAGCCAACACCGTACCTTCTGGGGAAGAAAGCAATTCTTGCATGCCAGCCAACATACCTGATGGCGTTAAATCNACAAACATATCGAGCATACTTGTTGGATTTAGGAAAAGGACAAAAAACCAACAAGCCAATGGTCCAAGAAAAATCCAGTGAGTGTTTACCCACTTCGAAGTTCTTTCATCATCGGGATAAAATAACATTCCAAACCAAAAAGGTCCAACCCAGAAGGTTGAGGCAATGAAGAGATACTCATACATTTGAGTGTCTCCATCAAACATTGGTTGAATTTGCTTTAANTGGGATGTTATTTCGATGCGTTTTTTCGGCTGCTCTTCCTTTTTTGCTTCGCTTAACACTATCTTCAAACCAGACAGATTCTCCGTTCCAATCTGGAATTATTCCTAAATCATCGCACAAAAGTTTGCTGGTAATTCTAGCGCTTTCAAAAATGACGGGGAGGCCTGAACCAGGATGGGTNCCACCACCAACTAAGTACATATTATCAACATCCTCAAATTTATTTTGAGGCCTTCTCCAAAGCATTTGGTCGAGCCCATGGGCTAGGTTAAACACCGAACCTCTGTAACAATAGTCACCCCATTCGTCTGGAGTAATGACCATCTCTGTCACAATGTGGTCTTTGATGTTCTCATAACCGAGTTTCGTCTCGATTTGATCAAGAATTCGATTTCTGTAATCATCTTTAATTTCACTCCATTTGACATTTTCATGTTGGTGAGTTACCGGTACCAAAACATAGACGGTGGAACATCCTTCGGGAGCCATTTGTGGGTCGGTGACACATGCATTTTGAACATATACTGATGGGTCGTCCCACGAAACCTGGTGCTTGTTTTCAATCTCTTCAAGATTGGTTACATAATCTTTGGACGCATAGATTTGGTGGTGCGGCAGATCATATTTTCGATCTACACCAAGATACAACATGAAAGTTGAACATGAATATTGTTTGTTCTCCAATTTCTTATTGGTCCATCTCTTTCTTTTTGAATCNGGCACCATTTGTGTCATTGCGTTAGCAAAATCGGCGTTAACGACTATCCTGTCTGCGAAATACTCACCCTTGCTTGTTTTTACCCCAATCGCTGTTTTTCCTTCAAACAGAACCTCATCAACTGGCTCCTCGAGAAGGAATTTTACACCTAAATCTTTGGCAATTTCTGACATCCTGACAGGAACCGAACCAAGACCACCCATGGGATGAAATATTCCATATTCGTACTCCAAAAAGGCAAGAATAGTGAACATACTTGGGCAATTAAATGGAGACATGCCTAGGTATTTTGTTTGGAACGACATCGCTAGCATGAGCCTGTCATCATCGAAGAGACGTGTCAAGTCTTTGGCCACGGATCGAGTTGGGTGAAGCACTCTAGCTGCCCTGAAGGCTCTTTTTGATATGAGATCNGAGAACCCCTTCCAGGGTGATTGAAGACAAGATTTAGTCAGAGATAATTTTTTGCGATTTTCCTTCACGTACTTCATGAACGCTTCGCCGTCTTTGGGACCCGAAAGTGCGCTGATTTGTTCTTTCATCAATTCCAAATCACTCGTACAGTCAAGTTGCCCACCTTGTCCAAAAATAAGACGATAATTAAGGTCGAGCTTATTGAGATTCAATTCTTCTCTGGCATCGTAACCAATCGCTCGGAAAATCCCTTCAATAACCTCGGTGTAATGAAAAAATGTTGGACCCAAATCAAATTTGAACCCATCTCTTTCGATAACTTTGGTCCTACCACCTACGGTTGCTGATTTTTCGATTACAGTTACATCAATGCCTGCTTTTGCTAGCATCAATGATGCTGCCAACCCACCAGGTCCAGCTCCAACAACAATTACCTTAGGCGCCATGAGTTTAGTTCCATTGTCTTTTTTTTTAAAGTGCCGTTTATCTCTATCAAACGATTGGCGGAGAAATTGTTGCAAATTCATCCAAATAAGGGCCCATTGAACTAATGAGATCCACATCAGGATGTCCTCTCAATACCATCCCATCCATGTACATCAATGCACGAATAATCGCAAAAGTTTCCTCTCCAAACTCACAACCCGCGAGTACACTTGCCTTCACCGTTTTCATCATTTGTTGAGTGAGAGAAGTTGTTGAAACAGTCGTTCCCACAAAACCATCGTAGAGTAAATGCATCTCTTGCATGTATGCTTTCTTTACTTCTGGGTTGGGTTTTTCCTTGGCCATGTGAAGCATGGCTTCAAAAGATTGTTCCAGGTTCCCTTTAGCCANATGGAAAAAGAAACTAAACAGTGCACTTCGAACGTGTTCGGGTGCCGTACAGATTGCACCAGTATCGATGAAGATAAAATCGCCATTTTCACCAACCATCACGTTACCAGGATGCAAATCTCCGTGAAAAACTCCGAAACCGAACATAAACGCCCCATGGATTCTGAATAACTGCAGTAAATCTTCCCAAGATAAACGGCCATCTGCAAGTAGATCTTCGGCTGTTGGTTCGAATATTTCCTCCATTACAAGTACATGTGAATTAGACCATTCCGGCCAAACTTTTGGGAACCTGAGTTTAGGCATCGGGAAGTTTTCATGATGCATTTCAGCGAGTGCTTGCAAATCTTTGGCGCCTTGGATTTCATTTCTCAAATCAAGTTCTCTGAGTGTATAATCTTCCACGTGATGTAAGAGTCCGAGGGGATTTCCTACCTTCCTTAGTTTTGGTCGAAGAAATAATCCAATACTCAACCATCTTCTGAGTCGTTTGACATCTTTTCTAAACGACTTCTCAAAATCTGATTTGATTATTTTAACAACAACTCTGGTACCATCTTTCAATTTCGCTCGATGAACTTGGCCGATACTCGCTGCTGCAAAGGGGTTGGGTTCCATCTCTAGGACGTTTTCGAAAAAACCATCTGGAGCTTTATCCTTGAGTATTTTCATTGAATCTTCAGGTGGAATCGAACTTGCTTTTTGATACAATCCTTGTAATTCTTTACATTTTTCCGGAGAAAGCAGATCAGGACGCAAGGCAAAAATCTGTGAGAGTTTTACTGCTAATAGCCCCATTNTCTGTATCTTCTCGATATCTGTCTTGCCTTTTTTGCGAATTTCTCTCATTAATCGCAAAAAAGTGAGTAATTTCATGAAAACATTCCTCACTCGTTAATGTCTTCTTGCAAAATCATGTGATATCGCCATAAGTCATCAGATTCGCCAGTGCCTTCTTCCCGTCGGATTCTGACCCCTTGTTCGGAGGCATATCTCGTTTCAAGAGCGCCTTGGATAATACCATCATCTAACTCCCACATTGGAAGAACGTCAGGATTATCATCCGGAAGATGAACTAAGCCTACTTTGACATGAAATGTTGGCTCGATTCCATATTGTAGAGAACCTAAACCTGCATATTCCCACCAATCCATCATCTCATTAAGAAATTCGATATTGTCTTCGATACCCCTCAATGAGAAAGCCAATTCCTGGCCAACTCGATTTCCCACTTGTCTGAGCATAAGGTTGAGATTTATGCCAAGAAGCTTCAAGTTCGAGAGCCTGCCTTTTGAGAGTTCAACTCTCGCAGCGTTTACTTTTGAGCCTGCTTCAAAAAAGGAATCTGGATTAAACGGTAGGTCTTCATCTGGAAGATCGGTGACGTCAAGCGCATCTCGAATACTATCGAGAAATGAGCCTTCTCCAATGGTGAGTTTTAGCGGGTCGTGAATTCGATCTTGAGTGAATCTTGTCTCAGCAATTGATAGAGGCACAGATTCTTCCCAAATTGTGTCGATTAGATTCTGCTGAGCAACCGCAAATGGTTCAGACTGTATGACCAAAGCTGCATCTTCCTTTCCTCGTCCTACTGGGTTGGTTTCGACATGGAGGAACTGCACAACATCAGTATTATCTTGTAAAAAGCCTTGAGAATCTAAGTCATCGGAATGTCTCACTTCAATGTCATTGTGTAAGTCAGAGAAGAAACGTAATGTTCGCTTCTCCAGTCTCGCTACAATTCGAATTGAAACACCCTTCGCAGCGGCTGCATTCACAGCAGCAAGGGCTGGAGATCGACAAAGGTGCAAAATCCCGAACCTGCCGAGCAGAAGAACCATCTCCTCCTCACATGATTCAGCCATTTGCTCAAGTTTTCGATAAATGTGTACTCTTTCCTTTAGGACTGCAAAGCGAGGTTCATCGCTGTTTTGTTGACTCGTGTTATTTTTTTCACTAACTTTGATATTTTTAGAGACCTCTTCAAAACCAGATTTTAAGCGATCGAGTTGGGTACTTCGCATCTCAATAATATGAGAAACGGCTTGGTCTACTCTCATCGAGGAAAAACGCATGGGACGATCTGCAGTAGCGGTTACTATACCCATTTCTTGCAGCCTTGACAAACTGTTGTAAGCATCTAATCTTGTTGTACCCAGAGATTTAGCAAGGTCACTTGCTCTCTGTTTCGGTTTTTCGCTGAGGGCCATTACGGATCTTACTTCACGCTCTGTTAACCCTGTTTCAGCAAGGAGTTCGTCCCAACTCATTGTACATCACCTGTTACAGATGAGAGTTCTGAAAGAATCTTTGCAACGTGTCTCCGTGGTCTGAAAAGCCAATCGAATACATGATGAATTTTATTCTCTGGATTCACGAGGAAGGAGGATTTTGCTGGAAACTTTCCCAGATACACCGGTACACCAAATTGNNAAGCCACTTCTCTCTCTTGGTCCGAGAGTAAATCGAATGGAAGTCCACCCAGCTCTTCTTTGAATCTTTGGTGATCCGCAACTGAGTCCTGAGAAATTCCCACTACAGTGCAGCCTGCTGAAACAAATAAGTCATGTTGCTCTTTGAAAGTTAGACATCCTCTTTTNCATGTAGGTGAACCATCTTTTGCATAAAAGAATAGTATTCTCCAAGTTCCATTCAAGGACGAGCTTTCGAATGTTTCTCCTTTGTCATTGAGTAGAGAAAACTCAGGGCATTCTTGACCGATCATTGATGACATGAGTTAATCCCTGCTTTTTTCCGTATATGGTTTTAATCACGCTTGAAGGAGATGCCCCATACGAATGGCTTTCGTTCGCAAATAGTCTTCGTTTTCCTTACATTTGCCTGGTTGGTGCTCAACCCTTTCTACGATTTCTATTCCAGCATCCTCTAGTTGCTGAATTTTATCTGGATTATTAGTCATGAGTCTTATTTTGGTCACGCCCATTGAGATGAGCATGTCTACTGCTATGGTGTAGTTCCTTGCATCTGCCGGCAATCCCAATGCAAGATTTGCATCTAGGGTATCATAGCCTCGGTCTTGAAGTCTGTAGGCCTTCATTTTTGCAGCTAACCCTATGCCTCTTCCTTCTTGGCGCAAGTACAATACGATACCAGATCCATGTTCCTGCACTGCTTGCATTGCTTTGTCAAGTTGAGGNCCGCAGTCGCAGCGTAAACTTCCAAATGCGTCGCCGGTTAGACACTCTGAATGTACTCTTACCAACGGAATAAGATCGCCGTGCAAGTCTCCTGCATACAGGGCTGCGTGTTCTTTCCCGGTAGTAGGATCAGGAAATGCCCTGATGCGGAAATCACCGAATTTGGTGGGTAATTTAGCGTCTGCTGCTACGGTTTGGCTCGTNGCTGGCCTCTTTATTTCTAGCATGAAACAGCATCAATCCAGTTTGCTTATAAATAATCGTTCAAATACCTAGAATTCTTTCAAAATACCTCAAAAATTCAAATTTTTGATTNAANGATGGTCAACAAACCAAAAAATTTCAGNATAGTTTGCAGCGGTTTCTAATTCTGTGAAACAACCTCCTCTCATCAATCTATCAGAGTTATCCAATCACTGATTCATGCTGATAGAGAATCTAAACAGGTCACAAAAACGAAAAACCTTACACAGAGAAGACATCAGACGTCAGATTTTCTTGGCTAACCTCAATCTGAAAGATTAGGTCCAGAACGGTAGTTCATATACTGGGATGAGAAAAATGTTCCATGGTCAGCACGGATTTGGGTGTTGCGGCGGCAGTAGTTGNCGACCACAAATTGCTCATCGTGCAAGAAAAAAATGGCATACACGCTGGAAAGTGGGGCCTTCCTAAAGGATATGTGGATGAGGCTGAGTTACCAGAGCACGCAGCCATCAGGGAACTCAAAGAAGAAACTGGACTAAATGGCGAAATCTTGAGAATTCTCGGCATCCGCACNAGAGTAAAANCTGAAAAAATTGCTGTTTTCATCTGTTACCTTGTTGAAGCCACGGATTACAAAACAGCACGCTGCGAGAAAGAGATTTCAGATATAAAATGGATAANCTCCACACAAATCGATGAAATAAACTGGCTCTCAACTACCATGAAATCTCTCGCTCAAACTGCGTTGCAGACCCCCAAACAAAAGACTACATTTGACTTATCCTCAACAGAAGGTCACCCCTACATGTTGACCATACTGGACGCACCGATAGGAGGAATAGGTTCATGACAATAAGTCAACGAATAACCAACTATCATGAAAACTCCAAACATGAGGGAGAATTCATCCTGTATTGGATGACCTCTGCTAGGCGTTCCAAGAGAAATTTTGCACTCCAAGAAGCCATTCGAGAAGGAAACGAATCTGAAAAGCCCGTGATTGTAGTAGAAGCCCTTTCGCTAGAACACAGATGGGCCAATGACCGATCACATACATTTGTCCTTCAAGGCATGTTGGATAACAGAGAGGCATTTGAANCATCAAACGTGACATACATACCATATGTGGAAACTCAAAGAGGAGAGGGAAAAGGATTACTTGCGTCTTTTTTAGAAAGGGCGCACCTTTTGTTCATCGATGACTATCCTACATACTTACCCAAAATTATCACTCAAAAAAGCATTGAATTGGCAAAGTGTCAAGTTCGTGTTGTCGACTCAAATGGCATCATTCCGATTCGATTATCGGAACGTCCTTTCAAAACAGCATATGCATTTAGAAGATATATGCAAAAAGAAATCGTTGAACAATTGTTGAACTTGCCTGCTGAATANCCTCTTCAAGAAGCAACAAAACTTCCGATTGTGGATTCAAAAACCATTCATGATATTTTCAACTCNTCAAACACCCCCCAAACACCCTTTGAATTCATTTGGCGAGTTGCAGAATCAGGTCCAGTCGGGAGAGACGCCCTCAAGGTTCTCGCTATCGACCATTCGGTTGAACCCGTCTTATCAAAACGTGGAGGAAGTCGCACAGCCGAAAAGATTCTGCATGAATTTATCCAAGTTCACTTACCAAATTACTCCGAAGACCGAAATAAACCGAATATGGATGGTACCAGTGGATTATCTCCATGGCTCCATTTTGGCCACATTTCATCTTTTGAAGTCGTGTTACGAGTTCTCGATAAAGAAAACTGGGATCCAACAATGATACAATTGCCACACAACGGAAGAAGAGAAGGTTGGTGGGGCCTGAGTGAATCTGCAGAAGGATTTCTCGACCAAATCATAACATGGAGAGAACTAGGTTTTATTTTCGCACACAATGTTCCAGAACATGACCAATGGGAGTCCATTCCTGAATGGGCGCAGAACTCACTTATGTCACACGTTGATGACCCAAGAGTTCCCGGTTACACATTTGCAGACATCGAGCATGCAAGAACCGATGATGAACTGTGGAATGCTGCTCAAAACCAACTACTTCGAGAAGGAATAATTCAAAATTATATGAGAATGCTCTGGGGAAAGAAAATTTTGCAATGGGCCCCTGACCCACAAACTGCAGCGAGGTGGATGATTCACCTCAACGACAAATGGGCTCTTGACGGAAGAGACCCAAATTCATACACGGGCGTGTTTTGGGTTTTGGGACGCCATGATCGAGCTTGGGGACCGGAAAGAGAAATTTTTGGAAAGGTGCGTTACATGACCAGTGATTCTACCAAAAGAAAATATCGAACCCAACCTTATATCGAAAAATATTCATGAGGGATTTAATTGCCAATTTACGCACATGATGCAGATTATAGCCACCCAAGAGAAGTTGTATGGAATTGGTATGATAGCGATGGAGCATTTAGACGCATTATGCCAGAGTGGGAAAAACTGAAACCACAGAACCGGATTGACGGCATAAAAAACGGAGATGTCAATACATTCAAGATGAAAATCGGTGTTGTGCCACAAACCTGGAAAGCAGAACATTTTGACGTCGTGCCAGGAGAAAGGTTCCAAGATAAAATGACAAAAGGGCCGTTCAAAAAATGGGTNCACAAACACGAATTCATTGAAGAAGGAGAACATAGTAGTTCAAAATTAGAAGATCGTGTCGANTGGAAACTTCCATTTCATTTTTTCACAAAATTTTTCTCTGGCATACTCGTCACTCCCCGGATGAAACAAATGTTCAGACATCGCACAAGGCGAGTTAAGGCTGACTTAAACAGGCACCAAACCTATGCCAACTCTCCAAAACAGCGTATCTTAGTTAGTGGTTCAACGGGCCTTATCGGTGAGCAATTAGTTGCTTTTCTTCTCACAGGTGGACATGAAGTTCATCGATTAATTCGCAAATCCACAAAATTAGCCCCTGATGCAAATAAAGAAAATGTGGTTCTCTGGGATGACATAGAAGGAAAAATTATCGAAGGGAGTTTGGAAAATTTCGATGCCATCATACACCTTGCTGGGGCAGGTATCGGTGATAAGCGTTGGAATAAGAAAAGGAAAAAACTCATACGAGATTCCAGAGTTATTCCTACACGAAATCTCGCCGAGTTGACAACTTCGCTAAAGAATCCCCCCTCCGTGTTTATCAGTGGTTCTGCTATTGGATTCTATGGAAATCGAGGAGATGAATCACTAGATGAAAGCAGCGAATCCGGCAACGGCTATCTCTCAGAGACATGCAAAGCATGGGAGCAAGCAACTGAAACCCTCGACAAAACCGATATCCGAAAAGTCATCATTAGGACTGGCATCGTAACCACTCCAAAAGGAGGAGCATTGGAAAAATTACTTTTTCCCGCAAAAATGGGAGCGATGGGGCCTGTAGGAGGAGGTAAACAAATGCAATCATGGATCTCTCTCGATGACCAAATTTTTGCAATCCATCATTTGTTGATGAACAAAGAACTTCAAGGTGTTTTTAACCTGGTTGCACCGAATCCCGTAAATCAGAAAACTTTCGCCAAAGCGCTAGGAAAAACACTCAGAAGACCCGCATTTGCACCATTACCAGGATTCGTAATCAAAATTATGTTTGGAGAAATGGGTAAAAACCTCGTCCTCGACGGACAAGGAGTAAGGCCAAAGCGCTTGCTCGAATCAGGCTATACGTTTGAACATGAAAATATCGAACACTGCCTTCAAGATGCTCTGGGAAAATGGAGATGAAAAGTTGCAAAACCCCTTCAATGTTTTTACTGATTACAGCGTAAAAAAACCTAAATCTGCCCTACTCATCTGCTTATTACTTGTATTCTTACTGATGCCAAATGCGATGTTTATCAATTTTGATAATTCCGAAGATGCTTTTTTCCCGGATAATGAAACGGTGAGGCTTCTCAATGATGTTGAGGATGAATATCAAGCAGAAGTAGACTTTATCAGAATTATCGATCGAATCGAAGAAGGAGACCTAAAAAAATCAGATACTTGGGAAAAATTAGCGACTATTGAAGCCACACTTATCGATAATGAAAATTTGAAGGAGTATCAATATCCCCTTTTCGGAGTTCAATCGCACAACGGTTTGGCTAGTTCTGCTATGCAGTGGTCAATGTATCAAGACCCCGTGAATGCTGAAAAATGGATGGTTAACCTCTCCCAAGCAATAGATGAGACAAGTGTTGCAGATAACGAAACCATCAATGACTCACTCAATAATTTGAGCCATGCCATCAACGACATACCCTCCTTAATCACCATCAATGGTACTACACTCAAGAATTGGGATACTGGCAATCCAACTGAATGGTTACCTCGTTTAGATGATGGCCTCAACATCTCTTCAAACATCACACAACTTACTGGTGATTTAACGCTGCTACTTCAGGGGATGAATGCAGGTTTTGTTGCTGCCCACGTGGATCAAGCCATGGGGAAAATGTGGATGCTCCAGCAAATGCAATNTACGGATTTTCGCTCATCGATGCTCAGCAATATACCGGCTGGTGACAGCTCAGAACCCTGGAACTCAAATGGTCCAATCCTTACGACAATTGTTATTGCAACCGATATTGAATCACACAATTTATCCAGCACGGATGATGTCCAAATTCGTGTATCAGAATGGTCTGATAGTCTTGGAAATGAAATTAGAAATGTAACTGGAGACACAGAAATTACCTCGTTTTCTTTTGCGCAACTTTCAACAGGGCAAAATGCCAACGTAGGTAAGGAATTGGCAATCTTAAACTCACTATGTTTGATGCTTTTGGGATTCATACTCTGGACGAAATTTCGCAGTAAGCGTGATACGGGATTTGTCCTCATCCTAACCGTTTTTGCTATACTCGCAACCTATGGAGTTGCTGGTTTCCTTACGCTCATTGGAGTAAATATGGTCTTTAATCCCGCCATGAATTCGATACCGATATTGCTTCTTGCAATCGGTGTCGATTACGGTTTACACGTTGTCGCAAGGATAAGAGAAGACATGCAAGAACAAGAGAAAAACCATCCCCAACAACGGCTAAATCTACGTGATTTTTCTCAAGAAGCAAAAAGAGAAGCAATCAGAAAGGGTACGATATTAACCTCTGCTGCCCTTGGCATTGCGATAATTACCGACATTATTGGCTTTCTTTCCTTCCGATTTTCGACCCAACAATTTTTGGTTTCTTTCGGTACAGTAATTGCAATCGGTTTATTTTTCATATATTTGCTGTCTATAACTGCGTTACCTGCACTCATGATGGCATTTCCAATGAAGAAACTCCCTCTTGGAAAATCTGGAACCATTCACGAGAGTAGATTCTCAAAATGGATTGGAGAATTGACCAATAAACCCGTGAAAGTCGCCTTTGTGGCCTTGTTGCTTTCAGGGCCCATGCTCATTGGATTTCAACAATTAGAGGTAGGATTTGATACCAGAGATAACTTTGACGAAAGCGTGCCTGTTGTCTCAGATTTCCTGCTCATTTCAGATACTTTTCAAAGCAGCCCATCACCTTTGTATGTCGTTATTGATGGTGAGGTTATTTCTCAAGAAGGACGGACGATATATGATGATGTCATTGGACTACTCACTCAAACTGAGGGTGTAAGCGGCCTGCCTTCAGGCATATGGGATACACTAGAAAACTCACGTACTAGGAATACGGCACTCAATNTTACNATGCAAACATTAGAAAATGATACACATTGGGAGAATCTGAAATCATATCTCTTGTCTGAAGAAGGCAGAAATCTCTCATCAGGAACACTCAACGGTGAAGCATCCCAGACAGTTATTTCTTTTCAAGCAAGCACACTTGACTGGCAAGCAACCGCTGATTTTGAAGCAGCGCTGAGCGCTGAACTTGACAAGATTTCTGAGGCTCATGAAGGTGATTTTGAAGTCAAACTCTCTGGACGATCGCTCATTCTTGCACAAGTTACAGCAGACGTAGCGGAATCGGCTATTCTTTCTACGGCTACTGTTGCTGGTGTCATTCTCATCATGCTCGTAGGCATTAACACTGTGAGACAAAAAGATCTCCAGCAAGGTGCTTTGAGAGGTATCGTTACTTGGATCCCACTCATGGTAGTTGTAATTTGGGTATATGGCATCATGGGCTTAACAGGATATCAACTCAACTCTCAGACTGTTACGATAGGGGCCTTGACATTAGGGTTAGGCGTGGATTATGCTGTGCATATCACAACAAGAATGGAAGAAGAAGCCATACACTCCCCTCATGATGGGAGAGAAAAATGGGTTTCAAAATCTGTAGCCACAACTGGTAGGGCTATGATTGGCGCTGCTTTGACGACAGCAGGCGGCTTTGCAGTACTTAATTTCTCAGCGCTTGTGCCATTACGGTTATTCGGGCAAGTTTTCGTTGTTGCCATTGTACTGGCTCTCCTTTCAAGTTTGATGCTCTTACCTGCACTCTATGCGACTTTCCTTGAGAGAGATGCACAAAAATCAAAAATGCATGCTGCAGAAAATGAATAATCAAGACATTGCGTCTTTGTAAATTAATTCAAATTCAGCCGCATTGTGCTCATAAGTGAACCGATCGAGTACGCGTTCTCTCCCATTCTGAGCCATGGTCTCCAACGTTTTTGGATTGTTCACAAGTCGGACAACCTCATCTGCTAAATGCTGACTGTTTCCTAATTCAAAGAGCGAACCGACATCGTCATCAACCATCTCGGGGAGGGGACCATGATCAACGGTTACCACTGGCGTTCCACTACTCATGGCCTCGAGTGGAATCAACCCTTGACCTTCGTAATATGAGGGATATACAACAAGGTCAGCAGAACGGAACAGTTGTGCAAGTGAATTAAAATCAAGACNCGATTCAATACTCACTGAAGATGAAACTCCGAGTTTTTTTGCTTGAGATAACAACTTCTTTTTCATGTGGCCTCGTCCAACCATTACCAGTTTTGCATTGGGAATCTTCTCAATAATCCTCGGCATGGCTTTCAAAAGCGTGAGGTATCCCTTTCGGGCTACTAAACGACCTACAGCGAGTATGAGCGGTTTATTTTGGCTTGGTTTTCCATGCATGGNAACCTCATCATCACATTCGTAATGCTCTCGAACCGATTCATGAGCCAATTGAGAATCCTCATCATCACCATTGTGAGGATAGAACATCAAATGATCTACACCCCAATGCACAACTCGGCAATCCCAATCATTTTCAGGTCGATATCGATCCATAAAATCCTGGTATGTTGCTTGGGAGTTTGCCACACAGATATTTGAGGCTAAAACTCCNGCTCTTTCGTATCTGGCATACCAAGAGCCGGTAAGTAAAATCGCTAGATCATTCGGGTTTCGCCAGGTTGCAGACTCTTTGTGATTTGCCGCTAATTTCATGCCATCTTTCTCTCCCAGCCATGAACCATGTAAACTGCTTACAACGGGCGCTATTGATTGGCGAACTTTTTGGAATTGCTTTCTGGTCCATGAGATTAATGGTAAATGAACATGGACTACGTCAACGGAATTTCTGTGATGTAATTTCTTTAATGCTTTCAATGCACTTCTCCCATAACTCCTCGTAAAAGCCATTGGTAATGGGAGCCATGATACTTCAACTACAGTTACACCTTCTTGAGAAGGTGGTCTTGTAGAACCATTTCGAGTAATAATCGTAATTTCATGACCTAGTTTTGCAAGATGACCTGCTAGATGAAAAACAACCGAACCCATGCCACCCCAGCGAGGTGGATATTCTGCAGATAACATGGCAATGTGCATGGCAGACATACCTCCGAGGAACTCTTAATTGATAGAGCCGATGGATGATAGATTGAAGAAAGAAGTGCCTGTGGAGTGTGTATGGCAGATGTGCTTCCAGTAAGCGTGACCGTCATCCTGCCTACAAGGAACGAAGAAGAGGCCCTTGGGCCAACGATTGATGCGATTCCAAGAGATTGGTGTGAATCGTTAGAAATTATGATTGTCGACGGAAACAGCAGCGACAGGACAAGAGAAATCGCTCTTGAAAAAGGAATTCGAGTACATCTCGAGCCCAGAAAGGGGTATGGGCGAGCATATAGAACTGGATTTGATGTTGCAAAAGGTNACATCATCGTTACCATGGATGCTGATTGCACATATCCTGCTGAAGAAATNCCTGCCCTCGTCAAAAAACTCGTTGATGAAGATCTACAATTCATTACATGTGACCGGCTAAAATTAGCAGAAGAAGGTTCNATGTCTGGTTTGCACAACTTCGGAAATTGGATGTTATCCTTTACCGCAAGGATGCTATTTTTCTACGGAGTAAAAGATTCACAATCGGGAATGTGGGTATTCAAGAAATCTATTTTTGAAAACAAAAAGATGAGGCCTACCAATGACGGCATGCCCCTTTCTGAAGAAATTAAAATCCTTGCCAGAAAGCATCTTGGCAAGAAAAAAGCCATTGAAATTTCTGTTCCTTACAGGCCAAGGGTTGGAGATGCAGAGATACACACTTGGGGTGATGGCTGGAAAAATCTAAGATTCCTCTTTTTCAAGAGAGTTGGACTTCATAGAACAAGAACGGCATGGGGAGCATTAGAATCAAACCCAGACTCGATGAAAGGAAATCTTCCTGAGCAAGAAAAATAAGTCATTTATTTTTCAAAAAGGTCGTCTGATTCATCACTTGCGAAGACGCCCCAATCATCGATTACTTCCATCTCAGCCAATATTCTTCTTTTTCTCAAGATTACTGCAAACACAAGGAAAATAATCGCTAGCAAACCAGTAAAACCTAGCCCAATGTATACGACAGAAAATGATACTTCATCCGAAATTGGCTTTGCAAATTCATATGTTTTCACCGCTTCAACATTCCCATCGGCCTCGAGAGCTTGTATCTTCAAAAAGGGCNAGGAAGAACCCTCNTGAATATAGACAATATCGCCTTTCCATAAGCCAAAATCATTTTCTTTTTCTAGTTCAAATACGTTTTCTTTTCCATTTTGAGTCAAAATTGCTGAGACTGTTTGCGCAGTACCATCNGAATCAGTGAGTACCACATTGACAAAGATGCGAATTTCCTCTCCAGGTAAGATGTCATCATGTACCACTGAGAGATTCGAAAAGACGGCCTGGGAAGAACCAGTAGTGATATTGATGTGTTTTTGGTCAAAACCTCCTTGCATATCTTCAATGTAAAATGAAAGATGAATGGTTTGTCCTGAAGAAAGTTCCACCGATTCTGAATAAGCGGTGGTAAGTATGTCATATCGGAATGGGCTCTCCCAGATTCGCCATTCCCTTTTTCTGATATCTCCATCGGCATCAAATGAAGAGGTTGCGTTGAGGAAAATTAACTCTCCCGCAGGGAAATAATCCCCATTCTGGGGGCTATCTATTGAAACAACTGGATTACTTCGATCAACCTCGATGAATACTCTCTCAGTCCTTGATAATCCAGTATCATCTGTCAGAACAAATTCTAATTCGTTNATTCCAGCAGGGAGTTGAATATACTGTANTGCACCGGGGTCAGCATTTTGGAATAANGTAATTCCAGTGTCTATATTTTCCAGACTAATCGTGAACGTATCCCCATCGAAATCTTTACTCAACCGAGCATCAATGGGTATACTCTCTGCAGAGGAATAGGTCTTACCTAAATCGGTAGCAAGATCCAATACAGGAGCTGATGAGCCAACTTCGATTGTTTGTTCAACAATTTGCGCCTCATTTACACCGTCGCTTACAGTCATTGTAATGTCATGACTTCCTTGACTGAGACGGTGATAAAACAGGTGTTGCTCTCCATCCTCTGCCATTAGGTTTCCATCTATTTGGCTCTGCCAAGAAATTGAAAGCGTCTCACTCTTTTCTAATGAAAGATCAGGATTGCAAACCCAAGCGAATGACTCTTGAGNAAACAGGGTGCATGATTGGTCCCAATCCCCAGAGCCTGCAGAACTAAATTGAATGAAGGTAGAGGTGTCGTAAGTGGTTTCCAANTTCGGCGAGGACATCAAAGCGATTGGTACCGAACTCTCTACATACACGAGTTTACTTGATTCTGTTGTTTTACCTAAGTGTGACAAATCATCATCAGTGGTATGAAGTGTGATTTCATGCAATCCACGAGTAAGTAATCCNTGCCAATTAGATTCATTACCAAGTATCCCATCTTTATCAGAATACCAGGTGAATTGAATCGTATCTCCCTCTGGGTCAACGCTTAAACTTTGTAAGGAGACAATATCCTTGGATTTGTTTCCAGAGCGTACGACTTCAAATTCACTGGTCGGCATTTGATTTACCAAGTCAATGGTCGTTTGCCATGATACGCAAGGATTGATTACATCACATACTTCCAGNATGATATTGAAAGATGGAATTCCTAGTTGCCCAAAATTCAAAGTTTTGCTTGAACAGGAAAAAGGTGAATCATCACCAATGACCATAGACTTTTCAATCCCTTCAGAATAGTCCCATGTACAAGTTAAATTGTCGCCCTCTGCATCAAAAATCCCACTAAGGTCAAAATAGACATCCTCTGAAGCTGGTGAAGAAATTTTACCCTCACTATTCAACTCAGGAACCGTNTTTACGAGAACAACTGGAGGTTGATTTGACAATTCAATCGTTCGAGATTCTTGAACACAATGTGAATTGTCATCACAAATCTCCAACGTGATCACGTGCAAACCATCAGAGAGACANGCATTNTCTGCAAGGTTGGCGGTAAATATTGAGCCATTGAATTGACTGTCTGGGGATGGCACGCACTTTGAAATTAGATCGGCATCAACAGAACTTGTCCATGAAAAAGTAAGAGCATCATCATCCAAGTCCCATGAGGAGGAGGCATCAAAGAGGACTTCCGAACGGCTTGGATAAACCAATTCATCAGATGGNGATTCCCAAATNATAAATGGTGGTTGNTTTTCTATNGGAAGTACACAATCGATTGCTAAATTAGAGTTGAATGTTCTGACNATGGTTTCACTCTCTCCGTCATAACTGCAATTCAGAGTGACTTCAGTAAATGAACCTGCTCCACTTGAAGTCCAAGTTTGGGCTACGTAATCTGGGAAAGTTGCTAAACCGTTCCAATCTGAATACAGGATTGCTGCATCCGATACTTCTGGAGANAAAGACAAATTCAACACGGCATTAGGTATACCATTNAGCAAACCATTTTTTACGTGGACGTCAATNTCNTATGCGATGTCAAT
The DNA here is from genome assembly GCA_002719395.1 of Methanobacteriota archaeon. GTDB lineage: Archaea > Thermoplasmatota > Poseidoniia > Poseidoniales > Poseidoniaceae > MGIIa-K2. The sequence goes on along the minus strand of PBHM01000015.1, from coordinate 94,635 downwards.
TTTTCCACCTGTCTCNATAACGGCTGANTTGAGAGCTAAATTTGAAGGATTGTAAAGATGNANNTGAGTTAATTCATCTATTTCAATGATTGTGCCGCCTGCCTGGTCATATAANCCACTGAAGTTACCTTGCACATTNTCGAATGTTATTTCAGGGCCACAAGCCCCAGAAATGAGATTATTTGAACCATACAGTGATGAATGGTTACTGATCAATCCACACTCTGACCCTGCAAATCGTACATTGTGTAGTTCAGATGATAATTCCAAATTATGGTCGCCGTCCCACACAAAACCCTGATGTGTCCCATTCATAAACATACCATCGATAACGCCCTCTGCGGCATTTATTTGAAATGCTGGTGCTGTATTATTCGACCAAACTTCTGTGTCTATGAATTGAAATCTTCCACCACGAATTCCGGTGAAGCCTGAATTATCAATGGAAACTGCTGCCCCAATTTGAGGATTATGAGATTTCAGGTTTTCAAACCAAATATCTACTGAATCTTCAATGATGACACCTTGGTTATTGTCAACAACAGTACAATTCCAACATGCTACATCCCCAGAAGATGACTCAATATCGTTTGAGTTCAGATAATAAAGGCCTGCTTCACCGTTGTTATGAGATGTAAGATTGTCAAATGTGATGAATCTGGCATCAAAAACATGAGCTCCAGATTTCACATTGTGTGCGGTCGTAAAATTATCAACCACAATGGTTGAACGTTCAATGAATATTCCATCCTCGCTGTTATTGTGAATGTACCAGTTTTTCCCCAACATACCCCCTCCAGCAGCAGTATGAATCCCGGGACCAGGTGAGCCTGAAATCTCAAAATCGTTGAAGGGTGCCCCAAAAAAACTAGCTGAGATAGCGACACCTGCTGAATGGGCACCAGCTCCTGATTTCCCGGTATCGATAATCGTAAAATTGTCAAAATGAGAGTATGAATCTATGAGGTATAATTGGAGGCCTACAGCATCATTTGATTCAAGGTGGGCATTGGAAATACGCGCCCCAGATGCATTCACTTCAATGGTAGATAGCCCGGCGCCGGGAACCATTGAATCTGAGGAGCCTGTACCCCAAATTTCGAGATTATCAATTTGTGCTGAAAGATAATTTGTGTAATTTTGATGATTGCTTTTCTCAACGAGTAAACCTCTGTATGTGGCATTCATGATTTTTATATCGTTAAAGTAAGGGGTTGTTCTAAACTGATCATCAAGATGTTGCACGATAATTCCTTGGTCAGCCATTTGGATTGTTAAATTTGAAAAGGTTGTGAAACTATCTTCAACCCAAACGCCGGCAACGACCGCTAAAATCGAGCCAGTAATGTTGTCGATACTAACATCTGAAATCGTACCTCCTGAATTTCCCCAAACATTGATTGCTCTGAGTTTCATTTGTGAAAACGAGGCTCTTTCAACGAGGGGATGGCTTTCATCTCCAATCGAGAGACCAATGCCGTATCTCCAATAATTATTTGTAACAACATCTTGACCGGCTCCAAAAATTTCCAAATCGCTCAGGGTTGGATCAGCACCATCAAACAAATCTATCCCAACATTATCTGGGTTAATAATTGTGAGATTGCTTATTTGGGGGTCGCTGTCATAAATCGTAATTCCATAAACCGAATTTGAAATTTCAAGAAAACTGATTGTACTTTGGGATTGTCTTGAAGATGCATTGAATTGAATACCTTCGTGATCGCTTCCAATTCCATTGCTGTTCAAAGTTACAGGACATGCATTCGTTCCTTGGATTGTCAGTTTCCCTTCTACGTATATCCTGACGCCCGAACTCATTTGGATATCAGTACACCCTTGGATAATCAATTCATTCTGAAAACTGACAGTATGGTCCTCGCTGAGGGTTACAACGCCAGACCAGGTTTCCGTTGCTCTACCATGTGTAGCCATGACAGAGGTAGGGAATAAAACACCCAAAAGCATGAACGAAAGCAGAAAAGCTCTCAAGACTTCGTTCCGCTCATGCATGGCCCAAGTAAAAGCACAAACCATTTACTTCTTTGCCTCTGATGTTCGGTCAAAAAAAACCGAGTATTTGTCTACAACATTTGGTGTAATCTTTCTGTTAAATTGCTAGCTGCTCGTGGACAAAACGCACGATTCCACATGTGTATGGCCTCTGCCATTGCTGGAATTTTTTCCGATTGATATAATTTGGATCTCCATGTCCAAATGAGTGCGGTTACGCGTCGAGCAGTGGTGCGATTATTAATGGAATTCTCGTTGGGAAATTTGATTTGATCCAATATTTCTTTCGCAAATTCTTGGTCAAAAGAATTTGCTTTCTCGACCAAGGCCAATTGAAGCATTTTATGATGTATACCTGATTGGGATTTTATTTTGTCAATCATTGCAGCCATTGCATCAATATTTGCAGGAATCTGAGCGATTTCAGCTCTCAGCGAGAGCCTTTGTATCATTGGATCATCTTTAGCCGATACCCGTACTAATTCCTCACGGATGTTAGATGACTGCTCAAAATCCTCCTCATGGATAGCGAGTGTATGTTTGAGTACAGAAACAGCCACAAGAAGATGTGCACGCAGATGTGGTTCAACATCATCAAAAGAAATCGAATTAATCAATGATTTCACATTTGGTTGAATTTTTTCACCTGGTAAACGGTCATCCAAATATCGTGAACAAAGCATAATTTTTGATTGAGTATCGGAAGGGAATTGTTCCTCTAAGCGATCTAATGCTTCTTGAGGATTTTGAAGCAACTGAACCTTAAGTTCAAGGTCTGGTGCATCAACATTATTCAAAAATTCATTTGCAATTTCGGGCTCTCCTCTTTCGATTGCAATAATGGTTGCCAACTTGTAAAGAGCAGGAGTAGGACGTATGGCGATGGCATCATCGACCAATACCGCAAGTCCTGCATCATGAAGTAACATAAGTTCATCTGCATGTTTTAGTATATAGGTTTCAGGTTGCGCATCGCAAATAATTCGTAGATGTAATTCTACCAGTCTNGCAATAGAGCCTCCCTGTGTCTGCCAGTGTTGNAGCAGCATCGCNAACTCATCATCCGTAATGTGTGGAAATCTAACGTTTCTAACGAGGTGTTGGAGTTCGATGTTTTTACCATCCCAGCGTAATAATGCATGCATATCNAGGTCATCTACTTGTGATTCTTGTCGTAAATTTTGAGATGGGACTGGTAACGGAATGGCTGCTAATTCATCCAAAAGCTTGAGAGACTCAAGAGATAATTTATCAAACACTTCTTTCTCTACCCACGCCTGAATATCTTCACCTTGCTCAGGTAAAGTCATTTCTTGGTCATACATCTGTAAAGCCAAGGGATGACATCCCAACCTTCGAGACACATGCTCTCTCTTGTCAAGCGAATCATCTGAAAGCAATTGCACCGCTGCTGATAATTCAAGTGGAGGAAGTTCAACCAGATTGAATCCATCTGTAAAAGGAGGAGGCGCACGGCTNGCTATGAAAATGCGAGTGAAATTTTTGCACAAATNATGAATGCTTTTTACATGACGTGGACTTACTTCATGCAATTCATCAAGCACCAATATATCATCCCCTACCTCATGCATGATCGCTTGAATAGAGGTATACTCAAACCCCCAAGCGGAGATAATTGAGGCTGCATCAGAGAATTTCGTCATTCTCGCAAATCGAACGTTAGAACCAGCATCCAGGTGATGATCAATGATTGCTCTAAGTAAGGAGGACTTACCTATGCCGGGAAGACCATAAAGCATCACAGGTTGTTCGATTTTGAGAACTTCAGATAGGAGTTTACTTCTACCTTTGAGTTCTACTGATTCAGGAGGATCCCCATAGAGTATTCCAGAACCTTTAGGCGTGAGATTCTCTCTAAATTCAGAATTCTTTCTACCTTCAATTGTTAGATGATACACCTTTCTTCTTCTTGTACCTGCATTGAGTACATGAGCGCGCCTTTCCAAGACCAAACCATCATTCAATAATTTTGACAGAGGGGCATGCAAGGCTGACCTCGATACCCCAAGACCTTCTGCGATACCCGGTAAACAAATTGAACGAGGTACATCCCATGCTTTTTCTAATGCAGGAGGATACCTCCCAAGCCAATCCAAAACTCTCTGGACCAACTTGGCACTCATGTCAAAAACACTACAGCATAAAGGATGTAGGTGTTTGGGTATCTTGCGTATGCGATGGTTCATGTTTATGCAACCATTCGCTACCNTGTGGCCGTTAATCTTGGAGAGGTAAATCTCCCTGCAAAATCAGGTGTTTACCTGTTTAAGAACGCCGATGAACGTGTATTGTATGTTGGAAAAGCAACGAATCTCAAACAAAGAATTCGTTCCTACTTTGCAAAAAACCCAGATAGAGCAATGATTCCAGATCTGGTAGAGAATGCCACTGATGTCGAGTGCATTGTTACCAATAACCCTCAGGAAGCCCTGATACTCGAACGTCAATTGATTCGTGAGCATCGACCAAGGTACAATTCAATGCTCAAAGACGACAAATCCTTCCCTTACATTGCAATAACAAAAGAAAANGCTCCTCGGTTGCTCTACACTCGTCGGCCCCCAAAATCATCATGGGTCTGGGGGCCGTTCCCTAATGCAGGTGCTGCAAAAACGGTTGTCCAACTGATGAGGAGACATTTTGGATTGAGGGATTGTAAGGAATTGTTGCCCCAAGGGTGTCTCTCAATGCACATTGGATTGTGTAGTGGTCCTTGTATCGATGACAGTGATTATGATACCACCGTACGCCACGCTCGAGCTACTTTGGATGGAAAAGCCGGTGAACTCATTGAATCNATTGCGCAAAAAATGGATGAGGCTGCAAAAAACATGAAATTTGAAGAGGCTGCAAAATACAGAGATCAGGTAAAGGCGATAAGAACCGTTGTCGGTCAACAAGTCATCTCATCAACTGTTTACCGAGATTGTGATGCAATCGGGATGGCGGTGGAAAGAGAGCGAGGTGCTGTTGTGGTCATTCATGCAAATCAAGGCATCATCAAAGGGCAGGAAACATGGCCAATGATTCATCGTGGNGACATTGGAGAAACCGTAAATAGTTTCATTTCTCAACATTATGCAACAAGAATCCCACCTAAACTTATCCTTACGCCAACGCCTGTTCCAGAGATAATCGTTGAATGGCTTTCGGACAGAAGAGGGAGCCGTGTCGAAGTCAGAACACCATTACGGGGGGATTTGGCCCCGTTAAGAAAAATGGCGGAACAAAATGCTGCTATTCAATTGCAAAATCAGAACAGGAAAAGAAAAGGTAACCTCGAGCAATTAGCTGCCGATGAAGGTGCAAAAGTACTGGATATCGATTCACTCAATCACATTGTTTGTTTTGACATGGCCCAATTTCTTGGTGACGAACGTGTGGGTGCAAGTATAACACTAAGGCATGGCCGACCGGCCAAAAAAGAATACCGCACATACATTGTCAAGACCAATGCCATGGATGATCTCAAAATGATGCGCGAAGTGGTCGAGCGATGGTTGAAAAAACAGAATGAATGGCCTGATCTTCTTCTCATCGATGGAGGNCAAACGCACCTTTCTATCATCCACAATTTACTTCTCGAACACGGGATAGACGACCGATTACAATTGGCAAGTTTAGCAAAAAAGGAGGAAACAGTACATCGAATCGACAAAGAGGATATCATTCTCGACAAAAAAGGGCGAGTTCTTGTGCATGCACGAGATGAAGCGCATCGNTTTGTGAATAATTTCCACAGAAAACGGAGAGGAAGAAAAAAATTGACCGATCCATTGTCGTCTGTGGAAGGATTAGGTGCGAAAAAGTTGCAAATGCTCATCCGCCATTTCGGTGGGAGACAAGGGATCAAAAACGCAAGTGTTCAAGATTTGAAACAAACAAATGGTATTGGAAAAGCCCTCGCACAACGAATCTACGATGCTTTGCATTGATCAATCATCATAGAGATCGAGCAACTCTTTATCCACAGCACCGCCAGAGTATCCGCTTCCACCCATATCTGCCCATGCATCTCCTTGGGGNGGAGGCGGTCCACCCATGCCTCCGCNCATGGAATCGNTCCCTCTACCAAGNGCTGTGAATTCAGCATCGGATAGCCCNCCTTTTTTAGCACGATATTCGAGGGCTTTCACTTTCGCAGCAGCCTTNTTCGCCTTCTTTTGTTTTCGTTTGTAAACTCTCCAAGCGACAAAAGATAAGAGTATGGCTGGATAGATCCAAATTTGGCTAACGATGTATCCCCATGTGATTACAAGCGCAAATTGGATGCTGTCTCCGCTTTGTAATGCCCTTGTGTCATAAGTGATTTTTTGCCTTCCATCTACCATCTCTGAAGTTGCTTTTCCACTACTTGTTGAAAATCCATCGAGAATGATTCCCTTAGGTAATGAGAACTCAACAAATCCATCAAAACTCAAATCGGCTTCTTGGTAGATGGACATGTCAATTGGGTCAATGCTTTGGTCAACACTTTGCGTCGAGAATCCTGTGCCTGAGGCACTCAAAAAGCCCATCGTCAATCCTCTTCCCATACCAGAAGCAACATTGTCTAATATTTGCTGAACGGGATTAAGTAACATATTTTTTGTCGTGATTTCGATAGTAGGAGAACCACCAATNATACCATTGATACCATCAGCAACACCAATTGTAACCGTCACTTCTGGAATACTTATTGAGAAGGCAATCGGATAGTAATCAGACATCGAAGTTTGAGGCTTCCCAACGGTGACNTCTGTTTTTACNGAGAGTGCATCAAGGTCCACATTTGACAAAATACCNTCGCTANTGGCTACCAAATCATCAGCTGCAGCGTGGATATTGGTCGTAATTGCGCCACCTAATTCTGAGGCAAACGTTTCAAAGCCATCTGATGAAACCTCCAGCTTCAAATCTCCTGCTTCACCCATTGGAATGGTGGTATTCAATTTCTCNGTAACATCATCACCNCCTACGATATCGAGCACCAATTTCAATAAATCCGCTGGTAAAACCTCCAAATCTACAGAAGTACCATCCATGGAAAGTTCATTTCGAATTTCATCGGGTACCATCAGACGATAAACGGCTACCTCAGCCTCTAGATAGAAGGTTACAGATATTGATTGCGTCCATTCATTGATATCAAATTGGGATACATCAAACACGATATCAGACACGGCGCATGTTTTCTCTGTTGCCTCACAAATGAGCGTGTCTGGTACTGGCGGGTTGGCACATTCTGCGGAGACTTCGTAACTGCTGGCTTTGCAAATTGGATGTTGCCAATTATAACTACCCGATCCTCCGAGATTCAAATCCAATTGCGGAGTACCTTCTGTATTATCTTGCAAAATAATCCGATCACTTGTAGAAGAAGCAGCAATCCAAGTCGGCAGGATTATTTCGAAGGTCATAGAGGAAGAAGGTAAATCCAAACCTTCGGTAATTCCTGAAAGGAAATCCGCCTCAAAAGTGGATTCAATGACCAGTCCTGCATCAAGGACTCGTTTCAAATCATTTTCATCAACAGCATCACTTAATCCAGTAGGATCTTCTGGCAATTGATTTTTCATCATCTCCAACAATTCCATGTTGAAAGGNTGCTCGGTTGAAGACGAGATGTAAATTGGGTAAGAATCACTCATCGCATTCGGCCCGGTGGTACAAAAGTACAAGGGTGTTCCAACTGCGACTTGGTCGGGACAATTTGATACTGAGTGCTGGTAATTTCTCCCTCCTGGGTCATAACCTGGAATATCCGAACTTTCTACGAAGGCCATTGGCTCCATCGTTACATTCGTACCAGGCACGAACTCTCCAATCGAATCTCCGATGGCGTCCATGGGGAAATTTGCCAACATATCGTCCAAAGAAGGGACTAACCCGTTATGGTAGGCCATCCTTATACCGTCGGAAGTAATGACCGGAATGCTCGCAGCTGAATCGTTGTCAAGAAGGCTAATCCCCCACTCTGACATCGTTGAAGAGTCGAGATAATTGAGAGCCCCTACCACTTGTAGGGTAGCGGCTGACTCTTGGCGCAGATCAAGGGTTACCGTTAACTCAAGACCAGATTTATCTGGGTTGACTGAAAAACCACTGGTTGAAGGAGTTGATAGATGACCAATCGTCATCGAAACTTGCTCATCAATTCGGGTATTACCATTTTGATTGTTCACTGTTTTACTGTAGTATTTTTGATTAACTGGGGCACTAGAATCGACCACTGAATAAGGGATAAGCGCACCACCTTGCAAAGGATCTAAANTTACCATTGANGCATATTCAGGAGGGATGATTGAAAATGTCGATNTGTGCCCAGCATCCGCAAAAACATCGAATGAAGTTTCAATAGTCGTGCCCATGGCGAGCATNCCTCGGTAAGCCCGCTCTAAATCATCAGAAGAAACATTTCCAAGGCTAAATGTGGATGAAGCAAGAGATATTGTTGCGCTTGAACTGACACAAATCGGGGGGTTGAAAGCGTTGCTTGGCACACCTGCTGATTCAAAATTTGAATCAGAAGATGGGTCTGAAGAACAAGAAATAGAACCGAGGTCTNTATCTGTAAAGCCATTGATGTAAGCAGTNGACAANCCTGATACAGAACCAAATCCGGTCAGTAAGTCACCAATAGTCGTGTTCATTGAATCAACGAGTAAATCCTTTACCAACNCTCCATTGACATTTTCATCAAAAAAGTGACGGATTAAATCTGCGGGCGCNCCGCCGTCTCCTACATTCTCTACGTCTCTGAGNAAATCAGATACTGTTGCATCTTCGCCATTAAGCGGGTTTTCGATAGTGATGTCATCAAAACCAATAGTGCTCCGATTAAACTCATGAATGGCTAAATTCATTTGTAAGTTAATGGTAGAAGTATCTACCATTTCAAAAGTATAACTTGATTGGACAAAGTCTGAAGCGAAACTGGAAAGATCGTCGGTTGGTGAATAAACATCACAGCCATCTTCTTCGTTTATTATATCCCAACACATCAACATCCCATGAGGTTGTCCATGATCAGAGGAAGCAAATGGCATGAAAAGAGAGAAGACGAAAAGGCCAAGTAAAAACACCGATGTTCGCCTTTGCATATCAGCCCACCTACAACTGGGACATTTATGACGCTTATTGGATTTGGCCCAGACATGCCTCAGGCTCCTTTCGTTGCTGTTCCACGCGAGGAGGCAAAAAAAACCAGAGAAAATTTAGATTTAATCGGCCTTCTTGATACCCAATTTAAGCCAAGAGAGGTAGATGATTGCATTCTATTTCCACTCTATGAAGGAGATGAAGAGACTTGGTTTGAGTACGCCATCACCCGAATCGATCCTCATATACGATTAAGAGAAATTTTTCCAAATGGACCGGTTCCAAAAAAGTGGGAAAGATTAGGTGACTTAGTACTCTTTCCACTCGACTCTTTTGGTCAACGTGAACAACCTCCATGGTCAGACGTTGCTCAAGCATTGGGAGCCAAACGAATTGGATATCAAGCACCAATTGAAAAATCAGTTAACAGAACATCACAGGCCGTTTTGTTACATGGTTCACAAGGCAATGTTACATTTCAAGAAAATCATGTCACATTTTGCTTTGACCCGTTTTCGGTTATGTTCTCCTCCGGAAATCTTACTGAACGAAAAAGAATGNCTTCTTTGGATACCAAAAACGAGGTGATTATTGATGCCTATGCAGGAATTGGATATTATACACTTCCACTGCTCGTACATGGTGATGTCAAGCATGTTCATGCATTGGAAATGACGCCAAAGAGCCTTGAAGGGTTAAGTTTGGGGCTTGAAATGAATCAAGTTCACGACCGTTGTACAATTCATGCTGGCGATAACAAAGACACGCTTCCTCTTCTCGAAGGTGTAGCTGACAGGGTCGTACTTGGGTTACTTCCTTCGAGCGAAGCAAGTTGGAAATTAGCGGCACGTAGTTTAAAACCCTCTGGAGGATGCATCCACGTCCACATGAATATCCATGAAAATCAATTTGTAAACTGGCCCGAAGAAACAAAAAAACAGTTTGAAGCGTATGGAAATTGGAACGTATTTGTTGACCATTTTGAAAAAGTCAAATCTTATTCCCCAGGAGTTTGGCACGTTGTTCTTGATTTAGGATTCCGTCCCAAAAATTGACTTGATTTCAACACCCATGATTATATAAATCAAAAAAAAATCCANTGTTCATGCCACGAAGAGGCTTTGCTGAAGAACCGGTAAGACCTAAAATGAGTCGAAGAGATTCCGCAGAAATTTACGAAATTATTTGTATTTTTATGTGGTTTGTGCTTGCAGTAGGCATGTTTCATGTAATCTTTTTCAATTCCGTCCCCGGATTGCCTGAATTACAAGAAAAATATCGAACGGATGGATTAATTTTCATTGGATTATTATTCGCATTAGATACTATCGCAATTCTTCGTTTTGATTTTTTAGCAAAAAATAGAGAGAAAATTAATTTCGAGCAAAGCATGAAAGATTACCGATCTCTGAGAGACATATGGCTAGAGAATAAGAAAAATCTCATGCAGAAAGAATACTTACCAGCCGAAGACTCTGAGGCAATCCAGAATAATAGCGAGGGAGAGTTTTCACAAAAAAACGAACCAGAGGAAACTTCTTCGGAAGAGTAATTTTTCACTCAAGTTCTTCTTCGCTAACCTTTCTTGAATGCTAAAAAGAGACTACACTTATCAAGGTGGTTGTCTAAACCCACGAACAAATCGTTAAATGCCGTTAGATTGTAATACGTACGTGGGGAAAAAAGGGGTCCTTCTCATTAATGTCGGCACTCCTGATGAACCGACAGTTGCTTCAGTCCGGACTTACCTGAAAGAATTTCTCCTAGATCCCGATGTAATTGACATACCTGCACCTTTACGTCACCTGCTGGTTCGGGGCATTATCCTCCGAACACGACCAAGGAAAATTGCTCCTCTCTATCAAAAAATATGGATGAAAGATGGCTCACCTCTTCGNGTGTATTCCAAACGTGTGACTGAAAATCTACGTTATTTGAATCATGAAATTGACTTTGAATTCGCAATGCGTTATGGAAATCCCAGTATTCGGAGTGGCCTTGATACCTTACAACAACGTGGAGTGACTGAATTGCTTCTTTTGCCCATGTTTCCTCACTACGCTCAAGCCACCACGGAGTCTTCATTGAAGCACGCATACAAACAACTTGAATTGATGAAGTGGAGTCCCAAAATTCTAGAAATGGGTCATTTTGAAACGGCTGAGGAATTCATCATACCGCTAACAGAATCTATACGCCCTCACCTCACTGACGACACCCATTTATTATTCTCATATCACGGCCTACCTATCTCACACGTCAAGAGAATTGACTCCACAAAGAAACATTGCCAAATTATTGACCAGTGTTGCACTGTCAAATGCGAAGCAAATCAGCTGTGCTACGGGCATCACTGTCACAAAACAACAATGGCCGTTGTTGAGCGACTTGGTCTACCTCCTGAACGATGGTCATTGAGTTACCAGAGTCGACTTGGTCCGGTCAAGTGGCTTGAGCCTTCGACAACCCAAATGGTTGAGAATCTCGTGAAAAAAGGTATCAAAAATCTTGCTATCGTAGCACCGGCTTTTCTTGCAGATGGTTTGGAAACTCTCGAAGAGTTAGATATTGGTATTCGGGAGGAATTCATGGAACACGGCGGCCTTGAATTAAAGGTTATCAACTGCCTTAATGATGACCAGCAGTGGGTCCAAGGACTTGAGCAACTTATTTCTAGAGAATTTGAAAGAATAGCGGCCTAAAACAAATCTGCGATGCGTTCTGCCTCAGTTACAACATGGGTAACGGAAATACCGCTGTAGTACCAACCTGCCTTTGTGTATTTCGGGTTATTATTATCCAATGAGGACATGTAACCAGGAGGGTAAGATGGTATTCTTCGAATACCGATTTTTTCGAACAACACAGGTTCAGATTTGCATAACAAATCTCGCAAAGAGTCCTTCACTGCTTCGTCATCCTTATGCCGAATATTTGGAGACATAATCCGGAATAAGCGGTGGCCTTCGGGCGCTCGAGGACTTGCATGAACATCGCTCTCATGTAGAATACCACTCACTGGACAATTTGTATCTGGGATTAACGTGCCGTATCCCACCTTGACCGCAGAAACCTGTTCAATCGTGTATCCCACAGCATAAATATTGAGTTCTGTATATTTACCTTGATTACGGCTTAATGGACCGCACCATGCAATAGAAGAGAGTGGTAGATTTCGCATTTTGGCTACTTCCTCTGGCGAATCAACTGAAACATTGAGAGAAAATGTGACATTTTCGAAATCATTCAATGTCTCCACCAGACCATCAACCAACGTCTGCATTCCACCAGCAAATGAGGCCGTTGACCCGCGCTTGGGAGTAAATAATGGATAAGTGGACTGCATTTGCTTCTTGATTTTACTCCACTTTCGAGGTGGGTTTTCACCAAATTGTGTCATGGATGGCATCAAAAAATCAGCATCTACGTTTGCAGAATAATCGTTCACGATACCCAGTGTCATGGCATCGTTGATTGGCGTCAATGGTATGGAATCTGCAACGGAACGACCACCCTTGCGAGCGTTTTTGACTCCCCTCCATATCCTCATCGGGTTTCTTCCCAACATAAACCAAGGTGAAAGTTTGCGACTTCGACCGCTTGTACTTACCCAACGTGAATTGGCGACGGCATTCGAGGGAGAAAATTGAGTGCCAAGATTTAGATCTCTCACCAATCGCCAGAAAGCGGGATGAGGACGTGTCGCATTCACTGCAACGTCGCAGATCCACCCATTATGGCTCCAAGTCTCAATAACGCCTCCACAGCGGTTACTTTTCTCAATAATTTCAATTTGAATATCTGGACGTTTTGAAGCGATGCGATAGGCTAAAGTCAACCCTGAAAGTCCTGCACCGACAATGCAGATAGCACTTGATTCATGAAAATCTTCAGCCACACACAGAGGTCGACGAACTTCATCTCCATATCGAATCCATGCTTCCAGTGAGTGCAAATTATCACCTTTTGAGCCAATCAACTGGCTGGCGTAACACATTCAGCATTTTTTCTTCATCAGTACCTGATTTAACTTCATGACAGTATTCCCATCTCGAAGTCAGAGGTAGTGACATGAGAATGCTCTCAATTCTTCCATTTGTAGTTAAACCAAATTTCGTGCCTCGGTCATACACCAAATTAAATTCGACATAACGGCCCCTTCGAAGTTGCTGCCATTCTTTTTGTTGGGCCGTGAATTCCATGTCTTTTCGTCGCTCAATTATAGGGAGATATGCATCCAAAAAATGAGAAGCACAGTCTTCTACAAAAGCAAAGCAAACTTCTTTACTCTCTGCACGTAAATCATCGAAGAAAACCCCGCCAACACCCCGGCGTTCGCTGCGATGTTTGATGTGAAAGTAGTCATCACACCAGGATTTAAACGCTTCATAATCGGCTATATCGTGACGGTCACAAACCGTTTTGTGTACCTGATGAAAGTGAATCGCATCATCTTCAAATAGATAAGAGGGCGTAAGATCTGCCCCCCCACCGAACCACCAACTACCATCTGATAGCCCGTCTCCTCGCTCAAAATAACGGTAATTTGCATGAACGGTTGGAGCCATTGGGTTGTGGGGATGAAGTACTAGGCTCAATCCAGTGGCAAAGAAATCCAAATTGTCACTCCCTAAGTCGTTTCCACCCCCCATTCTCAACGCTGCTTCTGGGCTCAGAATACCGTGGACAACACTAACGTTCACACCAGCCTTTTCAAAAACATGGCCGCCAGAAAACACACGACTTCGGCCACCCCCTCCCTCTTCTCGAGTCCACTTGTCTTCTCTAAATGTTGAAGAATCCAAATGAGCGATGGCGTCACAAATAATATCTTGGATTCGATGTACCATTTCAACCATGGTTTGTCTCATGCGGATTCACCCGTGATTAGACGTAGTACAGCTTCAACACATTCGATTTGAGCACCGGGGGCGAAGCCATGACCGAGATTAAACACATGACCGGGGGCATCGCCAGCTTGGTCCAGAACTCGTTGAGCCGCCATTTTTGCCGCTTTGGGGGTACCGTGCATGCGAGAAGGGTCAAGATTGCCTTGGAAGGCATATCTATCACCGAAGTTCATACGATTTGCTTGTAAGTCGTCACGCCAATCTAAAGAAAGGGCATCAATATCAAGAGTTCTAATGAGATTGTGTAGGTGCCCACTGCCTTTTGCATAATGAATAAGAGGTATACGGTGGTTCGCATTCTTTCGAAATACCTCTATCGTGCGTTGTGTTGCAGGTAGCGCAATACGCTGATAGTCTTCAACTGATAATAAACCAGCCCATGTATCAAACAGTTGGACGGCATCGGCACCCCCATGATTAACTTGGTCAGCAAGCAAGTGGCCAATAGCATCAGCCATATGCATCAAAACCCTTTCAGTTGCTTCTGGGTTAGAGAAAACGGTCGCCCTAGTATTGTGGAATTCTTTGTCACCAGTGCCACCTGCCAGAAGATACATTGAAGTTGTCCATGGGCAACCCGCAAAACCCAAACGAGCAATCTCGTCATTGTCCTCACCGATGGCCTTTAACGCATCAGCAGCCCATGGAGCATGTTTTCTTGCAGAAAAATCTGTCCAATCGTCAACATCCTCAAATTTGAATGGATCAATTCGAATACCACCGCCATATTCGACCTCATAACCAAGTGCAGGAAGAGGTGTGAGGATGTCACTAAACACAATGGCTGCGTCGATAGTGCGATACCGGTTGATAGGTTGCATGGTTATTGTTGTGCAAAGATCGAGATCTTGGCATCGTTCCCAAAATGAATAATTAGCGGCGAGTTTCCGATATTCAGGAAGGTGACGACCGGCTTGTCGCATAAACCAGACAGGTGTACGATCTACTGGTTGAAGATTCAAGGCTGCTACGATTCGTTCCTTACCATTCATGGCGTCAACTCCATTTCAGTAAGTGCTTCGTCCATAGCAGTAACCAATCCGAGTATGTGCGAGGAATCATGGGAGGTGGAAATGAAGCCAATTTCGTAAGCGGATGGTGCCAACATGTAGCCTCGATTAAGAAGGGAATGGTGCACGTCGGCGTACAGATTTGCAGCATCCTTGGCTATCTGATCCGCACGGATTGCGGGCTTTCCATCACCTGGTGAAAACCAAAAAAGACTCTCCATTCGAACCAAGCGCATGGGATGACCATGCTTCTCGAGAACAATGTTCATTCGTTCTTCCAAGAGAGCACCTAGTTTCTCCATGTAATCATAAGCCTCGCCATCCAATAAGTCAAGCGTTGTTGCCCCTGCGGCCATAGCGAGTGGATTACCCGAGAGCGTCCCCGCCTGATAGACCGGACCTAGTGGAGAAAGTTGTTCCATTATTTCGTGTCGAGCACCGTAAGCTCCTACTGGTAATCCACCACCAATTACTTTACCTAAAGCAGTTAAGTCAGGTGTTACACCACACAAGTCACCGTAACTTCCCTTTTTGAAACGGAAACCACTGATTACTTCATCGAATATCAACAGCGATTCGTGTGCATCACACAAAGTACGTAATCCAGATAAGAATTCAGGACGTTGAATCAATAATCCGTTGTTAGCGGGGAGAGGTTCGATTACAACAGCTGCGATATCATCACCATGTTCTTCAAAGAGGAACTTTACTGCATCTAGGTCATCGAGCGGGCAAATCAAGGTCGTCGCAACGGTCTTCTGAGGAATTCCGGGGCTGCTCGCAATACCGAACGTTGCTAATCCACTGCCAGAGGACACCATCAATGAATCAACGTGACCGTGGTAACAGCCTTCAAACTTCACAAGCATATCACGACCAGTGTAACCTCTTGCAAGACGGACTGCACTCATAACAGCCTCTGTCCCTGAGGAAACAAATCGGACTTTATCCATGTGAGGAAATCTTTTTTTTACTCTCTTAGCGAGTTCAATTTCGCCAAGATGAGGTGCTCCAAAGGAGGTGCCATTCAGCATTTTCTCATGTACTGCATCTATGATTTTTGGGTGAGAATGACCGTGAATAAGTGGACCCCATGATTGAACAAAATCAACTAAGACGTTACCATCGACATCAGTGACATGTGCACCTGAGGCCTTTTCAAAATAGATAGGATTGCCGTGTACAGACTTGAATGCTCTCACAGGTGAGTTTACACCACCAACCAAATGAGAAAGTGCTTCATGATGAAGAGCATCAGATTTAGATCGATTCATGTTCTTGCCTCAGTTAACCCAACGCTTTCTCGCTGCTTCACGAGCATGGTAGGATACCACTACGTTTGCTCCAGCTCTTTTGAATGCTGTCAAAACCTCTACTACCATATGTTGCCTGCTGGCTTCATCGTCTGCAGCATTCATAACCATCGAGTATTCCCCGCTCACGTTGTAAACGGCGACAGGGCGAACCACGCTATCGGCAACCTTTCGGAGGACATCGAGGTATGGAAGTCCAGGTTTTACCATGATGATATCAGCGCCCTCGGATTCGTCCAAATTTGCTTCTAAGATGGCTTCTTCGTAGCCCGACCGTACATCCATCTGATGAGTGGTTCGATCTCCAAATCCAGGACTTGACTGTGCAGCATGACGGAATGGACCATAGAAAGAGGATGCATACTTCACAGAGTAGGCCAAAATACCACTACCAGTCAATTCATTTTTCTCAAATGCAGAGCGTATCGAATCGATGCGTCCGTCCATCATATCTGAAGCGCAAACATAATCCGCCCCAGCCTTTGCATGAGAAAGAGCAATGTTCACAAGAACATTCACAGAAGCATCGTTAATAATTTCTCTATCATGAACTAAACCGCAATGCCCATGCTCAGTTGCCGTGCACAAACAAACGTCGGTCATGACAACAAGGTCATCACCGTGAGCTTTCTTGAGCGCATAAATCGCTTGATGTAAATGGGATGAAGTATCATGGGCGTAGCTTGCTCTTGCATCTTTATGTTCATGGGCTACTACCCCAAATAGCATCACGGCCTTAAGGCCGTAGGAAGCATCCTCCTCTACGGTTTTCAGTAAGACATCGACTGATTGCTGATGGATACCGGGCATTCCTCTAATCGGTTCGTCAATCTGTTCGCCAGCCACAACAAAGTGAGGTTGAACAAGAGAACTTAGAATCGTACCTCCATTAATCAGGTTTCGGCGTGATGCCGTCCAACGATTGATTCGAGGTCTGATATTCATGTCAATATTTCCTGTGTTTATTCCACCAGTTAATCAGCGACTCCGACGTTGGGCCACTCAGTACCGTAACGCGGGAATCTGCGAAGTGGTCCAGAGAGGTGATGGTATCACGGGCGTTCTCTCCCATACAAAGAATTTCGTGAGGCGCCATAAGGTTATTTTTCGCCCAAGAAAGAGCAGAAGATGATGATGAAAGTATCAAGACGTCATGTTCGTTAACGTTTACAGATTCGACACTTTTTGGCTTATTTTTGTAAGCAGTCCAAGAAGTAACTTTGAAATTGGCATTTCGGAGCTTTTGCTCAAGATTGGGAGCAGCAAGTTCAGACTTGGGGATATAGAACTCCGTATCTGAGGAAAATTGTCCAATTATATACTCTGCTAATTCGTTCGCATTTCTTGCCTTAGCACAAACAGCTACGGTCACACCCAAGCGGAAACAAGCTCTCGCAGTACCCTCGCCGATGGCTAACCATGGGATTCTCCCTATGTCGGAATTTGCTTCCGCAGCCTTTACAGCACATTTCGCAGCGAAAGGGGATGTAAGAATAAGATATGGCCAAGAACGCTTGCTTTCGTAGGTGTGAAGGAAATCAAGAGGCCATTGATCAATGAGTGGAACAAGATCTACTACCGGAATATTCTCCATGTCAATACCATGGCTAGCAAGCACTCTTGAAATACGATCTGAATTCAAAGTAGATACCATCTTTGGACCAATTTCTACTAATTTAACATCCTCTAATGGCTGATTGGGAAGATTAATCTGGAGATTATCAATTGTACCAGTGTATTGGAACATACTATAGGTTGCCCCTTGGCAGAAAATGGCACGCCAGTTTTTTGGAGCAACTTGGATATGCACTTCATTGCCTGAAACACTTATTCCTGCGGGGAAGAGGCATCCTCCGCCAACCTGAGAAAGGAGATGTCGTTCTGTTTGAACGTCTTGTTCTGTTGGCTCGTGATTCAAAATTGCGCGAAGGCTTTCAAATTCCTCGCTTCGAGTCTTCAAACAGTGAATAGCAACGGCTCCTTGCCCAGGTGCTGTGGGCCATTCCAAAGAATCAATTCGGAAAGCGCTGAGTTTGTCCATTACATTGTCTAGAGCCCCCACGCTGTTTAATCGAGATATACCGGTTTCAGCTAGTATGATAGCATCGACTCTTCCCTCCAAGAGGCGATTGATTCTTGTCTCAACATGGCCTCTTACTGCTAACGGGATGATGTCAGGGCGTTGACTGAGTAAGAAGGATTGGCGACGACCTGCCACAGTACCAAAGGTGGAACCTTTAGGAAACCACTTCATGATGTCAAACAGCGATGTAGGTTCACGATTCTGTAAAATTGTTTCGAGGGAGAGTGCTCCAGAGGTTTTTCTCATAATTACCAAGTCATCGGTGCAGCCTCGTTTGAGATAAGCGAGGTTAATGATGCGTTTATCTGTAGCGACCGGAACATCCTTGGCAGAGTGAATGGCTAAATCGATATTACCTGCTAGAAGTTGATTGTCAATGGCATGAATGAATTGACCCACCGAAGTAGAGAGTTGGCCCCCTAAACTTCGGTCGCCTTTTGATGTTAAAGGAACAATTTCGGAACTTATTCCTTGCTGCTTGAGATGATTATAGACTGCAGTTGCTTGCCACATTGCGAGGTTTGAGGCACGTGTCCCTAAACGGACTTTCATGAAGCCCCTCCGATTACGTAATCTGAGTTACTCATCGCTAAAATCGACTTTTTGACCTCATGGTCAACGTGAGTTAGCATAGTAGTACTAAGTGATCGCTTTGTGTTAATCACAAAATTTGACAACGTAGAGAGATGAAATGGAGAGGATTGATGACAAATCCACGTTGCGATTTCTCGAGAAAAAGCCCCCAATTGTGGTATGTCTTCTGAGGAGGCGTAAGGGGAAGTTTCCAAATTTTTCGCAATTGTTTCCATTGTGTGATACACATGGGCCCGAAATTTACCTTGGGCTTTATTTCCCAAGGTTTCACTATACCGTTTTTGTATTGTATCGATCATTGTTTCACTCTTTAGGATTGTCGAATCATAATCCCATTCTTTACCTAAGTTATGTGAAATTTTTATCCAGTGGTTCATCCCAAGCAGCGTTTGGACAGAGTTGAGTGCCGAGGTTTCGAAAGAGGGTGGCCATGAGAAATCCATGACAGTAGTTGGGGTGTTAATCGGCAGGGGTTGCCCTTGATGATATGAGGGAGAGGCATTTCGAATTGTAGATATTATTAAATCTGGTTGGTATTGCCCTTCCGCCCAAACATTGTGGGAAATCAACGTGCACTTCTTCGCTAATCCTGGATTGCGTTGAGCGGCCACGTCAGGGTCTCTAGAAACCACGAGAATATCTCTCTGGTTGGAATCTAAGAGTGCTTCAACAGCCTTCATTCCCATGTCTCCAAAGCCCAGTACGGCAGTCCTCATAGGCCCGTTTTTCTCTAGTAAAGCGTCGAGAGCAGAAGTAGCGAGACTCAGCATGGATTCTGTAGTGTTGTTGAAACCTAATTGTTTTCGAATAGACCTATTGGCAGCTATGATGTGCTCGAAAAAACCAGAGTTATAGTGGCTGATAAGTCCATGTTCTCTATGGAAATTGACAGACTTTCTGAACTGGGACATAACCTGCAACTCACCAATGATAAAGGAATCAAGACCACTGCAAATCTTTACCAGTTGGCGCCATGCTTGGTTGTCTTCAAAAGTCTCGAATATTGTTCCATCGATTTTGTTGAAATTAATGATGGCACTCTTCAATTTTTCTTTGGTTATACCAAATCCGACGTAAAGTACACGGTTACAGGTCGAAAACTCAAAAATTTCTGAGGATGTTATTTCGCTCAAACTCCGTATGTATCTAGCGCGTTCCTGATCAGTTAGGCCCTCAGTTGTGATTTCTTTAGCAACATCGATATTGTCTGAAGTAAACTTCAGGGCTGCGAGGGAAATAGGATTAGAGGAAATTTCGTTCTGAGAATCGACATGGTTAGTGAATTCCTCAGTCAACCATGCCAAATCAATTAGCACATCGCTCATCAAGAACCCCTGTTGCAGTCCAATGAGAAGTCGTTTAGGAACCTTTTGAATTGTCATTTTATAAAGGCACGGTGGTTAAAACAGAGGAAACATCTTCCGAAGAGGCAATTTTCACTCAAGTTCTTCTTCGCTAACCTTTCTCGCATACAAGAGAGAGGCTACACCTATCAAGGTGATTAAGAGCGTACCAGCACCTAAGAAAACCCAGGTAGGCATTACTTCTCCAGACATTACCTCAATCGTGTTATTTTCTTGGCTCTCATTGAGAGATGGAATCACACCAAGCATTGACATTTCCGTAATTTGGGCCTCATAGATAGGTCGCCCAGCGGATGAGGCTGGGTTTTGAACAAAGGCCAAACCAGTGGGGTCATCTGAGGTAGGCGTTAATGCAATGGCTCTTACATGAGCCATGCCATCTCTTACCACTCCAAATGTTGCATAACCTCCATCTTCCCTATTCTCTGGATCGAGATTATGTGCTTCTGTTTCTGCAATATACCACTGGCTATCAGCACTGTCAATATCCATACCTCGTGCCATACCAATTGCACCATCAACGTGTGTGAGGTTTGGATGAAGTTCTAAGTCAATGGTTTCACCAGTTCCGCCATTCCCGCAACCAGGATTTGTTCCCGGATATACACCAACTGTTCGACATGTCGGGTCTCCCGATTGGGTTACAAAATCATCAATCACTCTATGGAAAAAGATGCCGTCATACAAATCTTGCTCAATATGCTCAATCATATTCGCCGTAGTGTTCGGCGCCCATTGTTCAAATAATTCAATGACGATTGAACCTTCAACTCTGGCTTGACCATGTCCGGGTACATAAGAAACATTGATGACAAAAACTGCGTCTCCTGCTTGTGGTATGTCCATGGGGCTTCCCTCTAATTCAGGGCCATCTTCCCATGATTGAACGTCCACCTCTCTGGACCTCCAATCACCATCATCACCCGCTTTGACGACAGGTAAGGTTCCAAGCAAAACAAGCACGAGGCATAGCGCCGCTCGGTTCGCCATGATGTTTCCGAAATCCCTTGTCATATAATTGTCCACGGGTTAGGCTCAAAAGCCTGCTCCACAAGGCGCTATCATGAGCGAAGGAAACGAAAACAATCAATTCTTATCACAATTGACCATAGGTTATGGTGGATTTCTCATTCTCTGGGGAATCGTCATCTCCATCATTTCAGAATCTGATTCAATAACATCCTACTTTCCGTCTTTTCTTGGAGCACCACTTCTTGTCTCGGGTTTTTTGAGTTTGAAAATACCAGAAAAAAGAAAACTTTGGATGCATATTGCTGCTACATTTGGCTTGCTGTGTGCGCTAGGAGGAACACGATTTTTCATGGTCATCGGCGATGGCCTTAGCTATGCTTCCGGTTCGATGTTGATGCTTTTGATGACAGGTATTGCCTATACCATCTTGTGTGTGAGGTCATTTATTGACGCACGAAAACAACGTGAAGCAAATGAAAGCTGAATACATGATCACTGTATTCACTCAATAATGTTAACATATCTTGAAAACAGTGATGAGTTTGGATCCAAAGTGAAAAGTTAGGATGGTGGAATTTCATGCCCGAAAAAGAGCAATATCCATCAAAAAAGAGAACTCAATCTTCTTCATTTGGTGTTTCAAACAGAGAAGGGCATGATTCCTCAAAATACTATAATTCAAGATTGTATGAAAATGTTCCTAAAGAAAGCGATGTAGGCCTCTCTCAAGCATTTCCAGAGAATTTGAAAAACCAACTCATTTGTCAAGATGCTCGTAATATGAGTCAAATCCCTTCCAACAGTGTTCACCACATGATAACCTCTCCTCCATACAACGTTTCAAAGGAATATGATGAAAATTTATCATTGCAAGAATATTTGAGTTTGTTACGAGAAGTGTTTAGTGAGGTGTATCGTATTCTGGTTCCAGGAGGAAGAGCCGTTATTAATATCGCAAATGTTGGAAGGAAGCCCTACATCCCACTTGCAACATATGTGAATACCATCATGATCGAAATTGGTTTTCTTATGCGAGGTGAGGTGATATGGGATAAATCGGCATCTGCTGGATCAAGCACGGCGTGGGGTTCTTTTCAATCTGCATCTAATCCTTGTCTTCGAGATATTCATGAATATATCTTGATTTTTTCAAAAGGTTCATTCTCACTATCTCGAACCGAAGAAGAAAAGTCCGGAGGAAGAATCAACACGATTGAAAAACAAGAATTCATCGATTTGACAAAATCAATTTGGCGATTTCCGACAGCATCTGCTAAAAGAATTGGCCATCCAGCCCCATTTCCTATCGAACTTCCTCGCAGAAGCATCGAATTCTATACCTATGCTGGCGATGTGGTTCTCGACCCTTTCATCGGGGCTGGCTCAACCGCTTTGGCAGCAGTAAATACAGGCCGTTTCTATGTGGGCTTCGATATTTCACAGGATTATATCGATTTAGCCAACAATCGTATTCATGAAAATCATGAGTCTTGAGTTTCACTCATCTTCGGTTGCAACATAGGTTGGCGGATACATGAAGTTAGGATCTTTATCCTCCTCAACTTGAACCACATAAACGCCAGATACCATTTCTGAGATGAAGATATATCCTCTAGGGTCGTATTGCAATCCCCAGTCAAACGGAATCATGCAGGATGCCCAACAATCTGCCATATCATAACCCAAGGTATTGGTAGGATCATCGATCCATGTTGGACCTGCGGGGAGATAATAGCCAACTGTGACGGTCTCTGCTAATTGCTCAATGGCTTTGAAGCCCTTTTCAGGTTGTGGCGTTCCATCCTTCCAAACGAGATTCTCCCATATTTTCCCGTGGTCTGTCACCCAAGAGCCTGCATGATAATGCGTCCAGTAAACGTGACCGTTATTTCCTGTATCGCCATTGTGTGGACTGTATATGTAACCACCTGGAATATAGTGATTGGGATGCGTGGTACCATCTGGCAAGATACTCTCTCCGGGAAGTTTCCACTTGCTTACCAAAAACGGCATGGCTGGGTCTGTAGTATCAATTGTCCACAAGAATCCGGTGTGATTCGTGTTGGTTCCGTATTCGGGAGCAATGATGGTATAGTGGCGCCAATTGATTCCAAAAGTTGGGTCTTCAGGCCCTGTACCACAATTTTCTGGCCATAGTTCCTGAGCAACCATATGAGATATGCCGTTACAGATGAGGTGGTCGTAAGGTATCGCATAATGAATCCAACCATTTCCAAGTAACGCTCCACTACTTCCAGCCCACTCTTCGGGAGTCATGTCTGCATGACCTCCACCTTCAGGGCCATACCAACCATCATCAGCTGAAGGACAGCCTAGCCATCGACCAACTTCATTATCTTGAGGCCATGAAAGCCCTAGCGGATCGGCGACATCTGGCGGGTTTGAAACATCAACAATTCGTAATCCGGCATCCCAATAGGAAATGTACAGCAATTTCTGTCCTGTGATGGGATGTACGTGAAACACGTTGTCATGATTGAACAAAGAACCACCGCAAGTAGTTTCAACTTCAGGAGAATATCCTCCCCAACGAAGGATTTCTCGGCTGGTGTTTGCATCTTCATCCGAGTTGCTCATGCCGGGAACCAGTCCTTCTAATCCCAATGGGACATAGAAGATTTGAGTCCCTTTGTAGAAAGTACCTGAATCGCCTTCTGCCATTTCTGGATAAGGATCGGCTCCAAACAAAAACAAATGGCATTCATCTTGAGCCCAAGCAGGGTTTGCAGGTTCCCAGTCACAGTATACGTGGACGTCTTGATTGTGAAATCCAGCAGGCGGATTATCCCATTCTGCGACCTTTACTGGTTCATTTTTGTACAGCCCCCCAACGTAGATTAAATCCAAACGATTTGCGCCGCTATTTGCATCGTCATCATTTGGAATCGGATCAAGTTCGCTATTTGTGAGTTCATGGTTGACAAGTACCCAATTGTTATCTGGAGTCACTTTGATGTCAATCATCCTCGCAACTTCGGCATAGTATGTGGATAACAAAACAATGTTATTTGGATCTGAAATATCGAGGATTTCAAACTGGTTGTATGAGGAAACATATGCATAACAGCCACCGGTCCCATCTGGATGTTTGACGCAATCTTCCATGAAGTTACCTTCAATGGCAATTTCTGAGGAGTCGCCAGGAGTTGGTGCCACATTCTTGAACTCTGGAGAACAAGGTCTTCCTGCAGTATTGTCAAGTTCTGGGGGTGGCTTTACATTACCATCACAATTGAGATTGTGGTAGTCAATTAATTGCATATTTGGCGTACTCAGTCGATGTGCTAACAAATCGCCATGACTGTGATTAAAGTATTCAGTATTTTCAATCACCGGGTCAACCCACTCCCATTCATCGGTTGGCATCTCTTCACCATCCGAATCAAGAACGAAATATGCCGTAATAGAAACAATACTTACCATAAGCAAACTAACAAGGCCCAGAACAACTAATTTGTCCGTTGCATTTTCGTCTTGGCGGAGTCTCCTCTTTTGCATGAGGGGAGCGAAAAATTAACAATATTTCAACTAA
Organism: Methanobacteriota archaeon; assembly: GCA_002719395.1. Taxonomy (GTDB): domain Archaea; phylum Thermoplasmatota; class Poseidoniia; order Poseidoniales; family Poseidoniaceae; genus MGIIa-K2. Next base: position 69,722 of record PBHM01000015.1, on the reverse strand, counting down.
CAGTATACACGTTTAAATTTGGAGTTATTTATTTACGTCTTTGATTTGGGACTATTTGATGAGAAAAAGTGGATGGAGACTGTCATTACTGGTTTTCTTCTTGCTCATTCCGGGTGTTGTACAAAGTCATTCTGCGGACACATTCACGGTTGTGATCAAGCAAAGTGGTCTTACACCGAATAGTTCACAAATACTTTACAATGATTCAGTCATTTGGCATAACACAGATTCACGTGAAAATATCACGCACAGGATTGTCTATGATGCCGATGGTGACGGCCTGTATAACGGTAGCGAGGATTGGGATTCAGGAATCTTGTCCTCTGATTGTAACTCGACGAATGAAAACGAATCTGAGGATTGTAAAATTACTTTCACCGTATGGTTCAATGGAACATGGGGTATTGGAGAATATAATTACACAGACATTTTATCTGATGGTACTACATCAAATGGTACTATTTTTGTTACAGAAGATACACATCAGGAGGATGCAGCTCCGTCCGTAGGTTCGTCTTTTGGTAATGACGAAAAGATTGAACAAGATGCAAGTGAAAAAGAATCTTCTGATGACGACACAATGAAAGGAATTTTACTCTTCGTTGGCGTTTGTTCAGGACTTGGATCACTGGGACTTATTCTCTATATTATGAGAAAAGATTGACAACCTTGACCATTGAAAAGCAAGGAAGATTCTTGCTTCTAAAAAGAATAATATATCCTCGAGAGGCCGTTCAGGAAATACATGACGGATGCAAAGAAAGTGAACTTCAACAAAAAACTCCACCTTTTTCATGACCTTTGGAGCCCAAAAGTTATCGCTCAGATGAATGATTACCAGTTTAAACTTGTCAAAGTGAATGGTGATTTCGTTTGGCATGATCACGCTGATACCGATGAGACATTCATCGTATTAAATGGAACATTATTCATCGAATTCAATGACAACACGATGGAACTTCATGCCGGTGAGATGACGGTTGTTCCAAAAGGCATCCAGCATCGTCCTTATGCAAATGAAGAATGTCACATACTCTTGGTTGAACCTACAGGTGTCGTCAATACAGGTGAAAAAGAAAATGAATTAACCGCCGAAAATGATATTTGGATTTGAACATAAATCCTCTCTCCAATTGGTTAAATAATTATAGGAAGGATACCTAGCAACCGCATGGTCTTTTGGCACGGTTTATCGGATTGGCTTCATTTTGATATTAACAGAAAATGGATTGATGAACACGTATCTTGGAAAGATTTTGGGACAGGAGTTCGCCTTGGAAAACTAGCGAGAGAAGGTTCGACATCGCTTGTTTTGTATGATGTCGTCAGTGATGTGGATATCGATGCATTCATGCCGCATAGCCATCCAGGTGGAGAAACATATCTTGTTCTCGAAGGAGAAGTTTGGGATGAGGATGGTACTTATCCTGAAGGATCTATTGTTTGGATGGACCCAGAATCAACCCATACTCCCCGCACCCGAGGTCAAACCTTGATTCTCGTGCTTTGGCCGAATGGAGTAAAGGCCGCTTAAGCCTCAACCATTGGTCTTGAGGAACCGCAAGAGGGGCAAAGTTGAGTTTCCTCATCTTCGTACTTGAAACGACAGGCAGGACAGCTAGGGGCTAGGACTAATTCTCCAATGCCTTCGATGGTTTCGCCTACCAGATTAAGCAAGCCACTGTCAACCTGTCCAACGGTATAACGTCCAGGCCCTCCCATCTGTACAAGCAAATCAGGTGGTAGAGTAACGGTACCCATTTCATCAACAATGAGTTCTCTTCCTTCTGAAAGGTCTTCGACGTTCACATTCGTACCATGTTCAGCGACAAATCGACCATCTCTTAGTTCGAGTGAACGGTCTGAAAAAGCAGCTACTTCTTTTGAATGCGTTACTATGAGAAATGAAACATTCTCATTTTCGTGTAGATCCTTGAAAAGAGACAAAACCTCTCTGCTGGTAACAGGATCAAGCGCTCCTGTCGGCTCATCGGCTAGAATAAGTCGCGGGTTTGTAATCAGTGCTCTGCCGATAGCAACCCTCTGCTGTTCTCCACCAGAGAGCAACTTTGGCATGGCATGAGAACGATGTCCCATTCCAAGGCGTTCAAGCATCTCCGTTGCTTTCTGATGTGCGACTTTTGCTGAAATTCCTTGATGACGTAATGGTTGTGCAACATTATCTCTCGCTGAAAGATGAGGCAATAAATTACCCTCTTGAAAAATGAAGGATACGGTCTTCTGTCGTAATTCAACCAATTCCATTCCAGTCAACCTGGTCATATTTTTCCCGGCGAGTTTTACCGAACCTGCACTGGGTTTCATCAAACCTCCTAGACATTTCAGTAATGTGGATTTACCACTCCCAGAAGGACCTACAACCGCTACGGCTTCACCTGCTGCAACTTTTACATGCAAACCACGTAAAGCAACAACATTTCCATCCTCTGCTTTTGATTCGTATACGTGGTACAAACCCTCTGCTTCAAGAATCATTTCTTTTTCCTCCACTTTCACTCCCCCTTAAGCACACTTGCAAGATCGGATTTCAACGCCTTCCGTGTGGTGACTAACAAAGCAAATACAACGGCGATGAATACTGAGAGGGCTACAATAACCAATTCAAACCAAGGCCAAACCAGTTCCCTATCGATAATGGTAGATGAGCCACCAAATATCTGGAAGATGAAACCAAAAATAGCAAAGAAGCCGTTAAATGAAAGCGCGATACCCATACCAAGGATTACTCCTAAAACCATGGAAACCATGACTATGGATAGAATTTCAAACAGAACCAAGCGAATGATTTGGTTTGGGCTCGCACCGATTGCCTGTAGGATGGCAAGATCTTTTTGACGTTGATTGAGAACCAGTGATAAAAAGACGAAAGAAGACGCTACCGCAGCGAGAGAAGCAACAACAAATTGCAAAGACAACAAACCAGGTGTGCCAAAAATGAGGCCGCCATCCCGCTCAACAGCTTCATGGGCTGTTTCCCAATCTTGAGCACTTGAAACACGTGAGTCCGCTTCTAGACTTGCACGAAGTGCTTGGAGATTTTCACCCTCTAAGTTGTCAAAGTTAACAATCCAAGTGTTCGCAGTGTGGTTTCTAAAAGCATCTACACCAACAAACGAAACCCAAGCATCCTGTCCAATTATCAACGAATCGGCCATGGTTGTAGAAGAGATACCTGGAATGAACTGGTGGACACCGATATATCTCAATGTAGCGTTGTGTTCTGTGATGTTAAAGTTAAGGGAAATCCCTGAAGCCAGCAACTGACTGGCAAGTGGAGTTGGTTGATTGGCATCAAAGGAACATGAGCCATTTTCACCTGTAGTGCCGTCAGGGCAGATGGTTGAGGCATTGAGTAAAGAACCTTGAAAGTTGTAAGAGCCAAACATGCCCAGCAAATTCGCTCCTCTCAAATCTGTACCTTGAAGTGCAAATCCTGTAAAGTCAACAAATACAACGTTGCTAAGATTAGCACCAGCAAGATTTGCCCCTGCGAGGGAAGTGTTAAACAAGAGTGCTTCTGAAAGGTTTGTACCGCTTAGATTGGTGTTCGTAAGGTCCGAATTTGAAAAATCGGCTAACCCAAAATCTCTTTGTGACAAATCTTGTCCTGAAAAATTAGCATTAGATAGGTTCACTTCAGTGAGAAGAGAGTATTCTTGCAACCCTTGCAGAAGGGCATCGATGTCAAAGTCTTCTGGATCATCAGGAACATCTCCTCCATCGATTGAAAATTCAATTTCCTCCCATGTGAAGGTGATGTTTTCAGATTTATCCAAATCCCAGGAAGCCTCACTTGAATCCTCATCGATATTCACCAACAACAAATCTCCGGAATCCGAACTACCGCCTCTTCGACCAGAACCCCACAACCCAAGTGAATACGCAGCGTCCTCGCCGGCTGAAAAAGAAGGGTATTCTTGGTAAGCCGTCAGTGCCTCATCAACATCTTCACCTGGCAGCGATTGTTGTGACCACCTCAGCACCTCATCACTTGATTTGAGCAATATCCACGTTTGATATGAATCTCCACCCTCTTGAGGCTTCAAAGCCAATGATGGGACAGTGGTGGCGACCATGTTGATATCACCATCATAGATTTCTGCGATTACCGATTCAACCGATGAAGCATTACTCGACTCTTCCATGGTGATTTGCAAGTCTGATCCAACTTGGGCGGTTGCCGTTTTCTCATCAACAAGCGTTCCGGTATATCCTTGAACAGCCGCCAAAGTGACTATTGAGAGTGTCAATAACATGATGACTGCCAATCGATTTACAGATTCGGTATTTCCTGATCCCTTCAATCCACGTTTTACATCTCTGAGTAATGGTGTTTTTCCAAAAAGTAACATCATGATTTTTGGACCGGCTGCTCCGATTCTTCCCAATAATAATGCACCACCAATCCACAATAAGAAAGGTCCAAAAATGTTCAACAGACCATCAAGGAAAAAGTTCCCTACCAATCCATCCTCACTACCATTCATCTCAAGATATGTATCAGTAAATGCCATCATTCCTATGAGGAACATCAACCAATGCAGCCAACGTTTTGGCTTTTTTACATCGACTTCTTTTTTCACACCTTCTTCGATTTCTAATTCAATGAAATCTCTTGTTCGGGAACGTCCGAACAACACAGCGAGGCCAAGTGTTGCAACCGCTGTGAAAATGGTAGCCCCGACACCCAAACGTGGATCGACACTGAATTCACCCGTTTCGAAAGCCAAGAAACCAACGCTTGATAGAACCAACGGGACTGCTGCGAGGGCCAAAAGATAACCACCAAGCCATGCAAAGAAACTCATCACAGCAAGTTCGAGTAATACCATTCCTTGGAGATTATTGGAATCAGCACCAATAACCCGATGAATGGAAATTTCTCGACGCCTTTGTTCAAGAGAAAGAATGAGTCCATAAATCAAGACGGAGAGTGAGAGTATCACAATTGGAACCATAATTATATAGTCAAATGTTTGAATCAAGCCAAGGAAAATATTCAGGAATGTGATGGTTCCACTTACGATATCAAAATAGAACAGATTAACTTGGCCATCAGCATAAGTTCCGTCTGTAATTTCGGTGCTAAGGGCCTCTAACCAATCTTCAGCATCGGCAGTAGATGAAGTAGGAAGTTGCGTTCTATCCAAGGCTATACCCAGATACATGTGGTCGTTATCTATCAATATAGACCGGTTCTCTGCATCAATCGAAGTCCATGAGACAAAAATTGGATTTGGTGCGAGTGTTGGATTTCCTAAGTCCCATGGCTCATATACTCCTAAGATAGTAAGATTGTGAATTTCCATAGACATTCGACAATAGGCATAGCCGTTTTCACCAACGTCGACATCCCCGGGGCATTCCCACTCGTCTAATTCATTGAGATTAATACCTGAATCTCCCCTTACCTGTTCATCGACAACATAAGCAAAAGTGAGTTTATCGATTACATCACCGACTTCTGCCTTGGCTTCTGCAACAATATTGGATGGGATGATGATACCTCGCTGATTTTCCATAACTTCAGGAGACGGCCATTCCCCCATCCCAGTGATGACACGTTCACCCAATCGCTCGGCCAACTGACCATCAAATGCCTCAGGGCCAAGAAGACGAATACCACGCATATCAGAGATTGGCGGTCCACCATCAGCGAGTTCAGGATAAGAAAAACTCACATTGCTCCAATACGGATTCGTTGCTTCGACCGACCTCATTTCCAAAGGCTGGGCTACAACGAAGTCTTCATTGAAAAATCCACCTCCGTGAATCCCTTGACGTCCTAAAACGATGGTGCAATCATCAATCTCTGCCCTTTGAGTAAGTTCATCACAAACCGACTCCAGAACCGTTGTGTTGTTAGAATAACCACCTGCTCCTACAACTGGCTCTCGTGCAAATTCTATTTTCGCATCAAATGGTTCGGAATCAAGTGATTCTGCAAAGAAGATCTGCGAGAGACCGACACCATATGAAAGCACAGTTGTGATGACCAGACTTGCAAGGAATACGCCTGCTACTACTGCCAGCCCTCTTTCTCGACCTCTCCACGCACCGATTCCAGCCAGACGGAAATTATCAGGAGTGTCTCTAAACTTTTGACGTGTTCTATGAAACCAATTTCGCTTCGAGGTGTTGCTAGTAACCTCTTCTGGCGTTTGTTCGTCACTCATTCTTCTTCACCTCCATCAAGACCCCAAGCTTCGCGAATATTACTTGCCGCAGTACGCCCGTCGTTGAGTAGAAGCATTCGATCTGCCTTACTTGCTAATTCAGGGTCGTGGGTTACAAGGAGGATGGAAATTGGTTGCTCCTTATCATGGCACAAATCCTTGAATAATTGCAAAACATCTTTTCCGCTTTGGATATCAAGATTCCCAGTTGGCTCATCTGCGAGCAATAAAGGGCGGTCACCAGCAATCGCTCTGGCAATTGCAACTCTTTGTTGTTGACCACCACTCATTTGTTCCGGCTTGTGCGTCATACGGTCTCCAAGTCCAACTTTTTTGAGTGCAGCAATTGCCTTTTCTTGGGCGATTTTAGCCTCAACTCCGCCAATTTCAAGTGCCATAGCCACGTTATCGATTGCCGAGAGATGGTTCAAAAGATGAAAATCTTGGAAAATCCAGCCCACATGTTCACGACGAATATCTACAACGCCGGCTGGACCTTTTCTTCCGTATTGGTGTTCGTTGAGCTCGATTTCACCACTGTCGGCTGCCATGAGTCCGCCAATGATGTTTAACAGAGTGGATTTTCCTGAACCTGAGGGCCCCATCAAGGCCACGAGCTCGCCATTTTGGATTTCCATTTCCACGCCTTTGAGGACATCAAGACGATTCCCGCCGGTCCCGAATGACTTCTTTAATTCACTAACCTTGAGCATCGCAACCAATAATAAACATCATTTGCCTTTAGTATATAAAAGAGTGTTCTTCAATTAGCGCCTAATTCTAATTAAAGTGAAATTCCTTCATCTCTGTCAAATTCCAGAGACCAACTCATCTGTGTTCTTATTATCTTGTGAGGATGCTTCGATAACGATTGGTTCAAGTTTCCATGCTTTACTCATGTGCTTTGTGGAAATCCACAACGCTTTGAAAAACCCGATTTCTTCATATTCCCAACCATTTTCAAGAGAATATTTCTTTACAATTGGTGCGATTTTTGGTAATGAAAAGTGAGAGGCTGATGGCAATAAGTGATGTTCGATTTGGTAATCAAGCCCTACAAAAAAGAACCTTCCAACCGGTCCAGTTTTGATTCTTCGACCTGTTTCGATTTGAAGTTTCCAATTCTCATCATATTCGAAAATGACCGGTCGTGCAGCGTGACCAACAATGAAAATCATGGATAGTATAACACCAACGAGAACCCATAGCGCAACATAAAACAAGAACACAGATAACAAACTTACACCAAGTTTAACCGGTACGACAAACCACAGCAAGAAATGCAAAACAATCATGGTTAAATCGATGGACCACAACTTATTGAATCTCTTTTTCTTTCCAGTTTTGAAGGGATGGCTAATGACGAACCACAGCCCTTGGATACGCATGGAATGTGCGGTCACCATGGTAAGGGGCCAGAAGAACCAACCTTGCAAATGACGCTGAAAAAATTGTACTGCACTTCCTGATTTTGCATAATCCTCGGATGAAAAGGCCAATGGCCAATTGTGAATGTCCGGATCTTTCCCATGAACATTTGGATGAGCATGATGTTTCACATTGTGTTTATCTCTCCAAAATTCCATGGACATTCCCGTGAAAAGTGGAAACACTATTGCGGCGAGTAAAATATTTCCAAAACGTGAATTGCAAGCTGATGAATGAACACCTTCATGACCAGTCATCGCTAGTGTGGTCGTAAAAAGGGCTGTAATCGGCAACAAGGCAACACTCCACCAAAATGGCAGAATCGGATGAAGAATGTAGAATCCACCAACAATCGCGAACAAAATACATACTTTCACCCATGTTTTGACGGGTGATTTCTTCAGCAAGCCTAACTCCGTAATTTCTTTTCGAAGGTTAGCCATTGGATGTTTGCTCATTATACAACCCCGGTGTGCTATACTACACCTTCTCTAGGTAGCGCTAATGAATGTTTTGAACCAATTTAGATACCAAACACTTTCTTTGTCCTGACCGGTACTTTTCGGTATCGAAATCTCATTTCTTCTTGAGATAATATGCAAACAGCATTAATCCAACAACCAAGGACAAAATGTTCATTGAAAGATACGGTGTTATGTCCTCAGAAACCAATTGCAAATCATCAACCTGAGTCCGAGGGCCTCCTCCCTCACAACCCTCAGGTGGAGGACCAATGCCAGGCCCCCACGTTTCACCAAAACCAGAGCAGTCTGCATCGCCTTCTCCTTCATCAAGGAATGTCTCACCGTGATAGCACAACAGGAAATATGGGAAACCCATCTGACCATCACCATTCATCATCGTTGAATGATAATGGTAGATTCCATCTGGAAAATCAGGTGTTGGTCCAAAGTGTCCATTGCATACGTCGAGATGACCAAGATCTTGCACGTAGACGTAATCGTCAATACCGTTGTAACCCGTCTCACCTTCTTTGAGTTCGTAAGAACTCCTCATCTCAACGATATTCATCTGTTCGTCATAGCCCCAAAGTCCGTAGATTGGATAGCCGTCCATTGCAACACCGATAACTGCTGAATGCGACCCATTTGCTGTATTCTGTGCCACGGCCGCAGGCGTGCTGGTATCGTAATCAAGTATGGTTTCGCCTTCATCGGGATGCCAATGAAGACAATTAGCATCAGCATGGTAGTGGAAGGTTCCACCTTGCCCATTGTGCGCATGACACACGCCGAGCTCAATCGGTTGACGGTCTTCCTCATAGGCACCGTGCTGGCTGGCCACTGCATCACCACCAGGGCCATCTTCGGGACCATAAAACGGAACGCCATTGATGGCTATGGCGACTTCACCAAGGGCCGCTGCGCACTCATAATCGCCATTGGCTTCGGGGCAGTTTGTAGCGTCATGACCGCCAGTTGTATCATTGATCGGTGAACGAGGAATGGTCCACTCGTAGTTTTGTGCACGCGTGCAATCATTGCCTTGTGAGCAGGCCAAGGTTGATTCAAAATCGTGATCTGGTAAACCATTGGTCACTATGGTGATGTGTGTCTCATTCATGGTGAGTTCTACCGAACATTCATGAGTTTCAATCGCAGTTGTAGTCAAATCATCAACTGCAGGAATATTCTGTCCAGGTTGGCATCGAAAAACATCTAACCAAAATTGACCCATGTCTGTAGAATTGTATGTCGGCTGTGTTGGATCAGTAGGCTCATCTGTTCCATTGTTCGTTTCGTTGCCTGTGTTGTTATCGTTGCTGTCATCAGTTCCATTGTTCGTTTCGTTTCCTGTATTGTTGTCTGCTTGATTGCCTGTGTTGTTGTCAGAGGAAGTATCATTGGTTGTATTATTTGGATCATCAGAATTAGTTTGTTCGCGTACAACGTTGAGAGTTTGCACTGCTGATTGCGTATTATCTGGAGCATGGGTAGCTGTAATATTGATGTCAAAAATATTAGAATCATCTGTATTGATGATGAAGTTCCACAGACCATCTAAGTCCGGGAAGGTGCTCAGAGTCGCTTGCTCATTGACGATGGCATGTAATTCAACTTCTGTTGGATGCAAGTGTTGTACAATCCCATCGATGAATATGGATGAGCCATCATCTTCAACGGTGATGACAATGACCTCTGGAGGAGGATGGAGGTGGGCGTCGTCATGTGTTTCATTCATTTCCTGTGAGTCAGTCTCTGACTCAATTTCATCTTGACCAGTCGTTGGCTCCCTCTCAAGCAGAATCACACCTACGCTTGCTGACAGCGCCATGAAGGCTACCAATAATATCAGTTCCTTCTTCATTCAAATCATTGGCATCTCTTTGTGAGGCGGGTATAGTTATTACTCATCCTCGTGCCAAATTTTTCTCATCTCTAACCCTGCCAGTTCTCCGGCATCGAATGCAGGTATGTCGTGCTCGATGATAAGATGTTTAACCAAATCAGTTTGAGGAACCCCCTCGTTGCATTTTGGGCAGGTCAACATCCTGATTGGGCGGTAACCCATGAACTCAAGTCTGCCTTGAGGAGTAGACAACCTTCTGCCTGTTTTCAACAATGCAGAAAGAAAAATCACACCAAATAACACCAAACAGCATCCAAAACCAGCAAATGTTCCTGATGAAACCGGTGTTTGTTCAAGTTTGATATCAAACCGGATAATTCGCTCACCATTCGTATCGGTTTGGTCAAGATTGATGGTATGAGGGAAATTTTCTCCCAAAAGTGAGAGAAGAATTGTTGTACCGTTGCGTTCCTGTTCTACTTGGAATGTAAGAGAATATACTCCTTGAGATTCAGTGATGGCTTTTGAGCCTTTGAATGGATAACAATCAAGATCCCCATTTTCACAATTAACGTAAATATTTTGCAAAATCACAGGCGTATTGTCACCATATGTGGCCTTACCTTGTATCGTGTAAGCCTCAGCACTGGTGAGCGGAGAAACTACGACGATAAGAATGAGCGCAAAAAAACACCTTTGCATGCTGATAAGATTACCAAGATTTGCTTAAAGAGTCTTGATTTTCATCATGAATCATTCAAAGAACTCTTCCCAGTCTTCTTCCCCTGGCATCCTGTACCACCAAGTTCCCGTTTCATCACGCCACCATTCAACATCATCTTCGTCAAAATAGTGGTCTGGGTCATCGCCCTGTTCCTCTGCATTCGGGTCATGCATTCCCGTTTCTTGGACAAGCTTTTCTTTCATTTGTCTTAATTCCTCATCCTCATCAACAAATGAACGATTCTGCATTCGCTTATGTCGGTCATCTTGCACATAATTGTCACCAGCCTCAGACATGAATTCACTGGCCATTCTTTGTCGGAATTCATCAAATTCATCCCTACCGTGTGAACCGGTAAATGAGTCGCCACGAGTAGTCATTAACTCATCAAGATTGATGGTTTTTCCAATTTTTAGATCAGGAGAATCCGGCATTTCCTCGCCGTAGAAAGCGTCTTCATCTTCTTCAAGTTTTGAAAACATCCTTCCTTTAGGGTCTACTTCTTCTACCTCTTCGACGAGTAAATCATGCTCTTCCTCATCGATATTGCCCTCTTCATATTGATTGGCGATGAGTTTAACCATTTTTTCGATGCTCTTTGCGAGGCTTTTGTCGGATGAACTTTCAGCTACCATCTTTTCAATTTGCTTTTGCAAACGCTCGTATGGGCTTCCAGTGATGGCTCCAAGGAAGCGGCTCAAACCGCCTTTCTTCTTTTTCGCCATGGATATTGGAGACATGCTTGCGTTTTCAAATATTCCTTCATTCACATCATCTTCATGATGTTGTGATGGGTGGCCAGTTCATGGTGGCACCTTGGCTCGTCAAAGCCATGCAACGCTACAATAACGATTCATTTGCAAACAGGGATGCCTATACTGCTCAAGTTCACATGCCAGGACGGGTACTTCAATCCATTCTTCATTGGGCTTTTCAATCGCTTCCTGATGAGATATTGGTTGGAATTGAAGTGGATCATAACAAACCACATGTTCTTGAAGTTGAACAAAAATATCTCAGTGAACAACCGCGATTCAACCTTTTTGCTGGCCAAGGTTTCCAGATTGCGGAAGCGAAAGTGGTCAATCGTGGCGACTCATATTCTGTTCATCACCTACCTGAAGAATGGACTGATGAAATCTTTGGAGCCGAAAGAGGACCTCGCGCTGGAAGATTTACGCATTGGCTTCACACACATCCAAACTGTGTTGCAATACCTAGTGGAGCCGATGCAGATGCGGCTCAATCTACGGACGGTATTGATATGATTCTAGGCATCGGATTCACGCCAGAAGGGTTCAATCCTTGGCTTGAAGATGTTGAGGGTCAAAGAAGGATTCTGGATGGAAAGAAGGAAGTGATCCTCGGCATGGCTCCAACCGGCCATGCCATCCACATTTTGGAGATGATTGGATTTCACAAATCTGGTTTAGGAATCAACGTCATCTTCATAGATGAAGACGGCCGAGACTATTGATTGATCAAAAATCATCTCTTGGTCCATTGAGTGTGACTATTCTCTATTCTGTAATACAGAGACCCCTCATATTGTAACCACTCATATCCTTCATTTATCCCAGCATTGGATTGTATTTCTGGACCTGGAATTAGGTTTGGTTCAGGGGTAGTTGCTTGAGATGTGGCTTGAAGATTGGTCTCTTGAATCGGAGGGTTGTGGGCAACATCCCAATCTTGATTCTGATTCATGTTTGGACTTATTGATGCAAACATCGCTGCATCGGTTGATAAAATATCATTTCTTTCTCTCATTTTTGTTGTTCCTTCAAAACCAAAAAATCGGTCATCAAAAGCGATTCTTCTGAGCCCTTCTTCGTTCATCTTTCCTAAATCTTCAATTAGAGTGTTGATTTTTTCTCTGGTTTCTTTCTTAATTTCGCTGTTTGTATAACGAGCGGTTAGGTCGAGTGAAAGCATGTGGAATTCTTCTTGTAGAGCATCAACATCGCTGGCATATGCTTGCACAATCGATTGAAGATGTCGTAATTCCAACTCTTCTTCAGTAGAAAGTTTGGATTTCTTCTTCATGAATTGTAGCCATCTAAATGTGTCTGGAAGTAATGCTGCAGCCAAATTGCTTTGCATGAATCCTAAAATCGCAATGATAATCGCTCCCATCCCAACTGTTTGGGCGATGGTTTCGGTATCTCCTGCCATTAAATTTTCGACATAGCCAACCTCTTCTTTTACTTCACAACCTCCCGCATTCACTTCAACATTTCTTGCAGTGTTTGGACACTGATCTTTTAAATCATCGACACCATCTGAATCTTGGTCGATGATGCATCCTTCATCATCGACATATGTGCCGGGTAATGTCCCGCTGCATACATCATAAATATCGATCACCCCATCTTGGTCGGTATCGGTAATATCGGCTAGAGTGGATATATCTGCATCATCTGGGAATAGGTCACTGTTATCACCAACACCATCACCATCTCTATCAGACCACTCTAACGAATCAAATGGGAACTTGTCAACATTATCGCCATACCCATCACCATCTGAGTCGAGCCATTCTGTAATGTCATCTGGAAAAGCATCAAAATTATCTCCAAAGTTATCTAAATCGCTATCAATCCATTCACTCGCATTAAGTGGAAACATATCAACATCATCTGAATAACCGTCTCTATCTTGGTCAGGGAAATATTCGATACTAAAAGTTTCCAAAGTAGAACTCTTTTCATCAGAAATTAATACGAATACAGTGAGGTTTGATGATATCTTTGAAACAATTTTACCAGAAATATCGATGGACAAATTGAAGTTTTGGGGAGAAGAGAGAACAACATTATCATACATATTTACCTGTGAGAACACCGTTTTCTCTTCGTTTGAAAGGTAGAATGTGCTGAGTTCTGTTGAGAATTCTATTTGCACCGGGCCAGAATATTGATTGCTGAGCAAAGCACCAGAAAGATTTACGATTGGAGTAAAAACTCGTTGTTGGGGAACCGGTTCGCTAAGCAGATACGTCGATTCTTGATATCTCGTGAAATTTAGAACAAGGGTCGCATTCACCTCAGGGGATTTTTCAAACACTGACTTGATTTCAATAACAGGGTAATCAGAAGCAATTTGAGTCGATGGAGCGCACACCTGCAGATGTATCCATTCTCCCGGTATTTGATGTTCATGAAACCACATGCCTTCATTTGCAGAAGTATTGGCTGATGAATTATCGATACTGTAATTCCATGCGCTTGGATTGCTGGTGAAGGATTCACTATTTTCTGCCCCATGAACCTCAAAATACAACATGCCAGAACCAAAATTCTTTGTTGCTCTAAATTCAAATTCGAAACAATCCTCCACAAAAGCATAATACATTTCTCTATGCTCCTTCATCTCGAAAAAGATGTGGTTATTTTTCTCCCAAATCACTTCAAAAGAGATGGCAAACGTTGCTTGAACCGAATATCCGCTATAATCTGACCACCCACTCAGATAGAGCGTGAAATTACCCGCATCTTGATACGCAGGAACATGTAACGAAAGATTCAACATGACCGATGCATCTGGTTCAAGATTAACATGAGAAGGAAAATCAATGCTCCAATGTTCTGGTTTGTTCCACTCAGTAGCATTTACCTCAGCATCAAAGAAACGATATGTTTCTGCAACATTGGATTGACTTTTGACTTGAATTGGAATATTATTGAGTGAATCTCCTTGACTGATAACGAATTTATTTGCAATTGAACTAATTTCAAGCCCTCTTTCGACTATCACATCTACCGACATTTCAATTTCATCCGACAAAGAAGGGGAAGTTTGACTAACGGCGCTGATCTCAAATAGAAGGGTTTCATTTTCTGTGGCATCATAGATAGAAGGTGTTTCGACATATAGCGAAAATTCGTGACTTCCACCTGCTTCAATAAATAGAGAATCGCCATCAGAAATAAGCGTTTGATTATTGGTAAATCGTAAGTCTGCTGACCAATACTGAGGTAACATAGATGTGTCAATCGTGATGATATCATCAAACTGGGCATCCAGTGTTGGAACTGAATTATTTAGCCAAAAATCAAACACAATTTGCTGACCTGGAATTGCATCTTTTTCAGATGATTCATATTCTTTCAATGTAAATTCTAAATTTCTTTGAACCAATTCTGCATAACAAATAGAGGTTACATTAAGACTCTGATTTTCATTACAGTGCTTTGAATCAGTCCAAACAACGTAAGTAGAACCCGCACTTCCAAACAGATGGGGTGGCGTTTCAACAGATTTCGAAGAATTCCAGGTTGAGAGTTCATACCTCGAATAGGATTGATTCACAGAAAGGTCAGTTTGTTTAAACGTTACATAACTAATTTCATGAGTTGCTGATGTATTGGCGAAATCAACCCAAGTGATGTGAATTTTTTCATCTTCTGAAACGAGGATGGATGGATAAGCACTTGTTGCAAAACTGGTGTTATTTTCGACTTCTGAAACAACTTGGGGTGGATATACGGTGATATTACTCAAATTCAATCCGTTTGGCACACCGTCGGTTTGAGTGGTAGATATATTGTAGACAGCATGGAAAATTTCGGGGACACTACCGTTGAGAGATTGTTGAGCACGCCCATCCATCCATGCCAAATGGAGATTATTATATTGGTCAAAATCGATTGACGGATGCAAGGAATTTGAGGAATCATTGGTCAAAAGTGTGTCATCAATATGGACAAAACTACCTAAACGCTCGACGTGTGTGCCGTTGACGAGAGTATCAGCTGAGTTGCCTATGACAAAAGAGGGATCTGTATTCATCCAGTGGTAGGGGTCCAAAACCGTTAACTGAATTTCTCTGGAGTTGTTTATCGCCAAATGAATCAATGCTTCTGTCAATAATTGCCATTCAGTATTTGAGGCTGTAGGCAATGGAAATTCGTAAACAAACCCACCAGCATTGGTATAATTAACAGAGTGACCTGGACAATTTCTCACGAATGTTGAAACCACGCCATTAGGGCATTGGGATAAGTCTAGCATATGCGATTGTATAGATTGCCCAACACCGTATGCTGGGGGATAAAGGCCTACTGGAATAACTCCTGCATTCACACAATTATTGTGTGCCTCTAGAATACTGGATGTATCATCTGCCTGCTGAGAGGGGTCTCCATCAAGCGGTCCTTCATCAGAAAATGGGATCACATATTTCTTGGCGTTTTGGTTCCATTTGTGATCTAATGCAGTAGACGCATTTCCTGGAATATTTCCTAGAGTATCTTTCCATGATAGGCAAGCCCAATTTGTACCAGGTCCCCAATTTTCATCAGGGTATTGGCCAACATAGGATTGGTTGTTGTATACTGTTTCCGAAAGATGCCGAATTCCGCCACTTTCATTAAAATAGTCGAGTGGTGTATTTCTTATCCCTTGGTTAACAAAATTATAACTTAGACATGGAGATTCATCGAGAAAAGTAGGGGTATGAATGGGGTTATGTAATGAATAAAGCGTCTCATAAAGAGTAATATCTGTTCCTTGAAGAATATTCTTTAATCCTGGATGAAAGCCTCCTGATGCAAAATTTCCCCCATACATTAGTACACAAAAATTCATCCAGTCAGAATACATAGACCCAGAGCTATCTCCAATTAATACCCACTCGACTTCGGAATTTCTGGAATCATCCCACACGATATGTGGACGGTTATTTGCATCGATTGCTACATCTGGATTTCCTTTGTAAGTTACAGTAGATGTAAGCATCGTTGGAAATATCATATACTCGGCTTGAGAGGTATTTTGGTTGATTGATAACATGGCATAATAAATCTGAGGAGTGGAAAACAATTCACCTGATGGATCATAATAATCAATCCATACTACATGCGCATTTCCCAAATCATCTACACCAAGAGCAGGTTCATTCATCTGCGAGCCACTGTATACTCTAATTTTGAAATCGTCCGCATAACTGAGGTTCGCATCGTCAAATGAAGTACCATTTGCGATTGCATCCAGCGGTTTGAGAGCAGTGTAGGTGACGCTATAATTTGCAATAGCATCCAACCATATTATATGAACCACATCAAAATCATCTATGATTATATCTAAATGGCTGACCTTATGTATACCAGGATTAGTGATTTGCGTGGCATTAATGAGTACTTGACCGTCAGAAGTCTCCATTTGATAATAGGTATGCATTCCACTCACGGTGAATACAAAATGAAGATTTCCTTGTGAATCAACGTCGCCGACTACTGAATCATGAGATACGTTTCCAAGCGAAATATGACCGATTCTTACCAAACTATCCGGTGTTGAAGCATTGGAATAATCAACATAATAGGTTGAACTTAAGAGAATGCATGTAAAAAGAAAAGTCTTGAGATTCTTGATACATTGCACGTTTTTCGTAGTTTAGTGTATCTTATATCCATTTCGCTAAGGTAGTGGTAGAAAATTAATCATCAATTNCAAGAGTCTTGAAAACTTGAATTGAGCATATGTTCATGAAAATCAGCAAATCGTTCTGGGTTTTTGTTTAAATCTCCGGCTCCAAGCCTTGATTGGCTTTGGAAACTAACCTCAACCATACCATTTGTACAGGTTAAGGTGATGAAAACATCATCAGGAAATTGCATCAATGGAGTTCTGTGAACAATGTGAATAGAGGATTGGTCTGAAGATTGTATCGAAGAAAACCACAGACTATCTTCCCATTGAATCACGGCGTTCATCACTGAATCAATGGAGGCATTAAACCGCAGTGATGGCAATTCTGTTCGATAACTCTTTGTTTGAGAGGAATAAACACAATTTGCACTATTTTCAGGGCAGTAGTCACTCATCTCTTCCATGGCCATCGGCCATGCCAATCCTTGAATGAGCAATAAAAGAGCAAGGTAGCCTGCAATGCCATAACCCACTGGTTTAGCTGCTTCTTGCCACACGTCCCTCGTCGCTCCAGCCTCGTAATTGATAATACGCCTTTATACAGGCTTGTTCATCATCATCGGAGACAAAACTCACCATTCCCTTTGCAATACCATCAGGCAAAGGGTCTTTTCTCAAACGATAGGAAAGCAGGTCTTCTCGGTTAGGCATCTTTCCTAATCGGTCCCAATATTGTTGATTCCACCCACGTGCTAAATCCCATTGTGTTGCCGCTCTTGTCAGCAGTTGGGCCCAAGTTGCATTTTCTCCTGTAATCGCATTGTAAGCATCAACCATCACCTCATTTGGCGTCGCACCCTTTGCAAAGGCACACAATATCATGCTATCTCGAATCACAATTTCATTTTGACTTTGGATTAATTCTGGCATCAAATCAACGGCTGATGCATTTGGTAANCCCGTGGGCTCTTTGTATCCAGCCCTCATGTGACTGGCTCCGATGTTACTCGTCATGTAAGCCACGGCATTCCCTCTTTTTCCACGAGGATCCCATGCTGGCAAATCCAAACCTTTGCAATGTGCCGTAAGCGTTGTAGCCTGATAGCCAGTGTTTTCTTCAACCCAAATACTCGCAGCGTGAGCACCGGCTGCCAGAACTGAAAACATCGAATCCGTGCCCGGCTCAACCATCGCCATACACGCCAAGGCAAGTGGAGGAAGTTCTGGAATTCCGAAATCCCACGGAACTTCATCTCCTGATTTGAAACTTCCAAAATCCATTGGAGCGGTGAAGGTATCCGGCCATGGTGACCAACCTCTTTGGGTTAATTCACAAGCAAACGAGAGCGCGGCACCAGCACTGATGGTATCGATACCCCATCGATTACAGGCATCATTACCNTCCATCACATACAATGAATCACCAATACCAAGGTTTGCGCCAAGCATGGCGAGCGTCTCGTATTCTGGGCGGTCAACTTGATTGATGTGTTTTGGTTTTCCACGAGTTCCTTCCGGACGATCGTTTGCTTCGCAAGCAATGGGACAAGGTTTGCAACAAGCCGATTGTTTGGCACTTGGTAATGATTCGTGCCAGTACTCACCACTTAATCGATGAGCATCTAATTTCGATTCGATTTCTTTGGTGCCTACTTTTGGCATTGAGCCGGTAGTTGATGCATAATTAGCGGTCGGCATTCTGCTGGTTTTTGAGGCGTAAATAGGACCTCTTGAGGTTCCAAAGGCATAGAATGGGTCTCCGCTTCTTCTCCGAAGACCCATCTCTGCTCTTTGTTTCTTGACGGCTTTGTCTAAATCAGGCTCTTTAGCAAATCGAGGTTTTCCTGTCGCCTTTACGGTAATGGCTTTGAGATTCTTAAAACCAAATTGAGCACCACTACCTCCTCTGCCCGCGGCCCTTCTTCCAGCAGTGATTGGTGAAGCAATACGCACGCCATTTTCACCTGCCGGACCTACCGAGAGGCATTCACCTAACTCGCTCAAAGCCTGTTCACATGACCANGTNGTGAGGCCGCGTAACGATTCTGCCTCAACCAATTTTGCTTCCAAATCATTTATTTCAAGGCGTACAAGATGAGGACTTTTCCCAATAATAAACAATCCTTCCCATCCTGCTTGACGCAAATCATGACCGAAATCTCCTCCAAAGTAAGTATCGAGATAAACGTCGGTTAAGGGGGATCGTGTGCAAATCACTGCTCTTCCGGTAGAGCCAACTGCACTTCCTTGATAGGGCCCAGTCATGATCAACAATGGCGTAGAAGGATGAGATGCCACATCCTTTTGGCCCGTTACCGGGTGTTGGTTTTCATATGCCTCGATTTCTGTAGTATCCCAATCTACAAGTAATCGTGTCGCCAATCCTTTTCCGCCGATTGACTCGATAAGAACCTGNTTGGGTACTTCTCGAGTTGTACAAGTGAGTTTGCTCAAATCAACCATGAGGACTCGCCCAGGATATCCTTCATGGAGCCAATCGCCCATGGCCTGCGTAAAGGTTTGCAGACCTAATGCTTACGGGTAAAATCTGTACCATCAAAATCAAACAAAATAGGCGTACCTGTGGGAACTTCGAGATCGATTACCTCAGTAGTGTCAAGCTTTTGTAGGCTCATAATAATCGAACGAAGACTGTTTCCATGGGCTGCTACAAGTACATTTTTCCCTNGTTTAAGCGATGGAATGATGTTTGTTTTGAGATAAGGAATGGTCCTCTGAGCACACATAGAAAGCGATTCTCCATTTGGAGGAGGCGTGTTTAGCGAACGTCGCCAAGTGAGGAACAAATCATCACCATGCTCTGCCTTTACATCTTCTTTGTATTGACATTGTAAATCACCATACATCCTTTCATTGAGACTGGTCGTGACATAAACTGGGATTGCTTCTTCTGGCCAAGGGTCTGGTTTTGACCATGTTCGCATTTTTTCCATCGGGTTGTCGTTGTGCATGATGATGGGTGTGCGGCCATCTGTTCGTTGTGCAAGCGCAATAAGAGCGGTCATTCTTGCTCGGCTCAGCGCTGAGACATGAACTTCATTGATGTCAATTTNAGCAAAAGCCTTCCCCGCTTCGATCGCTTGCTCGATACCATGAGGTGTTAGGGGTACATCCACCCAACCAGTGAAGCGTTCAGAAGCATTCCACATCGATTGACCGTGTCGCATAAGAATGAGTTGTGCCATGAGGAACAGGCCTTCGACTTGAAGAGCGTCTTTGAATATTGTTCACGCAATAAGTGATGGTACAAGCCAGAGAGCAAGCAAAGGTGCAAGACCCATTGCTAAATCTCTCAAAAAAAGAACCATCAATGAATTTGAATTAGACTG
Organism: Methanobacteriota archaeon; assembly: GCA_002719395.1. Taxonomy (GTDB): domain Archaea; phylum Thermoplasmatota; class Poseidoniia; order Poseidoniales; family Poseidoniaceae; genus MGIIa-K2. The sequence continues at coordinate 49,341 of PBHM01000015.1, read as the reverse complement.
CGCAATCTTATCGAACTCTTTTTGCATCTTTTCATCGATTTTATCTGAGATTGTATCCGCACCTTTTCTGGCAATTTCAACCGCTGCTGCTGCTGCAACCGATGTGGCCAAACCAGCAGGTGTAAGTCGGCGCATGAAAAGCATCCTTTGACCCCACATTTTCAAACTCGATTTTCCAATTCTGCTCGCCGCAGATTCCTTTTCTTCTTCTGGAATATCTTTTCTTTTTGAGAACTTTCTGAGCCATTTCCTCATACCAAAACCAACATCTGCTGCTTTTTTCAATCGTTCAATGTTTTGCTTTTCAATAGCATGCAACATCCTTCGTATTCTCAAAATACGAATCATATCGAAGAATATCCACAATCCNGCGAAAAGCAATATGATGATAATTCCTAACCAAGGTGAGTTTGACCAATTAGACCAACCAAATGGATCACCGACCATTCGAAAGCCAAGAACAATGAGCATCGGCAACATAAATGCCAATATTTCATTGAAAGCAAGAATCCCAAGACCTTTGATTGGCAACTCATTTAATCTTTTGAGAAACCATCCTCCATGAGGTGCAAGTTGTTTTGTTACTCTCAAGAAAGGTTTGGCAAGGAGAATAGCCCGCATTATGAGGGGAAGAAAAAGGAACAGAATATATGCATCCCAAATATTTGAAGGGGGAATCGTAGGTAGAGAGATTGGCTCGACCACAGGCAGCCTAATCACCGAAACCATTTGAATTCAATTGCCAAAAAAGTACATTCGAGAGATAAATGAATCAACCAAATCGTCCATATCTTGAAATGTATCATCATTGGCCTCCTAACATGCAGCGGAAGTCTTCAGCACCTCTAATGGCGGTGCTGTTTTTGATGGCATCCCTATCCGGCTGTTTTGGCGAAGGTGATTCGCCGATGCCTGCAGATGAAGAAATTGAAGTGGAATTTGAATCCTATAGCGTGGTCGCTCCTGTCGATACTGGAATCAACGTATACCATGATCGTTTTCGCCTGAATGAAACCTACCCCGATTGGCTCATCGAAGGGCTTGGAGTTACCATGACATGTAACCTTACACAAGAGGGGACATGGCAGGAAAGATATGAAGCCGATAAGACAGATTGCTGGGATCTCATTACTCAAGATGACATTGTCTATTTTCCTGGAACAAGAATAATCGGAACTTCAAAGGATCNTCAGACCAATATTCCCATTCTCGATGATCCAAACGACGGTCATGGCACGGCAGTCACTGGAGCGGTGCTTGATGCAAACCCAAATGCAGTCATCTTCTTTGTCGAAGGATTTTCTGATGAGGCGGTAGAGGCGGCTGCCAATCAACCTCTTGTTGATATCATTACAACATCGTTTGGACCCATTGGTAGTATTCCAGTTCCTGGCATTGAAGATGCAACAAGAGTCGCTGTCGTTGAAGAATACAAAATTCACACAGGGGCTTCTGATAACACACCATCCCCAGCCGTTCAAGACTCAACAGCCGGACCTCCATGGTCAATTGGTGTCTCAGGTTATGCCGAGGAAGGTGATGACCAGAAAGAAACCATGAGTGGTTCGTACCCAGATGTTGCTGCGGATTGGACGCAAAATCTTCCCAATCACGATGATACAGACGGTTATCATGAAACCTCTGGAACTTCCTTCGCAACACCTCGAACTGCTGGAATCCTATCACTGGTGCTGACCATGCTTCGGTCAGATGCAAAGGACAACCTTACAGGAGCCTCAGATGTTTACAACCGAAGCGGTTTGCTGGTTCAAGGTGGAAATATTTCAATTAGCAATGCTGACATTCGTCATGCCTTGAATCTATCAGGATGGTATCCCTCGTTTACAACATGGGACCCCTCTGCTGGTACCATGCCAATCTCTCCAGTTGCACCGTGTACACAAGTGGGCTGGGGAGTGGTCAACATGTCAAACGTGATGCCAATCTATGAGCATTTAGCCGGTATCAGCACCATGCCAGATAGGCCTGCGGATGTTGAACTGTGCATGGAGACAAATCAAAACATCCGAGAAGCCTATTGGACCTAGGGGTGACTTCGTGAAGAACGAAGCACTCCTTCCAATATGGATTGAGGCAGCCAATGCAGTTAAGAAAATCGCAGTAAATGCGGTAATTGTTTGTGATGAACCAGGCGATCTTAGGATGAAAAATCAACGTGGGCGACCTTTTTGCCAAGTAAGAATACAACGTTCTCACGTCGGCGTCTATTTTTTACCGATCTATTATCATCCTCATCTCCTATTGCCTGAAATCAAGCCAGCTCTTCACGGAAAAACGACCTTGAGATTCAATCAAAAAAATAAATCCCTTGTTGAATTTATTGCTCCTCAGGTGAATAAAATTCTCACTGTGATGGATTTATACTGAATATGATTTTGACGTTATTCAATCGTATCCCACCATGGTGGAGATAAGAACCAACGAGAATCGTCTGGCTCCCTCTCAATGATTGGCCATGACACTTCACCACCTAAAATCGTCAAACCTCCGGCAGGGTTCGAAGCACATGGTCCGGGAAGATAATCCATGCCATTTTCTGTCAGCTCAATTCGTAATGAATGACCTGCAGGAATTCTGATGTCAAGAGGGTTAAATTCCATTAGCATGGTATAGGTAGAAAATGGGGCCGTAACCTCAGCATCATATCCTCCATCTCTGTAGCGAATATCCATGGTTGCATGACCGAGTCGTAAGTTGAGGTTATCATCATAGAGCGTTGCAAAAATTTGCCCTCCATTACATGCTAAGGTTGCAACATCGAGATGGAGCGTGGGCAAGCCAGAGATAATGGTCTCCTCGGTGAATGCTGGTCCTGTGAGTGTGACAGATGAAAGTGATGAAACAACACCACTGGCACCAGACCAGTCGCTGCCAATATCTTCAGTTAACCATTGCATATCAGAAGGAGGCCAGGTTTCTTCTAAGTGCCAATCTCCATCATGAGTTTGAACTTGAACATAGGGTTCTGGCTCTTCACCTTCCCCTTTGAGGTAATAGTGGAACCATCCGAATAGTTCAACCGCCCAATCCATTCTCGTCATTTCAGGATAGGCTTCTTCTCCAAATCCTGAACCAAGGGTTCCATGAACGGTAGGCTGATCTGGATAATTGTGAGCCCATTGACCAATGATAGCCCGTGCATTAATGCCTGCATCTCGAAGCATTTGGTAGGTTGGAGAAGCGTGATATGGATCAACATTCCAATCTTGGAAACCCCAAACCAGATACACTGAACCTTCATAATTCGCTAAAACATCTGGTAAATGACGCCTCTCATCCCAATAATCATTCCATTCTGCACCACCAAATTCTGCTCCTGCCCAAGTCGAGAATGGGTTAAGTGGACCGATGATATCATCAGAACACATTCGCATGTCATCCGAGGTTGCATCAGCTGTAGCACCTTCATAGAGAGCATCATAAAGCATGGCTCTTGACTCACTGCTTCCATTCCTGTAGAACATTTCCTGAACGCCAATTGACCCTGAAATTGGAACGATGGTTTTCAAATATTCACTGGGTTGTTGAGCGGCTTCCCAATTGGTCGTTCCAGCGTAAGATTTCCCCATTAAGCCGACCCTGCCATTTGACCAGGACTGTTCGCCTAACCATTCAACTACGGCTTGGATTCCAATTTGTTCACCCAAGCCTTTCACGTCTTGACAATGTGTGGATTGGCCGGTACCAAAAGTAGAGGCTTGAGCTAAGGCATAACCATGTGAAATGAAATTATCATATACCCATTTGCCAACTCCACCATCTGGAATCGTGTTTGGATTCGAATCATCACCTGCAATCCCCTCACCACCAAAGTCATAGTAGGGATGAATGGTCATGATGACCGGGATTTCCATCCCATCTGGTACATCGGGAAGCCATAAGGCAACATGCATCAAAGCAGGTCCTGGAAATCCAGCATCTTGTTCCGATAAAGGCAACTCTACCTCTACAAAATGTTCGGTATAAGCAAGCACTGAATATGGACCATCATCTGGTAAAGATGAACGTTCACCACTCAAGTTCAAGTCCATTTTATGTCGGTCTTGAATAGGAGTTTCCCACCATTCGAAAGTCATCTCTTGGATTAAATCTTCTTCTAAGGTCCCAAAATTGACGCCCAAGAGCAAAAAAACAACAGCAAGCGCTGCTGAACCAATCAACATACCTTGCAGAGAGGCATCTTGACGACCGGGAGAAGCCTCGGAGGTGGAAATAACGACTGATGGTGGAGGAGTCATGGCATTTTCAATGCCTTTACCCCCCCCATCTACGCCTGCCATGGCCCTTGGACATTGATATGAAATTTGAAATATGCACATCAATAAGTCATCAAGGAGCAAAAGATCTGCAAAATTATCCTTCACACTGTTTTTCATTTGTCCACTTATTATTCCAGATAACGGCATCTGCAAACAAATCAAAGAAGGCATCAAGACTATGGTCAATCGGTTTGGCATAACCACCTCCCATGAATACGACCAGAGGTATGGCAGATTCCATCATGGTATCAAAAACAATCTGATTGCGCATTCGCATTCCCTTGCGTGATACATTGAGTTTGCCCAAAGCGTCGGTTTTCAAACCATCAACTCCTGCTTGGAATAAAACAAGATTCGGTTGAAAATCAATGCAAATTTCCAAGGCTTTTCTCACTGCTTTCAAAAATTCCTCATCAGCAGCCTCGGAGGGAAGCACAAGATCATGGTCGCTACTTGCTTTGCGAAATGGGAAGTTTTTCTCGCAGTGAACTGAAATGGTAACTACTTTCTTTTCATTCTCAAGAATTGTTGCGGTGCCATCACCTTGGTGGACATCTAAATCAAGTATGGCAACACGTTCAATTCCTTGCTTTTCTATGGCATCAAGGGCACAAATAGCGAGGTCGTTAAACACACAATAACCAGAACCAAACTCTCGGTGCGCATGATGTGTGCCTCCAGCCATATTCCCGGTGATGCCACCGTACATAATCGCATGATGAGTCGCTTCCATCGCTCCACCAACCAAGAATAATGTTCGTTCTATCATCGACTCAGTCCATGGTGTCAAACCAATCCGTTTTCTTTCCTTATCAGTAAGTTGATTATTGAAAAAACGATCAACATATGATTTTTCATGAGCCAATAGGAGATTTTCTTTGTCAATCATCCTTGGCGTATGAATTTCCATATTTGAGAAAACGGTGGATTTCGTCAGTCTTTCAAGAAGTAATTCGTACCTATCTCTGGGGAAGCGTGCATCAGGATGAATGCCATTTGTGTATATCGGATGATACCAGAGCGGAAATATTCGTTCATTGGAAGAGGAATCAACATCATCGGACACATTTACCTGCCCAACCATTGGTCATCCCTGAATGTCAAAATCCCGCTTTCAGACATAAACATCTGTTTGTATTCCCTACCGACGCGTGAGTTTTCTATTGGCGATAAATTTTGAATTTCGTGGCTTTCAAAAATTATTTCAGTATGAAGTTGTAGAGATAAGTGTGGCTAAAGTGGAATGGGATGAAGAGACATTATCTGCATTACGACTAAGGATGGACCCCTCAGCAGATGAAATCGTAAATAGGATTGCAAAAGGTGGGGCAATAGAAGAAACCAATAGGATGCTACGTTCCATAATCATGAATCATCAAGAAGTCCCTTCCGGTTTGCCTTCATATTTGTATGATTGGTTAAATGAGAGTTGTCAACTTCCCGACTGGGTTGATATGGAAAGAATAAGGGGCGCCAATAAATTCTTTAGAGAGGATGGGCCTTCAATATCACTTTTTGCTTGTACCACTGGTTTTTTGTGGATGTATGCATGTGCAAATGGTAGTAAAGTTCTATCAAAATCAAGAAGGCTCTCAGAAGATACTGAGAGAAGAATCGCTGAAACCGCACAGTTTATTCTTGAAGTATCACAAAAGGGAGGACTTGAACCAGATGGAGGAGGTCTTAGAATGATTCAAAAAGTCCGATTAATGCATTCAAGTATTCGATGGTTCATCCACAACAAAGGAGATTGGGATTATGAAACATGGGGCGCACCAATAAATCAAGAAGATATGCTTGGAACAATTATGGTCATAGGAGCCCAAGTGCTAGAAGATATGCAAAAGATGGGCATTAAAATGAAGAAAAAGCATATGGACGACTGGTGGTATTTGTGGAGGGCTATCGGAGAGGTTATGGGAGTAGAACCTGAATTGTTGCCTGTTGAACGAGAAGAAGCAAGTAGAGTCACCAGAATTATTCTTGATCACCAACTACAAGTAGACCAAGATTCAATTGATTTGACAAGATCCTTACTGGATTTCTTTGAGGTAATGATACCCGGAAAAATATTTGATGGAGTAATCAACTCCATAATCAGACAAACAATGGGCAAAGAACTTAGTGATAAACTAGAAGTTCCAAGTACCAGATGGGAGCGAATAATAGGAAGAAAGACGTTTAAAATTCTTGGATTCGCAGATTTTATATCTGGGCCTTTTGGAGGAATAGTTGAACGTTTGGCTATTTCATTTGTGAATGGAAAAAGCCGGAAAATTTTGAATAAGGAACCAGCAGAATTCTCAATGTCAAACAATCTTCGTTCAGCTTTTCAAAGAAAGTCGTTGGAGGTAATTGATGCCTTTGAATTGATGTGGGAAGATGGTCAGTTGAGTGAAGAAGAGGTTCATCACTTGAATGAGCTACAACAACAATTAGCATTGTCAGATAAGGAAATGAAGAGGTTTGCCACATTGGGTGCAATCAATGCAGCTATCTCAGACGAAGTGGTTGAACCAAAAGAAATAGAATTGATAAGAACATTAGCCCAAGAAGCTGAATTACCTGACGAGAAAATTTCACTTATACTCGACGCATTAAAAGATGGACGTGTAGATGCAGATGAAAGAGAGATGCTCAATCATTTGTTGGGACACGCTTGATGAGTAAGTATCGTCTTAATTCTCCCCCCTCCAGTTAACATGCTACGACGACCTTTGTAAAAAGAATCAAAGAAGCGGAAAAAGCGAAAAGTGTTGCGTGACAAACAATCGAAATCAAATCTCTTCCTCAAGCAGTTGAGAAGTGAGCCGTTCGGAGGGGTATCGTTTCTGTAGGTTTAGCAAGGCCTCGTAGCGAATCTAATTTGAGAGGTCCCAGATGAATCAAAGCGTATGAATGCCTTCGTGTGGTCCAGAAGGTATGATGCGGAAAGTATTGATGTTTTGATGTGACCAGTAATAATGGGCTTTGATGTGATGCCAATGACAGGTTTCCTTGACCCCGGGTACCTTCATCATTCTCTCCAGAAATGCCTGAAGATTGGGATAATCAATAATCCTTCGAATATTACATTTGAAATGAACCACATAGACGATATCAAATCTCGCCAAGGTAGTGAAAAGGCAAACATCTGCCTCCGTGAGTTGCCCTACACCTTCACCAACCAACCAATCTCGATTAGCAAGGTGTTCTTCTAACTGGTCAAGACGATGAAAGAGGGCAGTCACTGCTTCGTCATAAGCAGATTGTGTTCTGGCGAATCCTGATTTGTAGACACCATTGTTCACAGATTCATAATTTGCATCGATCATAGCATCTATCTCTTTGCGCAATGACACAGGAGATAATGTGGTTCCATTCCCTAAACCTGCTTCGTAAAATGTATCGAACATTCTTATGATTTCTCGACTTTCATTATTGACAATTGTGTCTTGTTTTCGGTCCCACAGCACAGGGACTGTTCCAATATTTCTGCTTTCATTCCATCCTGGATATGCTCGTTCGTAAACGTCCTCGAGATGAGATGCTCCGTGAATTGAATCATGTGTCGCTCCTTTTTCATCTGGATTAAACGACCACGAACCATCTCTATTCATTCTCCAATCAACTACATCAAAGCTAATGTGATCTTCTATACCAAGAAGAGTTCGTGTGATAAGTGTTCGATGAGCCCATGGGCATGCATGAGAAACATAGAGATGATAGCGACCTGATTCGACATCAAAAGCCCCACCTTTTGTGATGTGATTTCTAAATTCACTTGACTTTCGAATGAATTTTCCCAATTCAAAAGCCTTGGTCCAAGCCCCTGCTTGTTCTTGGTTTGCCATAGTGCTTCCAAGACCCCGACATTAATTAGACAAGAGGTTTCTCCTTTGGTATCACCAAATCACTGCGTTTTCTTGGTGATTTTAGAGCCCCATGTCATTCGGTGTAGCACCGAACGAAGGCTTGGAAACCACCGGATGCCGTTACGATAAACTTGGTTATCCAAAGCCGTCGTCACATAATCATCTAACCATTGATCACTCATGACTCAACCTCCGTTTGTATCTCAAGAGCTGTTCTCGTTCCCAATTGTTGTCTGAAATCACGAATAGCATGAAGCATTTTCCTGAAATTATTTCGAAAAATGCCATCTCGATATTGTTGTTCGTCCATTACTTCTTCGACCCACTGTGCGAGTTCTTTATCCATGTTATCAGTGTAAATTCTACACCGGACCTATATCAACGCTTGTTGTGGAGGCCAACACTAAAGTGCATAAATTAAACCAGATGTTTTTATACACACCATCAATGGTTTGATAACGCTATCACTCGAGGGCCAAGTGCTCGAGTCACCTCCCGACCGCTCTGCAACAGTGGTGAATGACTCAGAGGTGAGGATAATGGATCCAAAATTGAAAGCAAAACTGCAGAAACAACGCTACCACATTGTCGGTGAACATGGTGGTGTCAAAACATGCCACTGGACAAAGGAATCTCTTCTTCGAGGAAGGCAGTGTTACAAAGGCCGGTTTTATGGAATTGAAAGTCACGGGTGCATGCAAATGTCGCCTGTGGTTGACCAATGTAATTTGGCTTGTACCTATTGCTGGAGAGAGCCTCATATGGACACATTAGAATTAACTGATCAGGATCCCCTAGACCTACTTTACGAGTCTGTAAGGGCACAACGTCGACTCCTCTCTGGCTTTGGAGGGAATGATAAAGTCCCCCGAGAAAAGTGGCTCGATGCTCAAAACCCTAAACATGTAGCCATCTCTCTCAACGGTGAACCTACTTTGTATACAAGATTGTCAGAATACATGGAATTGTGTCACAAACACGGAATGACAACCATGTTGGTTACCAACGGAACCCTCCCAAAAGTCATCGAAAACCTTGATACCCTACCAACTCAATTGTACGTAAGCGTTGATGCACCAAACAAAACCGTATTTGATGATATTTGTAAACCGAAATGGAACCAAGGGGCATGGGAAAAGTTTGAGCAGACTATTGATTTAATGCCATCTCTTGATACGAGAACCGTATGTCGTCATACACTCATCAAAGGAAAAAATATGTCACATGAGCACATTCGTGAATTTGCAGAACTCGATAATCGTGCCGACCCAGATTATATTGAAGCAAAAGGGTATGTGCATGTTGGACATAGTCAGGAAAATCTTGCGGCAAGTAACATGCCTTCTCATGAAGACATCATGGCCTTCTCTCATGAAATTGCGCCCCTCACAAATCGCCAGGTCCTTGACGAAAGCCGTCCTTCTCGTGTGGCCCTCATTGGAACCGAAATTATCCCAATTCAAGTGCCTGAGGCTGAAATGTATTTCCCAGAAGATTTAGGCATTGCGCCACCGGTCAAGCATCTTCCTGTCATCTGATTTTATTCTCAAATAATTGCTTCCAAGCCTCAGAAAGTTGTTTACAAAAATAGTCATCACTGTATCTTTGCGCATCTTTTATCATAAGTTCAGATACATCTCGGGGTTCGCTTAATTGGCGAGAAATGGCTTCTTTCCAAGCATCGGGATTTTCCGCAGAAACAAGAAATTCTTCCCTAAGGTGCATATTATGTGCAGGCAGATCTGAAGCCAATACCATCGTTCCTGCAGCCATAGCCTCAACCACTGGTAAGCCAAATCCTTCCGCAGCAGATGGGAACAATAGAGCATTTGCATGTTGATATGATGCAATCAAGTCATGCTCATCCACTCCTCCAATCCAGTTCAATTGGACTGCATGTTCTCGAGCCAATTGCTCAACTTTTTCTCTTGATTTAGGAGATGATTCAAAGCCGATTTTGTGAATGATGAATTTGGATTTTTCCTCATCAGAAAGAGAACCAAGGGTGCGAATTAGGAATGGAATGCGTTTTCTTGGCTCTTCACTTCCCACAAGTAACATATTCTGACAAGACTTATCGAACCAATCAGGAAATGGTAAAGCATTGATTTGGGGATTGTATCTTTGGATGTCAATAGAAAAAGGTAATGCAATTGCTGGAATGTTTGGGAAATTTTGTTCAACTTGAGTTTTCGTGCTTTCACTATTACAAAGCAAAAGGTTTGCTCGGCTTAATCCAGTTCTCAAATTTCTCAAATCTCTTTTCCTCAAAAATCCAGGGTTTTGATCTCCGATTTCAATGACTTCACCATCAATGTTCATCGTCGTTGGAAATATGTGAAACAAATCATGAACATAAACTGAAACGGGAATGTTAGCATTTTGGGGTATGAGATGTGCTTGTTCTTGGTCTGTGATATGAAGAAGGTCAATTTTCTGTTGTGAGATTGCCTTTCGTACCTTTTTTGGATGCGAAAACCATCTCAAAAATCCTTTTTTTAGTGGGTTGCTTGTAAGGGCATACTCAAGGCTTCCAGCACAATGAAATCCTTCCACATTACCACTCTTTAGCAAGTCAAGGAATCGTGTATGTGTTCCTCCGAGTCCAGATTTTGCAGAGAGGGCACCGCCTCTTGCCACCAGAACCCTGTGCATGGACTGGGATGAGGTTTTACCCATAAGCGAACTGGACTCATGAGTATAAAAAAGTAAGAAAAAAACTGCTTTTCGTCATGTAACAGATATAGTTGAATGTCTTAACTTGCACGTGAGCGATGGAAAACCTAAGTTGTTGATTGCCAAAGGCAGTTTTGCAACCATGGGAGGGGCTGAAAGAGACCTTCTGCGTGTCATTCCATATTTGAAAGAACATTTCGAGCTCACAGTTACTACACTCGTATCAGTCCCTGAATTAGAAAAAGTATGCGATGCGAACGGTATTGCATTGCTTACACCTGCTGCTCCTTGGAAAATTCCTGCCGGACTTTTTGCCGCTATTTTTGACAAGGTCAGAAAAAGTGCAAGAAAGGAGTGGAAATCATGCGATGGCTTAGAAAAGGCCTTGGATGAACATCAGTATATCTACTTGGTAAGTGGGGATGGTTATCTAGGATTCATCCAAAACCTTCCCCCCAACAAAAGAATCCATTTACAATTACACGAGCCACATCGTGGCTTACATGAAGACAGTCTCCACAGAACCATAACCGGTGGATTCAAACGCCCTTGGTGGATGACTTCCTTGATTTTGAGAAGAAGTAGAAAAAATGATCAAAAAATAATTCGAGATTTTTTTTACACGGAAAACACATCAATAAGTGGAAATTCAAATTTTTCGGCAAAGCGTGCACATGAAGTTTACGATATCGATCCCAGTGTTTTGTGGCCCTGCGTCGATTTCAATGAGTTTTCACCAACTGATGATGGTTCCAAGAATCCAATCAAAGATCAATTTTCTGAAGACTATGTCGTTAACGTTGGAACCGCTTCATGGGCCAAAGGCATTTGGGAGGTGATTTCTATGCTCAAGGGGTCTGGACTCTCCTTAGCGCATATTGGTGGAGGTGATGCGAAAACACTTGAAAAAATAAAACAACACGCAAACCGAAACAGTGTTCCGATATGGATTGCACCAAGAATTCCATCAAATGAATTGGCAGCAATCATGCGATATGCAAGGGCAGTTGTTAGTATGGCACATAAAGAGCCATTTGGCCTTACTCCAATCGAGGCTTTTGCTGTTGGCACTCCTGCCATTTTTGTAAACGAGGGCGGTTTTCAAGATACGATCACTGATGGGATTTGCGGACGGTTAATCGAAAGAGAAGATGTCGAAGAATGGCATCGTGCATTACAAGAAGCAGCGGACCCCAAGAAAAGGGCAAATTGGGCTGAATCAGGAAGAAATCGAATTGAGACGATGGGGCTGAAGCCAATTGATTTAGCAAATAGAATCATGCAATTGTTACTAAATTAAGCCGGTGGAACCGGTGGTGTAAGCCCATTTGCAAGGGCTTCTTCTACAATTTTCATATCGCTATCGACCATCATCTGAACCAATTGTTCAAAGGTTGTTTTCGGTTCCCATCCTAGCTTTTCTGCAGCAAGTGAGAAATCTCCTATGAGGAGGTCGACTTCTGCTGGGCGGAAAAATTTTGGATTCGTACGAACTCGTACAACGCCGTTGTTATCGGTCGCAATTGTATCCACTCCTTCGCCAGACCATTCTAGTGACATGCCAATTCTCTCAAATGAAAGATTGATCATTTCTTTGACACTGTGCGTCCTTCCTGTTGCGATCACGAAATCTTGAGGGGTTTCTTCTTGCAACATCCTCCATTGCATCTCAACATAATCACCAGCATATCCCCAATCTCTCTTTGCAAGTACATTTCCAATCCATAAACATTCATCCAAACCATGACCAATTCTTGCTACAGTCATGGTCACTTTTCGAGTTACAAACTCCAAACCTCTTCGGGGGCTTTCATGGTTGAAAAGAATGCCTGTACAAGCAAATAACCCATATGATTCACGATAATTCCTCGTAATCTCATAAGCAAAAACTTTCGCTACACCGTAAGGAGAGCGGGGATAAAATGGTGTCATTTCTGTTTGTAGGATTTCTCGGACCTCGCCAAATTGCTCAGATGAACCTGCTTGGTAAAAACGACAATCTGGTTTCACTCTTTTAATCGCTTCAAGACAGCGAAGTGTACCCAATCCGGTTACATCTGCGGTCATCGTAGGAGAACGCCAAGATTCAGGAACAAAGGATTGCGCACCTAGGTTGTAAAATTCATCGGGTTGAATTTCTTGTACGGCATTATCGATACTTGATTGATCGGTGAGGTCGCCATTAATGAGATGAAAGCGCTCGTGGTCCATGAGGTGATTGATCAGACTTCTTCCAAGATTTTGCTGACTTGTTCGTCGAACAAGCCCATGGACCTCATATCCTTTTTCTAGCAATAGTTCGGAAAGGTAAGAACCATCTTGTCCAGTAACGCCAGTAATGATGGCAACCTTTCTCTCGGACATAGGTTTACGAGGCGTGGAGTCTTTTTGAATACAATTGCTTTTTTTCATCATCCATGTTTCATCAATTAAGCGTTTAATTGATGTGCTGTATCTCATGGGAGCATTATGGGACATATTGAACGGGTAGCAATTATCGGTGCTGGAAATATGGGTTCTGGTATTGCCCAAAAATCTGCACAAGAACATTTTCTGGTAGAAATGGTTGATAGAGAGCAACAATGGGTTGAGAGAGGAGAATCAATCATCGCTGAATTTCTTTCAGAAGCCGTTGAAAGGCGGATTTTTCGACCCCACCAAGTCGAGGAAATTCAATCCCGAATTTCAAGTGTGGTAGGGGTAGAAAATACATCTCAACAAACCGACCTCGTGATTGAAGCCGTCTTCGAAGATTTAGAAGTAAAGGCTCAGGTTTTTGATTTACTCAATGAAAACTGCGATGATTCTTGTATTTTCGCTTCAAATACTTCCTCGCTATCCATTGATGAATTAGCAGAAAGAAGTGGAAGACCTGATCGATTTATTGGTTTACACTTTTTTTATCACCCTGCAAAAAACAGACTCATTGAGGTCATTCCTGGAACGAAAACTACGCAGGACACTATCGATAAGGTGATTCAATATTGCCGAACACTTGGCAAAGTTGTCATTGTCTGTGCAGATCGGCCAGGTTTTGTTGTCAACCGGTTTTTCGTGCCTTGGTTGAACGAAGCTTGTTTGTTACTTGAAGAGGGGGTGGCGACTGCCGCACAAATTGATGCGGTTGCTATGAGAGTTTTCAAAATAGGCATGGGGCCCTTCGCACTCATGAATCTTACAGGACCTCCAATCGCTTTACATTCAAGTGATTACTTAGCCGAGCAGTTAGATACACCAAGATACAACGGTGCTGAAAATCTTCGAAGTCTTGTTGAAGCAAATGCATCATGGGATTTGAATGGAGATTCAAATTGTGATGAAAACGCTGAGATGGTCATCAAGGAAAGACTCATGGGTCAAGTCTTCGCTGTTGCTGGACAAATTGTTGATGAAAATATTTGCTCTCTTGAAGATGTTGATAGAGGGGCAAAGGTTGGTTTAAGATGGGCTAAGGGTCCTTTTGAATTGATGAACAGAGTTGGAATTATAGAATCCAAAAAAATGGTTGAGAAGTATTGCGAACTTTCCAACCAAGAAATTCCTCAGTGTCTGCAAAGAGATACACCGTTTCATTTTTCTTGGGTTGACCGTGAAATTAGAAACCGAATCGCTACTATCACCATAAATCGACCAGAAGCCATGAATGCTCTCAATGAAGCAGTTGTTGCCCAACTGAGTGAAGTCGTGGAAGAGATCAACCAGTCGGATGATGTAGATGTGATTGTGATTGACGGCGCTGGTAAAGCATTTGTTGCTGGTGCGGATGTCAAATTTTTCGTTGATAAAATCCGGGCTGAAGCAATCCCAGAAATCTACGAATTCACGGCTCAAGGACATCAATTACTCAATATGATTGAATCAAGTGAAAAAACAACCATTGCTCTCACCACTGGACTTGCGCTTGGAGGAGGGCTTGAACTCGCGCTTTCCTGTGATTATCGTATCGGAACCCGACGCACGAGTTTTCGATTCCCTGAAACAAGTATTGGCATTTACCCTGGTCTAGGAGGTACTCAACGCCCTCCAAGGATTTGTGGCATTCCTGCCGCCAGGTATGCCGTATTGGCTGGAAATCATGTCGATTCACAAACAGCAATGGACCTTGGTCTCATCACGCATTTGGTTGATACGAATGAAATTAATCAGACGATTGAGAATATTCAATCGATTGGTAAACCCAAAGAAAAATATCCTGCGAAACCCGCGAACCCAGAATCTTCTGTAGCAAAGTTTGCTGAGAAATTCTTTGCCGATATCAACATGGAAAAAATCCTTGCTGCAGAGGTGCCATCTGGTTTTGATGAACAAGACCCACTGGTAATCAGGCAGATGAAGCAACTATCTCGTACCGCACCAATTGCATTAAAGATGGCAGAGAAATTAATCGAGGCAACTAGTGATACAAACCTCTCCGATGGCTTATCCATGGAATTATCTCAATTGCATGAGATTTTTGGCACCTCTGATGCATTAGAGGGATTAAGTGCTTTGATTGAGGGGAGGAGACCAACATACTCAAACTCATAGGGCCTTGCGAATAAAGTGCATCTTATATGCCATAGGCTTGAACGACAACCATGCCTGAACCGCCGATGCGTCTTCCCAAGGAGAACATCGACAAGTTGCTAAGAAGTATAGAAACTACTATGCAACAAGGTACCCTTATCCGTGAAGAGCTTTCACAAAATTTTGGTAAGGGGCCTTGGGACATCACTTGGGAAGTAAAGGCTGCAGTAGAGGCATTGCATATTTTTGGGAGCAGATGGACTACTGAAATTCTAACTACGCTGTATATCGCTGGTCCAAGGCGATTTAATCAACTAAAGACACTGCTAAGCGGGATCTCTAGCCGAACACTTTCTGACAAATTGCAATTATTAGTTGAGGAGAACTTGGTAGACCGAATTGTCGTCGATGGACCCCCCGTGAAAGTAAGTTATGCTCTGAGCCAGCATGGGCATGATTGTGGAATCTTACTCTCCCCTCTTGTGGCCCACTTGAAAATGCATCTTGGTTCGATCAAAAAACAATGATTCGTGTTGAAACATTAATCAGCAGCAACAATTTTTGAATGAGAAAACTATGAAACTCAAGAATTCTCACGAACGGATACTTCAAAGAAGACAGGCTCCCACGTCACATCCACCTTTTCATTTGTATCTGAAACGGTAGGGATTCCCGAAGTAATTGGTTCGTTAACAATTACTTCAACATCCAATTGAAACATACCTTGACCATAAGATGAATTGGACCAAGTGTCGCTCCAGTATAACTCGTCCATGCCAACGACATCCATTGATTCACCATCATAATCTGGATACACATGAAGAAGGAGGGAAATCGCTTCACAATCCGATGAAACGCCGCTCAATTCATTGTTCTCGTTTTTCCAGTCTGCTGAAACATCTGTAACAGAAAGGTCTGCTGAGATTGTATCACATGGATCACCGAATTCTCCTGATGTTTCAGTGTAGGTTATTGTTATGAGCAATAGACCAAATCCGCTATTTGAATCAAAAAGATTTGAGGGTGCGGTGAAATCGATTGTCGCTTTTTCGCCATCATCAATAGTTCGAGAATCTGTGAAAATTTCTGAAGATTCTTCGAATTCTATAACATATTCTGATTGAGCATACTTGGATTGTATATCATCCCCCATGATGAACCAAAAAACGCTTGCATGGTAAAGAAATGCGACTACTAGGAATGCCAAGTAAATTGATACGTTTCTCCTAGACCCATCATTGGAGAACAAATCAGCCAACACGTTATCGTTTGGCTGCATATTAGGCACTCCTTTCTGACATGATTTCCAAAATGATATCGAATTCCCAGACAATAAACGAAACGAGTAAGGATATCAAACAGTATAGTAAGCATGCAATCTCTATTCGGCTGATATGCTTGCGAGATATTTTGAGGTCGGGAAACCATTTGCTGTCTAAGTCCCTTCGAATATGAGATGGATTCGAAACAAGGGTTTGAAATGATTTTTCCTCCCACCCTAATCCAAGAGCAATCAGTATTCCCAAAAGTGCTGCAGAAATCATTTGATTAATTGGGATAATTGATTGAACCAACTCAAGAATAGCAGATGTTGCAACGACAATTAACACAATCGACATTGTTTTGGCCATCGGTTTTGTTTTTTCATTAATATCCAAGAGGTTGAACTTGAGCAATATGTACATCGCAATTAATGGCCGAATAATAGTGAAATGTAGCCCTGTTGTGAATGTTGACCATAATTGAACATTTTCACCTGTGTTTGATTTCACGGCGAATCCTGCATCACTACCTTGGGAATAAATCAAAAATCCAATGACTCCTAGCACGAAATAGGGCGAAACAACATACAACAAGTGGTTCAAATTTCCTCTGACAGCTTGATATATTTCTACGCTAATAATCGTCAATCCTGCTGCAATTCCGATAGCATACCCTGCCCCCCAAATATAATCCCAAGTGGTTGTGGTTAACGTTTGACCAAATGGATCTAGGAAATAGAAATATTCTGATTGAAGAATGAAACCAGGCCACCACATCCAAATATGGCCTAAAACCAAGGTTGTGAAGAGGCCTGAAAGTAAGGATATGTTTTGCGTTGATTGATTCTGTTGTTCCTTTGGAATCAATCTAAATCTAATGTATACTGAACCCCAGATAATAGCCGTTGCGAAGTAGAAGAATCCAAAAAGAGCAAAGGCCGAAAGGTTGAATCCCATAGCATCAAGAGTAAGCCGGAATAATGCAAAAAAAACGACGAAGCCTAACCCAATTTTCACCTGTTTCAAATTTCTTAAAAGAGGTACAGGATAAAGCAAGGCAATCGCCATTATACTTGATTCAAAGATATAATCCATTGCAAAAGCGAGTTGGAACCAGAATTGCCAAACATCTCCTTCACTACCTGAATTTACGTAGCCAAATGCAGCATTTTGAATGCCTTTCGTAATAAACATCAGGCAAAGAATGTGTGCTGCAATGGCTTCATTCCAGGGCAATTTACTATTTTGTCGGACGAGGCGAAGAGAGAGACCACCTAGAGCAATGCTCAGGATTGCCCCGATAAACAGAAGGTTTTGCTCGTCCACGTTTAGGTTAAATTGCTGATTAAAATGAAGTTTTTGCCAAGTTTTTACAATATCAAACAGATAGATTTCCAGAATCATAGTTCAAATGAATACTATGATACAAAGCACCGATGCTTTGAATTGTAAGTCCGCTTTGTANGCACCATGGCTCTTCTCTCTCAGTGGGTGAGACAAAGGCCATGGTTAACCACAGGTCTTGTTGGGGCTGCTGGAAGTATCTCGGGCTTTGCGCATTACATTGCGACTGGTATTGGCGCCATTGGTGTTTCAAAAGCTGGAGTCAAGACAAGATCAATCACACACGAACACCCATTTAGATATCGTATTCTACGCACACTTGAATCTAAGCCGGGTCTATGTTACCGTGAATTACAAAGTACGATGAATGCAGCAAATGGTACATTAAGACATCATCTTGATGTTCTACAAGCACAGAAATCAATACAAGCCATAGAAGTAAATGGAAGATTGTGTTATTTTGCGGGGTCTCCTCAACAATTCGAGGACTTCAGGGGGCAAACCTTTGGTCTAGAAGAAGTGGTAATGAGGATGCCTGTTGGTTTGTCATTGGTACAAAAAACGGTGATTGATCATATTCAGAAACATGGAACCCCAAAATCTCAAGCATATTTAGCCAGAGAAATCGGACGTACGCGAGCTTCCGTTCACAGTGCTGTCAAAGTACTTCGAAGAAGGGGGATATTGCGTCAAGACAGTTTATCGCTCTCACCACTGTTCATCGATTCGAAAACATGGACTCATCAACGTATCATCGATTATGAATGGGATGATGAAAGGCATTCACGTTGAAATTCGGACCAACTCATTTCAAGTATGCGCCATCTATATGTGCCGTTGGCCAAAAATCGCTGCATGTTCGGAGTCCGCTTATCTGAGATTCCGCTTCCCGTGGCTGGTCGAGATAGAGAAGGCCTGATTGATTGGATTATTGAGACATTTAACTTAGTTAGAAGGCGAAAGCATACCAACAGCCACCAACTTGCAATGACTCCTATACATCGGATTTTAAGAGATTATTTTTTTGCTCACCCCGAGATAGGCGTCGACAGTAATCAACTTGCTGAAGATTTTGCTCTCACTCCCGCCGCCATTCATCACCACATGAATCGATTAATGCGTGCAGGTTTAGTCACTTATTCTAAAGGTCAAGGATGGAGAAAATATTTTCTCAGAGGCGGTTCTATTTCTACAGCAATATCTTACTTTTGTATGCAAGCAAGGCATGTGATGAAACAAAGAATGAGAGAAATGAAAGAGTTCTGGACTGAACCTGAACATGGACATGAAATTCTATTCTCAGGTGAAATTATGCCGTCAGTAACGATCCAGTTGGCTGAATGGCAGCCGCAAAAACAAGAATACTCCAAACTTTCCCAATTTGCTGAAGACATTGGTTTACTTGGTGAGAGGCCAGGAAAAGAGATTTTGGCGAATTCTACATCAGACTATTTGTTACGAGAACTCTTTGCACAAAGAACCATTTCATTGGATGAAGTTGCAGAAGGTATTAATCGAGCAAAATCACAACGAATACTCGAACGTTTTCGTCAAACGGGAGTGGTTGAAAGAGTACCTAGAATTGACCGACTTTCGACTGCTATTTGGTCAGCGGCCACCACTCAATTTCAAAGAAGAGGAGAGGAATGGTTGAGCAAAAAAGGAGGATTCCAGCGACTTGAGGTTTCTGATGAAATGTTGGAATCAATAAAAGAAGGAAAACTAACCCCCGAATTGACTGAATCATTCCTTGAATCAATGACCGTTGAGAGAAAAATGCTGTTACTCAACTTGTTAGGAGGAAGCCTTGCTAATGGATATCGGTTATGTGGCTCTACTAATGAGATGGTTGAGAGAAAAATGTCTGATCATCTTGAACGTATACTGAGAAGAATACAACGAGTAGGGGATATGCTTGAAAAAGATAATTCTAACAGCACTACTCAATGAGTGCTGTCATTTTACCCTCTCAAGGCGTCTGGGAAGGGGAAAAAAGGCAACTTTTCTTAGCACCAATGTCGGGTGTTTCTGAATTACCATACAGATTATTGGCGAAAGAGTGTGGGGCGGATATAACGATCACGGAATTTACATCTTCCAGTGCTCTTACTAGGGAAGTAACAAAATCTTGGGCAAGAGTTGAAAGCCATAAGGATGAATCACCGTTTATTCCACAAATTTTTGGAGGGAATCCGGAAGAAATGGTACAAGCGGCAAAGATGTTGGATGATGAGGCTGACATAATTGATCTAAACTTTGGTTGTCCCGCTCCAAAGGTGACAAAGATTTGTGCAGGAGCAGCCCTGATGGGGCAACCGGATGATCTTGTGGAGATGACAGCCTCAATTATTGAAAATGTTCAATCTCCAGTAACTGCAAAAATGAGGCTTGGCACTGGATCGGGTCACCACAATGTGTTAGAAATATCCAAACGACTAGAAGAAATTGGTGTGAAAAGAATTTGCGTTCATGGCAGAACCCTGAATCAAAAATATCGTGGTGAAGCCGATTGGGGAACCATTGCTGAAGTGGTCGAAGAAGTCGGCCTCCCAGTCATTGCGAATGGAGATATTGTCGATACAAAGTCTGCAAAATCGTGTCTTGAATTGACAAATGCGGCGGGATTGATGATTGGTCGTGGAGCAATTGGTCGTCCAAACATCTTTGCTGAAATTAAGGTTGGTTTAGGTTGGGAAAAAGAAGAAAATTTACCTTGGTTTAACAGCAAGTGGTTTCAATATTCTGATGTCGAAAAGCAATTTACTTCCCGTCATTGGTGTTGGAATCGATATGTCGATATAGCCCGTGAAACGACTGGGCTACGTTCAAATTGGCTTAAGCGTCATGCTGTTGCCTTCACAAAAGGTCTTCCAGGAGCAAAGAAAGTGAGAGGCATCTTACACCTTCACCAAGATTCTGAGAAATTGGCGGATGCAATATCTAAGTATCTAAAATCAGAAAACTGATTCCCACTCATCCAAAGGCTGTGATTCATTCCAAGCCTCATCAGTGGTTTCATTTCGAATTTTGAGTACTTCACGAGCAAGAAGCCAGTAAATGAGTGCAAGGGAACGACGACCCTTGTTATTCGCTGGTAAAACCAAGTCCACGTTACGTAGATTGTTATTTGCATCACAAAGAGCAACGACTGGAATCCCGGAACCAACGGCTTCTCGGAGGGCTTGTTGATCGGCTGCAGGGTCAGTAACAATGAGCATGTCAGGCTCTTTGTATGACCGAAGCATTGGGTTAGTGAGACTTCCAGGGATAAATCGGCCCACTGCAGAAAGTGCTCCGATGGCTTCTGCAAATTTTCTTGCCGGCCTTTGCCCATATTGCCTTGCTGATACAACCATCACATTAGCAACGCTGTAACGACTGATGAAAGCCGCAATGGTTCTAATTCTATGGTCAGTAATTGCTAAATCTAACAAATATAATCCATCAGAACGTACTTCTTTGATGAAACTCGACATGTCTGCACTTTTTTGCTGAGTACCAATGTGAACAGCGTTTAATTCATACGTTTCGTAATCTACCAAAAGTTCCATTGATTCACTCATGGTGTAGCCTCAATAAGGTCGCCACTGACCACCTCTATTAAACCACTTCGCAGAATAATTCTTGATGTATAAGGAGGAAAGATTCATCAAATAAATAACATAACTAGTAATTCGTGAAGGATGAGGAGGATACGCTAGAGGGCTCCTCCATCGGGGAGAATGGTTACTGGTATGATACCAATGGAGAGCCGCTAAAGGTTTCTGCTTCGGACCTTGAAAGACACGCTTATTGCCCAATTTCATGGAAACTTGCATACCAAGGTTTCAAAGGAAAAGGGGATGCAGTAGAGGCAGGTATCCAAAAACACAAACAAATTAATGAAAAAATGAATCGATACAAACCTTTGCAAATTCTTGTTAATCGAGAGACGATTATCTGGGAGTGGTGGTTCGCTGTTATTATCGCCTTCATCATTTACGGTTTTGCATTTTTCATGATCGATGATGATGTAATAAAGCCTGATGAATTTGCGAAATATCTTGCACTTCTCGCATTTGTTTGGCTCTTTATGGCTCTTCTTGCCGTTTACCTTCCATGGAGGAGGTGGCTTCAATTTGAGGGAGAACTTCAATCAATAAAAAATCAACTTGAGTATTATGAACAAAACATGATCGATCCTGTTTTTCAAAAACATAATTTCGAAGGAGGTTGGTTTGAAGGTGGCAGAGTCGAAGCTGGTTTACTTATTGGCGCCATTATTTTGGGGATTAATTCCATCGGGCTTTTTGGTGCAAGAAACCGAGAACAAGCTTCCTTTGTACTGGTTTTTATAGCACTCTTTTGGAGCCTACTTTCTACTTGGCAACTTCAAAGAGTTCTCATGGCTTCAGACAAGGCTGAAAGTGCAAAAGAAGGAACTGGATTGGATTATAGCATGGAATTAGCATACTCTGATAGCCAAAGCAGCAAGGCACTATTGGTCGATGACCAAAGCGGTCTTCGCGGTAGGCCAGACCAAATTGTCATCATTGATGGTGATTTAGTACCAGTAGAGCAGAAAACAGGAAAAATCCCTAAAAAACCTCACTTTTCACACAAAGTTCAATTGTTAGCATACATGAAATTAGTAGAAAAAACAACTGGAAAAACGCCTCCTTATGGAATTATCAATTATGGCCTAGAAAACCCATTTGAGATTTCTTGGGATGAAAGAAACCAAAACATACTCCATTCACAAATTACTGAAGTCCAAAGATTGATGGTTCACCAAGATGCGAAAAGAAATCACGATCGACCAGGAAAGTGCCAAAATTGCTCAAGACGTCATGCTTGTAGTGAAAGTTTGATTTAATCAAAACTACAATTATCTTCAGTTGGATAAGTTGTACAAGATTTTTCTACTTCGATTGCTACGAGGAAACTATCTTGAAATTGGTTCAAAAACTGTTCACCATAACCTCTTGCTTCAACTGACAAACTCCATTCCCCTTGGGAAAAAGGTGCTTGCATTCTGGAAAGAGGTTCAGTCCTTGATTCACTGATTTCGGTCTCCCAAACAATGGATCCGGCGGCATCTTGCAGATTCGCACGAACATATCGAGATTCGTTTGGCAAAACGCTGCTTGAAGTGTCAGAAAAGAAATGCGAAACGGTGATGTAGGCTGAAATTTCAGTAACATGTTGGTCTACAAAGAAATCCTCACTCCAAGTCATTTCTACAACAGATAAACTCGTGAATGTATGTGAAACTCTCAATTCTTCAACCACTTGTCCAACTTCGGGCTCATCTCTCATGCTCTCCAAAAATTCACGAGCAGGGACAAGGCCAATACAACCGCTGAGGAGGGGGAGTGCCATACTGAGGATGAGAAAAAGACTCAATGCCTTTTGTCCTCGCATAGCCCTTCCTCTTTCCTTAAGGATAATAAATCAACGATTCCTTGTTGCAAATATTAAACAATAGACATTGTCCCCGGAATGCCTGAATGATGCGAAACGTTGGCTGAGCCGATTGGCAATGAAGAACCCTATGAGAGCGGACAGGCATTTGTGATTCCATTTTCTTGATTATCGATAGAGTTTAATCCTCCATCATTATATCAACGAAATATAGATTTGGCGAAATGTGATGTGGATTACATTCACTCAAATCGAGAACCGCAGGATGCACATTCCGTGTCTGTCTCTTTCAATTCACTACCACAGACACCACATTCAACCATCTTCACAGGCTCTGGTGCTTCCTCTGCAGAGGTCTCCTTTCGCTTTGGAGCCCTGCGTCGGGGCGAACGACGTGACTTCTCCTCTTTCTGAGGTGATTCTTTAGCCGGAGAGGCATCATCTGTAAAACTGAAGTCCATCGCATCATCTGGCACTTCATTACCAGCAATTGTCCGGTCTGACATACCCATTCCAACGACTACTTCATCACCTGGTAAGACACCTTCTTCGCCTGTGATCTCATACAATCGTTCTCTAATTTTTGCATCACTTGCTGAAAGTTCTTCGTCATCATCAACAAGGTGTGGTTTGATATCATCTCTTTGACCGAGTACTTCATCGAGGTCCACGCCAGAGAAAGAATCCGAGGCTTTCTTGAGTGTTGGTTCGACGATTTCGCTTAATTCTTCATCATCAAGTTCTTCTTGCTCAATTAATTCTTGCTGTCGGTCGTATGCGTCTTCAACTTGAGTTTCTGCTTCAGCTAAGTTTTCATCCCAATCTGATTCAAGTTGGGCGGCATCAAAGCCAAACTCTTTCACTGCCTCATCGAAGTCTTCGGTTCCTTGTACGACCTCATCTTCCTCTTCCTCCTCTGATTCTTCAGGAAGTGCAACTGTTTCCTTTTCTCTCACAATCCTTTCTCTGCGCTTGAAATATTTGCTCACATCTTGTTGTGCACCACAATATGGACAATTTTCCAATAAATCTGGTACAAACTCTCCACATTCTTCACAATCATGGAATTTCGAACGGGCTTTCTTGAGATTGAAATCACAATGAGGGCATTTGTCCTCGTCTCCTTCCAGTTCTCCATCACAAGCCGGGCAATAATCAAAGATATCACGTTCTACTTCCTCGCTTGATTCTCTTGTAAGAATAATTGCGGCAATGAGAACTCCCACAAGAAGAAGAATAATCATAATGATGATGAACACAGTCCCGATGGAATTGTCATTTTGGGATTGGACAACATCGGTTAAATCCGCGGTTGTTGACCAACTTCTTGTGTAAACAGACGATGCCAGAGGGTCTTCTGGCACCAATTGTATCATCGTCGTTGGCGCATCAGCGGTAAAAGTACAAACGAGCGTCACTTGGTCTTGTCCATCTCCATCTTCATCACTCGCCGTAAGAGAAATAATTTCAAACACTTGCGCTTTGTTATTCGCACAGGTATAATTTATCGAACCTGTGGCAAATGTATTCAATTGGATAATCAAACTGTATTGCTCACCCTCGGAAAGTGGTCCAACATGAGTTTCCTGGTTTGCATCCTTTAGGGAGATGGATGATTCAACCCAAGTAAGTCGTAACGGCGCCTCAACATCAACCGATCCGGTCGCTTTAGAGTTTGAAAAAATGGCATCATAGGAGTCGGATGCAGGAATCCATGTCGCTTCAAAATAAGCCACGTGTTTACCTGGCTCCGTTCTCAAATCTATAGGTGGACTCCATGATATTTCACTCGCTGCGGATAGATAAATTGGAGAGGATTCTTGATTGATTTCAACCTCCTGACTGGTCCACACATATTTGATTACACCACTCACTGCAGTTTGGCCTGTATTTCGAATAACGACATTCCAATCCACTAAATCTCCACTATTCACAATTGGTGACATCAAAATCGCGCTTGGGTCCAAAACAACATCGGGAATCTCAAGAATTTCTATTGAGGTCGTAACTTTGTCGTTACTGGAATTTTCTTGAATGTACTCATCTGTACCAAATGGATTAATCATGACTTCAGGCTCATGAACCCCTACAGGGAGATTAAAATCAGAAATCGTCACAGTATGCTCCCACGACTTGACAGCAGCAGAAATACCTACGACAAATGGTGGAGAGGTAATGACGGTCCCTCCAGCGGTTGTGGCAGAAAGTTGGAGGGTAACGTTGTAGTCTCCAACACCGTTTGCCATCCCCAGAAGACCGCTGTAAACCCACGGCCCGGTGAGAGATTCATTAACAGCGATTACAGACAAGCCTCCTACATGGTAAAAATCAACACGGGGATCAATTGTATACTGAATCTCGAAATCATTATTTTCATCTGATTCAACAATATCATCTTCCACATCAGCGGTAAACAATAAATCCCATTGCCCTGAAGAGGGTGCAACAAAACTCCCTTCCACAACAACTGAATTTTGACTTGTTATTTGTGGAACTGTGACGAATATGCTTTGTTGATCCACTAGAAGGCGAACCTGACTTGAGTCTGCATCAAATTCTCCACCATTGGATATTGTTGCAGAGAAGTTAACCTGCTCTCCGCTTTTTACGCCACTCTCTGGCTCAAAAGTAACTGAGGTGACTTCTAAATCAGGAAGTGATTGAACGGTGAATGATTGGGAAAAATCCGCAAGTAGTCCATTTTCTATACCAAATTCAACCCATATGGTTTTCTCCCCAGCCGTCAAACCACTCCATGTAGTATTCACTTCAACCAAGCTATTTGCGGGGACTTCAACGACATTTTTGACCAGACGGAAAGAAGGTGAAATCTGATCCCGATAAATTGCGTATTCAACCCTTTTTTCTTCGCTGTTCGTGTTTTGTAAACCCAACTGAATGGTTATCGATCCTCCTTCGATTGGTTGTGAAGGAAGTATGTTCACCGAATTGGCTTCTATCCCATCAATTTGTTCTGCAGAAACTGAAGGCGAGTAACAGAGCGAGGACAAGAAGATTGCCAGAAGGAGTACAGACTTCTTACCTTGCATAGATGTTAATGAAAGGTTATAGCACTTGAACCAATCGAAAAAAAGAGAGCCTTTAAGAGAAAATCTGCCTATATTTTCGTTTTCCAGATTGGTTTTCATGGGAGGTTTGAAGGCTTATCGCCTGTTAGTATTACCAATGAGGAGGCTCTTATCCATCATCGTCCTTTCTCTCATGGTGATGAGTTCTGTGCCCCAAGAAACACATCTAGAAGATGATAAGTCCGTTCATTTCGTAGACAGTCCCCTCAGTTTTTCATTTACGAACGGTCCTGCTGCTGCAGAGGAAATTAAAGGTGTCAAAACCCTAACTTTTAATGTCAATGGGGGCAATGATGAGAATATATCCAGCATGGTTCTTGAAATCCAGCTAAGTGATGGTAGTTGGAGTGAAGTAAGAAATCTTACAGAATCACCATGGCTGGTATATTTTGATTCGACCCAATATGCAAACGGAAGTTACCAACTTCGCGTGAGAGGGTGGGACCACAATGTAAGCAATCATACTGATTGGACCATTTCAAATCAGTTTTCTATCGTTAATCAAGAACCTGTCATCACCCAATTCACTCTTGAGGGGATTGCTTATGGTGACGGTTCAACCTCATCGAATCGTGCTTGGTTATCAACTCCCTTAGAGGGTGATCTCAATTTTTCATGGTCTGTCCTCGATGACGACTTATCTCATGCTTCTCTTGGAAATACCCCGGGCTCCGGAAGTGTACCTGATGATGGACCAGGAACACTCAATTATGCTTGGAGTTGGTCACCTGGAGATATACAAGAAGGAACCTACAACCCAAGGCTCACGGTCTATGATTACAGTGGTTTTCAGGTTTCAGATACGCTCTTTATCGGAATTGACCGTACACCTCCAACGATGACTGCTCCCACTATTGGTAACGGAGAAAGTTGGCAAAACCAAGAAGAAGTGACGATTTCAAGTATCATGTCATCCGCAGAAGATGGTTCAGGAAGTGGCATTGCTGAAGTAATGCTCAATTACAGCGATACTTGGACATCTATCAATGACGAAACCTACACGGTAAACCTAAATGATGGGGAAACAATTCTTGGATTCAAACCAATCGATAATGTTGGGAATCAAGGAGAAGAGATTCAGGTTGTTGTGAATGTCGACACACTTAATCCAGAAGGCATTTCTTGGACCGTTGATACACTCACAACGAGTAATGACGCTCCGGTGAATGTGAGTTTCTCCGCCTTCGATGCGGGTTCAGGTATCGATGATGAGGAATGCCAGATTCAATACGGTTTTGATGCCAATGGTATTGGTGCAATACCTGATTTAGGAGGATGGCAAAATGCTCCAGAAACTGGTCTTGAAACAACTGCTGGGAGCAATAATTGGATTACAAAAAGTAGACAATACCTCATGTTGCGTGCTGTTTTGGTTGACCAAGCCGGTAATGAATTCACAACCATCCCTGCAGCCTACCAAATATTGCCAGGTTTAGACCTCTCATGGAATATTACTTCAACCAATGTGGATCGCTTGGTTGTACGTCCATCCTCCTCATCAGAGGACGTGGTGATTTCAAGTGAAATTACATCAAACGAAGTCTATGGAGGTTCGGTCATGGTCCACCTTGAAGCCGCACCTGCGGACCGGAATTCGCAAGTAGAATGGACAAATATTGAGACCAGATTAATACCCGCTGGATCTTTTGCAAATCAAACACATGCGATGACATGGAATTACAGTGTTCCCGAAGCAGGACAATGGGATCTTCGATTGGTCATTGATCCGACCAATTTAATCGATGAATTCGATGAAGGGAATAATGCTCATTACATGATGGTAACCGGTGCTTCTGTCAATAATCCTGGCACCGTCCCTTCATTCGCTCCATCTATCTTGGGAATTATTGGAGTAGGTTTTATCATCGCATGGATTCAAAGAAAGAAGTAATTATTCTTCTTCCCATGCAATTTCTTCATCATCTGAGAGCCACATGACTTCTTCTACTTCTTCTTCATCTTCGGTATTCACTTGAGCCGCTTTTAATTTCCGAGCTGCTGCTACACGGTCTAAACCTGGCACCAATTCTGCGAACGATACTTCTCCAGAAGGTGTTTCTTCAACAGTCTCAATCGCATCTAGACTACGCATTTCGATACGTTGACGCTTTCTACCCTTCTCCAGCATGCTCAAAACGGTACCATGTTCAGAACCTGATGCGATCATCTCAACTGACTGACGGGCAAAAGCCAAGCCTAGTTCATCACCCACAATTACAACCGTCGAATTGTAGATACTGATTTCACAACCGGTTAGAGATTCAATCATACGCCTGATTCTTCCCTTAGATCCAATGAGTCGTGACCTCACTCGTCTCAATTGATTTTGACGCTTCCCGACAAAATTTCTTAGGTCGACAATCTCAAAAAACCAATCATCTTGAAGAAGTTGCATTGCCTTTTCTGGCGACATTCCCCGCCCGATGGCTTTGATGACATCTGGTAATTTGAGTGCTTTAACCGGGTCAAATTCTCCCGTTTCAGGCCATTCAACCGAAATATCTCCCGAATCAGAATCAATTACCAATCGCTTACAACCGGCTTGTTGTTCCAATTGCCTGCGAGTCGCTCCTTTAGCACCAATCAAAACCGCAATTCTTTCCTTGGGAACCCTCGGGAGGTTTTGGCGCATAGGCAATCGTAAAGCCACCTCTTCTAAAATCCCACGATAAGAGAAAAGGAGCCTATCGTTCTTCAACTTGGGAAAGGTCAGCCTCTAAAATGTCATACATCGTATCGGCAATCTCTACATCTATTCCCATCTTTTGAGCCCATTTTGTTACTTGAGTTGCGTCTCTGATCAAAAAATCTTGGCTCTTTGGGTGATTTTGTAATACGCCTTGTCCAACATCAATAATGATCGGCTTTTCATTGTGCCAAAGGATGTTGTATGGTGAAAGATCACCATGAACCAAATCGGCTTTGTGCCATGCGACAGCCATGAAATGAACAATTGCATCGTACACGGCTCTTGGTTGAGAGATTTGAGCATCTCTTAGCCTGGGAGAAGGAGCGTGTTCATCACCGATGTAATCCATAACAAGGACATTTTTTTGTACATCTATAGGAGATGGGACTGATAGATTCCACTTATGTAATCGTAAAAGGTTACGATACTCTTTTCTTACCCAAACATCAACCAAATCTCGATGTTTTCTTTTTAGACCACCAAATCGTGGGTCTCCTTCTATATACTGGCTTAAATTTTTGAAGACCGCGTTCGAGGTATGGAATATTTTTACTGCAACGGGCCCGTTCAAAGATTGCCCTCTGAAAACGTGGGCTTCTTTTCCTCTAGCAATGGGGAAATCTAACGTATCGATGTGTCCTTTCGTCATCAACTTATAGATACTCATAAGCGTGAGCCGATCAAAGACTTGATCGAAAACTCGGCGATCAACCCATTCGAATTTTCCTTTGCCCAAAACACCCTGAAGTCTATCTTCGATATCTTTGAACATGGACTTGTATCGTTTATCTTTCATCCAAGAAAAGGTACCATGACCTTCTAAATCTCTGACAAACTCTTTCTTTTCTTTTTCGTGATAATCTCGGTCTTTGTTTCGACCGGCAGACATGCTTTCACCTGATTTTAATCGAAAAGATCATCAAAATCATCATCATCTTCTTCTGTATCTGAAGATTCTTCATTTTCTGGCTCTGAGGGAGTTTCAGGTTCATCGTCGGATTGGTTACTTGCTGATTCTGCACTAAATAGGCCATCCTCATCATCAAAATCATCAGCCATGACATTCATGCCAAATATATCTACATCTGAAGGAAGTACACCTTTTCTGGAAAGATAAATCGCTTGAGTTTTCGTGTAGCGATGTTTGACATCGGCCTTCGAATCTTGAAAATCCCATGGCCATACGATAATCAGATCACCTTCACGAACCCATTGGCGTCGGCGCATTTTCCCAGGAATCCTCGCCATTCGTGTTTGGCCATCAGCGCAAAGTACCGTTACACGCCTTCCGCCAAGGATATTTTCTGCAATAGCAAACATCTCGTTGACTTTTGTGTTAGGCATCTTTACTCTGATTTTTGTTTGTTCCGCTTCTCCAGAAGACATAAGGCGCGCTAATTCCTCTTCATCCACCTTCTCTTCACGTCTGCGTCCCATTGTCTTAGGCAAAACCTATCCCTACTTGAAGAATAAGGGCTAAATCGCAGGGAATGAATCACAAGGAAAGATTCTCTATTGCATTGAAACACAATCGAATCAGAGCATCGCCACCAATTCCAAACAAAATGGTTCCAACCATACAGCCCCAAATCACCAAACGAAGGAAGGGCGCTTTCGGTAGGGGTTTTTGCCTTTCTTTCTCTGGAATTTCAAAGAACATGACAACACCTATCCTGAGATAGTAAAACAATGAAATAGCACTGTTGATGAAGATAAGCAACGC
Source organism: Methanobacteriota archaeon (assembly GCA_002719395.1). Classification (GTDB taxonomy): domain Archaea; phylum Thermoplasmatota; class Poseidoniia; order Poseidoniales; family Poseidoniaceae; genus MGIIa-K2. Next base: position 18,515 of record PBHM01000015.1, on the reverse strand, counting down.
AAACCACCAAATCCAATGTAAGTCCATCAGCCCGATAATTTCACCTTGGGCTACTGTTGCGGAAAGGTCTCCAATGGCCATTTTTACGATGCCGGCTACGACAAGAAATTTGGACAAGAAACCTGCAAGTGGCGGTACCCCTGCTAGTGATAGCATGAAAATGAACATGGCTGCTGCAAGCAATGGTTCTCTTTTTCCTAAACCCGCCAGATTTGAAAGGCGGGATGCACCACCTTCCATTTCCAAGACTGCAAGCACAAAGAAAGCGCCCATCTTGAAAACAACCAATACTACAAGATGGAATAAGACTGCACCGAGTATGGCACCAGCAAGATCAGATGGCGCATTTACATGACCCCATTTCCAAGCACCTATGGCTGTTAACGCAGCCAACATATATCCAGCATGAGCCACAGAAGAATAGGCTAACATTCGTTTTGGATTATCGGTGCCAAGTGCAGCAAGATTACCCCAGGTCATTGTGATGGCTGATAAGACTCCTAATGTTACAAGCCAAAGTGCACTTCCATCAGTATTTTCTGGTATGGCGATGACGACCAAAAGACGAATCAGACCGAGCATTCCCATTGCTTTACTTGCAGTTGCTAAAATCGCAGAAACCGGGCTCGATGCACCCGCATAGGCATCTGGAGCAGCAAAGTGGAAGGGCACTGCGCTTACCTTGAAGCCAAATCCAACAAGAATCATCCCCATACCGAGAATAGCGAGAGTTGAAGCCCCACTGGTCCAAGCGGTAGCGAGTACATCAAATTGTAATGAACCAGCCCATAAATAAACCAAAGAAAGGCCATATAAGCCAACACCGCTACAAACCGAACCAACTATGAAATATTTCACACCTGCTTCAGTACCTGCTTTGGATTCCTTGTGAAATGCGACCAATACGTAAATTGAAAGGCTGGCTAACTCCAATCCAATGAACAAAATAAACAGGTCTTGAGCAAGTGCTACTAAGGACATCCCCAATGCTGTTGTAAGCAATAATATGTAGAAATCAACTTGTCTTCTATTGTTGTATAATGTTTCAGAATCTGATCCTTTTCCAACTGGGAGTCGGTCTAAACTAGCAATTGAAGCTGCTAAGATGGCACCAAAAAATAGAATTTCAAACAATCTGCTAAATCCATCCACGAGAAGTAGATTGAGTCCACCCTTGCTCTTGAGGGCTACAACATCTGCATCCACTGCTTGAGACAGTAAGGAAAATACGAAGGCTACACCAAGGATTAACGTTGCGAGTATCCCAGGAATTCTTGGATGAGAGGTCATAGAAAACCTTTGACCACCCAAAAGCCATGGAATTCGGATTTGAGTTAATGGAAGCCTGAATGTGCCTTTACCCAAATTCGGTATCAGAATTAAAACGAGGATTCCACACAACAGAAGAAATTCTGGAACGAGAGCTGACAGAGCATCAGTGGTAAAAATATCGTATGTCTTCATCTAAACACCACCCCCATCTCTCGAGATTACCATCTCGAAAATATTGACACTCCATTCATTCATCATATCGAGAGCAATAAACGGCATGACACCAAATAATACAATCAATACAGCAAGTATGAACATCCCGATATTTTCATGCAAGGAGATATCCGGAGGTGTTTCTCCATTGAGACTGGCTGGTGGCTGTCCTTCATCCCCACCTTCGAAAATTGTTCTTTGCATGCTCCATAGATAGTATGCTGCAGTGATTGCGAGAACAAAAGCAGGAAGCAGAATCCACCAACCGTAGGTTGGCCAATATGCAATCAGGACCATGATCTCAGCAACGAATCCTGCAAGCAGAGGTAATCCCAAGCTGGCCATCCAAGAAAACATCATGTAGACTGCCAAAAATGGACTCCATTTTGCCATCCCACGCATTGAACCGATTTCCATTGAATGGTAATGATGCTTGAAAGCACCACATACTGCGAACAACATTGGGGAGATAAGACCATGAGCGAACATCATGAACAAAGCGGCAGCATATCCGATAGGCTGCATGCTTGCGATACCCAAGAGGATTACCCCCATGTGTGATACTGAAGAATATGCGACCATTCTCTTGAGGTTTGTTTGGCCTAAACACACGACTGCTCCCCAAACTAAGGATACAAGGCCGATGAACATCACAAGATCCTGATAAAACAACAAAGCATCAGGGAACATCGCTACAGGTAATCTCATCATTCCATATGCTCCCATTTTCAGCATAACTCCAGCAAGTAGCATTGAGCCACCGGTAGGGGCTTGGACGTGGGCATCTGGAAGCCATGTGTGGAACGGTACCGCTGGTAATTTGACCAAGAAACCGAGCATAAGCATCAGGAATAGAGCCTTTTGCATATCCATGCCCATCCACACTTCTCCACGAGCATTCGCACTTCTTGCACTTTCAAGCATCAAAGTCAAGTCAAAAGTTCTACCAGTTAGATCACCATAGCCCTCTCCAGAACCTGCAGGTTGGAGAAAGTACAGCGTAATGAGGCCAAGAAGCATGATGACACTTGCGGTGAATGTGTAAATGAAGAACTTCTGTGCCGCATATCGACGTTCTTTTCCTCCCCAATTGAGAATCAAGAAGAACATTGGAATAAGCGTTAATTCCCAGAATACGTAGAACATAAACAAGTCCAATGCGACAAATACGCCAATCAAAGCACCGCCCATAAGCAACAAGAGTGGATGATAGGTTGCTCCAGACTTTTCATCCCAGGTCATCAAAATGGTTACTGGAATCAAGAATGCCGTCAACCAAACCATCGGGAATGATAACCCATCAAGACCTACATGCCATGAAACTCCAATGCTATTGATCCATGTATATTGTTGACGAATCGCATAACTATTGTAACCGATATTATTCCAATCGATAACAACGAGCCAATCAAAGAATAAGGCCGTAGCAACGGCGAACGGGATGAGAGAAAAAGCAAGCGTAGCCAATCTTACTGAGGCATTTAGCTTATGCATCCTGCTTGATTTCTCCTGGCTTGCAAACGCCAAAAGAATAAGCGAAGCCATGATAGGGAATCCTACAAGTGGGATGGAAATATAATCAATCTCACCGCTTTCATTCGNAGTTGCCATGTTGGGGAAAAACGCTGCAAGTATGGCNGTAAATACCAGAAAGACACCAACAAGAATGAATTCTTTTTCATTGATTCGTACGGCTGCTGTATCTGACATCAGATCACACCCCACAATAGAATGAATATGGAAATAGTTCCCAAAGCGGCCATCATGATGTAATCTCTCGCCGATCCTGTTGTGAGGGCGCGTACCCTCTTTGAAGTGGCCTGAGAAGTAGATTCCACTGTTTTTATCGCCCCATCNATGACCTTCTTGTCGAAAATAGCAGCGAAATTAGAGAGACCAACAATGATTTTCAAGCAAAATGCATCATACCAACGGTCGAAGTGTAGTCTTTGCTCTAAACTTCTGGCTAATCCGCTGTTTGCAAATGCCTTGTTGTCAAACCCGAACCGAGACTTTACCTTGCCGCTCAAAGTTACAACCCATTGAATCCATGGCTTCGAACGCTGGCCATCATCCAATTGGCCTCCATAGAGCGCCATTGCAATCATTGGTCCTACAACCGAAGAGAGAATAATGGTTACATAAGTCAAACCGAAGAGGAATAAATCATGGTTAGCAAAGATGTGCCCTAACTCATACATGATTCCTTTTTCACCAAAGAAATTGGCGAAATGGCCGCCGGTTGGATTACCCAACCAGTCTGTGACGTGAAGTCCTGCAAATACTAAACCGCCCAATGTCATGAATGTTAGAATGACCAACGGAATTGGAATCCATGAAGTCTGTTCGTGGACTTTTGATGCAACCTCGGTCTTTGGTTTACCTGCAAAGGTCATAAACCACATACGTGACATGTAAAAGCCAGTCATCGCTGCAGTCAACAAAACCAGAATGGCTGGTATGAAGAAAATTGGCTCTTTCAAAGCAACTTTCCAAGCATTGGCGATGATACCTTCTTTTGACCAAAATCCTCCAATAAGAGGAATGCCAATAATTGAAGCACTACCGACGAGCATTGCAGTGGCTGTGATTGGCATGCGGCTNGCAAGGCCACCCATATTTTCCATGGATTGTGCATCAAAGTGATCGTCATGATGCTCGTCTTCATCCTCATGATGTCCATCATCATGGTCGTGGTGATGTACTTCNTGATGTGCATGATGCATTTCGTGTATGACAGAGCCACTGGCCATGAACAACATACCTTTCGCCATGGCGTGGTTGAACAAATGGAATAAAGCCGCTCCAAATGCAACCTTAGCNAGTGTATCATAACCATTGTTTACAAGCCACAAAGCAGCCCCCAAGCCGGTAAAGATGTAAGCCAATTGACTCATCGTTGAATAAGCAAGAACTTTCTTCAAATCATTCTGTACAAAAGCGATTAAGGCGGCCATACAGGCTGTAACGCCACCGATTATGGCAATAATTATCGCCAAGGTTGCCATTGAACCAACTTCTGTAGCAGCAAAGAATGGGAACATCCTTGCAACGAGGTATAATCCGGCATTTACCATGGTTGCAGCGTGAATAAGTGCAGACACCGGGGTCGGACCTTCCATTGCATCAGGTAACCAAACGTGCAAGGGGAATTGTGCAGATTTTCCAACCGCTCCAATAAACATCATTCCGCAGGCTAATTGGAGAGTTCCAGAATCAANAGCTCTAATTGCATCCGCATCGAATACAACTGCAAAGTCTAAACTTCCAAACAAATCCCAAAGCATAACAAGTCCAATGACTAAGAATACATCACCAACTCTTGTGGTCAAAAAGGCTTTTTTCGCTGCGTAAGCAGCGCTTTCTCTCTCGTAGTAGAAGCCGATTAAGAGATAAGAGCAAAGACCCATCAATTCCCAGAAAATAAACAGCCATAGGAAGGAATCTGCAAGAACCATACCGAGCATACCCGCACAAAACAGTACAAATTCTGCATAGAAGCGATGATTGCGATTATCATTTACGGGATCTGTATTCATGTATCCTATGCTAAATATGTTGATAAGAAAACAAAGGAAACTTGCAACAAATAAGAGCATTACCGTAATGTGATCAATGTAAATNCCAACTCCAAACACTCTGGTTTCCATGACCGAGGTCTGACCATCCCACCATGCACTTGTTGCCCAGGTAAATACGCTCGCAGCCCCGACATGATTCAAATGTTCGATAATTACCCAAATCGAAAGGATAAGACTGGCAAACATGACCACAAGGGCGATGATACCTCCTTCTTTTGCCCCATTTTTCCAAAGGGGCAATCCATTGAGCATGTGACCCAAAAACAGTATGACTGGAAATGCCAAAATTGGCATAAGAGGTATCCAGATTGCGCTTTCAATAATTCCTGTCGCCATCATTCACACCTCAATGTTTGAGCAAGTTCACTTCATCGAGTGAAATTGTCTCATGCTTACCGTACATAGAAAGAAAAATCGCTAATCCAATGGCAACTTCAGCAGCCGCAATTGCGATAGCAAATACAGCATAGACCCAGCCAGAAGCATCGCCGTGATGAACTGCTGCTGCAACAAATTGTAGATTCACAGCATTGAGTATCAACTCTAAGCACATCAAAACAACAATAGCGTTTTTCCTTGTGAACGCTCCCCATAATCCGAGGATAAAGAGAATGACAGAAAGACCGGAAATCCATGCAGGATCAATCATTATCTCGACCTCCTTTTGTTTCCCACTCTAGATTTTCAATGCGTTCATCTCTTACGAGATATGCGGCTCCAATCATGGCCATTGCCATCAACATGCCAACAAAGAGAAGCGGCATGCCCCAGTCTCCAAGGATGTCCACTGCAAGATGGTTTGTATTGAGNGATTCCGATGAAGGGTTCTCCCANACTTCGTCAGCAGAGACTACTGAAAGTAGGACGAAACCAAGAAAGAGTAAGCCAAAGCGAGAAAGGGCTGACATCATCCTCATTCAAAGTCCTCCTCGAGAATTTGTCTTCGTGTTAGCATGATGCCGAAAAGTACCACCAGCATTACACTTGCAAGATAAACTAAAATTTGAATCACCGCGATAAACTCTGCACTCATGAGAATAAAAATTCCGGCCACTCCCATGAAGCAAAAAATCAGAGCCATCATTGAATGCGCTACTCTTTGGGCATAAATGAGGCCTAATGCACCTCCGATTACAATAGATGCAAGGATAAAAAAGAAGATATTTTCTGTTATAGACGCCAAATCCAAGGTGGAAATATCAATGCCCAAGATAGCCATTTCAAGCCTCTCCTGCTGCAGCTTTCTTAGCTGCTTTCTTTGCTCTCTTGTCCCTTTCCTTGCTTGCACGCTTTGCAAGTTCAGCATCCACAGCCTCTTGGTGCACGCCCGGCAGAACTCTTGTTCTTGAGGCATCAAACCACAAGTCTTCTCTTGTGAATCCAGACATGCCATCATATTCATTGGTCATGAAAAAGGAAGTGAAACTGCACGCCTCCATACAAAGACCGCAAAACATACATCGGCCGATATCGATTCTCCCACTCACAATCTGATCATCTGCTGGATACAAATCTTCAAGAGGAACCATACTCTCGTCGCCGGAATCATTCCATCGAATACGTGCTGAATCTCCTCCAAGATCGAGGATTTCTCCATATCTCCAGGTTTCTGGGGGCGCTTCATGGGCAGTCACAAGTTCAAAATCTTCAGAAGCCTGAGCAATATCTCCAATTGACACCGCTGCTGGTCGTCCAACTTCCAGTTCAGCNCCGTATCCTTCCCAGTCNCCCTCAGCGGAATCCAAAACNTCAACTCGCAGTTCTGTCGTCATGTGCAAACAGTCGTTTGGACATACATTTACGCACATTTTGCATGCNGTACAAGTTTCCCAAATGACACCAATTCTGCCATTATACTGACCTGGAACGAATAACCAAGGCTCCATGTCTTCCAGACGCTCATAAGGATAGAGAATTGTTTGAGGTTTCCAAATAGTAGGCGTTAGGTCCGAACCTTCTCTGTCGGCAGTGTACTCGTGCTTACTTGGAGTATTCCATTTGGAATTAGATGNTCTGACGCTTGAAGATTCNTCCATTACTTCTGGATGNATCTTNTTGTGATACCCCCAACTGAATCGCTTCCCTATGAATGGAAAGGTCCTCAATGCCGTGACCATTGTCATCTTAAAAGGATACCAAAACAGATTTCGAAAGTTGGGTTTTGCTTTAGGATGTGCTGGCATTGTGTTCACCTCAATCGGTACCCGCTACGTGCTTTCCAGCGGGTTCAAGCGTTCGTACATGGAATATTCGCTCTGTATTTGTGCTCTTATCTTCGTCATTAAGATAGATAAAGAAGATGATGAGAGAAATCAGAGTTGTAGCGAGAGGTACGCCGAATGGAACACCATACATGTTCCAGGCCCAACCACCTTCAATGGTATCAGAAACCGCTGAAGCATCAAAGAGATACAGGCGGTAAATCATGGCTAAGGCAAGTTGTAAAATCGAAAGTGGAAGCAACATCCTCCATCCAAATTCGAGNATTTGNTCGGTTCTTATNCTCGGTAAAGCCGCNCTTGCCCAAACAAAAACAACCACAAATATGAACCAAGCCTTNAACAAAGTCCAAACAATTCCCGGAATCAAAAGATAAGCNGCACCAAGGTAAGGAATGCCGCCGATTAAACCTGCGAACGGAGCATGCCATCCTCCCATGAAGAACAGTGCGAAAAGGATGCAGGCCGCNTAGGTCCTCATGTATTCAGCAGCGAAGAGAAGCCCCCATCGCATACCTCCGTATTCTGTCCACCAGCCTTCAACCAATTCTGCTTCTGCTTCAGGCATATCGAATGGTATCCTTTCTACTTCAGCAATCATTGAGATGAGGAACAAAACGCCTCCAAGAGGCATCAAAAACAAGAACCAAGATCCCGATGAGTGCTGGAAGTGAACAATCTCGACAAAGTTGAATGAGCCTGCCATTACACAGACAGCCAAGATTGTCATCAGCATCGGTATTTCATAAGCAGTTAACTGAGCTGCTGAGCGGATGCCTCCAATCAAAGTATATTTGTTGTTACTCGCCCATCCAGCGAAAAACACACCCAGAGGTGCAATACCGAAAATCGCAAATGCGAAAAGAACCGAAAGTTCTGGATTTGCCCCGTATATGCCACTTGAAAGTGGTATCATACCTAGAATGAGAACCGTTGAAGAAATGACAAGGAATGGGGCAAGTTCGAAAATTAGCTTGTCTGCCCTTGTTGGAACCATGTGTTCTTTAATGAGGAATTTCAATCCATCTGCAATGTTTTGAACGAANCCTGGTAGAATGGCGTACCCATACCAAGACCTGTTGTTGACTCTGTCCACCGTTGGATGTTTTGGGTCCCTATTTCCGGCCGTTTTATTTAACCAACCNACCAAAGCACCTACAGGGCTTCCTAAGCCGAATGGTAATTTACGCCACCATTCTCCTGCAGTAACACCATTTTCACCAACCCAAAGCGAACGCAGTGAAGTCATTGCGCCACGGCGATCCATTAAACGACCCAGTACTTTTCTTTCGAGCCACAAAATCATGAACATTGAAAGCATGATAAGCGCAAAACCAGTGAGTGATGTGATCAAAGTTGCAATGAAGAATGCGATGTTTGCGGCACTTGATTCGAGCGCTGTTCCTTCAAGTAGGCTGNTCATGATCGATTCGAGACCNTCAAAAACCCAAGTTCGTAATTGCAAAAAATCGTCCATGAAATCACCGGTCCGTTTCACCTATACACGGGTCAAAACTTCCCATGATTGCAGGTATATCTGCAACTTTGTAGCCAATCATTGTTTTTGCAACGTANGGGATGGTGATAAACATAGGAGAACGGATAGACAATCTGTATGGCATCTTTCCTCTTCCCTCGCCTCCACCTTGAATGTAAAATTGAGATGAACCACGTGTGCATTCATAATTGCTGAAACCAGTGGCTCCTTCTGGGGCACGAGTTGGTGCTTTTGCGAGTATCATTTCATCATCATTTGCATAATGNGTGTTCGCTCCGCCAGGAATCTTGTCAATAGCATCAAGAATCATTCGACAGCATTGGCGCATCTCAAACATTCTNGCACGNTANCGATCATAGCAATCTGCACCCTTTACAGAAGTCGGTTTCTCAACTGCTGGCTCCCAATCCACCTCATCGTAAACAGAATATGGATGCGCCCACCTGACATCGTAATTTACTCCNGCAGCACGAATGTTTGGACCAGTCACTCCGTGGTCAATCATGTCTTCAGCCGTAGCATATCCAACACCTTGTAACCTTACCAANAAGATNGTTGACTCATCGAGAAGCATCTCATANTCATCNATTCGCTTCTCAAACATTTGGACCTTTGCTTTGAGNCGATCGGCGAATCCTACTGGGATGTCTCTCTTCACACCACCAATTCTTGGATAATTATAGTGCATTCTAGACCCACCTAATTCTTGAAGTAAGTCCAAGAACATCTCTCTCTCACGGAGTGCCCAAGTCATAATGGTCAAGTTACCAACATCAGGCCCATATGCTCCAAGCCACATAAGGTGGCTTGCGATTCTTTGGCATTCCGCCGATATCAAACGGATGTATTCCGCACGCTCTGGCACCTCAACTTCAAGCAAATCTTCTGCAGCATAGATGTAAGAATTTGACCAAGTCATAGCACTAACATAACACAGACGATCGCAATAAGGCGTGATTTGAAGAAATTCTCTTGACTCACAAATTTTCTCAACACCTCGGTGAATGTATCCNAACTCNGCCTTAGCGTCAACTACTGTTTCTCCATCGACTTTTACTCTAAGTGTCCACAATCCGTGAGTCATAGGATGTTGAGGGCCCATCGTAATCCACATTTGCGCCATAATATCACCTATTTTACCCGGCCCTCGTCTGCCGGTTTTCTCAAAAACCCTTGAGGATCATCATACATTTCATTNAAATCATGATATCTGATTTTATGTTGTTTTTGCAACGGATGGAAATCAGGNGGGGAGTCGTGTGGATTCAATACTCGGAACATATTCTCATGTCCAGAAAACTGAATTCCAACCAAATCCCAAGTCTCCTTTTCATTCCAATCAGCACCAGCCCAAACACTTTGAACACTTGGAACGGATGGTTTTTCACCTTGAGGTAATGAAATAATTACTTCATATTCAGAGGGTATTTCTGCTATGTCCATGGATTCAGGATTATATTTTGTGCAACTATTTGGACGTACATTCTTGATTGGTAGGGACATGAGATGGGCTACGACTTCCCATCCNCGTTCTGGAGTTCCATCCGGAAAGTGAGTCCCAGTAATCATCGAACAGTGATTTACTTTCTGATCAAACTTTAGCCATTTCGCAAGTGCGACCCAATGCTGGGGGGGAGCGTTGACTCGAATAAAGGCGTAACCCTTCCTCCCCCTGTTACCGATTACTCCATCTGCATGGAGAACGGTTTCAGCGATGATTCCGGTTCCGGAAAAACGCTCATTCACTGCTCTGGAACGGAGTTCAGCAGCCTCTACGCTCTGCTCTACAGAGATTTTCATACCCATTTACTCATCTCCGACAATAATTGGCTTATCTTGCTCTCTTTCAGCTGAAGTGACGCCACCAATCCTGATGATTTTCTCACGTAGTTTTCCAAAACCATCAATCAATGCTTCCGGACGAGGNGGGCATCCAGGNATATACACATCGACTGGTATGACGGTATCTACGCCCTCAAGAATGTTATATGATTGAAAATATGGNCCACCCGATATTGCGCACTCGCCCATAGCGATGCAATATTTTGGTTCGGGCATTTGTTCCCAAAGTCGAACGATTGGGTCTGCAAATTTCTTCGAAATAGGTCCGTTCACGAGCAATACGTCTGACTGTCTGGGCGAGGAGCGGAAGATTACCCCGAACCTTTCAGCATCAAATCGTGGAATTGCNGATGCTGCCATTTCGATTGCACAGCACTTGATTCCCAAGTGCAAAGTGAAAAGTGATTTGCGTCCTGTCCAATTGAAAAAACGACCCGCTAGGACACTCAAGAATTGTTTGATTTTTGTTGCCTTNAGCGCTTCATCGGTCACGTTTCCAACCATTTCGACGAGCGAACGGCTGTTAAATGATGTGTAATTCTGTCCTTCTTCCACCTACTCACCTCAGATGTAAATNCGACCTCTCTTTCGAAAAACATGCCATACTCCGGCCGTCATGATGAAGAAAAATGCAGTCAATACCAAAAGTGCTACCTTGGCATCTTCTATGGTGACGTAAGTTTGTGTTGAGCTCGCATCGCTTACAACCATGCCAGCAAGTGCCATGAACATAAATGCAACATCAAAAACCAAGAAAATGATTGCATACCAATAGTATTGGAAATGNAATTGAATCATGGCATCGCCAATTGGTTCTGATCCACATTCATAGGTTGATAATCTTCGAGGATACAAACTATGATCTGTTTCATACCCTTCTAGTAGCCAAGATTTGGTGATGTGACTTTGGGACCTATCTGTTCTTGGTCTAAGGAACCATGAAGTGACAAAAGCACCGAGAGGTACAGCGATTCCTATCAGTGTCATGAGGGCAACAGCAAGGTATGCTCCAGTCACTGAATCTGCACCGGTCACGAAGTCCACCTGTGAGCGTATTGACGCCTAATTCATTCCACCCATCAANCGTCCATAAGGGTTGTTCAAATCCTCANCTATTTCATTGTCTCAATGATTTGAAAATAATCTATTATTTCCTTCTCACAAATAGATAGAGCAATCCTAAAAACACAAGACCGCCAATCCCTGCAAGTGTTTGTGTATTTACCATACTCGAAAGTAGACTTTCTTCAATTACGCCGTTTACTTCGAACTCAATGTTTTGACGCCCAATCAAGCCTGTATCCACGGGTTCGGCTGATACGGTAAACAAGAAGGTGTCAGAAACAACAGCATCAACAGGGGAACGCGCCTTGATTGTTAGATTGAGCGATGCGCCTCTTTCAATGGTGCAGATTAATTCTGAGTTATTTGTTTCACAGTCGCTGATTCCGTTTGGTGAAATTACTACTGTCCAACCACGTAAACCCTCACTGGCAAAAATACGAATATCTGAATCGGTATTTCCGCTATTTGTAAGCATCAAATCGAAGGAATGACTGCTTCTTAATTTGTTTAATATGATCTCCTGTGACAAGGCATCTTCTGTGAATAATTCGATCGAGTGTATGGTCTGAACATTCAAACTTATCTGCAATCTTGCATCTCTATTCGAAGCATTCTTGGTCACNATACCATAGATTTCAAGCAAACCGCCATCGCCATTTTCAGCACCTTCTGAAACAGTAAGGACGAGTTCGAATTTAAGCTGTAGAGGCCGTGCTTCGTAATTGTCTGAAACGATATCTAATTCGATCATAAGTTCCTGCGCTTTGTTCTTTGAAGATTTAGTGTGTGGAATCCCTTCTGGAGTCTGCTCAAAATCGCCACTACTAAAATTCCAGATTCCCCAACCAATTGGAACGTTTATCTCACCATCAAAGATGGAACCTTGGTAATACATCTGCCTTGTTGCAATGCCCTCTAGGCCATTGATTTCAAAGACCATGTCCGTGTCTGTATCTCCAATATTTTCCACCCAAACCACGTAGGTTTGTGTCTCTCCTGGAGGAAGTTGAGCCAATCCAGATAACCCATCCGAACCGCCATCTTCAAGCCTTAAATCAACGGCAAGCATCTTGTTTTCCATAGTTGCTGTAATATCAAATTCCTCAATATCACAATTCTCTGTAGTACATGGATCGTTGTAATTTCTCACCCGAACAGTAAGCACATCCGATTGTTGTCTTTCCGCATTCTCGTCAATAACAACAACCAGATTCACTGTTATTGGCTGTTCTGAGGGAGGGATGCTAATTCGGTAAGGTGAGGTTAATGTTTGACCATTGTATTGAAAATATGATTCCCAAGGGTTTGCTACTTGAGTATGAGCGATGACACTAAATTGGAACAAATCTTCTTTGTTACCAGTATTTGTTACCTCAATTGGGAACATCACCTCAGTACCAGGCCTTCCCTCTTGTTCGGATAATTTCACATCAGCAATCATTCCGTAGGTTGCAACGACTGAAATTTCTAAATCTTCGGTTGCATAGACTTCGCCGCCATCTTGGGATAACATGGAGATTGTGATGACGACTACGTCGGTGGCAAGGGCATTGTCAGGCAAGGATACCGTCAAATCTGCAGTTCCTTCTTTGCTGCCTGAGAACCGAGATGATGTGCTAATGGTTGAATCACTAAGCGTGGCAGACCAACCAACTGGGGGAGAAGATGTGGTCAATCTGAATACTTCAGGTCCATTTCCGTTGTTTACTACTGTCACCTGTACTTCGACTGATTCGCCTGGGTTAACAGGAGGTGGGGCCCTTGTTGACAATGACATTGTACCCCCGTAAGATTGACCAACGGTGAGCGTGATTTCTGAATCACATTTGGGCGAGGAGCCATCTTTTCCTCTGACTGTAATGGTCGTTTCTGAATTTGCCTCAACCGAATCATCCGGCGTGAGTTCAATCGTGAAAGATATCGTATCATCAGAGGTATCGTAAGGAATTTGGCCGCTACTCGGTCCATCAACAGATGCCCATTCTTGGGCGTTGACTCCTTGGAAGTCGACGCTGACCGACCAAGGTTCATTTCCAAGATTCTCAAAGGTAACAACCGTGGTTACCGTTTCGTCAGGATTAGCAAATAAATTTGCTTTTGACAAGCTGGATTCGCACTCGTGAATTGGTGGAACGACGAGAGAAAATGAATCTGAATCTGAAACGTTTTCATCTTCACCAGGCGTGACGCCTCCTTGGACGGTCGCAGTTGCCTCCCAGCAGTATCGATCCGCTTCCTGTCCTTCAGGAATATCAAGTGTGAATGTGATGGTTTCAGTGTCATTAGCGCCTAAAGAAACAGAGGACGGGTCGACATCCACGTCATCAAAGTCGATGGTCGAAGAGCAACCACTCTCATCAGATTCATCGACTTCAATCGAAATGGTTGACTCGGTTTGTCCCGTATTTTCTACAACTGCTGTCCACGTCATTTGTTCTTCAGTTCCATCCCACGTCTGTTCGACTGGTGCGTCCATGGTAATATCCACGCCAAAGACCGCGCTTCCAGAACCATCTCCAGCCGTGGTTGTAGCGGTCGCTTCAGCCGTCCCAGGAGGTGGAGGTGATGATTGCTCATTGCCCGTGGCGGTGACGAGGGTGTCACATGACCCCTCTGCATTTTGTGAAAGTGTTACGGTGAGAGTGGTCTCTTCGTAACTTCCTCCTTCAATAGGGCCGCTGATTTGTCCAATGCTTGAGGAATACCCGGTACAATCTTGGTCGTTGGTTGCTGATAGAGAAACGGTAGCCGCTTCTGAACCTTGGTTGTATACTCTCACCGTGTATTCGGCTGATTCCCCAGGGTTGGCTTCTTGGGCCGATGGGATGAGTTCTATCGCAAGTGAAGCATCTGCTGATACGATATGAGAGGAATATGGAATGACGCTAAAAATGATTATTGCAACCAATATTCCTGCCGTCCCAAAGGCAGGCGGTTGCACACCATCTTTAGCCAGCATAGTATGCCGTGACAATCGCTACACAAAAGGATGACCGTTTAAAGTGCTAATTTTGGGATATCAAGGGTGTTTGTAATCTTGATGCACCTGGTGTTGGGGTTGCATTTGCTGATGGTTTTGGTGCTGCATATTTGGCTGATGATGACCAAGGTTGGGAAATGATGAATCTTGAACGGAATGATTACGGGGATTATTCTTATTTGATTTAATTTGAAGGAGAATCAATGAAGTCAAGACAATCATGATCAATACAAAAATTGAGATTCCAATCAACGAGTTGCCATCCCCGCTGGATGAAATGCCATCTGAGTTGAGGTTATTTGTTGAAACAGAAAATTCATGTTCGAAATTCGATACTTCTTGGCCTGAGCCCAGCCAAATTTTTACCATGCCGGAGCCTTCTTTTGATGGCGTAATCTGAATTTTTTCTATGTGGCTCTCACCGGGTTGAATATCTAAAACTCCATCTCCGGTGAAAGTAAGGGACCATCCATCTGGAGGCATGGCTCGTATTTGATGAGAAAGTGGGACGGAACCAATATTGGTGATTTCGACGCCAATGTTGGTAACCTTGTTTACCTCAAAGGTTTGGTCAGGAATGCTCCAACTGATGGCACGAGTCGCCTCGACGAGCAAGGAATATGAGGAAGTTACAACATCAGTGTCATCAACCAACCGAAGGGAAAATTCTGGTTCCGAATTTGCTAAAACGCCCTCCTCAATCAAAATATTACAAACCAGTATTTCTTCTTGATTTTTCCCGATTGAAGGAAGTTCTGAGCACGTACCTATGACTCCATCCGATGAAGCAATACTCGCAGTTGGATGCCATTGAGTAGTAGCATCATTGGATATAACCCAAGAAAAATTCATAATTTTATTTGAAGGATGGGCTCCCGGACCCATAATCTCTGTCCATTTTTGCCCATCTATTTCTAATCGTGCGAAGGAAATTGAACCCTCAGCGGTTTGAAGAACATTCGCCGATTTATTCCAACGGTGAGAAAAAGAACCATCGCTCAATATGAGTTCAATTTCCCCAGACGTCGCTGTATCTGTAATCTGAAAAATCAATTGGAATTCGTTATTCCCGCTCCAAGGCAAAGAAAACGATGGGAGAGAATTAGTCATTTCCCAACCGGGAGGAATGATAATTTGAGGATTTAAATTCAGGTCGATATTTCCCGTATTTTCTACCAAAAAATTCAGCGAAAGAATTGAATCTTTTGACAAATCGCCGTAATTTGTACTCGAAATTACCTCAATCTGAGAGACTTCTTCTACCTTCATGAAAATCGGAATCTCAATTTCCTCGCCGCCTTCGGATTGAGTGACAACTGTAAGTAAAAATGTCAGTTCAGTGCCACCGACTAACGTTACTTGAGGGGGAATGACGGTGATGTTTATTGGGATTTTTTCTCCTTTCGCCATCATACCGGTGGAGGCTGAATTGGCCCCTCCTTGTGAGGATAAATCATCAAAACCAACCATCCAACCCAATGCGGGTGTCAAAAACAGATCATACCCTGCTTGGTCATTAGCAGCATTATGAAATAAGAAATTCATTGATGTAGGCTCAAATGGACTTACGGGGAACCAATCGTAATATGTTTCCAGGCTTGGGTTAGTGAGAAGTGGAACGACGAATTCCAGAGAAAATGGATAATCGATATCATTGTCCAAATCTTGACCAAGTAATTGGATGATGTAAGTTCCTGGGTCGGGACTTTTTGGATGAACAAGAGTAACTGAGAGAGGAACTGTTGCTGACCCATTCAATTCGTATACGGTTCGGTCGATTCCGACAAACCAGTCCATGACAGAATTATCTTCATTGCGTATGACACCTAGCTCGTCGAGCGTACCATTCGTAGGAATTAAGGCAGTATTTGTCAGTGTAATATTCCATGAAGTCACCGTTTCATCAGAATCCACTAGCGTAATCGAGGGAAGTATGGACTCTATTTTGATTCCTGGAGTTGTAACGTTGATCAAGGTATTGAAACGATTGTTCGATTCAGATATCTCCTCGATCAAATTATCTGGATCAACAACAAAAGAAACGGGAATACTCCCATCTGAAAGTGGAGTCCAATCCCATTCTAACACCTTTGAAGCTCCCGGATTAAGATTTACTGTTTGACTTGATATCTCACTGCCTTCGACCTCAAAACTTATGTCCACATTTTTCGCTTCTACATTCCCGAAATTTTGTGCCGTCGTCTGAATGCTTATCGTGTCACCTAACTGAGGAATCTCAACATCAATTGAATAATCTTCCAAGACAACGGGATCTGGTCTCAAATCATTAACTCCCATCCCTGATACAGCAAGGGCGTATGGTTGAGCATACGAGCCTCCATGACCGCCATCTTTGACACGAATGGTCCAAATACCGCTCTCAGCATTGTCAATTAACACGACTTCAAGGTTGTTCGTTGCGTCATAATCACCACCTTGAATCGAGCGACCTTGGGAAAAATAGTTTCCTTTGTATAATGTTCCATCCGGTTTTTCAACCTCTAAATTTAGATTATTTACTAATTGATTTGTAGAAAAGCGTGAACCTCTCTCATCCGACCAAGCAAGTACTGCTTTCAGGGGTTGGCCAGAATCAGTGACATTGAATGTGTAACTTTTCAAATGACCAGTGTGTGACATAATCGAGCGATCATCAACCCAGATTCCTCTTCCGTTCCCCGGAGCTAATGATTCTTTGAGATCCACTCTACCCCAACCTTCATCATTATTTGGTATATCTCTGGCACCAACATCTCTTGCCCCCAAGACGAGCAATGCCTTGACTAACGAACCTTGAGGAGCAGGACGTTCTGCAATCTCAAGGATATATTCCCGAATCAAGGCTGCTGCACCGGCTGCGTTTGGAGTGGCCATAGATGTGCCTGAATATTCCACATAGTACGTATCCTCCCATGATCCAACAACATCGTTGGCTTCTTGAGCTTTGCACGAACGAACATAAGCACCTGGAGCGACGATATCGGGTTTAATCCGTTGATCATCGGTAGGGCCTCTACTCGAACTATCCCAAATGAGGTTTGGTGCAGAACCTCCTCGATTGAGGTGGCTACCTACAGTAATGGCATTTTTGGCAGTACCAGGAGAGTTGACTGTTCCAGAACCAGAACCATCATTTCCTGATGCAAATAAAATACTGAGGCCCTCAACATTATTGTAAAATCGATCATAATAATTCGCTCTATCATCTACATCTTCAGATTCAGATGTGTATTTCCCTTGGTCTGAAGTCTGAGAAGATCCCCATGAATTTGTGTGAATCCTTGCCCCTTTTCCATAAGCATCATTGAACAAATAATTGAGTGAAGGCGATACAAAATTTCCGGTATTATCATTTTCCATCGCCTGGAAATACAACTCTGCGGCTGGTGCTACTCCTGCATATGGACCTCTGGTTCCATCTCCCAACACTGTGCAAGCCACGTGCGTACCATGCCCAGACCATGTGTCCGCAGTCGAACCATCACCAATCACGTCTTTGGATTCAATGATTCTTGTTCCAAAATCACCATGATCTTCATCCAAACCGGAGTCCGCTACAGCAACAATTTGTCCAGAACCATCCAAATCTGTGGTAAAATGTGATCGGACGCTGTAAGAGCCCGTAATTGCCATGTGGCTTCTTGCATAATTATTGTCAATCGTAAACATTGGTTCTGCTCGAATCCATGATACACTAGGTTCTAACGCAATATCAAAAACCGATAGTGAATGAATTATCCCTGAAATCCGTCCAGTATCGATAATATTGGCTTGTTTAAGTGACTGTGCTGAAACATATTGGAGAGACTGTTGTAAAACATGACCCTCACTGTCAACCAAGCCTA
>PBHM01000014.1 GCA_002719395.1 Methanobacteriota archaeon | reverse complement strand
TGGATGGCTTTGGCCACAGGAGTGCTCGCCTTTTCGTTAGGTGTATTTTCGGGTGAAACTTTTTCTGGAGGTGACGCTAAAGTTTCAGGAATGGATGGATTATCTACTGTCGGAGGTTTTGGATTCTTTCAGATCATGTTGTCCATCGTTTTGTGGTTATGGTTCATGATGCAAGCAACCATGATCATGCCGATTATGCGCGGACATTTGATTAACTTGATGATCGTCTGGGCCTCCCTCATGGGGGCGCAAATGCTCTTCCATGTCTCATCTCCCAACTTCCCTTTTGAGTTTAACACTGGTGATATGCTCGGTGGAATCGTGCTTATGGCGATAGCGATATTTTTCTCATACTTTTTTTGGAAAGCGGTTACTGAGACACGTGATCTGCATGTTCAAGAGCATCACCTCGATGATGACGTGAGGGTGATGGAAATAGCGGTAAAGGAACACAGCCTCAGAGGATGGGGCATTTTGTTAATCAGTTGGTTGGTAATTATCAACATCAATGCCTGGTCTGGCGCTCATTTCATCGCCGATCGTATGGCCGATAGGACCGGAATTTTGGCACTCCACACCATCTCTGGATTTGCTGCTATCTTTTTTCTCTTGGCTATGTTGTGGTACCCTCAACGTATGCTTGGAAAAGAAACGGTTGTGAGAACCAAAGCCGCCACTCGAACGCTTGAAAGCGAAATTGAAACCACTGGAGTTTCAGAAAATGTGAGTCATTCATCCGGCATATGCCCTTCTTGCTCAACCCCGATTCAAGCACAAAGGTCCATAGAGGGTGAAATCCTCCTTGATTGTGAGAAAGATGGCTGTGATGGCAATGGAGTTCCAGGACAGAAGTGCCAATCATGCAATAAGAAACTTCCAAGTCGCGTTACATGTGCGTCCTGTGGTCTTAACGCCTCTGTTCTCGACTTCTTTCCTAATGTGGAGGCGTGGTGATGTTTGAAAAAAACCGAGAAGATTTCCCAACATTGCGAGAAGAATCTCCCCCCGCATATTTGGACAACGCTTGCATGACACTTCGACCAGATACAGTGGTCAATGCTATCAAAGATTATTACGAGCTCAATCCAGGGTGTGGTGGGCGTTCGGTTCACCGATATGCTACCAAAGTCACAAGACACATGTCCATTGCAAGGAATAAACTTGCTGAATTATTCAATGCGCCGTCTGTTGATGAAGTTATTTTCACCAAGAATGCAACGCATTCCCTCAATCAAGTTGCCAAAGGTCTTCAGTGGGAAAAAGGAGATGTCATATTGACCACGGACAGAGAGCACAATTCCAATCTCGTACCTTGGCTTCAACTCGAACAGGAGCAAGGTGTCGACCATCAAATTGTTGCCAGTCATGCTGACAACACGTTTGATCTAGAAGCATTTGAACATGCATGTGCGAATGCAGGTAAGCGATTGAAGATGGTTTCAATGAGTCATGTAGGCAACCTTGATGGTATTCACCTGCCGGTCAAAGAAGTTGTAAAGATTGCAAAAGACCATGGTGCAATGGTTTGCCTTGATGGTGCACAATCTACGCCTCACATGAAGGTGGATGTTCAAGATCTTGGTATCGATTTCATGGCTTTTTCAATTCACAAAATGATGGGTCCAAGTGGAATGGGAGGCCTTTGGGGACGCATGGATTTACTCGAAAACATGCGCTCAATTACCTCAGGTGGTTCGACTGTCGATCATTCAACTTACGAAGGATACACTTGGTCAAAACCCCCTGCTCGTTTTGAGGGCGGACTGGGGCATTACGCCGGAATTGTAGGAACCGAAGCAGCCATCACTTACATGCAATCACTCAACCTCGATGCCGTTCATGAAAAAGAAGTCGCTCTGAATAGAACCATGTCAAACATACTCAAGGACGTCAATGGTTTATCCATTATTGGACCTGAAAAGGCAGAACTACGAAGTGGAATTTGTTCGATTCTCTTTGACAACCTTGACCCGCATGATTTGGCGGTATTGCTTGATGATGCAGCAGATGTTCTCGTTCGGTCTGGAATGCATTGTGTTCACTCTTGGTTCCACAACAAGGGCCTTCAGAACGGGTCCTTAAGAGCAAGTGCTTATTTTTACAATACTCAAGAAGAAGTCAAGAGATTTGCTGAGACTTTGGTCGAAGCTGTTGAAGCACTTGGGTGAAATGATATGCAAAATGATTCACCATCAACTGAAATGATGGAAGAAGACACGCCACAAATGGTGGCAACCCTTGTTGCACCTCCACAACAAAATGTCCAAGGGTTGCCCGAAGACATGGCTTTTGTGCAAAAAGGACTAAGTTTTCTCCTTTTCATTGGACTTATTGGCCTCTCTATTTGGGCAATTAGTGGATTTAGTGGCGGAGGCATCACCTACGGGCCTTCCGCCATGAGCATCGAATTGCATGATGAATTTGATACACTCATTCAGTCAGATAACGTCTCCCTCACCGGAAAAGGCGTGACCGTCTGTATCGTGGATACTGGCATCAATCTGAATCATATTGAACTTGAGGCAATCAATCTCATCGGCTGGAAAGATTTTGTGGCCTCCATTCCGGACCCTTATGACGATAACGGTCACGGAACCATGATGGCAGGAATACTGGTTGCAAAGCAATATTTCATTGGGCTTGCTCCTGATGTTGACCTGCTTGTAGCCAAAGCCCTTCCTGCTGATGGAACTGGTTCAGATGCCACGGTTGCAGAGGCCATTGATTGGTGTACCAACAGTAATGCTGACGTGATTTCACTCTCACTTGGAGGTGCACCGAGTGGTGTTCCCGCCTTTTTTGGTGGAAGTGACAGCGAGGAAGCGGTTGGAAATGCTCTCCAACAAGGCATTGTGGTGGTCGCTGCCGCAGGAAATGATGGTGAATCTGGCGATGATAATGATGTTGCAAGCCCAGGGATAGTAGAAAATGCCATATGTGTCGGAGCCGTTGATACACAAGGAAACATTTGGGAGGGTTCTTCAGTTGGAGACAATAATGGTCGATTACTTCCACCAATGCTTCCTCGATTTGACCCGGATCAAAAGCCAGAACTCGTCGCCCCCGGTGAACAAGTTCCTGTCATCCTACCCGATGGCCAATGGGGTCTAGCCAGTGGAACGAGTGCTTCCACCGTATACGTTTCGGGGGCCATCGCTCTCATGTTTGAAGCACATCCTGAATGGAAACCAGATGGTGCTCAAGGTGGAAGTGAATCCAGTGTAGAAACCATCAAAGAATGGATACAAGCCTCAGTTAAACCAAAAGAAAGCCAGAATGGGCATGATGATTACTATGGTTATGGATTGCTACAAGTCGAAGCGTTGATTACAACAGCGGGGCAAAATTAAGCCTTGGACATGAGCGTCACAAGCGTACCCTCGTGGAGTGGGGTGAATGCAAGATGGTGAGTTTGTTGAACGTTTTTTACCCAAGCAATCCATGCGTTGAAATCGATAACCGAGGGGTCATTTTCCTCTAATTCACCAACCGGAACCGGAGGCTCAAAAGTAAATAAGACACCTTCTTTACTCAATAACGATAATGCTGAATCCAGAAGGGATAATTGTTTTTCAGGTAATGTGTCAACGATAATACAATCACACGAAGGTGGAAGTGGAGGATCATCATCAGGTTTTCCAGCAGCCATCCACGCTTTCACTTCTCCGAGCATGATCAATGGATCTCCAACCACAACTCTTGCCCAACTCTCTGCCTTATATCGGTCGAGAAGTCGTTTTATGATAATGCCAAATCTGGAACCTTCCTCAACGATTGTGTAAGATTCTGGCTGATGGTCTGGGCTCTCAAACAAGTCCATGAGCCATGCAGAGCGGTAGCCAATGCCTCCACCAAATTCAAGAATGGTTTTCGGATTTAATCGGCCGATTGCATCACGAAGACGACGAATGACCGAAACGGACCAGTGAGCCATGCCCATATGCTGCAATTGAATACCAATATTCGCAGCAACTTCCGGTTCTTCACGTGGACGTTCTTTGTCGGGAACCAACAAGGTCTCGAAAAAAGACGCACTCATGGTACTGGGTGAGGCCTCACAAACTTGAACCCTCCCTTTCCCGGCAGATACAAAGCCAATGGTTCACCGGCCGAAGTCATGGAGGATACGTCGGAACCTGATGATGAAGCGGGTATTGGTGCGGATTGTCCAGCTTGTAATGATGTCACAGGGCACGATATCCTCAAAGAACAAGCGAAAGGTTCGGGAACGGACTACCTCGTACGTTGCCTCACATGTTCCAAAGTTCATACCATTCAGGTTCGACCACCTCGAGCGGTTGAAATTCCATTTATGCTCAGTGAAGGGCCAACGACTGAATTGGTCAATATCGATATTGATGCAGATGAGCGTTTGAGTATTGGTGATTTTTTTGAACAGGCTGAAGCCATGTGGGAAATTAATCGAATTGAAGACAAAGAAAACCAATCAAAGAAATCCCTTCTCGCTTCNAACATCTCNCGAATTAATGCGACNCGAGCNGANGTTCTANGAGTAAGGTTNACCCTNACNAAAGGAGGNGTATCCATTAGTTCTCANGTAAATGTNCCNAGNGACACNACCTTTCAAGGCGGTACATTGTACGATTTTGCTGGAGAAACCTGGAGAATNAGAGCGATTCATACTGGAGAAGGACGNACCATGAAAGGAACCGTAGCCGCCCAAAACATAAANCGAGTCTACCTTCATGANNTNAAGCGTGAAGAAAAGCCACGTCAGCCNAGAACTGAGAAGGAAAGAAGNCAGGCATGGAAAGAAGGCCGACTGGGTTACAACCCAAACCCCATCAANACTGATGTCAAANATANGCCTGAACCAAAGCCGAGCAGGCGNAACACGCANCGCAAGAAAAAGAAACGAACCTGATCATGGNCGGTTGGTCCAAGGCATCAAAAANGCCTTGGCGACCTGTGNTCCAATGGTTGGATTTTCACGCAATCTCCTGATTGAATATTCATACCATTTTTCTCCATATGGTATGTATACACGTGTCATGTGACCATCTTTTGCTAATTTCCTTCGCAACGGCCCTCTTACACCCAGCAAAAACTGAAACTCATAACCGGGCCCTTTGAGATGTCTAGATTTCCCAGCATTTGCACGTGGGTCTTCTTGATTTGGTTTCATCCCTGCGTCACTCAAAGCCTGCAATGAGTGGTTGATGACTGGATGATCATGGCTGGCTATGCCAACATAGGAACCTGATGCAATCATGGCGTCAATGCAACGATTTGTGGCCTCGATGATATCTTGACGAGATGTGTAAGCCATTTCCTCAGGTTCGAGATAGATTCCTTTGCATATTCGAAAATCGGTGTCTGGACCAAGCGTTTCTTCAAAGCGAGCTATATCATCAAGAGTTCGATGCAATCGACCTTGAAGAACACAGCCCACATTGGTGATACCTTTGGCATGCAAATCGAATACAACCTGTATCGTATCTTCTGTAACTCGATGGTCTTCCATATCCAATCGCACAAACATATCGTGTTCCGCAGCCTTTTGCACCAATTGTTCGATGTTTTTCATCGCCAATTCTCTGTCGATGAGTAAACCGAAGGCCGTTGGTTTGATTGAAATATTAGATGGCAAGTTATTTACAATAATCGCATCGATGAGTCGTTGATACTCCTCGAGGAAATATGTCGCCTCTTCCATGGTTGAAATTTCTTCACCAAGGACATCAACCGTGAAACAAGCCCCTTCTTTTTCAAGGCGCTTCATGACCTTGACCGCATCATCAAGAGAAGAGCCGGCCACATACCTTCGAGATACCCAACGGACAAACCATTTCGGCATGCGAACGGTCATCCCCACGATAAGTCGAGAGATGGCTCCCACCATGAACAGAGCAAGAGTAGGCAACACTTGACAATTGTCATTGAAGCATGGCTTCGATATCCTTGGTCCTTACCACTGGAACATCAAGTGACGCCAGATATTCGATGATGGCATTTCTTTGCCAAGCCTTGAAGGATTTTCGCTCAAGTGTTGCAACTAACTGTCCACCAGGGAAGGCTTCTCTGGTTGATGAAATAGCGGCAGATATGGATTGTGACCAATTTCCTAAAGGCGTTTCACCTTCTACTTCTGGAGCCTCAAAAGGAAGGGCATAATTCGCCAGCATGTGGCCAAGCCATACCCCTGGAATAGCGGCAAGTTTGTTGGCTCTTGGTGCATAGTGACCCCCACCTAATGTCACAACTACGACGCCTTCACCAGGCCAAAGAGCAGGAAGTATACCGTCTTCCAAACCGAGGCCTCGCCAAATAATTCCTGCCAATAATTCTGCAGCACCCATATGATCCCATGTATCTTCAGTAGAACCAATTTCAATGAACAAACTCGGTGATTTCAACCAAGGACCGTGATGTGTGGTTTCCAGCGAAAGTGAAAAATCATCAAGTTCAGAACCATGTTTCAATAATTCTCTCCACCATGGGCCTAATCGTGGCGAAGGAGGTGGACAATCTCCTGCTTTCCCCCCATAAGGAGGATGCTCATCTTTACCAAGTTGCATGACACCAATCGGATGCAGAATAAGACTTGCTTGGCCTGAGGCAGCAGAATGTCGAGAAGGGAAAATGACCTCATCCACGACCTCTCCGGTGGCTTGTTGCCACCGCAAATCTAGATGGTCCTCTCTCAAACATCCATCAGGTAGCCACCACATTCGTACTTGATGACGAGCACAGGCACGTTGGTGTTCCACATCTGGCAGATCTTCCCAATCACCCATGGCCAACAAACACTCGGCTTGGTGGTAAGAGGCCACGTCACCCGAACTGACGGCGATTAACACGACCATGTCAGTCCGTGATAATAATAGCAAAAGACATTGACGGTAAACGTAGCATTCACATGGGCGAAGCCGTTGCAGACATCATGCCATCCCCACTTGCCGCACCATGGAAAGTGTTAGCGCATGGTGAACGTCATCTGGTAATCGATGTTGATGGGGGGCTACGTTGGCTGAATGAAACCAAAGTGCACCATCCTTTTCCAATTAGCATTACCAATGCCGTGGTCATAAAAAATTACCTTGTTGCGACGTGGGTCGACCACGAATTAAGATTAGCGCGCATGGCGGCTATCTCCTTGGAAAATAGATTTGAAGAGGGACCTCGAAGAGGAGACCTAAGGGCACAAGGTAACGCCTCACCGCTTCAAGTAGCTGGAGCAGCTTGGTCGCATACACTTGATAGTGAGCCTGTGGCCATGGCATGTGATGAAGAGACCGTGTATTTTGCACTCTGGACCAGAGGAATATACGCTCTTGACGTCCACGCAAATGAGAGATGGCGAGCGGAAATCCCAGCCTTTCTCGCTCTACAAAAGCGACCACGAAGTGATGAATTACTATCACTCACATCTGATGAATACCTCAACGTTTGGAGTCGAGGAGGGGGATTAGTACGTTTAAGCAAGGAAACTGGGGAGCACATCGATGAATCTGATCTTGAAATCCAAGACCACATCGTTCAGGTGTTCAAAGGCAATGGACATCTCCTCTGTTCTGCAAATGGCGACATATGGTGGCATCTTGATGAAACAAAACTCATGGCAAAAGTCGGAGAACCTGTCCGTGACGCAGTCTGGGACCAAGGATGGAAAATCATTTCTTGGTCAAGGGACCTTACTTTCGACCCGGTAAGCGAATACAAGAGAAAGGATTTGCCGGTTCAATTATTGAAGCAAAGCCACTGGCTTGTCATCGATAATCAAAACAAAATCGACTCTTTTTTGGGCATCGAAGCCGAAGAAGAGTAGATTACTCATTGTTGACGGTGTATCCACAGCGTCCACACGATTTACGATTTGAGTGAACGGCAAGAAAAACACCAGGTCCACACTCAGGACAAAACTCCGCCTTGCGGACAAGTTTGCCATCATCCATGCCATATTTCGACCATTTTGCACTTGGGTTTGGACCGTCACTCACTGGATTCACCACCTTCGTCTTCACTGGATTCTTCTGCTGCTGGGTTCAGAGCAGAAAGTTTGTTATGAACGTACTTAGGTTCGACCGAAAGAGCTTGAGCGTCTTGGTAAATGAGACCGATACCAGTGGTTTGGGCTCGTCCAAATCTGGTGGTTACATCCTTGATGACGACCAGTTCTTTTTTGGACCCTGGTTCAAGTTTATTCAACGATTCTGTCATGGCTTTTCGTGTAGGTGTGGGCTGATTTTCGTGTCGAATGATGAATTCAATTTCGACACGCTTTAGTAATGCGTTTTCTCTTCTCTCTACGATTTCCATATTTTCATCTCCTAACGAACATTTACCTTCAACGCATAGGTTCCGGGTCTGTCAACTTGAAGTCTTTGAGCAATTTCTGAGCGACCTGGTTTCAAGATCACTACATAACCTTGCCAATCAGAGGACACTTGCGCCGATGGGCATCGGTCACATTGGTCTTTACCATCCGTGAGGATAAGATGACATTCAGCACATGCAAATGGATTCTTTGGCATCTTAATTCACCTACCTCTCTTCCTCAAGCCAGGTATGGCATCCCAATCCTGTTTGCTTGCATGTTAATCCAATCTTAGAACGGCGTGGGTCGCTCGTATCTGGAGAAAGTGATACAATACGTGCTCGAACGCTGTCACCAACCCCAATTTTCTTTCCGGTTTTTCGACCTTCAACCATGTTCATGCCCACATTGATATCAACGTGGTCCTCCATAATCTGCGATTTGTGAAGTAGAGCTTCCATAGGACCAATTCGCACGAAAGCACCGAATTCATTCACTTCGCTGACCGCACCTTCAACGACTTCGTAATCATCCATGCAGTACAAGAGAGCGTCAAAACGAACTTGTTGGTAAACGGCACCATCTCCGTGAATAATTCTTCCACGGCCGAGTGGTTCGTGATTTGCAGTAACCAGAATAAATCGGTTCATCTCATCAAACCGACCTTCAAATGCTGAAGCTGCCAGGCGGTCAATATGCTGATTCAGGCTGTGCCCTCTTCGCATATACTCTGCAGGTATTCGGATGGTGTCTTCCTTTGTGATAACCTTGTACATGGTATTGCCTCCTCGGGTTCCCAGAGGCAGCGAAAACAGATGGTAATCCATCCGTCCTTCACCGGTAATCCTCAGGAGGGAAGTGACCGAAGCCATTTCGCCCACCTTAGGCCTTTATTTAAGCCGTGCGTTGCTTGACGCTGAAAATAGGGCACACAATACGGACCCTACGGGCCCGAATCAGGCAAAGCATAACATACTCTGAGTTTCTGATACCTTACTGGTGAAAAGGTTTGAGAATGGGTAAACCCGGGTTTCTGGTCTGTATATTGCTGACCACATCCTTGCTTTCACCGGCTCTTTCTGCTGCAGAATCCTCGCAGTGGGACAGTGAAGAACAACCTTGGGCACAATATGGAAGAAACCCTGAGCACGACTTTAGTCCGCCTGACCACAATACGGAGTCCATGTCAACCATCGAATCACCAATCATCAACTGGCAAGCATTTGATGGAGCAGATGATGTGGATAGTTACAGCAGCGTCATCGGTAATTTCAGCCAATCCATAACCCGTCCAGATGCTGCTTTAGAGCGCTGCGGCTATCATAGCCTCTTTGCGGTAATGACGCGAACGGTTGGAGATTCTGACAATGGAGACAGACATCTCTCCATCATCGATGGAGATTCTGCAAAAGTTGCTTGGGATGTGAATCTTGGTTCTGCTTTGAGAATCAGAGCCACACCAATTATCATTGATGTTGATGATGATGGAGTGAATGAAATCATCGTTGTTTATGACACGGATAGCGCTCTCAACGTGGACGTATGGTCGCCAAGACTCACATGTGAAGAATCAGGATGGGTAAGCAACGATAATGTGAACCAAAAACTGTGGACTTGGACTGATACCGATCTGCGTCTCTCAGCACCAAGCCCCCACCTCCCAGTATCACAAGTAGGTCATCGTGCGTATACTCAACCACTGTTGGCTGATTTATCGATGGATGGTTCCCCTGAACTCGTCTTGGCGGGAGTTCACCAAAATCCCGATTATCCTACTGTTGTCGCCATCCCACTCGTACTACAAGGCCCACCAGAAACAAATTGGGAAGTCACACTTGACCGAGGCACACATCCAAGTGACCCAAGCTTCGCTGCACTTGATGATTCGACAGGTTGCGTGGTCCTCACAACCATTAACGCCAATAGTGGAAGCATGTGGTTGTGGAAGATCGATGGAAGTTCAGGCTCATTAGATTGGGATAGTGTAAGTATCTCAGGAACTGATAGCGATAACGATGCGCCTCGCTTGAAATTACCGGGACCGGTTGTAACCCAATTGGACAGCGATGCTGCTCCAGAGATGATCGTAACACTACCAAGTGATACCAACGGAAGAGACAACGGATACGGAGCACAATTTGTTGGGTTTGAATTAACGAGCACCGATGAAATCTTTCGATTCAGGGCGCAAAATGGTTATGCAGACGCAATGCCAACACCGGTAGACACCGACGAAGATGGCATCACGGATCGATTATGTTGGGTAACATGGTATTCTACTTCATCGGTCTCATTCAACCGTGAAGGCATGGTCGGATGTCATGATTTGACACACGACCCGCCACTGAAGGAATGGGTCAAAGTCATGAATCGTGGAAATAGCGGAAATGATAACGATGAAATCGCTGCTTCCCCGGTCATTGTTCTCGATTTGGATGGACAAGACACTCATGAAGTGATTGTCGGGTTTGGCCGCAGAGTTTTCGCTTTTGATGGAGATTCAGGTGCACCTGCTGACATCAATAGTGCATGGTCCAGTCCAATCGATACCAATCATCGAATGTGGTCAGCTCCTGCGGTTGCCGACCTTGATGGAGATGGGTATCTCGACATCTTGTGGGGTGATACACTCATATCCGAATCGCTTCCCGATTTAGCACCCCTTGCAGATGGTAGAGGAATTGGATTCAGTCCCGTTGACCCAGATCCCGGTGAAGAATTAACTGTCAGCGGATTATTCTCTAACATTGGAACCATTTCAACCGAAGACCCAGTTGATGCGGTGTTGTTGAGAAATGGACAAGAAATTGCACGACATCGAGTTGAGATCGCAGAGCCGGTCTCTCCATCAGGTGAAGGAGGGCCGGTAACATTCAGTGTAGAAATTACGGCTGAATTGGGCGAGCATACTTTTTCTCTGGTACTCGATCCAAACCAAAATATTACACAAACCAGATATGACAATGACCAAGTGTCTGTCAATCTATCAGTTGTTGAGCCATTTGTTTCCCAAATTTCAACACCATCTGAAGTAACCAGAGTTCAACCAGGACAGACGGAACCAATCGAAATTCAACTCACATCAACCGGCTCTCGAACTGGAACGTGGACGTTGTCTGCTGATGATTCAAACCTCGACGAAGATTGGACCTTTTCCTTGATGCAAGGATATGCCTATCAACAAACTCTTGAGCGAGACACACCTGTTTCTCTGGTTTTTGAGGCGGGCGTACCCAATGATGCATTAGGTGGAGAGTCAGGTATCGTAACGCTGACACTTACTTTGGATGATGACCCCTCAATTTTTACGACGGTTGCATTGCCCGTTGAAGTCTTTAGAACCAGAGGTTTAGCGATGGAAGGGCCATCTGGACTAAGCATTAGTGAAGGTGGTGGAAGATTAAATCACGATGCAAAGGCTTGGGTAAGAATAGAGAATTTGGGCAACGCTCCAGAGAGTACGTCCTCAATCGATTTTTCGGCATCTTCTTGGGGAACCTCTCCTCGCTTGGTCGATCAACAAGGCAGCGAAGTAGTAGATCTTGAACTGCAGCCTGGTGAATCTGTCGAGATGTATATCACCCTTCAAGTTGCGAAAGTAACCTCGACAACATTCGATTTGACAATCTGTATTGGCTACGGCGAGGAACAAATTTGTGAAATCCAAATTGTAGTAATGCATGCTTGGGAAGTAAGTTCACCTCAACCACACATTCGCACCATACCTGCTACAACCCTCTCGTGGCCTCTTGAAGTAGATCTGCAAGGAAATGATAACATCACGTGGACCCTTACCAGTTCAGGCATGGTTAACGAAGGATGGATATGGACCTACGGCGGTGATTTTTCGATCGATGGGCAAACCATTGTGGTCAGTGGAACAGGTTTAGCAACAGGTTGGATCAATCTATCCTTGCCAGAAAACACGCCTCCTAATCGGCATTTTTTCAATCTCTCTGCAGATAACCTCGAGACACATAACCTGAATATTTCATTGCATGTACTTCAGGTATTCCGTTCACAAGCAGCGGTTGTAAGTCCCACATCACCTGCAACATTGAATGTAAGTGAAGCAACAAAAATTATTCTAAAACTTGAAAATCCAGGAAATGGGGAAGATACATTTACCCTGACTGGGCAATCGCTCGCAGGTAATTTGTCCTCGGCACCAAATGTCGCATTCGACATACCTGAGCCAACAAAAACCCTGTCTGCAGGAGCCTATACATTCATGCCCATCTGGGTCACACTCGCATCAGAAATACCTGCAAGAGAAAACTTCCCTCTTCAATTTACATGGACCTCGGTGAATGATGAAGATGCGAGTTATGTGGCAAATCTAACCGTTCAAGCGAGGCCTGACCACCGTTGGGACCTAGACATTGCCGAAGGATATGCCTTCGATGTGATACCTGGTGAAACCTTATCCTTTGCACTTACAGCTAAAAATATCGGAAATGCAGAAGATAACATTACGATTATTTCACAATTTGAGCATGAAAGAAACATAGAAGATCTAAGCAGTTGGGATGAATTCACCATACAGACTACCGCCCTTCAAGTGAACCAATCACAGATTCTGGAATTTCAAATCCAAGTACCTTCAACGTCATGGGCATTTGGAAAAACATATCTTAACCTGAGTGTTTATTCAGACTCTTTGTTACTGGAGGAAAAAATTTCACTCACCTTTGACATCAGTGAGATAGCAGGATGGCGTTTCAATCTTTCAAATGCATCACTTGAGGTTCCCCCTGAAGGAGGCAACATCACACTGATTGTCGAACAACGNGGCAANANTCCCTCCAGTCCTTGGTTTACCAANGCAGGAGAGGGNTGGAATGTNACCCTACCAAAGAANGGAACCGTCGTCAAACCAGGAGAACAAACACTNGTGACCTTTTTTGCAACACCTCCTGAGCGATCACTNGCTGGTGAAATCGGTGTCGTAAGAATAAGAATATCAAATGGTGATGGTGCAGGGCAAGTAGTCGAAGAAGTACCCTTGAGAGTAGGCACGGCTCCAAAGATAGAGATTGGTAACGCCGGCTATTGGTACGTCAATGAAAACGGAGGCATGCCTGCGGCATGGATTCACAATCAAGGCAATGATATCGCTGTCTTGGAGATTCAATTATCAGCCAGCCCTGACGGTTGGACAACCTCAGGATCAGCCTCCTTGGTATTATCACCAGGTGAAATAAAGGGGATTCCATTGGAACTTTTTGCAAATACTGATTGGGATAAATCCGGCTTTGGGATGACGATTTCGATTACGCATCCACTACTTGGCACCACGGATTGGCCGATTCAGATAAGGCATGCCAATGTTACCTTTGCATCATCTCCGGTCATCTCAGGATACCAAACAAGTGTGAAATCCATCGAGTTGCACAACCCGGATTCGATTTCGGCTTCGGTTGAAAAAGGAACTTTGAGTGGTAATTCTTGGATGATTACGCTCGACAACCTGCGAGAAAATATTTCNTTAACTGCCGGGGATGATTTACTCACATTACATGCAGATGGAAGAGATATTCCAGCCCACTCGGCCCAATGTACGCTGCTTTCACCTGATACTGAGAAATTAGGCCTCGAGGCAACATCAGAAAACTGGGTCTCATGCTTCATTGAAGCCTCTGAAGATTCCGAGGCTCAAATCAATCTGATTTTGCGCTCAAGTCGAGGGGAATTATTGCAACAATCAACAATTGAATTACTTGCAGGAAAAAATCGTACCGTCAATCTAAGTTTCGTCAATTGGGACCCCGCACCTGGTTCTGTTGATGTCATTTACGAGGTNAGTGATAGCCTTGGCATTCAGCTTTCAAGTGGAAAAACAACATTGATGTCACGAGAATCAGGATGGAATATTGGCGTTGCAACATTTAGCATTGACTCCGAATCCATCACGGTAGGTATCTCACGACTCAACCAAGGCTTGGTACAATCAGGTATTTGTTCTCTAATTATCGAAGAAGTAGATGGAACATGGGAATATACGGCATATGTTGATATTTCTGGGAGCACTTATGCACCAATTGTTCGTATCGATCGACCCGAATCCATTACTGAAGGCACCACGCTCAAAGCGACCATTGGGTGCATGGCACCATACGATATNGANGATGATGNCACAGATGATTCCATGACGAAAGTAGCCGGTTTGGTCGATGACGTCGCAAGCCAATCATACGATGTTGCTATCGGTGTTGGCTTGGGAACACTATTGGTTATTGGTGCATGGTTCGCAGGAATAATCGGGTCAGCCTCCAACCTCCAAAATAAAGACAAAAAGGAAAAGGCAAACAGTCCAAAGGGTGAAACTCCAGAAGAAAAAATCATACCTGACCTTGAGGAAGAGGATGAGTTTACTTTCATTGATGAGGATGACATCTCTTTTGAGGATGATGAGGACGAGCCTGTTGTCATAGAAAGAGAGGAAGAAGAAATGCCCCTTCAAGAATCAACAAAATCGGCATCNGCAAGCGGACGATTNAGCGCTCTGAGACAAGAAATGACNAGTGATGATGACAGTCCACAAGAGCAGAAACCTGTTGATGATTTAGAGAGTCGAATGAACAAGTTCTTTGCTGACAAGTGATTGGCAAAACCATGGATGAATCATTCATCGGACTCGAAGGCACTTCGCCTTTTCAGACCCTTGACTTAATTCACTCGTCTCGATTTGANAATATCGTAAAAGCNCTTACTGGTCAGTGTGAATGGAAACAAGTCATCGATGGTGATNATGAATTGAAGCAGAGGNTGCTGACACAAGGTATCGAAAATNACGATACTCGTGCCTCAATACCATGGGATGATGCAACATTGCTATTCATATCTGGAAAGAAAATAGGGCTTGAAGGTCAATTGGATGTCGGATTGTCAAGGGAAAGGTTTGGTCGCTTTCCATATGGGAACGGTTCGGCACTTGATTATCTCATCGAATGGATTCGACCACCAAAAGGNAGGGACAGTGAATTTGATTCGNTTTTTGAATCTCTACAGCAGTTGAATAATNGTCTGCCTGAGCATCTTTCATTGGGCAACGCTGGCTTACATATGAGNGGTTGGATCAGCGTTGAAGAGGTCAAGCAACTGAGAAAAAATTTGACTGGAAGAAATTGGACNCCGGCCTTTGATGAACCACTNGANGGGGGATGTCGTGATGTGGTCAAACACCTGAGTGCNCATTTGAGGNCTGCTGAAAAAAGAACNGCAGGGTTATTACTGCGAAGTCANAATTAGAAGTCNACACCNGTTAGTCTCTCAAACATACTCGCATACAATGCAGCAGTGTCATCAATGACCGATTGAGGGAGGGCNGGTATNGGTGGGTCTTCNTCTCCAGCATCTCTTGCGAGTCGAAGGGATTCTTGATGTCCAGTTTCAATGTAATGTTGTCTTACAAATTCTTTAGACAACTGNACNATTTCTCCANNGTCATAAGCGTCCAAATCCCACCAACGATCTTCATCGAGCGTGCCAAATGAATCAACTAAAACTGGCACACGACCNGGTCCAAGAGCAAANTCCTTCTTTCCATCAACGTGAATGAGACCTCGCTTTGCTGCCTCGACTTCAATCAATTCATCGACACGAAGCACAACATCGATAATTTGGTCGAGTTCATCCTCGCTAATATTGGCGATNGCAAGTGCTTCTTCTCTATCGATAAGACGGTCATATGCTTCAAATTTCGTGGTGATTTCTACACATGGTTTTGGTAACTTTGCACCTTCTTCCAAGACCGTTCCTGCCTCAAAGCCGAGTGATTCTACAGATAATTCACCCCGCTTGTATCGACGCCATCCAGAGCCAGCAAGATAGTGCCTGCAAACGAATTCGAGGGGTACAAACACCCATTCTCCATCTCGCGGTAAAGTACCAGGCTCACGATATACGTCCACACGTCGAACTAAACATCGGTCTGGACCATTACGTTCGACAATGTGTGTTCGACAAATGCCTTCAGATTCAACCAAAGAAAACCAGTGACATGTTGTTCTGTTCAATGATTCTCCCTTTCGAGGAATCAAACTAGGGATAATCTGGTCAAAGACTGAAATTTGGTCCGTGTATCTAAACTCAAGAATATCCGGATCGTCGGTTGACCACACCTGTTTGACTTTGCCTGCGTATAACATCTCGCCCATACGANGATGGCTGACGAGAAGTCACTTGAATATTGTCTATTGAATCAAACCAAGTGCATCCTCGATTCTATTCAATTCTGGACCTGTCGTTTCACTTCCTACGACCACTCCTTTGTTGGATGAACAAATACCTGCTCCCACAAACGGAGAGCCAAACGAAACNGTGCCGACCATAGCGGGAACACCAAGGGTTTCTTCGATAAGTTTCGCTTCATCTGGATGTACGTCAGGGTGCAGTAAAACACCTTGATCGTTGGCTACGGCAAGACTACCTACCACATCATCAGAAGCAATGCTGGAAACAATAGCTGGAATTCCAAACACCTCTGAAATAATTTCAACACCGTCTTCGGGAATTGCTGGAGACAATAAGGCGCCTTCACTGTTGCAAACAATCAAGTTACCTGCAGTGTTTACNCCTCCTTCCATAACAACCACGTCNCCATAGGATGTCAATTTGTCAATATCTGAATCGGTTGCAATGTCCGCAATGGCCAGTCCTTTTTTGGTTCCAGCCATGAGGGAGCCAATCAATGAAGAGCCACCTATGCTTATTGAACAAGTCTCTATTTCAAGAGATGTAGCCATCTTTTCGGTAATATCAGAGGCAAGATCTTGTGGATGGAAAAGAACATCACCACACACAGCCAGGTACACACCAACTTGGTCTGAACCCAAAATGTCCGTGGTTACGATGGCCATAAAATCATCTCGTTATTCAATGGAAACGGTGCCCGCATAAAAGAGAATGGATAGAGAAAGAATGAGGGGAAGGAAAGGAGAGGGGCACAGTGACTGCCGTTCCCGTGGGCTCTCGCACCACAGTACAAGGACAGACGCAGGTGGGCTTGACTTCCGGGTTCGGTATGGGACCGGGTAAACACCACCGCTATGACCGTGCACCCAACTCCTTTCGAATTGGATGTGCAATCGGTTGATTGCGTTGTATTGGCATGGATCTGTGAACGAAAGGTACTCGCGGTGTAAAAAAACAATAAGTTGCGGAACTTTAGTCACGCTGGACTGAACACGTCGGCGAACCTTCGTGCTTACATCCGCGCTCTATATTCTCATCTTCTATGAGCGTTCTCTGCGTGTCTCGTTTTTGGGGTGGCTTCGAGCTTAGATGCTTTCAGCTCTTATCCNNNTAGNGCGTGGCTACCCAGCNTTGCCTTGTCAGACAACTGGTANACTAGTGGCNCCGAGCCCTCGTTCCTCTCGTACTAAAGGGCCCTTC
>PBHM01000013.1 GCA_002719395.1 Methanobacteriota archaeon | reverse complement strand
GGAGTGGGTACCTTATGGGCCGAATCATTCTCCATATCCATGGGAAATTGAAAAACCGAAATTTAAGGGCACTATTCGAAGAGTATACTGGACGATTAGGTAACCGAATATCCGTTGTTACTCATTCTGAAAAACATAATCCAGCAGAATATGTGGAAAATCTTCCAAAGACAACCATGTTACTGGATGAAATAGGTCAACAAATCTCGAGCGTAGATTTAATTAAAGAACTCTAAAATCTAATTATCGTAGAATTAAAAAAAATTGTTGTTATTCTACTTCTCTTCGGAAAATACACCAAGCTTGTGATGGTTGAGTGAAATTTTCAGGCAACTCTCTGGAAACCTTGAACAGGGACCAACCTTCTTGACAGTGATAATCCAACCATTCTTCAAATGTCATTTCATTTTCCTGAAGTTGTATATCAATACCTGCAAAGCCCCAACCTTTTTTCCCCGCCGTTTCATATCTACGAGGATGTAAATATACTCTATCCTTGTGTTCCCAACCCATATCTAGATGGAAATAGTTAATGTATTAATGATTTCCGACATATTCTAAATTCGATGTTCCAATTCTTTGAACAGATATTGCCATTCAGTAAGAGATTGCTGAATTTGTCGACGGGCTTCGGCTGGTTTGTCGAAATTTCTTTCGCAGATGTCTTGAAGATCATTTAGTAATGTTCTCGTGTCCTTCATAATCAAATCTGGAATCTTATCCTTGTTTCGAGCAAAAGGCCACCATCCCATGAACGACGGGTGTGATTCATGTCAATAACCT
This sequence comes from Methanobacteriota archaeon, assembly GCA_002719395.1. Taxonomy (GTDB): domain Archaea; phylum Thermoplasmatota; class Poseidoniia; order Poseidoniales; family Poseidoniaceae; genus MGIIa-K2. The sequence goes on along the minus strand of PBHM01000013.1, from coordinate 22,399 downwards.
TGAGGGTGAATGGAGTGGGTACCTNATGGGCCGAATCATTCTCCATATNCATGGGAAATTGAAAAACCGAAATTTAAGGGCACTATTCGAAGAGTATACTGGACGATTAGGTAACCGAATATCNGTTNTTACTCATTCTGAAAAANATANTCCAGCAGAATATGTNGANAATCTNCCAAAGACAACCATGTTANTGGANGAAAAAGGTCAACAAATNTCGAGCGTAGATTTAGCTCAAAANGTCCAAAAATGGGGTCTTGANCANAACGATATGCACTTNGCAATAGGNCCNCATGAGGGTTTTGGTGAAGTGAGNCAATTTTCAAAAATATCCCTTTCGAAGATGACGATGACACATGAATTCGCTACGGTCTTTTTGTCGGAACAAATTTACCGAGCTTTCGAGATAATCAAAGGTACGTCTTATCATCGAGAATAACAAATACTCAAGAAGGAGATATTTCAGGGCNAAGTATGAGCACGTGGCCTATTCTTCTATTGGAAGTAGGNCTTGCACTGACCGTGTTATACNTATCAAAAAAGCAACCTTTTCCAGGACCAAGTCGTCGACTTGGATGGGTTTTACTGTCTGTAGGTTTATTGTTCATTCTTGGAGAAACAGCACCGAGGCCAGTGAGTATACGTGCTCATTATGCGGTATTGCTCATACTCGGTGCTATCGGATTGGTAAAGGGCATTAACAACATGTTGATCATCAGACAAGAGGTTCTTGTGGCGCCTATTTGTGGGATATTATTCTGTGTAGGTGCAGTTGGATTTATGTCTGAAGAGTGGCAAAATATGACCTCATTTGAGCAAATATTCTCTTTTTTGACCGTAGTGGTACTCGCAGGCGGNGAGGTCTGGCTTGTNTTCAGGGGATTACTGATTGGAAGGCTNCCACTTGCATGGTCACAAGCAGGGCTTGTTGCTTTGAGGAGAGGTGTAATCTCCGGTGAGCACGGTGCAATTTGGTGTTTCGAAAGGGCATGGGATTTGGACGAGGAACACCTCAATCCAATGGCATGGATTGCTTTNGAAAGAATCTACAAGTATCTTGGAAATGAAGAGCAACACGCATATTGGTCCGAGAGATTATCTGAATCTGGTGGTGAAGGAGCCGTCGCAAAAGAGTGGATTTCAGCCATTGAAGAAAGTCTTNATGACTTGAAACCGATGACAGAGTGATTAAAATCTCCATTTAAAGGGTGAACCCTCGTGAGATTTATATGAGCGCAGACTGATGTAATCACATGAAGGCAGATGGGTATTCAGCGAAGTTGACATGGAGGTTAATCGTCGTATGGTTCTGTGCTAACCTACTTTCTCAAACNTTGTACATCGGGAAATATGGCGTTCCATACGAGGCAGATTTAATCCTCACAGGCTTGGGTCCTTTTGCAGGCCTCATTATCGCGTTAGAAATCNTAGTTTGGGGNTTCATATCGCTCTATTTCATAANCAAATTGAAAAGGAGTAAAAATCCTCTAACAGATGTAAGTTTGTCACAACAAGTAAACACTTCATAACCCTACAGATTGTAACGATGCTGAACAAGATCAGATGTATCATATTAACATAAAATTCATAGAGGCATGACTCAAATTTTCCTTAATCTCGAGGCGTCAATCCATTCATCCCAGCTTGAACTGTAATTCTCGTATGAGATGAGGTATTTGTCTTCCTTTATGTCTAAGATTTCACCATCCCACCAGGTACCATTCCATTCAATGCTCACCTTCTGTCCAATTGTATATGGATTATTGAATGGATGGTTTTCTGGTCGAATTTTCCAGCCGGTTGGACCGACAATAAACACGGTATTTCTTGTTTCGACCCGTGCGGTCGCACGCTCATCGTATGTAATATNGAGAATGGCCGACGAGTTAATTCTGCCTTCTCCAAGTTTTGGATGGTCATACGCATACCCAGACAAGATGCCTTCTTTGATTGAAGCATCGTTAATCACGACCTCNTTTTTCATGGAATATTCTGATTCATTTTGCTCAGAGGCAACCATAAATTTAGCGAGTGCCCGNTAGTCAATTTCAGAGTCAATCAAAATACCAAGTTCCGCAAATTCATTCAAAACATCCTCAACGGGTATCGGTTCCTCTCCAATTTCTGTCAAGATTCTGAGGTACTCTCGGGCAGGAATTGTTCCAGTTTGCGTTTTGTCAAAAACTTGAAACGCCTCAATCAATTCCATTTCAGCCTCATGATCATTTTCAATGTAAGCTTGTACGGCTTCTGAGTTTTCGTCGAGTGGCCGGATACGTTCAATATTGACATGGTCTTCTACATCTCCATCATCAAAGTGAATGAGATAGGTTCCATCATGGTTNCTTCNNGCAACTTTGCCGGCATAGAAATGACCGTAATTCTTCCAGTTGACAAATACNCGAGTACCCGATTCTAACGTTGTNGTTAGTTCAACATCAGGTGATGGCGGGGGGGGCTGCTCAACAACTTGGCCAAGCATCCCCATCTGTTGGAGGGCGGCGATGACCGCTTCGGTTACTGTGGTTGGGTCATTGTGNATNGTAGTGTTGTTGATTACGTCTCCACCAATCACCGAGTCTTGCATACGAATNTGTTGTGGACTTGTATTGGGTGGTGCGGGGATCCATTCACTTCCCGACCAGATAAATTTCCCATCTGGACTAAACATTGGCTCCTCCATGGGGTCCCCACGCAAAATAGGCTAACCAAATCTTCGGTGCCTCAATTAAATTTTGAATCAGATAACATAGTAATGCAATAGCGAAAAATCCAGATAATCAACATCAAAAATAAGGCGATGGTACCGATGAATAAACTCCCAACATAAAATGCAAATTCGTCACCTCCAAAACTAGGCTTCATTATCCACAAGCCAAAAGTACCCAAGAAAACCAAAAAAATCCAATGATACCAATCACTCCCAGAATTCTGTATAATGGAAATTTAGTTTTGTCATCCCATGAGAAATTCTGGTCTCAGTGTGGGCATTTGAATACACCTGAGGCGCCATCTTCTAATTCGATATCCTCTCCACAATGGGGACAGGTAAATCCTGTCATGGATTTTGGTAGAGTATGTACTACATCAATACAGCGACACCCGTATTTACTCATAAATCATATCCGAATAGTTAAGAGAAGGCGAGTTTTGAACNAACTANACCAAGGGGTGCTTCTATGGTTCAAATAAATCGGGTCCACACTGGTTCTGGAGATTCGGGTGAGACCTCCTTGGTTGATGGTTCAAGGGTGTTAAAATCTCATCCAAGATTGATGGTTGTCGGTTTATGTGATGAACTTAATACTTCACTGGGACTTGTTATTATGGAGTCAAACCGGTTGTCTGAAATTGCTCATGACGGTGGACAGAGGCCAACAGTCAGGCGAGTCAAAGCAGTATTATCTGCAAGTATGTCTCGTGTGCAACAAGAATTGTTTGATCTAGGGGCAGAACTGGCGTGTCCTTTGGATGCGATTCCTGAATATATGGAACTCATTGATGAAAACGATAGTGATATGTTGCTGGAAGAATTAGATGCATGGAATCAAAAATTAACTCCGCTTAAAAGTTTCATTATGCCAACTGGCAGCCCTCCTGTCGCTTTAGTCCATCACTCCAGAACCATGGTAAGACGTCTTGAAAGGCACATGGTAGGATTGGGAGATGAGATTAGACCTATTGCTCTACAATATGTGAATCGACTTTCAGATTGGTTATTCGTTCTTGCAAGATGGATCACACATTGTTTAGGAGAATCAGAAGTTCTTTGGGTTCCAAAAGGACAAAGAGCAGTTTTAGGTGAAAGCCCTAAAGATATTCAGGAATCACTAGAGAAAGATTTTGATGAGCTGTAGCACTCATCTTGAATTCATAAACTGTTTTGCTGCCTTCAGCACACCTTTTGTTTCATTATGTGTAGCATGTTCAATAGCATGATCCCATTCAAGCCATATGTGGTTTCTGTGTTCTTCGCTTAGCTTAACATCAAGCACCTCAGTTTCAGCGATAAACCACCATACTTCTTTGAAAATCTTGCTTTTTTTTCTACGAAAGGAGTAGTCGGTCCGATACTCAAATCCTTCTAAAATTCGAAATTTGTCAATCCCGGTTTCTTCAATTAGTTCACGAGAAGCCGTTTGTTGTTTAGATTCATCATTTTCTTCAACGTGCCCTTTGGGCAAATCCCAGTGACCTTGAGGATATTGGAGAAGCAAAACGGTTCCCAGATTTACGAGAACGATTCCACATGATGTCTCCATGGGTGAACCAAAGGCACACAGATTATTTGTTTATCGAACAGTTCTTGCAGGTGTCGCACTTCGCCGATACATGCAGGCGCTTGAAGAGATTACCCAAGCGATTTGCGACTCAGATTTTGATGGGTTAATGGCAGGCGCAATTCTCAAGCGGGTGAAGCCAGAAATAAATGTGATTTTTAGCCATGCAGCATTGATTCGTTCCGGTGCGCATGATGATATTATTGCCAGAAATACTGCTCTATGCGACCTCCCGTTTCATCCGAACTGCGGGTTATATCTTGATCATCACCTCACCAATAAACCAAATCAGAACGAGTCTGAAATTTTCAAACAGAATGGCGGGATTCTCGAATGGCATCCTACACCCTCTGCTGCGAGGGCTGCTTTTGATTTTTGCAAAGACAATGTAGATTTGTCAGATCTCGAGGAAATAATGCTTGTAGTCGATGCCCTGGACAGCGGAGGTGTCTCAAAAAGCGCTTACGCAGAGGATGGCTTTCTTATACGTCTCTCACGTTCTTTTCACATGGGTGCGGTAGAACATATGCAAGAAGTATGTGATGATTTAGCGAATGGAATTGATCAATCTGGTTTGGAAAAAAAATACGGTCCGCTAACTGATACAATCGCAGAGAAGAGAAAACAAGAGATAACTGCGGTCAAAAATAATACGACAATAATTAATCGTTTGGCTATTTGTCGACTTGAAGAAAAACCATACAGAGTCTCTGGCTATCTTGTTACTTCTATATTTGACGAGAAAGTAGATGCATGTTGTATCGTTCACGGATATGCGGATGGTTCTGTGGAATCTTCTGAACGTCCAGCATTAAGTGCATCATTTTATGCAAATAGTTTCTCAGATGCAGAACTGGATTTTGATTTATCAATTTTAGCAACACATTTCGATTCTTCAGGCGGTGGACACAAAAATGCTTGTGGATGCCGAATTAAACCACTTAGTGATGATTTTGAAATTCAAGATAGAGTGGTGTGCTCTGATGATATCGATCGGAATCTCGAGCGATGGTTGAATATTTGGTCAAGTCGCTAATTATCCAAAACATCATTCTAAATAAACGAAATTTTGGGGATGCTTATGGATGGGGATGTAGATCTTCCTGTACTACAACGAAGGCGTTTCTATCGTTTGGGGGAATTTTGTTATGACAAATCAACCCTTGTCTTAAGCTTGGGTTTACTCATAACTATGGGTTTTGCATCACTTATCGCTGTTGGACCCAACTGGATTGATTCATATGGGAACGAGCCCGTGGAATCGATTGAGACAATTGAACGACTCAGCGAAACCGTTTGGGCTGGAGATCAAGGAGAAGACACTTCTGGATTTGTAATCATCATACACCATCCGACGCTGAACTGGGATGATTCAGCATACGGAAACGCAGTGAACAATTCCCTTTCAGTGATTGACGAATACAAGGAAATCAATCTTGTAACACCATGGGATGTTAATGAGTTCAATCGTTCGAAATATGTTAGCGAAGACGGGCATTACATTCGAATTGAAGTGACCATTACTGAAAATCTAAAACAAAGCAAAATTCTATTCGGAGAACTTGACGAAAAAATTTCAATTGATGAAGGCTTTTCTCTCTGGAAAACTGACGGTGTAGCGATTGCATGGACCTTTGATGACCGACTGGCTGATGACTTGCTGAAAGCTGAAATAATCTCTGCCCCTCTTTCAATCATTATTCTTGCTGTGGTTTTTGGCACAGTAATTGCAGCCCTTCTCCCAGTAAGCATTGGTCTCTTTACGGTTTTATCTTCGATGGGAGTAGTGATTTGGCTTTCAAATAACATTGATATGAATCAATATTCAGTGAATATCATCACATTGATTGGAATTGGTGTTTCAATCGACTATTCACTATTCATTGTCAATCGGTTTCGTGAGGAACTTGCAAATGGTCGTGATATCCGTACAGCAACAGCCATCACCACAGCAACTGCAGGTAAAGCAATCTTTTTCTCTGGAATTACTGTTGCAATTGGTTTAATGGGTTTACTCTTTTTCTCGGCTTCTGGAATGCCCAGTTTGGGAATAGGGGGTACACTTGCGGTTACTTTAGCAATGCTGTATTCGATTATTCTTTTACCCGCCTTGATGGCAAAATTAGGCCACGGCGTTAATCGATGGAAAGTACCGTATTCGATGGGCATGAAGCCTAGCGATGAAGGCATGTGGTCAAAAATTGCGAAAATGGTCATGCTCAGGCCATGGTCAGTACTCATTCCTTTGTTGGTGATTCTACTTGCAGCAGGTTTACCGTTTTTGAACGCTGAATTTGGTCAATCAAGTTGGCAAGCGCTACCTCCTGAAGATGAGGCCAGGCAAGGGATTGAGACACAGGAGGAGATTTGGCCTGAAATGGTGAGTAATAATCTTCTAATTTTGATTGATGGCTCTGACCCACTTTCAGAGGAAAACCTACGTTTGACTCACGCTTATGCTCTTGAAATTCAAAATAAAAGTGAGGTCTTATCAGTGACAGGTATTGCTTTTCCAGATGCTAATATGACAGCAGATGATGTGGTTTACTTCTGGAATGAATCTTCAAATTTACCCGATGTAATGAAAAGTCAACGAGAATTTCTACGTTCTCAGTTTTTGCATGAAAATGTAACCTATCTCCTCGTCGGGCTAGATGGCCCTCAAAATTCGGTAATCAGCAGAGATCAAGTTGTCGATATTCGAAATGAGAGGGATGAGTTTGCAGCACAGGTCAATGCTGTTGTAAAAGTAGGAGGTTTTGCTGCATACAATCAAGACATACTAGATTCCATTGAAAATTCACTGCCTGCGGCTCTGATATTCATCATCTCAGCAACGATGATTCTCGTCTTTATCCAAGTACGCAGTATCATCATTCCAATCAAGGCGGTTGCGATGAATATCCTCTCTGTTACCGCTTCGTTTGGTATGCTTGTCTGGGTTTTCCAAGAAGGAAATGGTTCAGAATTGTTAAACTTCACTCCTCAACCAATCGACCCTACTAATCCAGTAATCATGTTCTGCATCGTTTTTGGATTATCTATGGATTATGAGGTTTTGATGTTGTCAAGGATTCATGAGGAATGGGAGAATACTGGCGACAATACTCTGGCTGTTGCCAATGGTCTACAAAAAACTGGAATGCTCATTACTGGTGCTGCAGCCATCATGGTGGTCGTATTCGGTGCATTTGGTATGGCGAGTGTCGTGATCATCAAACAAATAGGCTTAGGATTAGCACTGGCTATTTTCATCGATGCAACCATCGTAAGAGCGCTTATCGTTCCGTCAACAATGAGGCTGATGGGAGCAGCCAATTGGTGGGCTCCAAAATGGCTTAAGAGCTCTTCAGATAATCACAAAGACATAGAGGAATCCTAAGAAAGCATGGATTGCCATGACTGCAATAATGAAGTCTGCTGCTCTACTGTGTTTTGATTTTGAGTGCTGATAAGATTCTCCATTTTCTTTTTGCTTTAATGCAGATTCTCCCCACAATACCATACACCACAACAAAACAAGTCCAAGTGGTCCAGTCCATCCATGGAGACTGTTTGGTGTCAAGCCCTGCAGTAAACTTTGTTGATGAATATGGGCATTGTACACATTTGCTGCAAAGGCTATGGCAACCACAATTGTGGCAAATTTTGCAAGAAGTCGCCCGTTTTTTACATGATTTTCAAGGGTGAATAAATCAGGGTTCTCAATCCTCTTCATTTTCCATTTATATTGCCTGTAAAACCAATAAAGCAGCAAAGATGCTCCGATTGGATGGGCGAGTAGAATCATGTCGTCGAGAAATCCCACGACCAATCCTACACAAATTCGGGGTATGAATTTGCCGTCTTGAAGCCGGTGCCTTCAAAGGTCGGCATCTTTGCGGCTAAATCCAAGGGGCGATTGTATTCAAGAGGACCACCTTCTTTCATGTCTTGAAATAGGCTTCAAGAAAGAAGTATCTGTGCAACATCGCCAAAGACTTGTCAACAAATCACCCCAATACAAGATGATGGAAAAATCTTGGAAAGCCTTACTTTATTTTGCTTTGAATGAAGTTCAACCATTTTCAGAAGACGAAGAAGAATCTACACCGATGAAAAGAACCCAACGTTCTCGTCGCTCACCAAGGCAAGCATCTTCCAGCCCACTCGATTGGCTTCCAAACTTTTCAGAATTAGTTGATAATGAACAATCGAATAAACCGTTTTCCCTCTCTGCACTCCTTTTGCACAAAAATCTGCAGCCAGATAAGTGGGAAAGTTCAGGAGATGATAAGATTGAGTCACTTCGAGAATCTTGTTTGGCCGAAGGTGTCCACAAAGTTTGGCAAAAAATGGCGGAGACCACACCTATTTTCGCACAATTTTCTCTTTTTTCTATCGCAAAATCTTCTGAGAAAAAGAAATTTAAAATTGATTATTCGATACTTTCAAGCGACTTTTTGCAACCAGACGTCCTGAAGAAATGCTTAGACCATCTTTCAATGATGAATTTAGATCCCGCGGTCTTGCTTGAACTTGGTAAGGTTAAATCACAATTAAGTGCTGGTCGCAGTTTGAGAGTTTCTCAATCATTATTCGAACTTGAAGGCGAACAGAAAATCATTTCACTCATACTGGGACTCCATACGCGAAAAGATATTTCAGACATGTTGATTGAAACCAAGGGATTGGATGCTGATTACGTTAAATCCCTCTCTTTGCTAAATAACTTATTGCAAGATAATTTTGAACATTGGATTGACACGGTAATCATTGAGCATGAGAATGAGTTGGTAAAATCAATGAAAAGTATTGCTTGGAACCAGCCTCCAAATGAAGCCTCAGTTCTTGATGTGGGCGTTTTGTCTCAAGGGTATGAGTTTGCTGAAGACCCCAGCGTCAAAGAGAAAATACAATGGTGGAAACTCAACGCTTTGGTAAAAAATAAGCAAAAGAAAGAAGCAAAATCTCTGCTTTTTGAATTGAAAATCGAGGCCGATTCAGACACAAGGTCATTATTGGTTTTATTGAAAGAAATCGGCGAAGAAGGCTTTGATTGGCTTGAATTGCAATTATCTCAACTGGATCATATTTCACTTACATATATCCTCAGTGATGAAGAATTGCCCTCAAGTTTGCGATACGCTGGAGCCAAAATTCTATTCCAACGACCTCATGATATTGAATCGTCCATCATTCATCACCTCATTGAACTGTTTACATTGTATGCTGATATTGATTTACTATACACGCTTGTAACCAAAAAAGAAATTGATTTACAAACCCGTCCTTATGAATCATTACTCATCACTCACTTACTTCCCGCTCAAAACAAATCTGCAAACATCGACTGGCTGAACTCTTGTCGTGAAAAAGCCCAGGAAAATATACTCGAGACTCCTCTACCCAGTTACTTCTCAAAACCAGCTCAAAGTCTTCTTTTACTCATGGAAGGTATTCTTGATGATGCAGAAAGTATTGTTGATAAATTTGGCACCGACAAACCCGGCCTTAAAGCATTCAAGACTTGCCGTCAAGCACTCAAAAAAGGAGGAGACGGTTTAGCAGCGAAGAAGGATTTAGAGACCTTGAATGCAAGTATCAAGAATGAAAATTTTTCACCGCTTGAACAAGCTCTGTTTCATTCGGTGATAAGCACTCTAAAACTCAACAGAGCTACATGGATGCTCCAAAGTAATCGAGATGAAGATATAGGCCCGATGTTGGACACATTGCTTAGCAACGAAATGACGCCAATGTTGATGATGCAAACCGTTCGATATTTTGTATTAGAATATGATTTAGCATTACCGAGTTTGGTCAATTGGTATCAGACTTTTGATGTCACATCACCTTGGCACGCAATTGCTAGAGCCGCTGTTTCTGCATCAAAATCTGAGGAAAGAAATGCTGCAAGAGACTATCAAAAAGCCGGCGAATCGGAAATCTTTTCCTATGAAGAGAAGATAATGATTTATCGAAAAGCAATGATCCATTATGCTCATGCAGGTTTGTGGACAGAAGCATTGAATTTGATTGAGCAAGAACCAGCGCTGAAATCAGCACTCACGAAGCGTTTCCAATTATACCTTCAAGTTAGTTTCCATGCTTCCCAGCAAGAAACCGAAAAAGCGAGAAAATTACTCATTTCATTTATTGAAACCAAAAAGATTGTAGAAGATGATTTTGGAGAATCCAAAGAAAGATCATCTTATGCAAACGATGATCTTGACATGCTACAAGATTATCCAACCTCACAACCTCGTTCACTCCCAGTTCAGCCTTTTGTGGGTAGGGTCATCGCTGCAAAATCTTGGCTTAAAAAACAACTATACCGCGGTCGCAAAGATACAGAATATCGATATTCTGAATTAATGAAATCTAGCCAAATTCTACCTAAAGAAGTATACGATATTGCAGATGAAGCCGCTACAAACGGAAAGCCATTTGAGGGATTAATGTACTTGGAAAGAGCGCAATTAAGCGGTAAATTTTCATTAATGGATAAGAAAAGGTTAGCAGACACTGAATCGTCCTTGTTCAATCTACATCACCATTCTATTCCTCTGCAAAAAAGAACATATCTGAGAAGTTTAAAACTAAAACCAGTTGTCATTCTTGACACAAATATTCTCATCGATGTAATCGTAGAGAAATTATCAATGAAACTTGGGTTAACCAGTGCCTCAAGGCTTGAAATGCGTGGTAGAGATAAATTTCATCTTGTTCTCAAATATTACTGCGAAGAAAATAAAATTTGGATGTGGATTCCAAAAGTTGTCCGTCGAGAATTGACCGATTTTTCAAAACAAGTTGATCGTATGCATGGTTTGTTTGATGGGTATCTGGTTGACAAATCCAAACTAGAGAAGGAAGTTACCGTACAAACCAGTCAGAAAATAATTCAAGAAATAATTGATGAATATTCTAACTGGAAGCCCCTTGATTTACAATTAGAAGAAATTGATGACGAAGATAGAATCGATGAACAAATGAATGCATTCCTTACAGACCACTTCGAAATATATGATGAGTTAACCTCAATGAAGAGAGTGAAGTCTGAGCCTATCCGTACTGAGATAGATAACCATCTTGTCTATCCCGAGAGCAATGATATTGCAATCATGAAATTAGCAGCACGCTTAGCCCAACGTCCATTCAAAGATGTTGGTAGCCTGATCATAGCAACCAGAGATGGTGATTTTACCCTGGTTGCACGAGCGCTTGAAGAAAGATTCGGGTTCGGTGTTGTGAAAAATAGCCGAATGCTACAATCTTGGATAAATTAAGCATTCATGTGGGAGATAATGGCTTCTCCAAATTGACTGCATGTCAATAGTTGAGCGTTATCCATCAATCTTTCAAAATCGTAGGTCACCGTACCTTTACTGATGGCACCTTCCATCCCGTTGATGATCAAATCAGCGGCTTCAGTCCATCCCATGTGCCTTAGCATCATTTCTGCAGAGAGTATGAGTGAGCCTGGGTTGACTTTGTTTTGACCTGCATATTTTGGAGCAGTACCGTGTGTTGCTTCGAATATGGAAATTCCAGTATCGTAATTGATATTGGCTCCTGGCGCTATGCCAATACCGCCTACCTGTGCAGCTAAAGCGTCTGAAATATAATCTCCATTGAGATTCATTGTAGCAAGAACGCTGTACTCTCGAGGTCGAGTGAGTATTTGTTGAAGCATAGCATCTGCAATGACATCTTTGATTATTATTTGATGTCCATTATCTGGATTTGTAATTTGACACCAAGGCCCACCGTCAATTTCGACAGCACCGAATTCCTCTTTGGCTAGAGCATACCCCCAATCTCTAAACCCTCCTTCAGTGAATTTCATGATATTTCCTTTATGCACAAGTGTGACGCTGGGCATGTTGTTTTGAATAGCATAATTTATTGCAGAGCGTACAATTCTGTTTGTTCCTTCGATGCTAATTGGCTTAATACCGATACCACTGGTATTTGGGAAACGGATTTTATCGACTCCCATTTCTTCTTTGAGAAACTGGATTAATTTAGCAGCCCCTTCTGACCCTGATTCCCACTCGATTCCAGCATACACGTCTTCGCTATTTTCACGAAATATGATCATGTTTACAGAATCTGGTTCTTTCACCGGACTTGGGGTCCCTTGAAACCACCGCACAGGTCTAACGCATGCAAAAAGGTCCAATTTTTGTCTTAATGCGACATTTAGACTTCGAATTCCTCCACCCACAGGAGTCGTTAATGGGCCTTTGATTGAAACAAGGTTTTCTCTCATGGCAGTGAGGGTTGCATCTGGTAACCATTCTCCTGTTTCATTAAACGCCTTTTCTCCAGCTAATACTTCCTGCCAATCAATTTTCTTTTCTCCATTGTATGCTTTTTGTACAGCAGCATTAACAACATCGATCATAACAGGCGTAATATCGATTCCAATTCCATCTCCTTCAATGTAGTGTATGATGGGATGGTTTGGTATATGCAATTGTCCGTTTTCTAGCGTAATACGTGTTGAATCCATGGCGCTCATCTTATCCAAAATACTCTCCTTCATCAAAACGCCGGTAGTAGATTATATCACTGTTTGAGCCTAGGCGGAACCATGACTCAAATCGTGGAGTGGATACATGGAAGTAAAGCCGTTACCAGAAATAGAAAATCTCAGGAATTACATATTGATTGGGACGATGGCCCATCTCCGGTTGAAATGCTTATACAAAGTGCGGGTGCTTGTAGTTTAGCAGATGTAGTCATCGGATTAAAAGACCGAGTATTTTCGAAGGCCTGGGTCGAGATAGAAGCAGAAAGGCATGATGGCACACCTCGATATGTGACGAGTCTTCACTTCCATTTTTTTGTTCGAGGAGAGGTTCCAATCAAGTTGCTTGAAAGACTGGTTGAGAAGGCTTTTGAGAAGTATTGTAGTGTGACACATTCATTAAGAAAAGATATGCATCTGACATGGGAAAGTTCTGTGATTAATTGAATTCAGTTAATTCGTAACTAAACCAGCCTTTTGTAAGGCTAATCTTGCCCGGGATTTTTGTGGAACGTACAGCGATAAGAAGTTGCCTAGGCAATGTATCGATGCCATTTTTCAACATCTTAGTCATTCCCTCATGCAGCCTTCTCCACCCTTTATCAAGCCCCTCAGGTGGGTTTGTTGGGTTGATGATGCCTTGTTCGCATACAATTCTGGCCCAGGGTTTGACAAGTCCATGGTCGCCTAAATCGAGAATCATTTCCAGTTGAAGTTCTACTCCTGATTGCTGGAGTGTGACCGATGATGGAACGAGTTGTGCATTTTTGGGCCAACCGGTTATTGGAGTGTCGCCACGTTCTATTCTTTGAAGCATTAATCGTTTAATCCAGGCTTCAAGAACGACAAGGGAAATGACAAATTCTCCATTTGGCGGTGATCCAATTGGTTTGTTTTCTCCGTCCCAANTCCAAAGNCATTCATTNGTATCTGGGANTAACGCCGGCAACCATTGCAATTCGACAGCGGTTTTTTCGATGTTATTAATTACAACAACAGGATTTTTTGAAACGTTAATCTGCCTCTCAGGTTTTACGCTTATTTCTCCCATGCCAAGTCCGATAATAATGGCCAATGGATCGAGGGCTTCTGGCCAATCAGAAGTAGGCGAAACTGTTTCCTCAAGCCAAGCACCTTTCGCAAAGGCATCACCTAATCCTAATCCCGTTGCAAATTGATGGGCTTTTTTCCACATTGACTTAGACAAACCAACATCCAAAGCGGTCCTTCCTAGTTGCTTAGCAGCATCTTCAAGCTGTTCAGTATTGGAAAGTGCTTTCAGCCAATTTGAAAGCGCTTCATCACCGTCACCAAACGAACGTCTTTGAATATTTGATAAACTCTCTAACCATTTCTCCTCAATTTCTGCTCTCTGTTTATCGCTAAGAACAAGCCTTGATTGTAACAATTCTAGAAGTTGAGCGCCACGCCTTGAAAGTGCTCCATCGGACCAAGCAAGTGCAAGTCCGTGTTCGAATGGGTCTTGATNCAATTTCAAACCCCGATAATTTTTCGAACCATCATGAGATGTTTTTCAAATGAAATGTTTAATTCATCTCTTTTTCTTGCNAAGAGTTCAACTTCAGATGGGTCAAGAATGTCATCTACCCATACCGTTTCTAGGAGCATAGAGTATGTTTGTTCAGCATCTGATAAGGTTTCTGAGTCATCAGATTCAACCTCGATTTGTACATCTTCAAATTCAATTACGGCTTCACCAAAAAGGTTGGTTTCATCGGATTCATTTTCGTCCTCTTCATTCATCAAGGCCTCAAGCATGTTTTCTCCTTTTTTTTGTGGTGCTTGAGTTGATACTTCAAGCTCTGCGAACGGGTCGATATCTTCTTCATCCATTCCATCTTGTTCATTTTCCATCGCAATCAATCCTTGGAATAGAGTCAACCTATTCAAATCAACGCTTAAAGGCTAAACCAAATATACTCCCGACTGGTGCACAAAGTGTGCGTATTCTGCTGTTGTCAGTACTCATTTTAGCCTTGGCTTCAACAAATACCACGAGCCTACCGAATGGAATAGGCTCGACCAGTAATAGTGGGTGCTATTGCCACGGTGCTTCTTCTCAATCGGCAACAATCACAGTTGAGGGCATTCCGAGCAATTTTTCCTCATTACAAACGTATAATATTTCTATACAAATTGATGCCAGTGTTCAACGAGCTGATGATGATAGCGGACGCCTTGGAGGCGTTCGTATTGTAATGAATGCTGGTGAGATACTTTCTGNNGANCTTCAACNACTAGATGNNGGATGGACTNATACTGAGGANTCAAACAAGCAAAGAANTTGGAATCTNTCATGGCAAGCACCTCAAAATGATGATCAAATCGTTGAATTTACAATTCACGCAAATGCTGTAAATGGAGGAGACGGAACAAATGGCGATTATTGGGCCTCTTCAATCNTTGAAAGNGTTGGTACCAATTACACAGGGGAACCAAGCGAAGAACCTAGTAATTCTGCAATAGAATCGAAACACTTGATTGTTGCTTTTGCTGGAGGCATTTTATTCGCAGGAGCGATGTATTTCGTTGTAAAAGATTAATTCAAAAATTCGATTTGCCTCGTGCGAATTGCCTTCAATTGTCTATTTTCTCCAGCACCATGAATTTGTTGTGATTTTACACCAGTTAATACCAGCATTACTCGAATTTCGCTGCCAAGGGATTCATCTATGCCAGCACCCCAGATGATTTTTGCCTGATCACTAATTTTTTCTTGGATAATCTTCGCACACCTTTCTGCTTCACCGAGAGTCAAATCTCTCCCTCCGACGACATTGATTAAAGCACCTCTTGCACCGGAAACATCCAATTCTAGAAGAGGGGAATGTAGTGCTTCGAGGGTAGCCTCTTCAGCACGGGCCGGTCCAGATGCAGAACCTAATCCAATCATCGCAACCCCAGAACCTGAATGAATTACAGATTTCAAATCCTCAAAATCAAGGTTGACCATGCCATCATTGGTAAGTAACTCTGTTACCCCAGTAATTGAACGGACAAGTAATTCATCCCCCACACGGAACGCACTTGCAAGCGGCAGATCACGTACTCCTTCGATTTCAAGTAAGCGTTCATTTGGAATGACCAGAATCGTATCGCAGTGTTCTCTAAGTCGCTCTAGTCCCCATTCTGCGTTTTGCCTTCTCAAATTTCCTTCAGAGTCGAATGGATATGTCACTACGGCAATGGTAAGAGCGCCTTGGTCTTTNGCAAGTCGAGCAATTTGTCCTGCCGCACCAGTACCAGATCCTCCTCCCATGCCAGCAGTGATGATGGCTAATTGGGTATCATCAGTGATTTTTTTCAAGATGTTTTCAGATTCAAGAGCCGCAGCTTCGCCCTTTGTAGGATCTCCTCCAGCCCCTCTGCCCCTTGCAGTTCTTCCAATCAATATTTTTTGCTCGATTGGGCTTGTTAGAAGAGCTTGAGCATCTGTGTTGATAGCGTATCCTGTAACAAATTGATTTTCAAATAATTTTTCAGAAAATAAGCGAGACACGGCATTGCATCCAGCGCCTCCTACTCCATAAACACGAATTCTTGGTTGTAATGACTCTAAAAGTGCTCTTAACTCAGCATCACTGGCTTCTCTATCCTCGATTGAACTGTCTCTTGTGGAAGGGCCTTCTTCCATTTTTTCCATTTCTAAGACACGTTCAATGAGATGTCGCATACAGGTCAATCTAGTCATTGACATTTTGAAGGTGCCGCAAGTTGTGACACCAGTTACACGGTTTTTACGGTAGAATTTCAATCACGAAGACCTTCTTCTGTGACCTGGTAGACGCACTCACCGTCTGGAAGGTTAGGGGAGTCTACAAGTCTTGCAATTCTTCGACCGGCCTTTGCTTTTCGTAGGTATAGTCGGAATGTGCTGGCGTGTGCAAGAACGTGTCCACCTACAGGTTTGGTTGGATCTCCCCACATTGCATCAGGTTTCGAATGTACTTGATTGGTTACAAGGACTAAAGCATTGTTAATATCGGCCAATTGTTTCAAATCTTTCAGATGCCTGTTTAATTTTTGTTGTCTATTTGCAAGCATGCCTCTTCCTATGAACTCAGCTCTGAAATGGCTGGTTAAAGAATCAACTATGATCATTTTTACATTAAGCCCTCGGCTTAATCGCTTAATTTCCTCAGCTAGTAGCATTTGGTGCGCGGTATTGTATGCCCTGGCAACGTGAATTCTCTCAAGCACCTTTTCAGGGTCAAGGCCGTGACCTCTGGCCATTTGTGTGATTCTCTCTGGACGGAATGTATCTTCTGTATCAATGTAGAACACGTCTCCATCAAATCCTCCATCTTCGAGCGGCATCGTACAATTGACAGCCAATTGGTGTCCTATCTGTGTTTTTCCACTACCAAACTCCCCATAGACTTCAACCAATGCTTGAGTTTCAAATCCCCCGCCTAATAGTTCGTCTATAGTGGATACTTTCGATGACAATTTCATGACTTCTCTTCGTCGCTCTAACAGATCTGAACCCGAAACGAATCCTCCAATGTTCGCCATTTTTTTGGCTGCATTAATGATTTTATTTGCTACTGCTTCTCCTAATTCCGCTTGGTCTGCTAAGTCAGATGGTGACATAACTGCAATGGCCAATAATTCCTCAAATCCTGCTTCTCGAAGTTTTTCGGCGGTTGCTGGACCCACTCCTGGTAAGTCCTCAATACTGGCCTCGCTAAGCATCTCTTCGGTCATGATTGTCACTTCTTCTTCATTAGGTTCTTCGTTCTTGCTCTTTGCTTTTGATTTCGCTGGCATCCTATCACTCAAACTTCACGACCCACTATTCCTATATGAATCAGTGATTGAGAGTGAATGTGAAAGTGAAAGTGAAATTATGGCCTTGGTGATGGTGGTGTCTCGCTTCCTTCTAAATAGAGCATTTCCACTACTTGATTGATTGTAACTGAATCTCCTTCAACATCGACAATCAGACTCCAGTCTCCCGGCATAGCATCCCTTGAAGTGGTATCCCAACTTTCAGTTTGCCCATCTCCTATTGTGGCGGTGTTACTGCTTACAGTTACCTCGTCAGGGTTAACCAATGACCAAGAAACCTCACTCGTTCCGCCAAGACCAAACACTGCTCCCGGATTTTCAACCTCAGATGTGATGCTAATTCTGTCCAATTGAGGAAGACCATCAGAGCAGTCGTTTGTCGCATTAAAAGTCATGACATTTTCGTTGTTGACATTGTTGGCTGTGTATTCTATTCGCTCATCTATTCGAATCTTTACCATGATTTCATGGGTATTTTCTTCGTCATCAATGGCTCCAACCTTTGCTTCAAACATTCCATGCGTCATATACTCGTAATTAATCTCGGCCCCACTCTCTCCAACATCTTGTTCAATCTTCGAAGTACCGTCATCTGGGTCAAGGAAAATGGTGACGATAGCCCCTGCACTCGAGGTTGTTGTAGCTAGATCAAAATTTATTTCAACACCAGTAGTTGGACCGTTATTCCCATTATTCACCGACTTTTGTATGGTTCCATTGGTTACTGCATAATAGACAATCAGGTCAATTGGTCCATCATAATCCGTGGTTTGCTGGTCATCGCCAAAACAACCAGATAACGATTGAATGAGAAAAACCATCGATAACAGGATGGTTGTGGCAACTCGGCCCATGGGCGTTTGTAGGGATGATTGATAAAAAAATTAACTATTAAGTCAAAGTACTCCAATCGGTGGTTTCAATAACCGAAACTGAGGGGATTTGTTTAGCGAGGTGGGGTAGTCTGGATATCCCGTCGGGCTCATAACCCGGAGATCGATGGTTCAAATCCATCCCTCGCTACCATCATCCATACTGGTAGTAGTCGTGCTTGGGCTGCAGGCTGTCTAGGGCCGACTGCAAGCGAGCGTTAGCGGCTTGCTCCCCTGCGAGGATCGCGGCGTGTTGACCTTCCAGACGTGTGATTTCGGCCTGGCAAGCCGGGGCCTTGCCGGGCTGATTTGCCGAAGCATGCCTGAGCGAGCTGAGCACCGTTTCGAGGGCCACCGGCGGGGAGGCGGTCGGTTGGAGCTCAAAGGTGCCGTTGGCGTGGATCACGTCCCCGGCAGCGCTGACGGCCGCCAACAATCGGTCGACGTGGGCCTTGGTGGGCATGAGGTCGGTGGCCGTGTGCGCGGCGGCGAGGTGGCCGGGCGAGAGTTTCTCACATTTGGCAAAGGCCTTCGAAGCCGCTCGTTGTTTTCCGGCCGCAGCGTAGAGCCTCCCCGCTCGCAGGTGGTCCTCGTGTTCGGGTTGCATGGACTAAAGCATCTGCGGTGCGTGCTTCTGGAGGATTTTCACCAGGGCTTTTCGCTCGCTGTGCATTCGCTTGATGCTCGCCATGCTTTGGTCAGCCTTGTCTCGCATGAGGTAGACATCGCACATCAGACGGAGGCCCTTGAGCAGGAAAATTTGTTGCTGAGGGTCGCGTTTTTTCTTCGCCAGCATCATGTCACAAAACTGGGTCGCCATCACTTCCGAGAGTTCAAGCCGCCCTTCTTGCATGTAGCGTTCAATCTGATGCAGGGTTTGCGAAGGGTCCTGCATCCCGAACATGGTATCAACCTCGCTGAGCACCACCGAGGCTATCATGCCTTTGATGGACGGTTTCACGGCCCACCTTCTGCGTTTATTGACCATCACCGCCACGATTCGTTCATGGTGACCTCGTGCGTCCTCGCTGTGTCTGGCACACCCGGTACCGGAAAAACAACCCTGTGCGAGACGATGGAGGGCGAGGGCTGGCAGGTGTTGTCACTGGCCACCCTGGCCGAGGAGCACGATTGCATGGGACCGGTCGACGAAGCGGACGGTGCCGCCCCTATCGACGTCCACCGATTGGCCGAAACATGGGAGGCGCCCGTGGAAGGGCGTTGGCTTGTCGACGGCCACTTGGCTCATCTTCTGGAGGTTGACGGTGTTGTCCTTCTCCGGTGCCAACCGTCCGTGCTGAACGAACGCTTGTCTGCTCGTGGGTACGAGGCTCGGAAGGTCAAGGCCAACGTTGAGTGGGAAATGACGGCGGGGCATTGGGCTGAACTGATGGAGTTTGAAATTGATCTTCCGCTGCTGGAGTTGGACACCACCAAAGGCGGGGCCCGTGCCGCCGACCAACTTCGAGTTTGGGTGGAGGAAGGGTTACCGTCGCTTCCATTGACGGAACAAGCGATGGACGCCATCGATTGGCTCGGAGAATGAGGTGGTGGGGGCCAAACGCCCCACAAACCATAACACCCGTTCCTCGGTGGTGAAGCCATGGCCCTTGAAAAGATGCGCAAGCGATGGGAGTCAGCCCTCCAACCGGTCTTGAACGCCTTTTCCTCGTTCTCACCCGCTACGGTGACGTGGATGGCCCTGCCGTTTGGGGTCGCCGGTGGGTTGCTGGCCATGTACGCTCCTGACGAAGCATCCGGCGGCTGGTGGCTGCTCGGCGGTGCATTGAGCATCGCGCTGGCCATGCTGTTCGACGGTCTTGGCGGCTCGTTGGCTCGAGCCAAGGGCGAGGTCACACGGTGGGGCGATTACTTGGACCACACCATCGACCGTGTGCTCGATGCTGTTTGGGTGGTTTGCATCAGCGCCTCGGTGTTTGTGGGCGACATGACGCTCGGCTTTGCGGCTGCCTTCCTCACCCTGCTGGGTTCTTACATGGGCACGCAAGCCCAAGCCGTTGCGGGTTCGAGGAACTACCGTGGCTTTTCGCGAGCCGACAGGACCGTACTCACGTTGCTGTCGCTCATCGCCATGGGCGTCATGCTGTTGGCGGGTTGGTCCATCGACACAACGTACCCTGGCTGGTTCGACCACATCAACGTCAACCCCCTCAGCCTGATTGTCTTCATCTCTGGACTCGGCGGGTTGTGGACGTTCAGCGTTCGGTTTATCCAGGCCAAAGGCGAAATCCAACGCTTGGATGCTGAAGACCCGCTTCCGCAACCCGAGCGAAAGTAGGGTCAAGTGCCGGAAAATCATGGTTGAACCATGGTTCATTTTGGCGACCCCCGTTCGCTCCATACATCGGCATTTTTGACCCCTGAGAAGCGACATAGTCATAACGGACGAAGGCGACATATCAGATGATGGGTAGCCCAAAGGCTGAACAAAACGGTGGTCTGCGCGCCGTCATTCTAACCGCAGTCATGCTCCTTGCGTTGGCTCCGTTGAGCCCCGTACAGGCCAACGGCGACCCTGCCAACCTGCAGGCGCAGAACATCCTCGCGACGTTTGACAACACGACCGAAACCACGGTCATCACGTGGGAAAACATCGCAACGGGCGGGCAGGAACTCAACGGTTTGTTCAGTGCGAGCTACCAACTCTACCGCCACACGGCTCCCATCGACCAGATGAACCTGGCCAGTTTGACGCCGTTCGCTGAGGTGGATGCATGTGATGCCGGCGTGGCCGGCGGCAACCCGTTCAACTGTCAGGGCGGCACCCACCCCGGCCACACCGTCACCTTCCCGGTTGAACCCGGCACCAACGGTACGTTCTACTACGGCATTACCACGCTGTTGAGCAACGGCACAGAGGCGGCTGAACTCATCTTCAACGGATCACAAACCTACGAGCCCGTGTTGGAGATCACCCGCAGCGTCTACACGCCGTTCATCATCTCCGTTGAGTTTGACGCCGCCGCCAGCCAGACGCACATCAACTGGCTCAACTACAACGCCATCAACAACATCCTGCCCACGACCGGCGAGGATGCGCTTCAGATTCGTATCTGGCGAACCGACTACCAAATCACCCGTGAACTCGGCGGCTACCTCGTCGCAGAAGAAACCCCCATCGCTGTGCTGAACGCCACCGAGAGTTCCTACACCGTGGAAATTCCTCCCAACACCCAGCGAAGCAGCTACTACTCCATCACCTACCTCTTGCCCAACTACACCGAATCGGGTGATGACTACGAGGACATCCGCTTCGTCGGTCAAAACACGATGGCGGACCCCGTGGTTGAGGACAATCAGCCACCCAGTCAACCCATTCTCCTCTCGGCAGTATTCATGGCCAACGAGGACGGCACGGGAACGACCACCATCACGTGGGGCGATGTGGCTGGCGAAACGGGTGAAACCTACCGCGTTTACCGCTCCGACCAACCCTTCTCCAGCATCCTTCGCAACGACGTGTTCATGCTGGTCGAGGGCATCTTGGAAGGCATCAACTCCTACGAGGTTCAGGTTCCACAAGGTTTCCTTGGCTTCTCCTACTACTGCGTCGTGACCGTCGACGCCACCGGCGTCATCAACACCGATACGACCGGCGATGCGTGCACCAACGGCATTGAGGAGAACGCCTTCTACGGATGGGTCGCTGAGCCGACCAACGTTCATGCCGAGTTCATCGGCGATCGCACCACTCGAGTCACGTGGAACGACCAACTCGGAATCGAGGGCGAGATTTACCACATCTGGTACACGACCTACCGTGTCTCCGGCGCTCAGTTTGTCGAAAATCAAACCATGATGTACCTCGGCACGGTGGGCGACGGCATCGGCTACTTCGACGTTGAAGTGCCCGAAGACGAATACCGAACCAACTCGTTTTACTTCGTCACTTCCGA
>PBHM01000012.1 GCA_002719395.1 Methanobacteriota archaeon | reverse complement strand
CACTCTACCAACTGAGTTAAGCGAGGTCTGTTTCGCCCAAAGTGCACGGTTATTTAATCCTCATCTTGAAATTTGGTTTGAGAAATTTACGCCTGAAATCGCCTTCAAACTTGTTTGAGGAAGGGTCAGCGTTAATAATGATAGAAAGAGCGTTCTCAATCCGGAGGCGTATTGGATGGGGCCCGATATGAAGCATGGTGTGAACACACCTGTAAATTCGCTTTCTGATGTGATTAATTCGTTAGGCCAAGAGGCCATAGCACAAGGGGCAACCGCCTTGATGGACGAAGATATGGGCTCGTTTGGTGTCCCGAATCCTCGGATTCTTATCGTAGGTTGTGGAGGAAGTGGAAACAATACTCTGAATCGAATCACGCACTTAGGCGTTGAAGGGGCCATCACGGTTGCCATCAACACCGATAAGCAACATCTTGACCACACACGTTCGCTGCAAAAATTGCTGGTAGGACGTCATATTACACGCGGATTAGGTGCGGGTGGAGACCCAAGCACAGGAAGGAGGTGTGCTGAAGCCGGTCGAGAGATGATCAAACGGATTGTTACCGGCTCAGACCTTGTTTTCATTGCCAGTGGGCTAGGCGGCGGTTCTGGAACTGGGATTTGTCCGATTGTAGCTGAAGAAGCAAAAGCGGCTGGAGCCTTGGTCGTGGGTATTGTCACGACTCCTTTCCACGTAGAGCGACGACAAAGAATGTCTCGAGCACTTGAAGGGCTTGAGAGTTTACGACGAGTTGCCGATGCCGTGTTGGTCTTGGATAATAATCGATTATTGCAATATGTTCCTAATTTACCTCTGGATGAAGCCTTTTCAATTATGGACCAATTGGTTGCTGAAATTGTAAAGGGTATTGTTGAAACCATTACCTTACCCAGCCTCATCAATCTAGATTTCTCAGACATACGCTCAATCATGTCAAATGGTGGAGTGACCATGATGTTGTATGGTGAGAGTGACCGTGGCCCAGAAGAGGTCGTTCATGAAGCGCTCAATCATCCTCTTTTGGATGTCGATATTTCTGGTGCTACTGGTGTGCTTATTCACGTTACTGGAGGCCAATATATGACCTTGGAATCAGCCAGCCAAGTGGTTGATTTGATGACCTCAAGGGTCAGCGATGATGCCAATGTTATCTGGGGGGCTCGCCAAGATCCTGGATTTGGTGACACCATCAAAGTCATGGCCATCATCACCGGTGTTGGCGGATCGGACCTCAGAGATGCACGTGTTGCCCCTGATAAATTGGGAGATGCTCTCAAGTTAACCAGAAGCAGAGCCAAGCCGGGTGGAAACATTGATTTCCAGCGGTTTGATTAACACACTACTGAGCAAGAGTCATATCAAACCTCTGTGTAGGCTGAAATATGCGAGGATTCCGAATCGTAGTGACTTTGATGGCCTTAATGCTGATGGTTCCAGTTCATGGAAGTGCTGATATGGCTGCCATGCAACAATCTCAAAATGATGAAGAACAGCCTGATGCAAACAATACTACTCTGAGAATTTGGTCGAATGGAAACCAAAACCACTGGTCTCATTTTGGCAGTTTCGATGACCAGAACGATGAAGAAAATCGGTGGGAGGGTGAAAGTAAAAGCAGTACTCTCACGGTGGATCTTAAATTTACCATGAAACCACCTTTAAGCAAGCGATTGAACATGACCGTTGGAGAAGATATTGTTGGAAAAATCAAGGTAAATGTTGAAGGAGACTATCAGGATGGTGGAGATGGAAACTGCAATAACGATTGCTCGAATCTTACACTAAAGCTCAAGGCTGGTGCAACCACATTATTCGAACAAGAATATGCGCCTGCATTGGGTTCTGATACAGATATCACTTTCAGCTACACAGTCACAGAAGAAGATTCACTTTGGGACAAATCCTCTGCAAACCCTTCTCTTCATGTTTACATGAAATTAAAAGGAAATGAGCAGTCTAATTGGTGGGGAACAACCGGTCAAGCTGCTAAATTTACACTTTATTTATCGGGTGACAACTCATCAAAGATCGAATTTCCAATTGACCCATCTTCATGGAACGAAGCTTTCCAGTCTGATGAAATGCCAATGCCAGTCGAAACCCCTGGATTCACACTGGTTGCAGGTGCGGCCGCCATGGGTATGGCAGCAGTTTGGTTCAGACCAAGNCCTNAAGAACATTCAGANGATTGATTGTGCAATCGTTTGAGCATCTAAGGCACAATTCACTTGTTCTCCCGATGCTAAATTTTTGATGCTACAAGTTCGGGATTCCAAGTCCTTTGGTCCAACAATGATGGCATGAGAGGCTCCAGATGCATCAGCCCAAGCCAATGATTTACCCATGCCTCGTGATTTCAAATCGACCATGACCTCGTGATTTTTCTCTCGAAGGTCCCGGACTAATTCCAAGACATGTTCCAAAGAGATCTTGAAAGGAATCAGAGCCAACATGATCTCCTTTTGCTCACCAGGAACCACATATTGTTGCTGCTGTGCTTGGGCTTGGGCTTCAAGGGCCAAGAGTACCCGGTCAAATCCTAATCCAAAGCCACAGCATGGGTCAAGGTCTGGCAAGCCAAAGAGATGTAGTAATCGATAAGATCCACCCCCTAGAACTTGACCTTCACCACCTAGTGATGGAACATGCACTTCGAATACCATGCCGGTGTAATAATCCAAGCCCCTGGCAACCGTCAAATTGACCTTCATCGAAGGAGGTTTCTGGCATANCAACTCAACAAAATNGAGTGTCAGAGCCAAAGAATCGAGNCTCTCACTCGATACGCCAAGTTGACCAAGAATATTGCTTGCTTGGTCCAAGGTTTCCTTACCACCGTCCAAAGATGCTAATTCTTGCAACAACTCGATGGAGGATGTTTCAATTCCNAGAGTTTGAAACAATGAGNAGAGNCCNTCCCAATCTCCNTTGTCGAGATATCGCATGGCAGAAGCGATTGGAGATTCGGGTTCNCCTTGNTCTGAGAGACCTAATTCTTGNAGGATTTCATGCAAAACGCCTACGTGACCAATACGGATTTCCCATTCATTAAGACCGCTCTGATGTAACATCTCAATAGCGAGTGAGAGAACTTCTGCCTCTGCTTCAGGGCCAGATACACCAATGCATTCAACTCCATATTGGAAGAACTCTCGATAACGTCCTTTCTTTGATTCCTCATANCGGAAACATTGTCCAAAGTAGGATAATCGCAGAGGTTTGGTGTCGTTTCGCATTTCATCAGCGACCATTCGCATGACCGGCGCCGTTAATTCAGGCCTTAGTGTCAAGGCTCGATCGGATTTATCCTGGAATGCATACAACTGAGATACGACGCCAGGGCCGGATTTAGCGGTGAATAAATCGAGTGTTTCAAAAATCGGCGTTTGAACACGATGATAACCGAACTTTTGACTGGTNCTTTCAAGCAATTGCTCCAATGCCATACGGCGACGCATTTCACTTGGCGTGAAATCTCTNGTACCCCGCGGCCTCTGAACCATGACTACTCGTCGAAGCCTCTACTCTATGATTTAACCGCCTTTTGGAAACAAAATCAGCCTTTCTTTNGACCTTCCANTCGTTGTTGAAATCGTGGTGTATTCTTCACCGAAGGTGTGAGCACCCGTGGCTCTCTTCCGTTAGCAAGTAATGAAAAGAAATACCACCCCACAAACAAGAGAGGTGTTGATGANAAAATAGTGATTGCAAACCACATCACTAAATGCCCGTCTGCAATTGGCCAAGCCCAAAACCCAACCACAGCCATGACAAAGATAAGCCACCATCTTGCAGCCTCAGAAGGCGTCAATCTGCCCTTGTAATCTTGGCGCGGTGCAAAGAAGAAATCCAAGCCGCTCATGGTGTTGACTTCATCCTCGAGTTATTGAAACGATGTTTTTACGCATCTGACCAATCAGCAAACGGGTCACTATCATATGAAGTGGGATCAATTTCTTCTTCATTACCGGTGGGAGGTAAATCGATCATTGCGGGGATTTCAATAGAATTATTTTCGGATTCCTCAGAAATGCAATCTTTGGTAACTTCTTCGCCACTTATTTCATGCTTCTCAATCTTCTTTTGAAAGTCGTCGAGAGTTGAGTTTTCGGCTGTATCTATTCTCGCATTTGGTGTATCATGATTTTTCCCAGGCTCCAAGTCTTCAGGAGTACTTTCAATAACTGATTCTATTGTTTGAGATGCTTCAATAGAAATTGTAGAGGACATGCCCAGTGCTTGCCATGCCATGGCTGCAGAATCATCATCCAATGGTTTGGCTCTTGCTGCTTCCATTGCTTTGCGACGGCGCATTTCTTGAATTTCGTCTCTTTTTGCTTGCTCTTGTGCAAGTTTCGCTTCCATTTTCATCCATACTTTTGTTTCTGCATGCATCTCTTTTTGCTGTCTTTGGGCCTCAAGCATCTCCGGAGTTGGTTTATCGTAGCGAAACCAAAACCAGCGTACAAGTGGTACACCAATGATGGCAAAGACAAGACCCCCCACCAACCAACTTACGATGGATGCCATGACAGAAAAAACCTACATGTGTCTTATTTATCATGTTATTTCTATTGAAGCAGGTGCATTCATACTATTATTCGAATCCTCTTCAATGAGTTCTGCAACGAGTTCAGCAGCTTTATTGGTACTGAGATGCTCCCAACCTGGAGGATATTCACCTACTTCAACAACCAACTCATCATCTCCAGCCGGAAGCATGCTCACATCAACCTCAGCACCTTCGGGTACATTTCTGAAAAGTGGTCGAGATACGAGTTTTTTATTCAAGAGTAAGAAAGTGACGGCTACGATGGACCAAAAACTCAAGATGATTCCTAGCCCTTTTGGATTACTTGGATCCCATACATTTTCTGTATTTGCAATCATATCTCCAAAGTATGATGCCATAAGAACGAAGAAGAGTATTGGGAAAGCGATGTAAATCAAAGCATCCCACCAACGTCCAATCCACAAGTCGTTGTCTCCTGTATTGATGAAATCATCTCTGAAGGCGGGAACGCCCATGGTAAGATAACCCTTCAAACCAGGTTCAGCATTTCCTGCCTGTACCGCATCCCGCCATTTCAAGAATCCATATTTCCAAATGGTAAAGGCGATGAAAAGTCCGCTNAACATTAATCCATAGCCCCAGATATGGTCTTGAACNTCAAGGAACTCAGGGAATGCAACGCCCTCCGCATCGAGTTTTATCCAGACAAAGGCAGAAGGTAAGCCGAATGCGAAAATTGCAAGGGCGGTAAATCCAACGGATTTATTCCTTGAATATCCATGATCTACGAAGTTTCTTACACACAATTCAACCGTTGAAATCATCGAGGTAATGGCTGCGAATGAAAGTGCGAGGAAAAATCCACTCATCATCACCCAAACTCCTACGGAACCACCGGGTGCTTGAGCGAACACTTCTGGTAAAGCGAGGAATGTAATGGCACTTGAACCGTTCGTAACGGTACCTAGAGGGTCGGTTGAAACAGCAAAAATAGCCGATAATACCGCAAGGCCGGCAATGATTGAAATGCTGTTATTGGCTAAACCCATGGTGAATGCATTCAACGTGGTATCCTCGTCTTTTCTCATGTACACTGCATATGTAATCGCCATGCCCATGCCAGCAGAACAGGACCATGCCGATTGACTCAGCGCATTAATCCATATTTCTGGCTCACCGATTTGATTCCAATCAACCGTAAACATGAACAAAAATCCGTCAAGACTTCCATCAGACATATCCATCCACAGCGATAAACCAAGGGTCATGAAAAGAAGCACGAATAAGGAAGTCATCAAGATGACATTTGCTTTCTCTATGGCCTTGGCCCCTTTCCAAATAGCCAACATGGTAATGGCAATGACCAAGAATTGGTAGAAAATGACTTGCCCGGAATTCTGGAGGAAACTATTCCATACATCAACAGTATCAACATTTACCAGACCATTACTTATTCCCAGACGGAAATAATTCAAACACCACCCGGCTACAATGGCGTAGTAGAATCCAATGGCCGTTGATATCCATGCCGTCCATAGACCCATCCAAGCAAATCTTCGACCCGCAAAGATACGGAAGGTACCAATGGTTCCCGTTCGGCTTCTTTTTCCCAAGGCGAACTCAGCAATTACCAATGGAATGGACCAAATGAACAGGAAAAACAGCCAAGGTATGAGAAAAGTCCCACCAGCATTTGCACCTACCATACGAGGGAAACGCCAGATATTTCCAGTACCAATGGCGGCGCCAATGGCTGCAAAAATTAACCCGATCCTTCCGCTAAATTGATCGGACTTTTCACTCACGAACCTGCCTCCTTGGAGGCATGTTCTTCTGCAATCTGCCCGGCTGCTAAGGTTTGTTCATCATTTAGCATCAATCGAAGGCAGACTCCAAGACCACCCCAAACCATGGCAGCAATGATACCAAACAAGGCCAAAGAAGTGAAAGCACCTCCATAGGGAGCACGGTAATCAATATTCAGTACCTCGTAACTTGAATCGGTTGGATATGGTACTTTCTTGGTTCCTCCAAGTGTCGAAACCATCGCTTTGTAATGTAGTAGCCCGGTTTCTGAATCTGATACCGGAACTTCAGCACGTATCAATGATCCATTTCCAGCACCATACAACAATTCACAATCGACGCCCTCTACTCTTTCAAATCCAACATGATTCCATTCTGTAGTATGCCATTGTGCAGGGCCATAATCACTTTGCATTCTCGACGGTTTGACCATTCGATACATGATATGGCTGTTCTCATGTTTGAAATCAATATTGAACTGATCACTCACACACATTTCAATTGGAATTGGACCAGATTCTGGAATATTGACCTTTGAAGGTGTTTGCAATTTCTGATTTTTAGTGATATTTGCCAAATCTAAATCGGCTCTCTCTCGCGGATTATCTGCAATCTCTGCCATGTAAAACGCTACTCCTAAGTTTCGAACGGCAATGTGTGCAATGTCATCTGGATGCTGATGAAATGCCGTTCCAATTTCCATCGTGTAGCAATAAGAGCCATGGACACCATAATGCCAATCACAAAAATCTCCACTTGTTGGATACAAATCAGATGATTGCAAATTTGCATAATCGGTCATCTCAGCCATCATTGAACCATGGTACATCAATTGATCATGGTCCGGGCTTTGACAATTCGTACAATGCCCCCACGGGTAGAGAACCAGTTCCGAGTAGGAATGGTAGGTCAAAGTAGCCTTGTAATCGGAAGCCCCGTCACCATCGTCATCATTCATTTCAGTCATGTCTTGGATAAATTTGGTCTCAGGTTCTGAATTACCACCTAACCAATCCTCGTCCAAAAGTCCATCACCGTCGTCATCTTTTCCATCGACGTGGTCTTCATTGAGCCTACCATCTTCATCTTGGTCTGTGGTGTCGACTGGTCCGTTGTAAACATCATTATTTGGCCCATCCGCATAACACATTCCAGGGAACAGTGGACCTGTGGCTCCGAGTGGAGCCCCCCATTCATACTGATAATTTCTATTCAAGTCAACTCCATCACAAGAAGGGTCGACTTCTTCATCCAAGTCGGGTATTGGCGTGACACCGGTAACGGTGTTATCGCGCAGATTCTTTCTCCAACCGCTGGTTGCGCAGCCATTTTCCCATGCTTCTCCACCATCGCAGTTGTCTGCAACCCAAACCTCATGGTCGTATCTAACGCCATCGGTATTGAGTAATGGAATGAGGTAGATTTCACGCTGATTGACGAGGTCTGTTATCCATTTTTGTTCTGAAAAGTCTTCATCAACGCCCAAATCTCCTGCATTGCATGCATCTCCATCACCGTTGCTGTCTTGAAATTCGGCGGCCAAGGATAGGCAATCTCCATCNTCATCGAGTTGCCCATCGCCATCTGCGTCACCCCATGGATCTTCATCGAGACGTCCGTCTCCATCGTTATCGGTAGGTGGTTGATTGTAATAATGCGCGATGGTTTCAAGTACCATCATTGGCACTTCATAACTCATCCATTCTCTTGCATGATGATTACCAACAATCATGACATCTGGTCGGTCTGGATAATTACCAGTATCACCATTGAATTCGTTATAATCGCCACCTTGCACGTTGCCAGTGATTTTTACCCAAGGAGTTTCGTGACCGTAATACCATCCCTCATAATTATCGGCAGTTGTGACCTCACCCCGGGCGTTGAGTCCACCATTCAAACCTTCATGAAATGTCATAATTTCAGGGTTGTCAGCGGCCAATCGCATCATTCTCGATTTAACGGTTTCATAGGTGTGATACTGCGTAAATTGTTCTACTTCATTACCACCCCAAGGAAATTCTGAATTTACATATGCATTTGACCATATATCACTGGGATTATTTCCTGCTGTTTCTTGAGCAGAAACGGTTACGGCAGGNGNCAAACCCATGGTCATCATCATCATCAATGAAGAAAATAACATGATGGTGTTGAATTTACGATTCATTGCAATCATTCCTNCCAATCATTTCAAGTTCTTGAAGCCGTCGAGACCATGATAGAACTGATTTCTTGTCATTTTCTCAAATAAAGCAATAGATGGCGTCGAAAAACAAGGTTCATGAACGGCATTATCGAATTCGTCCCAAGCTGGGAAAAAGAAGTTCTTGGATTCAATTATGGAACGCTCTGGTTCCTGTTTGTTTTGTTATTAATTATCATGATTTCAAGGTCGTTAGTCTCTACAATCATTCCAAAATTCTTCAAGAAACTCATTCAAAAAAGTCATCTAGTCAAAGAAATTTTAGAAAATTCAGGAAAGGCACTAGGCTTGGCCCTTGGATGTGGCATCTCTCTTTCAATTATCGATGATTTTTCGGCCAGTAGCATCGTTATGCCTGAAGCCTTGAACTCATGGATCCCCAGTATTCTACAACTCCTTCTTGTTGTAACACTAGTAATCAGTGGCTACCGAATGATTGGCCTGGTCAACGCACTTTATGCTTCTTTTGACAAAGACGGTGAGTTGGACGGTACAGAAAAAACCTTAATCACGGCTATGGAAAGTATCTTGCGATTTATCATCACACTCTTTGGGGCTATCTTCATCGCAGATGCTCTCGGTTTCGACCTCAATACCCTCATCGCCGGATTAGGCATTACTGGTTTGGCACTGGCACTTGCAGCAAAGGATACGATTTCCAATGTTTTTGGTGCAACGGTTGTTTTGCTCGACAGACCGTTCAAGGTTGGTGACTGGGTTACGATTGGAGCTGTTGAAGGAGAAGTGGTTGAAATTGGATTGCGTACTACCCTACTTCGAACGAGTATGGATACAGTCGTGACTATGCCCAATGCCAACCTGACAAACACACCAGTGGAGAATTGGGGTAGAAGGCGTTTCCGTCGCTGGCAACCCGTGTTCAAACTTGACATTAATTCAAATCCTGAGCATGTTGAAGATTTTTGTGATGGTGTACTATCATTGATAGAAAACAACGAACATACAACGAAAACAGATGCGTCTTTTTCAAAAGTTTCCACACTTGGCCCTGATGCTATTGATGTAGGATGCAACATCTACTGGGATATCAGTAGTGGGAAAATTGAACGTGAGGCTCGGAATGAATTTTTGATAGAAGTGATGAAATTAGCAAAGAATCTTCAGTTATCATTCCACGATGGGCGTGTTCGACATACCCGCTAAAATTCTCGCCAATCCGGCTCGCTCCGTTGCTCACCATATCGTAATAGCAACATAAGCAATATTCCCAGAAGAGTGGTGACCTGAGCCGACGTAGTACTTACAAGGCCTATATTGCTGAACAACAATCCCATGACAACAACAGACCCGGTGAGGAGAATGCCTCCTCTGAATGTCCGCATCACTCCTAATTTTGCTTGTATTCGGTCTACTTCGGTTAACTTTTGTTTCAACATTTTATGAACATCAGCCAAACCAAAAGCAACTGCGTCAACCAATTGACACAATAATACATCATATTTGAGCAAGGGAAAACCTCCAACTGAAATTCTAAATAATGCATGACTCTTTTTTGGGTTTTCTTGTTGCAACCACTGCTGAAGAGTCTGAGTCGACTCAATCACTGCCAAATCTCTCAAGTGAGGTAAAAATTTGCCATCATCGTTAAGATATTCACCCAAAGAAATCGGTTCCGGCCTCAGTTTTAATGTTCCTTCATGATGGATAAAACCGGTTCTTTCAACTCCTAACCGAGGTGCAGCCAGCATACTTTTCCCATGCGGACCCCTCCATAGCGTATTGGTTTGCAAAATATCCTCAAATTTTTTAATCCGCTCATTCCAACGATTTTCTTGATTTGGTGCTGACAAACCGTGAGATTCTAGGTTTTTATGAATAGCATAGATTAGCGAGCCATCGGGAGATTGGAGTTTTGTATCATGGTGTGGAAAAATTAGAACTCGATCCCCTTTCGATTCCCATCCACCAATTGGTAGAAGAACTCGATCGCCAATGGCAGTAATCACCGCCGAGGAACGACCAAGGGAAGAAATGTGAGTGCCAGTAGGAATAGGACAGATTCGGGCCACATAATCATCAACTTGAACAATCAGCCCTCGATAATCTTCCTCAATAACTTCAACTTTGTTTACTTTTTTTGGCCACATGCCCCAATAATCTTTTTTTGAATTCCACCAAGCAGGAGAGAGAATATCTTCATCCCACCAGTATGAAAGGGTACCCCAAGTGGTGTGAATTTTATCATCTACCACCTTGGTAACAATGCCACGAGGCCACCAAGGTTTTTCCTCCATGTGCACACCACTCGTTACTTGGTCACAAGGCTTTGTATGGTATGGACTAAGTTTGAGAACGATTTCCACAGGTTAGGTCCGAACATGGGAATCAGCGAAAGGATGGGCGACGTGCTTGGTCAAGCCGTTGAAGCTAAACTCCTTCGAGAAGTTGAGGAACATGACATCAAAGTAAACCACCTTGCAATTATCATGGATGGTAACCGGCGATTTGCTTGGTCAAAAGCACTGACGAGTTCGCTTGGACATCGATTAGGAAAAGAAAAATTGGAACAAGTGATGGACTGGGTTCTTGACTTGAATATTCAGTTTTTTACGGTATACGCCTTATCTACAGAAAACATCATCAATCGTGATGATGATGAACTTATGGACTTGTATCAATTGTATATTGATGGACTTAGAGACATTGCTGATGACGAAAGAATCCATACAAATGAAGTCAAAGTTCAAATCATTGGACGCAGAGAAATGCTTCCAAAATCAGTTAATGATGCCATTGATTATGCAGAAACGAAAACCAAAAATTACGAGAAATTCACTTTTACAGTTTGTCTCGCGTATGGCAGCCGTGAAGAAATTATTTCTGCAATTCAATCAATCGCAGACGACCATGCCAAAGGTAAGTTAGCGCTGAAAGACATAAATGAAATGCAGGTATCAAATCGCCTCTATACGTCTAATATTCCCGATCCAGATCTCGTTATCCGTACTTCTGGTGAAGAGCGAATATCCAACTTTTTACTTTGGCAAATGGCCTACACCGAGTTTTACTTTACCGATGTATTCTGGCCATCTTTTTCAAAGAAGGAAATGCTCAAGGCAATTCAGACCTTCCAACAAAGGAAAAGAAGGTTCGGTGAATGAATGAGCAGCCCATGTCCTACTTGTCAACAATGGCCTGCTCCAAAACTTGCCGTTGATGCCGCTGTGTATCATGACAAGAGAGTGCTGCTCATTGAACGTGGACGTGAACCCTTCAAAGGAAAATTAGCATTTCCGGGAGGGTTTGTCGAAAAGGGAGAAAACCCTGAGAAAGCGGTCTTGAGAGAACTCGCTGAAGAATGTGGCTTGGAAGGTGAGGTTGTGGGTATCATGGAAGTACGAGGTGAACCAAAAAGAGACCCTCGTGGACACGTGGTTTCCTTAGTCTACCACGTAAGAGCAGCGGGAAAACCTACTGCTGGCGATGATGCTGCACAAGCAGAATGGTATGATATGGATAAAATTACACCAGCCCAAATGGCAGGAGACCATTTTCTCATACTAGAGAATTTTAAGCAATTCCTCTCGAGTATTGGGCCATTGAATTGAGTGCGTTTTTTCGACATCATTCATCATTTCAATAAATTTGTCAGGAACTTCTTGTATCGAGTGATGCACTCTCAAAAGAGGATAATCTTCTCGCTCAAGGACATCTAGAAAGCCGCGTTGGGCTTTTGAAATCAATAGTGTTGGTATCCCCAAAAGGCATGCCTCAGATGCAAGAGTAACTGATTGAGTAATGACGCCATCAGAGGCAGCAATGAGTTTATCCAGTTCCCAAGGAGAGGCTATCTCGCTATCCTCATCAACAGAAATGACTTCAAATCCCGTGAAAATTTTATCCATAATTGGCACCCATTCATTTCGATCATGACCTCCATTTCCACGAATTTTTCTGGCTAGAACCTTGTATGGAGTATTCGGCTTTCTTCGAAGCGTACCCGGATTCAGATGGATATGCCCATGTAATCCATTTAGACGGTGAATAGTGGCTTTCGTATCAAAAAGAATGGGCGCTAATTCATCTTTGAAATGTTGTGGAATGACAATATCTGTCGCCTTTTTCCGAGCCAAGCGGTGAGCAGTAAGGTTCGGCTCTGTATCAGTGATGTAAATTCGCCTTGCTGAACGAGGGCCAAATAAAATCTCAATAGGGGCACCAATACTCACCACAGATTGTATGTTTCTGAGGTGTTTTTTTGCCAAAACGATGCGCCATACTAGCTTCATCCAACGGAAAAAGCCAATCAAACGCGGCACCCATATTACTCTTGAAATCTTGATAGGGTTCATTTGATCCTCAAGCATATTCTGCACTTCTTTCCGCTTAACAGCAACGACGAGATCATCGGATTGGCCCAGAGATTCAATCATTGGTGCTAACAATTTGGCATGGGCAGGATGGTTGATGACCCATGCACGAGACATGCTACGCCATCGCATCAAGTATCTCAAGACAATCGCTAAAGGCATCCATATATTGCCGCATGTATGAAGGAAAAAATCGATTTGCCCGGAGCGGCTGTTTATGGGCCGTATTCACCTGGTATAAAGTTCAATAATTCTCTCTGGTTGAGCGGTCAAATTTCACCTGAATCNGGAGAAAATATCGCCGACCAAACCACAGGATCNCTTGAGAAAATTGAGGCGTTACTGGCCAATGCTGGATTCACGAAAAAGGATATTTGTTTTGTCCAAATACTGCTTGATGACATTGACGATTTTTCAGAAATGAATAGGGTGTATCAGCAGTGGTTACCGGATGATGTTTGCTTCCCTGCGAGGGCCGCATTCCAAGCGAGNAAACTACCTGCTGATGCGAAAATCGAAATNATCGTTCAAGCCATGCGGTGAGTTTTTTTATGCCAGGGAGCCCTTATTTTGATGATATTCCGAAAGGAATACTCACATGGCCAAATTTAGTGAAGATTATTATTCTCCAATTTGTTTTTTTTGTTTTCTTAATGTCTTCATTACCTTACTGGTGGTTGGCCGTTTTCGTCAATTTGATTACGATTACATTGCACATGTGGTTTGTAACACGTCCCGGCAAAATGTTAGAAATTTCGTCGATTGATTCATAGACGACCTACTGTGAGGTTCTTTTATGGACTGGCCTCTTCATTGTTTCAAAGCCTATGATATTCGGGGACTGGCGAACACTGAGATCGATCAAAAATTTGCAACTCGCCTAGGTCGAGCAATTGGAACATATCTTGATTGTACAACCCTTGCGGTAGGAAGGGACATCAGAGATTCAAGCCCAGTACTCTCAGAGGCTTTGATTCANGGNCTTACCCTTGCTGGAGTACGGGTCCTCGATTTGGGAATCGTGACGACAGGTTGCGTCTACCACGCATGTTGGACGCTTCCTGTTGATGGTGGTGTGATGATCACAGCCAGTCATTTACCTATGACAACACACAATGGCTTCAAGATGTGCCGAGGGAATTTGCCGCTTGCAGGAGATGAAATTCAAGAGTTAAGGTCAGTATTTGTGAAAGGTGATTTCAAAACTGGTCAAGGAGAACATATCCACCACGCACACATGGATCATTACCTTGAAGCCATCATGGAAAGTACTGGGCCGATTCAGCGCCCATTGCGTGTGGCTGTTGATTGCGGGAATGCTGTGCCTGGCCCATATTTGAGCAAGTTGCTTAACATGATGGGAGTCGAACATGTCGACTTGTATTGTGAGTGGGATGCCAGTGAACCAAATCACGGTGCTGACCCAACCAGACCGATGAATATGGTTGACTTAGGAGAAGCAGTGGTTAAGCATGAATGTGAATTTGGCATAGGAGTTGATGGAGATGGGGACCGAATTGGAGCAGTTGATGAAAGAGGGCGTTTCATCTTTCCAGACCGCATAATCAGCCTTTTTGCTCAGGACGTAATTGGCAAAGAAGAAGGGAAAAATCTCGTTATTTATGACGTAAAATGCTCAATGAACGTTGAAAAATCAGTGATTAAAGCAGGCGGAGAGGCCATGATGGCCAAAACGGGTCATTCATTCATGAAGCGTGCACTGGCTAATCACCCAGAAGCGATCATGGCTGCTGAAATGAGTGGCCACCTTTTCATGGCAGATAGAGGGTGGTATGGGTTTGATTGTTCTTTGTACAATGCAGCAAGACTGATCGAATTATGGAGTCGTAAACCTCGAGAAGAAAAATTTGGAGATGCGCTATATCGAGTAGCACCAAATCTACCAACGACTGGAGAAGTAAAAATTCCTTGTCCAGAAGAGGATAAAGAACGAATAGTACATGCGATCACTGAAGCGTTCAGCGATTGTAATCGTAGTACAGTTGACGGCGTACGTGTCAGGTTTGAATTGAATGGAGAACAAACTGGTTGGTACTTGGCTCGAAAATCAAACACAGAAGAAATACTTGTGATGCGTGTAGAAGCAACAACAAGAGCTCACCTTACTGAAATCATGACAGCAGTCAATGACCGAGTTAGTGGAATGATTGATATTTCTGCTTTGATGTCAAGCGTTTGACTCAGATTTTTCAATCGTAACTGAAATAACAACCAACTCAAGGGTTACTTTTACGTCTTCTCCTGGGTCATCATTGTCGCCAAAAACCAGTGATGAGCCTTTGTCAGCAGTTACAGATACAGTGGTCATAAAACTGCCAAGCCCAAGTTCCATGTTGCCATATTTTGACAAAACCTGTTCTTCGGTCATGTTCTCATAAGTTGTGTTGTTCGATGAATAGTTGTCAATCATCATGAATTCGATAGCATGTGAAACTTCACTGGCACAATTNCCATTTTCNGTCCATGATTCAGAACCCGTGTCTGANGACTCGTTATGGGTNGCTCCAGAGAGATCGTAATCTGCTGAAACTTCATCNCATTGTGCGCCNNCACCAGGTCCAGTTTGAGTNTCTTCATTCGTTTCTGCCCATGAATAAACAAGTCTTGCAATAGCAACATGTTTNCCAGAGAGTTGGTCTTTTACNGCATCAGTGTTNAANCTNGCATCGGCGGANNCNCCATCNNCAATCGACANCTCAATTGANCCCACTTCGACCACTGTTTCGTTCACCATTACCTCATACGTGCCTACTTCCCCACCAAGAACTCCTAAATCTTTGATTGAGGACGCTAGGGCGAAATAAGCAGGGAAAGCAATGAGAAAAAATGCAATACAAACGGTCATGATTTGTGTATCTCTGTCAGTTTGCAAATTATCAAGAAACGCTGACATGGAATCTCCCTTACCTCACCCTAGNTGTNGCTATACCTTGCCTTTTCGGTCATCGCTTAAAATGTCAGAGAGTGTTTGAGTTGTGAAAGGCCATTCAGATAGGCCGACTTTTGCAAAATTTTTTCTTGANCGCCTCCAAACTGGCAATAAAAAACCAACACTACTTCGTTCCCCNAACGTCCATTTCCATGGACAGCGNGGTAATTTNGAAGCCCAAAGGTGTACTAAAGCCTTACATTGAGGACTCTCGATCCCTCCTGGAAGGAGCCATGCNACTTTCCCAACAGCNCCNCTCGAACCTTTTGTTTCTTGCCAACTGTGCATTTCAAGACCTTGGAATGGGCCATCTTCAAAAATGAGTCCAAGTGAACGAGCACTTTGGACCATTGGCATGATAATAGCAAACCTATCAACTATGCGGCTTCCTTCAATTCTGGCCATTGACCAATGATACGTTTCCCCAATCTCTCTCAAAGATCGGACATTATCAACAGGGCTTGTGGACAACTCAAGGACGAATTCCTTGCGCCTGACCATGGTATGCCATTATGGCGTTCTATGTCAAATTGGTGACTCAGCATCGGCGTTCGCAAGCTCTCACCTCGAGGAGAGAGGCAACACCACTGGATCTAAGCTGTGCTCGGTCGCCATGCCAAGACACCCAGAAAATCTGAGTGGTGCGATTGNCTTAACCAAACAAAGANCCAAGACCTTCGAATCCGCCTTCTTCTTCTTCCTCTTCTTCNGGTTCATCAGCAGGAGCTGCTGAATCGCCACCAGCAGAGGCTGCGGCGGGTGCAGCGGCCGCAGCAGGTGCAGCGACAGCTTGCGTCATGGCCTCGGCAATATCAACGCCGCCCAAACTGGCTACTAGAGCCTTTACTCGGGCGTCATCAACATCAACACCTGCTCCTGCTAAAACAGCAGAAACGGCCTTCTCTTCGATCTCTTTTCCAGCACTGTGCAACAACATTGCAGCATATACATATTCCATTCATTTCACCTCAATTTTTTGATTTTAGCCGAATAGGTCTCCAAGTCCACCAAAAGCGGCTTCCTCTTCTTCCTCTTCTTCCTCCTCGGCTGGGGAGTCAGAAGATTCTTCTTCCTCAACGACGCTTGATGCCGCAGATGTAGCAGCCGAAGCTGCAGCACCGAGCATGGCACTCAATTCATCATCGAGAGCTTCCGCATCTAANGTGCCAGCAACGCCCAATGCAGATGCATGGGCGCGAGCAATCAGATGTGGGAGTGTATCGGCGGTTGTAATCGCCGCTTCCAAAGCCACTGCAAGTGCTTCTCGGCTTGCTTTAGCCAAGAGCGTAGGCATGGTTTGGGAAGTAATCCAGGTAATATTGCAAGCAAGATTAAATGCTCCTGCCGCATATCCGATTAAGTCTGATTCGAATTGTTCGAAATCGATATCTAGTGTTTCTGGAGTAAATAATACGCCGCTTTCGAGTGTTCCACAAAGGCGTAATCCGGTAACAATGGGGTTAATGCCAATTTTACCCAACATCATTCCCAAATCGC
The DNA here is from genome assembly GCA_002719395.1 of Methanobacteriota archaeon. Taxonomy (GTDB): domain Archaea; phylum Thermoplasmatota; class Poseidoniia; order Poseidoniales; family Poseidoniaceae; genus MGIIa-K2. The sequence goes on along the minus strand of PBHM01000012.1, from coordinate 27,117 downwards.
CCTCAAACACATCTCCTGCATTCAAGACGGTCACTTGCTTTTGTATGTGGACTGAACCTTTCATGATCTTAGCAGGGATACCAACTGAGTTGAGTTCACCAACTATAGGTCCAGGGGGCATACCAGTGTCCATTTTTTCAACCACAATATCATGTGGTGCAACATCACCAGGTTTGGCTGCTCGACCTGCTTCAGTCTTTTTGAGCTCTGTAAANAGTTCGAANGAGTTGAGTGATTGAGTCGATACAAGTGCTGGTTGGACTGCACCTTCAAACANAGAGTCCAACTCACTGAGTTCTCGGCCCGCATTTTCCCATGCTAATTTCATAAGACGCTTTTTGGCAACTTGAATCGCCATTTTGTCTCTCAAATCAGCCCTCATGTTAATCATGGAATCCGCAGGAACACCGTGAATATCGATGATGGCAATAGTGGTACCAGCGTTAACCTTGTCCAGAAGTGAAGACACTGTGTCTTTCTTCCANGGAGCGACTTTTGGAATCAATTGACCACCTCTATTCTTTGAGACGGGCCCATTGAAGTTTTGATGTAAAGTGTACGGATGTTGGCAAGACCACGTTCGAGTTTTCCAATTACACGGTTATAGATTTCCATGGCATTTTTGACCAAGTCCTCGTGGGATTGACTTACCGTTCCAATCGGCGCATGGAAAGTGATTTTATCACGGCTTTTGACGACCACTGTGCTTTGCAATCCTTGAGCAATAACTCCGGGGTCAACAACTGGGGGAACTGGACGTGGCATTTTTCCACGAGGTCCTAGGACAACACCCAGATGACGTCCAATCAATCCCATGTGAGGGACTTCGGAGAGGAAGAAATCAAATCTGTTGGCCAAACGTTTTGCATCGCCACGTTTGCCACCCAAATCTTCGATTGTGGTTGGATCGATGACGTGTATTCCAGCTGCCTCTGCTTTTTGAGCGGCATCTGCGGTTGCAAACATGGCAACTTTCACATCTTTTCCTCGCCCAGAGGGAAGCCTGACTTCTTCTTGAATACGATTATTGGGATTCTTCAAATCAACATCCTTGATCGTGAAAGAGAATTCAATTGATTCGACAAATTTACGCTCTGGAGCATTGTCGATTGCGTTCTTAATTGCTGCTGATATCTTGTCTTCCATTTTATTCACCCCTTCGGTCTGCGAGGTTTGACCCTCTCCCGTGGTNCGTGAGTTCTAATCAATTGAATCTGTCATCCCATTCTCCATTTTCAATTACTTTGAGGGCGTCTTTAGCCCACAATCCCTCAACTTTGACCCGCATCGACACACATGTACCGATGACTTCACGCGATTGTGCCTTTAGGTCGGCACCAGTAAGGTGGTTTTGACCTGCCTTTTCTTTGGCAACACCGATGATTTTCTCCAAAGAAATATCCTCGGTTGCTGCATCCAATGAACCATTACACTTGGCTACACCAAGAGCCTTAATGATAAGTTTTGAAGTCCATGGCTGTGGCATTTTTCTCACCTATAACTCACAAACGTGGGCACCTTGCCGACTTGCATTCCCTATTTAACCTCGACGTGTAATACCTTTACTCATTCTGAAATGACCCTATCAATGACACGTACATGATCGCCTCTCATGTTAAGTGTCATTGGAATATCTGTTTCATACAATTCCATACTGACTTCTTCTTTCGTCTCTGAAATACTCAAAACTCTGGCTTTTTCGCCTTTGAATGCACCGGTTACAATTTCTACAATACAACCAACATCGATACCGCTTGTGACGGCTTTTGGTTCNAAGTAAGGAAGGATGTCTTTGAGTGGAGCTTCTCCTGGAAGTACGGTCTTTGCGTTCTTCAATTGTGTCTGATTTAGACCGCGCCTTGCTTTGGGATCTCTGCCACCAGAACGCCCAATTAATTTCTCAACGTGATACAAAGCACTTGATTCAACCATGACATAACCGCGCATGCTAGGTGGATGAAGCACACAAAATACTTCATCAGCGATGTTCTTCAAAGAACCACTTCCGTCTAGTCTTGCTTGAATCTCATTNGCAACTCTTTGCTCGGAGCCGATGGCTGTTTTCACAATGTACAGGAATGATGCGACGCTTCCGTACAATTCTCTAAACAATTTTTCGCTATTTTCGATGTTTAAGTCAGTAAACACTGTGTTGTAATTTTGTATTTCGCCGGGATCGACCCACTCGCATTCCGTGTATCGTCCACCTGCTGTTACCTCTTTAGAGGAAGAAACAAGCAGAACTGGAGTAATATCCAACAAGCGATTTCCCTTGTCGATTCCAAGAGCAGGGCCAGTGCGTACAAAGGTCAAATGCTCTGCATCCAACCCCGTACAGTCCGATACTCTCGAGATATATTCCTCGGGAGAAGTTCCTAGACCAAAAACACCATCCCAAAGAGCGGGATAATCTTCATCCGATTTTGACCTCCTCAGCAACAACAATTCTTGTTCATGACGGACNAATACTACAAANGCTTCTGCCATTTTTTACACCTCAAATACCGAATACGTCATGGATAATCCATGGGATGAAATTATCCATCAATACCAAAATAACAAATCCGATGAAGCCGAGAACAAAAAGGCCAATTCCACAAATGATGCTTGTTTGTTTAAATTCCTGAGGTGTTGGTTTGCGAGCCATTCGCAAGATTCTTGCCCATGAGCCTCTCGAAATACGTCGAAACTGGGCCTCTATAGCGTCCTGCTTGTCTTGAACATAATTTTCAAACGAGCGTTTTTCCGCATTTTCATCCGACATGGTAAGACCTCGGCCTGTCGACCGACTTGCCCTTTTCATTTAACCCAATCGACGCGAAATTGACTCGATTATCGTCGGGTTCAAATTCAAGTATGGCATCCCAGTAACGTGTCCAAGGACGACCCATATCAAATTTTAGGAGTCTCTCGAGATGCTTCTGACGACCAGATAAAAAAAGCATTCAGAACACTCGCTCGACGATATCACCCCGATCGCAATCCAGATGACAAGAATGCTGAATCCCGTTTCAAACAAGTCCAATCTGCCTATGACCAAATCGGTACAGCTGAAGCAAGAAAGGAATATGAAAAATCGCAAATGTTTGGAGGTGGTTTTGGAGGCGGAAATATGAATGATATTTTCTCTCAGATGTTTGGAGGAGGAGGATTCAGCAACCCCTTCTCCAGAGGAGGAGGGCAACCCTTTGGTCAAAGAAGTGCTTCCCCATCGCCCAATACTCAAAAGGGCCAAGATGCCACCGGTTTCCTTGAGTTATCCATCGATGAAGCTGAANCAGGAGGGAAATTTATGTTTGAATTTACAAAACTTGTACCCGGCAGCCACGGAAGCATTACCAAAAAGCCGATGAAAATTCGTGTTAATGTCAAACCTCAGTCGAAACATGGAGATAAATTAACGCTCAAAGGACAGGGTCACGGCCACCCTGATGGTGTTCCGGGAGACCTCATTATTCGAATTAAAATCGACCCCGGTCAGGGATGCCGATGGGAACAAGGAAGNATCGTTCAGTCAGTCGAAATCCAATACTCTACTCTCATGTTAGGAGGTAAGGTCAATGTCCAACTCCCAAACGGGATGAAAGCAAGAGTCACNATCCCTGAGAATAGTCTTATCGGAGATCGATTTAGAATCAAAGAATATGACATCGAATTAGGATTACTTCCCAATGAAACGCTTACAGATGAACAAAAAACACTGCTCGAAAAACTTCGTATTGCCGGATTGTGACATCGACAGAAATAAAATTTCCAACTGTTTAGCAAACCTCGATGAGTGATTTTGACGTGAGAGATAAATATGATTCTCTTGAACAACCCTGGTGGGCAAATGATTTTCTTATCCTCATCCTTACCATGATTAATATTGGCATAATTATTCTCGACCTTGAACTCGAACTTTTTGAAAATAACTTCTCTCTNTGGTGGAAATTAGCCGTTCTTGATTTGATTCTTGTTGGATTCTTTTTTGCTGACTTGATTGAAGATTACTCTCGCTGTAATGACAAATCTTGGTGGTGGAAAACCCACGGATGGGAATTTTTAGGAATCCCTCCGATGTTTTTGGCTGGGCTTCCATTCCTCTCCGGAGTTATTTCCCTCAAATTTTTGAGATTAATCCGTGCCTTCGCTGGCATACTGAGGATGATTGGGGCTACACAAAGAGCCAACGTAGTCCCAGTTGGTAAGCAGGTACAACATTTGTTTATGATCGTCTTTTCATTGATTGTTTCAGGTGCCTTTTTCGTGTACATTTTCGAAGAAAATTATTACCAAATATATTGCATGGGCATGAATCCTAGCGAGGATTGTGCAAGGGTTATCCGTGATTTCCCTTCTGCATTATGGTGGGCGCTTGTCACCACAACAACCGTGGGCTATGGAGACCTCTCTCCAGTCACTGGACCCGGTAAATTGGTAGCTGCCTCACTTATGCTCGTTGGTATTGGTTTGGTGGGTTCTCTAGCAGCCACATTTTCCCAACTGTTTTATTCCAATAATCAAATCGTATTCGACCCGGATGCGCAAAATACCGANACAAATCCGCTGATATTGTTAGAAAGACTGGCAAGTTTACATGATGGAAAAGCCATCAGCGACGAAGATTTTGAAACAGCAATGTCACTTATCCGTGCAAGAATGATCGCTGAACTTCGAATGCTGCGAATAGAAAACGATTCACTCACGACTCTACCAATACCCTTACAGGTTTCTGCTAAAATGGAATTTATGGACAAAATGAAGAAAATTGACGCAGACATACAGACTATCTCAGAGATGTTTGAAGAAGAATGAAAGCCACTGGGAAGATTCGAACTCCCGTCCGCCTGATTACGAATCAGGTGCTCTACCAACTAAGCCACAGTGGCATAAACTTTGGGAATCATGCCCGCAGAATAATCTGTTTGATTCAAAAAAAATCCTCTGGACCCATTATCTGGTGTTTATGTACACCATCCCCTCGATCCGCTGACCTATACTTCATTTTACGAATGATTTCCTTCTCTTCCAACATTTTTGAATATACCTTGCTGAATGCAAATGCTGCTTTGAAAAGAAACAAACAACCCAATATCACGAAGACAGAGGCCGCTTCATCAATTCCTGCAATGAAGAATTTAACAGACAAATAAATCGGCACAATAGAAACAATAATTCCTACAACTAAGGCAATGCTTTTGTCCCATTCTTCCCGACGTTTCGCTTTTTTTTCTTGACTCTCCGCTCCCAGTTTAGATTTCAGTGGCGCTTTTTTTTCTTCAAATCGTTGATTTTCTTTTTCAGGCATACCGTCAGTGAGCGTGAGCAAACAAACTGCACAAAAAGCAAAACCAGGCTCCGGTGGTAAAAAACTCCCACAAGAAGAGGACTTGCAAACGCCTGAACTCGACATAGGGATAAATGGTCTAATGCCACTGAGGAAAAAATACTTCTGTTTTGTGTTTGATGGTGCGGGGGGCAGGATTTGAACCTGCGAACCGATAAGGACTGGGGCCTAAACCCAGCGCCGTTGACCAAGCTTGGCAACCCCCGCTTGAAATGCCCTCGCGCCATGACATTTTCAATTCATCCATGAAAACATGACTCTATCAATGAGAACTAAACCATCGATATTGAGCCGTCTATGGAAGATATCGAAAACACGCCATCTGTGGCTGGAAACAGCCAATTGGGAAGCCGAAGTTTTCATCGTCTTTCTCAATGGATTGTTCCTCAGCGGAACAAAGTGCATGTCGCCATGTTCTTGCTTACTTTATTCATGATTCCAGGCGCACTTACCGCCTTGGAACCGATTGACATGGAATCATATGAACTCGAATCACCGGAATTAACTGCTCAAGAAATTATCGATAACGAATTTGCCACATCAGAAATTATTCTTGGCTTTGCTGTGAGTGTGAGAGAACCAAATATGGTCGGTACTTCCTCCATTCCCATACCTGCAAGGCCTGACGGCACTCCTGATTGGTCTGCTTTTGCACAGGCTTCAGAAATCATCCCGTCTGGCAGGCCATGGGAAGGCATTACTTCACCAAATGGAGGCATACTTAACCTCAGTGTACTCAAAGAATTGGATGTAAAACACAATGTCATTCAAGAGCATACTCTTTCTCAATACATGAAGCCATTTGTAAATGATGTCACAGGATTACAGACCAATGGCGTCATGTCAGTTGTTGATATCTTCCGAGGATTCATGAATAACTCTTCTATTCTCACTGCCCCAAGAATCACGTTGAGTGGTACTGAACCTCCTCTTGCTGATTGGAGCGATTGCGGTATTCTTGAATGTCTTGAATTTGACGATGCAAACGTAACTCAGGCACACATTGACCTCGCCGCACACCGAATGGCAATGGCCGATGGTTCGGCTTTCCTACGATGGATTTCATTAGATCGAGGTTTCGTTCCAGATACAGCATCAAATGTTATCGGGCCCGCCGGGGGGAAATTGCAAAGCGACGGAACATGGGACGGCGCAAACTGGCAGAAGGGGAGATGGTCTGGTAGTTCTACCTGGTTATTGGTTCAGTTGGATCGAGCGGCTTTGATTGAAAACGGTTGGACAACTTCGTGGAAAGATGCTCATTCTGAAAAGAGTATCAAACTTGATGATGGTTTTCAAGTAGGTGGATATCGCTTTGATAGTGGAAGTCTCGTTCTCCATCCGCCCAATTACACTGCTGAAAATTGTCCGGTAGAAGAGAACCCTTGTTCAGCAGAATGGAGTTACATGGACCTTGAGGGGCGGATAAGAAGTTACGATGATAGCTCGGTAACGCTGCTCGTTGGCCAAGGCATTAACGTCGAAGTCAACAGAGAACTCCAATCCAGTTTTGGCCTCATCATGCTGATGGGTCTCGTTGTCATCTTTTTGTTGTATATCAGTTTACGAAGATGGTCTGACGTAGCCATTGTTGGCTTTGCTCTGGGAGGAGCACTCTTGTGGATGCAGGGATTCATTGGTCATGCCTCGAATTTGTTTGATTGGTTTGGTTGGGATTTGCTTTCCAGGAGTCAATTTTCTAATCTATTACCCATTCTCGTTCTTGCTCTTGGAATTGATGACAGCCTCCATGCCTTACACAGATACAAAGAGGAAAGGCAAGCTGGAAAATCACCAAAAGAATCCGCTCAAATCACTTTACACAGAATTGGTCTGGCAATCATGCTGACTTCTGTAACCACCATGGCCGCATTTTCGGCTAATTTATTCTCTGACGTCGCAGCATTACGTTCTTTTGGCATCGAGGCTGGATTCGGTATCTTAGCTGCGTTCCTTCTCACTGGAATGTGGACGCCTCTACTGAGATTGAGTGTGGATGAATGGATGGAGAAAAAATCGATGGCAACAACACAAGACAAAACAAAGCATATGGTCTCCGTTGAAAAATTACAGACCGTCACAAAATTTTGTGGAAAAACACCCGTTGCATTTTGGATCGCTCTAGCAGCATTACTACTCACAATTCCGGCTTCGTGGGCAATGTCAAACCTTGAAGGTGATTTTGAAGTCGAAGATTTCCTTGACGAATCGAGTGATATGGCTATTGGCATCGATCTCGTTTCACATCGCTTTGCTGATGAAGGGGAGCCAGCAGTGTTATTGATGCTTGGTGATGTCGCCGACCCTCGGGTTTTCGCTTCCATTCAAACGGTTCGAGAAAATTTCGATCACCTTCCTGAAGGTATACCTGACAAGATGACCAGAGAACCAGATGGCCAAGTTGATATTTTGGCAGTCGATGAAATGCTTGAACTTTCAGTCTCGATGATGATTGAGGATAGATTGCCCTATGAGCAAGCAGGCCTGAATGAAAGCAAATGTAATCTCATTGGGCGTTTCAATCTCCCCGACCTCGAGGACAAACGTTGTCTTTTATTTTTGTATGGTTACATCAGCTTATTTGGCATCAATGGCACCGCATCTCTACCGTCTATTCCTGCTTCTCTTGTAGGGCTTTACATCACCCCAGACGTTCCCTTGGACCATGAGAAACCATGGTTAGACATTCATGGTCAAGAGAGTCAATGGTCAAAGATGCTGATTCGTTTTGGCATCACCTCTCCCGAAGATTTTCCATCCATGGGACCTGGTTTAGAAGAAATTAGAAAAGACCTCATGCCACTCACAAATCTAAGCACTGGTTCTTGGGAAGGGCCCGGAGATTCCGATGATGATGACAAACCACTTTCTTGGGTGATGGTAACCGGCCGACCGATTACAAGATTTGTTGCCAGTGAATCGATGCAAAACGAAATGCAAAATGGATTGATTCTTGGTTCTGTTTTTGTTTTCATTACACTTAGCATCGGTTTCAGATCAATCCGGCAAGCATTGGTCGCTCTCATTCCAATTCTTCTGGTAGTTGTTTGGCTTTACGGGCTGATTTGGTTATTCGGATACAGTTTGAACATCGTCACTGTCACCATCGCTACAATATCATTAGGAGTCGGGATTGATTACTGTATTCATGTAACCGAACGGTACAGAGAAATCAGGCAGCGAGGTGAAACACATGAATCTGCCTTGATTGGCGTAGGAGGTGCATGTGCGCTTGCTTTGGTTGGCTCTGCCGCCTCTGATATCGCTGGATTTAGTATCATTGCATTATCACCAATGGGGTTGTTCAGTGCATTCGGAATTTTCTCTGGAGCGATGATAGCCCTCTCCTTAATCGCCTCGATGGGCATGACCACTGCTGCTCTTGGTATTCTTCATCGCAGTGAAAATTCTGAGCCAATGAATTCATGAAGGGCATGATACTCGCACAGACATCGCATGCAGAGGTTGGCCTCGATGTGATGGTGATTTTGTGACCAAAGAGGAACTTGAAGAAGATTGGCTTCAATATGCGAATGCTGGCTTTGGTAGTACTGATTATTCACTCTGGGATGAAGGAGTTGGTGACCAAACGGCCGAGCCAAATGTTCTCCCCGAACAATTGGAAACCGGAGATGAAGAGATACCATCTGCTCCAAAACCGGGAGGAATCAAACACCTTGTCAGGATTGGTTCATGTGAAACATGCTTGGGTCGTCTATCGGGAAAAATGCGGCATGGTCAAGAAATGAAAGATAGCGGAATTGAACTCTTGACAGAAGTTCTTGAACACGACATGGAATTATCAGCACAAAGAGATGCTATTGAGATGTGCCCATTTTGTGAAGACTTGTTTGAAGAGGTTGATTTATTGACATCATTGATCGATGAGTCTTGTCAACCCTATGAATATCAACGACTTCAATTAGGCATTAAAATGCCAAAGGACCAAATTGAACAAGAAGAATATCTCCGAAAAAGGTTTGGAGCGGGCGGTTCACCGGCAATTAAACAATCCATTGTCGAGCGTATTTCAAAAAATCTTATTGAGAGTAAACCCTCAATCAAGATTGTTTCCGAAAAACCAGAAATCATGGCACTAATCGATGTATTGACACTAAATGTTGAACTCGATATTCGTTCTCATTACCTTTACGGAAGATATCGAAAACTTGAGAGGGAAATTCCGCAAACCAGGTGGCCCTGCCGCGTATGCAAAGAAAGGGGTTGTGAAAAATGCAATGGAACTGGACAACAATATCCGCATAGTGTGCAAAGTCTCATTGGAGACCCGTTAATCGAAATTTATGATTCAACAGAGCACGCCTTTCATGGTATGGGCCGAGAGGATATCGATGTAAGATGTCTGGGGAGAGGACGTCCTTTTGTGATTGAGCTGAAGAATCCAAAAAAGAGAACATTTGACCTTGATTTGATTGAAAAAATCATCAATGAAAAAGCCGAAAGTGCTATCGAAGTAAATTCAATTCGTCTATCAAATCGAAATGAAGTTGTACGAATAAAAGACACACCGGCTGAAAAATCATACACCATTCGGTTTCTCATCTCAGAACTTGAAGCTTCTGAGTATGAAATTTTGACAAAAAAACTTGATCCACCAAAACCATCCGGCAGGGGTCGCAGAAGACAACAAAAAAGGCCGGCTCCAAAAGAGCCGATTCATACCCTTGAATCACTTCAAGATTTGAAAAAAGATATGCTGGTTGAGATTTGTGTAAAACAAGGCCTTCCGAAAACGGGTACGAAAGCCGCTTTGATTGAAAGAATATTATCTCCCAAAGAAAAAACATTTTTGTCTTTGCCAGATTTAAGCCAAATCACAGACATCATGGCTAACTTTTCAGGACAAACCCTCGAACAAAGAACACCAAAAAGAGTGGCCCATCGAAGAGCCGACTTGATCCGAAAAAAGAAAGTCATTGAGACATATGATTTCTATGCGGAACTAAACGAATTGAATCAAATCGAGGGACAGATGTCATTGCGTTGTGAATCTGGAACATATGTCAAAGAAGCGATTCATGGTGATGGCGGATATACCCAACCATCTATCTCTTCGTTGCTGAAGGCAAAATGTGACGTAATTTGGCTCGATGTTGCGGAGATTCACTCAGATTAAATATCGCGGTGCTTATATGGAGATGTCAGGTCGCCGAAACGCTTAGGCTTCTGTTGAGGTGAGGATAACATGAAACGTTCCAAGGGTACCAGACAAGGCACAAGAAGTATTCTTCGAAGAAATAGAATGCAGCGAAGCCGATTGTATATTTCTCAAATTATGCATGATTACAATGAAGGTGACAGAGTTGCCATTGTACTCAATGGAAGTCAGCAACGTGGCATGCCACATCGAAGGTTCCAAGGAAGAACTGGCTTTATCGAGAAGAAGCAGGGAAATGCTTGGGTTGTTGCTGTTAAAGATGGTAACATGCAGAAAACAGTTATCGCCAGACCAGAGCACCTCAAGCCATTGGAGTGATTAAATGAGTGATGAAGAGATTTTCGTCGATTATGCAACTGTCAGAGAATTACTTTTGGATGCCCAAGACCGACGCGGCTTTCTCACTTATGAACAAAAAGCTGCTCTTCAACATGCGGAATGGGCTGCAAGTGATGCTCGAAACGGATACCGAACGGACCCAGAAGTATTTCTTGCCACTTTTGAGGCTCTGATGGGAATAGAGAAATTCGACAAATACCCTGAATTAGCAGCCAAACTCGCTGAACTAATGCCAATGACTGAAGATGATGTACGTGCAGTTCTTGCAAGTCGCAGAATCACTGTCGAAAACGATGTTATCACCCAAACACTTGACATTGTCCGTCAACAAGTTGGAGTTGAATAAGTCCAACTAATCAACCATAGTTGACCAAGATATCAAAAACGAATGAAGTCCTCAGTGCTTTGTTCATGTCTCATCCCGCACGTGATTTGGTTGACAGGTTGCAAAATTCTCAGCCACCAAATAAACAGTTAGGTCAACACTTTCTTATCAACGAAGGCGTTTTAGATTCAATTATTGCTAGCGCTCAATTGCAAAAGGAAGATCACATTCTCGAGATTGGACCTGGACCTGGCGTACTTACTCAAAGATTAATGGAATCAGGTGCAACGGTTTCTGCAGTCGAAATTGATGCGGTCATCTGCGACCATTTACGCAAAGAATTCCCCACGCTCAATCTCACACATCAGGATGCATTAATACATGATTGGCCTAGAGAAATTAACGCGATTGTTGCGAATATTCCCTACCAAATTTCGTCTCCTCTTATTGAGAAAATGACGCACTATGAGCATATCAAACGTGCAGTAATCATGGTGCAAGAAGAATTTGCCCATCGGCTAAACCAAACAACATATTCAGACCACTGTAGTCTTGGGATGGTCGCAAGACTTGATTGGAAAATAGAATTGGCTCAAAAAGTACCTCCTCACTTTTTCTCACCTCAACCAAAAGTACAATCTCGTATTGTACTGTTGAGCCGAATTCCAAGACCAGAGCATTGGAGACTGATTCGAGAGCTAATCCAGCACACATATGCTCAGAGGAGGAAAAAAATTAGAAACACTCTCCGAAAATCAGGAGGAAGATTTCTCAGTTTGGGTCCATGGAAACACGAATGGAATAGCCTGATTCAATCCTTTGAAAATAAATGGATGGATGCGCGTCCAGAAGAATTAGGATTCGATGATTGGTGTGATTTTGCAACAAAAATCATCCAACATTATCATCGATGCATTGACATCTAAGCCCCTCGTCGGCCAAACCCCTCGGGGATGGTTACATGGCAAAAAAAGACACCTATTTGGCCTTACTTCGAAGAGGAATTGATGAAACAACGGCCATGCAGTTAGCCGATGCTGGCTTGAAAATCGGGGATTTAAAGAAAATCGATAAAACAAAATTGGTTGAAAATTATGGGCTAAAACCCGATATCGCAGAGGGTGTTGTCGAAATTATCTCTGCTGGACCTCAAACTCATGGAAAAGAGCGGTACCTTTCGAAAGTTTTAGCACCCGAAAGAAAAAAGGTCAGCAAAATTGAAGAATTAAAATTTCAACGTCAACAAAAAGACATTCTCGCTGATTTAGCAGAACAGAAGGAAAGGCTCAAACTTGCTAAAATTGAATCATTTAGAGCTAAGAAATTAGTTATGAATCGATTGGGTAAAACCATTGAACTNATTGTTAAACTTGAAAACAATCTCTATGATGAAGGGAAAGATGACCAAAAAGTGAAAATTCGTGACCAGCTGGAAACCAGAGGCCTCGAAGCAGCCCGTGATCACGAACTTCTGGATTTGGAAGGTACTCCACAAGATGTTGTTGACTTCCGTAGGAAGGTAGTTCCATCCCTCATCTTCCATGCTTGTCCAGAATGTGGTGATGAATTAGACCCAAGATCGGCTCGCAATCCAGATGACCGTGAAAATTGGAGTTTCATCTGTTGGGAATGCGAGCACGTATTTTCAGCAGGTCTCTCGACTATCATTGATTCAAAGTTAAGTAATGGAGGCCTCATCATAACAAGTCCAGATGCTCCTCCCAGGAATCCTGTTCCGTCAAAGCCAGCAACAAAAACCTTCGATGCACTCAATCAACTCATCCGAGAAGATTTGGCCAAGACTGGTGCTACTGCAGATGAAGTGGCTAAGGCTGCAGAAGAAAGTATNCTAGCCAGCGGTTTGATGAGTATTAATGACTGGATTGATCAAACTTTGGCTGCAAAAAGCTACATCCAAGCGCAAGAAGACAGAGAGGATTTCATCCTGAGAACGGGTGCAGGTGCTACCAAGTTCAATAAATGGATGAAAAAAGCAGGCTTATACTTCAACAAACAAACTGGCCGCTGGACTCGATGGGAAGATCGATGAGGTTCACACATGAGCTTAATCCGGTTTTTCCGTGGAGCAAAATTACTTGGTCAAACCACATATAATTCTGGACGAACAATATGTGAATTAGCGATAGATTGTGAAGTCAAGATTCCCACTAATTGCACTTCTGGAACATGTGGCACCTGTATGATTACCCTNCTAAAAGGAGAAATCCCAGTCGATGAAGTTCTTCCCCCTGGATTAGACTTAGAATATGTCGAAGAAGGAGGAAGGCTTGGGTGCATTGGCATCCCAATTGGCGAGGTTGATATTGAGATACTTCCCCCGTTGTAGGTGTAAAAATGGAGGCGAGCACTGTAAGTATCTATATTTTTGATATTTTTGCAATTATTCTTGTTGTTTACTTTCTGAGGAAAAAAATACTGAGTAAACTAAACGAAGTAGAGGAGAGACATGTCATGAAGGGTGTCAAAAATAGAAAAAATCCTCCTGGAGATGAACAACAATGAACAAGAAACAACTAACCCGAAAAATAGCAAAAATAATCGGTAATTGGAAAGATGTTCATGATGACAAAGTGTTTTTTGAAAGAGATTATGTTAAAAAAATTGAAGTTGACCCTTCAGGTACCGTTTTTCTTACAATCAAACCAAGCAGACCTCATTGTCCTTGTTGCTTGTTGAATTTAAAAAAATTATCAAAAAAATTACGCTCCAATAAACAGATTCACTCGGTAAATTTCACGATTATCGATGTGCCAGAACCTCACCGTTGGATGCAAATTTTGAATGATTAATTCGTCTATGTAACCACATCCCCATTGGAAGTGACCACAGCACAACTGAAAGAATCCAAGCGATAATACAGCCGGTGTAAACGCCCACTCGAGGAAATAAAATCATACATCCAATCGCAAAAAAAGATACCGATGAAGCACCTAACATCATCGGTGCAGCCGCCCCTCTTGGCACTGTTTCACCTTGTGAAATCCATAAGGAGACCATAGTGGTAAGGAAAATCGCAGGGAAGACTGAGGCCAATCCTGCTAATTCAGGATGGCCTTGCGACCCAAACCACACAGCGAAACCAATCGCTAATCCTGCAGCAAAGCCTCGAGAAAGTAAAACAGGNATTCTGACTTTATTCCTCCCCCGAGGAGCAGCCTTGAGTGAAAAGCATACGATAATTGATAATGATATNAGGATCATCATNGAGACCAAGGCTGAAGCATAATTTGGCTCAAATTGGATGACTAAAACCCCTGCAACCAACCAAAANAANAAGGAAGAGGCGAGNGTAATCCATAATTTCCCAGTTTTTGGCAAATATGGTGGCAAAATAACCCAAATGCATAGCGTTGCTCCATTAAGAAGCATGCCTAATGGAACCACCAACATAGATTTTGAAAAAGAAAAGGGATCTACTGCATAGATGCCGATTGCAGCAGGTACGATGGTGATTGGCAAAGTTCCCAAAATGCCTCCTTTCACNCCACCCCATTTCTCAATAGCGACGGTCACAAATATAGCCATCAGACCTGCAAAGATACCTGAGTAGACTATCGTTTGCATCTCATCGCCTTTTTTATTGAATAAAGCAGTTCATTCAAATGGATCCAACAAAACCAATTGTTCAACATCAATTCGTTTGTATCCTCTTTCTCGTGCTTCGTGAGAGGCTCTCTTGAGCATTCGCCTCATCCATCCCAGCATCATTAATTCCCGCATTCGATCGATGGATTGAATAAACGCAGCAGGATTTGAACCGAGTTGTGCATGCCTTCGAATATTTTCCTCTGTTTCATCAACTACGTCGTAGTATAATAACAATAATTCTTCAACAGCATCGTCGGTTATTGGCATGCCTGCGAATGATTTAGCGATGCCCCGAATGGCATTTGGGGTAAGAGCAGAACCCTTTACGTGTGCATCAAGGACATCTTCTTCCACTTGGCTTGATACATCATTATCACTCGTATTTTCATCAACTTGTGATCCGATTGCAGCCTCCAAATGACGAGGTTTGATTGTATTCACTCGGTCTAACTCCGCTTGCTTTTCNGCGGAATGAATGATTTTTTCCAGAAGGGNTTCCAGATGGGCGACACACGCTTGGACAGCCTCGGAACCTACACTTTCTACCTTAGAGATTTCTTGAATCATCAATTCTCTTGTTCTGTTATAGTTCAATCGAGTTCTTGTCGCATCATCAAGGGTCTTCTTCTCTGGTGTAGCCTCCAAAGTAGCCGATTCCATTTCGGGAACTATTCGGGTTATTTCTTGAGTCAAAAGTTTCACAAGTTGCTGTTTTAATTGACCTGATAACCGCATAGAGGTGAATGAGGAGGCGACCATACCAATATGACTACTTGAGTATGGTTTTGCCATTTAGAAACACCTCACCGTATCAGCATGACCTGAAGTCGAGAGTTGCTNCATCCCATCTTCAGTCCTCACCCAAGTATCCTCAAGACCAATTGAGCCATTTGCATAGATCAATTTCGGTTCTATGGCCATTGTTCCTCCTAGCGGAAGTGGCCTATCAAAACCATGGGCAACAACCGGAGATTCGTCTAATTCAAGGCCGACCGAATGTCCAAGAAATTTCGATTGGTCTGGTTNAATGCCCATCAAATTCCCTCCATATCCATACTCTTCTGCCAATTTGTAACCTGTAATCCAAGTATCAGAACAAGATATTCCCCCTTCAAGTGAAGATACAACTGCATCACTAATCTCTTTCATATGATCCAACTTTTCTTCCCAATCAGAAGACAAACCGCCTAGTGCGAACATACGGGTTGCATCAATCACATAACCGCGATGCATGTGTACTAAATCTACCAATACGGGTTCATTTCTTTTTATCTTCTGAAATCCTGAACCCATCGATGATTGCGGATGGGGACCGCTACCGCCAACTGCTGAATCAAAAAATGAAGGAATGCCACCATTTCTTCCTGCGACGATTACACCTCTATCGCATTGCAATGGAAAGCGTCTCATCTGGACATTACCACCAAAGCCTAACTCTCGACTAACTTTTTCAGCTTCCGCAACCAATTCAAGTTCAGTGATGCCTTCTTTACCTGTTTGCTCCACGGCATCAAACATAAGAGATTGGACTTTAGCCGCTTCTTTCATCATCGAAATTTCCCAATCACTCTTCGTTTCCCTTAATCGATGTACNAATGAGGTACAATCGCNATCCGTTCCAAGTAGTTGAGAAAACCATGCCCCAAACTGATGTGGGATGGCTCCAAATTGCAAAGCAGGTGTATGTGGTAAATTACTAGAAAATTCCTTACTCCTTGGAAAAGGCACAACTTCATGCGGAGCGTCGTCACCTCCCGACTCATGNATAGCCCTTGACAAAGATCGCCTCACATACAGTCTTCGATCTCCATCCTCTGAACAATAAAATGAGGCATTTTGCCTTGTGCCTGTAAAGTAGTAAAGGTCTACTGGATTTTGAATCAAAACTGCAGCATAATTTTCCGTTTGCAAAGCTTTGACAAGACACTCTTGTCGAGAAGATAATTCAGAAACAGGCACTCGCCAATCTTCACCTGTCGGACCAAGAAAATCTTCAGGATAATCGTCCATATCTAATCCAGAAGGTTAAAGTTGAAAAAGTGCATACATCGACCTAAAATCGCTATATATAGGCGAGAGATGGGTAAAGCATGGGTAAAGCATGGAAAATATTGCTTGTGTCCGGACTAGTTATTTTAATCGCAGGGGCATCAATTACAGTTCTCAGTGCGAGACAACTGGAAAGTATCGAACCATACTGGGTTTTAGAAAACGAGACGCAGGGTGAAATCCTCATCGAAGACTTAGATGGCGTGGGAGATATCGGTTTTACAATCTACGTTGTTGGAAATTTTTCAGATACTGACATGAATGGTAAGTATGACTTTTGCGAAAATACGAATGTAACGGCCACTCATTCTGGTAATGTTGTTGAAAGTTTTGGAGGAGAATCTTCTAATCCCGGAGAAAAAAACCTGTTTTACATAGAATTATTTGATAGAAAGAATGACTGTGATGTGGTTGAGAAAAAAATCGATTTGTCTGAATTCTTTGAACAAAGCCCAGATGGAACGGAAGTTGTAAAACTTGGTAGAGCATGCGTTTTGTGTCAAGAAGGAGTTACAAATATTACGTCAAATCAAAGCATTTGGGTAGTTTATGATGACCCTGGATTAATTGCGGCACAAGGTCCAGGATTCATGTTATTCATAGGAATCGTTACCGATGTATGTGGAGTTTGTTTCCTATTAGTTGCCTTCATCTTATTCATTGTATCATTAACCAATAAAAATCAACCAGAAGTCGTTTATCAACAAATAGTTGCTCCAAACCAGTTGATTGATGTATCACAAGTTAACTTAAATGAAACTTCTCAATTCACAGACCCAAATCAAATGATAGAAAAACAGCATGAGGATTATATCCAACCTGATTCAGATGATATCTCCAATCAGAAACTAGGCGGACTCAGACCACCTGAAGGTGGCCTTTGAAAAGAAGCAATATTTCAAAAACTCGTGGGATGTTTTTCCAATATGAGTTGGGTCGATTTAACCTCCTCCAGAAAAGTCAAAGAAGGCAAGACAAAGATGATTACGTCAGGTCTTCGAGTATACATGGCAACAAGAATAAACGGAGAAGTCATAGTCACTGAAGGACTATGCAGACATATGAGATGGCCTTTGGGTATAGGAGGGAAAATCAAGGATGGTTGCATTAGATGCCCACTCCACCAAACCACCCACTCTCTTCCTGACGGAGAATTGAAGGAATGGTCGCCTTTCCCCCTTTTCCCTCTTTATGGAAAGTTAGTTGGAAAAATGTCAAAACAAAAGGATTTGAAAATCTATCCATCTCGAGAAAAGAATACGAGAATTGAGATTTTAGTGGAATAATTTCCTGTGCTCATATCTGTTTATCCTCACCCGTTTAGAAGTCACAATCAACCGTCTTACTCAAAAACCGAATTCATCTAGCCGATTCAATGGCGAGATTCCTCTCCATTGACGACCTCAACCTAGAAGGGAAGACGGTTTTGTTGCGCGTGGATATTAATTGTCCATTGAATCCTGAAACCAATGTGATTCTGGATAACAACAGGATAAGGATGGTGCTACCCACCATAAACAAGTTATCTCAATCAAAAATCGTAGTCATCGCACATCAATCAAGACCTGGAAAAAAAGACTTCATCTCTACACTCACACACGCAAGAGAACTAAGTCGATTATTGGGAAGNCCAGTGCAGTGGGTTGAAGATATACATGGTCAGAAAGCGCTTCATGCCATTGGAAAACTCCAGAATGGAGACATACTCATGCTCAACAATGTCAGGATGGACCCTGATGAAATTCAAAAGTATCCTGACATCCAATCTGCATCCGAATGCCCTTTGGTTGAAAAATTATCAAGTGTAGCCGATGTCTATGTCAATGATGCTTTTGCCTGCACACATCGTGGCTCTCCTTCGATGGTTGGCTTTGCAAAACACTTGCCATGTTTGGCCGGAGAATTGGTCAAAAAAGAATTGGCTGTTCTTGAAAAAACCGTAGAAGCACCCCATAGACCGTGCCTAGGAATTTTTGGTGGTATCAAGGTCGATGATTCAATCCTTGTCGCTGACAATATGCTTCGTAACGGTACGTGTGACGAGATTTGGGTTGTAGGAGGAGTTGGTAATCTACTATTGGAATTAGATGGTGTAGATATCGGTGAGATCAATCATGACTTTTTGGTCAAAGAATTAGGTTCTAAATGGACTTCCACTATTTCACTTGCGAAATCAATGATGAGGGATTTTCGAGAAAAAATCGTCCTACCTGTCGATGTTGCTGCTAACATTGAAGGTGAAAGGGTTGATTTCCAAATTGAAAAATTGCCAGTTGAATCACCCTTATTCGACATCGGGATTCACTCGATTCGAAGGCTCTCACAAGCCATCAAGAGCGCTGGAACAATTATCATGAACGGCCCGGCAGGAGTTTTTGAAATCGATGATTTTGCACTAGGAACCATCGAAATGCTCAATGCATGTGCTGAAAGTAAGGCTTTCACAATTGTTGGCGGAGGACATACCGCAACAATCGTCAAGCAAAGAGGACTTGGAAAGAAAATGGGTCACGTCTCTACAGGCGGTGGGGCTTGTTTGATGTTACTTTCTGGCAAAGCCCTTCCAAGCATTGTGTCATTAGAAATCAGCGCACGAACATTTTCCATGGGTGTTGAAAAATCGGTAGAAAATCGGTGATGTCTTCAACCTCAATACCCTCCGGTGGATATGGACGAGGGGGCCGTTCGATACACACAGGCCGTCTTGATTGATGATTCACAATCGATTCACAAAGGAGATTTTATTCTTGAATCCAATGGTGGTTGGCATTTTTCAAAAGGTGATGAGGACGTATTGGAAACGATTGATGGAAAGAATCGATTAATAACAAGAAGTCTTCAAAATTGGCACACACATCTAGCCATGCAACTCAACGCTCGTGATTTTAGTGATGGATTACATCTTGAGGAATGGCTTCAAAAATCTATATTTCCAACAGAGAAAAATTTGGATCCTGAAATGTGCAGTATTGGAGTTAAAGCTGCGGCTGCCGAAATGATTCGCAATGGATGTAGTTTCGCAAATGACATGTATCATTTCCCTGAAGCGATTGGTCCAGTTCTAAAAAAAGCAGGATTACGTGGTATCGTTTCTGGCCCAATTACCAATTGGCCACCATCTGATGATGCTGAAACTGGTGAGGCTAAAAGACGCCTTCAAAGCCTTCTCAGCAGTCAAGAAAAAAATAGTAAAGTATCCTATGGAGTTGCATCTCATTCTGTGTATACATGTTCTGAAGAAACACTCTTATCTGGTAAAGAATTAGCAGAAAAATATGATTCTCCTCTTCACATACATGTATCAGAAACCAGAAAAGAAGTTGCTGAGTGTTACAAAAAACATGGACTCTATCCAATCGAATACCTCGATAAAATTGATTATTTCATTCAAGATAAAGTACGATGTGCTCATGGAAGTTGGGTCAAGAAAAACGAGATGAGATTGTTGAAGAAACATCTCGCAAAAGTAATTCATTGCCCATCTTCAAACATGAAATTGGCTTGTGGAGGGACCCTCTCACTGGAGGCTTACAATGAGGCTGGAGTAGATGTAAGGATTGGAACTGATGGTAGTGCATCCAACGGGAATGGATTGAATATGCTTCATGAAGCAAGAACTGCGATACTTGTGCAGCGACACGACCATTGGAATGCTTCTGCCTTGACTGCTAAAGATGCCTTCAAAATGGCCACAANAGANAGTCAAGATTGGGCTGCNTGGAATCTTGATGATATACGAATGCAACCGGTTGGTCGATCAAACAATCGGCACATCTCAAATCTAATCTACAATGGTGCGGAATGCCTAGATCTCATGGTTGAAGGAGTCTTTCTTCGAAAAAACGGAGAGACATGCTCCATGGATGAAAAATCGATTATCCAGGAATTGAATACAGCCGTTAATGTGTATTATGATGGTGTGGAGTGATTCAGCCAAAATTGTAGAATGCCAACCCCATGATGACATAACAGGCTAGCAGCATGGCTCCTTCAAGCCAATTAGATTTCCCGTCAGAAAGGATGAAATTTGCGATAAGAATTGATGCAAAAGTTGCCGTCGTTTCCATCGGTCCAAAATTTAATGATAGTCCAACTCCTAATATCCATGCAAAAATTACCATGAGTGGTGCGATAAGCAAAGCGATTTGTACACTACTACCGATAGCGATTCCAAGAGAAAGATCCATCTTATTTTTTCCAGCAACAATCACGGCCGTAAAATGTTCTGCAGCATTTCCAAAAAATGGAAGGAGGATGACTCCGATAAATAGGCTTGGTAATGACCAATCCTGAGCCGTATATTCTATTGAGTGAACCAATATTTCAGCCATTATGCTTACCATAATCGTTGATAGAATCAATAGATTCCATGCTTGTTTTTGAGTAAGTCCCTCAAGTTCATGCAAGTCTTCTCCTGAATCAACCTCAAAAAGATGCGTATGCGTCTTTAGTTGGAAAAACATGGCGAAAATGTAAATGATCAATAAC
The DNA here is from genome assembly GCA_002719395.1 of Methanobacteriota archaeon. Taxonomy (GTDB): domain Archaea; phylum Thermoplasmatota; class Poseidoniia; order Poseidoniales; family Poseidoniaceae; genus MGIIa-K2. The sequence continues at coordinate 5,799 of PBHM01000012.1, read as the reverse complement.
ACGATGGCTGTGTAACGTGATAAATCAAGAATTTGAGAAGCAGTGCCTCCCGCCTCACCAAGGGCTGAAGGGAGCATGAGAGCAACGACTGCTAGCAACAATAACGAACCATTTGATGCATTGGCATCCTTGCTAAATTCTTGGTTTGGATGCTTTATTCCTCCCCATAACAGCGATAAACCAGCCACAAGTAAGAGATTCCCTAGAATTGAACCAATGAGGGAGGCTTGAACTACGATGAGCATCAATTCCGATTGAGATGGATCTTTGAAAGCGGTATAGATTGCGATTGTTGCAATAATCAATTCAACCGCATTTCCGAATGTTGCGTTGAGTAGACCCCCAATCGATTGAGAATAATAGTGGGCAATTTCTTCTGTTGCTTTACCCATCAAGAAAGCAATAGGCATAATGGAAATAATTGAGAATACAAATGCAAGATTCATATTGTGCGCCACAAATCCTGCCCAAAGTGCAATCGGAAAAGCGATTAATAGCCAATTGAGTTTATGTTTTCGTGGACTAAACATCGACAATAGGCTTACCTCAATCGTGTTGAGTTCCTCTTGAGTTGTCTCGATGACAGAGGAAGCGGTGCTGCTTGGTTGTTGCATGGTTAAGATTAGTCATCATCACGCTTAACGGCTTTTCGTTTCGCTACTTTTCTCGAGGCAGGTTTTCTCGCAGCAGGCCGCTTTCTTGGACGTTTCTTTGGTGCTTCCATGGCGCCATCGTCATCGTCAAAACCAAAATCGTCATCATCATCCTCATCATCGTCATCTTCTTCAACGATTTCTTGCTTTTTGGGTCGAGTTTTTCTTTCCAATTTATTTACAGTATCAAATGGATCATCCTCATCTTCATCATTTGAAACCGGTTTAGCTTGTTCCTTGGACTGCGTATTTGTTATTGCATCCATATCCGGTTCTGCAGATGTCCCAATAAACTCGGACATCCAATTGTCTTCTTCTTCATCAGTTGTTTTCTTCTTCTTTGGAGCAGACATTGCTGTGATAATCACAATTGCCGCAACGATAATGGAAAAGAAACTCACTCCAGAAACTGCCCAAACGATGGTGTAAGGAGCATCGGAATAAGAGGGCTCAAGATAGATGGTTTCTGGTTCTTCTGCCACAGGGTTTTCGTATTCACAAACGGTTATTCCATCTTCTCTATGGCGACACCAATCAACAACAAAGACCACTGAAAACTCCATCTCATTTCCTGCAACATCAATGGCTCTAACCGTTACTTGGTGGCTCCCGTATTCAAAGTTACCAGATGCATACTCCATTTCAAATGCCCACTCACGGTTATCTTCGCTTTTCACGAGACCTGTTACATTTCTCCATGGTTCATTGACCGAACTTGAAGTCCCATAATTTCGCAGAAACTTGACTTTTGCCGATGCGATTTCGACATCATCTGTAATACCACCCACCAATTTTATGTCATTACCATACAGATACTTCGATCCTTCACTTGAAGACGAGGGGGAATAAATGACTATTTTCGGTGATTGGCCATCAATTGAAAAATTCTCATACAGGTGAACTCTTCCATTGTTGTACACATCGTCAAGACTGATTTCTATGAGGATATTACCTGCGTCAATAGATGATGTAATGTCAAGACTGAATGCATACTCTGGTCCTTTGTCAGGATTTTCTGCGTTACTGGCAACAAGAGCCATTCTTTGGATACCTGCGGATATTGATTCGCCTGATGATGAAGTGATGTTTATCAGAGGCTCGGTTGCTAGATTTTCAGACGCTTCGACTCTGATGGTATAATCCCCTTTGGTCAGAGACGTGGATTCTACCTTGACGTTGTCCTCATCAAGCAGTCTAAAGTTGATATCTGGTCCTAAAGTATCTTCATTTACCTCTTGTGTATTACTTCCGGTACCAACATATAGCTCAGTATCACTGTTGTTATACTCATCAGTTACTATGACCGCATACCATGCTACTCTTTGCACGCCGTCCTCTAAGTCCATCATGTAAGTTTGATAAACGCCATCACTTGGAATTGCGATGTCTGATTCCACCAATTCCCACCCTGGATCATCGATGTAATACACAGAGTTCAGGTCAGTAAATGGCGTTCCTAGATTTCTGTAGATAGATACTGTTCCTTGTGGCTCTTGAGGGCGTTGCCATGAAAGTTCAAGCGTTTTATCTTGGCTCGAGATTTGAAAATTACTCATAATTACCTTGTTAGGCGCTTTAATATCTTCAATGACCACGACATGATTGTTATCTAAACCGCGGTATTCAAACTCTGCCATGTTGAGCCCATATCTTGCTTTTGAAGTTACAAAATAATGCGATGTGATTTGAGGAGGGACTACTCCAATGCCATCATATGTGGCATCAAAGATACATTCTTGAACACCATCTGGAACTTGACATTTCATGGTCATAAGATCTTCTTGCGCTTGCCATTCTCCGGCACTCACTTGATAATTAGCCCTCCAAACGGTATACGTTTCTCCTTCTGCACCGACCTGGTCGGTCCAAGAAATTCTTGTTTTCCCGTCACCAAGATATTCGCCAACAATATTCGTTGGTTCGGCAACCCAATTTGCGAATGCGTTTTCTTGGACTGGAGTTGAACATGATTGTGAATTTACTTCTGTATCTGAACGCCCGTATTGGTCTACAATCACGACGCAATACACTGCATCACCTAACGTTCCAATTGGAAGTGCATAAGCAAAGCTACCTTCCGCAAGGCCTGACTCTAAGACATCTGCTATTTTCCTCACTCCTTGGTTTGTAGTGTTGTTAAAATATGTGGCTGAGACCCATATCTGGTATACTTCATTCGATTCTGAAGGGTTTTCATCCCAAGTTACGGTAGTAGTACCTGTTCCATTTGAAAATCCTTGGAAACTTGCACTTACGCCGGTTACGTGTGACGGAGGCGTGTTATCCTCAATGATTCCATCTTGCATGTTATTATTCGATAAGAAGCGCGTGTCGTGATATACTTCTCCAGGTGTTGAGAAATTAGGAAGATTGTATGTCACTGAATAATATGATACGCGATTGCTTGTTGAAGGAGGTATCGTATAGACATATTCATTGGTACCAGGACTTAATGTAGCGAGAAGGTTGCCTCCAATGTTGACTGAATCAAAGTTCAGCGAAGGGCCTGTCTCTCTCGTTATGGCATCAGTTGTGAGCCAGACATTGATTGAATAGGCGTCTAAACCGGTGCTGTTGATGGTGGCCCCATCAAGAGCAAGCACGTTATAATTGATCCAGGAAATTGTGGTTTGACCCGTGATAGGATCATACTCAGCCTCCACATTGAACGGGCTCCTCACNGGGGACGTTGTTTCATCGATTCCGTCAGTTGTGGATGAGGCTGTTGGATTGAAGTTCATTACTCCGTTTTTATCCTCCGTTTGGATGGCATAATAAAACTCTCCAGCCACACCTGCTGGAATTTGATAGACCAAATTATGTCCTGGATGGCGCCCATCTTCGCCTTTACAATCATTTGGATTTGCANCCAAGACTGATTGATCGCAAGCGGGAACTGAGTCAATGAATAATGCTGAGGCTATATTTGTTGCATTAATCGGTTCAGAATATCGATATACGTGGTATGTAGCATCCCACAAATCTTCAAAGATGTCTGGGTTTGTGTTCGCAGTCTTGATATTTCTCCAACTAATGGTTGTTACTTCATTTGCTGAATCAAATATTGCGACAACATCTTGTGCTGGCATAAGGTCTTGGTCACCGTGATCTGAGCCGTCCGAAGCCGAAGAAATAGGCATTGCTGAGATAAGAAACATCAGCAGTACTAATACCGTTGAAGAGCGATGGTGTCGACGGTTTCCACGGGACAAATCGGGCTTCATCATTCCATCGGATTTCATGTGCTGATTAAGAGGTTGTCGTTGAAAATTGAGTAAAATAGACTTTATTGGGCCCGTCGAAATTTGCCCGTCCTTACTCTTCATCATCATTGACTCTAACCGTCATAGTTGACAAAGGTTCCTTTTCATCAAGTTCTGTCAATTCATCATAAGCATCTTTGAAACGTACAATAAATGTGTAAATTCCACCAATACCGCAAACCAATACCAGAAGAGAGAGGGGATTAATACCCAAACCGAACCATTCAGCAGGATTTGTCCATCCCATGAAAGCCATAAGCATGGTATTTGCAACGGCAAGCCAGGTGAGTACCAAACGGTCTGCTCGACTAAATCCTCTGTAATTTCGTGAACCTGATACAGCTTGTGCTTGTGTTCCCATATAAGAGCCAAGCATCATCAGCATTGCCGCCGCCCATGCTAATTCAGGAGCATTGACGTCGTCAACGGTAAACCAAGTTGCATTGTAACCGATTGCTACGATCCATGTCACATCTAAGACTCGATCAAGCGTGTGATCAAGGAAATCACCCCATCTCGTGGTCGCATCTTTTGCTCGTGCAAGCGTTCCATCCAGACCGTCCAAGGTCATTGAAATAAGCATCAATATTGAGGCCCCAAGCAACATAAGTCCACCTGTTGATGAAGCATCGGCTTTCCAAAGAAGATATGCGGCTATCAAACCGGTTGGTAGCGTTAACCAAGTAAGTACAACTGGGTCGACGTTGTCCATTTTTTTGATTAGCGGTTTGCTGAATTTTTCCCAAAGCGTTCGTTGGCCTTCTAACGCCATGAACCACCCAAAGCAACCAAGTCATATAGCCTTAGTTCCATAAATCTGCACAAGACATCCAATCTTTAGCATCAGTTATTTCCACCATATGAGGGCAACCTTGCTGAAGCCAAGATGAAATCTCAAGCCAAAAATCGTTAAGCTCCGTGGTGTCGAATTCTATTTTTGGACGTTTATCATCATGTAAATCCTGCCAAACACCTCCTAAAATTTCATAGTCGACATTTTCTCTTATCTTATCTTGGCTATAGCCTCTTTTTGTGAGACGTGATTCAAGTACATCAGGTCGGCAGCGCAAAATGATGAGGCCTCCCACTTGACTCCAGTGTGAAAGATGGCCTTCGATAAAATTTCGATCTTTCGATAGGTCAATTTTCGATAGCTTGTCGCAGTCAATCACATCAATCGCTTCTCGAGAATCATATTCAATACATTCATGATTTTTTGCAAGTTGAGTAAGCGACATTACATTTGTCAAATCCTTTACAAGTGTTGTTTTCCCAACTCCTGGAGTACCCGTCACCCCAATCGAAAACGGTACCTGCATCAAATGTACTTCCTATGATATAATTTTAAACATAACGAAACATATCATTGCACATGACCGGCGGTGAGACCCAACAAGCCATAGCCATCGTTTTGATTATCACTGCCCCTGGAAAAGAACAATTTGTGTTTGAAGCATTAGATGAACTTTCATCTGTTTCTGAAAAATATCTTCTTTTTGGAGAATATGACATCTTCGCCAAACTCGTTTGTGGAGACTATGGTGAACTCTCGAACACGGTCGTATCAAAGATTCGTTCGATTCAAGGTGTTGAAGCAACAAAGACGCTTACAGCTGCACCATGATGGGTCAACAAAAATTTCAGAGGGTTAGAAATGTTTGGCGGTGATCCCAATCAAATGCTTTTCCAGCTTGAAAATTATTACAGGGATGGGAGACTTGAGTTAGCTGAAGTACTAAGTACGCAACTCACAGAATCATTGTCAGCGATTAAATCTCGAAATCAGGACCAACAATTGATGCTGGTCAAATCGTTATTTTTTCTCTCGCAGATTTTACAAGCCCGAGGAAAAACAAAAAACGCATCCAAATCAATCAAACAAT
>PBHM01000011.1 GCA_002719395.1 Methanobacteriota archaeon | reverse complement strand
ATGAGAGAGAGCCAAGATTCCCTCTTCCGTCAGAATCTCGCACCTCAGGCTGGAGCGCAACGCGGAGGTCCAAAGCGGCCCTCACAAAGACCAACTCCTCAAGTTGAATCTCTTGGAAAAGCATCAGGTGGACCAAGTCGACCATCATATCATCCAAAAGATTTGGATGAAGATGGTGTTGTTTCAGAAGAGGACCTGCAAAATTGGGAGAAACTTAGCGAAGCAGAAAAGAGAGCGAGGCTCACTGGTTCTGTTCGAGGTGGTGGCTCAATTACCTCTGAAATCGTGGCTTTCTCAAAGATTCCAGGAAGTTCAAAAGCCAGATGTTATTGTGGTAGCGGAAAAGCCTATGGAAAGTGTCACTTGTCCAAAGAAATGTGTCCATGTGGTAGTGGAAAGAAGTTCTTGAAATGTTGTGCAAAGAAGCGTGGTTTCCGATAATCACATTACGAAAATAGCATGGAATGGTGCAGAGGGCAGGATTTGAACCTGCGAACCGTTGAGGACTGGGACCTCATCCCAGCGCCGTTGACCAAGCTTGGCAACCTCTGCGTAGAACCGGCTATTGTGCATCTCTATTTCAATCAAATGCTCTAGTAAAAAATGGAGCAGCAAGTCAAAGAACCATCTGCATTTCTTAATTCGGATACATCGAGTTCAATCACGTTCAATCCTTCGCCTTCCAATAGGGATTTAACCACTGGATGGCCAATTGGTATGAGGACATCACCTGATGGGAATCCAATGGTATTGCATCCATAGACTTCTTCCTCAGGCGCCCAAAGAACCTTCACGCCTTCTGGAAGAGGTTCGAAGGCGTCTTTTGGTAGGTGACCTTCTGATGCCAAAATTAGATTATCAGAAGGTGTGGAAGATACGCTGGTCAAATGCAGGGCATGATCTGGAATGTTGATGATTGATAGTTCATGACCAAGGTGGTCCAATAATTGCTTTAGTTCCTCAATTCCCTCAGAATTTGTTCGAGTTGAATGCCCGACGTAGAATTTATCTCTTATGCGAATAATGTCTCCACCGTCCATTCTTGCTGGTAATTCCATGCGACAGAGTTTGTGACCTTTGAGTTGATTTATCAGAAATTCTGCAATAGGGGGCTGTTCCCCTCGGCGCGTTTCGTGGCCAGGTACAGGTAAGAGCACGTGTCCATCGATAACAACTGCTTGATCCTCGACAAATACACAATCAGGATGAGCGTTATCGGCTTCCATGACGGTAACTTCTACCCCCGCATCTTCAAGGGCCTTCACATAATTATGATGTTGTGATTGTGCTAATTCGATGTCTTGAGGGCCTGAACCAAAGAATTTTGCTAAAGCGTCTGTAAAGCTCTGGGGGACTTGGCGGACCAGTGCCCGCGATTTCCCATCTAGTTTCACACTCGCCATTGATGAGGCCACAACATTTGTTGTATAAATCATCGGGAACGGATGGGTTGTGAATTAATCCTCGCTCAATAGTGTTCTAATATCAGCAAGGACCAAATCTGGTACCCATTCAAGGTCTCCCCACCACACTCTTTGTAATCCATTATCATCTACTAATACAGTACCTGTTGTGTGATTTACATCATAAGAAGAGGGATGATGTCGAGCTTCGCTCGATTCATCAACAATCGTCAATGAGATTCCAAATTCAGTCCATACTGCATTAATTGCATCAAGATCGGTTTCGGTATCATTTACCGTAAGATGAGGCCAACTTACATTCTGGCTTAATTTCCAATCTGTGAGTGTGAAATTATCATCTCTCCACGGGTCCACAGTGATAGTCAAGAGCCCAACCTGTTCTTTTTCACTTTCAGTGAGTGTATTTTCAATCCACTTCATATTCTGTGTAACAACAGGACAGACATCAATACAATTTGTGAAAAGGAACACAACTACCATCACTTTACCTTTGCTGTTTTCGGCCCAATTCCATTCCCCTCCTTGGCTATCAAGAAGGGAGAAGTCTGTCACAGGAATTGCAGGATCTATGGGTTCTCCAATAAATTTAGAGGGAATTGATTCTGAACCCAAACATCCTGAAAGTAACATTGCAGCCATTATTACAGACATTACTCGATACATGTTATCACTACACTGGCTGACCAATAAATGGTTTATCAATATCTAGTTGAACAATATACAGTCCGGTGGAAATACATGAGGCGTAGGTCCGCCCTTCATGGTGCTCGACAGCCCACAAGAATGGAACCCATCCAAACTCATATGATACACTTGCGAGGGGTTCTCCATCCACACCATGAGGAAGGTACCAACCCACGGTAGACTCAATGTGACGTTCTGTTCAGCCTTCCGTACCGGTTACAATGAGCGTTTCTAAGTCAAGTACCCACAAACCTGCATGGTAGTGGGAGACATACAATCGGCCATCCCAACCGCCACCATGACTTGCATCTGTTTCTTCATTGGTTTCAAAATATGCTGAATCAAGATTGTGTGGACTGAATAGAAGCCACTCTTCACCATCTGGGTTCAAGGAACAATCTGCGCCATAACAGACTTCTTCAGCATAAGGAATTTCCCAATCGCTTGCCAAAGAAATTGAAAATTGAAAGTGACCATCGTCTAATGTGTAATTTGTCGTGTCAAGAAGGTAAAGAATCCCTGTTCCTTCTGTCGTGGACAACACTTCTACCGCTGCAGTTGTATAATGGCGTAACTCATCTCCCTTACCTAAATGTGAGATATCCACCATTTCAGGAAATGGTTCTGCATAGTGGATGTAAGAGACTCTGCCTCCATTAACGTTGCCGGTCGTTTGACTGTCAGGTTGGCCGTCTCCATCCATGTCGAGGAATTCCATCCATGAACCTACTTCTGGCGCTCGCCATCGACACATTAGTGGGTTTCCTACTCCTGCTTTGCAAGCTGAAACGTGAAATGCATATTGTTCTGGACTATTTTGAGGATGAGGGACATCGCTTACATCGAATATTCGCAGTCCTGCCTCCCAGTATGAGCCATAGATGAAGGTGCGTCCATATCTTGGGTCATTTTGATCAGTACCCGGCCAAGTCTGAACCGTCATGTCGTGAATGTAAATCCAGCCACCACGAGTATTCTCCCAGGCTACTTCGGCTTCTCCAACTTTGAAAATTGCTAATCCTGGAGGCGTGAGTGGAATGGTGCTACTACATCCTAGTGTAGTAATGGCTGTGTCAAGGTCAAGGTGTGCGATTGTAACGCCGCCACATGCTTCTCCCAAAGCAGAATCGCATTGCTCATAATCTGGATTAGCCACAAAAATATACCATTCATTATCGATTTTGTGCGTAAATAGATTATGAGGTCCTGATGGGTGGTCTGCGTCGTACCAAGAATCAACATAGCATGGGTTCGACTTGTCGGTTACATCGATTAATGTCACACTGACTTGAGCAGGGTCTGACCATTCTCCGACGTTGGGATCTGCATTTCCAGGATCAATTAACTGGTTTTGCTGAATGATGAATTCTCTACCATCATGTTCGATGTACTTGACATCTAACACCTGAGTATTAGGATCGTTATACACGCCCATAACGGTTGTATTGTAGGGGTCTGTCACATCAACAATGTGCATATCATTCCAACCGGCTTGATATGAATACACATTTCCATCAGGAGATCTTGCGACCTGAACTTCTGCATTTCCAGGAGTTGTGAGTGGATTGAAACTTAGATATTCGATGTTATCCGTTCCATGTTGATGATCTGATGCATTTCGGTGGTCGTGCCCATCTCCCATCAAGATGGGACTATTACCGGCAGCATAGAAATCAACTTGAGAATTGTCGGCCTCATCATCACCCAATTGAAGAATAAATAACGTGGTGGATGTAAGAAAGACGACAACTAGTCCAGTGAATAGAACTTCTCTGCTGCCCATGCTCTATCCCAAACATTGCGTCCGTTTGGTCTTTATGCTTTAACGCATGCGAGAATCATGCGAGGAATGGTCATTTGTCTCGTTTGTGTAATGTTTGTTTCACCGGTTCACGCTCACGAACTCCAAACTTACACCGTTCTGATTAAATCCGATCAAACTACTCCTGCAAATGTTACCAGCGGCGTCTATTCTGGCGATAGTGTCTGGTTCTGGATGGTTGACAATACTGAAAATGCCTCATTTGTAATTACCTTGGAAAAGGGGAATACAACCCTTGAATCTCCTATATTAACACGTAGTTGTGCACTCGATGATGAAGGTAACAAAACTGATGAAGCATGCCAGGTGAGATTTGATGTCAATTTTAACCAATCAGATTCCATTGGTATGTGGAACGTGACCTATCATCGATTTATTGAAAATGTTTCAAATTCATCCTGGGAAGGTNTTGTTGAAATCCTCGAAGATGACCATTCAGAATCTCCTCGGCCTGGATTAGGTGATTGTTTTGGAACTTCATGTGTAACAGAAGAAGTTACTACTGAAGCGGAAAGCAATGATTTGAGTGCCATTTTAGTGTTGTTAATGGGTGTATCAATTATTGGTATGATTGGAGTTGGAATCAGCTATATCAAGCCAAAAAATGAGATTTAACCCTCAATTACAGGAGTCATATCCACTTCTTCATGTCGGACAATGGGTGACCAAAGGTAACTTGTTCGTCGCGGNAGTTTGGTGTTTTTTTTCATTTTTCTTCTTCTCAGCAATTCATGCACTAAAGGATGTATCATTACAGGCATACTCTTCGGTTTACTTTTTACACCTGTTCCCTTATCAAACCTTCCCAAAATTGCGTAGCATTGAGATACTGGTGTAATTTCCCNGATACATGGGTCGAGGTCTTGAAGCCAGTTTTTTAGTGCTGGTAATGCTTCTTGCTCCCCTTTCAGGATGTTTTGGAGAAGATGGTGAAAATCAAATCTCTGAAAATTCAGTCAAAATTACACCACAAATACTCACTGGTGGTGTTTTCCAAGANGTTACTTTCTCCGCAGAAATGGATGTTTCNGTGTTCATACCTTATTTGATTAATAANAAAGAGAATGGTTTTGTGCAGAATTCAACCGTTATTGATCTTCGTGGAGGGGAATCCGTTCAGTTATCCGTATTAGCCCCCCCAAGAACCGACACAGCAGTAATCTTAATCGGTGAATTTGGAAGAGAATATTGGCCTATNCGAAATGTGGATGAATCTTGGCGAACATGGTATCAGCGTGGAGGATTCACAAACAATGAAAACAAAGGGATTGAAAGGATGCCGGGGCAAAATTCAACGCTTGATGTGATTAATGCATCAATGAATAACGGTGGAAGTGTATTCGCCATGAAATTAGGGATTGAAAGGCCTAATGCCGTCGCATTCTCTGATGCTGATGGTGGAAGGCATTCAACTGGATTGGTAGATGGGCGAACCGTATTCAATTATATCAGCGTTATGTCAGATGAAACTCCTGACCCGACGGATGCCGCGGATGGTGCAGTAGGATATCTCGACCGGTGGGCTGGCCAAGGCAATCTAGCTTACGAAGATGCAGCACAGTACCTAATACAAACTATGGAAAATATTGGACTTGAGGTTATCACACAAAGATTTACTTATGAGTCTGTGATGACTGGAGCTCAAAATCCTGAAGCATACAATATCTGTGGATATCGATTTGGTGAAGTCGATCCTGACAAATGGATGGTCTTTGGCGCACACTTTGACATTGCTCCTCCTGTAAATGGTGGTTTTCTGGACCCTCACTTGGTTGGTAGAACTTATGGAACCAGAGTTGGAGCCTATGATAACACAGCAGGAACGAGCATGGTGCTCACTGTAGCCGAAGCGATGGCTGGATACTCGACAAGAAATACTATGGTTTTCTGCTTATGGTCTGGCGAAGAAGGTGGAAAAAGAGGAAGTGATTATTGGACTGATTATTGGGTGAAGGAAGAAAACCCAAACGTGGAAGTGACGAACTATGTGAATTTGGATATGGCTGGAGTTAACTGGCCTGGAGGAGGAGGTGCACCTTGCGGAAATGGCCACGGAGGTGGTGAAGGAAATTGCGACCCTGAGCCTGAAATTGACCCAGATGGTTATCCTAAAGATTCTGAAGTTTGGCCGATGCGAGTCTACATCGGCCCAAGTCTCGATCACGATATCATGAATCAACCCGGGATGGTTGGGCTAGCTATGTGGATTGGCTCCGATGCCATTGGTGTTGAAGAGCAGATGTCGCCACTTTTGGGCGAAGGATATGATGCTTCAACCTGGAAAGTTGATGATTGGTTAGCAAAAGATCGCCCAGAAATCATTGTTTACGAGGATACAACCGCTCGCTCGGACCATGCAACGTTCCAAGACAACCTCGGAACTGTCACCATGGGCTTTGGTGGGCTTGTTGATGGATATTGGTGCTACCATCAAACATGTGATACAGTTGACGAGATGATAGATTGGATGGACACGACTGGAAAAGACTACGGTGAGGAGCAAAGTGGTACCAGCAACCTTGTCGACGCATTAGACACCATCACTTGGTGGGCTACCTACTCATTTTTTCATCTTGATGAACAACCAATAAGAAATGCCTACCTTTAATGCTAAATACAGAATTATTGGTCAACAACTATGCGCGCCGCGTACAAATGTGCATTTCTCATAGTCGTTTTTTGTTTCAGTACTGTGCAAAATCCAGGACTATTATCCGATGAAAACAACCTTCCTTTGCATGTTAATGCCCGAGGTAGTTATGGCTCTGATGGTGGTTTTGCTGGTGGTTCTGCAATAGATGACCTCGGTGGAACGAATTATGCGGGAGCTGTTGTTCAATTTTCAGCAAGAGTATTACAAGGTGATAATTACCAAGATGCCTCTCAATGGATATTTTCTTCCTATGCAATCTCTAATGACGGAAGTAAGTACAAGATTCAAGAAGGAAAAAATGCAGTATCCGACAAAGTTTACTTTGAATGGGACATTCCTACTTCATTCCCAACCGGATTGTATGATATTTGTGTATATATCGATTCAATAAGAGATGATGATGGATGGTATGGCTACGAAGATTATTGGTTAGGAGGTGGCGATGAAGAAGATCATGTTTACCACCAAAATAGCGATACTGGGGTTGATGTTAGGACAAAAGTATGCCAAAATACTGATGTTGAGATGTATCGTGTTGAGTTGATTACATCAACTGATCTTGCCTTACCTGATGAAGTTCTTGAGGTATGGACAAATACCATCAATCCAAGGAATGGTGCCCCAATAACTCCTGAATCCAGTGAATGGGAAATCGTCTATTTTATCGATGACGGCGATTTTTCCTACGAAGAAGTGATTAAATCAGGAAGGCTCAACCCTTCCTCTGATGGATATTTTTCAATAATCTTGCCAACCAATCTTCGAGAAGAGTCGAACATACAAGTTCAATTCTGGGCAAATGCATCCGGGGGAACCCAAACCAGTTACGTTTCATCTGTAGTACGTGTTGCAACATTAGAAACACAAATCAACCTACCTACAAATAGCCAGACCGTCTATTTTAACGAAGAATTTATTCTATCTGCAAAGGTTACTCGTGAAACGCAATATTACGGTAGTATGGGTGAAAATGGTTTACAATTTACTGCACTCATTAAGCAAGGAGATGCACAATACACCTTGTCTTTTTCAGATAGTTTAGCCCAGCAATCCTTAATCTCGGATGATAAAGGTGAAATTTCTGGATTGATGATGATGCCTGATAACAATTATCCAAGTATCACATTGGTTGATGGGTTCGCTGAATTAATATTGAAATATCCTGATGGATCCGTCGCCGTTTCAGAAGGTGTGTTCTTACTTGAGAGAGGTAGTGAATCAAATACTGGCATGGGAGTTAATGTCGACATAATTCCTCCAACTAATCTCGTAAATGTTGGCCAAGAGGCAATTTTCAAAGCAAAGGTTGTTGATGATGAAGGATTGCCTATTCAAGGTGCTTGGGTATACCACATCCTTGAAAAGAGGGGTGATGATTACTATGGCAGTAGTACCAGAGATACCGGGTGGGCATATGGACAGACAGATAGTCAGGGGATGTTAGATATCTCGATTCTCATTTCACAAGGCACAAACCCTGAAGCCTACACCTACATGCTCATGGTAAAGGCATTCAACGTTTCTGGGGCATCGGATCTTGAAAGTGAATATGTTCAATTGAATGAGCCAACCGTTTCCCTATTCCCAATGGCACCATATTGGCAGGAAAACGTTCCTGTAAAATTCAAGGTGGTCTCCTCAGGGCTATCCGATGCTATTGTGAATTGGCAAGCTGATACTAATTTGTTCGAATTTGAAGGTAAAATTGCCTTACCAAAAAATGGAGAGGCTGAATTTACAATCACCATTCCAAGTGGTGAAGACGTGAGTAGGTTAGATGTAAATATCATAGTCATTGATTCAAATGGTAACATCCTAACAGAAAATTCGAGGTTATACCATGAACCAAGTTATGAAATAGATTTATGGACAAATGAGGAAAGAATTGTTGCTGGAGAAGTCATTGAATTGAATTACAAAATTATTCAAAATAAAGCTATACAAGCCATCCAATGGCCTGTGATTTTAGAACTAAAATTTGTTGGAGGTACAAGCTATTCAGAAACCAATCTTGTTTTTGAGAAAGAAGGCATGCTCGCTTTTCAATTACCCAGTGATTTAGAAACTGGAACCTACTTGATAGAACTTGACATTGAAGATTTTGGCGAGGATATTATGTTTATTGAGGTGATTTCTCAAGAAGATGATAGCGGAATTTCTGGCTCAGTTTCTTCATTTTCTCATTCTATGCAAGATATAAGCCCAATTATTTCTCTATCAAGCCTTGTGCTTGGTTCAATATGTTTGATCATGCTTATTCGGGGACGTAAAAAAGAAGATTTAGGCGACCCTTGGGATTTACCCGTCAGTAAGAATAAACCAACAAATCAGCAAACGCCTCAATCGAATCCTCCGCCAATGAATTCTCTACCTGGGGCAATGAATTTGCCACAACCACCTCCCATTCCACAAAATCAATATGACCCTTCGCCTCAATTTGGATATCAACCACCTCCTCCCTATTAATGGCGGATGATATTTATACGTCGATTCAGTCGATGGGGGTATATGGATGGAGATGTACCTCCTGTTTTGAACATACTTAGTAAGAATCGAATGGTGTTTAACCTACTTTCATTGGTTCTCATTTTAACATCAATACTCCTCGCTGCACATATTCTAGGTGGGGGTTTTCTGCCGTTACCTGAAGACAGGGAAATGTTGTTTGTCGCACTGGCAGCAGCAAGTTTGCCCACTGGAGTAATGCTCCAACTAGGACTCAAGGGAGCACCGGTTTTAGATAAGCCAGTTAAAGAAGATAAAGATTCAAATCAAAGTTCAGAAGACACAGAAGATTCAGATGAAGAGCCTGAAGAATCAAATGTTGTTGAAGAGGAAGCAAGCGCTGAGCCAGCTGAAGAGGCCCCTCCTTCAAGTGCTCCAAGCGCTCCAGGCGGAAAGGGGAAATTTTGAGGAATGAAGTGATAATATGTGGGAACATCGTGCGATTTCAAATAAACTATTCAAGAACAGCGGTAATATGAATCCAACCGAAACTTATGTTCGATTGATGGATGAAGTTGAAGATAATGTGGCTGAGGCTCATCGCCAACAATTCAATCACCATGAATTCTTGACGCTTATTCCACAACGCGGGCCGTGGGAACAGGTTCATTCTACAGATGATACAAAATCTGATCCTCGGTCCCGATACATTGGTCCTTCTAAACCAAAACTACTCAATACAAACTTGTTTGTCGGCTCAACATGGATTGAATCTGATCGATTTAAATTTGAAAGAAGGCTCAACAATGTGAGAGAATTTTTGAAGCAAAAATCTGTTGTGAACGCTAACATGTGGACACAGAAGCAACTCTGCACAACACAGACCTTCTTTTTCTGTTCTACCGGAGATGAAGATCGCATGGGTGGATCATTCCTTGTTGGAGAAGAGATTGGAAATGAACACCCTTTCATCGGAGTGCCTGCGGGAGAAGAATGGCCCGAATGGGAAACCATCCTATGGGGACTTGGACACAGGGGAGTCGTACCAGATTCTGACCCGCAAGACAAGGTTTACTATCCTTCACTGATGCATCGTGGAGTTGCATTCAACAATCGATTAGGTTGGATTCGATATTCCCCTGCTGGGTTTGGAAAAGATGCTAGCGGTTACTTGATGACTCGACCACAAACTTGGATTTGGCCCGCCGTAAATGGAAACCGTGACACAGCAACTTCATTCAATCTGTTGGTAAATCTACCAGATCGACGTTTATCCTTTGGTGAAGAAGGAATCACTGACGTGTTTTGTACAACTGGAAAGACGTCGCTTTACACCATCATGGGTATGATGAGTTCCTCGACCGTTCGACAAATGTTTGGAGCCGGTTCAGAAATGGTACCATTGGAATTCCATCTCATTGAACCAGGAATTGATGAATGGATTAAGAATGCCAGTGATGAAGATAAGTATGCTCGTCTCTTCGAAGTTACAGCAACACTTGGTTACCTCTTAACCGACGATGCTGTTGGTTCTCTTGGAGGGGCTGCTAAGCGAAAGAGAGTTTTGATTTATCCCCAAGACCAAGGAAATCTCTTGACCTGTGTAAATGCAAGCCAAGTTGCAGACCACGCACTCAAATCTAACTATGCAGCAACCGTTTTCACGAAGTTGGACCAAGCAGATTTCATGAATCGTGTTTCTCGAAGATTCAAAGCCTATGCTGATCTGGTAACAGCGAGTGATTTTGCCAAAGGTTCTCGATGGATAAGTCAAGCAACTATAGAAGGTGAAAAACTACTCGGGCCAAATGTTCACTCAATTCTCTCTGTCCGTGGATACGACATCCTCAACATGAATGAATACATGGAAAGTTTCAACGATGTTTCAGCAGCGCCTGAAAGATTAATGCGAAGAGTCGTTCAATCTATTGCGACTAATGCAATGAAGAGCCTGTTTCCATATGATATGTTAGGCGAAAAAGGAGTGCAAACACCCTTTGCGCACATTTTCTCTCCAGACAGGGCCTCTGAGCAACCACTCGTCTACTACACCGACATACGATTCCTTGTTCCAACATCAATCGATAAATTGAGGGCTGTTGCCGGTGCAAAAGGCGCTGATAGAGGACGAATGCGAGAGGCGTTTGCTGAAATGACTGGCGTTGATCCAATGACCGCACTTTCAATTTCTGATCTTTGTTTGCCATTCCTTGCCGACCTAGGGTCTGATTCATGGCAAACCGGCACTGGTCTCAACGAAGATGAGATTATTGTTGAGGTCACATTGGCTGTAAATCCAGCCGTTGTTTGGAAGAACCTCTTGGAACCAACCACTGACGAAATTTTCGATCTGCCAAAAGGAAAGAAGGGAACTGCAGCAAATATCTGGGGAGACATTTTCATCAACAACACCGCATTACATGACCGTATGACCAAAGATGGTCAAGGCGGTTACCTAAATTTGTTGAAGCTTGCCTACCATTGGTCGAACGATAAGGCGAGAAAAGAACACAAGCTCGAAGATTGATTTACATCCACAAGGATGCAAGCCCAATTGCTAAGTCCATTGGTGACCATGGTGTAAACATCCAAGCAACCAAAGGTAGTGTAAACACAAGTGTCAAACTAAGCCACGCACCATAACTCCAATCGCGTACTTTTACACCATCAAGTGGGCCAAATGGCAACATATTGAATAATCCAAGTATGAGATTTGCAGTAACCCAAAAGGAGATACAATCCCACAACATCACATGCCAATCAAAACCACCCTCAACGAGGTAAGAATTGGATGATGGTACACTTCCTCCAAGTAGAGTATATACGAGCGCCCCTAGTGGTATTCCGACCAAAAATAAGGATAAATTAACTAAGGGACCGGCAATTGCAATGTGTCCATTTTGTCTCCTAGTAACCGTTCCAGCAACCATCACTGCTCCTGGAGCCATAAACACAAAACCGAGTAGTGCAGCAATCCCAACACCAACTTTCAGGCCCTGGGGGTCGCTACGAAACTCGGCCCAACAACCGTAGTACTTTGCAACAATTTTGTGCCCGATTTCATGTAACAAAAACGCAGGCCCTACCGCAAATAACATCACTGGCATGCTCAATAATAATTGTAAAGCCCAAGAATTCATTCCAAAAAACGAAATGCCAAGTACGCCGCCTACTCGCATTAGTCCGAGTGCAATTGTAAAGGCAAAGGTGGCTAGTAAGAGATGATTTTTCTCCTCTTCGCTAAAATGCCACAAATCTCCTTTGTGATGAGTGATTGGTTGTTGAAATTGAACTCCCCAGAGCGTCTTATCTGCTGTAGAAAACGGTGATTGTAAGTTCACATGTATAGTGCCGGACGGGTCTTGATGCGAATGCACCCTGTAAACTGTGTTTGAATCAGGGAAGGGCGAGTCGTCAATAAAATCTGCACGAGGGTCACGTGCCATGGCGATTCATCGAGGCCACTGATTTTAACTCTCGTATCAAAGAATTCATCAATTCCTCGACTATCGATAATCATGGCCATGCCAAGGAAAGCCATGAAAGAGTTAGGCTTTCAAGGGTGTTGTCTGCGTTGTGATGCGCCAGATCATGGAGAACAGCAAAGATGTCGACAGTGCATAACATCGCATCAAGAAGTAAGAGATTTAATCTCAAAATCGCCTCAAAACGATGTGTTTTCACAATTTGCTCGTGAAATGTTAGCCTATATGTCAACGCCTCATCATTATGATCATAAAATAGAACACCGGCCTTATCTGGAAGAACAACAACGATTAGCATATGCTTTGGTCGATTCTAAAAATGAGAAGAGGTCTGAAAAATTTGAGGAAACGTTTCATCAACAGTCCAAAGAAAAGAAATCCAATCCAATACGTGATATATCGTCTGGTTTTGTGGATTTGAGCAATCGTTCTGATGACATTGAAGCATTAAACAAAGTTATTATCCCACACACAGAACAAGACAAGGGGCGAACAAATCCAAGTGAAAAAATACAACCAGTAGATCGAAGTGAAAGAAAGGGAGAAGATGTCGAACTTACGGAAAGAGTTGATGCGAAAAATGAGGCTTCAAAAAATGCTGAAAAGGTAAGAGATTTGATTGAAGATGCCATTGTCAAGGAGAAAGCGAGGCAAAGAGAAGAATGGTTAGAAGAATTAACCAATGTTGATGAGTTAATTCATGGAGATTAATTATAAATTAATAGTTCAAAATGTATTTTAAAAATTAAATTGTTATTATTTTACCTCATTTGGTGATTTTGATTTCTCCTAGTTGAGAGTATATTGAATTCTCTGTTTACCCTTTCCTTTACTCTTTTTAGATAGGAAATCGAGTTTTCCTATCTCGCCTAAGGATTGAACATGTGTGCCTGCACAAGGGCATAAATCTCGATTATTACCTATTTTTATGATTCGTAATTCTCTTACTGAACTTGGTAGTAAATCCATATTGGTTCTTTCAGGAGGCATGATTGCGTTAATTTGTTCTCGGGTCATGACCGTTTCTGTCACTTCTAGATCGCTCTCTATGGCCTCTTGAGCGAGATTAAATGCTAATTCAATCATTTCATCATCAAATTTTATCGGTTGAAAATCAATGCGTGATCTATCAGCATGAATTTGGTTTCCGACCGTTCGGGCTCCATTGAATGATTCGTAAACAATTCCACTCAACAAATGCTGTGCAGTGTGCATTCGCATGTGAGCATATCTTCTCTCCCAATCAATTTCACCTTGAATGAAGTCGCCTGGATTTAATCCATGGTCACTACCGACTGTGTGAAATATTTTATCGCGCCCTTTGACTTCGGTAACTTCCAATGTTCCTGTATCGGAAGATAACTTTCCTGTGTCCCAGTTTTGACCTCCACCAAGAGGGTAGAATAGTGTCTGGTCTAAGATTACCTCCGATTCAGTGACTTCAATCACTTCAGCGGAAAATGTTGTTTCATATCCTGCCTCGAGGCTTTGTAAATACAACTTTTCGGTGGACACATCAAGCCCAAACCATTGATGTTAAGAAATAATTCGTTGACAAAGTTGAATGTTTAAACCCCTTCGTCGTGTTATGCAGGGCCCATTTCGTCGTCTACTTCGACATATGCAGGGTCATCGATCTACGGTACGATTAGCATCATTTTGTTCAATTATGAACAAATTTTGGGACTTGGCTCCACCACTATTGATTGGGGTGGCTGTTGATGTTGTAGTAATGAAAGAAGATTCTCTCTTGGGAGATTTGGGTTACACTGACCCTTGGATTCAATTAATCATTTTGTCATTACTCACTTTTGGTGTTTGGGTATTAGAATCAATGTTTGAATACTGGTTCGGTATTTTGTGGCGAAATTTGGCCCAAACGGTTCAACATGAGATGAGAATGGATGCTTTTCGGCATGTGGAAAAACAAGGTATGGGTTGGTTTGATGAACGTCAAAAGGGCGATTTATTGGCGATCATGAATGACGATATCAATCAGCTTGAACGATTTTTAGATAAAGGTGCAAATGACATTCTCCAGGTTGCAACAACCGTTGTTATTGTTGGGGCTATTTTCTTTGTCATTTCGTGGAATGTTGCTATTTTTGCTTTTTTACCAATCCCGATTATCATTTGGGGTTCTTTCCTATACCAGAGGAAATTAGAACCAAGGTATGCAGAAGTGAGAACAAATGCGGGACGACTTAATGCCCTTCTTGAAAATGATCTTTCAGGTATGTCCACGATTCAATCATTTACAGCTGAAGAAATGGAAGCCAATCGCGTTGAGGAAGTATCAAATGAATATCGAAATGCAAACAAAAAAGCCATTCGGCTTTCGGCTGCATTTGTTCCACTGATTCGGATGGCTATTCTCTGTGGTTTTACCGCCACTCTGTTAATTGGAGGAAAAATGACTCTAGATGGAGAGATGGCTGTTGGTGCTTACTCTGTATTGGTATTCATGACACAACGGCTTTTATGGCCGTTAACAAGGTTAGGAGAAACATTCGATTTGTATCAAAGAGCAATGGCTTCTTCAAACCGTATTTTGGACCTCATTGAAACGCCAATTTCGCTCAAAGATGGGGATTTTAAGCCAAAAAGACAAGACGTGGTTCAATCATCGATCAAGTTTGAAGATTGTACATTTTCCTATCCCGGAAGAGAAGCAATATTTTCGAATCTAAATCTTGAAATTTCTCCCGGCTCAACTGTTGGTGTTGTAGGCGCAACTGGGGCTGGAAAAACAACCTTGTTGCGTATGATGTTACGTTTTTGTGATCCCGGTTCTGGGAAAGTTGAATGGTGTGGGAAGGAATTAAAAGAATGGAAATTAGAATCATTGCGTTCTTCAATCGCATTGGTTGAACAGAATGTTACCCTCTTTCCTGCAACGATAAAAGAAAATATTCTATATGGAAAACCAGATGCTAGTGATGTTGAAGTGGAAGAAGCAGCAAAGGTTGCTGAAATATCCGGATTTATCGAAACCTTGCCTAAAGGATGGTCAACACTCATTGGAGAGGGGGGGAAAAGGTTGAGTGGAGGACAAAGGCAGAGATTAGCCATTGCTCGCGCTATTATCAAAGATGCACCTCTTCTTATTTTGGATGAGGCAACGTCGGCTGTTGATAATGAAACGGAAGCTGCGCTGCAACGTTCAATCCAAAAAATAAGCAATGATCGTACGACTCTTATCGTAGCACACCGGTTGTCAACCATAAGAAATGCTGATGAAATTATTGTTCTTGATAATGGAAAGATTGTTGAAAAGGGCACCCATGATAGTTTGCTGAATCATAATGGAGTCTATGCAAAATTGTGGTCTGTTCAGACTGGTTCATTGGCGTGATGAGAGACGTTTCATCCATGCTTCAAGTGAATAATTTGGAGCAACGCGATGATGTAAGAGGGATAATGGCCAAAACAATATCGTGTAAATGATGATGACTGAAAAGCTAACCGGCATCGACCATGTATGTTTTTCATCGATATCGTGCCAAAACCTGAATGGTAGAAAGTGAATAATATAGTAGGTTAAAGTAAACCTTCCAAGATTAATCAAACCTGTAAATTCTGGTATCTTTAGAACAAGAACCCATAACAAACCAATACCGGTTAATGATGAAATCAAGAAAGGTACGTTTGCAGGGAAAAATGTCAGTACAGCCTCTCCTGATGGAAGGGCGTAAGTTTTCCCAAAATGTAATGCATAAATAAAGAAGCATAGACTAAGAATTAGGCCAGATAAAATAACATAATTTCTATTTATTTTTGAGGTTTTTTCTTGAGCAACACATCCCCCAATGATGGCAAAAATTAACCATGGTAGAATTGGATATGTGCCAGAAAATATGGCTAAATGGAGCCAAGAAACAACTCCTTCTGGTATTGTACGTTGAGACCAAGTAGCATCGGGGAGAGTGATGAACATTGGTGTGAAAAGAAGTATGCAACAAATAACTGGCCATAATGGTATATTTTTGAATGATAAATTGATTGTATATAGCCAGATGGGTGCAAAGAAATAGAGGAGTGCAATCAACGTAAGTACTCCTGGTGAAAAGGGATGGAATAAATGAGGTACAGTTAGATTCACGAGAAATTGTGCAAAGAATAATACTAAACCACGGATAATATTCTTTTGAAATGAGGTGTTTTTGGAACGCCCAATCCCCCAGCCGAAAATGAAGATGAATAATGGCGCAGCTAAACCACCTAGGCTCGCCACAAAAATTGCAAGTACGTGTTCTTGGTGTAATTGTGAAGGTTTCCAAGTTGCCGCTGCATGAACCAAGATCATGAGCAATAATGCTATGCCTCTAAGTTGGTCGATATGTATAATTCTTCCATCGTGGATTGTGTTTCCCACTTCACTTCCCCAAACTATAATTGACTGCATTACGAAATATTTGCAAGCCTTCGCCTTCCCAATCACCCATTTGAGAACCATCTACTTCATCGATTATAGGCGCTTGACCTTGTACGAATAAAGGATGAAGCCATCGAGCATAAATCGCTTCAGGATGAGGCATCAAGCCAAATACTAACCCAGATTTATCACATATTCCAGCTATATTTCGAGAACTTCCGTTCGGTGAGATGGGGAATGGGAGTATTTCGTCCGTTATTCCTTCACCTATTTGGGTAGATGAGTCTACATAGCGAACGGCAATCATGTTATTATCAGATAATTGGTCGAGTTGTTTTTTATCGGGCATTACAAATTTACCCTCTCCATGACGAACGGGACAGGAGATACGAGACACGTCTTTAGTCCAGATACAGGGAGATTGTGGGTCAAATTCGAGTGTTACCCACCTATCTTCGTACCGTCCTGAATTATTCAGTGTTAAGGATGCCCTTTGGACAAAGTCCGGTTTGATTTCTCCTTCAAGTGGACCTGGTAACAATCCTGTTTTGACCAATACTTGAAATCCATTACAAATCCCAATAATTGGTTTACCATCCTGAACGAATTTTTGTAGTTCCTCTCTTAAGGCAAATCGTAATCGATTGCCTAGCAACCTCCCACTTCCTAAATGATCACCAAATGAAAATCCACCTGGTATAGCCAAAATATCAAATTGATGAATATCCAAAGATTTTGAGATAAATTCGTTGAGATGTACTCTTGTGGATTTCGCTCCAACTAACTCAAAAACAGCCGCTGTTTCTCGATCACAATTGATTCCAAAACCATACAATACTGCAACTTGAACTTCACTCAAACATTTCACCTCCTCCAAAAGTGCCCTGCCATGCTTCAGTTAATTGTGAAACGCTACAATCGAGTAAGTCGTCAATACCATCGATGACTTCGAGATTATCACCTCTGACTATTCCCAGAAGATGGATGTCACAGCCTTCTAAGAAATCCATGAGTTCGTTTTCCTGATGTGGTGAAACGCCAATGACAATTCTTCCTAAGGATTCGCCCCAAAGTCGCCCCCACGTATCTCCATCGCCTAATCCATCCAAATCAATAACAGCACCTCGTCTTCCAGCAATACACATCTCTGCGATTGCCACTCCGAGTCCACCTTCTGAACAGTCATGAGCAGTTCTTACCAACCCTTTTTGAATGGCTTGAGAGAGTTTTTGATATTGCTCAAATTTCTCGGTTGCATTTTCTAAACGTGGGACGTGCCCTCCTATGCCTGAAACTTCTCCTTTCTCAAACAAATGAAATGCTACTTCGCTTGCACCCAATTCTTGGGATGAATGGCCAAAGAGGTAAAGCCGTTCTCCTTCATGTTTGAGATCTGAAGTCGCAGCCATTCTTACATCGGGGTGATTTCCGAATAAGGAAAACAATAGTGTTGGGGGTATCGATATTTTTTCTTCTCCTTTTCCGTAATCGTTTTTCATTGAGTCTTTACCTGATACGCATGGAAGATGGTAAGCACGGCACATTCTCTCCAATTCCTGATTTGCCCGAACTAATTGTGCAAGTTTGAAGCGGCCATCTGGTGTTTTCTGACTTTGAATGGGGTCTGGCCAGCAAAAGTTGTCCAATCCTGCTATTTTTTGTAAATCAACTCCCACACACACAGCATTTCTGACCGCCTCATCAACTGCTGCCACCGCCATGGCCCCAGCATCGATATCTGAATACCGTGGAGATAAACCACAAGAAATCACCAATCCCTTTGAATTACCATGGATGGGTGCAATAACTGCTGCATCTCCGGGACCATCTCTATTTGGGCCTACAAATGGTTTAATCGCTGTTTGAGCAATGACTTCATGGTCATATTGTCTAACCAAGGATTCTTTTGAGGCAATATTTGGTCTTCTTAGCATCTCTAATAGTAAAGAAGAATGATCGACGTCGTGAGGTGGGTTAAATGGTTCATGTTCTGGTTTGCGCCATTCTGATTCTAATTGGAGTTGTGGAACGCCATTATGCAAAAAGGAAAGGGGGAGATAGGCTACTGTCTTTCCCATGTGCGTCACGTGAAAGATGCCGTCTTCTGTGAAGTCTGCCACATGTGAAACCTCTACTTCATGCAGTTCCGCTAGTGCTTCAAAGGATGCTGCATGTTCTGGTCTTACTGAAATTGTCATTCTCTCTTGAGATTCAGATACCAAAATTTCCCATGCAGATAGTCCAGGTTGTTTAAGTGGAACTTTGTCGAGATTAATGTGGCATCCATTCGTGTATTCTGCCATTTCTCCAATCGAAGAAGAAAGGCCGCCTGCTCCATTATCAGTAATACAGGAAATCAATCCAGAATCTCTTGCCTCAAGAACCATGTCAAGTAATTTCTTTTGTGTTATTGGATCTCCGATTTGTACCGCACTTGAAGGTGATTCCTCCGTTAATTCAAGTGATGAAAAAGTTGCACCATGTATACCATCAAATCCAACACGGCCTCCAACCTTGTAAACCAAGTCGCCCGTTGTCGGAGTTTTTACATGAGATGGGCGTCCATCAGGGAGTGTTCTTGGCATTAGGCCCACCGTGCCGCAATATACCAATGGCTTTCCTACAAATCGTGAATCGAAAACTATAGCGCCATTGACTGTAGGAATCCCAGACTCATTACCTCCGACACGAACGCCGGCATGGACGCCGCGAAGGACTCTTGAGGGGTGGAATAAGTTCTCAGGAAGGGGTTTATCCCAATCTGGTGGACCAAAACAAAACACATCCGTATTCGCAATCGGCCGAGCCCCCAATCCCGTTCCAAGGATGTCGCGGTTGACCCCTACAATGCCTGTCATGGCTCCTCCGTATGGGTCAAGTGCAGAAGGGGAATTGTGGGTTTCAACCTTCATACAAACACTCCAATCATCATCCCATGCAATCACGCCAGAGTTATCATGGAAGACAGATAATAACCAATCAGTATTTTCCTGCATATCTAAAGTTGGTTGCATGATGTGGGTTTTGAATAGAGAATCGATGGTGATTTTTTCACCTGTTTCTTGGTCTAAATGATGAATTTTAGCTGCGAATATTTTGTGCTTACAATGTTCGCTCCATGTTTGAGCAAGGCACTCAAGTTCGACATCTGTTGGTGCATCAGGAGAAATGTTGTGCTGTATTCTAATTGATTGTATTTCGTGGTCTTGATAATGGGCTTGAATCGTTTTCATCTCTTCCAAATTCAAGGCTAGAAGTCCTTGTTCGGAAATTTGGATTAACTCATCATCTGATTTATTGAGATTGATTGATTTTGGGGGTTGGAATTCTTGTGGTGGTGGAAGAGGGAATTGTAGTGCATGTTCGGAAAAGTTGTTTTCTTGGATGACCGATTTCTCGATTAGGTCGTTATGTAGTGCCCTCGATAACTGAATGGTGTCTGTATCTTGTTTTGGGCCATAGAATAGGTATGTGATGTAAGTCGATATTTTTGAGTCTTTAGAAACTTTAGGAAATACTGTCTGAAAACCATCCAAAGCAGCCTTTCCGGGATTGTCTGTAACGCCTGGCTTAAATCCAATTGAAATGGCAATATCAGGAGTTTTAGAGAATATTTCTTCTTTTCCTATCATCACCTCATCTACACAAAAATCCTCGATAATCGGATCGGCAAATATATCTCCGGCTCGGGATTTTATATCCTCTGCAGCGATGTCTGAAAGAACGAGATATCCAACAATCGACCGTACCTCTTCGAATTGTAAATTATTATTTTCAAGAAGTTGTTTCTGTATAAATTGGCCTCTTACATCCCTCAAATCCTCGCCGGATTTGGGCGTAACTTCAATCCTCACGACCGATTCTGGCAGCAAAATCACCATCTGATGATTCTTGGGTATCCAAACACGTCCATGAATACTGCGATTAAAATAGTAAAATCGTTTAAGACTATTTTCCGAAAAAAGGCATCGTTATTAATTGACTTTCTCATGTTTAAAGAGTGAAGAAAGATATTGCCCGGTGAAACTTTTCTTGTTTTTCGCTACTTCTTGGGGTGTACCTTGAGCGATGATCATTCCACCTCTATCGCCACCTTCTGGGCCCAAATCGATGATGTAATCACTGCATTTGATCACGTCGAGATGGTGCTCGATAACAACAACAGTGTGCCCTAAACTCCTTAATCGAATCAAAACATCAATGAGTTGTTGAACATCAGAAAAAGAAAGCCCAGTAGTTGGCTCATCGAGGATGTAGAATGTATGTTTATGTGGAGGGCGCCTTAATTCACTTGCAAGTTTTACTCGTTGCGCTTCCCCACCAGAAAGTGTTGTAGCGGGTTGTCCTAGTTGGATATACCCAAGGCCTACATCATTGAGAGTTGACAATATTCGGTGAATTTTTCGGTGGTTTGCAAATACCACTACCGCCTCTGATACTGGCATTTGTAATACATCGTGGATATTGCGCCCTTTCCAAGTTACTTCTAGTGTTTCGCGAGTGTATCTTTTGCCGTGACAAATATCACAATTTACCCACACATCTGGTAAGAAATTCATTTCAAGTTTAATGGAGCCTCCACCAGAACACGCCTCGCAGCGACCTCCTTTTACATTAAAAGAAAAATGGCCAGGTGTATATCCTCGTTCTTTTGAGAGTTTAGTTTCCGCAAATAATTTCCTTATTTCATCAAAAACCTTGGT
Source organism: Methanobacteriota archaeon (assembly GCA_002719395.1). Classification (GTDB taxonomy): domain Archaea; phylum Thermoplasmatota; class Poseidoniia; order Poseidoniales; family Poseidoniaceae; genus MGIIa-K2. Next base: position 29,765 of record PBHM01000011.1, on the reverse strand, counting down.
GTATGTAGCAGGATTTGAACGAGGAGTTCGGCCTATTGGTGATTGGTCAATAACAATGACTTTGTCTACATTTTCTACTCCTGAAATCGATTTGTGTTTTCCAGGTTGAGTTTCCATTCCAGCTACTTTTCGTTGAAGTGTTGGCGCGAGAATGCCTGAAATTAATGATGACTTTCCTGAGCCTGATACTCCGGTGATGGTTGTGAAACAACCCAATGGTATCGATGCGTCGATATTTTTGAGATTATTATGTGAAGCATCCAAGACTGTTACCCATTTATCGCCTGGTAAGTTTGGCTCTTGTTTAGACTGGATTTTTCTTTTTCCTGATAGATAAGCGCCCGTAACTGAATTTTTCGATCTTGTAATTTGTTCAGGTTTACCATTAAAAACCACTTCTCCGCCATGCAAGCCGGCACCGGGCCCCATATCGCATATCCAATCTGCTTGACGAATGGTTTCTTCATCGTGTTCGACAACTATCAGTGTATTTCCTAAATCAGAAAGAGCGCGTAATGTTGAGATGAGTCGTTGGTTATCACGTTGATGGAGTCCTATCGATGGTTCATCGAGGACATACATCACCCCAGTTAATCGGCTACCAATTTGTGTTGCAAGGCGAATACGTTGCGATTCCCCTCCAGAAAGTGTATTCGCTTTTCGGTCTAATGTGAGGTAGTCAAGACCCACGTCGTCAAGAAAAAATAAGCGGCTCTCAACCTCTTTGATAATTTCGTGTCCAATGTATTTCGACTTTTCATCTAATTTTTCATGCCATGATTGAAGCATTGTTTTGGCTTCATGAACACTTGCTTGATTAAATTCAGGAAGGCGTATGTCCCCTACTGTAACTGCTCTGGCAGCAGCATTCAATTTTTCTCCATGACAAGTTGGACAATCCTCATCAACCATACAAGCTAGTAATTTTGAGCGTGTTCTGTTCGAGGTTGTTTCTGTATAAGTTCGTTTTAATCGTTCAATAATTCCCTCCCATGGGCGACTAAATTTGTACTGGGAGCCTGAGTCTGATGAAAACTCGTAATGAATAATTGTAGAACCAGAACCATAACAGAGAATGTCCTGATCGTCTTCTGATAATTCACTAAATGGTATGTTGGTTGGGATACCATAATGTTCGCAAGTTTGTTCCATGAGTTTTCGATACCAATGTGGAGACATACTACGCCTCCAAGGAATGACACAACCATTTGATACCGATAGGTTTCCATCAACAACCAAATCCACATCAAAGGTTCGTTGAACACCCAATCCTTGACAGTCAGGACACGCTCCTAATGGAGAATTAAATGAAAAAACTCTCGGGCTCAATTCAGGCATGAAAGCTCCATGGTCTGGACATGCAAATTCTTCAGACCATGCTTTTATAGAGCCTATTTCCAACGTACCCTCTCTAATTTCATCTGGTTTTGAAATATCCAAACTTTCTACTGAGAGCATACCGCTTCCTAATTTAAGTGATGATTCAACGGCTTCTGTGAGGCGTTGTCGATTCTTTTTATTGCACTTAATTCGGTCAATTCGTACCTCAATATCGTGTCGGAAATTTTTATCCAGAGATGGTGGTGATTCAAAATCGGTTTCATGTCCGTTAACCTTACCCACAAGCCACCCTTGTTCAACTAAATAACGAAATAAATCTGCGTGTGTACCTTTTTTTGAACGGACAACTGGGCTCCAAACAGCAACTGCATGTCCTTCTAATTGCCAAAGAATGTCATCAACAATTTCTTGCACGGTTCTCCGTGCCACTTCTATTCCACAAACTGGGCAATGGGGAACACCCACTCTCGCCCACAGCAAACGTAAGTAATCCATGATTTCTGTTACGGTGGCAACAGTAGATCGTGGATTATGGCTTCCTTGCTTTTGGTCTATGCTAATAGCGGGAGATAGGCCCTCGATTCCATCGCAGTCGGCTTTTTTTATCTGTCCGATAAACTGTCTTGCATAACTACTCAAACTTTCAACATATCTTCTCTGACCTTCTGCATAGAGGGTATCGAATGCAAGAGAAGATTTACCAGAGCCCGATACACCAGAGATAACGACGAATTCTCCTCTTGGAATTTTCACATCAATATTTTGCAAGTTGTGGGTCCTCGCACCTTTGACCTCTATCCACTCTTTTTTTGAAGAGGCCATAATCCATCCAATTGTTAGTCCTTATTGAGGCCTGCGAATACGCCAGAAGTAAACGGGTGAGGAGATTCAAAACGCATTGGTTCATCGGTTACTGGGTGTTGAAATTCAAGCGCTGATGCATGGAGATAGAGGCGCGATGTATCTGATGGAGATGAATTGTATGTTTGATCTCCTATAATTGGATGGTTAATCGAATTTAAAGCTAAACGGATTTGGTGTCTTTTTCCGGTTTGTATGTAAATTTCAAGAAGGGAGTGTGTGCTTGAGTGTGTAATTTTTGACCAATGAGTAATGGCTTTTTTTGCATCTCTATGAGAAGGGGTTGTTATTTGCATTCGCGTATTTTTCCCTTCACGTATGTGTTGTTCAATCATCCCATTGTTGTCTTTTGGGACACCTTGAACGACAGCATGGTAGGTCCGATGTACGTTTTGATTAGCAAATTGATTTTGTAAATACTTTTTATCATCTGGATTTCTTGCAAATACCATCAAACCAGAAGTTGGTTTATCAAGACGGTGGACGATGTAAGCCCAGTTTTTTTCACTCTCTTCTTTAACAAAATTGACGCATCTTGTATGCATTGTATTGGTTTCCAGGCGATCGGTTGCTACTGAAAGAAGTCCCTGTGGTTTGTTTACAACAAGAATTGACTCATCTATGAAAATTAATTCTTTCATCGGCTTTTTTCTTTGATGATTTAGATTGCTTTGGGTTTGGGGTTTTTTAGGATGGATTTTGAGTGTTTGTCCAGGTTCTAGCAAAGCTTTTGCTCGAAATTCGGGGATTTCATCTATTGAAATACGCCCATCGGTGAGCATTTTCCTGAGTCTTCTCTTCGAAGATGAGGGGTAGATCTCTTGAAGGAAATCGAGTAAAAGAATTGAAGTTTTTACATCGTATTTCATGAAAAGTCCTCAAACCAGCATAACTTCAATCTCTTCACCAATTTCACCTGATTGATTTGGTTTTAGTAACGAAAGCGCGTCGGCACTCGCTAAACTTTCGATATTTCCAGAACCTTGGTGGCGGGGTTGATAGGCCAAGACACCGTCCTGGGTAAACTTAATTTCTAAACGGCGTAAAGTAAGACAATCTTTTGTGGATTTGAGTGAATCCATGAGTTTTGCACGAATAATTTGAGGAATTGGTCCATCAGCACCTGTTGCTTTCATGAGCCAGGGTTTGGTCAACATCAAAAAAACAACATGACTGCTTACTGGGTTTCCTGGTAAGCCGAATAGTGGTATGTTATTCCACAATCCAAATAACGGGGGTGAGCCTGGCCTTAATTTCACTCTCCAGAATTTAATTTCGCCTTCTTCTTCCATTATTTTTCTAACAAAATCATACTCACCCATGGAAACGCCACCTGATGTTAAAATCACATCACAAGACTGGCTTGCATCATTGAGAACATTACGAAGAGAATCCATGGAATCCATCACCGATTCGTAGCGCTTTGGAATATGGCCAGAGAGTTTGACTAAACTCGCAAGACCGAAAGAATTGGATTCGTATATCTCTCCAAATTCTAAAGATTCTCCTGGCGATTTGAGTTCGTTCCCTGTTGAAATAATCGCTATTGTTAATGGTTTAACAACTTTCAAAGTTTGATGCCCCATTGTTGCACAGAGGCTTATTCGTGAAGGAGTAAGTCGTGCTCCAACAGACAAGCCTACATCCCCTTTTGCTATATTTTCTCCACGCTTTCGAATGAAATGGGGTTTAGAGGGTTCGGTTAAGGTGACTTCATTTCCATTGATTTGGCATTTTTCAATTGGGATTATGGCATCAGAACCTTGGGGGATTGGAGATCCGGTTGTAATTGAGCAAGCCTCTCCTTTCATGATTGTTGGAAGGTTTGTAAGTCCTTGTGCTTGAATAGATTGAGTGATTTTGAGTGTTGTTGGTGCTTGGTGAGAATCTTCATACCTAACAGCAAATCCATCCATTGCAGAATTGTCGAATGGAGGATCATCAACGAGGGATTGTAAATCTTCAGAAAGGATTCGATTTGAAGCCTCATCTAATGAAACAATTTCTTGAGATATTTTTGGTAAAAATTGATTGGAAATTTCCCTTGCTTCTTCCAAGTCAATGAAATATGGAGGGGAGGGCATGAATGTCTCATAAACACCTCTGGTTTGAGGATTGGGATGCACAACAAGATTAAATTTCAACATTTTTTGGTTTGCTCGTTGGTTAAATGGAAGCGATATGGGTCACCTTAATCACTTCTGGGCTAGCAACGATTTTTGCTATATTTGTTGGACTTCCATTAGCCGCTTTGTGTGCAAAAAATGAATTTGTATGTAAAAAAATGCTTCATGTAATATTACGTGCCATGTATGGTCTTCCCCCCGTTGTTGTGGGTGTTGTGGTGTATCTTGCACTCTCGAAAGATGGGGTGTTGGGTGATTGGGGTTTCTTATTTACAATTCAGGGGATGATTATTGCTCAGGCGTTGTTGATTTTACCTTTGGTATGGGGAATTTCATGGACTGGTATGGAGGAAATACCAAATGAAGTTATGGAAATTTATCGATTATCTGATGTGAAAATACCATATGTCTGGTTGATGGTGTTTGAAGCAAAAAATCAGATTGGTGCAGCCATCATGCTCGCCTTTGGTCGGGCGATTGCAGAAGTAGGGGCTGTAATGATAGTGGGTGGTAATATCAAAGGATTTACGCGGACACTAACCACGAGTATCGTTCTTGAAACCCAGCAAGGGAGGTTAACTGAGGCATTGATGTTTGGATTTATGTTGCTTACATTGGCGATGATTGTTTCAATCATTATTCTTTTATTTGAAGAAAATTGGTTTCATAGATTTTACAATAAAAATACTGAATATAATGAGCCGGAGATGGAAATGTTACTCGATGGGAAAACAAGGCTCAACAACGTGAGTTATTCAATCGGTGGGAATGAAATCCTTACGAATATTTCATTAGAAATAAATCAGGGAGAATGTGTTGTAATCTTGGGAGGATCTGGTTCTGGTAAGACGAGTTTATTGAAAATAATTAGTGGGATAAACAAAGCCGATGGTGACGTAATCCTAAACGAGAAAAATATGATTGTACCACAAAAGCCAGTCTATCTACGAGGTAATGTTAGAAATAATTTGATCGAAAAAAATCTAACCTTTGAAGAGAAGAATTGGTGGTTAAATGAAGTTGGATTATTGGAATTTGGTGATCGGGATCCTAGAACACTTTCTGGCGGAGAATTACAACGACTCAATGTTGCAAGATGTTTTGCTTCAAATGCCAATCTTATGATATTGGATGAATTTACATCCAATCTGGACGGTCCTAATGTATTACAAATGGAATCTTTCATCTCAGAGCATACGAAACGTGGTGGAAGTGTTATATTGGCGACACATAATCCAATACAAGCCAAGCGTATAAGTGATAAAATATTCATTATGTTTGATGGTACACTTGTTGATGAACAACATCCAAAAATTTCCTCATTAGTTGACGGAAATTGGATGGGTTAATCTTCATCACTATTCTTTCGTTGAAGGAGTATTGCTACTCCAACAATCATCCAAAGAGTGCCTGCAAAACTCAATGAAGGGAGCCCAAAGCCTCCACTATCATCTTCGTCTTCTGTTCCCTCAACCTGGTTTGTCTTTCCATCACCATCTGCATCTGGACACCCTTGTTTTTCATCGGTACTTAAGCCGAATGCATATGGGCAATAATCTTCCCAATTTCCTAGACCGTCGCTATCATCATCCCATGAGGTAAGGACGAGTTGGTTCCCGGATGTATGAATGAAGATCGGGCTTCGGTCATAGAGTGCAAGGCCGATGCCACTTCCGATGTCGCCTGTGAGATGTTCGGGTACCCATTCCAATTCTACATCAACATTTGGGTTGGGATTGTATATGTCACTAACGAGGTAAACATATCTTGCTGTCGTGCGAGTGCTCTTGAATACAGCGTGAGGTACACCTTCGTCAGTTATATCAAGATCATACGACGCTCCAGCATGGCCCCCTGCGATTTTCATTGAATACCAGCCTTCATCACAGGATCCGATACAAGCGAGTTTTACGAATCCATACAATCCATCGGGATGGAAATAGATAGTGTCCCCTAGCCCAAGTTGACCTGATTTTTTGGTGATTCTCGCCCCACCAGCAAGAATGAATACATTTGAATCTTCCTTATCGAAGACAATCTTCGGGTTCTTGAATACATGATTCTGTGTCGAATCCGTCACTGCCTCTTCAGTCGAGAACCCGGAGTCTGATCGAGTCATGAAGTAAATCCCGTCACCTTCGCCTGCCCTCATTGCCCATCTATTGCATTCATAGCCATTGATTTGTTCAACGGTCACCCTTTCTTCGATTTCGACATCATAGTATTCATACGTATGGATAATAGGTGGTCCTCTTTCGGCGCAATACTCCTCAGGATTGGCCTTCGAATAGACGAAATATCCTGCTGAGCCTGAAGCAGCCACGGCCGACCCAACGATATCGTCTTCCTTCACCAATGCGCTTGACCAAGTATTACCATTATCATTCGAATACTCATAATTCAACCCCTCTTCAATGGTCCTCGTGATGTGAATATGACCTTTGTCGACTGCCATGGCAGCATCAAAGGTGATTTGGCTAAACTGGTGGGAGGTGTGGGTTTCACCATCCCATTGGTGATATTTGAGATCGAAGCGATCTAATTCCAAGAGATGAACATGACCCTCATCATCTACCACGACTTCTGGATGGTTTGGATTGTAAGTGCATTTGTGGTAATGAGATGAGGAGGAAAATTCCAACCTGTCCCAGGTTTTTGTGGTACGGTCGTATCGTTCGATTACGAGTTTCATGGTATAAATATCATATTCGTAATACACTGCGACTAAGAAGTCACCATTTTGATCTACAGCAGTTTCTGAAGCACCATAGTCTTGACAATGATTTGGTGATATAGTATAGAAATCGTTCTTTTCTGCTAGTGTATATTTGACGAATTCAGAGGTGAACGTGACGTCAGCATCATCGGGTTCGCTATCATATAGATCACTAACACCGTCACCGTCACGGTCGGGACAACCAGTCCGATCGATTGTGGATGACCCAGCCTCGTCAAGACAAACGTCAGAGTTGTCATCGATGCCATCTGAATCCGTATCATACCAACGAAGGTTGTCATTGGGCCAAATATCCTGTCGATCCCCGAATCCATCCTCATCAGAATCCTCCCATTCAGTTGGATCAAAGGGGAAAGCGTCAGCAGTTCCATTTGGATGTGCAGTAGCATTCTCATCTGCATTGGAATATCCATCGCCATCTAGATCTAGACACCCCCACCTATCAGTTGTAGAATTGCCATAAATTTCGATACATGAGTCTGGCCTATATCCCACTGGATTATCACCAAACCCATCTCCATCGGAATCTAACCACTGTGATGGATCGGTTGGGAACGCATCATCTAAATCATCAAAACCATCACCATCAGTATCTACAACCAATGGGTTTGTATGGCAGATAGAACCTCTTTCAGGAATGTATTCATCACCCCAGCGAACCATCTTGAAGGTGATCAAATGTTCTTGAGGGGTACATCTCCGTATCTGATGAATTTCATCCCAATCAGAGATTCCATCACCATCTGTGTCATTTGACTTTGGATCGAGTGGGTTGCTACAATATCTATGCATGCGATTCCATCTATCTGCATATCCCTCTGGGCTCATTCTGTACATACTTTCAAGCATCACATCATGGCCCTCTACGCATTCATCAGCATCTCCAAATTGATTCCATTGCCCAGGATCACCTTCTGTAAAGTAATTTCCGAGGGTTATTTTGTCCCCATCACTATCATTGAATGCATCGTATGAAAAGTCACATGTTGTAATGGATCGGGGGCCCCATTGAGAACCCGGAGCTAAATACTCTGGCTTATATGTAACTGGCTGCCTATATCTAAATTGAGTATCTGATGTATCAGTCCAGGTAACGCTGTTCCAGCTATGTTCATCAATTACTCCTTCAGCATACCACTGCCAATCACAATTTTCATTCGTGAATAATCCACCTTCTTCAACAATGTCTGAGATGCCATCATTATCATCATCATTATCAACAATCAAATCCGTCACTGTCCAAGATGAACCTGTTGGAATACACTCTGAAACTATGAAATCTGGCATTCCATCTGAATCTGTATCTAAATGGGCACACTGATCAAATTTGAAATCATCATCTGAATCAAGAACGCCATCGTTGTCATCATCATCATCGCATGCATCGCCTTTTCCATCCCTATATGATGGATGTCCTATCCAGTAATCTGAATCTAATTGGTTGGGATTAAAGGCATCAGGACAATTATCTGAGTTATCTCCAATCCCATCAATATCACCATCTCTCCATTCGGCCGCATTATCTACAAATGCATCTGCTCCATCTGCAACCGTCCAAACATCATCTGGATCCGACCAACCGTCTCCATCACTATCTGGGCAGCCAAACCTGTCTTGTGTTGAAGGTCCAAATACTAAGAGGCAGGAGTCTGGATTTTTTGCCGGTGCGGGATTATCGCCGAAGCCATCATTATCTGTGTCGTTCCACTGTGAAGCGTCAGTAGGAAACGCATCATCCAAATCTAGAATACCATCATCATCATCATCCAAATCTGCGTTATTACCAGTACCATCACCATCAGTATCAAACCACTCATTTTCATCTCGAGGAAACGCATCATCCCCATCATAATATCCGTCGCCATCTGTGTCCCCATCATATGCATCAGGAATACCATCTCCATCTATATCTGAAGGGAAATCAGAAGCATTACGACTATCTGTACCATATATATTTTCATAGGAATTACTACTTCCATCATTGTCCCAATCTTCATCTTCATAACCATCATGACAGCCATCAGAATCATAATCATTTGAATAAGCGCCACCAAAAAAATTGGGATCAAAAGACCAACCAATCTCTCCCAATGAACAATTGTCATTCACATCTTCATAGGGGTCATTATCGTCATTTGTATCTTCACTGGAATCTTTACACCCATCTGCATCATAATCAGTAGTGATATTACTAATCCAACCCAATTCACCAGTTACACATTCGTCTACAAATATGCCTGATGGGTCTGGAGCTGTATTGTTCCAGCTTTGTCTCGATTTTAGACATGAAGAGGGTGTTGGAAGATAAGAGCCATAATTAGAGGGGCCGTCAACATCACAAATTCCATCGTTATCATCATCTTTATCCCATTCAGAATCATCACAACCATCTGAATCATAATCATTAGTGGGATTACTTATCCACCCTTGTCCATAATTAGAATGGCAAGTATCAACTCCATCAAGTATACCATCATTATCTGAATCAGTATCTCTTTGGTTTGGCATTCCATCATTGTCAGAATCTGTCCAAGCATACCCTTCTAATGTATCAATAAGTCCATCATTGTCATCATCTATATCAACAAAATCAGGTATTCCATCACCATCGAAATCCGGTGGTGTCATGTTTGGATTTAGTGGATCATAACCAGATTGTAATTCATATAGATCTGGCATCCCATCATTATCATCATCTGTATCTGTATTATCTCCAATACCGTCACCATCTGTATCAATCCATTCTGTTGAATTCAAAGGAAAAACATCTATTGGATTTGGAATCCCATCTGAATCATAATCATGACAACCATATACAGAAGCTATTACTGAAGGACAAAAATCGACTGAATCTTGAGTATTATCGTTATCTCCATCTAAATTAGAAAATACAACTGACTTATTCGCAATTAATCTTCTATTTTCCACCGTTCCATTGGCGTCCAATAAATAAGCAAAAGGACCCTCATACAACGTGCCTCCACTCAAAGAAGGACGTTCAAAACAAGAATAACTTCCATTACTCATAATTGAACAAATAGAGCCCGATGTGGTTGCATAATTACCCCATGTGCGTCCGTTTTCCTGGATACTGATTGGTTTAACACCACTTACATTAAGATTAACCATTAGCGAATGGGTGGCGTTCATACTACCCCACGCCTTGCCATCATATCCTGACCAATCTATTTCTCTTTTCCAACAATTAACAAATCCATTGGAAGATAAAACACAAACATCTGTAGTTCCTACATACAACCCGATTGTCTGATTACCATGTATGTTGGTAAATGGGTTATTGAGAGTAACTTGGTATACTGCATAATCTAGGGTTGAACTTGTGTTTGTATCACCACCCCAACATGACACATCTCCATTTAACAAAAGGGCACAAGACATGAATTCAATCACCTCAACAGCAATTGGGGTGTGTAACCCTCCAGAAAGGAATGATGAAGTTATTGGAATTGGATTTGGAGAATAAAAATCTGGATCGCCGGTTGAATAACTATAGTCAAAGCTTTGTGGGCTTCTTGTACCATTTCCTAACTGCCCTTGTGTATTATCCCCCCAGCACATGACTTCAACATCCTTACCATTTTCTCCAGGTTGCCCACTTGGACCTACATAATTTCTGATTAAAGTGGCTTCAGTGACTGCACAAACATGTCTTAGTCCTGCTGATATTGAAGTGGCTTTACGCCCACCTAAATCTACAGCAGAAAATGTATGATTTGTAAGTGTTGAATTTATTTCACCTGAATTATTTACAAATCCAAGTCCTAATTCCCCATATTGATTTCCATCAAAAAAATTACCATTATGATCCCATATTGTGAAACAATAAACATTATTTGAATCAGCATCTGTAACTGCACAAGCGAATTCATTGGCACTATATCCTCCTATTGATAATGTTGATATTTTTTGTGAATTGGGTAATGAGAGTGTTGGAAATGAATAATTATCTAAATCTTGTTGAGCTTCTGTTATCCAGTTTCCATTTTGTTGCCAACATGTTAACGAACCATCAGTAAAGACTACACAAATTGAATTATCATTATATTGGGATGGTGAGAAGAAAATATTGTTCGGTATCTTATTTTCGGGAAGAAAATCGATATTATAAGATTGATTTAAATCATCTAAGGGGGCTTGTGGAGATAAAGGGTGATATTTGTCAGGCCAATTATCACTTAAAGAATAATTTCCAACCATTCTTCCAGACCAGTAATCTTGAGATGTGTCGCCAACCTTTTGGCACCAAACCTCGGCTTCGATTATCTGACAGGATGATCCACCTCCAAAAATCGCAGTTTGTGGTGAATAAATTGAACCTTCTTGATAGCCGATTAAATTGTTTTGAGTATTATTGCTTGTATGAGATGTTGAATCATTATTTGAATCATGTAATTTTGTATAATTACTTACAGAGTGGGAAAAAATAGATATGAGAAAAATAAGAACAATAATTAGTGATTTTTCTTTGTGCATAACATTTTCCAAATATATTGAGTATTCAGTCTTATCTTAGAATTGTGAATAAAATAATGGGTTAAGAAAAAAATTGAATGTAGATGTGATTATTTTATTTATGTGGCAAGCTCATTGGTATTTTCACTATTTGGTGCTTCTTCAAGGGTGTCCATAAGCCAATACAGGCCTCCCCAAACCATCCGAATTGATTCGGGTTGTTGCATCATAGCTTTAGCATGAATTTCCACAGCCCTACGCCAGCGTGATCCGAAAATTCTGATGTAATAGCCACAAAAAGCCTCCACTAAGTCATTTGAAAGGTGGCCATATTTTGCAAGTAAACCGATGTTGTTGAATCCAATCATCGTAGCATTCATCGCATCCTTCTCTTCTCTTGATAGTGCATTTAATCCTTCAAAAGTTAGTTCTTCTGAGAGTTTCAAAGTAGTAACTGCAAAACCACGATGAATAAGTGGAGTATTCATGAAATTCGCTAAATCGCGTCCAATTTCATATCGGCGATTTTCATTCCAGAATTTTACTTGTCGTAAACTAAACAAAAGTGTGAAAAGAATGGCAATTCCACTGACTGCCTCTCCTATTTGGGCAGCCTCTTGGAGTTGCATAGTAACGCTTCTGCGAAGACATGAAATATGCTTTTTGATGCAAAACTTACGCTACAAAGAAGGATTGTTCACCATTTATGGTAAAATTTTCAATTTTATTCATAACAAGATTAGAAGTAAGATAAGTCTCTAATTCAATGGCTATCGATTGTTGTTCTTTACTTGTACTAAGTTGAATGATGCTGTATGGGTTCATGAGAATCTCGTCAGTAAATTCTGTCATTTTAAGGTCGAGTTTAGGTTTCAAATGAAGATAAGTAGCCCGATCTGAAAGAGTGAAGCATCCCATTTCATTTGCCATTGTTAGTGTCACAGCCATACCATTTCCTACGGAGAAATAATTTTCAATTTCTGGGAATATTCCTCGCTCGTCCTCGTTGAGTGTGTGATTTGTGGTTTGCCAAATTGCTTGTTCTTTTTCATGAGTCCCAGAAAAATCACCTCTTGATACAAAGCATTCTGATTCAAGTGAGTTAAAGGCGTCAATGATGTTCAAATTACTATCTAAATTTCGAGGCCCAACAAGTACAAAATGGTTGTAAGTAAACGTAGTTCTTGAAATTCCAAAACCATCTTCTATGAATTGGTTTTCTTTTTCGGGGGCATGAACAATGAGTACATCAGCATCACCTTTTTTCCCAAGATTAAGAGCCGCACCTGTCCCAAATGCAACAATTTTCAAGTTCGTTTGGCTTTCAATTAAAAATTCTTCAAGTATATAGTCAAGTAATCCAGAATCTCTTAGAGAAGTTGTTGTTGCTAAAATAAAGGTATCATCATTCTCTAAACTTGGAGAGTTAATACAACCTGGAACAAATAAAATCAAGCAGACAAGCGTTACTCGAATCATATCATCCAAACTGTTCTTCAGATTCACAATGTGGACATGTAATCGTATATTTCGATGATTTTGGTTTGCGGGTAACCATCATTGATCCACACATTTTACATTGATGTTTGATTGTTTCTGGTTCGCTGGATTTGGGTGTATTTTGGTCGGTGAGGGTTCGACCCACTTCAGTGGACCAACCTAAGGATTCAGAGTAGGAATCTGTTTCTTGAATTTTCGAACTTTTTAATTTCAAACGCATTTTGCGTTTTCTCTTTTTCTTGCCTTTCTTCACAGGAGGTTTGCGTGCCATGCTAACAGGTGTGGGTAAAGGTAGAAGTATTCAATACTTGGCTCAATTAAATAAATTACCAAATTTACCATTTTCTGGAGTGTCGACTTGATGGCCATTCATCGAGAGTGATTCCACTAATGGTGGTCTGGAATGATTTGGATCTGAATGATAAATGACAATTTTTTCAGCATCACAATCTGATGAGAATTGAACGATTTCATCATGACCCGCATGGGTAGAAAATGAAAATTGTTTCACATCTAAATCAATAGGTACTTTTTGTTTCCAAATAGGTACCTTACCTGTCTCAAGCAAACTTCTTCCACCAGAACCTTTGGCCTGATAACCTGTAAAAAATATCGCATTTCGACGGTCTTCTTTAAGCCGGTTCAAATACCAAATTGAAGGACCTCCATCAAGCATTCCTGATGTCGAAACAATACAATCTGCATCCAGTGCTTTTTTTCGATCTGATTTTGATGAAACTTGTTTTGACCATCTCCATGAAGATTTTAACAAATTTGGCTCTTTCAAAACATCAGGATGATCCATGTAAATTTTTGCAATACGCTTCCCCATACCATCAACATGNACATTNANCTCTGGNAGATATTTATGCAACATCATAACAATATCTTGTGTTCTTCCATTTGCAAAAGCCGGAATAAGTACGGTTCCGCCTCTATCTGAAACTCGAACTATTTCCTCACAAAACCTACGTCTTTCTTCTTCTTGGTTAGGATGGTTTCTTCCTCCATATGTTCCTTCAATAAAGAGAATATCTGTTTTTTCCGGTTTAGCACCCTCAACCAACATAGAATCTCTTGAATCAAAATCCCCTGTGAATAAGACCTTTCCATGCTCTGTTTCTACACTTAACATCGATGCACCTGGGATATGGCCAGCATTTTGCAACGTTAACTTCCAATCATTTTGCATCCATGGTTGATTAAAATCATGGATTTCCCAAGAATTTATTGAAGTATCAATGTCACGTTTATCCCAAGGTAATGGATAGCCTTCAATTTTACTTACTTTGTAACAATCATTCCACATTAATTCTGATATATTTGCTGTAATTGATGTGCCATGAAGTTTAGTCCTATGATTTGCACATAACCAAGGCGCCATTCCAAGATGATCAATATGAGAATGTGTAATGATACTGTGTTTGACTGAAGGTGAAGGTAAGGGATATTTTGGTGGATCCGTTGGAGCTATTCCATAATCTAACAGTAATCGGTTTTCCTTATCATCATCTAAAAGACATCCGACATTACCTACTTCGTTTCCTCCCCCAAGAAAATGATAACGTAATCCTTTCTCTGGAAAGTTATAATCTCTATTTTTTAACATTCCAGGTGCATACATGACCATGTCTTCTCCATACGGTTTTGTTTTTCAATGATTGTGCTACACCCCTTTCTTTCCATTGGAATATTTAAGAAATATTTGATGAAAAATTATTGGTCACATATACTATAAACCCACAGTTAGAAAGACAATTAATTGCTATTATCAATAATAAAAGTAAGAATATTTTTTCTCTTATCTTAAAATTTATTTCGAGTAGAAATGAAGGGGTCTATTTGTGGATGCATCTTTTTTTTTTTTTACTAATGCACATATTTCCACTGGAATATGACCGAAGCAAACATCTATTCGTATCCACTGGAAAAGCCAGTGCCAAGACAACCAAATGCCATATTTTTCGTTGATGAATCCTTATGCTATGGATGTGGTGCATGCATTGCTCTTTGTCCAATTAATGTATTAGAATTGATTGATCGACTTGCTGTGGTAGATGAACCAAATTGTTCTCATTGCTTGCACTGTATTCCATCATGCCCAGTTTATGCTTTATCGATAAAGGATGATTATTCATGATAAGTGTAATTGGGGCAGGACTTAAAGGATTAAGTTGTGGATTAACTCTTCAAAATTATGGATATTCAGTAAAAATCATTGAAGAAAGGCAGGAAATTGGAAATCCAATCCGATCACCGGGATGGCTTACTGCACCACTGGAAGAAGATATTATGAAATTGTCAAAATCTTTTGAAACAAGTATAGGTTTCTCAGTTCGCAGAGAATGGCTAGAGCGAGCATATGCAACAAAATTTACATCAAATAATGGACAGATTATTCTCAAAACTCGTTATCAAAATAATTCACCAGAAGTCATTGATTGTACAGGATATAAATCTCATTATCCAGGATGGCCGATGTCATCAAAACAGAATGATGAGTACTGTACTTGGTATGGAGGATTATCTCTCATTGATGACCTCCCACATGACCTTAAATTAAATTCAATCAATGCAACTAGTTTTTGCATAGAAAGATATGATGGTTTAGCTGAGTGTTGGGCAAATCATCCAATGAAAGAACCTACGAAAGGCTGGATTGAAGTCATGCAAGGAGAACATCATAAAAACATAAAAATGATTTCAGCTACCAACTCTATTGAGAAAGGTAAACGCATGGCAACTGAATATATACAGAATAAGTGATTATATGCTTCCAGAACAAGATTTACTAGATTATATTTTAGACGAAACATACACTTCAAGACATATCTTACTTATTGATCCAGCAAATCAATCTCCAGAAAAAGCTGCTCAAAGGTGTATCATTGCTGTTGAAGAAGGAACTAGGATGATTTTTGTTGGTGGTTCAACAAATACTCCGAATGAAATTGTTCACCAAACATGCCTTTCAATTCAAGAAGCACTTGAATTAAGAGTTTTTGCCTGCAGTCAGAATCCAGAAATGGATGAAAGTTTTTGGCAAGTACCAGTTGTTTTGTTTCCTGGTGGTTCACACGCTTTATCACCTGCTGCAGATGCAATTACTTTCATGATGCTCATGAATAGNCAATCNAGAAAGTGGTTGGTTGGTGAGCAAATGAAAGGTGCTCCAGTTTTACATCAATANGGTATTCAGACATTACCAACCGCATACTTNGTATGTTCNCCNGGNGGAAAGGTTGGAGAGGTTGGNGAAGNAAAACTCATTGAACAAACCGACATTGAAATTGTAAAACAATATGCTTTGACTGCATCAATGTATGGTATGAAACTCATTTATCTTGAAGCCGGAAGCGGAGCACAAAAACCAGTCCACACCGATCTNATTCATGCCGCAAAAATTTCGAATTTGTGTATGATTGTTGGTGGTGGCATACGAAATGCCAATCAAGCAGCAGCTGCTAAGGGAGCAGGAGCCAAATGGATTGTCACAGGAACAGTTACAGAAAACCAAGAGGATGAGAGCGGACTTCGAATGAAACTTAGAGAAATAATATCTGAAATATCAGATTAATACTGGTTTTTGAAATTGAATTAATCTTCGTCGAATAACACAGGATCGCCAGTACCACCAGGACTTTCTGGTCTTTCCTTCATTGGTTCTGAAACATCGTCTAAAATTTCTTCACCTTTTTGTAGAGATAATTTCCCACCTTCAACTAAAGTTTGCATATCGTCAGTACTAGGGGAAGAGATTTTTCTCTCAACATGTGGAGTATTCGCATAAATTTCTTTCTTTAATTTTCTCTCATCATGAGATCTAACCAATGTGAGTGAATCAGCGAATGCTTGATTGACAACCTCTCTCGTTCTTTCAGAACGTTTCATTGAATCAAGTTCATTCATCACAGTCTCTCTTCCATCTTCAAGTTCACGGATTTCGTTTACTCTATCAGTAAGTGCACCTTCTAAGTCAGCAATTGTGAGTGACATTTGTTGAATTCTCTCATCTCTTTCAAATACATCTTGGTGAAGCCTTCTTTCTCTCCTTCGTAAGGATTCATATTCACGGTTTCTTTCCAATAACCTTCTCTTGAGTTCATCAATTTGTTCCACTAAATAATCATGTTCTGCAGAAACCGAACGTGGACCTTGCATGACACGTTCTAATTGTTCTTCTAATTCTCCAAGCCTTCCATCGCGTTGGTCTAATAAACCTCGTAATCGATCGGCAATATCCCTCAAACGTTGCCTCTCTTCTTCCAATGCATCGTTGGCTGCTTTTTCTGCTTTAAGATCAGCCTCAATTTCATTATTTCTCGACTTGAGTGAACGTACCTCATCAGCGGTAATCCCTGTAAGTCCAGCATCAGCTGCTTTTTCCAAAGCGATGACCATTTGTTNCATCCTTTCTTCTAACTCTACAATTACTTGGTCTTGCTCTTGTGTAAGTTTCCTTAATTGGAGNGCCTCTTTTTCGAGTTTTTCTTTTATTTCAACAGAAACACTTGCCCTATTTTCTTGAATTTCATTCTTTGCATCTTCAAGCAATCTTTCCAAATGCACAATCCTTCCCTTTGCATTCGTTAATTCAGAATTAACATTTTCAAGTTGTGCTAACTCTGGAGCAACNGCATCTTCNCTTTCTGCCAAATCAAGCTCTAAAATACGCATTTTTTGTTTNAGATTAACCATTTCATCATTTTTTTGAGCCAATTCTTCCCATGCAATCAACACTTCGTCAATTAATTGTTCAACAGGATAAGATTTCAACATTCCTTCCAGAGCAGCACGGTCCTCACTAGATGATGAATGCAAATTTTGCACTGGGTTTCCAGATGAAGTACCCAATGTCATAACAGCGAGCGGGATGAATACATTATTCAACCTTTCATATAGGAAGGGTGATTTTTGTTTATTTTTTGATTGTTTTTTCAATAACCAATCTTAAAAAACCGAGAATTACTCTTCTTCTTCGGATTTGGATATGGAATTCATGTACCATGATTCTAAGAATTCAACACGCTCTTCATCTAATTTGAGATTTTTAGCTTGTAGTACTAACAACTTTCTTTCATTCTTTGTAACAACACCATCATCCATCACCATTGAATAAGCTTCGATATAACTCAACTCTTCTTTGGTTAAAGCCTCTGGCATCAAGACAATAACAATAGCGTTGATCGTATTGAAAATNGGTTTACGCATTACTGTGAGTGGTACGCCAACAACTAACGCACTCGCAATTCCACCNTATGGAATGATACCTTCTAACAATTCAGCAACAATGAGAATTACCACAGCTCCTGTGAAAACGAATACACCCCATGACATACTACGCCTAAGATGTTCATCTATACCGAGAATATCATCTTTCAAAATAGCATAACTAAACATAAAACCTTCAAACATTCCTGTGAGTAAAATACTTAGCATAAATCCATATAAACAATACAAATAAATCGGTAAAAGATCACCATCAATCGAAGCCAAATCAGCTAGATTGAAGTCACCAAATCGCGCNGTCATGTATACAATCGACAGGACAAGTAAACCCTTGATGGTCGCCTTCCCCGTAAACCCAATAAAAAGTGAGCGCGCTTCATTCGCTTGGCTCCCCATACCATCCTCTTCATCAAATCGGCGCCATGCCTTGTGCATGAAGAAAGCAGCGACAATAGCGGAAAGAGGGGGTGCGAGAAGNAATAATTTCGCTATTGGAGAGCTCCCTGGTACGAACCATGAATAGGGAAATGTTTCCTCTGTTTCAACACAACCAGCCTCAATAGGTGGTGAGCCAGGTGTGGCCGTAAGTACTACCTCTTCATCAAGTGCTGTGCATTCAATATGATAGTTTCCTCCAAAGGTATTCACAACACTTCCACTTGAAATTATTAATGCTGTAATAATCACTCCAGTTAACACCGGTAGGCCCCACCAAAGATTATTTCGAATTTTCTCGTTAGCCATGAAATCCAACCGCTTAGGAGGATAGAATGAAACGGTTGAGAGATACATGAATAAACACAGAAGTGAGCAGAAATACCACCCAACGCGATAATATTCCATCATTGGTAACATATCGGCACTGAATGGGTATGTATTGTACCAAGAAGCCATTACACGATATCCTTCAGCGAGTAAAAGAATCGCCATNAAGCGATTTTCTGGGGCATGACTACGTGCTTTAAGAATCAGTGCTGCTAGAAAACAGAGAACGATTAGTGTTAAAATTGAAAGAAAACAAATTATGTAAGTCAGTCCGAGAGTATCCCCTGTTTGGAAATTAATTTGTGTAAATTTTNCCCAATAATAAGGTAGAATGGGCCCCATACCTTCCAATGCCATCAGTAGGCCGTAGTTCTGTATTCCCAAAAACTTACCTTACTAATTAAATCAAAATTAATTAATTGCAGTGTATTCATCATCAGGCATATCTTGTGCGAGAATGAGAGCCCCAGCAGCCACCCTTTCAACAGGTTCTTCTACACAAGTTACGGTAACATCACCAATATCTGCAATTTCTCCAGCCATAACTTCAGCAATACCTTCAATACCAGANCCGCCGCCTGAGAGGATAATATTATTTCTCAAAACCGGTTGATACTCTGGATCTGCTGTGGCAATAATCCTCTTAATCGCATTTCCAACAAGTGGTACGATTTTCAAACATCCTTCTCTAATGAGGTCGCCGATATCTACTGTTTGGTTTTTCCCATCAACTGACAGATCAACCATACATTCTCTGTTATCCCCAACAACGTAAGAAAACTTTTCTTTCCACTTTCGAACCATATCCTTGGTAATTTGTGCACCAGTAAATTTCTTTGAAATTAAATCCTTAATCTCCAAATCCAACCAATCTCCAGCTTCCTGGATGGTTAACTGATCTTCTTCGGTAGGGAATGTTCCATAGATTCTTGCAATATCAGTAGTTCCTGCTCCAATATCAACAACAATCGATCCAGCAATTTCATCAATTCCGTATGCAGTTGCGAATGGTTCAGTGACGACCATAATTGCGTTGACCTGGCCTCTAAGTGTTGCAACAAGATTACTTTTGTCGGTAAAGCTTACGTGTGAAGGTGAACAAATTACACCAAACACTTCATCATACTCTTCAGGTTCTACTGTGTCGATAAGATGAGTAACAAAAGCNTTGGCTGCGGCCAAATTATCCTCATCATCTTGAGTGACACCAGCAGCCATTGGACGATATAAGTTACAAGCAAGTTTGTGCTTAAGAGCATCATCTCCAAACAANACATCTTTTCCTAAGAAATTCCGTGCCACAGGGTCTTTTGGTCTTCCAACTATTGTTTCAATCGTCTTCATCTTCCCATCACTTGATGCAATGGTTGATTGGTATGTTCCTAGGTCAATTCCAACATAGAGTCTGTCACTCATAATATCACCAACGGTCTGATGTTACCCAGCGATATTGTCTTTAGACTTGAAGTTTCACCTGACAAAAAAGGGCTAAATTAAGTAAATTTCTTCTTTCGAATATGACGCAGTACTTGGAAAATAGCCGTTGAGACAACAAGAATAAAAAGAATTGAGTAGAACCAACTATCTTCAACCACCGCACCCTTTTTTGAATTGTTAATATCTCCTAAACTCGCGTTATTACTCTCTGATGAAAAATCATCAAAAGAAAAAGAATCACTCACTAAGTAAGAACTCAAAGGCNTAGTCCAACTTGAATTGTTAAAATCNCCGACTATAATTCTAAAATTCCAAACNGTATCGATATTTGATGAAATATTTACTAACTCTTCAAATTCGAAAAAACATTTTTTCTCCTTTTTCACCTTGAATTCTCCTGAGCACTGAGGAATTAAATTATTGAATGCAGGATTCTCAATATAAAGATTGACATAGACATCATCTCCTTCAATATCTTCAACGCTCCATGAAATAGATACAGAATTATTGAAGACGAATGANGAATTATCAATATCCCAAGTGAAAATCGGTGCACGATTAGCGATTACACAACCAAAATCATCGATTAGGGCTTGGCTTGGAGTATCAACACACATATCATCAATGTCATAGATTCCATCACCATCTTCGTCATCAAGACAACCATCATTATCTTGATCGTATAGAGATGCATCAATTCCCAAACACAAATCATCTTCGTTAAGGACACCATCTCCATCATCATCTTTCCAAACCACAGGCTCTCGAATAACACCTAATACAGCTAATGAAATACCAATACGGTCTCCTTGTACACCAATAGAATTAATTTCATTTCCTTCACCAATCCATTCAGCCTCTACAGAAATCAAAATTTCCTCAATGTTTTGAACCATATTTTTTGGAATACGAATAAGTTGAGTCGTTTGATTAAAACCATTTTTGCTAGGCTCCGTTGTATAGGGTACGGAGTATCCATTATCAAGAAAATCGTTACCATAAAAACTTGTGTTATCCAATTTTACGATCAAATTAATTTCATCCATGGGGGAAGGGTTTGGCTTACCTAAGTAAGAAAGAGCGATAATCACATCATCTAATTTATTCGGCTTTAACTTCCATTCTTCCTTATCACCCTCTTGGAGAAAAGGACCGATCATATTTTCACTAGAGGAAGGGTTTGATGAAAGGTCTTCAACAGTATTTCCGCGAGCAAATAACCATTCTTTCCAATTATCTCTTCGAAATGAATCCCATATCCAAACATGTTCTGAGGTGGAGTTACTTGAAACAAGAGTTGAAAGATCTGGCATGCCAAAACCTTGATGAAAATTTGGAACAGAGTCATTCACACCTTTTGTGCTTATGGCAAGGAGAGAACGGAGTAATGGCCCAGAAGGTGTATTCCCTTCAGTTTCATTTGGGAAATTAATCACTCCTTTTTCAACAAGTTCTTGAATCACAGCCGTTGTACTCGCAGCAAGTGGCGTAGACATCGAAGTACCACTCAATGTTCTTGAACCATTATTGTTTGAATCGAGAATACCATCAGCACTTGCTGACTTGATTTGAGTTCCTGGTGCACTCATAAATATCCCTCTTTCTCCTTCTTCAGTTGGCCCATGAGAACTTGAACCCCATAACTGAGTAGCGCTTGATGCTGCAGCAACGGAAACAACATTTCGTGCATTTGCTGGTTCTAACAACATCTCTCCATTATTTCCTGGGGCGATAAATGCTAATGAATATGGATTTTCAAAACTCCATACATCAACATCATAGGAGCGAGAAGTGTAAGCAGTAGTATCATCTCCCCATGAATTGGAATGAATAACTCCTCCATATTTTGCTAATTCTGAAAATAAGAGATCAATATCTGGTGGACTCCATCCACTTTCGTTAACAATATCTTGAAAAACCAACTTACTCATGTATGAAGGAGCAGTCATTTCGTTTTCTGGTATTAAACCCCCAATATCTTCTATATGGTGACAAACTAAACTTCCAGCAACATGAGTCCCGTGCCTATAGTCAGTGTGCCCAGGCTTATCTCCATCATCGATAGAAATATTTGTGAAAACGATTTTTCTTGATTCATTACCACTACTGTTTATCATTTCTCTAAAACAAGCATGATCACTGTCAATACCACTATCAGCAGTTCCAATAATTACTCCATCACCATTAAATCCACTTTCCCATAATGTTGTATTCAAACCATCTGCGCTTTGTAATAACTTAGCCGCATTCAAATTTCTTGACCCACTCTGTAAGATAGACTCAATCCACATTACCCCTTTCATATCCTCAACCACATCCAGTAGAGATCTCTCAGCAATAATGATCGAAGGTAATCCAACCCCTCTCCATTCTAGATGTCCACCAATAAGGGTAGACAATTTGTTTACAACCTCAAACGGAAGATTAGGCTCTAACAAGATTCTTATATTTTCAAAGTCTTTTGATAAATCGACTTTCAATATTGGACGAATTACATCCTCATCTTGTGCATAATCCCATGCTAGAATCACATCTCTCTCAAGATACCTGAGTGGCACATATCCTTGATTAACCACTTCTGACCAATCTCCCTCTACAATTATTTCACCGCCAAAATTACCTTCAGTTGGTGCATAAATTTCATCAAAGACAGGTGCGAAAAATACCAAAACCAAAGCGATACTTAATCGCATCGAATCTCTCCAAAATATCATTTTGATTGAGTTTATCGTCTCATTGATTTCACCATCGCTTTTAAGAAAGCCACCTAAGTCGGCCATTCATGCAAGCCTATCGTGTGACTGGAATTGCACCATTCGGTAAACAGAGGCAAAAATTTTCGATTGATATACCTGCGAAAAATGCGGAAGAAGCAACACATTTTGCTTATTCAATTCTTGGAAGCAGGCACAATGCCAAACGTAGAAAAATCGAAATTAATTCTGTAAATAAAATAGACCCAGGTAGTTCTTCTGAGCCGAGAATCCGAAATCAATTCAGAGAAGAAATCGCAAAGTATTCAGGAGCAACTTTCCATGAATTAGACATCGATGGCGATGGCGCCCTATCTAAGGCTGAATTAGATGTAGCTGAAGAAATTTCAGAAGAAGATTTCAAAGAAATGGATGCTGATGGAGATGGCTCCATATCTAAAGATGAATTTGAAGCGGCTGCAGAAAAAGAAGAAGAATAAACTCTTCATATAATACATTCAAGATAGAGAATTCATGCAACCCAAAGAAGAGTTACAAAGATTAGCTCGTTTGGTTGATATGAATAAAAAAAGACTGGATGAGATTGAATTCCAATTAGAACGTTTACAAAATGTTGTGGAGGAACACCAATCAGCCTTACATTCAATCCAAGCTATTTCTTCAAGTAATAAAGGGCACATCCCCATCGGAGCAGGTGTGATGATTCCATTGAATAGTGAGTCCGAACCTTCAACTTTAGTTGATTTGGGAAGTGGAGTATTCGCTGAGAAATCACACGAAGATACCACCCAACTTCTCATAAAACGCTCAAATGAATTAGAAGACCTTCAAAGTAAATTATTGAACGAAAGAGAACAACTAACTCATCTCATTACCACAAATTCGGAAGAATTTGAAAAATTAGCGCAGGTATTCTCCTCTCAACAAGAACTAAACCAATCTGTTGAAAATGAATCAGAGAAAGAACTTCAAAAATCACCACGTAAGCCAAGGCGACGATTTGGATCGGAATTAACACTTGATGACTGAGGGTTAGAATGGGGCTTTTTGACCGTTTCAAAAGAAAAGTTAAACAGGCTGCTGAAGAGGTTGATGTTGACGCTTTATTAGCCGATGAAGAATCTGAAGAAGGCAAAGAAGCCGTTCGTTCAAAAGAAAATATAGAATCTGGGGAACCGGTGGAAGTAGCCGTAGCATCTTCATCAATTATCAACAAAGATGATGATTGGGATGATTGGGATGAGTTAGAGGAAATTACACCTCCTCTGAAAAGAAAAAAGAAATCAAAAAAAGCTGAACCAGTGAAAAAACCAACCCAACCGGCGGGTAGTAAAGTCGATCTTCAAATGATGAGAACAACAACAGGTAGACAGTTGATCGAGGTTAAATCCTCTCCAAAAGGCTCGCTTGGTGCTACTGAATCTGATAGCGGCATCGCTATGGATTTTGGAGGAGGCGTTGTTGAATCTGGGGGCAAAATCATAAAACAAAGTACTCAGTTAGATAATTTCATTGAGGAATTAGAATGGATTCTTTTGGAATCTGATGTTTCTTCTGATGCCGTGAGTAATGTAATTTCAGCGTTAAAAGGAGGACTTATCGGTCAACGACTACGAAGAGGTGCAGATATCACAAAAGTGATTGAAGCAAGCCTTAAGCGAGCTATAGGCTCATTACTTTCTGCAGGTTATTGGGATTTTGATGATACAATTCAACATTATATTGATGAAGAAGATTTACCCATTGTGATTATGTTTGTTGGTGTTAATGGAACTGGAAAAACAACATCAGTGGCGAAGGTAGCTCACCGATTATTAGGTTCCGGATATTCAGTATTGGCAGCAGCAGCAGATACATTTAGGGCAGGAGCGATTGAACAATTAGAAACGCACTGCGAACGACTTGGGATTCGCTGTGTTTCAAGCCAAAGAGGGGGCGATTCCGCAGCGATTGCTCGAGACGCAATCGATTCTGCAAAAGCGAAGGGTATTGATGTTGTTTTAGTAGATACAGCAGGTCGAATGCAGAATAAGGTGAATCTAATGAATGAATTAGAAAAAGTAAGGCGAGTAGTGAATCCACATCTTACATTATTTGTTGGTGATTCACTTGCAGGTAATGATGCGGTTGACCAGGCCAGAAGTTTCCAAAAACAACTACAATTTGATGGAGCAATACTCACAAAAATGGATACTGATGCAAAGGGAGGAGCAGGATTATCTGTGGCTTTTGCAACAGGGAAACCGATTGTTTTGATTGGTAATGGACAAGAGTATGAGAATTTAGAACAATTTGATCCAGATTGGTTATTACATCAATTATTTGAGTGATCTTTTATTCATTGTAATTTTTCTCATCCGACAGGTACATGAATCATAGAGGTATGCCAAGCCCAATGAGTGAAATATTTTCTGATGATGACTCAGCGAGGCTTTTTCAGCTCATCCATATGTTCCAACGCAGTGCATTGGTAAATATGGGATTAATGCCCGATATTGAAGGCAAAATTATTTACAATTTACCAGAATCTAAAGAAGCCATAGATTTACTCTGCATGCTTCAAAAGAAAACGAAAGGTAATATTACTGACATCGAGCAAAAAATGCTTAATGGCATAATTTCAGAAATACAATTACAATTTATCTCAGCTCCAAAGCGACGAAAGGAACATCAAGAGTTTTTGGCCGAATCAAAAATGGTTGAAGAATCCTTTTCAGACCCTAAACATGGACCATCGGAAACCATTATCTCTGAAGAAGAATAAGATAATCCACGTCAATCTTCCGGTTATTTGATGAAGCATGAAAATCACAGGAGAATGAATCGCATGGTCCGAGTGAGTGAGGTGGATGATAGCGAAGCACCTACCGTGCTAATCGTTGATAACAATCAAATGACACTCCATCGTCTTAAACAAATATTTCACCAGAGAGATTTTCTCGTGGAGGTTTGTGAGGATGGAGATAAAGCCGTTGATGAATATATTCGCCTCGACCCTGAATTGGTAATTCTTTCTTTGGATATTCCTTCTTTAGATGGACACATTGCGGCTCTAGAAATGAGGGAGCATGGAGGGGATTGCCGAATAGTAATTACAGCACCTAAGCGATTGTCATCAATTGCGAAAGATGCTGCATTTTCAGCTGGTGCAGTTGCATGCTTAGAAAAACCACTAACATCATCTTCCTTTGATGTAGTCTGGAATGACATTCTTGGGAAAGTACCAGATGCACCTGGATTAGCAGATCTCGACTCCCTTTATCCAGAAGATAAAATCCAAGAAATCGTTGTTGAAGAGGATACGCCAGAATTACCCTCTCTACCGGCACCTATGATTGCACCAATATCTCTTGAAGTACCCGTCCAAACAGATGAAAAATCAAAAAGTCGCTTGATCCCCATCCTCATTTTTGTAGCAGTTATCTCTGCTTCTCTTGGATGGTATTTTTTGAATAGCTAAAGTCAATTTAGACTTAAATTAACCAGATTCATTGTTGAGGACGTTGTAGGATTTGGGAAAGGGGCAGAAGAACAATTTCCCCATTCGCTAATCTCACCGGCACTAATTGTTGGGTTGGCATGGGTATTGATGTAGACAATTCAACTCTTGAACCTAGAGGTGCTCGAATGACCTCAGAAATATGGTATGCCGAAGAAGAAAGAAGTCGAACATCACCACTTTTGAGCCTTTTATCAAGCGATATTGATTGTCGCACACACCATGAAACCCAGACAATAAAGATGAAAATAAATCCAATTGCAATGACCCACATATTGTTACGCTCTATCAACTAATGCTTGCCATGATTTTTCAGCATATGTTTTTGCAGAATCTGCAGGGTTTTCTGATTGGTGGATACCGCTCCCGACAATAATACAATCAGAACCTGCTATTATTGCATCGTAAGGGTCACCATAACGCTGTCCCATTTCTCCATCACCGGTTGAGATATTTATTCCCGGTGTCCAGATCATTTTCTCCTCACCAACCTTTTGCCTTAATTTTTTGATTTCCTCCACATCAGAACCATTTCCAATATATCCAAAAACCCCCTCATGGTGTTTTGAAAGTTGGATGACTTGGTCCGTATATTGGTCATTGAGAAGATTTCCTCTACTCGACATTTGGGCCAGGAGCAAAACACCACCAGCTCGGGCAGACTCTTTCCATGCTGATTGAATACCTGTGATAATATCAGGCCCGCTGATAAGATGAGCAGTAACTAAATCACTCCAGGATTGAATGTCGTAAATTCCTCCCATTTGCTTCTTTGAAATTTTTCCAATATCAGCAAATTTCCGATCTTCAAAAATCAACAAATCCAACTCCCCCGCTTCATGACAAAACGCTTTCCATGTATCTTTGTCCCAATCCAAAATTAAATCCACATGCGTTTTTAGTGCAGCGATATAAGGCCCCACTTCCTTAAGCAATTGAAATAAATCATTCATCTTATATCTATCAGCAGCGAGACAAACTGCACTTTTTTTTCGACAGACAACTTCCATGTATTTTTTGAGAATTGGTGATGAATCTGAAGCCCAACGCCTTTTCCAAATCTGCTTTGGCTCCATAATCTTAGCCAGTGAGTGCTACCAATCATAGTTTTTGGATAAATCACAAACCGTTTATGCAACCAATATTTCCCACATACATGGTCAGAGGGTTCGGTAAACAATCCATCTTCTTGACCTTCTTAATTTTGAGCCCTTTCCTTTCAGGATGTTTTGGTTCACCAGAATCTTTAGAGATTGAAGAAGAATCAGTTTATCCAGATATATATCAACGACATACAATGGATTGGAACTGGACAGGATCCTATTCGATGGTTCTTTCTCCGGGCCCTCATACTGCATTACCAGTACAAGAGGCAACCATTGATGTTGATACATCAGGAACTTGGGACGGCGGCCCTGATTCTGCGGAAGTACATTTGTCATATTGGCTTCCTTCAAATACTGAGGTTGGAGAAAAAGTACCCGTTATCGCGGTTGTAAGTCCTTACTTTTCTTATGGTCAACCAGGAAGTGAGTCAAGTCCCACCAACATTGTGAGTGCTGGACGCGGGGAATTCATTTATGACAATTTCATTCCTCATGGTTACGCACTTGCTCAAGTTGCTGTATTTGCGACTGAATTGAGTACTGGGTGTTTTGATTACCGCGGAGATGGAGAAGGATTAGGCATTCATTCAGCAGTAGAGTGGTTAGGAACCCAAGATTGGAGTAATGGTAATGTTGCAATTTATGGTAAATCGTATGAAGGCGCCACCGCTTGGGAAGCAGCAGCTCAAGGTAGTGAACACCTCAAGACCATAGTTCCGATTTCAGGGACCACAGCTCTTGGCCCTCTTCTCTACAAAAACGGCAGTGCTGAGGCACGAAGTCAAGTAATGCATTCAAATTACGGGGGTTCAATTCTTGATTATGATAATGATGATTTGGATAATATGTGTGGAGATGTATTGGAAGGTTTTCTCGCAGGGCCAACTAGGTACGGACTTGGAGAACTCGATCCTTACATGGATAATTATTACGATGAGAGAAGCCATATTGACAAAGCACTAGGTCTGTATAATGGTAGTATATATTGGGTACAGGGTTTACAAGATTGGAACGTCGACCCACATCAAGTGTTTGGAGGCCCTCCGGGAATAAACTGGTATCAGGCTTACATTGATGAAGGCTATGAAGTCGCAGGAATGATTGGCCAATGGGAGCACAATTATCCAGATCAATGGTCAAAACATAACGCACAAGATTCAGGTTATGGGGGCGAGGCAATCCAAAATATGACTCGGTGGGATTGGGCACAAGATTTGTTTGAATGGATGGAATATTACCTCAAAGGCATTGGCCCCAAACCCAATCTTCATGCCCAAATACAAAGGAATGATGGAGAATGGCGGATTGAAGAAACATGGCCACCAGCCGATGTGTTCAGACAATCAATCGACCTGTCAAGTTGTGAAAGTGATGGCACGTTCGCAGGAGGCGGCGCCCCAGTTGTTGGAGGTGGCCAAACGATCACCATCGATTGCCCTTCACTAAGCGCGAGCGCATTACATATTGCTGGGCTAGCAACGATTCACTTAACAGCAGTTCCTACATTTAATGGCGGACAAATTTTTGTAGAAATGCAAGATGGAGAAACTGGGTTGCGACTTGGTCACGCAACGATGGATATTCGTTATCATGCAGGAGGGTATGATGCACAAACAGTGATACCAGGCGAAGCAATCACTATGCTCATGGAATTCCAAGCAATCGATGCAATTTTACCCGCAGGTCATGGTATTCGTTTCGTTCTTTCAGACCAAGGTGAAGATTATCTGGCTCCAGCATGCGGAAATACATGTACAATACACGTTATTTCCAGTAGTTCAACTGCAGAATTACCTCTGATTGATAGAAGTGGGTCGAATATTTTAATCACTCCACAATCACAGGAAGCGGCAAATAACCAATGAAAGAAAATAGACTAATCCGATTCACATCGCCGAAGACGAATGACCCCTACTACGACAACACCAATGAATAATATCGCAAGAATATTCGAAATGATGACGGCAAATGAATCAA
>PBHM01000010.1 GCA_002719395.1 Methanobacteriota archaeon | reverse complement strand
GTAAGCACATCCGATTGTTGTCTTTCCGCATTCTCGTCAATAACAACAACCAGATTCACTGTTATTGGCTGTTCTGAGGGAGGGATGCTAATTCGGTAAGGTGAGGTTAATGTTTGACCATTGTATTGAAAATATGATTCCCAAGGGTTTGCTACTTGAGTATGAGCGATGACACTAAATTGGAACAAATCTTCTTTGTTACCAGTATTTGTTACCTCAATTGGGAACATCACCTCAGTACCAGGCCTTCCCTCTTGTTCGGATAATTTCACATCAGCAATCATTCCGTAGGTTGCAACGACTGAAATTTCTAAATCTTCGGTTGCATAGACTTCGCCGCCATCTTGGGATAACATGGAGATTGTGATGACGACTACGTCGGTGGCAAGGGCATTGTCAGGCAAGGATACCGTCAAATCTGCAGTTCCTTCTTTGCTGCCTGAGAACCGAGATGATGTGCTAATGGTTGAATCACTAAGCGTGGCAGACCAACCAACTGGGGGAGAAGATGTGGTCAATCTGAATACTTCAGGTCCATTTCCGTTGTTTACTACTGTCACCTGTACTTCGACTGATTCGCCTGGGTTAACAGGAGGTGGGGCCCTTGTTGATAATGACATTGTACCCCCGTAAGATTGACCAACGGTGAGCGTGATTTCTGAATCACATTTGGGCGAGGAGCCATCTTTTCCTCTGACTGTAATGGTCGTTTCTGAATTTGCCTCAACCGAATCATCGGGCGTGAGTTCAATCGTGAAAGATATCGTATCATCAGAGGTATCGTAAGGAATTTGGCCGCTACTCGGTCCATCAACAGATGCCCATTCTTGGGCATTGACTCCTTGGAAGTCGACGCTGACCGACCAAGGTTCATTTCCAAGATTCTCAAAGGTAACAACCGTGGTTACCGTTTCGTCAGGATTAGCAAATAAATTTGCTTTTGACAAGCTGGATTCGCACTCGTGAATTGGTGGAACGACGAGAGAAAATGAATCTGAATCTGAAACGTTTTCATCTTCACCAGGCGTGACGCCTCCTTGGACGGTCGCAGTTGCTTCCCAGCAGTATCTATCCGCTTCCTGTCCTTCAGGAATATCAAGTGTGAATGTGATGGTTTCAGTGTCATTTGCGCCTAAAGAAACAGAGGACGGGTCGACATCCACGTCATCAAAGTCGATGGTCGAAGAGCAACCACTCTCATCAGATTCATCGACTTCAATCGAAATGGTTGACTCGGTTTGTCCCGTATTTTCTACAACTGCTGTCCACGTCATTTGTTCTTCAGTTCCATCCCACGTCTGTTCGACTGGTGCGTCCATGGTAATATCCACGCCAAAGACCGCGCTTCCAGAACCATCTCCAGCCGTGGTTGTAGCGGTCGCTTCAGCCGTCCCAGGAGGTGGAGGTGATGATTGCTCATTGCCCGTGGCGGTGACGAGGGTGTCACATGACCCCTCTGCATTTTGTGAAAGTGTTACGGTGAGAGTGGTCTCTTCGTAACTTCCTCCTTCAATAGGGCCGCTGATTTGTCCAATGCTTGAGGAATACCCGGTACAATCTTGGTCGTTGGTTGCTGATAGAGAAACGGTAGCCGCTTCTGAACCTTGGTTGTATACTCTCACCGTGTATTCGGCTGATTCCCCAGGGTTGGCTTCTTGGGCCGATGGGATGAGTTCTATCGCAAGTGAAGCATCTGCTGATACGATATAAGAGGAATATGGAATGACGCTAAAAATGATTATTGCAACCAATATTCCTGCCGTCCCAAAGGCAGGCGGTTGCACACCATCTTTAGCCAGCATAGTATGCCGTGACAATCGCTACACAAAAGGATGACCGTTTAAAGTGCTAATTTTGGGATATCAAGGGTGTTTGTAATCTTGATGCACCTGGTGTTGGGGTTGCATTTGCTGATGGTTTTGGTGCTGCATATTTGGCTGATGATGACCAAGGTTGGGAAATGATGAATCTTGAACGGAATGATTACGGGGATTATTCTTATTTGATTTAATTTGAAGGAGAATCAATGAAGTCAAGACAATCATGATCAATACAAAAATTGAGATTCCAATCAACGAGTTGCCATCCCCGCTGGATGAAATGCCATCTGAGTTGAGGTTATTTGTTGAAACAGAAAATTCATGTTCGAAATTCGATACTTCTTGGCCTGAGCCCAGCCAAATTTTTACCATACCGGAGCCTTCTTTTGATGGCGTAATCTGAATTTTTTCTATGTGGCTCTCACCGGGTTGAATATCTAAAACTCCATCTCCGGTGAAAGTNAGGGACCATCCATCTGGAGGCATGGCTCGTATTTGATGAGAAAGTGGGACGGAACCAATNTTGGTGATTTCGACGNCAATGTTGGTAACCTTNTTTACCTCAAAGGTTTGGTCAGGAATGCTCCAACTGATGGCACGAGTCGCCTCGACGAGCAAGGAATATGAGGAAGTTACAACATCAGTGTCATCAACCAACCGAAGGGAAAATTCTGGTTCCGAATTTGCTAAAACGCCCTCCTCAATCAAAATATTACAAACCAGTATTTCTTCTTGATTTTTCCCGATTGAAGGAAGTTCTGAGCACGTNCCTATGACTCCATCCGATGAAGCAATACTCGCAGTTGGATGCCATTGAGTNGTAGCATCATTNGATATAACCCAAGAAAAATTCATAATTTTATTTGAAGGATGGGCTCCCGGACCCATAATCTCTGTCCATTTTTGCCCATCTATTTCTAATCGTGCGAAGGAAATTGAACCCTCAGCGGTTTGAAGAACATTCGCCGATTTATTCCAACGGTGAGAAAAAGAACCATCGCTCAATATGAGTTCAATTTCTCCAGACGTCGCTGTATCTGTAATCTGAAAAATCAATTGAAATTCGTTATTTCCGCTCCAAGGCAAAGAAAACGATGGTAGAGAATTAGTCATTTCCCAACCAGGAGGAATGATAATTTGAGAGTTTAAATTCAGGTCGATATTTCCCGTATTTTCTACCAAAAAATTCAGCGAAAGAATTGAATCTTTTGACAAATCGCCGTAATTTGTACTCGAAATTACCTCAATCTGAGAGACTTCTTCTACCTTCATGNAAATCGGAATNTCAATTTCCTCGCCNCCTTCGGATTGNGTGACAACTGTAAGTAAAAATGTCAGTTCAGTGCCACCGACTAACGTTACTTGAGGGGGAATGACGGTGATGTTTATTGGGATTTTTTCTCCTTTCGCCATCATACCGGTGGAGGCTGAATTNGCNCCTCCTTGTGAGGATAAATCATCAAAACCAACCATCCAACCCAATGCGGGTGTCAAAAACAGATCATACCCTGCTTGGTCATTAGCAGCATTATGAAATAAGAAATTCATTGATGTAGGCTCAAATGGACTTACGGGGAACCAATCGTAATATGTTTCCAGGCCGGGGTTTGTGAGAAGNGGAACGACGAATTCCAGAGAAAATGGATAATCGATATCATTGTCCAAATCTTGACCAAGTAATTGGATGATGTAAGTTCCTGGATCGGGACTTTTTGGATGAACAAGAGTAACTGAGAGAGGGACTGTAGCTGACCCATTCAATTCGTATACGGTTCGGTCGATTCCGACAAACCAGTCCATGACAGAATTATCTTCATTGCGTATGACACCTANCTCGTCGAGCGTACCATTNGTNGGAATTAAGGCAGTATTTGTCAGTGTAATATTCCATGAAGTCACCGTTTCATCAGAATCCACTAGCGTAATCGAGGGAAGTANGGACTCTATTTTGATTCCTGGAGTTGTAACGTTGATCAAGGTATTGAAACGATTGTTCGATTCAGATATCTCCTCGATCAAATTATCTGGATCAACAACAAAAGAAACGGGAATACTCCCATCTGAAAGTGGAGTCCAATCCCATTCTAACACCTTTGAAGCTCCCGGNTTAAGATTTACTGTTTGACTTGATATCTCACTGCCTTCGACCTCAAAACTTATGTCCACATTTTTCGCTTCTACATTCCCGAAATTTTGTNCCGTCGTCTGAATGCTTATNGTGTCACCTAACTGAGGAATNTCAACATCAATTGAATAATCTTCCAAGACAACGGGATCTGGTCTCAAATCATTAACNCCCATCCCNGATACAGCAAGGGCGTATGGTTGAGCATACGAGCCTCCATGACCGCCATCTTTGACACGAATGGTCCAAATACCGCCCTCAGCATTGTCAATTAACACGACTTCAAGGTTGTTCGTTGCNTCATAATCACCACCTTGAATCGAGCGACCTTGGGAAAAATAGTTTCCTTTGTATAATGTTCCATCCGGTTTTTCAACCTCTAAATTTAGATTATTTACTAATTGATTTGTAGAAAAGCGTGAACCTCTCTCATCCGACCAAGCAAGTACTGCTTTCAGGGGTTGGCCAGAATCAGTGACATTGAATGTGTAACTTTTCAAATGACCAGTGTGTGACATAATCGAGCGATCATCAACCCAGATTCCTCTTCCGTTCCCCGGAGCTAATGATTCTTTGAGATCCACTCTACCCCAACCTTCATCATTATTTGGTATATCTCTGGCACCAACATCTCTTGCCCCCAAGACGAGCAATGCCTTGACTAACGAACCTTGAGGAGCAGGACGTTCTGCAATCTCAAGGATATATTCCCGAATCAAGGCTGCTGCACCGGCTGCGTTTGGAGTGGCCATAGATGTGCCTGAATATTCCACATAGTACGTATCCTCCCATGATCCAACAACATCGTTGGCTTCTTGAGCTTTGCACGAACGAACATAAGCACCTGGAGCGACGATATCGGGTTTAATCCGTTGATCATCGGTAGGGCCTCTACTCGAACTATCCCAAATGAGGTTTGGTGCAGAACCTCCTCGATTGAGGTGGCTACCTACAGTAATGGCATTTTTGGCAGTACCAGGAGAGTTGACTGTTCCAGAACCAGAACCATCATTTCCTGATGCAAATAAAATACTGAGGCCCTCAACATTATTGTAAAATCGATCATAATAATTCGCTCTATCATCTACATCTTCAGATTCAGATGTGTATTTCCCTTGGTCTGAAGTCTGAGAAGATCCCCATGAATTTGTNTGAATCCTTGCCCCTTTTCCATAAGCATCATTNAACAAATAATTGAGTGAAGGCGATACAAAATTTCCGGTATTATCATTTTCCATCGCCTGGAAATACAACTCTGCGGCTGGTGCTACTCCTGCATATGGACCTCTGGTTCCATCTCCCAACACTGTGCAAGCCACGTGCGTACCATGCCCAGACCATGTGTCCGCAGTCGAACCATCACCAATCACGTCTTTGGATTCAATGATTCTTGTTCCAAAATCACCATGATCTTCATCCAAACCNGAGTCCGCTACAGCAACAATTTGTCCAGAGCCATCCAAATCTGTGGTAAAATGTGATCGNACGCTGTAAGANCCCGTAATNGCCATGTGNCTTCTNGCATAATTATTGTCAATCGTAAACATTGGTTCTGCTCGAATCCATGATACACTNGGTTCTAACGCAATATCAAAAACCGATAGTGAATGAANNATCCCTGAAATNCGTCCAGTATCGATAATATTGGCTTGTTTNAGTGACTGTGCTGAAACATATTGGAGAGACTGTTGTAAAACATGACCCTCACTGTCAACCAAGCCTACTCCAGAAAGAAGTTCATCCCCTCTCCATGATTCTAATCTGACTTTTTCTGCGGGCTCAAACCACAAATATTCATCCACCATCATCGCAACCGGGACTGGCAAATTCGCCTCAATTCCAGCTTCTTTAGAAGCCTGCTCAAGAGAATGTTTTGTACCTTGAACCATTAATCCTGAAGGGGATATATACGCCCTGACTTCAAGTCCATGTATTTGTTCAAGAGATGAGCGTACGTCTTGAATTTGAAGTGAATTATCAACCAACAACATGGCTAAATCTGGACGTGGAATTAATCCTTCATCTGGAATATCCTGTTTGAGTAATAAACCTCCTGCGTCGTAGACACCAATTCTTGAATTTGCAAGAAGAGGCCTGTCTTCGTTCTCAAAAGCATCATCTAAGACTCCAAAAAGTTCGTGCATTACAGCATTTTTCAATTCAATTTTTTCAACCAATGTGACATGGTTTTCTTCATCNNNCNCACTCCAATCNGAGGAATTAGAAAGAAGNGGNAGCATCAACATCAACGCACTGATGAATAGAGCTTTGTANAGANCCTGATTTTTCACAACTTCACCTCTAATCAAGAAGANTCACTAAACTTTTCATANGCCCATTCGCCNATTTCATGGNTCCAACTTCGAGAGTGTTGAACTCCCGAATGATCNACCCAATCCAAGTCGATTCGAATCGAATTTTCGTCCCAAATTGAATAACCAAGCATGACAAGTTCCANATCATCTCCAGAAACACTCGTGTGGGCGGGGATTGTGTCAATATTCACCACAATCGAGTCAAGTACATCGCTTTCATTATCTAAAAACTGCAANGATANTTCCACANTTGTAATTGGCCGGCTCCCTTCATTGTGAACTTCTACAAGCATTACATGNCCAGAACGCTGTAAATAGATGGTCTCAACAGTCACAGAATCTCGAGGTATGACCCAATACCATGTTGCGAAAATACCTCCGATAAACAATAATAACAACAGCCCAGATAATGCGATTCTCCAAGGGTGAACACTTTCAGTGAAATCCTGAAATTTTTCTCCGTATTCCTTTACAGTCTGCGATACCTCTTCTTGGAGAGTTTCATCAGTTATCATGAAATCACCGTCGCTAAAAGTGTTGCAATCGCAGATGATACAGGTTCTCCGGCCATGACGTGGGTTGTTTTCACCGTCCCTCCGGTTAAACTGCCAATGAGTGATAAATCAGTCACGACTCCATTTACCCCCATACTTGAGGAAGTTGGAATAATACCTGTAAACTGAGCATCCATCAATACACCCCGGCCTTCAATTTCAACACCTGCAAACTCAACATCTACATCTGCAGTGGCTACGATTCGGCCTGAGGTTATGTCGTCTAAAATCACGACAGGTACACCAAAAACTGTCGGCATATGGATGGTTACACCTTTCAGATTTTCACCAATCATCTCTGCAGATTTCATATTTACACCGGGGACTGCAGGAGCGTTGGTTCGCTTNATGTAAATTCGCTCTACACCNTTTCCAGATGCTGAAATAGTAGCGCCCCAATCATCGGTAGTATCCAAAAGAAATCGGTCTGGAAGGTTTTCAGCAATCATCAAATTGTCTCCTTGCACGTTTTGAGATTTCCCTTTACTTTCTAAGAACAAATCCATACGGTCGCTGTTCGAGGAGTAATCGAGGGTAAACATACCTTGGAAACTCGTAATTTCGTTGATATTGAATACATTTGAGGGTTCAGCTGCCAAGTGCATTTCAGAAGGCAAATCTCTCATGAATACAGTGGAAGGCCACCATCGGTCCTCAACATATCGTAATTGCTGTAAGAATAAGGAGTCGATAGAATTAGATGATAATCTGTATTCAATTGGTACAAAAAGGTCAGCAATGAGGACATCACCAATTGATGCTGAAATTTCAGCAGAGCGTGGGACGCCGAACATGACAATATCAGTTCTTATCTTTTCTACATGACTTACTTGTCTTATGTCAATTAATTCAACAGATTCTCCCAAATCATAGACCATGTCAATCGAGAATCGCGGAATAATACCATCTGTGGAAGTATTGTATACTGCATTGAGACTAACATCTCGGGCTTGACTTGTATCAAGACCTTGAACAATCATCGATAAATCAGATCTTTGTAAACCATTCATTTCAATTGTAAACATCGGGCGGGCAGGAACATAATTTTCGAGCAATACCCCAATTTCAAATTCAGGAACTTCGTTAGTCACTCTAAAGTCATAATCAAGTTGTATTTGACCTGCTGGCAAATTGGGTAACCAGATTTTCCCCCACCAAGATCGTCGATCGTTAAAAGTTACACCATTTTCTTCAAGCAATCCCAAATCAATACCCACCTTCTCGGATTCTGTGATGAATCCATCCCGCAGATACTCTACGAGAATTTCTGATTGGTTAAGACCAGCAAGTTTCATGGCTGCAAGTGCATCATCCAGTTCAGCATCTGAAATAAGAGCATCAGCGACGATATTATCCCAATTTGCTCGAGCAGACCCTGTGAATGTTGGCATCCTTGAAAAATTGAAAGACAGTTGTGTTGCTTCAAAGAATTCACCACTTAGACCATGTACCCACCTCGGCTCATTCTGAATATTGTTNCCTTTGTGCATGTCTAGCGTGAGATCAAATGATTCATCAGTCACCATATTCAGGCCAAGTGTCATGTTTTCCTGATCATTGCTCACATCGCCTAAGTCAACCATGAGATCAAGGGCGAAATCATTGATTGAACCGCCAAAATTTATGAGTTCTCCAAGGAAGAATGAAAGAGCCAATATACCGCTGTCTTGACCAAAATCAGGAACTTTGAGTATATCAGAATCATTCGTATTGGGTACTGAGAAGCTTAAATTAGCGGGGAGTGGGTCGATTGAACCAATTCCTGATAGACCACGGAATGGGTCTTCTCTGAGGGTTTGGTCATCAATGATAATTCCAAAAGGTTTCGAACCACTTCTTTTCATTTCGATTCGGTTATTTCCCAACAAGCCATCGGCACCTTCTTGCAATGGAGGATATTGGTGAATTTCGGTAATATTTGAAATCCTTGCACTCAAACTTGCTTCTTGTAGTGATTCATTTACCCAAAAACGAACATGGTCGCCATCCATGGTGAGGGGTGTTGTGGCATTGGAAATTTGAACCTCAATTGCGGAGACAGGTTTNGCTGAAACAAAAGATAGTGTCTCTCCCAAATCAATCGAAAATTGCTCTCCTAATTCAATCAGTCTCAAAGCATTAAATTGTCCATCTCCTTCTCCAGAATAGGTTATTGAATTGATTTTGCTACTAGAAAGATATTCAATTGAGGTCCCAGATTGAATAATTTCTAAGCTCGCTGGACGATTTGAGATAATCGCAAATTGCTTGAGGCTTCCATCCAGGGTTCCGGTTTCATGAAGCAGGTGGCCTATTGTCAAGATGCCAGCATCGCTTCCTGTGAGGGAAATAGACCTGATGTCATCAGACTGATCGTAAGAATAACCGACTCCTGAAATGTTACTTATCCGGACACTCATTGAAATAGGAACCAAAGGATCTACAAGTCCATAACGGCCTTGAACCTGTAGNTGTTCCTCATTTTGAGCAAGTACTATGTGGTCTTCTAGGAGTAAAATCGGATGATCACTACTCGATAACGCTGCAGAAACTGTACCGATTTCAATCGACGTCCGAGTACTACCGCTTGGCAATGATTGCTTGACTTGATTGTAACACTGAACAATTATTTCACCTCCAGAATTACCTGCTGTTCCGACAATTGCATCTGGTAACCCGTTGATAATGGTACCAATATCAAGAATTATTTCAACCAAGTTTAGAATGATATTATCGAAAAATTCACTGATTAAATCTGGTGCTGTTCCAAAGGTCACTCGGCTTCTTGTGGTGCTAGGCAACTCAAATGTTCCGTAAATGACCAAAACTTCTGGAATGTCCAAGAATTCCAGAGACATTGAAGAGCGGTCTGATTGGTAACCGTATCGCTGAAAAGATGAGGTGAAAACAATAGATTCAACTCTTGAGGTTCCTGCTATCAAAATAAGACTGTTCCAACGTTCATCNGTTGGATTGACAGGTAAGGAGGAATCATTGACGTTTGGTGTCTCATCAGTTGAATAATTCTTGATGGCGATAATCAGTGATAATCTTTGGGGAAATTGGCCTGGGAAATTTGCATCGGTAGGGGCACTTCCGATCATTGTGAAGATTGCGTCAATTTCGTCAGAGGCGAGAGTACCTGCAGGCATACCTCTAATCCAGCCACTCGAGTCAGTGATATTCCCCACTCTGTTTTCCGATACAGCATAATTCGAACGGTCTTCAAAATAATGAAACCACACATCGGCTTCTCTATTCGAAAAAAGTTCTACCGTGTCATAGGAATTTTCTCCAGAAATCTGGTTGCCATCATTTCTCAGAACGACATCAAGTTCATTTGGCAAACGGTAACTTCCTTCAATGGGATGAATTCCTATGTCCATGTACCCCAATTCAAGGACATTCCTTTCGTTTGTTTGAGGGTCTGCCGGGCTAAAGTGAACATAACCAACACCTGCTCCGAAATAACATCGGTGCTCCCTACTTTCTTGTTTGTGATGCACAGATGGTACATAATGAGAAGTACCGTCATCACAATCTGTTTGTCTGTTATCAGAGTTAAGGTCCGGATTTCTGATGAAGATTGAATAGGGAGCTGAAACCGATAGAATTTCGAGATCTGATTCATCCAATCCGTCCACAATTCCTGTTGCACTCAATGCCAAATTGAGAATTTGATTTACTGTGAGAGTTACTGTGCCGGTTACACTAAGCTCCATTTCATCGAGTCCAACTCTTACCTCAAATTCGTTAGGAGGTTGGCTAAATCGCGTATCTACTACTAATGCGTAAGATTCCCCTTGCGTATTGCCAGGTATACCCAAATCGTAAGCGAATCCTTTCATCATCGTTACCTCCATCGACTCCATCGTATCCCACAAAGGAGCAGATGGATTTAGGGCGTGAACTCGCCATTGAAAAGTAGGCCGAATCCAAATGGATTCAAGCAATGGGCCGTTTAATTCGAGACCGAAACCTTCTCCAAATTCCCCGATACCAAGGATTGTTAATCCGACCTCAACATCGTCGCTACCATCCTCATCGATATCGATGCGATTCATGAAAGGTGAGAAATCGGTAATGCTCAACAGTTCTCCAGTGAATGTACCATAGGCCCAATGTTCGGATGAAGGGCCGTCATTTCTAGATGAAAAATTCAGATAAAGTGCGTAAGTGTTTGCACCGATGGCAAGAGGATCATTAAAATCAGGAGGGGGCGAGAACAGAGTATCCAACAAATCGTCAGGCCAATCAGGAGGCTGAGTTGATGAATTGCTTAACATTTCATAGGGGCGAGGATGGTTAGGTTCTGGCGCTTGTGAATCCCTTACTGCCATTTTTCCCATGACACCATCAGTTGCTAGAATCGCATCTCCACCTGATATTTCTCGTCCTTTGGCTCGGATGGCATCAAGTACACTTTCTGCTTGCTGGCTGGCAATCAAATCCTCTTCAGAATCAGTNCGCTGTTCGTTTGCCTCTACCATAGCATCAAGAATACCGAAATCATCTTTTGAGGCTGATAAATCAGCATCTACAGGCTGAAAAATTGGAACAAGCATCAGCAAAAANAAGGCCAATGCAGTTCGATAACCCGGGGTTTTTGTCATCACTCCGGGATGAAGAAGTCGAACAGTTGACTCAGCCATTAAAAGGGCTCATTGATTCCCGCTTCAAGAAACCATCCCTAACTTGCTACAAAAAACACCCTTCAACGGCGAAAATGGTTCTCTTCACCACAATGAGGGCAATCGACAAGNGCCTCATTCAATTGATTTGGTAAATTGATTTGATAGGTTTCACCACAAANTGTGCAGATTCCTTGTACTGAATCATTCTCAGGGCTTGAGGTCACTTCAGTTTGTTTCTTTTGAAAATCTGGCACTGAAATNCCACCGCTTCGNACATGCTGATTGGCTTTTGANACTGGTGGTTTTGATGCGTTAATATCTCCCAGAAGTGTTGAAAATTCATCACTTTTTGGCGCAATTTCTTTCTTGACAGGTTTCGATTCTCCCATCAAATCTTCCAAAGCTTCCCCAGACACCAAGGAAGATTGCATTCTGGTTACCTGAGGNCTAAAACCTGCATNTGGATCTTGTGGGGAAACACCATCGTTTCCATAGATTGCTTGCAATTCCTTTTCTTTAGCTTCCATCACTAATTGTGCATCTGTTTTTACAGTGCCTAAGTCAAATCCTGCTAAGACATTCGCCTTGGCCCAGAGGGGCAAAGACCTCTCAGCAATATTCTTTTGAATACGATTTACAGCTTCCTCTGGCGTAAAGCCATAATCCAAAAGTAGCTGTATGGCTTGTTTGCGCTGAGTTGCACGATTACCAAACAAACCAATGCCAACTGTCAAAACTGATACGAGAAAAATTACAAACACAATTCCTACACCAAAACCAAACCCTGAATCTTCTGAAACTACGATTTCAAAAGCATAAGAATCGCTTAATCCAGATGGGTCTGAAACCGTTAAAATGACATCATATCTCCCGGGGTTGACAAACTCATAANTCACGGNTTTACCTACTAAATCACCATCATTTTCCGGGTTTCCATCTCCGTTAGAGTCGACAGACACAAACAAATCCCAAGAATAAGTAAGGGCGCTATCATCATCAAAAACATCAAACGCTTGAGCATTAAATGAGACTACATCACCTTGAACCACCTCTCGAACTTTCGTCATCAGTGATTCGTCNATAATGGGTGCTTGAGTATCCAAGNCATTCAACATGGTCATGCTTGAACCAACGTTACCGGATAAATCTGTTACGTTTAATCCAATAATATGTGTACCAATATTATCCCATGACAGGGTNATACTTGGCGCATTTGCGTACGGNTGTCCATCAACAGTCCATGCATAAGATTGAATCTGATCATTGTCTTGAGATGCTGAAGCATTGAAAGTGATACTCTCTGATGGCGATAGTAACCAGGATAAATCGGTGAGTTGGACACCATTGCCTTGAATGACAGCGACAGGATTTTCTCGGTCGATGACCGTCAATTGAACAGTACGGGAATCAACTGACCCAATTTGTGAAACAATGGTTAATGTGACCTCAAAAATACCCGTGTTTGGAAATGAAAAATCATACGTCATCCCAGTTGCATCTGTTGTTCCATCATCAAACACATCCCATCGATATTCGCTAATCTGACCATTACCGTTTGGTGATGAGGANGCATCNAATGTAATCGTTTGTCCAATGTTTACTTCCGAAGATTGTGAAATGGTGAACTCAGCCNNTAAAATTGGATTGACCATCAACTCAATCGTTCCTCTGAAAACCGTGTTTTCATCTGTATTGTCAACTGTCAAATAGAGAACTTCTTGAGCATATTGTTGGTTAACTTCCCAATTTATNATATTACTATCTGCATCAAAAATTCGAGTATTTGAAATAAATTCTNGAGTGCCAAGTTGAGATGATGTTTGAAGATAAAGATCAGATTCTCCTTGTACAGCATCCATTGATATTTGGATAATACTTCCCTCATCCAAACTCATGGAGGCAAGCGTTTCACTCTCTCTATCGTTTAGTTTTATTACGTCCCTATACAANGTAAGATAATCCAGTGAATCCTCTGATATTTCTACAGCCGCTCTTGCATCTGAACCACCTTGTCCACCATTTCCAAAATCGTTATCATGGGCTAAATTATCAAGCACAAGAAACCAATTCTTTGGCTGTCCTGAGAAAGGTACCATCCAATCGAATTCATATTCGCCAAATGCTGATTCGAATGAGGTATTCTCTTCGAATGCATTCCGGTATCCATCGCCGTTCTCGTATGGAATGATAGATTGTGAATTAAAGACTAGAATATCGAGATTTCCCTGCGACACAACCAAATCGAATTGCAAAATACTTCCCGGACTTCGAGTTCCCAAATCTATCTTTAAGCAATTACCATCAAGAATTAACTCCTGAGATGAAATTTCGGCAAGAGATTTTTCGTTGCATGAAGGAATTGCCCGAGATTCTGTTTCTGCAAAAGTGCCTTGAGGAATCACACAGATGAGAAGCAAAAACGCAATCAACACCCTGCCTCGCATGCTACGCCACTCCTTTCTTAATTCTTCAATCTCGCCCCTTCCGGCATTAATCTTGACTCACCAAAGTAGAAATATGCTTGAGGTTACCTTCCTCATCCAATATCAAACGGTCTCCATCATGACATGCAATCGTTCCTTCTTGAATCTGATTTGCTTCATGAACTGATGCTTCAACGACATCAATTCTCGCTGAATAATGCGTTAATGCGAGATACTTAGCCCCGATTTTTTTAGCAGTTCTCGCTGCACCTGCCGCGGTTGAATGGAGATGCTGATCGGCAAGT
Organism: Methanobacteriota archaeon; assembly: GCA_002719395.1. Lineage (GTDB taxonomy): Archaea > Thermoplasmatota > Poseidoniia > Poseidoniales > Poseidoniaceae > MGIIa-K2. The sequence continues at coordinate 46,771 of PBHM01000010.1, read as the reverse complement.
GCTTGGTGGGATGAAAGATATGTTGCTTCATGAACCAACAAATCACAAGACGCTTCGATCGATTGCTCTGCTGTATCTCCTGATATGATGATAGATACACCTTTTCGAACGGGTCCTCTGAATTCTGATGCGAGAAATGTAACGCCATCATAGGTCACATCCTCTCCTGAAGAAAGTGCCTTCTTAGTTTCCTCGGGAAGGTTTTTTGCCTTTTCTCGATTGAAAACACCCAGTTTATCGGATGTAGAAATCTTCCAAGCGCATGAAGGTACTGAATGAGATGTCGGTATAGGTTGAATATGCATTTTAGAAATAGCGTCTGGTATTTCTGAAAAAAGATGGGTTCGCTCTGAAGTGTAGGAAACCCAGCGTTCACCNTCGGTTAAGTACCAATCNACATCAAAGCCCAATTCTTCTTTAATTGCTCCAAAAGACCAACACATTTCGTATTGATTCACCAAATCGACCGAAGGAGATTCTGCATTGATTTGGCTATTATCCAAAAGCGCATCAATCATTTGTGAAGAGGTAGGGCCTGCAATGAAAAGTGACTGCTGCCNTCCTCCCAATGCAAGCGATTTCAACCAGGGCAACAATCCCCACGTGTGATCTAAATGTCCATGTGTGAGTAAAATACCTGAGATTTTTGAAGATTTGATTCTNTTATTTTGCACCTTCAGCAATTTTCGATGTTTGGCAAGTCGGGACTGAAAACCCTCTCCACAATCAATTACTACGATTCCATTTGGTGTTTCAAGAACCGANCCTGAAACCTCCCTTGATTGAGCTGGCAATGAAGAAGAGGTGCCAAGAATGTGTAATTCCAACATGATGAACGCCTCACGCCAATGGTATAGGGGTTTGTGGAAACCAGCGCAATAAAACGATGTCATCAACCGCCTTCACCCATCTCCAAGGAACGGCGACGTGGACACCACCTTCAACCAAATCTTCTGGCGTATCGTGAACGAATAGATGGGAACAACGCATTTCTTGATCGTCGACGACCGCATCGTGAACAAGACCTAAACGACGACCTGAGGGCAGATAAACCTCCAAACCAGCCAATGTTCCCAGTCTTCGACCGTCATTAGACATCGCCCTCACCCATAGTAGCCTAGAAGTCACAAGAAATCAATCCAACGGATGAATTGGATATGTTTTTGTTTAATTCGTATCAATCGCAACAACTGCTTGATAATGCATCTTGTGCACAAAAACAGGTTTTTGCTGGAACGATATCGGCACGAGCACTACGTTGTTCAAATAGAGCAGTTACCTCTTTGAGTTCTTCCGAGGCATCTCCTCTTGCCTCAAGGCAAAGTTTCAACCCCAACAATCCCCACATGTTATCTTTCCAAAGTTGAATATCTGCTCGATAAACATCCTCTGCCTCATCAATATGACCTTGTTCAAGCAATAGGGCACCAAGGATATGCCTTACTGGCTGCATTTGGCCCCAAGGCTCATTGTATGCAAGATTGAGAGATAAGTCGACACCTCGGCGTAATTCATCAAATGCTGCCGTAAAGTCATAAGATTCTCCGTTCGCCTTTGCAAGGAACTGTCTGCGATATTCAATTTCTGCCTCAAGAATGGCCGCATTAACGTTGAGAATTGACGGCCCTTCGTTCGGATCTTGATACATGAAATTATTATGCATCATTCGGCCTGCAAGAGCGGGGTTTTCTAGTGCTTGCTTGAACAATACTTGCTCTGANTCCGCTTCCGCAACCATACCCTTGGAAGCATAAGCAACACCTCTTGCGTAATGCTGTGTCGCAATGGTTGCAGGGAATACATCTTTATCAGAATACATGGGTTCTGATAATATGTCATCCCATTTGCCAAATCGAATCATTACATGCCATGGCATGGTCACATAAGACTCCAGGAAAATTGCACCCATTGGAATAATACCTGCGAGCATAAATTGTGCGCCGCCATTCTCGTCGCCTGCTGGCAAGGTTTCGACAGCTTTACGAGCGTATTTTAAAGCCGTTTCATATTGACCATCAAACATAGCGCACCATACGATGAAATGGTGATTATGCATTCGATAGAATTTGTAAAATTGGGATTCATTTCCCGTTATCTCAACATAGCGATCATCGGCTTCTACNGCAGCGATATTACACTCAATCGCTTCTTTCCATTGGCCCACCCAAGCATCAATGTGGGAGGGCATGTGAACCAAATGGCCTAATCCAGGCATCCGTGTTCGGAGCACATCAGCAGCAGGTAATGCTCTTTCTGGGAAAGGAGATAATTCCAATGCATGGCAATAAAGATGACACAAAGCAGGATGGACTTTTGCCTCTTCGCTCGTCGCAAATGCCTCTTCCATTATTTTTACGAGCAGAAGCGTGTTCTCATCAGCCGGTGTAATCTCACCTGTGGCCGTATTTTTATCCCAAAGTTGCCATGCCTTCAAGTTCATCAAGGCTTCAACATAGATAGCGGTAACGTCCAAATCTCCCTTGTATTTCTCATAAAGGGGAGCCATGGCTTCTGCNAATGCAACATTCAATTCAGGGCTGTTTCCCATGTTGAGAACTGAAGGATCGGCTGAATCTCTTGCCTCGGCAGAATGCCGAGTAGACAAAGCCTGAATCAAATCTTGCTCGAGTTCTGAACAATGGCCCATCACAGAAAGGGCCTGCTGAATNGCATCATGACCAGAACCTAAACCTGGGGCCCAGTTGTAATTGGATGAAACACAATAGGCGATTCCCCACCAAGCCATGGCACATTCAGGATCTAATTCTGTACATTGTGTAAAGCAAGCAATAGCTTGCTCATGATTGTAATTTAGCATGTGACCAAAGGCTTCAACAAACATCTTTCGAGTTTCCTCATCAGCACAGGTAACTTTCGTTGCGAAGGAATAGTTTGATTCGAGGCCATAATCATATTCTGCTGGAGCAAGTGACATAATTTGCCCTAAAAACAATACAATATAACCTCTCGGTATATTGATTTATAAACAAAAGTTTTAGTTAAATACTCTATAACTATGGGATTTACTGCTTAAGCCTGATTGGGTGAATCATCGATCTAACACTTGGATAATTGAGAGAGGATTTAATTTCCGCATCCACAGCCGGTGATTTGGCAAGTTGAATCGTCTGTTGACTCTGCTTTTACATCCACGGAAGCCTTTTTTGGACGGCGTTTGAGAATTCGCGGCATTCGACCTTTTCTTTGAGTNTGGTTCGTCCGGCGGTCCATGTTGTTTNANCAACAGNNGCNTNTATCNAGTTTGTCGATTCTGTTCGTTGACCGCAGGTGTATGGACCGNTTATCAAAATAAGACATGAGTAAATTGAACTATAACAAACAAACCACTTTGATTCAGCCGAAGTTAACAAATAAGTAACTGAAAAAGGTAATTGGGAGGTAATTACTTACCAATATTTCCTCTTGCTTTGAGGGAGGGACGCAACTTTTCGGCACCTTTGCCCTTGTTTCGCAATCCTCTTCCTCTACGTCCAGCACTGGTCTTACCACGGTATGCTCGACCACGGTGTTTTGACTCGGCAATCCATCCAAGGTCCTTATCAGATTTGATTGCTGGATGAGCGGGATCTACGAGTATGATTTCGAAATATTTGTGGCGTCCATCTTGACCAACCCAATAAGAATTCAAGACCTCAAGATTTGGAAAATGGCGATTTACACGCTCTTCGGCCATGCGTTGTGTACTTTTGGCCATGGTAATTTTCTTGATACCGGCTTTAGACGGTTTTCGCTTCATGTGAACCTTACCTTTTCTTAAGCCACCGCGTCGGATGCGAGTGCGAACCATCACGATGCCTTGCTTAGATTTGTAACCCATTCTGCGGGCAGCATCCAAGCGCGTGGGGCGTTCAATACGGCAGTTAACTGGCTCTCTGCGCCATTGAGCCATTCGCTTCATTCGAACCATATGTTCTTGCGTAGCCTTTGGGCGATTCCATGTTTTTCGGACATGCTGGTATAGACCTTGTGTCACATTAACCACCTTTGAAGCATCCCGCCGACTTGACCTTCCTTTATGAGTCTGTCCATGAGGTATGTTGAACCGCTGTGGTCAAGAATGGATACGATTTCGGCTTGTATATGCAGGTGAGAGGACCTGATGCTGTTTTCAACGCCATCGAACGTGATGAGATTACACTTGTCCTGATGCAAAAAGAAGTTGATTATCCTCATATTAGATCTATTTGTGAGGAAAAAAATATCCCAATTGAAGAAGGCTCCAATACCGATTTATGGCGGATGTCTGCCGAACCGGGTTTTGATGTACTCGGTCTAAAGAGAAGAAAGCCTGTCGCAAGTCTCGATGAATTATGTGCTTCGGGAGGTACAATCTGGATTCTTGACGGAGTAGAATATGCGACAAATATCGGTAATTGTCTTCGTACCGCCGAAGTCAGTGGTGCTGCAGGAGTGGTCATCACCACATCAGCGACAAATGAATTGAGGCGCACGGCAACCAGAGCCAGCATGCGAGCAGATCGATTTATACCTACTATTTGGGCAACTTGCGCTGAGGTCATTGAATCATGCAAACATCACGAGATTCGAATTATTGTTGCAGAAGATGTGGGCTCATCTAAACCATGGGAAGTAGATCTCACGGGAGATATCGCCATGGTTGTAGGTGCAGAAAGATATGGCGTTTCACAAGAAATGTTGGAGGCGGCCGATACGGTTGTTCGATTACCTATGCTTGGCTTTGTCCCATCCTACAACCTCCAAGTTACCCTTGCCGCCATGGCATTGGAATCATTGCGGCAGATGGATGAAAAAGGTTTACTCAATATGGAAGATTAAACCATCATCTCCTTTTTGATCACGAAACATCTTGAGAAGAAATGCTTGAGCCTCCTCTCGAGATAATGTTACATTTTGGCTTGGTATCGTTACTTTCGTAAATCTTTCAGGAATTTGTTTGAGGAAGGTTTCGGCATCTACTCCGGCCACATTCCTTAGATGATGAGGCAGGAATTCAACAATCAGGCTCTTACATTCTTGAAGGATTTTTGGCATACCCTTGAGTGCGAAAAATTCTGAGCCTTCAATATCCATCAACACAAGGTCGAAGGCGTGATTGGAGAGGTGTGTATCCAGTGCATGGGCTTGTATCTCAACTCTTTCTGGGGAATCGTATTCATACATGAAATGCGATTGTTTTGGAGCCCTCTTGCTACCACCAGAGTTAACCGTGTTAAGAAAAAATGTAATAATTTCAGTTTTTTCACTGGCAGCAATATTGTGAGACACAACATTCTCAATATTATTCATCCTGAGGTTCAGCGAAAGCAACTCGTAAGTTTTTGGATTGGCCTCGATAGCGACAATTTCCTTGCAGTGACGGGATATTGGTATGACCAATGATCCAATGTGTGAACCAACAATCAGAACTCTAGAATCATCTGAAATCAAGGATTTTATTCGCTCAATTTCATCAAGCCCAAAGCCTCCTTTTCTCAATTTTTCTCCGACTTCAAGATCTTCGGGGTCAACTGCAAAGAGTCCGTTTGAGGATTGGGTGATAATTGCACGAATGTTTGTTCCAAGACTTTTTCTCACTTTACGTGATTTTCTTGTTTTCAAAAAGAATACCATTCGCCAATATAATGACTTCATTGACTCACCTCTTTCTGATTAAATAGACTCTTGAAATTTCTGTTTTCTTTGCACATAAACAGCTGAAAGGCACATCGCCAATATTACCAAGGATAATTGGAAGCCTGGAATGCTTTCCTCCTTTGGAGGAGGGGGAGCGGGTTCTGCAGAATTGTCTACTTGTGCATTATTAGATAACCATGCTTCTTCAATCGTAACGGCATCGATTGGTCGGTCATATTGGCTTGTTGCGACCTTCTCAATCGAATCGATTACATATTGACCAGAGATTACCTTTCCAAATACAGTATGGACGCCATCTAAGTGAGACGGGTATACATCTGGTGAAACAATAAAAAATTGTGAGCCACCAGTATTTGGGCGATACGTTTTTGCCATGGAAAGCACATATGGCTCGTGTGTAAGGCCGTTATCTGCTTCGTCAGGAAGGTTCCAAAGGGTTTGCGCACAGTCTCCGGAGGTTTCGAGCGGTTGCCCATAACAGTAACCAGACCAAACCACGGCATGGCCCCCAGTACCATCTCGATTCGCAAAATCACCACCTTGAATCATGAAATTCTGGATAATCCGGTGCATGATAGTATCGTCGTAGTATCCTCCTTCAACCAAAGCGACGAAATTATTTACGTGGTATGGCGCTTCTTCAGGATACAACTCAATCACGATTTCGCCCTCTTGAGCCACACCATTTGAAACCCAAGTAAAGCGCATGTGAACAAATAATCCCTCGAGTAGTTCAGTATCTACACTTGCATAAGTGCAACTTCCATCATCAACTTGAGCATCTTGGTTATAATTGAGGGCATTTTGATCTAAACAACCTTCTACTGGAGTTGTTGTATCGGTTTGATTTTCTGAAGGATTTTCTTCAAATTGGCATGAACCATCATCAGTATTCGCAAGTGGGACATAATTTGTGGCATTTGAATCCGTGCAGCCAACTATCTCTTCATTTTCATTTGTTTGATTTTGATCTTCGGGCCCGGTTTGATTCGATTCAGAGTATGGCTGAAAATCAATAACTAACGAAATAGATTGGAGGTTAGAGTAATCACAAGATTGGATATAACTTCCAGGAAATGCACTGCTGCTGCTAAATACCGCACAATCAGGTGAAATCTCAAATTCTATACTTTCGTTAATGCCTTGAACACCAACAACCCATGTTGCCGAAGTATTGCTGTTGTTGGAAATCATGTAAGCACTTTCTCCCACATTACTAACACCAATTTCAGGGACTGAGGAAATGTTTTGATTGGTTGTATTCAAGATAGCTTGTGGATAATGTATGGAGCCTTGATTACAATTATTGTTCAGATTCGCTGTTAGATTAAATTGTGATGCGTTTGGGATGTAGTCATGTGTGTAAGAGGGAATGGTGTAACATGCGGCTATGTCAACCAATCCAAGAGCCATCGTGAAATTTCGACTATGTGCTTGGCTTTCGGTACAATTTACTTGGCAATTATCCAAAGTGGGATGGAGTTCAAAATTCACAAGCGTTCCCACCGGCACGTTTGATGACCAATTGATTTGCCATGAGACGTTGTAATAACTACCCGCTTCCAATGCATATCGCCAATTTTGATTATCAGTGGACGCATTCACTAATTCATCATCATACATGATCAAGGTTGAAGGATATTGTACGTCCTCAATACACTGATTATGCATCTGAGCCGTGATATTATACTGGTATTGCACTGAGTTAGAATAATTATAATCACTCATGATGTTTTGAAAATACAAACAATTATTTTCGCTTACGTAATTTGATTGAGGTTCATTATCCAAATAAACGATGGACTGAGAACTACTAAGTAGAATCAGCACCAAAATCAATGGACTGTAATGAAATCCACGCATAGAACGGCGTCTTTGTGATGACATTTAGACTTTCAATCAATAAATCCGTCATATTCATGTAGGCAACATAAATGGATTTTCATGGGCCAGAAATCCAAGATTCTCGGTTATGTTGAAGGCACCTCTACATTAGCACTGATGGGAATTGCAATGCCGCTCAAGTATATTGGAGGTAATGAAATTCTTGTCAAAATACTCGGACCAATCCATGGATTGCTGTTCATGTTATACTTGGGAGTTCTCTTTTTTGGCGTTGGAAAATTTTGGACAAGAGATGCTTTTGCAATCGGATTTTTTGCCGCAGTGTTACCGGGAGGACCATTCTGGTTTGAGAATAAACTTAGCCAAGGGAAATGGTCGATTGAAACTATTGAACCGGTTGAGTGAGTATTCCGTTTCTGTAATCTGAAACCGCCTGCATAATTTCTTCCCTTGTATTCATTACAAATGGACCATAACGAGCGATTGGTTCGTTTAATTCTGGTCCTGCTAAAATGAGCATTTGAGCATTTTTTGTGGCCAAGATGTTGACACCTTCTCCATTGTTGAGAATCCCTAGTTGACCATCACGTATGACTTTACCTTCAATTGAAACTTCTCCTCCAAATACATAGATCATCGCATTTAGATCCGAAACCAAAGACTGTTGATGTGTGTATCCTTCCTCAATTTTGAGATGAATGTAAGTTATTGGAATAACGGTATCGATTACGGCGTTGACTCCAAGGCACTCTCCTGCAATAACACGAGCCCAGATTCCTTCTGCCTCTACGATTGGGATTTGTGAAGAAGGAATATCTTGGTATCGTGGATTCATCATCTTGTGTTCAGATGGTAAATTTACCCAGATTTGGAAACCATGTAAGGTGCCACCTGTTTTTTGAAAATCAGGATGAGGCTCTTCTGAATGGATGATACCCCTGCCAGCGGTCATCCATTGCACATCGCCGGGAAACAAATCCCCTTTGTTTCCCTCACTATCCTCGTGTTGCATTGCACCTTCAAGCAAATAAGTAACTGTTTCAAATCCTCTATGTGGATGCCAAGGAGCCCCCACTGCTTCACCAGGTTTATTCATCGAAGGCCCCATCTCATCGAGCAGCAAAAACGGACTCATCAATGAACCCATCGCAGCAGGTCTTCGAACCCAAAAACCTCCGCCTTCTTGGACACGATGCGTAGGTGCTGTCATTTTGAGAGTACGAGGAGTCATCAATCAAGACTACCCGAATGTATATTTCAATCTTAGTTTAATCAAAGTCCATGTCAAACATAGAGAGAATCTTTTCAAGTTCTCGGACATCAGATTCTAATTCTTGTCTTTCTGACTTTTCCAATCCAGGGTCTTTCAAGCGCTCTTGCAAGGCATCCAATTCCTCTTTAGCATCGGCTCTTTCTTGACGCATCTTTTCATCTAACTTAGCCATGTGGACTTTTGCGATCCTTTGTCTAAAGGCTTTCTTTCGCACTTCATTCTCACTCAACTCAGGTACTTGAGTCCTGTACAGCGTTTGTGTTGGATATGGAATACTGATGTGTTCTTCCTTGAATCGCTCATCCGTCCTCTCTAGCAGCCAATCTCTTGCAATCCATTCATCGCTGTAATCATCAACCCATACGAACATTCTGAATATCTTTGCAAAATCTCCTAATTCCATCAATAGTACGTGGGGAGAAGGTGTTTCAAGTGTGAACGGGCATTCATTTGCAACTTCGAGCATAACTTGCTTGACGTGATCGTTGCTCTCATTATAATCAACTCCAATATCTAAGATGACTGAAATACGTCCTGCAGTTCCATCTCCACCTCCTCTGGCGTGGTTCATAATTGTCGTTGAAATCAAAGTATTGTTTGGAATAACAACTAGTTTTTCTTCCCGAGTGAGTACCTTTGTCGATAGTATTCCAACCGACGCAACTGTTCCTTCTATGCCATCAACTTCTATTCTGTCACCAACTTCAAACGGGCTGTCAACGGCTAGCAAAAAGGAGTTCAAAATATTCCCAAGCGTTTGTTGTAGAGCGAAACCAAGGATAATCGAAAATACAGCCAGTGATGCGAGTACTCCACTAAGGTTGACTTCCAATTCCTCAAGAGCGAAAAAGATACCAATAAACCAAAGTAAGGCCCTAAGACTGAAAATAATCAGGCTGTTACTACCTTTGACAGTGACATTTGATTTTGAAAAGAATTTGTCTTTGATGACCGGCATCAAATGTTGAACAGATACAGAAAGAAAGCTAGCCCCAAGGAGAATGTAGATTGCACTGAATATCTGAGTTTCTTGCTCCATCACCGATTCTCCAAGATCAGCGAAACTCAGAATGTATTGAATGACTCCAACCGATACGAGAATGTATAACCGATTTGAGACTGGGCGATAGAGCATGTCATCCCATTCAGCCTCAGTTGAACGGACAATTCGTAAAAAAGTTCGAAGAATAATGACTCTGGTAATCAATAAAGCCAATGCAAAAACAACGACACTCACGGCTGCTTGAGCGATAAATGGTAGTTCGTCTAAGTTCTCAAGCATTAATTCCACCTAGACTCCGACGCTACCCCTTGAATTTTGATGAATGTTGCCCGATTGCACTCCATTTGTGCCATGCGGGCGGAGCATATACTTACAAATCTAATCCCTGTTATCAAAGGTATTGGCCCAAATTATTTGCCTTCCTCTGAGACCGAAGCGTGAATTCGCTCGATAAGTTGTGCTTTTGTTCCTGAAACTGATAAACCCCTTTCTCGACAGATATTCTTCAACTCTGTAACCTTGTATAATTCGTAATTTATCTCCTCTGTGACAATCTCTGCGAGTAAAGGTTCGGAGTCATTAACAATTTCTTCTTCCGAGCCTCGAATGAAAAAATAGATCGAGAGAGCAAGTAAAAAAACGAATAAAAAGCCTGGGAAGGCATATTTCAGAAAAGATCCTGGGGATTGTAGTGCCAAGCCTTGACCTTCGACCATCACGACGATAGGGAGGGAATTACCATCGGCGTCTGCGGCACGAACTTCGACCATATTCTCCCCAATAGGCATGGCCGTCGTATCCAAAGAAACCGACCAATTGAATGGTGTAAGCGTTTCTATTTCACTCAGCGTTGGTTGATATGTTACCTCAGACCAAGGGCCACCATTAACCCTGAATTCTACTCGATCTACAACACCAATTTGTGACCATGCATGACCGTTAATTGTGAATATATTACCTAATTTTGAAGTATCCAGCAAATGATGCTGGATTAAAGGATTTAGTGATGCGCTCTGGTTTGTAGTCCCTAAATGGATGGCCAATTCTACAGCCGCCCGAGCATCGACCATACCGTATCCAAAATCTCTATTCCAATATGGGTCTATATCTGGAGCCGAAGGTTCACCTCTCCGTTCAGCGGTTTGTTTGAGTACTTCCTTAATGGCCAATGGAGATAAATCTGGATTCGCTTCAATAATGAGCGCGATGATTCCGCTTACAGAAGGGGTTGCATAGGAGGTACCTGACCCTCTGGAAGTGTACGTATTGTCGCTTGCATCACCTCCAAGGAAGTTATTGCAGGGGTTTTGTGGGTCACTTACACATCCCTCTGCTTGAATGATATTTGAACCGGGGGCTGTGATTTCCGGTTTTAATTCATTGATGGGATTATTATCACCGTTATCTCTCCTTTCTCCCCGGGATGAGTAAGATGCGATGGTATCATCGCTTCGGTCGACGGTGTTGTTATCGTCTGTGGCTCCAACCGTAATTGAGAGCGAAGATGAACCCATGCCACTCAGACCATCATTATTTGGGCCATCGTTACCTGCTGCAACACTTACCGTGATGCCTGATTCCATGGCTTCATTGAGTAATCGAGAATGCATATCCTCTCCATCACTGCCTCCAGTTTCATGACTGGTTATACCCCATGAAAGTGAAATGATATCAATGCCATAATCGGCTTCTTCTGCACCTTGCCATTCAGTATCTTTATTGTCCAAAATCCACTGTAAGCCATTCATGGCTGATTCGTAAATGTCCTGAGAAATGAGATAGTTCTCAAACGGACCCGCTCCTACATCTGTTCCAATCCTTACATCGATGGTTTTAGCATCTGGAGCACTTCCATAATATTCTGATTGGCTACCATCGGCTTCGAACCCAGTTGCCGCTGCCATTCCCATGCACGCTGTCCCATGCTGATGGGCATCATCAGGATTGAAGGTTCCGTCTGTCTCTCTGAATCCACCTGCGGAGCAGGATGGATCTGAATGGAGGTAGCAAACCGCATCATAACCTGCAACAAATTTTCCCTCAAGACCGGGATGCTCTTCATCCACACCGGTATCTGTAAGGGCGATATTGACACCCTTGCCACTCACGTTTAGCATCCACGCACTTTCTGGGTACTCAACAGATGCTCTTGCTTTTACGGCTGGCGTTTGTACATCCCCATAGAATACAACCTCTCCGTAGCGTTCAACCATTACCACACCCTCCAATTCAGCAAGATTCCAAATATCATCTACCGGAACCTTCCCGATAAGAACCGCGTTTACAGAGGGTACAATGAGGCGAATTGAATAACCTTGAGATTCGAGCGTTTCTACGTCTTCTTGTGTCACCTTCTCTTCGAAAGAAAGCCCAAGATAAACATCTCCAGTGGCGGTTTGAAGGCTGTCATGAATGCCATTCCGATCAAGGTCCAAACTCGTCCGCATCCACCAAGGTAACACTTCATTCTCGATGTATTGCTGGTCTGGAATCTTTAGAATCCAACCATTTTCAAGAACCTGTTCATCATACAAGAAACGACTTTCCTCTCCCGGCGTAGGTGCTTGAAGTGAACCGGTAAGAGAGAGAAGAAAAACGGCCACTATTGAACAGGCCTTCAATTGAGGCGATGCTGCCATGCGATGCCCTATCTGCCATAGAAAATAAGGACACCGTCCTAAGGTTAACATTAAATGACCCACCTCTTAAGGCATAACGATTGCCATGTCCGATGCCCAAAGTTACTATGATGGTCTCCTTTCTCAAGGATATACGCCTGAACAAGCAAGCCAATATACGAAACAATACTACCCAGACTTCCAGCCAACAGCGCCTCAGGTAGCACCCGTGGCCCAATTTGAAGTTGACCAAAGTCAGGTTCAATCCATTGCCCAAACACACGGTGTTGACCCAACGCAATTGGTCGACACTGCACGTTATTATGATGCAAATCAAGATGGTGTTCTTCAGCCAGAAGAATTGACCGCTACCGCACAAGCCATGACAAATACAGCTGCACCAACGGCTCCTGCCGCCATGCCAATGCCGGCTATGCAAGCACCAATTGCGGGCGCGCCGGGCGGCATGCCGATGCCAGGTATGGGAGGTGCACCAGCAGGTATGCCCTCGCCAATGCCAGGCATGAGTATGGCAGGTGCATCGGTAAGCAGTGGTGAACCAAACAGTTTGGGTTGGGCCGCAGTAGGTTGTATTGCCGTCTCAATGATACTAGCTGGAATGGGCATCTTTGGAAGTTCATGGTTGACAAGTGATTTAGAAGATGGCACCAGTGCAACCTTTGGTCTCACGAGCGTTCATTTTGATTGCACAGATATCATGAATGAGACAGAAAAACAAGCATGTGCTGTTCAGTTTTGGACATTAACGCAAGAAGATATGAATGCTACCCCTCCTGCTGATATTCCTGTGAAAAATTCTGGCGATATGTCTACGTACTGCAGTAATGTTGAATCATTTAGTATGGGTACTCTTCAAGCAATTGCAACACTCACTGGAGGTGAAGTCCCACAAGATGCAAAAGACAACATTACGGCTGCTTACAATGAATGTATGGAAACCGACAGCGCCGGTGGTACCGGTTCACTCATGCTTTGGATCGGCGCCATTGTGGCCTTAGTGACAACGATATTGATGGTCTTCAACATGCTCGGTGTTTCAGTCATTCCCGGTGATACACAGAAAATCAGCATGATCGCTGGCTTTGTTACCGCGGCCTTGATTGGACTAGGTGTCTTGTTATGGTACATGGGATTACCAGATAGCGGAGATGCATCTGCAGGCATCAATGTATGGCTAACCTTGATTGGTGCTGTGATTGCCGCCACATCTGGATTGCTCATCAAAATGTATGGTCGACCCTCAAATTAAGGCATGCTCATGAATAACCAATGTATTCAAATCTGTTTAGTGACCATTTTATTGGTCTGCTTGAGCGGGTCCAATGCTGAGCAAGTTGAAGGAATTAGCACCCAGCAAGTGGATTCATCATTTCAGGATGTAAATGAAAGTGAAGTCTTTGTTGTTACAGTCGATAGCACAAATCTACGATTTACGCCTGACTCGATTACGGTTACAGAAAAAGACTCAGTGCGATTTTTTTGGAGTGATGAAATCCTGCCCCACAATGCTGTGGAAAGAAATGGTTTGTTTGATTCAGGAGAAACTGCAAGAAACGTTGATTATACCTACACATTCGAAGTCGGTGAAAATGGAACATACGAGTACATTTGTGAACCACATGAGGCAGTGGGTATGATTGGGACAATTGTAGTCGAGCCTTTGCCAGAAAATCAAGAGGAGGCTGAAGTACTACCTGATGATAAAGATGAAATGATTGAGCCACAAAGTTCAGCAATCAATTCAGTGATTTCTCTTGGTTTGGTGAGTATAGCCATTGGTTTATCCGGATTTTTAACTTTGGCAAGTATTCGGTCAAGTAGTGCCCTTGAGTAAATTACTCATGTGTCCGCATGTAATGCACTGCTGTAGACTCATCTCGATTCAACTCTGGTATAAGTGGTAATGAGCTGGCTTTTTTCCATCTTTTTTCAAAAACGCCACTTTCCCAATCATCAATGAACATTGGACGTATGTACGAACTTCGACAAACTGAACGAGTGTTTCCTAGGTCTGCTGCTACTGTATCAATAATTGCAAGAAGCGTAGACTGACGCTGTTTTTCATTTTCGCCAGGTAACTGATTTTTTTCGGCTAACTTGACGAGGTTTTCAGTTCCCCTGAGCGTCAAATTCTTCCATTCAATGGGATAGGGTACACCAAGATCTTCGCTTGCAATTTCCGCTTCAGCGAAAAGTTTCGGTAATGTTTGAAAATCTTTCTTTGAAGCATTACTTACAGCTGCAAGGCGAGAACCTGTTTTCCAAGAGGCTGCCCACGTACGGAAGTTTTTGGCAGTAAATTTCTCACCCTCTTCAGTATTCTCATCGATATATTGGTTGATATGTTCTGCTTTTATGTCGACTGCATTACCTTGATCGTTGGTAAACATAAACAAATCCTGCTCTTTATCTCTCCCGCCAATCTTCGCCGATTCTTTCAGAAGTTGAACCAATTCGTCATCCTCAATCATCAACTTCCATAATTTGCCCGACTTCCCAGTGAACTCAAAAACAGCATTATTCCTTCCATCACGAGGAAATTTGACATGTCCCTCTTTTATTGTCGTCAAACCATACGATTCATTTTGCTTTGCGTACTCATCCGAACCTACGCGAATATGGAACAAGTCCATCAATCTGATAACGATGGCAGTGGCTTTCTCGAGAGGCATACCCTTCAATTTCATATCATCCTTTACTCTCTCGCGAAGTGGAGAAAGAGATAATGCAAATTCATCGACCCCTGCGAACTTCAAATCTGATTTAATTTTCGTCCAATCAGGATGATATCGATACTGGGAGCGTCCTCTTGCATCTTTTCCAATAGCCTGCACATGTCCGTTTTCTTGAGGCGAAAACCAAACTTCGGTCCAAGCAGGCGGGACAACCAATTTGTTGAGGAAATCAATCCTATCTTCATCTGTAATTTTCTTCCCATTTGGCAAAAAGTAATCCCAGCGAAACGTTTTTTCATCAGAATCTTCAGATAAATCAACATATTCTCTGGTAATTCCTGGTTTGGTTTTGTCAGAAATGACCAAACCTGCTAGGGCTGCGGCCGTAACTGAATCGTAGACCATGAGTTACCTCCAATCGAAAGAAAACAAAAACTTTGTGTGGAGTTGAAAAAAAATTATCTGGTCAACCTTGTGTGTTTTATCCATGCATTGGCCTTATGAGAGTTTTCGACGGGCACGATTAAGAGCATCGATGCTGGCTTTTGTTCTTCTCTTTATTCCAGTTATCATGATTTTCTTATATTGGGAAAAATCAGGGAATTCTAAAATAGGATTCCTTCTCTTATCTATTTCAATTCTGCATGTTATTGTATCAATCTCCTATGCATATCCTCGTTTGTTTTTGAAATACATCCCAATCATATCAAATATTCTTGGGGAAGATATCATTCAATCAAAAGGATTTGATTCATCAAAACAAAAACTTAGTTTTGTGATACTGCAAGGNATCGGTGCCGCAGGTGTNAGTGAAATTGCCCGCTTTATTTTATTGGATNTTGTAAATGAATTCATCCCTATGCAGTTGTTTCAATCATCANTTGCTAAGGGCATCTTTTTCTCGATAATTACAACGACACTTATCAGCGTTTTTTTATGGATNGGAATCACTCGTTCTCGAGAAAAACTCATTTTAGACAAACAATGGAAAAATGAAGATTAAACGATTCTGTTTAGCCCCAATAAGATTGAGATAGAGAAACTTAGACTTATCATCCAGAATGATGATTGGTGACGATTTTCATTCACTTGTGTGAGCCTGTCATCGCTAGGTTCGTTTCTCTCTTTTACCAACAGTACACTCCATGAAATCCAATAGATCCATAGACAAAATGAAAGTAAAAATATCAGCCAATTCGGTACGGAAGGAATGTAACCTCGCCATGAATAATGGACAACCATGGCTATGATGCTCACAAAAAACAAACTCCATAATCGTACTAAATTTCGATATGAATGAGGAATGAGGAGTCCAAGAATCATGAGATGGTAGCCGAAGTGTAGTTTGGAATANAACACGAANATGCTCAAAAGGCATAANAAAAATCCTGTCTGAATATCTAACTTTTCCTTCATGACAGCAGTCCAAACACCAATCACTGAAATCAATAACATACCATGAAGCAAACTTGTAGGGACAACCAACCCCATCACAGCCAAAAATTTCCAAAATGACATGCCCCTCTGGGTTATGAGACTGACTTCTTCAAAGGATTGTGTCGATGAAGTTGGTTGTCGACCAAGAAGATAAAATTCGATGAATTGGAAAAACCCCTCATGTGCGAACAAAATAAATGGCAAAGAAATCAATAAAGCCGAACCCAGGCCAAAACCTACAACCTTCAGTTTTGATTTGACATCTTTTGGCCCAAAAAAGGTCAATGGAGCACATAAAGCGGGAAATAATTTCGTCATAGTTCCCATGCCGAAAACAACCGCTGCTGAAAGCCACATCAGGCGCGCTAAGAAAAGGAAAGCGAGTAGNAAGAATACTACGATGATGGCATCATCTTGAACCATTGCAACTGAGGTAAAAAAAGCGAATGGACTTGATGCAAAGAGCATTGATGCAGAAACAGCAGAACGAGTGCCAAAATGAGGTTCAATAATGTAAAACAGCAAAACGGAGGATAAGAAAATAAAAAATGTAAACCATAGTTCCCAAACAAGTAAAGTATCTCCAAGCAAAACTGCNGGAACAAGAAGGTANTTGATTANAGGTGGTGTTACGGTTATCTTTTCTGTATCTTCGTATAACCACTCACNATCGAGAATTGTCTCAACACGATCTCGAAAAATGGGAATATCTGTTTTTTCCAAACGCTCAGGATCATCAGCAATAGCATAACCAAGCATCAATGGAGTTGCACAGAGATATGTTACTAAAAACAAAACAAAAAGACGCTTTGATTGAGGCATTTTTTCAATTCTATCAAGTAATTTGGTGAAGCCTTGATTTATCTTTGACACCCATCTGCCCACGGTTTGAACAGAAGACCACACATTAATTGCGAAAACGGNTAAGTTAATGGCAATGTCTATCTAGTTTCCCAATTGAGTNTGATTATGGATGGAGACGGATTTACTCGTGAGGTGTCCATCATCATTCCTGTTTTCAATGAAGAAGAAAACATAAACCCCATGATTCAAGAAATTCAAGAAGCCATGGAANATGCGGATTANGANATTCTTTTTGTTGATGATGGGTCTAACGATCGTACCTTTGNGATGATTACTCAAGCAAAGNCGAAAGAAGACAAAGTAAGAGTCGTNAAGCATCACCGAAATATGGGTAAAGCCATCGCTCTTGCAACTGGATTTTTTCATGCATCTGGCCGTATTTCCATNACGATGGACGGNGATTTACAAGATGACCCGAAGGAAATTCCAAGATTTATTGCCGCATTTGAAGACGGATTCAATCTCATCTGCGGTTGGCGAGCTAAGCGACAGGATAATGCTTCGAAGAGGTGGCCATCAAAAGTCTACAACACGCTCGTTCGTCGAATGTCAGGCATCAACATTCATGACATGAACTGTGGATTCAAAGCATACGATACCCGTCTAGCGAGAGGGTTACACCTCTATGGTGATATGCATAGATATACGCCAGTATTNGCAAAAATCAACGGTGCAAACATCACTGAAATTNCGGTTGAGCACCGCCCTCGCGTTCATGGAAAATCAAAATATGGTTCAAAGCGATTGCTNAGAGGATTATTTGATCTGGTAACCGTTTCATTCTTGCTNGCATTCCTNGATCGACCTCTTCACTTGTTTGGCCGNTTTGGGGCGATTTCAACCGTTGGTGGNACCATGATTTGNGCATATTTATTGGTGCTCAAATACGGGTATGGAGAAGGTATTGGGGAACGACCATTATTGGCATTGGGTGTTCTCTTAATCACATTAGGCATTCAATTATTTTTGATGGGTTTGCTCGGAGAATCGATTGCCTACCGCTCATCAAGCCAAAGAGATGTTTCTTTGTTTGGAAAAGAGTACTGATTACTCNTCATCATCAAGAGTGATTGACGGCATTAACAGACTCCCTACGAAAAACATCACGACATCTGCCATGATGTTGAATACTCTCGAAATTATTGCCAAGCCTGCTCCCAAACCTCCTGAGATTATTATCGAAAGAAGATAAGTGAATGTTCCCTCTCTGGCTCCGAATCCTGCAGGTATGAAGAATGCGAAATATCCGACAAGGTATGCGAAAGAAAAGATTCCTATCAATTCCCAGATTGCTACATCATAACCCATGCTCTTCAAGATGAATTGGTGNCCAAAACCCCACAAAATCCAAGTTATTGTCATCAAAAGTAATGCATTAAAATAATGCATTCGTGTCATGACCGTTCTTTCTTTCCATTCATCTTTTCCAAGCAATTGCAGTGGTTTTCGTAATAATTTTTGGGAAAATTCTGGGTTAACAAAGGGAAACAAACTCAGCAAAGCCAGAACTGAGACTATAATCTTGTAATTGAGAGGGATTTCAGTAGAAAATATAAGCAAACTTGAGGCAATAAGAGCGGAAGATGTGGTGAGAATTAACTCCCACCCCAAACTTTCTAAGACAACTTTAGGGCCCCATTTTCTTGCAACCCAAACCCTGCTTGCAATGATACTAACCCTTCCTGGCACATATTTTGCGATGTTTGTTGACCACCATATTCCCGAGGCTTCTTTCTTGTTTATCTGGGCACCACATCCGTTCATTAAGAAATACCAAATGAATGGATTGACAATCACGACAAATAGAATGAACAAAAAACCGATGATGACATCCAATGTTGGGGGTAAAATGATACCAATGATATTCACTTTATTTCGCTGCAACTCTTGAAAAACAAAACCAAATGCCAGAACAATTACCAGTATGGTGATGGCATTAATCAACCATTTTTGTTTGACAAAACTTGATTTTCCCTGTTCCATAATTTCACCATTTTGAAAAATCTGTAATGCCTATATTCATCTTAATTCAGTGTGTTCTTTTCACTTTTTCAGTAGATTTAGACTGATGTATCTTTTGCATAAATGTGAGAATATTATCTGTTGCCGAATCCAAACCACTCTTCAATACGGATTCTGATGCTCGTTTTGACATGTTGGCCCACACATTTGATTGCTCAAGTTGGTGTAATGAATTTTGGATACTCGAAGCGTCACCCTCTATTAGGAACCCNTTTTCTTTGTCTGAAATTATCTCTGTGATTTGNCCAACATCGGTNGTGATGGTTGGCACTCCACATGCAAGAGCCTCCAAAANCGAGACCGGCATACCCTCCCTTGAGGAGGGAAGAATAAATGCGCTTGCTTTGCGATAATACTCTGGTAAAGCATTATTTTCCACCGCTCCTATAAACTCAAGATTTTCAACACCCTCGCCAATCGATTTCATTTGATTTAAGTCAGGACCATCCCCGATAATTTTGAAATTCCAATCTGGTGTGAGTTTTGCTGTTTCGATGACTTGTTGTACCCCCTTTGCTTCGGTTATTCTCCCAACAAAAAGGGCATTTTTTGAAAATACNTTTCTCTCTTTTGCGTGAAACATTTCAAGATCGATACCCATGGCNTGAACAAAAACTGGTGCTGTCGTCATTGACTTGACAACTTCTGCTTGTTCATTTGAAACGCAAATGACACCATCAACATTGGAAAGTACTCTTCGAGCAACTTTTTTGATGAAACCATATTTCTGCATCAAATGAAAATCTGTTCCATGAACATGAGCAAAAAATGTCTCACCTTGCAAAGCCTTCTTGGCAAACATACCAGTAGGAACCAACCAATGTGCATACAAAATTTCTGACTTTGTCGTATCCAGTGCTTGACGCACAGAGCGCGAGGCCCGTGACATGAATCGTTTTGCAAGCCACCAATTCCATGGTTTGAGTGCAACTTTATGCATTGAACCGGTGTAAGCAAGAATTTCTCTCTGATCNCTTGCATATCGAAAGCGTTGTATTGAAACCCCGTCCACAGTTTCCTTTTCCTTTGCCATTCTATGATGAGGTGCTACGACTGTAACATTACGCTTTTTTGCAAAAGATTTTGCCAGATTATGCAGAAATGGAGCGTTCACATCACCTCGAAATCGTGGATATGTCTGCGTGCAAATCACAATTTCTTGCAAATTTACTTCCCCACTCACACACGCCGCTGTNACTTAGCCTCCTTATACAAAACCCTCCGTTTGAATGTAGATGAGTGATTATTCACTTGATTTACTCCCACCGATTCACACAATTCATCTCAATGATTTCAGATTCACTTTGAAGTAAGTGGGTCGTGGAAGCCTTTCAAATTCAAAATCAATCGAAGGATAATGAATCGAATCGCACTATACAGAAAGAATTCAAATTTCGATACAAATCTGGTCATGCCAAAACATGGACACCTGTATCATCTTCGAGGTGAGGGGCGTGCTGGTGCTTCGATGCGTCAATATGCAGAGGCATGGACCGCTATGGCATTGATTCGGGGTAAAAATGTGCATTGGATTGACGGTGCTTGCCGATTTAATCCCACAAAAATATTGCAATGTGTACCATCTTCATTTCCTGAACCAGAACAATTACTACACCAAATATTCGTCTCTCGAGGTTTTACCGTTCATCAATTAGCATCAATGATACAACGTCTATCACATGAATTACATATTACAAAAGCAGAATTTGTGGTTATTGATGGACCAATTTCGATGCATTTAGACGAGCAAATAAACGATTATGAGGCAAGAACTCTATGGAGAAGAGGACTTGAAACACTTTTGAAGATTGCACAGAATCATCAGATTCCTGTCGTTATGATCACCAACAAGAATCCGATATCCAAACGTCATCAACAATTGTTGATTATGGCTAAAAATCGGGTCTCAGAAAGTTTGAGTGGAAAATGGATATTGGACGGCAAAACACGAAGGATGTGGCTTCTTCATCTTCCAAGCCGTCGAGTTGGCTTTCAGATACCTCACCATCTTTCGCTTTCTAATTTTGATGATTCTCAACCATCTCTGGATGGGGCTGAATAAATTGGTCTAAGGTAACGATTCGCCGACCAGAGCTGATTTCCTCTTCTGACCACCCGAATGGAGCCAGTATCGCCCAAATAGCACGTAAAGCCAATCGACGATAATATCGTACATCAACACGAAAACGAATTGAAGAATCATGCAATTCATGTTCAAGAATGACTCGAGTATGTGGATGCTGCTTCGAGCCAACGACTACCAGAAATCTTGCTTTCTCACCAGGGTTGATAGTATGGCCAAGTTGCTGAGCCCTCAATATTGAAGCATAAGTTAAGGTAAAGACAGAGAATTGCTCAAGTGTTTTCGTAACCCTTCTTGAGATGATCAACGTGAGAGGTTCGATTTCATGGCGATCTAGCCTTTTTAGAGAGGCGTGAAGCATGGAGATAATTTGTTGTTGAATTTTGAGGTCATGCAATGGCAAGTGCTGCTTTTTTGCTTCAATTAATAACTCAAAAGCGCGTGATTGCAGTGAAGAAATCCAATCACAAGTCGAATGTTGGCGAGCCTCTATCCCTCTCAATTTCAGTTCACCTTCACCATGAGCCCAATACTTGGTAAGGGAACCTGCACCATGCATTCGACTTGGTAAAAATCCAATGAAATCATACATTGCTTCATACTCAAGAGGGATGCCAATTTTATCGCTGACTTTTTTTGCAAAAACCTTGGCTAAGTTTCTTTTTACATCGGTATTAGTAATCGAAGGATTATCAATCCACACACAGTCAACGATGGCATGTCTTACTTGCCAGCCATCTTCTTCTGCCATGGCGATGGTCTGAAGCAAAATTTCTCGGGCCCACGCGCAAATAGCTTCATGTGCCTCAATACGTCCAAAACGTGCATTTTTGTAACCCGTATAACCGAAACAAGTCACTAAGAGCCATTTAAGCGCATTCTGTTGTTGGTCAAACATGTCTCCTTTCGATTGACGTTTCTGTTTCAACTGTGTTCTTCTCTCGATTATTGGGGCAACGACGCGTCCAAGAAAACCATGGGTTCGCCCACACGTGTGTAAAGCAAGCCCAGGTACCATTTGTGCGGCTTCATCTGCTTGAGGGAAAACACCTAAACTGAAACTCTGATTCCTCTTTTTTTTACGAAAATACAGGTCCGCATCATCTGGATTCAGTGGTACAAACGGTGTTTTGTCAGACTGCTTGTAAACCTGGCAACAGGAACAATTCAATGTTTCAGGTGAGATATTTCTCGTAGCAATAATGCTGGGGAAAAGGCTTGCAAAATCAAGTTCAATGACGTTTGTGTACACACCAGGTTGACTGTCAAGATACAACCCCCCTCGGTCTGACAACATCAATTCCCATGCAGTCTTCGTGTCCTCTGGACGATTTTTTTTCCAAGGTACCAAGACACCATCCTCCATTGCGACTCTCATCTGAATAGAGCTAATGACTGAACCGGGAGAGAGACGGGAAATATCTTGAGTCGATTGCCTTGAATGATGTGCGAGTTCGAACAATCCAAGAAGGCCTCCTTCTTTCACGATAAAACTGGACTTCAGATCGATGTGCAGACGTCCATGTAGGGGTACGTAATTTTCCTTACGAATGACCTGACCATAAGAGTGTACAACACGCTGGTTTGAACGAACCTTGATTTTGGCGGTTTTGCGATGAAGATTAAAATCAGGATAATGAAGATCGCTTAATTGTTGAAGGTAGGTTAGATGCTGGCGATCTCCTCCGTTTGTCAATATGATGTCAGGATTAAAATGCCCAACACAGGCATGCAATGTATGCAGAAATTTTGCTGGACCAATATCATAATCAATTCGCTGCCATGCATGATTATTTGCCGATTCCATCACATCTTTGCATCGATATTCGAGCCAACATAGTTCAGACGACATGTCTTCGAAACCTTTGGGTGATTGGTAAGAAAACCTTAGTTCCATGACCCGTAAATTTGGCCACTCAGTAGGTCCTTTCTCTGAGATAAAACGACTGCCATCCCATACCACTGACTGGAATGGAGCAATACCATGCTCAATAAAGAAACGTTGGGCTAGATGAGCATCGACGGAATATAGCGTGTAATGGTGATATTCTCCCTTGGCCTCAATATGTTGAGCCAAACGTCTTATTTTACGGCTATCTGTGAACTCAATTTCAAGCACATCATGCTGCTCAAAGGCGTCCAATGAAAGACGGGCTCGTATTTTTCTAAGTCGGCCAACACTGAAAGCCTCGCGGATTTCTTGAAATTGTAGCCAATCAGCTAGTTTTACGAGTCGTGATTTTTCCGAATGCACATGAATACATGCGCGCCATGGTACCACCACTCGATGCATTCGGTGACCTGAATACATCCACACATCCATTGATTGGCCGTCATCACCGAGTTGAACATCAATGATTTGGCCTTTCATATCGACACCATTATCCTTCCAAATCATGCAGCATTTGTTCTACTCGATACAAACGCTGGCAACATTCTAAAAGCATTGAGATGAACATTGGTTTCCACACATCATGCGCTGGAAGCATACCCCCTGCTGAACGACGTTTTCTGACACCATCAACCAGCAGTTCAAGTGCTAATCTATCTTCAACGTTCAAAGCTTTCTTCAGATGTTCTAATTGCCCTAATTCTTTCTCAATTCTTATTCTCCATGTTGGTACAGTTCGGCCCATGCCATTTTTTCCTCAAGTGACTCAAGCATGCTTTCGCTTACAGAGACTCCTAACTGTGAAAATGAAAAACATGCAAATCGAACAACTGCATATTTTCTCATAGAAGCAATACCTGAAAGTGATCTAGAAAAGAGTTGATTGAACAGAGATTGACTTTACTTCTTGACTCTGGTAAAATTCCCACAGAAGTTCTGCGGTAGCCCATGCAGCAGAAAACAAAGCGGCTCCTGCTGTTCCTACGGGTTCTGACCAAGCATCTCCTGCAAATGATAATCGTGGCAAGTGTGGATTGTCAGCAATTCTTTCAGCACGGGCATATCGCCATCGATGAGCCATGCCTTTTGATTGGTCAATCCATTCTTGCAAAAGAGGAGGTAATGCATGCCTCATTTTCTCCATTATCCTTTGCAACGCTTCTTCTTTTGACAAGTCTACATACTGCTTTGACCATTTGGAGTCCATATGCACAATCAAGTGAGATGATGATGCTTGATCGACACCTGGCATCAAGGTAAATTCCGAACTTTGTACATCGGCTAATTCACCAACCGGCAATCTCTTTTCGTGACTAAAGATACAAGTCCATGTGCTCTGGTAGGGATGTTTGGACCAGTCTGGAAGTGTACCCTCATCAAATAACGAAACCAATTGAGGTAATGGCGGAGTTACAATGAGACCATCTGCTTTCCACTGGCGCTTTTCAGATGATGATTCAAGTTGCCATGATTCGTTCCATTTAATACGATCAATTTGTACATTGCAATGAACTTCGACTCCTTCAAGCCAGTGATGAATGAGTGCATCCGACTCGATTTCATCCAAATCGGGCGGAATCCTATCATACAGCCATGTTGGTAAGCCATCTAACCGTCTATTTCCATGATTAAATGGGCCCAAATCGGTTTGTCTGGTTGAACTACGACCTCCAGGTGACCTTCCTTTATCCAAAACGATGACATGAAACCCTGCATCTTTGAGTAATCTTGCTGCAAAAGACCCCGCTAATCCTGCACCAAGAATGACAATCGTGCCAACATCGTGCATGGTTTTTCTTAAGACATGACGCTGGTATTTTTCTAAATCAAGTCGTGAAGCATGCGTTTCAAGATCTCTTTTCCGAACAACACCCATCACTTGCATGGAAGGATAGAATGGCCGATCGAATAAACCATGACACCATTGCACACCAGCAATCGATGAAGGATCTCTCCCATCGAGTGCATACTTGTCATTGAGCCTCTGGGCCTGTCGCATTGAATCATCGAGGTTTTCAGTCCACAGAGGAAATGATTTACCCCAAGTCATTCTTAGATTATTGTGAAGTTCACCATGATTTTGTAATGAATTCTGGCATAGGTTCCATAGTAAATTTCCGCTCATTCCGTGTTCCAATTGGTAACCGTTCAACAGATGTGTCCTTGAATCATCTGAGGTTTGTTCCCAAGAATCCCTCGCCCATGAGGGAAGGTTCTGAGCTTCATACGGTTCATCTGTTGCGTAAACATGATGCCAAGCATGTTCTCTGAACACCAATAATTCATCGAGAAATTTTTCAGCGGATTTGGTACCGATTTCTGCCGTCTCTCTGGCCACTTTCATTACTGAAAGAAATCCGTAATGAAATGACGGAGATAGTCGTGAAACTCCACTTGAATCGGCTGCGTTATTTCTTCTCCTCGCATATCCGCCCAGTCCTTTCTCTTTGAACAAATTCCAGCGATGAAGCGCAGCGGACTCTCCACCTTTTTCCAACCATACTGGCAACACAGTAGGGTCAATTTCGCATTGACGGAGTAATTGCAATCTGTCTTTTTTGGACTTGACTTCTTTGGCGATGTCTATTGGGGTAAATGGTAACTTTCCTTCGTATTGTTGAACGTGTAATTCGATTTTTGGCCAAGGTCTCTGTATTCTCTTTTTCCGATATTTTTTGGTAGCATCTCTAAATTTGAACGGGCGGTCAACTGATTTACCAAATAAGGGCATTGGAATAAGACAATGACAATCCACCTGAATAATTGGACAATCAGCCATATTTGCCAATTTCTTAGTCCAATCTGTCCAAGGAGGGAGGGGGAAAAGGTCGGTGATGATGCATGATGCTTGAGTTGCAAATGATTTCATGACTGGGGGCCTGTGGTCCCGTCTTGCTACATGCAAAACATATCTGAGACCTTGTTGACGGAACCCTTCATCCAAATCAACTGATGATTCGAGTAGCATGTTATGATGTCTCAGAGAAGCATGTGGATACCGCTCATCTATTCCTTGATAAATCAAAAGAGGCAAATTGTGTGAATGTGCAAGAACTCGCCCCACATCAACAGCCGGNTTTTCGTTCACTCGCAAAGATGATTTCAGCCAAACTACAATTGGACCATTACCTTCGATCTCTAAATGAGGAGTGAGAGATTCAACTCGTTCAAAGAGATAATCTGGCAAATCGTTGAGCACAGATGTCTCAATGAATTACTCATTTTATACTGATGTTTTACTCTAGAAAATATTGTTTATGATTCACAGTTTTGGTGACCAGTCTTTGTGCAGGATGTGGGCGGGGATTGGAGGACTTGTATCTTCAAGAGCGATGACTCGCTCAGCAAGCCATTGCATCCATTCAAAGTAACTCCCTCGATTATTTTCTGTACGCCAATCTTCAATCAATCGTTCAGTTTTTTGAAATGTGACAACAATCGCCCCAGCAAAATAATCATACATTAGGTCCCAATCCAACTCCTCACGATATATCATGGCTCCAATACTTTCCCAAGTCGTCATTAAAGTCACAATATCCTTCATGTTGTCCTTGTGATATTCTTCAAATTCCTTCGCACTCAAATTTTCAGGAGAATTAAACACAACATGCATTCCGTGAGCAAAAGTGGGTGAATGATATACCTCAGTGAGCTTAAATGCTGCTGCGCTCTTTCGATCTTGTTTGAGTTGATGAATTTGATACCAACTGAAAATAATTGCCCCGATGATTGTCAATACACCAAAAATTTCTGCATATTGTGAAGCAACTTCTAAATCCATACTGACCCATCGATGGAAAGAAAATAGCCATTTCGATGATTAAGTTCAAAGTTGTAGCCTTTAACCCAAGCACATGCAACGACCTGAACCAAGCCAATTTGCTCATCTTTGGGGTTTGGATTCAGCATGTGTGTTTCTCAATCATGGTTCTTTTGGAGCAACACCCCTCGCAGTTCGAGAAGAGCAACAAAGATGGCAAAACAGATTAGAAAATGAACCAGTGCACTTTTTTGAAGAATTGATGCCTACATTTTTGCAAGACACTAGAGAGGCGTTAGCTACATTCCTTCATTGTCAATCAGAAGATTTAGCGCTTGTAGAAAATGCTACAACAGGCGTTAACACGATTCTCCGCTCACTAGAATTTCAAGAAGGTGATGAGATTCTGGTTCCAGACCACGCCTATCAAGCCTGTCGAAACACGATTGATTATGTGGCGAACAGATGGAACGCTAAGGTAAACATTGTAAAAATTCCATTTCCAATAGAGGATAAGAGTATCGTGCTTCAAAACATCTTGGATTGTGTAACTGAGCGTACGGTATTGGCCATGATTGACACGGTAACCAGCCCAACCGGATTACGAATGCCGTTTGAAGAAATAACCAATGAACTTGAATCTCGAGACATCGAGGTTCTTCTCGATGCCGCTCACGGTATTGGAATGGTACCTCTCTCATTGGATGAACTTGGTGCATCTTATACCACAAGTAATTGCCACAAGTGGTTATGTGCACCAAAAGGTACGGCTTTTCTTCATGTTAGAAAGGACAAACAGGAAAAAATTCATCCACTAACAATCAGTCATGGCATGACTTTTCCTCTTGGCGACACAACGAGATTTCGCCATGAATTTGATTGGACTGGTACCCGTGATGTGACCGGGCATTGCTCAATTCCAATGGCCATCGATTTCCTCGCCTCACATGTTGAAGGAGGTTGGCCTGCCATCATGAGAAGAAATCATGAATTGGCCATCATTGGAAGAAATATTCTGTGTGAAAGTCTTGGTATTGCACCTCCCTGTCCAGACGATATGATCACCTGTATTGCGACTTTGCCACTCCCTAGTAGTAATTCCAGTGGAGGCATCCCCTTGCATGAGCCAGACCCGCTTCATCGTGAATTGAAAGAAAAATTTGGTATCCAAATTCCAGTGTGGTCTTGGCCTTCTCCAGAGGGAAGATACATTCGAATTTCAGCACAACTCTACAATTCAGAAGAACAATACGTCTACCTCAGTCAAGCCTTGAAGGAATTATTGTGAATTGATTTGGGTTATTTGTCATGCTCATTTATCAAATGATGTTGTCAAAATGCGATGAAAGTGATGCACACCCTTCTCATGTTCAGGAGCATAACGTCCTCGTTCATAATTTTGAGATTTAAGACCCCTCATGCAACCCTCAACAACAAATTGGTCTTGAAGTTCAACTTTATCAAGTTCCGCTCCAGCACCAAGTTCTAGCAAATGTGGATGCTGTACGTAACTGCGAAACAATATGCGTGTCGTCTCCACGTCTATCGGTATTACCATGTTGAGTGAAAGACCCCATGGATAGAAATTAAACATCAGATTAGGAAACATCCACCAATAATAGGCAGCAATGCGCTTTCCTGCATCGATATGACCCTCTGGAATATCAAAACAAACATCTCCCTCTTTCGCCAAACCGATTTGAAGCACACCTCCCTCAAAACACTCGGTGAGATAGGCTTCATTGGATAGTGCATCATTCAATTCTGGATGCACATAAGGAATATGAAATCCTTCAAGATAATTGTCAACATATAACATCCAATTAGCCTTGATATCCCATTGGCGGTCCCTTGTTGAATCGTGTTTGAGAGAGAGTTGTTGNCCCCACCATTGCATGCGCTCAGCCATCGGTTTAATCCAAGTTTCAAAGGGGGCGAGAGGGTTCATTGAAGTGAATTCAATTCCATTCCAANTATNCTGATTGAAAGTTGGCAAATCATCNGAAGGNGTGGGGAAATTTTCTACTTCCTCGAAGCCTGGCATGTGTTTCAAATCTCCATTAAGTTGGAATGTGCGACCATGATATGGGCACTGGATGGTTTTTTGGTCGGTACTTTGTTGACAAAGAATCATGCCTCGATGGGTACAAACATTGGCGAGTATTGATGTTTCATTTTCAAAGTTGGTTCGAATCAAGGGTTGTTGAAAGACATCCTCAAGATGAATAAGCGGGTNAACGGTTGAGTGAAATTCGCTTTCGTGACCAATGACTTGCCATGTTTGGTTCATGGATTCAAAAAATTTGAGGAAAAGAGATGAATCAGTATAGTANGATGATGGGAGTGTCGCCGCCTTTTTGATATCAGCATCGATGAGAGGCTTTGACATTGGTTGAGCGGAAGGTCATTATTTCTTGAGCCTTGGCATGAAATTGACAAGTTTATTGTTGCCATCTTTGCCATTGCGTATGCGTATTGGCNGTTCGATACCACCAAACTCCACTGGCCTGTGGCCATTCAATTAACTCATAACCATCTCCTCTGTCTACTCCAACCATGTTGATTGGAGGTGCTTGAATTCCGGAGTTCTGCATTTGTTGAGAGGTGGCCTGTNCGACATTTTGACCTACGCCGTGAGAGTTTGCAAATTCATTCATGGCGACCTTTTCATCAAGCAGTTTCGAGCGGTCATCAGAATCAATGGTTCCTGATAGACCAAAATACGCCTCATTNTTTGCAATTCGATANAGNTCATTGGGACTCGATGCAAGAAGTTCATCAATCAACACAAAGAGTTTCTCTCGAGTTTGCTTTTTGATTTCATTATTCATAAATCTCGCAGTAAGNTCGCCNTTTAATTGCTCTAATTCCTCGACNAGTTCTCTTTGGTTTGNGTAATATGCTTGAACAAGAGATTGNAGGTAGGTTAATTCATTCACCTCTTCTTTCGTAAGTTTGGAATTTCTGCGNAGTACCTGGACCCATCGGAATGTNTCTGGAAGNATNGCTGCTACGGCATTGGTTTGCAAGAGCGTGAATATGGCGAGAAGAATGGCTCCGATGCCAACTGAGGTGGTGACAACATCATTTGCTCCAGAAAAGAATNAGTCTGAAACTTCTGAAGAGGTGTCTTCTTCCTCACTGACTGCACAACCATTTGCATCAATTTGAGAAGCAGGGGGCGTATTTGGACAGTTATCNAATAAATCTGNGANGCCGTCTCCATCAGAATCGGTGGTGGCATTGGTATTATTTGCCTGATTATCTGTTTGATTATTTGTTTGATTCTCNTTTACTTGGTCATCANTTGTTTGATTTNCCTCAAATAAATCTGCAATATTATTTCCATCAAGATCAATACATCCAAGATATCCATTCGCTGAAGAGTTACCAAAAATCTCTGGGCAATAATCTGATAAATTTGCTCCTTCAACAAATTCACCAATTAAACCTGAAGACCTTGTCTCATTCCATGTTTCATTTGCCCAATTATCACCAAATCCATCACCATCGGTATCATTCCACTGGGTTGGTTCACGTGGAAAAGCGTCAGCATGGTCGCCAATCCCGTCACCATCTGAATCCTTGTTTTCATTGGCATCAGTGGGGAAAAAATCCCAGCTATTTGGCACCCCATCACCATCATCATCACCATTCCAGAGCATCATTGAGAAATTCTGGTAATAGTCTGTACGATGATTTGCCACCTTGTCTGGACAAACAATCTGTTGTTCTTCATCCCACCACCCTTCAAGACCTTCGCAGCCATGTGGCATACCTGTGACATGCACCGTGAAGTTCACATAGGGCTCAATTTCATCAATAAAATTGCCAATTAGAAATGCATCTGGTAGGTTATTCATGAGACTCTGTGTGTCTAAGTTGATGACAATCGATTCGCCTCCATACAGCGCATATGGTAAACCTCCCGTATCTGGAAGTATGTCTGGAATCGACTGAATGGAAATATGAGTCATGCCTTCAGATGTAATGGCATCTATGCTTATTGAGAGGTTGTTACCAAAGAGATGATATGGATGGATTCTAAGATTTTGAGAAGAAGAAATTTGTATTTTACTTGCTTCCGAATTATCGGGGATTTGGTTACCATCTAAATCCTCCCACTCGTTTGCNTTGAAAGGAAATAAATCTGAATTATCTCCTATACCATCNCCATCAGTATCCGTAGATTCGTTTGCATCATTGGGGAAAGTATCGGAGTTATCACCAACACCGTCTCCGTCTGAATCGTATTGCTCCATACCATTAGAAGGAAATGCATCCGCGTTGTCACCTAAACCATCACCGTCTGAATCAGTTGTTTCATTGGCATCATTTGGAAATGCATCACCGGTGTTACTGTAGCCGTCTCCATCATCATCAGGACATCCTACAAGATCTTGCGTCGAATTACCCGCATTATTTGGACAATCATCATCAACGTTGAGCACACCATCTGAATCCAAATCATCCTCAGAAATGAACTGAAACGTAGAAGATAAAACATGCGAATTATCATCCTTATCCCACAGGGTAATGTTGACAGTGGCGGGCACCAAACCAGACANTGGTGTCATTACAGTGATGGTNGTATCATCTACAACTGTTCCTGTCACGAAGCCGTATTGGCCAAATTGAACCGTAATCTCTGCTGTTTGAGTCAAACCAGTTGATTTTGTCATGTAATTCATCACATCATTTGCTGCGTCGTTGAAGATNACATGCATCATTCCATTTTGGTCAATGGTCAGTGAATCACTATTGCCAACATCACCATTATTNACCAAGGTACTAACNACCCAATTGGAAGTTGTCGAATCGATGGTTGCATATTTCAATTTGGACGCACCCCAAGAATGATACACGATATGAGGAATATCTGCTGCATCTAATGCGATCGATGGATCACGACCAGTGGGTCCTCCTGAATCTACAATCGTAGTTGTCCATTGGCCATTTGGAACTCCCGTCGAGTACCGTAAATCATCTTCCTTATCATCGAAGTGAGCGATATGCAATTTGCCTTGTTGATCCATTATCATTGAAGTCATGTATCCAGGATACAAACTACTGGTGGTAGCACCAGAATCAACGGCGTAGAGATTCCATGAACCACTTTTATCTGTCGCTAACTTCAATTTCGACTGGTCTCGAACCTGATANGAAATGTAGATGTNNTCGTTTTCATCGATGACAATATCTGATTCACAACCACGATTACTCCCTGCATCAATTGATTGATAATTCCAAGATGAACCATCATACGAGGCAAGGCGTAATCCATCACCACAATGTTGTCCAGAGGCAGCATAGGAAATATGNGGATGGTTATTTGAGTCAACAGCAATGCCAATCGGTCCAAAATTGGCACTTGCAGAAACTACTTCATTACTCCAACCAGTTCCATCATGATGCATGTAGACAAGTGTTTCGTAATTACTATTGTATGTCGTGTATGCAACGTGAAGATTATCATTATCATCAATAACCAGATCTACGTCCCAGCAGTATGTGTTTCCACAATTATTGATGTTGGTGAAATTCCAATTATTTCCATCATAAACGCCATGTCTGATTTGGTAATTTCCACCGTTAATATGGACGACATGAACGTAGCCATTTGAATCGATGGCTATGGAATTCCATGCTCCGGCTTGGTCGGTATAATCCGCCGTCGTCTCAACCCATTGGTGATTGACGCCATCATCTGTAATATTGGTAAAAGCAAGGTCAGAAAAACCGCTTCCTGCGATGGTAAGTTCCTGGCCTCCCGAAGTCCAACCTGTGCTTGGTGAGATGTTTACCTGAAGCGGGGTTGAGTAGCGAACATCATGCTCTGAATCATCAAGAATCTCTGGTTGATTGATCATTGGAGCGCATAGGACGGCAAGGAGTAACGCAGTTACCAACCATGCCCGCATAATTGCTGGAGAAAAACTTGTGTAAAATATCCTTTGGTAATAAAACTATCACATACCGAAGATAAATCCAAAACAAAAAAATTTGATAGGTGAGATTTATACTTTTTTTGAGATAATTTGGACTTATTTGAAACTATTAAACAAAAAAATGCAAAAAAACCTGAGGATTACATTCTGTAAACCTCAGCGTTTTTATTTTTAATTGTGTGAGAGAGGTTTGGCTTTGATTGATAAGCCATTCCACGTCTTTTCAGAACATCTTTGAATCCATTTTTATTTCNCCNTTTTTTCTTTTTTCTAGGTCTTGCACCCTATCAAACGTCATTATTTGGTACGCTTATCCAAATGGTGAATTATGAATTCAAGGTCCGTAGAGTCTGCCTCTACCATTTGCACCACTGTAAGTCTGTCCGTACCACCCTTTCCCATATCTCTCAGTATGACAATCACCTATGCGAACTCGATGACGATTCGTAACAGTTCCACAAACCTTGCATCGTACCANCATTTTGGANNTAGAATTTTCAGNAATCTCANTAGANATNTTTNGTTTATTTGTTTTCGNACTTTTGATATCNTCAAGNATGNTTTCTTCNATGTTGGTTTTCAAATTAATTTTNTTTCTAATTTTTGGTACNCGCTTTTCACCAAATGATAGCCGATCNTTTGGGTGATTTTTTCGATGTTCNAGTTTTCGGTTTTGTATACTTGTGTTTCTAATTTTTCTTTTGCTTTGCATATTTCTTTCTCCTGTTTTTTCAGTTTGCTGNTCTTTCAAAATCTTTGAANTGATGTTCAAACCANGATGTTACATCCTCTTCAGTCCATGAAAGATTTCTCACAATTTCGCCATTTACCTTGGAAAACGTTGATTGAATCTGAGCAGATAAGATGCCGTCTTCTCCAAGGACGAGGGCCTTTTCGAGGATTGTTTTTGCAATCTCTAGAGATTGTCTGTCTGTAAAACTCCAATACGCATTGTTGTAGGGATGAGTATGGACCCACAGTTTGAATGGTAATTTTGCACCTACTGGTGGGCTAAGCTTGACTTGTGAAACAGTGCCCCAATCAACCCAAATTTCATCATTACAATCAATCAAAACAGAAATTTCTCTAGAAAGCAACCTGCTCGCAGTATAGATTAGATACCAATATTCATTTGTAACCATTTCAATAATCTCGCGCTTTACCTCTTCGGATTCAACATCCAAATCCTGAATTTCTTGAAAGAATTTGAGATGTTTATTCACTTTTTAGCCCTCCGAGCGAAAACCTCATTTCTCCATGGGTAAGATAACCCANGNTGAATCGTGGGACTTTTGTCGTAACTCCGTGGCTCATCCTGATTTTTTGAAGNACCCATTGAGCACCTATCGCTGCTACGGCAGCAAATCCAAATTGGATGTTNCCCTCATCGATTGCACCTACCAATTGACAACTGACAGGTTGTTCATTTTTAGGAAATGAACATACAATNTTTGAATCTGTATCACTATCAAGCATCATCCATCCATCGCCTTGGCATCTTAGGTCAACCCATGCCTTTCCGCTGGAATGCACAATCTTCCGNGGANTATCTCGATCCACTGATACTACGATAATGTCATACATCTCAAGTTGTGTATTTTCGGTCAATTTTTCCTCGATCGGGATTATTTTTACATTCTGGTAAATGGAGTACCTTTCATACAATGAAGACACTTTTGATTGACCAATTTCATGATGTTGATACTTTTGATGCCCTATGTTGTGTAACTCAACATTATCATCGTCCATAAGGTAAAGTTCAACCGAAACATGGCCTATGCTCAATGCAGGCACGACCAAATCAGTAAGTTGTGAGCCAATACCCCCCAAGCCAACAATGAGAATTTTGAGTTTCCTCTCGATGTCTTTTCCAGTAAAATTTGTCATGATAATATCCTCCTTCTCAACAATTCTGGTCTACTTTCGGGCAGGAAATGATGTCAATCATTCCTCCAACGAGCCCTGGCAAAAGCCGAACAGTCTCTACACTATTCCATTCAACATCAGACATATTTCCTGCGGTTTGGAAGGTGTTGTCNACGAATACCCACATATCAGAGTGTGAGCATACAAATTCTTGCGTTTGTTGTGGGGTGAGCATCAAGGTCTGATGTCCTGATGCGTCGGCAATTTCTACTTTGATGAGTTTACCCTCACCTTGGTTTGCTTGTTCTTTTTTCTTATTCNTTTGTTCCATTATTTTTCCTCCTTTTCAATCCTATGCTGGGATTTCAGCGCCGAANATGACTCGGCAAGTCATTTGTCTAATGTTGTCATTTTCTATTCTGACCAACTTCGNACAATCGTAGTGATTTCATGGGCAACTACCCAATCATTGGCCAATGATAGAACGACTGAGCATAATTGGTCTGCAATTGGTAATTTCTTGTGCTCTTCAAGTATGTCGATACAGATATGTCTATCGTTCGATGTTGTAACCAACCAGTGTTGTAATTCAGATTTGAAAACGTTTGGCTTGATAAAGTAATTATGGCCAAGCACCCCAGTGATNGAGATTTTGCCCTTGCTAATTTTCGCTTTCTCGGGCCCCAGTGTTTCAATGATGTTTCTAAGTAACTGGAAGGAACGCCTCCAAACATCTGGATGCCGTACAAGAAAGTGATGTGAAGGCCTCAACGCTCGTTGCCATTTGTATAATGATGCTAATATGAGATATTGCAAATTTTGACCAAACGATCCACAAAATAAATCAAAGAAATGTTCTAGAAAAACCGGTGAATCTGGCATTTTCACGATTTTACATTNCTGAAAAATTTCTGCAAGTTCTCTAAAGTACGCTAATACTTCGANAATTGGGCGCTCTTCTGAATTCATCACCCAATCAAATATCATCCATTGAGAAAACGTTTGTGACATTCCAGAGATGGAATACGTCATCTCAATAATTGAAATAATTTCTTCAGTGGTGATGATTTTTCCCTCAAGTTCATATGAATTGGGTTTAATTTCATCCCAAATAAGACGATCAGCATAATTTTTCCAACCTCTTTCTATAAGCCTCAATTTCTCCTCTTCGATGGCGCGCAGTTTCGTGCTGTGAACATCCAATATCTCTTTGATTTGGGAGAATAGTAAAATTTGGTTACATTGGGTAAGTACGTCACCATCTTCGAAATTTCTTCGTGAATAATCTGACTTAATTTTCAAAAATAAATGAGAATCAAGTGTGATTTCCATTTTTTTCTTTTGATGTATATGGCAGAAATAAGCGTACCACTCTTCATCATTGGTTGGTTTGTCGAAATGCTCCATTAGTCTGAGTGATATCTTGAATAATTCAGGTTCAGTGATAGAGAAACCGATAAATTCCTCAGGAACCTCATAAATGGAATTTAATACCCATGGTTTACATAATTGACACAAATTGAATTTTGAATTTCCATCTTTTAGTGGTGGTATCTTCGTATCACAGCTTTCACATTTTTCTTCCAAAATTTGCTTTTTCATTTTCCTACCTCCTCAAAATAATCACGAGGGTTAGTCAACGATGCTACGCTACGTGACCTATAGTGTAGGAAAATATCAAGAAATCAAAAATTTGGCTTCTAGTACATCGTTTATCCAATCAGAATCTGTATGTTTTTTTTCTGATTCGAAAAAATCTTCAACCGAAAATTCTTGTTCTAGTAGGGGAAGATTCAGTTTAATAATTCGAGAAAGGTGTGATTCAAATGGTTCACGGTGAAGGTGGACAAATGTTTCATTGACTATTTTTCGTAATTGCTCAACATGGCAAGGATGTACTCCAAAAGAATCGTGTACTGCCCAGATGTCACTGATACCTTGGTCGTGAAGAGCAATGATGACTTTCTGCATGTGCAATGCGTCAAAAGAGTGAATGAAGTTTGGCACCATACCAAGTTTAATTTCATCTGATAAATCATTTAATTTCTTAATCGATTGATTAAATCCTTGTTTTGTAGAAGCATTAAGTTTCATGTCATTTCCAGTGTCAATCGAAAAACGATGGCCATTTGGTTTACCGTCTGCTGTTCTTTTTTGTTTCAATTCAATAAATCGTGCATAAAGGTGATTTTTTGCAACTTTTCCCTCTTCTATATCCTTAGATAAAATAGCGACATTTCTCAAGCATATCAACACCAGATTTTTCAATTTCCGGGCGTCACTCGATTGTTTGTTGGATTTACCTTCAAGGCGGTTCTTGTGCACCTTTTTTCTCTCATCGAGAAGCCTCGATTTTAGTTTCTCTGATAATGTTGGACTGTTCAAAAGAAATTGCTCAATGGCATCCTCGCCAGGATCAACATATGATTTTGGCAAAATTTTGGTGGTAAGTGTGGCTTGCGTTCGGTTATGGTCCAACTTCCATTTTATGCATCTTACAAGTGAAGCATCTTCATCAACCCTCCAAGTGAAATACAATTTATTCTTACGTTTCTCAATGAAAAAATCCCTCAGAGTGGTTAATTTTTCTGATTTTTTTCCTGATTGTGGTAAGTTCAACTGTGACAATATATCACTCAAATTGTCCGATGAAAGTTTGTGCAATCCAGAGATATCTGCCGGTAAATCATTAATACCAACATCTATTTTGTCATATATTTCCCCAAGTTTTTCCTTGATTTCTTCAAACTCAAAGTCTGTCACAATGCCAATACAATCTCTGATATAATTTGAAAGTCGAATACCAAAATGCTTTAGCAACTCACAATTTTTTACCGGAGACAAGTATCCTGAAGAATCTTTCGCGATGATTATTTTTTCAAGACCTCCATGCTCTTGCTGAATCTCAGATATAGCAAGATACAACAACGATTCCAAATGTGCTGTCGGGAGAGATTTTTCTCGTTTTTTTGGTTTGTACCTCCCCCTTCGATTCTTTTTTCCATTAAGATTCATGATTTGCGAGGCGAGATCCTTGGCTCCGTAGGCAGTGACCATTACCAAAGGTTTGCAGAAATCTCGAGTGATAATTCCTTCTATCAAATTCATTTTTGATTTTTCATTTTGACAAATTTGATCGATGATAACTCTCAATCCCTCAGATTCATTTGATTGATTCATCAAGCCTCTTCGAGCTTGCTGAGCAACTTCTTCATACAAATCGCCTTTTTGATTTCCTGGGTTTTTTAGTAAATTTACGGACTTTGCTAACTTTTCATTTCTTGTTAGTGCTGCAATGTGTTGAAAACCATTACAGGATGCATCAAGATGAATGGGAAGTCCAGATTTCACTAAATCCCAATTTTTTTGTTTTGCCTGAAACTCTCGGTGAATTCTTGAAAATTCAATAAGAAACGATATTCGTTGAAATATTTCAGATTTTGGACCTGGTTTCTTTACTTGCAATAAGTCCAATAAATCGGATAACTCAGACTCTTTTGTATAGCGATTCAACTTCTTACCAATTGTTAAAATTCTATCGAGGTGAGAGGACACCCATTCTCTTTGTTCTTCAAAACAATCTATTTTTTTATCACCTGGGGCCAAAATTTTTGCCAATAGGTCATATGCTCTAACATATAACCAATCTCGGCCGATAATACCAAGTGGTTTCCATTCAGTAAAAAGGAGCAATGCTTTTGACAAATCATCGCCTTGTGGACTCAATTCATTGATTTTGGTGTTAAATCGACCACGCCAATCACAAAACCAAGGGTGCCAAAACACATTCCCTGAATTGTACATATTTTTTCTTGCTTGTCTGAGATTAGCCTTAATTGTACGAAAATGAGATTTAATCGTAGCCTCTTCAGCACGTAAATTCATTTTTTCTATGAAAACTTCTCTTAATTCTAGATTATCTGAACGCTGCCATGCACTTTGACGTATATCGATTGGATATGGTGAAATTTTTTCACCATCCAATGTTAATACTGAAACAAAATCCAGAAAATCAAGATTAATTGACCATTGTGTTTTCTGTAAGATGTTTAATGCATTCAACGCATTTGCAGATGGTTCTATCCGAGAATGACTGAGCCGCTTCGCATTGATAAGGTTGAGTAGCGCGGGATGCAAAGAAATCGACATGTTATCGTGATGCAAGAAACCTCCCGTGCCACGCTTTCCGCGTTCAAATGCGATATGGGGTTGCGGTAAGCAATACATATTCCTCTTAATATCCATTTGAAAATGCCTGATGATAGGATGATCTCCAAACTTTAACTCTTGAGAAAGTTCCTTTGTCAACCGAATTACATTTGGATAACTTGTCCCAGTATGCTCATAATCTTGGGAATAGAGTGCATCTAATTCATCAACAGAAGCCGAATCAAAATTTACAAAATTGCAATTAAATGCGCTAAATAATGCCCCAGTCGCAAGTTTTACACATATACTTCGGAACGCTTTGTCTATAATTTCTAAATCTTGGTCGTCTGATGGATTTATATTGCTATCTTGAGATAATACCGTCAGTGTATCAAAGAATTTACTCGATTTCTTTACACCAGGAACTTTTAGGAAATATCGTGCCCATATGTTTAGTGTTTGACCCATTTTTACATACAGCTTCCGGAATACTGAATTCGTCTCACATACTAATCTTGTTTCAAAATAATCAGTTTTCCGATCTTCATACTGAACATCATTGAGTAATGATCTCAAGACCTGAATTAATTCGCGATTTGTTTTATCTTCAGTATCATGAAAATCAAGCGATGCAAGAGAATATTCAATCTCTTCTTTATTTTGAAAAAATCTTAATTTTGTTGATACTCTCATGGTCTTCAGGAATACAATTAACGCTTCCTTCGAAAAATGATAGAAAAGTGGTAAATCTCTTATGTGCTGTTTCAATTTGTTATTTGAGTGACTTGCTTCAAATGCAAAAAATCTTTGTTCAATTTTAGA
The DNA here is from genome assembly GCA_002719395.1 of Methanobacteriota archaeon. Classification (GTDB taxonomy): domain Archaea; phylum Thermoplasmatota; class Poseidoniia; order Poseidoniales; family Poseidoniaceae; genus MGIIa-K2. The sequence goes on along the minus strand of PBHM01000010.1, from coordinate 6,857 downwards.
GTAAAAAATAACATCATTTTTAACTTCATTATTGATTGTGATGAGGTGGGATAATGGATTTGAATCACTTGCTCGATCTTGTCTAGCCATGTCTTTACACATTTCTAACAGGAAAATAGATAATTTCATTGATAATTGTGATAATTTTGCCATTGCAATTTCATATTCATTGTTTTTTTCGAGTAAAAGGCGCATAGAACGATTACCTGAAGACATATTTTCAACTTCATATTGTAACCAAAAACGATAATCATAGTCATTTTTCTTCGTCTTTAGAGTTAATTCTCGATTCCACCTAATATCATGGTTTGATCCTAGTTTTGATTCATACAATCGATCGATTTCCTGGTATTTATGGTGCGTATTCAGAATTACTTTCATTTCTTCTGGAATCTGATATCTCATTCCTTCATAATCTGTTTTGAGGGTCTTCAACATTGCTTGTTCGTTGTGAGTTGGTAATTCTTGTCTTGACTCTTGGTTTTTGTAATACAAGGTTGAGAAAAATTTGCGAGGTTCATCTAAGCTTGAACCAGCATGCTCATCCATGATTTATCTACAAATTAACGGTAAATAAAGTAAATTGAACGGGAAAAGATGGTTTGAATTTGCGAGTTATAGAATGTTCAGTTCCGGTTTGTGGAACTAAACCGAATTGAAAAGCATCATAATTTCAATTTGCCAAGGGGACCCAATTTTGACTCATATCATTACGGTGGAACCATTTTCCGCTATTTGCCGGCCACTCAATCCAATATAACCCATCAGCGCCTAAATATCCAGTCTGATTTATTGGTGGTAATTCGATTGCTGCAAAGGTTTGATTTTGAATATGGTGGCCAACATTAACCATTTGAGCACCATGGCCTTGCGGAGGTAGCATTGGTTTTGGCGGATAATTGGTCTGCACGAACTCATCAAAGGATTGGTGCTGTGATTGTTGGTGATTTTGGAAACCCATCGCTGTTGATGCTGAACCAGTATTCAATGATTCGTTGAGAATTAATTCGGTCTGAGTATCTGTTTTGCGTCTTCTCCTTACAAATATCAAAACGATGAGTAATACTATCACTGCTCCACACATACTTCCCATTCCACCCGACTCGGGGTCTGACTTTGATTGCAAATCACCTATATTCTTCTCATCTTCTTGAGGTTGCTGCGTTTCTTCATTTGAGTTGTCATTGAGTTGGTCATCTTCAATCTGATCAATCAAATTCGTATTTTGGGGGTGAGTTGCCGTCATTTGGTAGTTTGAATCTTTTGCCTGTGGAGAAATTATCTGATTTCTACTTGATTTAATCGTGTAATCAAAAGACCAAGCACCATTGGATTCAGCACCGTTAGACGGCCCGTCGGCAGCGTCAATAACGACCCAATATCTGTCATTTGATTCAATCGTATAGTTTTGAAAGATAGATATCCAAGTATCCAAATCCGATGCTTCTTCGATTATTTCTGGAACCCCTCCACTTGAATATATTGAATACTGACTATCAGTCATCAACAAGACATCAAATGCATTCAAAAAGCCGGAACCAAAAGAAGTCCCTGAAACTGAGTAATAAATCTCATCTCCAGACTCTAAATTACCCAAATCGAATGAAACAAAGCTGTTATCTTCTACATAATGTCTACTCTGGTACCACCCAATCCAATCACCCAGAAGCGTGACCTCTTGAATATTAATCTCGACTTGTAGGGCTTTATTTTCCGATGCACCTCCTGTTGGTGAGTTAGAATTGTCAATAATCATCGAATAACTTCCCGTTTCCTGAAATGTGTAATCCCAAGTGTCCAATGAACCAGTATTGATTAAACTAGCATGGCCTAAAACGCTTACCTGTTGACCAAGAATGTATTTATCAGCTTCTGAAGAGGAAAGTATCAAAACGTCTAGGTTAGCTAATACTTCATTAGTGATTGAAAGGGTAAAGCTAATTATATCGTTTTGAGATATTTGGCCAAAATCAACCCTCCACACATCAGAATTTTCAATCATTCTGGTTGTGGACTGAATAACAGTTGAAAGTTTTTCAGAATCATAAAATGATACATCAACTAATACCCCAGTGTTATCTGTACCTGCTTCACCTCTGGGACCGTTCTCGACATAAATATGCCAATGACCAGTCTCTGTTAATTCAAAATCCCAAATTTCAAGACAACTTTCCAATATTGTTGCGTTTCTATCCCAAACATCTTGTCCATTAACAAAATCGTTTCTGTTCTCATCAGTTACCAAGAATATATCCAAATCATGTGTAAACCAATCATTGCAATTAATAGACATATGCAGTATATCCCCTTGATTTACAACCCCAAAGTCATAGTGGAAATATGAATTATCTTCAACGAATAGCCTAGATCGGAATTCTCCAAATATAGCATCAGTAATATCAACATAGCCCGATGTCAAAGTAACTTCTTGGCCAGAATTTGCTCCTCCATTTATCGAATCACTATTGTCAATAACTACCCAATAATCATCTGTCGACTCTACAGTCCAAGTATAGATAACCAAAGATGTGTCAATTTCAGAACCATTCTTATTGTAATCTTGACCAGTCCAAGAGTTATATTGAGAATCGGTTAGAATTACGACATCTACATCCTCAGATGCGAAAAAAGAAATTTTGATCATCTGGCCCTGATTTATGTTTCCTAAATCAATGTCAAGACTAGAATCTGAGTTAATCGTTTGTCCACTTAAGTCGTGATCGAAAATGCTTGATGCTTTTGCAGGAGAAATAAGAAGTACTGAAGAGAATAATAAAACTACAGACAAAAATATTGCAACATGATTACTACTACGCATTAATTCCCGATTACATGACATTTAAATTAACTTATCTAAAATGAGGTAATATTTATCCCCGCTCCCGGATTTAAACTGGGAACATCCTGTTGTTTGCTAGAAAGAGGCCTATGCGTAATTGAATTCATAGTGTCAGTTTCTGGTAATTTTGAATACCGAAGAAGTGACATTAGATAGCCCTCTCTCTTTGTCATCATCGAGATTAAGCCTCTCCAAGCATTCAACCTCAAAACCATCAGAGTAAAGCTGAATCACGTGCTCATCTTCCAAAGCAAAAGGTGGTCCTTGCATCTGTTCTTGAGGATAGGCGAAAGTGATCAATAAACCGGTCGCCCCATGTTTGGTTTGACTGCGGATTTGAGCGACATAGGCAGGCCTCTCTGGGATCTCGATTGCAATCATCGCTGCACGGTCATACCAAGCATCAGCTTGCAGTATTCCATCTTCCAAATCAAATAAATTCCCCTGAATTATAGTAAAAGGTCCACTTGTGTGTCTAATGTGAGAATTACTTCCCCTGCTTGAGTAATCCAATTTATTTTCAAAGAAGAATGCCTCAACTGCTTGCTCTACCATCTCAAGCCCGACGATGGTATGGCCTTGTTTCGCTAACCAAAGCATATCGAGTGATTTACCGCATAATGGAACCATGACTTGGCAACTTTTTGGTACATCAATTGCCGGCCAGTGTTTTACCAGTAACTCATTGAAAACGGTCTTGTGCCAACCAATTTGTTGTTCATACCATCGATTGTGCCAAAATTCCATAACGTCGCCAAATTAAGNNAATTATTGAATTATTCTTCATATATTCAGTTTCTAATTATGTGTAAATGATGTGTTACAAAANTGCAAAATTATTTCTCCAATTGATTTCATTATGTGTTATTTTCATCTAAAAAAGTTCAAAATACGCTTTAGTAACTTTTTTTTACGCTTATGAATAACCATTATTCCACAATTTAAGTGCTCATAATTGGGATTGCTCAATTTTGAGTTAAGGCCATTGATTGGGACTCCATCAACAATAAATTCTTCACTAAATGCCTTTTCAAAACTATTTACTTGTAAACCAGGAAGATCGAAGGTCGCAATTAATACTCCACCCAATTTTACTTGTTTAAACAAATTTGAAAATACTTCAAGATGATTGTGGTCTACTTCCTCCATAGTTGATACATTTAGAACAATATCAAATCTCTCTTTGAATTCCTCAGGTGGTGGCATGGTAATGTCATAAATACAAGTGCCGTTTAAGTCAGATTCCCTAATATCAGAATGTATCACTTTTTCAGGGAAGTGTGAATCAAGGATTTCTTTAAATTGGACATGTACGCCACACCACCCCCAACAGGAATTGTGAATTTCGCCTCCTTTGTGGTGTTTTTCTATTCTCTCAACCACCATCGGATATTCATAAACTCTCGACCACGGAGGGCCATTGTGGTTATGCCCTTTATCATATTGCATGTCACAAATATCATTTGTGTGTATTTTTCGAAACTCCTTGACGACTAAATCATATGACAGATCTGTTTCAAGCATGAATCTTCGAACATGCGACGGTAAATAACATGTATCACCTCGATTAATTGGTCCCCGCTCCCGGACTTGAACCGGGGACATCCTGATGTCTGCCAAAGACGCGTGTTTTCCGACTACAGTCAGGCACTCTACCAACTGAGTTAAGCGAGGTCNGTTTCGCCCAAAGTGCACGGTTATTTAANCCTCATCTTGAAATTTGGTTTGAGAAATTTACGCCTGAAATCGCCTTCAAACTTGTTTGAGGAAGGGTCAGCGTTAATAATGATAGAAAGAGCGTTCTCAATCCGGAGGCGTATTGGATGGGNCCCGATATGAAGCATGGTGTGAACACACCTGTAAATTCGCTTTCTGATGTGATTAATTCGTTAGGCCAAGAGGCCATAGCACAAGGGGCAACCGCCTTGATGGACGAAGATATGGGCTCGTTTGGTGTCCCGAATCCTCGGATTCTTATCGTAGGTTGTGGAGGAAGTGGAAACAATACTCTGAATCGAATCACGCACTTAGGCGTTGAAGGGGCCATCACGGTTGCCATCAACACCGATAAGCAACATCTTGACCACACACGTTCGCTGCAAAAATTGCTGGTAGGACGTCATATCACACGCGGATTAGGTGCGGGTGGAGACCCAAGCACAGGAAGGAGGTGTGCTGAAGCCGGTCGAGAGATGATCAAACGGATTGTTACCGGCTCAGACCTTGTTTTCATTGCCAGTGGGCTAGGCGGCGGTTCTGGAACTGGGATTTGTCCGATTGTAGCTGAAGAAGCAAAAGCGGCTGGAGCCTTGGTCGTGGGTATTGTCACGACNCCTTTCCACGTAGAGCGANGACAAAGAATGTCTCGAGCNCTTGAAGGGCTTGAGAGTTTNCGNCGAGTTGCCGATGCCGTNTTGGTCTTGGATAATAATCGATTATTGCAATATGTTCCTAATTTACCTCTNGATGAAGCCTTTTCAATTATGGACCAATTGGTTGCTGAAATTGTAAAGGGTATTGTTGAAACCATTACCTTACCCAGCCTCATCAATCTAGATTTCTCAGACATACGCTCAATCATGTCAAATGGTGGAGTGACCATGATGTTGTATGGTGAGAGTGACCGTGGCCCAGAAGAGGTCGTCCATGAAGCGCTCAATCACCCTCTTTTGGATGTCGATATTTCTGGTGCTACTGGTGTGCTTATTCACGTTACTGGAGGCCAATATATGACCTTGGAATCAGCCAGCCAAGTGGTTGATTTGATGACCTCAAGGGTCAGCGATGATGCCAATGTTATCTGGGGGGCTCGCCAAGATCCTGGATTTGGTGACACCATCAAAGTCATGGCCATCATCACCGGTGTTGGCGGATCGGACCTCAGAGATGCACGTGTTGCCCCTGATAAATTGGGAGATGCTCTCAAGTTAACCAGAAGCAGAGCCAAGCCGGGTGGAAACATTGATTTCCAGCGGTTTGATTAACACACTACTGAGCAAGAGTCATATCAAACCTCTGTGTAGGCTGAAATATGCGAGGATTCCGAATTGTAGTGACTTTGATGGCGTTAATGCTGATGGTACCAGTTCATGGAAGTGCTGATATGACCGCCATGCAACAATCCCAAAGTGATGAAGAGCAACCTGATGCAAACAACACCACACTTCGAATTTGGTCGAATGGAAACCAAAACCACTGGTCTCATTTTGGCAGTTCCGATGACCAGAACGATGAAGAAAATATCTGGTACGGCGAAAGTTCAAGCAGTACCCTCACCGTGGACCTTAAGTTTACCATGAAGCCAACCTTAAGTAAGCGTTTGAATATGACTGTTGGAGAAGATATTGTTGGCAAGGTCAAAGTAAAGGTCAACGGAGATTACCAAAATGGAGGAGACAGTAATTGTAATAACGATTGTTCCAACCTAACACTAAAACTCAAATCTGGAGCGAATACCCTTTTTGAAGGCGAATATGCGCCACCTTTAGATCAAGACCACGAGATTAGTTTCACATACACTATCACAGAAGATGATGCTCTTTGGGACAAATCCTCAGCCAACCCATCCTTACATGTATACATGAAATTGAAGGGAAGTGAGGGGCCTGGAATAATCCCGGGAACTACAAATGGCCAACCACCTGCTGAATTTACACTTTATTTATCTGGAGATAACTCTTCAAAAATCGAATTTCCAATCGACGAATCATCATGGGATGAATCTTTCCAGTCTGATGAAATGCCAATGCCAGTCGAAACCCCTGGATTCACACTGGTTGCAGGTGCGGCCGCCATGGGTATGGCAGCAGTTTGGTTCAGACCAAGACCTGAAGAACATTCAGATGATTGATTGTGCAATCGTTTGAGCATCTAAGGCACAATTCACTTGTTCTCCCGATGCTAAATTTTTGATGCTACAAGTTCGGGATTCCAAGTCCTTTGGTCCAACAATGATGGCATGAGAGGCTCCAGATGCATCAGCCCAAGCCAATGATTTACCCATGCCTCGTGATTTCAA
>PBHM01000009.1 GCA_002719395.1 Methanobacteriota archaeon | reverse complement strand
TCGTCAACTCCGTGTTTCAGCAGGTATCGAAACTGGTGTTTCAAGTTCTCAAAAACCTATAAAAATCGAGGGTTTTGTTAGAGATGGTGTTTCTTTTGGGGGAGCTACTGCCTACACGGCGACAATATCAAGAGACAAACAAGAAATTGATTGCGCTGTTTTGATTCCTGATTTAACCAGACACGAAGATGTTGTAGAAATCATTTGTAGTGTATTTCTCAGAGAGGCACTTGAAGTCACAGATGGGGATGAAGTTGTGGTTCAACTACCAGTTGTTGACCATGAAGTATGAAGCATTTGTTTTTGCTCTAATTTAGCCAATTCAAGCCATCGTTTGAAGACACCAATAGGCTTTGTCAGCGCTGGTATCTCAGCACCTATTGTTGGAATGTTATCCCACTCAACATCCCATAGTGTTAGCCAATCAGGTGGGCATAATCCGAGATCGATGTATTGGTTTGGTTGGTGCAAGGCTGCCTTCACTTTTTCAAAATCATGGGTTCCATTTGAAAGACCAACAAGGGCTGAAGCAACTCGTCTGACCTGATTCCATACGAATGCAGTGCCGATAATTTTGAAGCCGATGATTCGATTTTCATCTACCCAAGGATCACATTCAAGTACTTCTCTAACGTATGTTTTACCCTCTTCAACACGTGAGAAATTACTCCAATTATGTTCTCCTACGAAGATTTGGCACCAATTTTTGAAATCGACAAGATCTGGTTGTTTCCACTTTTCAACGGCTTCTAATCGATAAAGATATGTCCTAGTAGCATTTCTTCTTGGCAACCAAGTTTCCTCCACTTCCATAGCATCAAAGAGAGCCATGTCGCCTGGAAGCCGATCTCTTACTGCTTTCATGAATCCTTTCTCTCCCATTGGATCCCACTTTGAGCGTTTCATATCAACGATGCCGCCATTTTGCCTTACATTGACTCCTGCATCCGTTCTGCTTGCCATCTGTATGGCCTTGTTATTGTCAATAAACTTGCATTTGTAGAATATGTCCAATAATTCCCCTTGAGCGGTTCTGAGGCCGGGTTGCATTTGGCTTCCGTGAAAACCTTCACCAATGTGGCCAAAACGAAAAAAAATCCGCGCCGTAGCGCTTTCCACCTGAATCACTCACTCGTGAGCATTTCTGCAGCATCTTCTGCGTTGTATCCTAAGCCGCCGACTGCCCATACCAATGCCTGGCGAATCCAAGGTTTGACCATAGCATTGTCTCGTCCTTGTCCAACGCGGTCGATGGCTTCAACAATGAGACGACTCGCATCAAAAAGTGTATCTTCAACAGGAATTTCTTCCAATTCAGCCATTTTCTCAAGACGTTGATATTCCTTAATGGCCATTGGAATACGACCACAATCCAAGCAGAAATTCGCAAAAGAAGCGACGTACTCTAGATTTTCTTCATCAAGTTGCATGGCTTTCTTGTATACTTGCATGATTTTCCCCGCAGGCACATCTTCTTCCATATCCATCGAGAGTCGCATGAAGGCCGCTTCTGCCCAACCGTAGTGAGCGGCAGCATTTTCTGGCATTTCTTCTCTTAATACATCGAACAGTTGCATTGCGTTGGTAAAGTCTCCACGTGCGAGGGCCATCCCCGCTTCTTGCATTTTGTCATCTGACATGCCCGGTGGGCATGGTTTAGGTTCTTGAATGCTATGTGACTTAACTCATGGCGTTTTCGAGCTTCTCTTGTAAATCTTTCAAGGCTCCAGATTGGCTGTGCTTTTGATGCATTTCATTGAGTAGGGTTTCAGTTGCTCTCCAATTGCGGACCTGATAAAAGCATATTTTTGGATCTGGGCGTTCGATTTTTCTTGTTCTCTGGTATGTTACGAATGCAAAAATTTTGCCAAAAATTCCTTTCTTTTTGTCGCTCGCGCCCCCAGCAGAAACGCTCATACCTTCTTCAACCATTTCCATTTGATTTCCGGTATCTGTAATGATTGTCATATATCCCAAGAAGGTACCAAGCAGAGTTCTTTGGATGCGCACTTCGTTGATATTTTCATACAAGATTCTCCTTCCATCGCCTGGTATAAACAGGTGTTGGGTGTATATGACTCGGTGATTTGTGATTGCATATAGGAAACTTCTTTGGTAAAATATTGTAAAAGCGCTCATCAAGACTCCAAATATGATACCGAAAGTAGTTGCGTTATAATCGATGTTGAATGGCATGACTCCTTGACCGTCTTCAGTGAAGGCGGCGAGTACCTCATCAATTCCCAACAATATCGGAGAAATGGCTACGAATAAGAGATAGGTTGTCACCCATCCTCCGCTTCCAGGCGTGTTGAGCATACGGTTGATCCATGTCAAACCAAGCATGAGGAATACCACGCCTGTGATTTGTCCGATTTGACCTCCCATAATGAATCCGAGAATCTTTAGGAATATACTCACATCATCTCCGTCTACCATTGAATGTAGTTGGCCTACAAGAACGTGAATTCCAATGACCAATAATGCCAAGATGTGTAACTCTATGAACGCAAAAAAGGATGGTTTTTGCGTCATGAGTACTTCTTCGTCGTTTGTAAGTCGAAAACGCTTTACAAGAAACTCACGATTGTTTTCTTTTGGTTCTTCTTTTTCCGGTTCAGGTTCATTTGCAGGAGGTGTTTCTTCCTCGACTGGCTCGGGGCTTTCTTCTTCGCTCATAGGGCCACCTACTTACGCTACGAGCCAAAGGGGTCAAGAACCTTGTGTAGGTTTTAATGCAAAATACCCCATGAATGTTCTGCATTTCCATGGATGGTATTCCAATTTTTCAAGGTACGAACTCCAAATTCATTTTCAATGATTAATGATTTGATTGCCAGCGGGTATTCGTTGTATGTTAAATGACTCCATGCTCCCGCTCGTGTTGGTTGGTTGAACTCCCATTTCGCTCGACTAACTGCACACACGTGTGCTTTGATTGAGGTTCTTCCATTTTCGAGTTCTACAAAAAATTCAGGTAGATCCTCGTTTTTTTGTCGATGCTCAATGTTTAGGTTTGTGAATATCTCAGTGCGTTGATATTCGGCGTCATGAAACAGTCCGCCTTTTGAAAGTGGCCAATGAGATAAATCTCTCTTCTTCCATGCCAATGAATTCTTTGCCGAGATTGTAGGTGATAGATGAGGAATAAACCAATCAAGATATGACCCGTCGTCAAAATGGAGCATGCCCCAAAACCAAGGAGGCGAGGGTGCCTGAACACAAACTTTCTGAAAATATGCAGTCCCTTGAACTTCCTCTGCTCCAATTTTTCCTTCACAGAGGGCACCGTGAAGCCTTAGTATCTCATATCCCATATTCTTCGTATATGAGGCACTCGCAAACCGAGCGGTGCTCATTGGTTTGTTCCAAGGTGTCATTTTCAAATCAAAACAATCATGGTCAGTTTCCAATCGTAGCCAAAACTCATTCTCATCACCGTTCAAACCCATTGATAACTCATTTTCAGTAACGGCTACTACGGCCCCCCCCTTCTTGTCGGGCCATTGGGAGTGATTCCCGCCAAGAACGATAATTCTTGTTGATGTTAATACCAAGGGCTCGAGCATTTTTTCTCCGTCAAACCACCATGCTGCGACCATGCCTTCCATTGCAATTCCTCCTTCTTCGTCAAAGCCCGGTCTTCCACTCGGCTTCCATTCGATACCATTCACTTCGACCAGGGGATTGTCTTTAGTTGACCACAACACCATTAATTGCTTTCCATGAGGTGTTTGTTCATCACCTTCCAGCATCACAAGCCACCACCACCAATCCCATGTCAAATGGTGTAGAGGTGGGCGATTTTGCAAGGTCCACAGTTGGTCCAAATCGCCAAGAAAACGGTCCATTCTATACCTCCATTTCTTTACTCTTGAAAATTGCTTGACCAATGACCCAAGCCAAGAATGCTTGGATGACTAGCACAGAGGATGCGACGATGGCTGCGAGCCAGTTCCCCACGCCTAAACCATGGGTTGACGCAAAGAACTCGAGTGGTTCTGTTCCGGGTAGTTTTTCAGATTCACAAATGTCGTATGCTTCATTAAATTGGTAATAACAACCAGAATTTTCGCTAGGATAACCACCATGCCAGTTCCCCATTTCAATCAGAATCGGCAAGTCTTGCCAGTTAAGTGCGGCTCCAATATCGACGATCATGAGACCCCAGCCGATTACAGAAAACCATTGGATGTACGTATCTCCTCCAGCAAGGACAGAAACAAACGCCATACCCAGCTCCCATGCAGCCAAAATAATTGCAAGGACCATGCCTTGTTTCCAAAGAATGCCGAATACACAAAAGATCATTCCATATACCATGCTTACAAGCATGGCCGCAAAACAAATCGAAACCCAAACTCCAAGGTCAGAAAATCGGAAAAATCCTTCTCCTGGGCCCAGAAAACCAGTAATTAGAGCCATTAAGATGCAAAGACCGATGATAAAAGGCCATACGATCCCTAAATATCCTAACATTCGATACAGGAGCACTTCGCCACGAGATATTGGTTTTGCAAGCATAAAGTGCATCGTACCATCGTTCATTTCATTACGAACCAAGCCTGAAGCAAGAAAGAGGGGCAAAAAGATTCCAAGTAGGTAAACGATACCCATTTTTCCAACACTGAGGATATATGCTCGATGAATGGCTTCTTTCCCGAACTTATCTTCGTTAGGGTCTTCGTCTACGTTGCCATCAGTGCTAATGATATAAACTTGGGAAAAATTGCTGTAATATACTGCAATATCACAAGGAATAAGATTTCCATTGTTATCTTTTTGCGAGTCAGTTATCAGTTGCCCATCTCTTGTACAATCGCCATCATCATCATAACCAATGGATTGAAAGGAGTCTTTTGTGATATTATCCCAATCAAAGTCATCTTCATTGATGTATTTGGAAGCAGGATCAGGAGTGACGCCTTCTGGGTACGATAACTCATTGAACGGGTCAGTCCCGAGTAGGATTTCTTGACCAGTTGGATAGCCATCACCATCATAGTCGTGTGAATCTCCATCGTTATCATTCATCCGTAGCTCCGTCGTCATAAAATCGAGATAGAACAAATTCAGCAACATCATCGCTCCGACACTAACACTCAGTACAACCCAAGTTGAAAGGCGAGTTCTGTATTGGCGCAGAGTAAATTCTGCGATGGCTGTAGCCTTTCTATCGAGTTTGGCCCAAGCTCTTTCGGTTTCTTCACTCATGGTAAACCTCCAGTAAGATATTCAAGAATACTCTGAAGATTGTCATCAGGGTTGTCGATTTCCCATACGTGGTGATTGTTTTTCACGATAATGCTCGGTAATAGGTTGTGCACAACGCCAAAATGTTTTGTTTCCACAATTAATTCATCTTTTGCGGGAATAGAAACCGTCGTAACCTCATCAATGTCAATCAAATCTTTTGCCAATCGTTTTGGTTGCTCACAGCGAATGGCTATTTTGTGAGGATGTTGGTCCAGCAAATCCCTGATTGCATGTAAATTACCGATGGCGAGGAGTCGTCCTTTGTGTAGAATGACAATTTGCTCTGTAATTCGCTCAATTTCAGATAAAATATGAGAGGATACCAAAACGGTTCGCCCCAATCGCCCCAATTCTCTAATGACATTCATAATCGAAGTTCGTGCCAAGGGGTCGCAACCCTGTAGTGGTTCATCGAGTACGATTAAATCAGGATCGTTCACCAATGCATGAGCGATTTTAACCCTCTGACGCATTCCTTTGGAAAATCTGCCAATTTGTTTGTGCATCACGTCGGCAAGTTCGACGAAAGTTAGAACTCGCTCGGCTTCAAGTCTTGCCTCTTCTCTTGTCATTCCGTTCAATCTTGCAAAGGTGGTTACAAAATCGATAGCAGTCATCCAGTCGTGCATTTTTTCATGCTCTGGTACGAAACCAGTTCGAGCGTAAGGAGACTGATTTTTCCAAGGGTCTTCTCCAAACAAACGAATTTGACCACCGGACGGTCTTATTTTTCCCATGATGATCTTGAATAATGTAGATTTTCCAGCCCCATTCATCCCCAAAATTCCGGTGACTCCACCCGATATGGCCAGTGATATGTCAGTTAATGCACTGATTTGTCCATATTGTTTACTTACATTTTTGAACACTACAACTGGAACGTTATCTTTTGTCGTCGATGTTGTATCCTCGGATTTCCCGGTTTGAGTAAAATCGGGCATCATTCTCGTGTCACCTCTAACGTAGATACTCGTGCAGTGAGAATGTACAAAGCACCAATATTGATGCAAACAATCGACGCCAAACTCCAAGTCCAAGGATGTTGATAAGTACTTTCAATTGACATCAGTGATTGGGCGATATGAGCAATGCAATCGTATGGCGATATAACATACAAAATAGTCTTATCAAAGAGGGCTTCTATAATTGCAGCTAATGTTTTTGTCCCCATGATCACAGCCAGAAGACCAATGCCTGGAAAGAACCTACCTTTGCTTAGGCTAGAGAGTGCCAAGCCAATTGAAGTGTATGTGATGGCTAGCAATATTCCACTGAAGGCTGCGAGTAAAAACATCGGAAATGTATCAAGAATCCACGACCAACCTCGCCCCATGACCAATACCTCAGAAAAGTAATACACAGCAAGAGTCCCATCAATTACGAAAAACAAGATGATAGCAATCGATAGGAATTTCATACTGGTGTAGTCAACTCGAGAAATTGGTCGAGAGAAGTAAAGCGCAGATGTCCCGTTTGAACGGTCCTCGCTGATCATCCCTCCGACCAAGATAGCGGCAATGATTGGATAAAAAATGATATTTCTTGGGAAGAATCCAAGCACGTGACCATACAAATTTTCCCTGTTTATTCCCCACATTGAAACTAACGTCGAGTCACCCACTACACCAGACAGTAACACCATCGCTGCTGAACTAAGGCTACCCAAAAAGATGAGAAGAAGGACAATTCTTGTAATAACACCCCAAGGGCGATGGCCCTTGAATACAATTCCGAGGAGGTGATGCCTCAAAATTGCCCAATTCCTCATCCACCTAGGATTGAGTTTACCATCCCATGGTTTGTACTCTTGTTCGAAGATTTGGCCTGCATCTACATTTGCCTGTGTAACCTTTGCATGCACATCCTCGTCGCCTGTTTGGGAACCCCAAGCGCTATCCATTCTCGTTTGACCAGTGACAGGCGATTCAGGATGTAGCATGGTGTTTTCACTCATGATAAATCACCTAAAAGCGCTTCACTACCCTTCACATCATAGCCCAATCGTTCCATGATTACGAGAAATAAATCTTCAAGAGATGCTTCGTGATCATGCATCTTTCGAATTTGAGTTCCACATTTTGCTGCAATTGAAAGGATTGTATGGTAAGTGGATTCATCTTGGTATCGAACACGCATAACCCTTCCTTCTCGACGTACATTCATCCCCTTGTCGAGCAATCCTTCTTCCATTTTTGTTGCATGACCCCAAACATGGATTTCAACCTCTTTGTCTATGGCCTTGAGATCTTCTATTTTCCCTTGAGCAGCAAGTTTACCTTTGTGAAGAAGAACAATGTTCTCACAAACCCTTTCAACATCTTCCATAAGATGTGAAGCCATTAATACTGATTTTTGACCTTGCCTGACCGTGTTTTCTAAGGTTTGAAGCATGAATTCTCTGGCTTTTGCATCCAATCCGTTCGAAGGCTCATCGGCAATAATTAAATTAGGATCATGCACAAGAGCACAGGCTAATTTTGTAGCCTGTTTCATGCCTGTGGAAAATGTTTCAACTGTCCGGTACCTTTGTTCTCCCAAACCTACGTATTCAAGGGCTTGATGTGCTCTTGATAGAGCAATATTTGGATTCATTCCCAATAATTCTCCACTGTATTTGACCTGGTAGATTGCATCCATCTTCGGATTGAGGGCATCATATTCTGGCATATATCCGATTTTTGAACGGATTTGTTCGCCTTCTGTGCGGATGTCATGACCGAGGATACTTCCTTCTCCAGAGGTCACTTGAATGAGTCCTAGCATTGTTTTGAGAAAGGTCGATTTCCCAGCACCGTTGGGTCCCAAAAGACCGGTTGCACCATGAGGAATGCTGAGGTTTAAATCATCCAATGCAACGTGTGGACCATAAGATTTGGTCAAGTTCTTCGTCTCGATGAGAAGTGACTCGACCATGATTCTCCCTTGTTGCTCAAGTCTTTGAATCATGTCCCTCGACGTTTTTCAATCCATCTCTTACTCTTACTGCGATTCCTTTCTTGAACAAAGTCATCTCAGTTGCTTCACATTCCGCTTTCCCAATTGCAATATATTCGCCACTTTGGTTGTAAATTAAGCATATGTCGCCTTGTTTTACTTCTTTGTCGACAGACAAAATAAACCCGTGGAATACGTTTCGACCTTTCCTGACAAAGGGTTCAGCATGTTCATCCACGACCACACCAGGAGGACGGGGTTTTTGCTTCGAGAGCCAAAGACCTCCCAAGGCTGTTGCAGCAAGGCTTCCGTTGGTCAAACTAGGGCTGAAAAGATGGTTACCTTCTTTGTCAAGTACATTCCGAACCCGTCCCGTGCCGCCTACTATGAAAGAGACCTCAGAAATTAAATCTGCAGATGTCTCTGGTTCTACACCAAAAAATAGTTGCATCTTATCTGTCAATTGTTCCCTAAACAATACATCTCTATGCGCAGATTTTTGGATTTCCTTGCCGAGATAGTCGCAGATTTTTGCATACATGTGCTCGTGGTTCATATCAACGATCAAATGACTTTTCGAGTCAATGCCGAGGGCGATTAACTGCTGGTCAATAAATTCCATTTCCGGCGGATTAGTCCACTTTTCATCTTCTGCTTCTATGTGGGCAAATGGATGGAGGTCCTCGATGCTGTATGGAATAAGTCCAATTGGTGTAGATATGAGGATGAGTATGTTTTCATTTATCCCTCTGATTTTCAAAATTATGTCATTTAATTTATTTCGCCATGGGCTAGGTGCACCGTAAAAAATGATACATTTTTCATGGGTGGTACTTCGCCAATTTTGATGTAAATTTTCCAAAGACTTGATAATTCTTGGATCTGATTTTTCGCACCCATTTTCATACATCCACCCTCCTTGGTTGGAGATATTTTGGCTTGAGATAATCCATTGTTTTTGTTGTTTTTCGATGAATTCCCATGCTTTTTTCAAGGCAGGATGTTGCCTGCTGCGCATTCTTGCGAGGTCCCAAATGCGTCCATCTCTAACAGCTTGCCGACAGCGAGAAAGTTCAGCCAAAGTAACTTCGAGATTAAATCTTGCAAGGATTTCAGTTTTCCTTTCTTTGCTCATTTCTCTGACTTGCTTTGGTGTTATTGATTGCACGCAAGGAACGGTGATTGGCCATTCGACTATTTGGTCAAATTTCTCAGTGCCCCAAGGGCAAAGTAACCGGTCATCTCGAGCAAATAGTGCATAAGCCGCGCTATCAAATAAATCGATACCAAGAGCAATCGCCATCGGAAATAGCATCGGATGACCACACCCGAAGAGATGGGTTGGACGATTTGCAGGAAGGTATGGTTTTGTTTCGAGAATAATTTCTGCAAGTTTTTCGTACATGTGTTGCTCCATAATTGGAACGATGCCCCCAATTGGATGGACGGTGAAAGTCTCTTCTCCCATGAGTCGGGCGCTTTTCCTTCTCAACTCAGGAAAAATACCTCCTTGTATTGGTCCATTGAGCATCATGCCTTTGGCTGTCTGGATGGAAATTTTAGCTCGATTGTGTGTTTCTTCGACAGCGAATTCTACCTCGTTTTCATCCATATCAGGTCGAGTAAAAACATCAAGCATGGTGCCAATGTCAACGCTTATGTCTCTTTGGAAAGCAATAATCTCTTCGACTCCGACCTCCACATCGCCGTACATGTAGGATTGAAATGTTCCACTATCGGTCATGATGACACCAGGATAATTCAAGAGAGCATGCACTCCCTCAGCAAGCGCCTTTGTTTTGAGATGTTCATGCTTCCAGATAACGTAAGAGTTTGTGATGAGTGCCTCAATGCCATAATCGGACCACATATCTTGAGGCGAAATGGTTTGTATGTTTGGATTAATGACGGGAAGTAAGCATGGCGTGTTGACAATGCCGTGTTGAGTATGAATTTTCCCTAGTCTTGCTCTCCCATCTCTGCAGGTAATTTCAAAGACGCCCGTATCATTTTCTTTACAGGGTTCGGGGGCAGGCCGCTCTTGAATATTCCATGCAGCCATGTTTCTTCCTCTGGTGATTTCTTCTTGAGGGTGCTTGTCAAACGAATTCTACTTGACTGTGTTTCTCAACAAATTCACGACTTATTTCGTCAAATGTTTGCAGTAATTTCTTGGAGAAACGGATGCGAGAGATTTGACTATCATTCTCTAAATCTGATTTGATGCCTTCAAGGGTACCAGGAGCCGCTCCACAAGCCAAACAAGCCCCAGAAAGATCCAACACAAGGTCAAGTCCATCTTCGGTTTTCACTCTTGAAACGATTTCAATCCCGCCTCCGTGGCCATCAAGCGCAAGACGAACATCGCCGAGTCTTGCCATGAGTGCGGGGATTAAATCATCAACGTCGTAAAGAGAGAGATTTCGAAGACGGTCCTCTTCAACAGGATCGATATATTCCTGTCTTCGACGCTCAGATTCTTGACTCATTGCCGCTTCCGCTTCCGCCCGATATTTGGCAACAAGGTCGTCATCCATGTAGTGGGCTACAGCGGCGATAATTCAAGTCTTGCCCTCCAGTGGACAATACGGTGATTCATAAGGGTGAATCGCGTGGGATTAGCATGGCCGATGTAGTGCTTGAAATCAACGACCTGCACGTGAGTGTTGATGATGTTGAGATCATACAAGGCCTAAATTTGACCATCAACAAGGGGGAAATTCATGCAATCATGGGCAGAAATGGTTCAGGAAAATCAACCCTCGCAAATGTACTCATGGGACATCCTGATTATCAGGTCACTTCGGGTTCAATCGTTTATCAGGGGAAATCTTTGCTTGAAATGGAAGTGTATGAGCGGGCCAGATCAGGCATCTTCCTCTCTTTCCAGTATCCTAGCGTGATTCCAGGAGTACAAGTTGGTACGTTTTTGAGAAAATCGGTCAACAGCATCAAAGGAGAACATGCGCCTAGTGCACGGGAATTCCGTAAATTGTTATCTAAGAAAATGGCAATGCTTGACATGGACAAATCATTCCTATCTCGCTACGTAAACGATGGATTTTCTGGTGGCGAAAAAAAGCGGCTGGAAATATTGCAATTACTACTTTTGGAACCTTCGTTGATCATCCTTGACGAAACCGACTCTGGATTGGACATTGATGCTCTGAAAGTTGTTTCAGAAGGCATTAACAGCGTGCTCGAAGATTCAGCATGTCTTGTAATTACTCACTATCAGCGTTTGCTTGATTATGTAAAACCGAATTATGTTCATGCAATGATTGCCGGAGGTTTTGTAAAATCTGGTGGTCCTGATCTCGCTCATAAATTAGAAGCCAACGGTTATGACTGGCTCGAACCACAGTCGGAGGTGAAGACATGACTCAAGATGATGTAATTGGTGACTACAAGTACGGCTTTCATGACTCAGAAAACGCTACCATACGGTTTGATAAGGGATTGTCTGAACAAGTCGTTAGAGATATTTCAGCTCTTAAGGATGAACCCGAATGGATGACTGAAATAAGGCTCAAGGCTTACAAGCATTTTATCGAAAGACCAATGCCTGATTGGGGAAACACAGGTATGCTAAAATCGATTGATTTTGAGGCAGTAACGTATTTCCTTCGTTCGAGTGAAGGAACAGAACGTGATTGGGATGATGTTCCAGAAGAAATCAAACGAACCTTCGACCGCTTGGGTATTCCAGAGGCTGAACAAAAATGGCTCGGTGGAGTAACTGCGCAATATGAATCGGAGGCTGTTTATCACTCTATCCGAGAAGACCTAACCTCTCAGGGAGTTCTTTTCTTTGACATGGATTCAGGTCTTAAGGAACATCCGGAAATAGTCAAGAAATATTTTGGTTCAGTGGTGCCTTATTCGGATAACAAGTTTTCAGCCCTCAACACAGCTGTATGGTCCGGAGGATCATTCATTTATGTTCCTAAAGGAGTCCATGTTACCATGCCAGTGCAGGCATATTTCAGAATTAATGCGAAAAATATGGGTCAATTTGAACGTACGTTGATTATTGCTGACGAAGGTAGTTCCATTCATTATGTAGAGGGATGTACGGCTCCAAATTATTCAACTGAAAGTCTGCACTCTGCAGTGGTGGAATTAATTGCTTTACCAGGTGCAAAAATTCGTTACTCAACCGTTCAGAATTGGTCGGCAAATGTCTACAATTTGGTAACGAAAAGGGGAATAGCACACGAGGATGCTGTGATAGAGTGGGTAGATGGAAACATCGGTTCAAAATTGACAATGAAGTATCCCGCTGTTATATTGAAAGGAGAGGGAGCCCATGCTGAAGTGATTTCCGTTGCTTATGCAGGAAAGGGGCAACACCAAGATGCTGGAGCAAAAGTTCACCACTTGGCCTCGAATACAACTTCAAACATTTTGTCAAAATCAATTTCGAAGTATGGTGGAAGGTCGTCTTACAGAGGCCTACTAAAAGTATCTCCAAAAGCCAAGAACTGTCGTTCAAAGGTCGTCTGTGATGCACTTTTGTTGGATGAAGACAGTCAATCTGACACCTATCCAACCATGGAAATTGGAAATGCATCATCGGATTTAGAGCATGAAGCAAGCGTGTCAAAGGTAAGCGACGATCAGTTGTTTTACTTGATGAGTAGAGGTCATGCTGAAGATGAAGCCATGGCAATGATTGTCAATGGATTTTTTGAACCATTCACACGTGAACTGCCAATGGAATATGCCGTTGAATTAAACCGGCTCCTTGAGTTAGAGATGGAGGGTTCCATCGGTTGAAATCTCATTCTGAAATTCTCATACCTCATCTTTCTGAACACCTATGGCGCTATACGCCTTGGAAAAGAATGCACCCTACAGAGCCTCACGATGTTCCAGAATCAAGACAAATGAGTATTACTGGGGCAGAATTAATTCCTTCAGAATTGCCTGCAAGCGAAGAAATATCAAGGTCTCTTTTACATGAAATGAGTAAAGGAGAAGAACTTGTCATCGCAAATGAATGCATGACTATTGATGTAAAAGCATCTGGTCATATCACTGCTTCTTCTTTGAAAATTGTCGCAAAAGGACACGCTCAACTGATGATTCGTTTAGTTGGAGAAGCAGGTTGGGTTGGCCTTCGAATTCATGGAGAAGTACTCTCTGGAGGATGTCTAAGCGTTGGATTTGTCAATCAACTCACCTCTGATTCGGTTTTTTTGAGAAGCGAAGATTGGGTCATTCACCGAGACGCTCGAATTGAACATGCAACGCTATCTGGAGGGGGTCTCACCTGCAAATCAGATGTTCGAATTAATTTAGCATATAAAGGGTCTGAATGTGCCGTAGGTGCTGCTATTTATGGTAGTGAAAAAAGGCATGATGACCACCATTTTGAAATTCACCATGCTTCCCCAAATACGAATTCAACGTTGGTCTCACATGCTGCATGCGATGGTGCATCCAGAAGCATTGGAACTGGAATGCTTACCATAGATGAGCAATGTCATCAGAGCGATGCAAATCAAGTTTTTAGAAACCTTCTCCTCTCAGAAAAGGCTCGTGCGGAATCTATTCCAGAACTTGAGGTCTTGGCAGATGATGTAAAAGCAGGGCACGGGGCTGCATCAGCACCAGTAAATCCCTCTCAAATCCATTACCTGATGAGTCGAGGAATGAATCAAGAAGAAGCAGTTGCTCTTATTGCAGAGGGTTTTCTTATCGACGCTTTTAGAGAAATTCGTAACAAAGAAGTGGTCGCTTTTTTGAGAGATGAGTTAACTTTGCATTTACAATGTCTGGTGATTTAATGGCTATCAGAGATGATTTCCCTATTCTTCAGCGAGAAGTGAATGGACGTTCACTTATCTATTTCGATAATGCCGCAACAACTCAGAAACCAAAGGTAGTCATCGATGCGATGACCGATTATTATCAATCGATGAATGCCAATGTTCATCGGGCGGTTCATACTCTTGCTGGAGAGTCAACAGAAGCATATGAATCCTGTAGAGAAAACCTACGAAAATGGTTTAGCGCAGAAAAAGTCATTTTTACAAGCGGTACCACAGAAGCGATTAACTTAGCAGCTCATGCATGGGGAAAACATAATCTGAACAAGGGAGATGTTGTTCTACTTACAGAGATGGAACATCATAGTGATATTGTCCCTTGGCAGATGTTATCTCGAGAGATAGGTGTGGAATTACGTTATGTGCCCGTAGCCGAGGATCACACGCTCGATATGGAATTGCTCAGGGCATCTATGGAAGGTGTAAAACTTGTTTGCTTCGTTCATACAAGCAATGTATTGGGGGCCAGAAACCCAGTAGAAGAAATCGTAAGTATATCCAAAAAGCACGGTGCCAAAGTTCTCATCGACGCTGCACAAGCTGTTCCTCATTCAAGGATTGATTTTACTTCAATGAATATTGATTTCCTTGCCTGCAGTGCTCACAAAATGTGTGGCCCAACCGGAATTGGTTGTTTGTTGGTTTCGCCAGGAACTTTTCTGGAAATGGAACCTTTCATGGGAGGGGGAGATATGATTGAAACCGTCACTTTAGAAGGCTCGACTTATCAGAAAAATGAACATAAATTTGAGGCAGGGACGCCCAAGATTGCAGAGGCAGTTGGATGGGACGCAGCGATAAATTGGCTCTCCAAGATCGATTTGCAATTTGAACACGAAAGGTTATTGGATATGGCAAGACACACCGCAAATCGGTTGAGAGCAATACCAGGCATGACCGTTTTTGGTCAGCACACTGATGGTGATTCTGCTGTAGTATCCTTTATTCATGATAAGGTGCATCCTGAAGACATGGCAAGATTGCTCGATGCTCGTGGCATCGCATTGAGAACTGGACATCATTGTGCGCAACCGCTCATGGAAAAACTTGGAGTCAACGGGACTTTGCGGGCCTCATTCTACCTATACAATACACAAGAAGAAGTGGAAACGATGTTATCGACCATCGAAAGCATTGTGGAGAGGTTCTCATGAATGACACACCTTCTTTGGAGGAATTAGTTGAAGAATTCTCTGAGATAGATGATGCGATGGAACGTCTTGAGTTGCTTATGGATTTCGCAGATGAGGTTGATGAATTAACGCTTGATGAATGGAGCGATGATAATCTTGTCAGAGGCTGCCAATCCCAAGCACATATTGTTGTCGAAAACCGAGAAGGTTTGGTGCATACAAGAGCTGCAGCGGATGCAAAGATAGTTCAGGGTTTAATGGGAATATTGTCCGTTGTAATGAATGGAAAGTCTCCAGCATTTGTCCTTTCATTAACCCCTCAATTTGCCATTGACATGGGAATACTTAATTCGTTGACTCCAAGTCGTTCGAATGGATTTCGAACCATGTTCGATATGATTCAATCAGAGGTTAAGGAGAAATTTTGATGTTAGATCAGGATATGATAATGAAAAGCCTTTCAGAGGTAGAAGATCCAGAATTGAAAATCTCAATCGTAGACTTGGGACTGGTTTATGGCGTAAGAATCATCGATAAAGAGGACCAAATGCATGCTGAAATCGATATCACATTGACAAGCCCGGGATGCCCGTCCGCACCTGAAATAATGGCAGCAACACATCGAGCGGCTCTCAAAACGGAAGGTTTAGATTCTGTTCACGTAAATCTGGTCTGGTCACCGAGATGGGACCCTCGGGTTCATGCTACTGAGGATGCGAGAATGGATATGGGTATCTGGGAATAACTGACGAATCAGAATCCCATGCCACCCATACCACCCATACCACCCATACCGCCCATACCACTCATGTCGGGTACATCTGCGGATGCAGGTTCAGGTTTGTCGGCGACAAGTGTCTCAGTCGTCAAAATCAGTCCAGCGATTGAACCCGCATTTTGAAGGGCATTACGCGTGACTTTAACTGGATCGATGACGCCTTGTTCAAATAAATCCCCATATTCTCCCGAACGTGCATTATATCCGTGATTTCCATCGTGGTCTGAAATCTTAGAAACAACGACTGCCGATTCTAATCCTGCATTTTCAACAATTTGACGAAGAGGAGCACTTAGGGAATCTTTGACAATTTTGGCACCAAGGGCTTCGTCACCCTCGAGTTTGAGGTTATCAAGCAAATCAGTACTTCTAAACAAAGCCAATCCACCTCCAGCGACAACACCCTCTGCCATGGCTGCTCTGGTTGCGTTAAGCGCATCATCCACTCTGGCTTTGGTTTCTTTTGCTTCGGTTTCGGTTGCGGCTCCAATTTTGAGTACAGCGACGCCAGAACCTAGTTTACCAACTCGCTTTTCCAGCTTTTCTCGATCCCATTTTGATGAGGCAAGTTTTACTTGGCTTCTCAACAAATCAACTCTTTCTTTCACGGATGATTCATCTCCAGAACCTCCGATGATAGTCGTTTTATTTTTGGTGATGACTACTTTAGTTGCTTCTCCAAAAGATTCTGCGCCTTCATTTTGTAAATCTCCACCTTTGTCTTTGGCGATGACTTTGCCACCTGTTAACAAGGCGATGTCTTCAAGCAAATCTCCTTGTTCATCCCCAAAGCCTGGTGCTTTGACTGCACAGGCCTTGAGAACTTTACCTGCGATGTTAATCACGAGTGTAGCAAGAGCTTGACCTTCAACATCCTTGGCGATCATGAGCAAAGGCCTTTTTGATTGCATGGCTGCTTCTAGACTCGGAATCATTTCTTGTGGACTGGAAATACTTTGATCGGTAATGAGAATCAATGGATTTTCCAAAACAGCCTCTCGCCTTTCTTGGTCCGTAATCATGTAAGGTGAAATGTAACCTTTGTCAAATTCCATTCCATCTACCACTTCGAGTTCGGTTTCCATAGATTTTGAATCCTCGACTGTAATTACGCCTTCTCTTCCAACTTTGTCGAAAGCCTCTGCGATGAGTCCTCCAATGTCAGGGTCATTATTTGCAGCAATGGTAGCGACTTGTCGAATCATTTCACTACTATCAACATCAATTGCTGAATTTTGTAGATGGTCAACAACTGCTTTCACGGCTTTATCAAAACCTGATTTGAGGGCAACAGATGAAGCTCCTGCGGCAACATTTCTCATTCCAGCATGTACCAAAGCCTGCGCAAGTACAGATGCAGTTGAGGTCCCGTCACCGGCATTATCTTGGGTTTTAGAAGCAACCTCTTGAATCAATTTGGCTCCCATGTTTGCAAATGCATCCTCGAGTTCGATATCTTTCGCAATGGTTACTCCATCGTTAATGATGGTTGGACTTCCCCAGGATTTTTCTAGAACAACTGTTCTTGCTGCTGGTCCTAATGTAACTTTGACAGCATCCGCTACTGCATCAATGCCCTCAACTAGTTTTTTTCTTGCTTCGTCTCCATAAACAATCATTTTTGCCATAATCTACACCTCTATTCAGTTACCTACCTTTGCTTGAAGATCTTCTTCTTTGATGAGCAAATATTCAATTCCTAACCATTCGATGGTTGTTCCTCCATATGAGCGATGAATAACTCGATCACCGACGGAAACATGTTCCACATCAGGACCAACAGCGAGAATAACTCCGACGTTCATTTTTTCTCTGGCTTCCTCGGGAAGAAGTAGGCCAGATTGTGTTTTTTCAGGTGCGGCTTCTTTTTCAAGTAACACCATTGCTGCTAAAGGTTCAATTCCTACACTCATTTCCATCACTCAACTACTGAACTGGTGGTTACATAGTCCGGTCCTATTTGAAGTTGACGTTTGACCCACTATCTCTTGACGATGATGGATAATACATCACCATCTTTGAGAAGATGATCGAGTCCAACTCTTTGCCAATCAAATTTTGCACTCGGTCCTTTTAATCTGGCAAACCTAAATTTTCTCACGAAATCTCTGTGAAGTCTATTGCAAATCATTTCAACTGTAGAATCATCTTTCACAATGAGCGGTTCCACCATATCTGCCTCTTGTCCTTGAGGTTTGAGGTAAATTCGCATAAACCCTAGATTATCATAAATGAAATCTTTCAACGCATCCAAGCCAATATCCTTGTAAGCTGAAATTCTCATTACTGGCCATGTTTGAGGTAAACTTTTTTCCATAGAGACAATTGATTTTTCTTCAGCGATATCTATTTTGTTAACCGCCACAACAGAGCGAGAATATACTCGATTCCCAGCAAGAACATCTACGATTTGGTCGGGTGTTACGTCACATCTTAGCGTGACAACCGCTGATGTATACCCGAAACTCCGAATGATTTCACCAATCTCTTCGTCCCTCAATTGCGTTTGTTCAACGGTAGAACGTACATCAATACCTCCACGGTCTGTTCTTTTGATAAAAACCGCTGGCTTAACTTCATTTAGTCGCATGCCTGCGTTTTCAAGTTCTCTATTCAAAACAGCAAAATGTGACTTTTGAAATGGATCGACAATATATAACACCATGTCCGCAGAACGTATAACTCCAAGGATTTCTTTTCCTCTTCCTTTACCTTCCGCAGCTCCTTTGATTAGACCCGGCAAGTCCAAAATTTGAATCTTTGCACCACGATGTTCCATTAGCCCCGGAATACATGTTAAAGTTGTAAATTCAAAATTACCAGTCTCTGATTTTGCATCGGTTAATTTAGAGATAAGTGTTGATTTTCCAACACTTGGAAAACCAACTAACGCAACGGTGGCATCACCGGATTTTCGAACTTCAAATCCTTTGGCGGGACCGGATGCCTTTGCTGAAGCTGCAGCTTTTTCTTCTTTATTTTTTAATTGAGCAATCTTTGCTTTAAGCTTACCAATGTGTGCATTAGTTGCTTTGTTTTTTTGGGTTTTATTAATCTCATCATAGAGCATCTGAATTTGCTCTTTGATGGTAGCCATCTCTCTCCCTATGCAAGGGGAATGATAGAGGCTTCTTGAATGCTCTTCACACCAAGGCTTGACTTAAGACAAACGATGCCCTCAAACGTGAGGAGTCGTCCGCAGTAACATGGGCATCGAAATGCGTCTTCATCTGATAGATGAAGAAAGTCTCAATTTTTTGCTGAATCTTCATTGGAATGAAATGTATGTTCAACTTGAAAAAGGGCTTTTGCGAGAAAAAAGGCCTCCAAAAGACACCAAGTTATCTCGTTCATTCGATATTGATGCTGAATCAGATATCCTTGACCTCATGGACCAAGCTGTCGGTGAGGGTCGTGTTATTGATGTATTGAAGATGCAGAAGAATCACTCGCTTTTACTCCTCCTTATGGAATGGGCGTCATTTGGTCATTGGGAATCTTGGGAAGGTCGCTGTTTCATTTATCTTGAGCAGGCTATTGGTAATCCAATCGAACACGTTGATGACATGTATGATGAATTATGTTGGGAAAAGGTAAATGAAAACCTTAGAATTATTGGCGAAGATCAATTCGCAAAAGATGTTTGTGAAAATTGGATGAAACGCAGAGAGGCGTTGGGGGAAACACTTGATGAAAGAGAAGATCCTCATATTATGCCAACATTTGAAGCCCATGATAAGGCTGCGAGAAAATTACATCACGCCGTCAATCGTCAAAATTGTGTACAAATTCTCGGTCGAGAACACCTTGATGCAAAGGATTGGGGACATGGAAATTGGAACCTAAAGATTTTACTTGAAGCGTCTGATTGAATAAGGTCAATCAATTGGGTGCTGGCATGGGTGAAATCAATTCAGATGGAGATACATCCTCACAAGTCGATGATGAACTTGTCCAAGACAAGGAAATTGTCACCTCAGATGAAGTTGATGTGGTTGTTGAAACCATCCAAGAAGAGGCGGATCCCCTCGAACAAGCTTTAGCCCGAGCAGAAAAGGCAGAAAAAGAAATTGCATACAAAGAGGCTGAAATTCAAAATGTGAGAAAACGTATGATGGCAGAAAAAGCCACTGCAATCAAGTATGGCTCAATGGGGCTATCAAGGAGGATGATTGGTGTTCTTGATGATTTTGATAGGGCGATTAACAATCTTGAAAATGATTCTTCAATCAGTGAAGGCTTCACTTTGGTGAGAAAGAAATTTTGGGCGGAGCTCGAATCTGAAGGTTTGGTCTCGGTAGGAAATGTTGGCGATATATTCGACCCTTCTAAAATGGAGGCCATCGCCACAATCCCGGCCTCTGATGAATATCCAACCAACACAGTAGTTGAAGTCCTAGAAAAAGGATACATGTTCAAAGAAAGGGTCTTGCAAGCCGCTAAAGTCGTTGTTTCATCATGAAGACATCTCTTAAATTATGTCGAAGAACGTGGTGATCAGAATTTATCCTTAGACCGATATTCATCTTCAAGAGGTTCATTCTTAGTTTCCAATTCACTGATGGTATCTTTTAGATTTTCAAGTTGATTTACGACCGCATCAACTTGTTCTGAAACTTCCGTCAAGTCTGCACCCTGCGCGACTCCATCTATTCCAAATACATCCACAGAGGACGAGTATTCTTTCTTATCAGACTTCTTTGAACTAAATCTGAATAGGAAAAATGTCAATACAAGCATTAACCCTACGCCAATGTAAATTGCTTGGTTAGATAACCGGCTTTCTGCTTCGGAGCCGATACCGGCGTCGATTAATTCCCAGCGTTCTGGGTCATCAGGATAGGCATCGGGATTAGTTCCATTTGGATTATCACCATAACCATCATTATCTGTGTCTGCCCATTGTGAGGTATCATTAGGAAATGCATCTTCTGAGTCAACAACAGAATCTCCATCGCTATCCTTCTCGAGTACTTTGAATACATTTTGGAAGGTAGCACTATTTCGCTGTCCATCTTTCATAAGCATGTAAATCTCGACTGAATAATTTCCATAAATAGATCCTAATGGTATGTCAATGCTGATGTTGTATGTGTTTGTACCATCATTTTGCATGTAACCTTTCAGCCAACTTCCAGTGTTCCATTCCTTGTCTGCAACCGGTCCGATTGTTCCTGACCAAGCCATACCAGACCAGGTTACAGGAGTCGGTGCTAATTCATAGGCCCAAGATTTGTGGTGATTAACAGAATTACCGAGTGCACCTGAATTAGCCGAACCCCAACAAAATGCTCCTCCTGATGCATTGATTGCACAAGTGTGAAGATAACTTGTAGAAATGGCAATCAATGGACCGGTTTGTGATTGATTGATGTAAACTGGGTAATCGGTGTTTGTCGTGCTATCATTTCCTAATTGTCCGTGGGTATTTCGCCCCCAGCACATCCCCGTACCATTTTCTAAAAGTGCGCAAGTGTGGTCATACCCTGCTGAAACTTGTGTGAAACTTACGTTCTGGGTTGTGTTGATATATTGAGGAAGGCTGTTTGCTATTGAAGAATAGGGACCAAATCCTAACATGCCGTAATTATTGTGCCCCCAGCAAACAATACTCCCATTGTCTAAAACAGCGCATGCGTGGTGTTGACCAGCATCGACGTCAACTGCGATTCTTCCGGATGGAAGCGAGACGTAACTTTGAGGGGTATTTTGGTCTGCTGTTGTTTCTAGAGAGTCTCCCAATTGGTAGTTTCCATCATATCCCCAGCATGAAATGGCCCCATTTCCAAGCAGCGCACATGTGAATCTCTCACCAGCAGCGATTTCTGTCGCAAAGTCATTTGCTCCGGGAAGTTCAACTTTAACCGGTGTATATTGGTCCGTAGCATCATCTCCAGAGCCAAGATTTCCATTCCATGCTCTTCCCCAGCACCATACTGCATTTTCGGAATCAATCGCGCAACTGTGGTACAGTCCAATGCTTATTTTCTCGATGATTGTATCTTGTTCAAATGTCACTGGTGTAAATGGTAACTTTTCGGTGTTCGTGGATCCTATTCCATTTTTCCCGTTGTTATTATTTCCCCAGCAATAGAGTTTTCCAGAATCGGTAATTCCGCAGGTATTCTCGTGACCTGCATGAATCGATTTGAATGTCTCTCCCTCAGGATTGATTACATAATCAGTTGGTTTTGATATTGTATTATCCTCTCCACCGTTACCTAGTCTTCCATCCCCATCAGATCCCCAACACATTGTAGAAGCATTATCTAAGATTGCGCAAGTGTGTACATATCCGGTTGAAATCAAGTTTTTACCAGGAACAGACTTGATTTCTTGATCAAATTCATCGGCCACAAAACGATATCGAATCTGATTTACGTTCGTGAAATTTAGGTCAGTAATTTCGCAATCTATGCTGGCGCCTTCTGAAACGTTTTGCTGCGAACATTTGAATGCATCTTCGGAGAATTGGTGATTTACATTAGATGCCTGAAATGTGTTCAAACTACTCAAGCAAAAGAGAAGCACAAGCACAATAGTGGCCTTTCTCATGAGTTTCCCTCGCTATGATTCTTTTCAACATTACCCCTTTTCTGTTAAAAAATCAACTAAATAGTTGATTTTTCCCTAACCAGTGTATGGTTGTTCTTGGCCGATTACATTGAGAATATACATGGCATCATTATCAATGAGCCAATTTGTGATTTCGATTGGAAGGAGACCTTTCATAACTTCTCTCACAGCATCATCATCATGTATGGTTGATAACATCGTGAGTGTTTTTCTGATTCTCCATCCTTCAAGGCTTTCTCGTCTCTCCCGAGGCAATTCTAAAACGGCGAATGATGCTTGCTCATACAACGAAGCCGTTTCCTCATCAGATGTGACTAAGATTCCCTCTCCATGAAATTTTTTTGCATGCTCAACCCAACGAGGTGGGTCATTGATGTCATCAATTTCCACGATGCGAGCATCTCTATTCCCAAGCCATGCCTTGATCATTGCATGCCTTTGATTGGCTGTCCATGGATTATTCACCTCTCCACCGGCCTGTGCACTCCCAATAGCAATGGTGACGTCTCCTCTTTCAAGGGCTTGTTCCACAAGCCACGCATGCCCACAATGAAATGGCTGAAATCTTCCTAATACGATATGCATGCCTTCACCTGAAGTAGGACTCTACATCCAATTCTTTTATTGAATGCCCCATGTCTTTGAAACAAAGCATCATCCTCTTACATCCCTCAATGATCTCTTCAATAGGCGTTTCACCCATGGTGCCCACTCTGAACATTTTTCCTTTGAGGTGATCTTGACCTCCAATGACCTGTGTCTGGTATGTTTCCTTGAGCCGAGATCTCCACTTATCGTCGATACCCTCAGGATACAAGATAGCCGTGACCGTGTCAGAGCGCTGTTTATTATCTGCCAATAATCTAAATCCAGCATCTAAGAACAATTTACGAACCCCTTTTGCCATATTTGCACAACGGGAAATTCGATTTTCTAATCCCTCATTTTTGAGTATTTCGAGTGAGGTTGCCCATCCTTGGGCTGCGATAATGGATGGAGTCCAAGGCGTTTGGTCATCATCTCCTTTATTTAGAGCAAATTGTAAATCAAAATAATATGCGGGATGAAGTAATTGGTTTTCACGTCGATGATTACTCTCTGAAATGTATTTCTCATTAATTGCAATGGCTGCAATTCCACTTGGCCCAGCTGTACACTTTTGAGCACCAACCACTACCGCTTCAGCATTCCATGCCTCTGGGCACACCTCAATTCCTCCAACGCTTGTTATTCCATCGAGTATGAATCCCATTCCATATGAAGAAGCGAGCGTGGATAGTGCTTTTGCATCTTGAGTTATGCCGGCACTTGTTTCATTATGGCAAATAATGAGCGATTCAAAGTTATTGTTTTTCGAAAGTTGTTCTAATTGTTCAATATCAAAAGATTGTCCCCACTCATAACGGATGTGGGTTACGTTACAATATCTCATGGCCATCTCAGCAACACGTTCTCCAAATTTTCCATTTGTTGGAATCAATACATTGTCTTGTTTTCCAAATCTATTGGCAATGATCATTTCCATAGCTCCAGTACCACTTCCAGATACCACAATCACCTTGTAACCATCATTTCCTTCCCAAGATTCTTGACCTCGTTTATCAGAACTTGGAGATAAATTGAATGCGTAGCGCAAACCGCTGTTTAACCGAGCCATTATTTCTCTAAATTCCGAACCCCTTGCGGTGATGGTAGCCGTTGCCATCGATTCTCTACAGGCCTCCGACATACGCGTTGGGCCGGGTACCAGAAAACAATCTCCAACGTGTTCCATGAATCTTCCAACATCAACAAGTGAATGAACCTATGGAATAGTCGGAGTCAAAAAGGAATTACTTGTGGGGATGATATGCTCCGTGTTGGCATCCTTATGATTCAAGGGGGGAGAAGTGAACACATGGAAGCCATGATGACTGCTGCTGACCAACTTGGTCTAGAAGTAGAGATGAGACCTATTCGAAAATCAACAGATTTAGAAGCCATTGATGGGATTATTTTTCCAGGTGGTGAATCTACCAGTATGAAAATTGCTACGCAGAATGAGGGTTTGCTCGAAGAAGTGTTTTCTTTCATTCGTCAAACAAAAATACCGGTTCTGTCAACGTGTGCTGGCACGATTTTGCTTTGTCAAAATAATCTCTTGAACGCAACCATTTCTCGTAATGCTTTCGGACGCCAAATTGATTCTTTTTCCTCTCCACTCAAAGTATTACTTCCAGATGAATCAATCAAATCAGTAAAGTCCCAATCACTGGGAAGGGATCATTTTGGCCACCAACCTTTGCCAATGTGGCCTGAAGCACCACCTGAGTCCAATGAATTCCTTGGTATCTTTATCAGGGCCCCCAGATTTGATGATTGTAAGGCCGAAGCAGTTGTTTACCTCAACGATGAAATCGTTGGAATTAGAGATGAAAATAGGTTGGGACTAACATTCCATCCAGAATTAACGCAAGATAGACGATTTCATCGGTGGTTGATAAGAGAAATGGAGGCCACACCTTGACCATTCACCTGCCGATGTTAGGATCGATTGTCCCTCCTGAACAAGCAGAGGCAGAAGGCTGTATACAATGTCAACAAGGCTCGAAATTGGTTTTGTTTGTGACAGGAAAATGCCATTGGGGATGTGATTATTGTCCGCTCTCAGATAATCGAAGGGAAACGCCATTTATGTTTGCCAACGAAAAGAAATGCGAATCCTGGGAGGAAGTCATTCAAGAAGCAGAAGCCATGCAAGCCACGGGCACTGGAATTACTGGAGGTGACCCCATGTTGGATTTTGAAAAAACAGTTGAGGCAATTCAACAATTGAAAAAATCCTTTGGACAACAACATCACATTCATTGCTACACCTCTATTCCAATTGATGAGGAAAAATGTCGGACTCTTGCAAAGGCGGGTTTAGATGAAATTAGATTTCATTTACTCGATCTTACTACGACACAATATCAAAATTCAATTATTCATTGTTCCAATGAAGGGATTGTCGTTGGAATCGAGTTGCCGGTTGAACCAGATAAGGCTGAGAAGTTGAAAAATCTATTAGATGATGTGGACACATTGCCGGTTGATTTTGTCAACTTAAATGAATTAGAGATTACTGTAGGAAATCAAAATGAAATGGACATTCGAGGTTTTAACCTTGCAGGGGCTCTTACTGCAGCGGCAGAAGGTAGCGCAGAATTAGCCTCAGAACTAAAATCAATGGGTGAAAAATACACTTATCACATCAAATTTTGCACCTCTTCATACAAGGATGCTGGCCAATTACGCCATCGATTCAGAAGGCGGGCGGAAGTAAATATGCAGCCATACGAAGTTTTGAGTGAAGATGATACCATTTTGTTTGGAGCCATCCCCACTTCGCTAGAAAATGCATCGGACGATCTTTTAGAATTGCAGCAAATGCTTGGTTTGCCTAATGGTTGGATTCGATATAATGCGAAAATGCTTCGCATCGAACTTCCACTTGAAATTGCGACACTAATCGCCGATGAGGTAAGTGTTTGTGTACAGATGGTTGAGGTTCATCCTACTTACGACCGCCTTGAAGTATCTCTCGTACATCTCAATGAACACCGTTAATGTTCTAACCTGTCATTGTGTGGGAATGATATGGAGCCACCAAATGATTCGATATCACAAGTGGCAGAGAACGAAAAAACATCGTTATCGCAAAAAATTCAGATGAAACTCGGTATGGATTTTTCAGTGTTCAAAGAGTCTAACACTTGGAAAGCATTTGGAATCGGTATCATCTTATTCTCACTTATTGGTTATGCTGGTCTTTCAGTTTTTGGCTTAACGTCGGATTCATATGGTGTTGACCGATCTACTGCAAGGCTTGCACCAGATTTTGAGATGCTGACTCTTAACAGGACTGGTTTTGAAACTGATTTGACAAATGATTCAGGCTGGTTTCAACTCTCTGAGCATCGCGGAAAAATAGTCATCATAGATTTCATGGCAGTGGATTGCCAAAGTTGTCACCTTGTTCAGGAGCATTTAGAAATTCGACAAACAGAGTGGGAGGAATTGAGTGGAGATTACCCCGTCATCATCGTTTCAGTGGGCAGTTGGTATACAAGGCCTGAAACGATTGAGGACCTGAATGAAACCTTTGGAGACCCCCAATCGAGTAAGTTCATGCCTTGGCTTGTGGGGACCGGTGCTGATGATTCTGTTATTGTCAATCTCAGTACAGGGGAAAGAGGAGATATGGTAGAACAATACAGTGCTCAAGTCATTCCTCAAGTTTATGTGATCGATCATGAGGGATATATTGTCGCAAGAGAAGAGACAGGGACACCTCTGGATGGTTGGAATTCTTTCGATGAGGCTGTCAAGTTGGCTAATCAAGGAGAAGCCGAAGATTTGCGTTTTTCCTTAAAAAAAGTTGACCGCTCAGCAGGTGCAATATTTGTTATGGGCCTCTTACTGGGAATTTTGGTTTATTTTTCCCCTTGTGCATTTCCAGTTTTACCCGGGTATATCTCTTATTATGTTGGATTAGGACAAAGGCAAGATGAGTTGCTAGATGCTGGAAAGATTCAGTCGAAAATGCCTCACCATTTGGTACTTGGTGGACTTGCAGCTTTAGGCCAACTCACGTTCTTTCTCATCATTGGTCTGATTGTTGTAGGTTTGGGGGAAATTTTTGATCTAACAGGATTATTACATTATTTTGCCCTTATTGTAGCCGTTTTGTTGGTCATTCTTGGAGCCTTTATGCTAACTGGAGGGACGGCTCACTTACTTGGATTCGTTCAAAAATTGGTAGATAAATGGTCAACGACGGAAATGGATGAGCGTTTTACCCCAAAAAGAAACATGTACCTATGGGGAATTGGTTATTCAGCAGCATCTATTGATTGTACAGCCGCAGCCGTTATACCATTCATTGGTTATCTTGCCATCATTGGAGGTTCGGCTACTTGGACAGGTCTTTTCGGACTTATGATTTCCGTTAGTTTTCTGATGATTGCTGTTACAACCGTTGTAGGTTTTGGTCAACAAAGATTCATATCAGTGTTAAGAAAAAGTACTAACCTCATCAAAGCCGTAGGCTCATGGATGATGATGTTCGCCGGGCTTGGGCTGATCATCTATCTCACTCAACCTGAGTTGGTCGCATCAATCATCTCTTGATGATTGTAGTTTATTTGACCACAAATTATCATGGCAGGAGTCCAATGAGGGTTTAATCCAATACAGCCATGAGTAAATGGCTGTGATGAGTCCTGTTATGAGGTCAAAGAAGAAGTGCTGTTTGGTTGTCATGATTGAAATCATCATCAAGAACCAAGCAAACCATGCCAAAATCTGAATCTTATGACTCCAAACATTCCATCGCTCCAGAACCTTGAGAATAAGGAAACTCTGTACCACATGGAGACTAGGCCAAGCATTGTATGGCGCATCTCCAAGGTGAAGCATAGAATAGAATGTCGATAGCAACCCTGTACCCTGAAGTTCTTTTTCGGTGATTTGTTCTCTGAGGTGAACCTCGACTGGGGCAACGAGAAAAATAAGGTAAATGCATGCCGATACGGTAAACATACCTTGGTGAAATACAAACATTTCCCGCACTCTTCGATCATCGCCTATTCCGTACCATGCCGATAATGGGTAATACAAATACAAAGAGAAGTAAATCAAAATCATCCACGGAACAAATGGCATCCATGAATCAATTGAGAGTGATGGGTCAAAGAGGCTATAATTTCTAAATTGTGAAATTTGGTTGATCCCGATGTATGGTATCAGGAGAAAAATCAGGAAAAGGAACAGCATCCGAGAAAAAAGGATTTTTTTCTCCGACCTAACTGCCCAATTCTTCTCCCAAATAGGCCATGGCTTAGAAAACAATAAGATGCCCCTCTTTAGAACATTTTACCGCAACTTGGGCATGCTGACCATCCTGGTTGTATTGAGATATTACAACATGATTGATGCATTTGTGTTGGGGCTTGTGTTTGGCGGTTCTCGGTTCCATCCCCATCAATGGCTTTTTGCGCAGTTTGCTGTTTTAGGAATTCAGCCATAACTTCAGGCGTTAGTGCACCGGCTTCTTTGGCCATTGCCATCATTTGCATTTGCAAATCATTTTGTTTGTCCATTCTGTTAGATTGATGATTGTGCATTTGATTGATTCTATCTGCTTTTTTGGCTTGAACTTGTTCAAACATTGCCATGGCTCTATCCATTTTCGCATCTTCTTTTTGCATCTCGAGGTCTTGCGTGTCTTTTTGCTTTTGAAAATCTAATTCATATCTGGCCTTATCTCGTTGAAGTTCTGCTTCCCAATGTGCCTCCATCTTTCTTAGTTCTTTGAGCTCGGTTTCCATTTCAACGGTAACTCTACCGTTTGCCTGTGCTCTTTGGATATTTACCTCCATCTCAATTCGAGCGAGGGCACTTGTTTCTTGATGCTTGAATAATTCTGCAGCATGTTCAGCATTTGCTTGTTCCCCTGCTGCGGTTGCCTTGAGTTTTGCTCGATGCTTTTCTACCAATTCCATATCGGTAGGATTTGTAATCGCAAAGGCCTTGAGTAGTGTGAAACCCATATTTGAAAGAAGATTTCTCATCTCCATTTCAGCCGTCATCTCAAATCTTTCTTGGAATTGAGGGGTTCTTAGGTCTGCACTGGTCTGACACTTTGCGATACAGGGAATAATCACTCGGTTTTGTAACTCTGTCGAAATAATGAGGCCCACATCATGCCTGGTTAATGTCGGTGCTCGGTTAGCGAAAATGTTCAACATTTTCGGCAAATCGTCTTTATTGATTTTTAATCTTAGATTTGCAAAACCTTGGGCAACATGACCATCACCCATTTGGGCATTGAAGGGAATGCTGTAATCCATCGGACCGGTCATAGCGAAGAGTAACCTTCGGTCTGTAGCCGTTAGGCCCATTTGTTCCCCAATCCATCTGCTGAATCCTCCAGCCATGTTGCTAAGTATGGTCTCGGAAAGAATATCGCCGATTCTGCCATCGACAATCATAGCGAGCGCTTCATTTGGTTTGAGTACAACTTGTTGCTTTGAAAAAGTCTTGATCTTATCTGCATTCACTAACCTTGCCACCACATCAGGGTGGTCTCTCCATCGATACATTGCCATTTTTTCAACTCCTATTTTTTCCTCAACCCGTTAAGAACATTATTTCTTGCTCCGAAGAATCCACGACATGAAGTCATTTTTTGTGTAGTTTGACGTATAACTGTAAGCAAATCTTCCTCTCCAGTCGCGAGAATGTGTTCTGCGCTGTTGGCAAGATTTACCGCTTTCGTGATCATATCAATAACATCGTGGTCATGTTTAATCAATTTCTTCAAATCAGCATTTGATGGTGAGCGCTGTCCTGAAAAAAATGCATGCTCCATGCCAGAAACAGATTTCTCTACATCATTTGTTAACATATCACACTCTTCCATACACTGCTTTGCCGCTCTCGTTTCCTGTAGTTTGTCTTCTCTGAATGCTGTGTCATGAATATTTTGCATATGAGAGCGAACTCGCCCCCCTGCTCGAATAATTTCTTCGCGCACGAGCTGGTCGACTTCCATTCTTTTTCCCTTGGCATATCCAGAGTAACCAGAAAGAATGAGTTGAACGCCTCGAACATAAGGAATCAAGTCGAGTGGGGTTCCTACCATGGTCATCGGTTAGTCTGGTAAATCATAATGGTTTTGAGTATTAGTTGGGGATTTAATATCCGAGAAGAATAGAATTTTCTGAAAACAATTGCGCTTCTTCATGGTTATGGGTGACGAGAATCGAACCGATTTTTCTTTGTTCCAACAACTCAATGGTATCTTGGAGCAATTTTTTTCTGAGTGTTTCATCTAAGGATGAAAAAGGTTCGTCTAAGAGTAAAAACCGAGGTTCAGCAACAATGGATCGGCCTAATGCTAATCTCTGTGCCTCTCCTCCTGACAATTCATCCACTCTTCTATTTTCATATCCCGGTAGCTGAATAAGTTCAAGAATTTCTTTCACATTGGCGTTTTTGTTTCCTAATTTTATGTTTCCGCTCACATCCAAGTGATGATACAAGACTGGTTTTTGGAATATGAGTCCAATGCCTCTTTTTTCTGTTGGTGTTTCTTGAATATTTACACCATCGAGATTAATTGAACCACTATCAAAAGAATCCAGTCCGCATATGCATCGTAATAACGTCGTTTTTCCAGAACCAGAAGGGCCCATAATTGAAAGTCTCTGACCCTGTTCAATTGTGAAAGAGATATTTTGAAACAGTGTCTTTGAAAATGACTTACTCACATCTTTAATTTCAAGCATTAAAATCCCCCTCCATTATGTTCATCTCTCCATTTTTCTGCAATGGTAAAAAAACTCAATGTGATGATCATTAAAACGGTTGCTACGGCCATAGCCGTTGGGTATGTGAGAGGGTCAAACCCAGGCTTAGACATAATTTGGTCAATTAACACGGAGAGAGTGTCAAAGGAACCATCTCTTGCTAGCATCCATGATGCACCGAATTCGCCCAGAGAGATGGCTGCGCAAAATAATGAGGCCACGATAAGAGGAGGACGAATATAATGCCATTCAATATTCCAAAACAATGCCCAATTGGCTAATCCAAGTGTTTTGGCATGTTCGATCAATTCACCATCAATTGACCTGTATGTGGATAAGAAAATTCGGATGACAAATGGAGTTGCTATGATAATATGAGGTAGTACTGGAATCCACCAATGGCTCATTAAATCCGGTTGCCATTTCATGAATCCAATCAATATTCCCAGTCCAATCATGACGGCAGATATACAAAATGGAAGCATAAGAAAGGTTTCTGCAATTCGAGCTTTGTGATTGCTTCTTTTTTCGAGTTCAATGAGGGATTTAGTAATCAACAAACCTAGTGGTACTGCAATAATGACTGTCATTGAAGCATAAACCAATGACTGCATGGTTGCATCGATGATATCAGTATGGGCATAAGAGCCATTAATTGCTCGCTTCCACCCATCTAATCCCCAAAAGTAGGTGCCTCTTTTGGTTCGATCTTGGATTCGAAATGAACCTACAATAACCGAAATGAGCGGTGTGACTACAAATAGCAAGGCCGGATAAAGGATTAATCTGATTTTTTGAGGCTTTGGTTTTTCATATTTCTCATCGACAAGTGGTATGACTGAACTGAGTTTTTTCTGAAGGATGCCGATTGCACCAAGACCGATCACTAAAATTGTTAATTGTAAAAGGAACGCTGCCAAAATAAGTTGATTAATCTCGACCAGATAACCGGGGATTCCTACACCAGAACTGTGTATGGCCATGAAGGATTCAAGGGATAAATTACCTGGTGTAATCCATCTTATCATTGCGAATGAGGTAAATGAAAAAGTAAAGGTCAAAATGGCACCACTCAAAATTGATGGCCAAAGTATGGGAATCCAGAAACATCGTATCCTCTGATACGGCGTCCTTCCCATTTGTAGAAACCTCAGTTGCTCTTCCATAGAGGGGTGTACTCTTGAGATGACTGGCTCAACAAATCGAATAATGAGAGCAATATTGAACCAAGCGTGGGCTAGTATAAGAGCCATGAATCTGTAATCTTCATTTCCAATAAGATTCAGACCTCCTCTTCCAATAATTGCAAGAAAACCCATTGCTGCAACGATGGTGGGAGTCACGAAAGGCATTGTTAAGATGGCTCTCATAAGCGGTGCTTTCTTCCAGTGATATCGAGCTAAAATCCATGCAAGAGGTAAGCCAATAATTATGGTTAGTAATGTGGAAAGTGTGGCCTGTAAGAAGGTAAACCATAACACTCCAGAGGTTAGGTTATGCGTTTGAAAAGAATGGATGTAAGAAAAACTCCATCCTTCAGAAGCGAATAATATTCTTTTCATTCCAAGGAATAGTGGAAGCAAAATGAGCAATATGAAACTCCCAATTGAAAAAAAGTGAATCAAATGGAATTGACGACTCTTCATGAAAACACAGTTCCCCATTCATTGAGCCATGTAGTGAGGTTTTGATTGATGGTTGCTGAACTCATATACACGGGGTCTTGGGGAATGATTGCATGAAATTCATATCCTTTTTCAGAGGGTAAATTTTCACCTTGAAGAACACTATACATCCAATTTTCTACCGGCATATCTTTATTCACTTCTTTCGATATCAGGTAAGAAATAAATTCATTGGCTAAGTTACCTGAATCACTACCTCTAGCAATACTCACGTATTCAACCTGATGAAAGGCATATGAAGGTATGTCAAGCGGCTTAGAAATTGTGTTGTTATCAGCAAACCAAGCCTCTACACCTGGGGAGTGGCAATACGAGACAGTCAGATCTGCATCTCCTATGTGGTTGTCTTGCCATACACCATACCCGCCTGAATAGTGGACCTCATATGAATCACTCCAGCCGGGTGTAATAATCACTTGATTATCTCTCATCTGTTGCCACCAATCAATGTAAGTTGTATTTTGGTCAGCATCGTGGTCAAAGTAATGTGTCGTTCCTATGAGAAAACCTCTGCCAGGACTGCTGCTTTGCGGACTTGGTATGGCCACCTTTCCATTCCACTCTGGTAAAGTGAGGTCCCATAATGATGTAGGAATGTTGCTTTGATTTTCGCC
Organism: Methanobacteriota archaeon; assembly: GCA_002719395.1. Lineage (GTDB taxonomy): Archaea > Thermoplasmatota > Poseidoniia > Poseidoniales > Poseidoniaceae > MGIIa-K2. Next base: position 13,195 of record PBHM01000009.1, on the reverse strand, counting down.
TCCGATTAGTTCGGAGTTATAATTGAGGCAAATGTAACCGTGGTCATATGGCATACCAAATCCGAGATTATCCTTGAGTGCAATGTCAATCAATTCTATTGATTCGCCGTCTTCTCTGAATAATTCTGTCGAGGCATTATTTGCTAGAGGCTCAAGCAGATCAGCATCGATGGCTGATTGGATATATGTGTTGTCCAATCCGAGAACAATATCGACTTGTGGGCTGTCTTTTGTTTGGAGGAGGTAATTGTAGATACCTCCTGCATCACCTGCCCGAATTATTTTTACCTCGATACCGGTTTTGGTCTCAAAGCCATCAAATAACTTGTCACTGAAACCCAGGCTATCATAAGTAAGGATAGTAATCTCTTTTTTTTCATTTGATTCATCTGTTCCAATGCACCCTGACATTGATGCAGTGACAAAAATGAATGTGAGGAGAATGTGTTTCATCAAATCGCCTCGAGTGTGTTGAGGGCGCGATGGCACTTATCCACGAGTTCAAGTGGATTGTGGGCTGTGATGTATAATCCTGGGTCCCATGCAAATCCTCCTTCATCAAGAAGACAATCAATGCGATTGGTGCTTTCTGTGTTGAGTATGTTTCCATTTTCAATTCGAGCCATAGACCAGCCAAGTTCTTCAATGAATGAATCAATTTTATCCATGTTTACCCCTTTCTCTTTCATCGGTGCGGCTATGTTGATCAAAGCGTTGGCATTATCGTCGATTTTTTTTGTGTTCAATAAAACAGATGCGAGATGGCTTGAGGCACCAAATGAGGGAGTGTCGAAATGTCGGATTTTATTGTCAATCACTGATATTTTTCCCGGAAAAGCAGCCACATCTTCCAAATCACTTGCCTCTTCCAAACAAGAAGCAATGTTGCTGCCAACTGCGGGTATCCAGTTTTTGATCCTTTGAGGATCAATTCTGCTCACGGCCCATTCAAGTCTTTTGAGTAATGCTCTCTCTTTTTGTCCTGACTCCAAATCAACGCCGGTAAGTGATTTGTTAAATTGCAATATTTGGCCAGGTCCAAAAGCGAGTTCAACTACGAATCGTTGTTTGGTAAGTTTTGCATCCGACCCATACACGCGAAGAGCATTTGAGATTTCAGTTGCCCATCCGTCAATCATAAGTTCATCAGCCGTGCCAGCTAACTCTGGTAAAGGTCTCGCGTATTGACGAGATATTGTAGATTGTGTTGTACCTAAAATATTGGCGATTTCGGCTTGAGACCATTCCTTTGCTCGCAATTCTCTAGCAATTTGCATATGCAACCTTTCCAGCCATCTCATTCCATTTTCCCCAAGCATGATCACCTCACTATGTGTTGGTTATTCAATATTCCTCAAAAAAAATGCATTATGCATATGTGTAATTTATGAATGAAAACCTTAGAATTATAAGACTCATATGGCTCGATTCGCACATAAGCATGGATGAAATGCAATTTCTAGACTCTGTTTACGAGTTAGCGGTATCGTACCTCGATGATGAACGCCCGCTCGTGGATTATCAAAACTTTGAAAGTTTAGAAAAAATTACTGATACTAATCTCCAACATGGACCTATGCCCTACGAACAAATATTGTTAGATATTCAGCATTATCTCAAGTATTGTGTAAAAACAAACCAATCAGGATTCATGAATCCTCTATGGGGGGGCATCAGTACTGTTGCTCTCGCAAGTGAATTGATCACCTCTCTCACAAACACTTCAATGTACACCTTTGAACTCGCTCCGATAGGAACTGTAATCGAGAAATCTATCATTTCCAAAATGCTTGGCTATGTTGGTTATCCCGATGGCGCTGGTACTTTCACAACGGGTGGCTCAAATGGAAATATGCTCGGTATGCTTTGCGCACGATTGAAGCATAATCCGATGGGAATGCACACTGGTTATGATAATCGAAATTTAGTAGCCTTAGTTTCTGAGGAGTCGCATTACTCAGTAGTAATGGCAGGAAATGTTATTGGAATTGGAAAAGAAAATATTATCTCAATTAAATCAGATTCATTTGGCAGAATGCGGGCTGATGCTTTGGCAGAGGAAATTAAGCATTTGAGGGCCGAAGGTAAGGACGTGTTTTGTGTAATCGCGACCTCTGGTACTACTGTGAAAGGCTCGTTTGATCCACTAAAAGAGTTGGCTGAAGTTTGTTTTCGAGAAAATATTTGGCTCCATGTGGATGCCGCTTGGGGAGGTAGTGCGTTACTGAGTTCAAAACACACTCACTTAATGGACGGTATTGACCTTGCAGATTCAGTGTGTTGGGATGCTCACAAAATGATGGGAATCCCGTTAATCTGCTCTTCATTTCTTGTTAAAGATGAATCCATTCTGGCAAAAGTGTGTAACCACACAAAATCAGCACATTACCTCTTTCAAAGTGAAGAAAAAACCAATGATCTTGGTCATTATTCACTTCAGTGTGGGAGGAGAAATGATGCGCTTAAGCTTTTTCTCGCCTGGAGGCAAAAGGGGGATGAAGGTTGGTCAAGACTCATCGATACTTACATGAAGCTTGCCGATTATGTCGAATCAAAAATATCCCTCCATGCTCGTTTAGAGTTGGTCTCTCCGCGAGAGTGGACAAACATTTGTTTTAGATATAGTTCAGAGATTATCGACCAAAATGCATTGAATAAAGAACTCAGAAAACGTTTAATGCAAAATGGAAATTTTATGGTTAGTAAAGCGATGATAGATGGGATGTACATCATTCGCTTGGTGATTTCAAATCCAGAAATTACGACATCCTCCCTTGACAATTTTATCGAAGAGGTCGTCCGCCTCGGAGAAGAAATCGAAAAGGAATTGCCACACAAATGAAGAGGCACCCTTAAGTTATCCACCTTTTTGCTCAAAGCATGGAAACTTCAAAACCTGTACGGACAGCCCTATATGGGGAACACTTGAAACTCAGCGGCAATATTGTTGATTTTCATGGTTTTGAATTACCTATTTGGTACACTAGTATTACTCAGGAACATCTCGCTTGTCGACGTGAAAGTGGTATTTTTGATGTAAGTCACATGGGGGTATTCCGATTCTCTGGTCATGGCGTAAAACAATGGTTGCAGGGTCTGGCAAGTCAACAAGTAACAGCAATTGAATCTGGGCGTTGTGCCTACACGCATTTTATGGATGAGTCAGGATGTATTATCGATGACATGATCTTTGCTGTTACTTCAGATGACGAAATTCTTGGTGTACCAAATGCAAGTATGATTGATGTGATGAAGGATTGGTTTGATGCCCACCTGACAGAAGGAATTACATTGGAAAATCTTTCATCTGAATACAGCATTATCGCGCTACAGGGCCCTACTTCAAAGGATGTCTGCGAAAAGGTACTTGGAAAGGAAAATCATATTGGACGTTTCAGGTGGAAGCCACTATCGACGAATGAACTAAGCATTGATGGATGGATTCAAGGAACTGGGTATACTGGTGAAAATGGGTATGAAATCTTTATTCCAAACCAGCAGGCACCGCTGCTTTGGTCTTCGTTAGTAGCGGCAGGTTCTACTCCTATCGGATTAGGAGCGAGAGATACCTTAAGATTAGAGAAAGGATATCTGCTATCTGGTCAGGATTTTGCATGGTCAAAATTGAATGGTGATTCTTTTCTTCACCGTGATTCATGGGAGACAAACGTTCCGTTTGGTTTACACCTTGAGCATGAATTTGTTGGTAAAGAAAAGGTTGTCTCCCATGGAACCGATGATGCCCGTTGGTGGGGACTTGTTCAACTAGAAAAAGGCCCAATGCCTCGTCCTGGCAAAGAGATACTTTCCTTGGATGGTGAAGTATGTGGGCGGCTGACGTCTGGCGCACCTTCTCCCTCGTTGGATAGAACAGGTATCGGAATGGGGTATATCAAAGGGGTCTCTGCTGGTGATGAGGTGCTCATACAATCTTCACCAAAGAAGCGCATACGGGCTAAGGTAGTACGGCCGCCATTCGTGTGAAATCATGAACGAATAATGCATTGCCTTATTTCGGATAAGTTCCAGCGGTATGTATGAGCCGAATGATACCCGTATTCTTGATGGTTATTTTACTAGGTGCATCATACAGCCAAATGAGTTGGGTTGAACCTGAAAAGGAAATTTCTGGTGAATTTGATGATATTCATTCTGTAGAATTAACTCCAGAACAAAAAACTGCTCTTTCCTCGTCAGGTTTCACTAGAGGTAGCAACACCAACTGGACCCAAGTTGCTGGTGGAGCAGGTGATGACACTATTTTTGAAATGATGGAAGATTCTCAAGGTGATTTGGTTATCTGTGGGCGAGTAGAAAATGCGACTCAACTCGGTTCGATTTTGCTTGAGGTTTATGGAAATGGAGATATCTTAATTGCAAAATTATCAGGGTCTGGAGTTTGGAAATGGGCGACAGTAGTTGGAAGCCCTGCGTTTGTGGATGCTTGCAGAGGTATCGATGTTGCGGCCAATGACACCATTTATGCCACAGGTTATATCAGAGAACAAATGGAATTTGGTAATGTTTCTGTTCTGGTTAATCCCGGTTGGGATGGTTGGATTGGAGCAATATCCCCAGCAGGAGAATGGGAATGGGTTCGAACATTTGGTGGCGATGATATCGATGTAGGATGGGATGTGGCAGTGGATTCCAAAGGGAATCTTGCCATTACTGGATTTTTTCAAAACACCTCGTTTTTTGGGGGTGCGGGAGCGGTTACTGCTCTTAGTCAAGGTAACGTCTATCGTTACTTTTTGACCTATTTCAACGTCACGCAACAAGAATTTGTTTGGGTCAAAACCACGCGTGGCTACGGTTATTCAACAGCGTTTCAAGTTGTTGTTGACCACACTGATGACGGCATATATACGGCAGGTTACAATAATGGTAACGAGGACTATGCATTCAACAATTCCTCAAACCCTTCCGGTACATGGGCTGCAGTTGTTGCAAAGTATTCGACAAATGGCACCCTCAAATGGATTCATTCAGTTGACTCAAGTGCATGTGGATTAGGGAGTAATTGTGGGGCTTATTTCAATAATATCATTGTACATCCATTTGGGGGCATTGTTGCAGGCGGACAATTTTTGCAAGATTATCGCATTAATGGTGTAGTTCAAGCTGCATCCCAAGGAGTATGGGATGTGTTTGTGATGCGCATCAGTGTTGACGGTAAAGCGATATGGAATTCGCATGGAGGCAGCCCCGGTGATGACCGGGTTGAATCACTTTCAGTAAATCCGAAAGGTCAAATCCAAGTTGGGGGTTGGCACGAAAGGGATATCAGGTTTGGATATCACCTTGCAAACCGAACCTCTAATTCCTATGATGATTTTTACATTGCCCAACTATCGCACACAGGAACTTGGCAATGGGCATTTTCCAACGGAGGAGGTNTTACAGATAGTGTCGGAGGATTGCTTGCGTTATCAGATGGTTCAATCGTAGCAGCAGGAGACTTTACTGGACTTGTGACTTTGGACAGCGGCAATACGTTATATTCCTCTGGTGATGGAGACATGTTCGTATGGAAATTTTTCCATGATGCAGATGACGATGATGTGGGCGATTATTGGGATAATTGTATCAATGTTCCTAATTTGAATCAAACTGACTACGAAAATGATGACCTTGGAGACGCATGCGATCCTGATGATGATAATGATGGCTTACATGATGTCCTTGATGATTGCAATCAAGGTTTCATTGGTTGGAATCAAACAGATCCAACTCTTGACCATGATGCAGATGGTTGTCATGACGAGGAAGAAGATCTAGANGACGATGCAGACGGGGTTCTCGATGTAGATGACTTGTGTCCTAAAGGTATCAACAACTGGACTTCTACTTACGAATTGGACATGGATGGCGATGGATGTCAAGATGAAACCGAGGATGTAGATGATGATGCAGACGGNGTGCTTGATGTTGATGACAACTGCCCAATCATCAGTAATTCCAATCAGGCTGACTACGATGGTGACCTTTTCGGTGATGTTTGCGATCTCGATGATGATGGCGATGATGTCGATGANATCGATGATCAATGTCCAATGAANNAAAAGAATTGGTCATCTAATTCGCTTACNGATGCTGATGGTGATGGTTGTCAAGATGCGAGTGAAGATCTAGATGACGACAACGATCTCGTGGAGGACGTGAACGAATCCGGAGAATGTAATCCCGGACAAACAAACTGGGCCGCAACAAGTGAAACAGACCTAGATGGCGATGGCTGCCGGGATGCGGATGAAGATACTGATGATGATGGTGATATGGTCCTCGATTCGCTTGATACCTGTCCCAGAGGCATGACAAATTGGGTTCAGTCATCACAAACAGACAATGATTTCGATGGTTGTCACGACGATGAAGATGATGATGATGACAATGACGGCACACTTGATGTGCGAGATGATTGCCAATTTGAGGCTGGAAATGCCTCAAGAGGTGGTAAAGTAGGATGCGTTGATACAGATGGAGACGGATGGGCTGATGAATCAGAACCTCCTTTGTTCGTACAAAATCCAACGCAGTGGAAAGATGCAGACTCTGATGGATATGGTGACAACATCGATGGTACATTCCCAGATGCATGTCCGTTTACCCCAGGAAACTCCTCAATCAATTTCCTCGGTTGCCCTGATGCCGATGGTGATGGCTATGCGGATCCGACGCTGGAGATGACTGTACAAGATGGTGCAGATGGAGTCGAAGACGATCCAACACAATGGGAAGATGCAGATGGCGATGGATTCGGAGATAATTTTGAAGGAAATGAACCAGACAGGTGTCCAGATGAATACGGGACTTCAACCATCGATAGGTTTGGTTGTAAAGACACAGACAAAGACGGATATTCAGATTTGGATGGTGCATGGTCGTATGCAAGGTGGGAACTGTATGGAGTTGGGCCCGATTATTTCAAAGCAGACCCAACACAATGGAGTGACTCTGATGATGATGGCTTCGGTGACAATTGGGGTGATGAATCTCTCAACGAAACCAGAGATCCTGAATGGCCTGGAATTTGGGTAAAAGATGCTCGTAATGTTGACATGTGTCCCACAGAATCAGCAGAGGGTAAAATNAACGATGCTTTCCCGGGATGCCCACTTGGTTTTGTTGTTGATGAACCTACTGANGAAACAAAGGATACAGTCGATCAGGCTGCAGGAACTTCAGATGGTGTTTCCACAAATGCAATCATCGGGATTGTAGGTGGTGTTGTGGTTCTTGCTCTTGTAGGTGTCATTGTTATGCTTTTGAGGAAACCAAAATCAAAAGACAATGATTGGGAAAAAGAACCAACTGATTTNAATTTACCCTCNCCATCTGAAGTACTTNAGAAAGAGGATGCAGGTCCATCTCCTTCCCTTGAAGCATTACCGGGCGCCTCTCAAACTAAAGTAGAAAGCGTATCTTCAATTACTAATAATGTAACATACAATATTTCAGATTCTGCGATTTCAGGAGACATCGGAACTGCACCACAAGTAAGCGAGAAAAATAAAGTAGATTCTTGGGAAAGTTTACCACCAGGCAACTATCTTGACCCTGACGAAAATGGTACCTTATGGTACAAAGATGCCGAAGGTAAACACTGGTATCAAAACGCAGACGAGTCTTGGACAAAGTGGCAATCTTGAAGTGGATTACGAACATTCAAGTTCGTTCCGCGATTGAGGGAATTTAGGGGAAGCCATGACCGACCACTTGCCGAACTTGGGCCGAGAAAATGAGATGCTGGCTGCAATGGGCCATTCGTCTATGGATGATTTATTCGTGGAATTACCCGATAATGTCAGATGTAAGGAGCCATTGGCTTTACCAGAGGCTCAATCGGAAGAAGAAATCTTAGCTGATGCGAGAAGATTATTGGGTTCTAATATCGATTTGGGTTCAACTGTCAACTTTCTGGGATCTGGTTTGTATCGTAATTTCGTACCGTCAAGCGTTTTTCAGTTGATTACTCGTGGTGAATTCCTGACTTCGTACACTCCCTACCAGCCCGAGGTAAGCCAAGGTATGCTCCAAGCGATGTGGGAGTTTCAATCTCTTATCACCGAGTTAGTAGGATTGCCGATTGCGAATCTATCCGTGTATGATGGCTCCACTGCAGCAGCTGAAGCCATCACCTGTGCCGTAAGAGTTCACGCTCGAAAAGCAGAACAAAAAAACACGGTATACATCTCCGAACTTATTCCCCCAGACAGGCTTTCAGTGATTCAAAATTACACCCAAGGGTCTGAACTTATTATCAAATCAATGAAACACGACGAGAATGGACACATTCCACTTGAAGAGTGGGAAAAGGCATCCGGATCCTGTGCGGTTTACGTTGAACAGCCAAATCCACTTGGTATCATGGACCAGAGTTTGTTCTCAGCCAAAGAAATCCTTGGTAATCATACCGCTTTTATCGTCGGAATACAGCCAGTAAGTCTTGGCGTGTTTGAACCACCTGGTAATTATGGTGCAGATATTGTAGTCGGTGAGGGTCAACCTCTCGGTTCACCTGTGACCTATGGGGGGCCTATCTACGGAATATTCGCTTGTACGCAACCATATCTGAGACAAATGCCCGGACGGATTGTTGGACGAACCATAGATGTAGATGGTAAAGAAGCATACTGTCTTACATTGTCAACAAGGGAACAGCATATTCGCCGTCATAGAGCAACATCCAATTTGTGCACAAATGAGACGCTTATTGCCATGATGGGTGCGATGCATATGGCCCTTCTAGGTCCTGAGGGGATTGAAACGCTGGGCTTGAGAAACCTTGCATCAAGGCAATTATTACAGGATGGAATCTCAAAACTCTCAGACGTTGAATTACCGTATGGTGATTCACAACATTTCAATGAATTTGTCATTGAGTTACCGTATCCTGCACAGGAGTGTTTGGATTATCTTGAGAAATTTGGAATCATTGGTGGATTAAATCTCTCGAGATGGTATCCTGAATGGGATCATCGTCTGCTTATCTCAACCAGCGATCAAACCAGTAAATCTGATATCAAAATTTTACTTAATCACCTGAGCAAATGGCTCACAAGTAAATCAGGGGTGGTTGCATGAGTCGCTTGTTTGACCATGACGGCGCACCGGGTTCTGGATACGCCCAGCCATCTCCTTTAATCGAAAGAGAAGACATTGAAGTTACTGACACTTTCAAGAGAAAAGTGATGCCGAATTGGCCCCGAATAAGTGAACCAGAAATGGTACGTCATTACACATGGCTATCAAAAAGAAATTTTGGAATCGACACAGGTTTCTATCCTCTCGGTTCTTGCACAATGAAGCACAATCCGCGTGTGAATGAAGTGATTGCACAACTCCCAGGTATAGCAGACATCCATCCGTTACAGCCAGATCACCAAATACAGGGACTTCTCTATATCTACCATGAAATGCAAGACATGTTGGCCATTTGTGCTGGAATGGATGCCGTAACTCTGCAACCAGTAGCAGGGGCCCAAGGAGAATTCACAGCAATACGCTGCATTCAAGAATATTTCAGAAATAAAGGAGAACTTCAGCGTAACAAGGTCATTGTTCCAGATTCTGCTCATGGAACAAATCCAGCAAGTGCCGCGATGGCCGGTTTTGAAATCATTGAGATTCCCTCCCTCGAAGATGGCCGAATCGATTTAGATGCTCTTAGATCTGTAGTAGACGAAAACACAGCTGCAATGATGATTACGAACCCAAATACTCTCGGTCTGTTTGAAATTGATATTGCTGAAGCATCTGAAATTGTTCACGAAGTTGGTGGACAAATGTACTATGATGGTGCTAATTTTAATGCCATTTTAGGCCGAACATCTCCCGGTTTGATGGGCTTTGATGCTGTTCATTACAACCTCCACAAGACCTTTTCACAACCACACGGTGGTGGCGGTCCCGGCTCTGGACCAATTGGCGTAAAGTCTCATCTTGCACCGTTTTTACCTGGACCTGTTGCTGCCAGAAGACCCCTCTCTGGAGAGGATAATCCTACTCCAGCAAATGATGAATTCTGGTATTACTGGCATCAACCTGAATTCAGCATCGGCAAAGTACAGCAATGGCATGGTAATGCGGGAGCAGTCATACGTTGTTGGGCATATTACCGTAGATATGGGAAGGACTTGAAATTGATGTCTGAGCATGCGGTTATGAATGCAAATTACCTTAGGCATCGGATTCAAGAAGAAGCGAAAATCGCAGGATTAAGTGATTATATCGTTGATGGTGCGCCGGCTGAAGTTGTAAAGCATGAATTCACACTTTCGATGGGGAAACTGAAAGAAGATAAGGGAGTTGGAGCGATGGACGTCGCCAAGGGTTTACTCGACATGGGCTACATGGCGCCAACGGTTTATTTCCCGTTGGTGGTACCGGAGTGTATGATGATTGAGCCAACGGAGACCGAATCGAAAGCAACTCTCGATGAATTTGCCAAAAAATTCATCCAAGTATTAGCGCTTGACCCCGAAACCCTTCATGAAGCCCCAATCACTACACCAGTTCGTCGTGTAGATGAAGTCCATGCTGCAAGAAATTTGTGGCTACGTCATGATGGAGTTGACCGGTGAGGTCAATGAATTGGTCGGAGCATGAGTTGCCTCGGCCAGGTCCAGCAATGCTCTTCCCTATGGCATGGTCGCTTCTTCCCTTGGTGATAGGAGTGCTTTGGGGGTTGGTGAAAGTACATGGAATTCTCTCTAGTTCTCTCATGGCTCTTGGTCTGCTCCTCTCAATGACTTCTGTCGCAATTGGGACTCAAATTTCTCCTGGCCGACTTGATTTTATTCAGATTATTCCTTCTCCCTTTGTAGCCATTATTTTGCTAATGCAACCGCCCTATCTATTGGCAGTTGTTCTTTCCGTTATTTGTTGGATTTTTGATTACCGTCATGCTAAACAATTGTCGATGGGACCATTTACCGTGTATCGAGTAGAATGGAGTCCACAAGATGCTCTGCCTTCAATTCCATCAGCGAAATATGCTCGTCGCACATGGGCTGCATCTCCTCTTTTTTCTGTTGGTGAGGTGAAAGTCAAAGGTGTAAGGGTAAATGGAATGACGTACCTTGAGTCAACAGGAATCATCAACTTGAGTGAATCTGAATGAGTTTAACAAAACAATAACCAATCTAAAGCTCCATGAGTAATTTATGCAAGTATTTTCCTGTGAAGAAATACCATACACCACTCGTTATCTTGAATAACCGGCTTTGACGACAGAGTCTTATGGACGTAACAATATTGCTTGGCTCAAAATCAGATTTGCCCATCGCAGACAAATGCACAAAGATTCTCGAACAATTTGGCGTAGATTATCAATTACGCGTTGCAAGTGCACACAGATCTCCTAAATTTGTTGAAGGCATTATTCATGATGCAGAAGCAGATGGATGTTCGGTATTCATTGCTATGGCTGGATTAGCAGCGGCATTACCCGGAGCTGTTGCTGCTCTTACAACGAAGCCAGTCATCGGAGTTCCTTGTGGTGGAAGAGTACCATATGACAGTCTATTGTCAATCGTTCAATTACCACCAGGCGTGCCTGCTGCTACAGTTGGTGTCGACCGTGGAGATAACGCAGGTTATCTTGCAGTACAGATGTTGGCTTTGAAAAATGATGATTTTGCTCAAAAACTGAAACAAAACAAGCTCGATCAAATTGAAAGAGTTAAACAAATGGATCGGGAAGTTAACGGCGGTGCCTAATTTGTTTGATGCTTCGGCGTTCATCGACGAGGCAATCGAGACACTCAAAACGCAAATAGATGATAAGGCAATTATCGCTTGTTCAGGTGGCGTTGACTCAACCGTAGCAGCTGTTTTGGCACAAAGAGCAGTAGGAGATAAGTTGCATTGTGTATATGTGGATACAGGCTTTATGAGAAAGGGTGAAACGGTTGAAATTCAGGAAATGTTTGCCAAACATGGTATCGATTTAGTGACTGTTGAAGCAGCTGATCGGTATTTTGAGGTTCTAGAAGGGATAACAGAACCCGAACAAAAGAGAAAGACAATCGGTGAAACGTTCATAAGAATCTTTGAGGATGAGCAAAAAACCTGTGGTGCAAAATATTTGGTACAAGGGACCATTGCACCAGATTGGATTGAGTCAGGAGGTGGTGTTCGAGACACCATCAAATCGCACCACAATGTGGGAGGTTTACCTGAAGATATGACGCTGAGTGTCGTAGAACCCTTGCGTGAGTTGTACAAAGATGAAGTCAGGGTATTAGCAAGAGCATTAGACATTCATGTTTCAGAACGCCAACCATTTCCCGGTCCAGGTCTAGCCGTGCGAACACTTGGTCCACTGACTCCTGAAAGGGTATCAGTTGTGAGAGAGTGTTGTGCGATCGTTGAAGAAGAGTTTGAGAAGGCTGCAATGAACGGGGAGATGGAATTACCGTGGCAATATTATGCTGCTCTTCTTCCTGTTCGCTCTGTAGGCGTCCATGGTGATGTCAGAGCATATGGAGAAACCATCGTTGTACGTGCGGTGAGGAGTATGGATGGCATGTCGGCACGTTATTCTGAAATCCCTCATTCAATATTACAAAAAGTAAGCACAAGAATCACAAATGCGTGTAAGGGGTCAGTAAATCGTGTGGTTTACGACATCACTCACAAACCACCCGGTACAATCGAGTGGGAGTAGAGGCCCAGTAGAAATCCTTGGATTCTCCAGTTAGCAGACTGAAGAACAAAGACGCATTCATAGCCAAAACCAAAACCGCAGCCAAAGTATTGACTTCCCATACCGCTTTGTAGCTCTCTTTGAGCGTTTTTCCACTCGGGTAGGCCTCATTATAGGCATCTTTCCACAGACGGCGATGATCAATTGGATAAAACCATTCGAGAACTGGAACAAGTTTGAAGAAGTTTCGAATCGGACGGTTTTGAAAAGTTTCCGAATTGTCCTCATCCTTGCTAATGGTATTACCACAGACCTTCTACGTTATCAAATTAAAGCACTTTCTAAAACTCAGTAATCTGTCTAATCACGTTTGGATATCAAGCAACGCCAAACCGATGGTCAACCTACTGCGTAGATGTATGCACTGTCTTGTAAACAGGGAATTCCCACGAGGGCACCCGAGGATGCCCTCATGGTTTCCGCTATTGTACCAAACTAGTTAGTTCACTCTTGTTCCTTTCTTGCAAGGATAAGGGCTGCTCC
>PBHM01000008.1 GCA_002719395.1 Methanobacteriota archaeon | reverse complement strand
CTTCCCAGGCCAATCATCATCCCATCGCCATAATGTAAGTGCCACGGGCGTTCATCAAGACGGAATACATCAATCATCTCCCCTCGTTTTGTAAATGTCCAGATTGCGCTTTCCATGAAATCTCCATGCTCAATATCATAAACACTCGAGGTTGCTATGATTGTTTCATCTCCAATGGCCAACAGATCTGCAGAACCCTCAAGTGGTTGACTCCATACCATTTTTCCCTGCTTGATGCAGGATACGTGCATGCCATCTGTGGCAATGTATGACTCGTTTAATTGCAAAATTGATGCGATGCGATCTGAGAGTTGTATGCTCCACAATAAAGAGCCATCCTCCCCCCAACATTTCATATTCCCATTCCAACCTCCAGCAATGATTTCTTTATTTGAGGAGATAAACAAAGCAGAGATGGGTTCTCCCAAATCTCGCGTTGCCCATGTAAACGTAAGTGCATCCATTTGATCAACAATCCTGAATCGAAGTTTATATCTCCTGTGGTTGAAGAACTTTCTTTTGTGGGGCAATGGTAAATGTAAGTACGGTCGCAAAGAGTCCCAATAAACATGCCAAGTAGTAATGCCCCTGTGTAAAAAATGAAAGTATTGCCGCTGTTCTGATCAATCCTCTCGACTTATGCTTGATGCCAAAAATAGCAAACCCAGCAGAAATGATTGACAAACCAATGAACCCCCAACCAATCAAAACATACGTAACCCCTGCAGCTGGGTCAATTCTTGGATGAGCTAGTTCTTCCTCGGGATGTGGAATGAACCGTACGCATTCAGTCGCTTCACCATCACATGATTCCTGATTAAATCGGTCGATTGAAGGGGCTTCAAAATTCATATTTGTGAACCCTTTTGGTTCGAGAAACGAAGGCGGTGTAAGCAATATTCTATGCTGAAAAACATCGCTTGTACCATTTCCCAAAATACTGATGCTCACTAGAGTCAAACCTGGGTTTAAATCAGTTAAATGGAATCTCCCCTCTTTATCCGTATAATTCCAAGAAGCCACCCAAAAACCGCTTTCGTCTTGCATGGAAACATGAACTTCCGCCCCTTCTAAGGGCTGACCATCACGTGTCACAAAACCAGAAAATTCTGCACTTCCATCCGGAGCAGATTGGGCGAATGCATAGATGAATTCATCTGGCCTTACAAGGCCAGCTTGAGGTGAGACATAGTCCAAACCGTTTAGAAATCCCAATGCAGCAATACCAAGAATTAACATTCCAAGAGGGAGGATTGCCTTCATACCGTCTTCGACATTTACGATAAATTCAGCAGATGATGTCTGAAATATGGGTTCTTCATCGGGCATTGGTTCAATTTCGTCAAACCGATTTATCGTGCCTATGTTCACCGGTTCAACTTTGTCGAACCCATCAGCCATAGTATCGTTAAATGCCCATACTACTTTAGGAAAGGGTAAATCTCAAACGAGTACATATTTTCATCAATCGACTTTTTGATAACCAAAAGAGAAGACCTATCATCGAGTTATGATTAGGAGTATTATGGCCAGACACCTTTCTGCCGTATTGTACTGGGAAGGGGATGAACAGGAGGGGAAGCGCCTTATTGAGTCAATTCCAGAAGGTGTAATTTATCATCTTGATAAGAAAAATGAGCTTCTTGAAATCAAAATAGAATTTAAGGAAGAAGATTTCGAATTATTGCGTGAAAAGGTTGACTTGGTTTTGGAACAATTTGGCGAAATTGAAGATTCTTGAACAGATTTATTTCGCATCAATTTCTTTAGAACTCAAAATCGATGATTAAGGGTGCATGGTCGGAACAATCAAGCCCTGCTTGACGGTTTACTTCAGCGGATTTAAACGCTGATTTCGCAGCTTGGTTAGCAAGAACATAATCAATACGCCATCCACGATTCAAAGCCCTTGCTTGACCCCTGTTGGACCACCAAGTGTAAGGCCCCTTTTGTTGACCAAAATGATGACGATGCAAGTCGTACCATCCAGAAGCCAAAAAGCGATCAAACCATTCACGCTCATGGTCAAGAAAACCAGAAGTTAGGCGGTTACCTGAGGGGTTCCAAATGTCATTTTCCGTATGTGCGATATTGAGATCGCCCACCAAGATAACAGGGTCTTCTGAATCAAAATATGGTTGCGCCCAAATTAACAAATCTTCTAACCATTGGTCCTTGTATGACTGCCTTTCAATGCTCGCTCCCCCATTTGGAAGATAGATGTTGATGCATGTCAAATTCTTTGATTTCGTGACTAGAACTCTTCCTTCACCATCATTTGGGTCAAGTGCCGTCGATATTCCTCGAGAAAGTTCCGCAATTCCAATTTTCGACAGCGAGGCGACACCGGAATAACCCTTTTTCTCTGCTGGATGCCATATCATTTGAAACCCAAGTCCATCTTGCCAATTTGGAGAAACTTGTTCGGGCAATGCCCTAATCTCTTGAAATAACCAAATATCTGCATTGATTTGTTTCATCCATTCGACCAATCCTTTTCTGATGGCTGCCCTCAGACCATTAAGGTTCCATGAAACGATGCGCATGTGGCCGGGACTTTGTGAAGGTTATTCAGATTCTCGCATCACTCAATCCACCATTATCTGTGATTGTGATGGCTTCATTACGCTTAATCGCAAGAATATGGTCTCGCCATCCTGCTGCTCTTTTGTCAAGGAAATTCTCTAAATGGCTCACTCCGCCATTAAATGAGATACATGATAGGTGGCTGCCTTCTTGCATTCTTGCATTATTTATGGCTGCTAAATCAAAAATTGCTGTTTCATTTTCAATGACTCCATGCAACCCCAAAAGAGGTTTTGATGACAATACAAGGTCGATTGTAGATGCTTTGCGTTCGGAGATAGGGCCAGTACACATGAACACTGAATCTGCCTCAACTTTGCGCCCATCGCGCAATCGGACCCCTCCTTCAATAACTTCTTCAACAACACAATTCGTTTGGATTGGAATCCCTGCTTCATCAATTGCCGAAGCGATTCGGCCAATGAGACCTGACCAACCCGTTCTTGGAACCAGTAAACCTTGCTTGAAAAGTGCCTTTTTTCTTAAGGGTAAATCAAGCCCCCAACTTGAGACAAAAATTGCTGCGTCCTCTCGGAGTTTGTCCAACCCCTTCTTGTACTGTAACAATGCAGAAGGGGAATCCATTGGTAGCAATTTTCCTACACCCGCAATCTGTATTTTTTGAGGTAATAATGGCCTATACATTGGCTTAATTCCTCCCACTTTCTTGATTAATTTATACAAGGGGCCATTTTTCAGCAAGAAGTGTGGTCCATTTTCTAGAGAAAATCCTTGTATCGAATCTCCAGAACCTCTTCCTCCAATTTGCTCTCGCTTTTCTAAAATAACGACTTGGTGACCAAGCAAATGGTGCTTTATGGCTTTGCTCAGGCCTTGAATCCCTGAACCCACCACAAGAACCCGATGCATGCTGGGGGAATAGGAGACAAACATAAGTCTGCTCGCCTCAAGGAGTTAATATGGCAGGGAGTGAGCGAGTTCCTCACAACAGGGGGCATATCCTTTGGGAGGCAGACTCGGGGCCGTCTAGGATGTTGTTATCGAGCATGGATCGATGGTCAACATCTATCCTATCTGATGATGGGATAGATAGCCCTTTTTTTGGGCCGTCACAAAAAAATGGTAAGGCGAAAATTATCTCGAGGCAAGATGGCATCGTTGTTGGTACTTCGATGATTGATTACATGCTTCAAATTTGGGCGGGTGAGTTGCGTTGCTCCTGGCTTTGCAGTGACGGAAGAAAGGTCAATGCTGGTGACGAGATCGGCAATATATCAGGACCTGTTGAAGCATTACTCTTATTCGAAAGATCTGTATTGAACATACTCGGTTTTCTTTCGGGAATAGCTACTGAAGCAAAAAAATGGTCTGCTATTGCTCCTCATCAAATTGCTTGTACAAGAAAAACAACTTGGGGTTTATTAGACAAATGGGCGGTTCATATGGGAGGAGGGATGACGCACCGATTATCGAGAAAAGACGCTTTAATGATTAAAGAAAACGACCTTAGCAACATGTCTGGATCTTCCCGAAATGAAAATCTCAATGAGTTCCTAAAATCCGTAAACTATGATGATGTTGGTGCCTTTCTTGAAGTTGAGGTTCAAACCCCAAAGGAAGCCATCATTGCGGCATTTACCTGGTCTGAGCGAAGAATGATTGAAAATTTGCCTCGCTTAGTCATCATGTTAGACAATTTTTCGCCGGATAAATGTAAATCTGTGATTGAAGAACTTGAAACAGCCAACCTCCGCCACCATGTTTTCATCGAAGTCAGTGGCGGTATTACCTATCAAACAATGGAAGATTGGAGGCTTTGTGGGGCTGATGTCATTTCTACAAGTGCAATCAATCGCGGTACAGCGCCAATGGATTTGAGCATGATTTTTGATTGATAGGTGAGGGGATGCGTGAGTTTGAAGCAGACCCAAGCCACCCCAGATATCACTCTCTGTGGCTTAGACACAAACTCGAGTTAGCACAACATGCTGGCATGCTAGCAAATAGTGCAATGATTGCTCATGGACGAGGTGAAGCATTTGATTATCTTCTCGGAGAAAAAACAACCGATTCTGCAAGACATGCCACAAAAATTGCAGCGGCAAAATTGCAAGATGCAACGAAGCCCATCATTTGTTTGAATGGAAACACGACAGCATTGGCTGCCGATACAATGTTGCAGATAGCAGAGCATCTTCAATGTCCTATCGAGATCAATATATTTTATCGCACAAATGAAAGAATGAAAGCCCTGATTAACTACTTATCAGAAAGAAAAGAAGAACTCGGCCTAGGCGTTGAAATCTTAGGAGATTCGCCTGATTATTCAATACCTGGACTGAAAGGGCCTCGTGCGTCTTGTTGTTGGAATGGGATTGGAGAAAGTGATGTCGTTTTCGTACCACTCGAAGATGGAGATAGATGTGAGGCATTGAGAAAAATGGGTAAGTTTGTCATTGTCGTTGACCTAAACCCACTTTCAAGGAGTGCCCAGAAAGCAAGCCTTACCATAATCGATGAAATCACAAGAGTGGGGAATAATTTGCTTGAATTTGTGAATTCGCCGATAGAGTTGGAAGACTATCAAAATGAATTATTTATTGAAGGGGCTTTGTCTCATATTGCACGTCGCTTCTTGTGATTTTTTTCAAAAAAAAATATTTTTCCGTGATTTTCTGACAATTACCCTTATCGTCCGTCATGATAACCAGCATTCATGTCAGATGAGCACAGGAGAAGTTCAACCACTGATTTTGATATTGAAGGCCTTCCTGCGTCGGTCCAAACCCTATACCAAGTAATGCTAGGCATTAACCCTGATTTTTCTATTCAGCAATGGCTTGAGCAAAAGGCTGACGAAGACCTCATGCTCATAGAGCGCGACCTAGAAAGAGAAAGAATTCACCTTGCGCAAAAAATTCACCGCATTGACCAATTATCGAGTCGCTCAAAAAAAGAAGTGGCAGAATTGCCACTTGGACAAAAAAACCTGTTTGATTGTTTTGACCTATCAGAAACCATGACTCATCTGAGGGAACGTCATGAAGTCCGTGATGATGATGATTTTGCTCACCCCGCATCAGTTTTCCTAAATCTGATGCAAGATGAGGGGGCTGATGATCCTCTATTGGCAATTACTGCTCAAAAAATACTGGTTTTGGCTGAAGCAAGGAAAGACAAAATTGAGCCTTGGATTACCACAAAGGAACTATTCAAAATACTCGGCAAGCAAGAAATAAGCGAAAAAGAGTGTGAAGAAGCCATTGATTACCTGATCATGAGTCACCAATTATTCGAAATAGAAGAAGACTGTTTTGTTGCCGAGGATTGATGGTGTTCGATTGATTATCGACCAAGAATGGGTGGCAATGGAAGCCATTGAAGAACATTGGATATACAAAAAGAGATTGCGTTCTAAGTTTAGAAAAAATGAAATGAAAGTTAGTTTTATTGTTGCTGCTACTTGGTTCATTTTTCAGGATCAGCTCCCAACCTATTCGTGGTTAAGCATCGTTTTACCAGTTGTTCTAGGGGAATTTGCATACCGGGCATTGTCCCTTGAACGAAAATGGGATGATGTTTTTTTTGAAAAATTAGACATGTCCGCCTTGGTAGAGGATGATAGCATAAGAGAACTGAAAGAAATACATGCTATATTACGCGCAAAACTAAACAATGCCGAAAAAATAGAAATTATGACAAGAGGGCAAGATGAAAAGGGGCCCACTTGGGGAAAAGAGGATGGCAATTTAGACCAAGAAATGGAGAGGAGAGATGCTGTTTTAGAGGGTGAAAAATATCAAGGAATGGAGGATGATTTAACCCAACCTGAGCAACTTGTCAAAGAAGCTGATGATGTATATGCAGAAATGGCTCAAAAACGATGGGAGCAGGCAGAAATGACCGATAAGGATTTGATTGAACACGGGGTAAAAAGACTAGGTGATCTTCTAACAACCGAATATTTTGATAAAAATGCGGAAGATGGTGTTTTTCAAAAAATTGCAAAACCCGAAAATCATAGTGAGAATGATATGCTAGATGGAGGTGGCTAAGTCGATGAAAATGAAAGCCATACTGGTTTCTGGCGGTTATGGTTCTCGGCTTCATCCATTTACTAAGTATACACAAAAAACCTTGCTGCCTCTATTTGATAGGCCTGTTATCGACTACGCCCTCGGTACAATTCGTCGTGCGGGAATAAAGGACATTACCATCATTGCTAACCAATTCATGGGACAACTCGCAAACCATGTGGGGTGTGGCTTACCTGGAGAAAGAATTCACTATGTTTTGGAAGAGAAACCCGAGGGCGTTCACCACGCCCTAAATTTAGCCAGGCCTCACAACCAAAATTGTCGCCTTCTCATTTACTTCTCGGATAACATTACGACGATGGAATTAAAGCGAGATGTTGAAGTATTTTCACAAGCAGAAAATCCACCCGGATGTTTGCTACTCGCTCGGGAAGAGGCAAATCCTCAAGCATTTGGTGTAGCCGTGTTAGACGATTCTAACAACATCATCGATATCGTGGAAAAACCCACAAACCCACCTTCAAATATGGCTATTGGAGGTATTTATCTCTATGATGAAAATTTTTGGAACATACTTGACCAAGAATTTGAAAATAACCAAGATGCGTTCTCAATTTCAGATGTCAACCGTCATTATGTAAAGCATAAACTCGCAAAAATCCGAAGTAATGGAGAAGAAACTTGGGTAGATTGCGGAACTCCCGAAGGGTTGTTTCAAGCTGGAAAAATGGCATTTGAACAAAAATTAAACCCACATCCACACAGGTGAGTGAATGAAAATTGGAATTATTGGAGCAGGTATGGTTGGAGGCGCGATTGAACATTGTTTTCAACATGCTCATGAATTATATGTTCACGACCCTGCAAGAAATACAACGATTAACGATGTCATCGATCACGTTGACTTTGCCTACATCGCGGTGCCCACGCCGCCCCATCCTGAAACTGGTGAATGTGATACCAGTATTGTTGAAGAAGTCCTACAAGAATTACCAGTTGGATTCACAGCGGTTATAAAAAGCACAGTAGTGCCTGGGACAACACAAGAATGGCATGAGTCATTTCCTCATCTAAAAATTGCGTATTCTCCAGAATTCTTGGTAGAAAGAAGACGATTGGAAGATTTCGCCAACCAAGATATTTTGGTTTGTGGTACACATCATCAAGATGTTGCTGAAATGGTTTTTCTCCAACACAAAAAGGCAGGAGTTCTTCGAACAGACCAGACCTTTCAGGTTACGCCAACGCAAGCAGAATTGGTAAAGTACACGAAAAATACATTTTATGCCACAAAGGTGATTTTTGCAAATCAACTTTTCGATATATGTCAAGCCTTGGGCGAAGATTGGTACAAAATCCGAGATATCATTACGGCAGAACAGGCTCAACCAATTGGTGATTCACATCTTGACCCTATTTTCGGGCTTTACCGCGGATTTGGGGGTAAGTGTTTACCAAAAGATTCGCGAGCATTAGGGGTTCTCGCTGAACAATTAGGGGTAAAATATACTCTATTGGATGCAATCCAACAAGATAATGACCGTTTGAGAAAAATACTCACAGGAAAATCAAGTGATGTTATCACAAATGATGATTGATATGGTGCGTTTTTCACTACCCAAAAACGTCTTTTTCCGGTATGTGTTAATTGGATTACTTAACTTGACGATTTTCTATGGATTATACGAATCCTGTTATCTCCTCACAAAATCTTGGGATTACGGACCTAATGTTTCATGGGCTGTGGCATGGGTTTTAGGAAGTATTTTCGCCCATTTAACTCATCGTAAATGGACATTTTACACAGATGAGTCCGTTAAATGGACATTATCAGCCGCCTTAACAATATACACAATCGGGCTCATTGGTTCTTCAGGTACATTTGGCCTCTTTGTGAATTTTTGGGGATTTAATCATCGCATATCTTGGGCCGTAAACTCCGCAATTTGGGGAATTATTGATTACATCGGTTTGCATAAAATTGCATTTAAGCATCAAACGGATTCAAAGAGCATTTAATTCCAATATCTCCATTGGTATAATCGATAGCGCTTCTTCATGCGTAGCTTGTAGATTTACAGGGCATGGTTTCCCAGCCTTTACCGCTTCAAGCCATGTTCTTGCACACACACACCACGCATCGCCAGGCTTTAGACCTGGGAAATTGAAATGTGGAGCGGGTGTTATCAAATCATTTCCCCTGCTCTTTGCAAATTCGAGGAAATCACTGTTCACAATACAGCAAACGGTGTGGGAGCCTGCGTCGTTTTGGTCGGTATTGCAGCATCCATCTCGATACCACCCGGTTAACGGGTCAAATGAACACGGTTCTAACTTCTCTCCTAACACATTCAAAGACGGGTGCATAGTGTGTCCTATTGGTTCTCCTTTGAGACTATTTCGATGCGGAATTCAGCGATTGATTGAATAAATGTCACACGTTAGCAATTGCCATGCTGCCAGATACTCTGCATCAATTGCCCCGTACAGAAAGATTTGCTTATGCAAAATTACTTGCCGTTATGGCCAGGGCCAATGACGAATTGACAGTGGAGGAAATGGCAACTTTTGAACAACGCTTGGGGACTGCACTTTTATCTCCAGAACAAAGAAACCAAATTCGTGCTTATCTGAAGAGTCCTCCGACACTTGAAGAATGTTTGACCGGCTTAGGCCATGAAGCAGGTCGTTTGGCTGTGCGCGATTCAGTAATGATGGCTGCTGCCGATGGGAATGTGGATAAGAAAGAAAAGAAATTGCTCAAAAAGATTGCCAATTACTTCGATATGCAAGATGATGCTATCGATCGATTGCTCGAATGGACAGCGGAAGGTTATGCTTGGATGCAATCTGGAGTAGAACTTCTGAATGAATTATCTAAATGAGTGATAGTTTGTGTTTCCCGATAGCATCCAATTGCTTAGTGAAAACGGCCGGAAACGGCACGCAAATTTACTGATTATTATTGCTGGTGCAGATGGGGAGCTGGTACGTGAAGAAATTGCTGCTATCGAATCCGCGATGGGCCTAATGATGATTCACCCAAATGTTCGGACGGAATTAAGAAGTCAATTTGCAGACCCAATCGATCTTGATTTGCTACTCAAAGAAATGGATGCAGCCGAGCTCCGCCTTGCTCTCAAAAATGGAGCAATTGTTGCTGCTGTAGATGGAGAATATGATAATAATGAAATTTTGCTTCTCAAAAAAATCGCAGCAACTGCAGGGGTGAGTGAAGCACGATTGAAGCAATTACTCAATTGGGTTCGAAACATGTGGAAACTTGAAGCTAAAGGGAGGCAAATTGTAGGATCCCCGATGCAAGGAGATGATTCTCAATGATGTGTCTGCTGATGAGTATTACATGAAGCTTAAATTTTTTGAACCGAGACCATGACTTTTTATCCCAAAGGGCCTTGGTGTCGCCGGTGAGCGTATGGGAATACATCCAAAAATAGGCATCACAGGCCTCCCAAGAAGCGGTAAAACCGCTGTTCTCACTAAAATTCTAGAAATGATTGTTGAGGAAAGAGAAAGAGAAATCAACTCAAGAGGAGGAGATTTTTCAAATGTTGAGCTCATTGGCGGTATGAAAACCGAACCAATCATGGATGGTTCGGAAAGGGTTGGGTTTGAAGTCGTCGATATAAAAACTGGAGATAGAGCAACCATCGCTCACAAAGCCAATGACTCGAGAACTCGTGTTCTTGGTTATGGCATCGACACAGAGGCTTTAGAATCAGTCGCCATTCCTGCCATTGAATTCGCCAAGGATTATTGCGAAGTCATGGTTATAGATGAGATTGGGAAGTTTGCTGTTGAATCAGAATATTTTGTAGAAACCGTGAGAGAGGCTCTTGAAGTTGACAAACCAACCTTGTTGGCCTTACACAAAAAAAGCCGTCATCCATTGCTCCAAGATATAAGAAGAAGAGATGATGCAAGAATTCTTGAAGTTACACCCGTCAACCGGGCTCTGCTTCCTTACAAGATTCACAAATTGATGCGAGAAACCTACTAGGAACCGCTACATTGATTCAAGAGATTGTCAAAGCGAGTTCATGACCCCAGCCCGTAAAGCAACACGGGTTTTTTTTGCCAGTAGTTTAGGATTAATTTTTGCTACTGGTCTAAGTTTGAGCAGTGAAGGCATGGATCTACAAAATTTCAATATTTACTGGACGATACCGCTGCTCGCATTTTCATTAACCATCGCCGGTTTAGCAACACAAAACCAAATCGGACCTTTCAAGCAATGGTTTCCAAATTTTTCTGAAGCTGATATTGAAAACATATCACAGCAAGAAATTGATGAAGATGACAAAGAAAAACAAATGGGAGATGCTTGGGCTCAATTGGAAGCATCAATGATACAATCAAAAGAAGAAGAATGAAAATGGTGAAAAACCATACCGGGATTTAATGACATGCAGCGGACCATTCAACCCGGACCGCCAAGTAAAAAATCGAAGTATTGGAAGACTTCGGGTATTTTATTCGCTGCGTGCATTTTTTTGATTATGATTGATGTAATGGACGACCCAGGTTATTTTGAGTGTGGATTGGAAGAAGAGTGGGATGAAACTGAATACATTGACCCTTCTTATGTAAATGATGGAGATTGGGATTGTTGGGATGGAAGTGATGAGGGCACTCAGAGAGCTAATGAATTTGAGGCTGATTATTCAGATTCTGATGCCCTTGCGATGATGGGTTCGCTTTCTTGTTGCGGAAGTATGCTATTTGCCGTCTTAGCATTGAGTGCAAGAAATCAAAAAACCATGATGGTGCAACAAATTATTCCTCAACCAAGAGTCCAAACGGTGGTCCAACCAGTGATACAATCAGTGGCTCAACCTGCTTCAATACCCATATCCGCTCAACAAGCACCTGCCAGTACTCAACAACCAACACGCTCAAGGCCTGAAGATTTAGAGAAGGCTCGTGATTTCGAAGCCGCTGCTGAAGAGTATCAGCGACTGGGTATGTACGAAGAAGCAGGTAGGGTTCGTGCCATGCATTTGGAAAACAAAGACAAGCCAATGGTCTCTATCGGTACGGTTGGAAATACCATTCTCAATGACTCTGTTATGGTTGGAGGAGAAAATGTGCAAAACAAATGCCCTTCATGCCAAAAAGAGATACAACCACACTTCAACATCTGTCCATTCTGTCAATATCAACTGAAATAAATGAAGAATAAAGTTTGAAACCCTGTTTGTGTTCCACAGGATAAGGTGGAAGCATGAGCCAAGTTCCAGAGAATCTCTATTATACCAAAGAACACGAATGGATTCGAATCGATGGAGACGAAGTATGGATTGGGATTACGGACCATGCTCAAAATGCATTAACCGACATTGTATACATCGAATTACCTGAAGAAGGAGATGATTTCGAAGACATGGGTGAGTTTGCCATCGTGGAATCTGTAAAATCTGCTTCACCAATCTTTGCCCCTTTAGCCGGCGTAATCACAGCCGTCAATGAAAATTTAGATGATACTCCAGAACTCATGAACGAAGACCCGTATGGCGAGGGGTGGATTGTCAAAATGAAACTTGAAAATATGGAGGCGGTTTCAGGATTACTCAGCCCCGAGGACTATCGAAGTGAAATCGGCGAGTGATGGTTTGCTGATGGCCTACATTGATGGGTCGTGCCTAGAGAACAAACATGTTGATGCGCAAACACCCGCTTCTTGGAGTGTCGTGATTGTCACTGGTGATAATGAACTAGGGAAGGGAACGGGAACAATTTTGACCGAGTTTTATGGTCGTGTACAAACCAATCCTGATGCGGATGATTTCATCGGCGCTGAAGTAGGTTCAAACAACACCGGCGAACTTACCGCCATGGCAGAAGCACTTCGATGGTTGTTAAAACACAATGAAGAGAGAGAGGTATTGGTTCGAACCGATTCAACCTACGCAGGCAATATAGCAAGTGGTCACTGGAGAGCAAAGGCAAATCTGGAATTAGCCTCACGTGTTCAAGCATTATGGAATGAGGTCTCAAGAATCTGTCAGCTCAAATGGAAGCATGTTCGAGCCCACAAGGGGCATCGATGGAATGAGCGAGCAGACCATTTGGCCTTTCGCGTTCTCAATGAACAAGAACCGATACCGTTTAGCTTCTGGAAACCTGGTCAGCGCTGAAGTCTTTGTAGAAGCCAAGCTCTCAACTCATCACCTAAATCCTCTCGGCGCAAAGCGTGGTCAATTTGGGATTTTAGCCAAGGCATTGGCTGACCGGCATCATACCATTGATGATTTTTCAAACGAACACCAACGAGGCCTTCATTTTCAATAAAATGCTGCTGCAAAGCAATTGATTGCAATTCACCATGTGTTTCATGGTCATATTTATGGAGTAAATCTTTGGTGTGACTAGGAAACAAATATCTCCCACACAAGGCCCATTTTGAAGGTGCATCTGATGGATTGGGTTTTTCGACAATTTCTGAAATCATGTCATCTTCTAACCGAGTAATACCGTAATGTTGAACCTGTTCGACTTCAATTAATCCCACGCAAGGCTTTTGTTTTTCTCTATACGATTCAACAAGTAGTTTACTTGCGTTCGAGGGATGGTATGTGTTTGGAGAATGGTGATTATCCATGATCAAATTATCACCAAGTAAAACCAAAAAAGGCCCTTCTACAGCATCTAGTGCTTGGTAAATTGCATCACCTAACCCCTTTGGTTCAGCTTGTACATGCGTGAAAACCTCTACTTCTTCTGTTGGAAAAAGAAGCATTTCTCGAACATGAGGGGCTTTGTGTTTCAATTGCATATGGTTTTGAGTAATACTCTCCAAATTCTTGCCAGGAGAGGTAATGATATGCAACCTCTTTACACCTGCAAATATGGCTTCTCTAGCAAGATGAACAAGAATTGGAACATCGACAAGGGGAAGATTTTCCTTTGCCAAGTATGCACTTGCAGGCAGCATTCTAGTCCCAAGTCCACCCGCTACCAGTAATGCATCAGAAACTTCGGGCATGTATTGTCTTAGAGGGCGCAGGCTTTCAAGCGTGATGGCGTCAGGGTTGTATGGAGCAGAACCCAAATTGGTCAATGTTGGCTATTTTGGGTTTCGTCGGTGTCATTCAAACCTTGGTTGACTTACCCGTTCCAGGCCCATGGGGTGCCTCTTCCTTTACTCAAGGGACGATAGGACTTGCTGGATTAGTCTGCTTATACCTCGCTTGGTTTCGAAGAACCTTTCGCTCTACAGGTGTTCTCCCAATTATTGAACGGTGGTCTAACCCTCACATCTCATCAAAAAAGGTGATGATTGTCGGGATTTTAACTATTTTAATCTCGGTCATAATTGGACAGATTAGTTTCATGCCCGCACCTGCCGGACTCATCGTTCATCTTATTGGGTGGCTTATTCTTCTTAACGGATTTTACGTCTGGCTCGTCGTTAACGGGCCTCTTCGAGAGGAAGAATAGGCATCAATAAATTGATGCTGATATTCCTATTCTTCTTCATTTTCACCAATCCAAGCCTTGAGTTGGGCTTGAGCATCTTGTAAAGAAGGTAATTCTGATTCTGAAAAATCGGAAACGTGGGGTTGTACTTGGACGGGCGTCTCGGGCAATTCGGTTTTTCCATCAAGCCAATCCAGCCATAATTTTGACCGTTCAGGTCTACGTGCATCAAGAGGTGGCCAGAGAGATTCCAAACCAAGAGGTTCAAGAGTTTTAATATGGTGAGAGAAGAGTTCTGTATTTGTTTCTTCAAAACGCAATAGCATTTCTCGGAGTCTTGTCATTACAACTTCATCTTGACCAGCCCAAAGCTTTTCTATGATTTTACGTTCATCTTCTGGATACATTTCGACATAAAATCGGATACTATTGACGATATTTCTTCGCACGGCTGCGCAATCATGTTGCGATAAGGATTGTAATTTATCGGCCCACATTTCTGCATCTAAGAATCTGAGATCTCCTGCTGTTGAAGCCGCAACGGCCCGAATACTCTCATCCTCATCATTTAGCATGTCTTCGAGTAACGGAACGGCGTCCCACTCAATACGCCGAAATAAACGAGTGAGGACATCGGCCATATTTCTTCGTACAAGTAATTCCTTCCTTTTGTGAAGTAATTTAACACATTCAAGTCCGGCTTGTTTTTCATTTTCAATTAACTTTGCAAGGCAGCCTACAACACGGCTGGCCACATCCTCAGATGGATCATTACAGCGGCGTTTAAGAAATTGTGATAATTCAAGGTCGCTAAATAATTCTGGTCTTTCCAGAAGAAGACGAATCCATTCGATCAAAAGAAGACGACGGTTTTCATCACCATCCTCAAGTCTTTGCATGAGCCAAACTGCAGCTTTCATTCCTGTTTCATGCGCTTCGATTGAACCAATTGGGCTGGTCACTGTATGTGGATTCCAAGCCCAATTATGAGGGCCGTCTTCCGGTTGTGTGTGCCATGTGCCTGGCCTTTGTCCCAAAGCGATTGATTCGACCAAGTGATAGCCTTGGTGAACTGATTGGCCATATGGTACAATACATAGTCCGTTAATTAAAGCGATGGCAAGCCACCAACGGTCCGTATCCGGATAAGAAGGGTCAAGCGCCTGTGCCAACCACTCTGTTGAGATTGCAAAGAGCATGCGTTCGGATAAATCATCCACTCTTTTGAGCAACCATCTTTCATGGACCTCAAAAGGATCGTCCATTAAATTCATTCTGTGAGGAACGATAAGGTCCACAACCAATTTTAGATGGCGGTCAAACATACCTCGGTCTGCATTGACCAAACTCAATCCAAGTTCTGTTACATCACGGGCATCTTGAGGATGTTTAGCAGGTAGATCTGCATGTTGGTGAGGAGGTTGGGGGAGTGGCCAAGAAAGGCATCCTTTCTCTAATGACTCTGCAAGTGTTCTTCTCAATGATTCCAAGATTTCCTCGGAAACCCTTTGGCGGCTTTTCATATACCCAGCTCAGCATTAAATATCCAATTCGATGTTGAGGTTCTGGATAAGTTCCTTATATCGATTTCGAATAGTAACTTCAGTAACTCCAGCTACTTCAGCGACTTCTCTTTGTGTTCGACGCTTGCCACACAGAACGCTTGCGATATAGATGATAGAGGCTGCAATACCTGTTGGTCCACGACCGCTCGTGAGTTCTTTTTCTTGAGCGGCTGCAATCAATTCATGGGCCTTTGCTTCAACTTCTGCATCAAGACCTAATCCTGAGCAAAATCGAGAGATATAATCTTCAGGGCCCGTTGGCATAATTTTCATCTTCAGTTCTCGGACCATGAAACGGTATGTTCGTCCGATTTCTTTCCTACCTGTTCGGCTCGCTTGTCCAATTTCATCTAAAGTTCGTGGAACACCACATTGTCTACAAGCAGCATATAGAGAAGCGGCTGCAACACCTTCAATTGAACGGCCTCTAATCAAACGCTTTTCTACTGCTTTTTTGTAATTAACAGCGGCTGCTTCTCTCACCGACTTAGGTAACTCCAAACGACTGGCCATACGGTCTAATTCAGCAAGCGCCATGGCTAGATTTCTTTCAGTAGCATTGGAAACTCTGCTTCTTTTCTGCCATTTCCTCATTCGATAAAATTGTGAACGGTATCGGCTATTGATCGTCTTTCCAGAATAATCTTTATTCTGCCAGTCGATATCAGTACTCAACCCTTTGTCATGAAGCATGACGGTCATAGGTGCTCCGGTTCTCGCTCTTTGATCGCCTTGTTCTGGGCTGAAAACTCGCCATTCTGCTCCTTGGTCAATCACATTGTCTTCAAGGACCAACCCACAGTCGTCGCAAACCAATTCTCCGCGGGTTTCATCACGTGTTAAATTTCTACTTCCACATTCTTGGCATTTCACCGTATCTTCTACTTGCTGTCTATCACTCATGTCCTCACCCAATAGCAACTATTATTAGTTGAACTAAGGCAAAGGCTTTCAGTCTGGTTTTTAAATTTAATGGTTATTCAAATCAACCAAATCAAAGGATTCACCTGATTATCGATGAATCAATACAGCCGAATTGGTTAAGCCAAAATCCTTCTTGCGAGGAAGTAGTGAGGATGGATGAACGGCGAACAACCCCCCAATATCCGCCTTTCTGAATCCAAAAGGGTTCTCTTTCTCACAAAAGATTTAGATTTAATTCGAAAACAATTGTATGAAGGGCTCAATCTTCGAATGGAGGATTTGTCTGTTGATGACCTTCTTGATGACATCAACACGGATGTTATGACTCCTGCTTGGGTTTGCTTTGACCATGACCCTGCTGAAATTGCGAAGAACGCATACGCAGGCCTTATGCACAATGGTATGAGGGTGTTCTCAGAGAATGCTTTGAAGAATGGTGGATTCGAAGCCATCGTTTCTGGATTTCGCAAGGGAACTGGTTCAAGCCGAGAAACGGCTGCTCAATGTGAAAGATGGAGTGGTATTCGGTACGTGTTTGCTGCATCTTTTGCACCTATACATGAAAGAAATAACATCAATCTGGGTCAATTGATGGGCGATCATGAGATGTTGAAAAGATTACAAAATGGAGAAACAATCCATATCGATGAATTCACCTCCAAATATGACCCAGTAACTCGCCTAATCTTGGAAAAAGGAGGGCTCTTTCCTTTCGCCAAATCCCTACAAAGCAAGGACATTGTTTTACCGCCTATTGAAACAGAAAAACGAGCAATGACCATGGCTGAAAAAATAATTTCTCGTAATTTAATTGGTCAACAAGAAGGGCAATGTGTAAAACCAGGTGATGCAGTTATCGCCCAAGTACAAGGAGGATATTCCCATGAATTTACAACGGCTCAAGTTCATACTTTTCTCTCTGAAGAATACGGTAGCGGGTATAGGTTACCAAATCCAACAAAATTTGCTGTATTTGAGGACCATTTGCTTTACGCGCACCACAACCCGAAATTTGTTCCATTTATGCACAAAGTGCAAACATTGAGAGATTTACAACAAGCTTTCCAAAAGCACACGGGTGTGAGAGATTATTCTGCTGTAGACGGCATCAGTCCCGGAATTTGTCACCAAGTTGCTCGAGAGGAGTTCATTGATGTTGGAGATTTTATCCAAGCCACAGACTCACACACATGCATGGGAGGTGCTTCGAATGCGCTTACATACGGCGTTGGCTCCTCTGAATATGCAAGTCTTGTATACTCTGGATTCACATTTGTAAAAGTCCCAGAATCGATTCGTTTCGAACTCGTGGGCACATTGAATCCCGGTTGTACTGCAAAAGATGTCATATTACATATCCTCGCTCACCATGCCCGAGAAGAATTGACACTTAATCGATGCATGGAATTTGGCGGCCCTGGACTTTCCTCTTTATCGATTGATGAGCGAGCGACATTATGCAACATGGCTACGGAATGCAGCGCTAGAACCGGTATTTGTGAAGCTGATGACGACTTATACACCTGGATGGAAGAAATGTTAGGTTCAAATCGCTCGCAGATGGTCGGTAATGCGGTAGCTGCAGATAAGGATGCGGTATATGATGGTGGCATCCACATTGTCGACCTTTCATCCATCTATCCAATGGTTGCCCATCCTGGTAACCCTGATGAAGGAATTCCAAGCGATCCTACAAATGGGGCAGAAATTAGCGATATTGGAAATGTCAAGATTAACATCGCCTATGGAGGATCTTGTACTGCAGGCAAGATAGATGACGTGTTATACTATGCCAAAGTGTGCCAAGCCGCAGAAAATGCTGGGCTCGTAGTAAAAGATGGTATCGAATTTTTCATTCAATACGGAAGTGGGCATGTCAAAGATTTTGCCGTCAAAAATGGGTGGCACGATTTATTTAAACGGGTTGGTGTGAAATTGATTGACCCCGGTTGCGGTGCGTGCATCGGTGCAGGTCCTGGAGTTTCAACAGACGAAAAACAGGTAACTGTATCGGCAATCAATCGGAACTTCCAAGGTCGATCTGGTCCCGGAAAACTCTACCTCGCAAGCCCACTTACTGTTGCTGCTAGCGCCTTTACTGGAGAGATTACCTCATATTCTGATGGCATCTTCAACGAGAAAAATTAGACTATATTATTCTCAGGGTTTCGTTCTTGTAGGTGTATCATTTGCACAGGCCATGACCGAACATAGTATTGCGATTCTTCCCGGTGACGGTACTGGTCGAGAAGTGGCTCAAGAAGCCGTTCGGTTGCTTGAGACAATTTCAGAACACTCAAAGCATGGCTTTGAACTCACGCAAATTGATTGTGGTGGCCAACATTTCAAAGAAGTCGGAGTAGAGTGGGCGGAGGGCTCATTTGATTTTTGCAAAAATGAAGCCGATGCTATTTTTCTGGGAGCGATTGGACACCCGGGCTCATATCTGCCAAACGGTGATCTTGCCGGCGGCTCAGTAATCCTAGGTTTGCGTTCTGGACTTGATTTGTATGCAAATGTCCGACCGATTAAACTCTATGAAGGCGTTCCACACAAAATACACGGTAAATTTAGACAGATATGGGCGCCCGATATGGTGAATATGTCAATATTAAGAGAAAATACAGAAGGATTGTACCATTCACTACTGAAACGTGCTTCTCACCGCGCCCAAGGTTTAGAAGAATATGAGGTTCCGGAGCTTGAATTTCCAGAACTAAAAGGAGAAGTCGCCTATGACCCCCGTCCAATTTCATCATTTGGAACCGAAAGATTGGTAAAAATGGGTTTTGAAATGGCTGAGATTAGAAATGGAGCACCGGCTGACGGTGTAAAAAGAGTGTCCTGTATAGACAAGAGTAACGTTACCAGAGGTTGCCAGTTGTTTAGAAAAACCTTCGACCAAGTTGCAAAGTCATATCCTGATACCGAGGTTGATTACGGATATATTGATGCGTTTACACAATGGCTTACAAGAACCCCAGAGCATTATGATGTTGTCGTTACATCAAACCTATTTGGCGACATATCCACTGATTTGGCATCCGTACTTCAGGGCGGAATGGGCATGGCTGCATCAGGAAATATTGGTGATGAGCATGCGTTTTTCGAGCCAGTTCACGGCTCTTCACCAAAATATGCTGGGCAAAACAAAGTTAACCCGATTGCCAGTATTAACTCAATTCAAATGATGATGGATTGGTTAGGACGAAAAGAAAATAATGAAGATTTGATTCATGTTGGTGAAATTATCGATGAATCCGTTGCTAAACATCTCAAAAACAACTCACAGTTGACTTATGACTTAGGCGGTAACGCTTCATGCAGCGATGTCGGTGAAGCAATTTGTGAACTCGTCAAAGCTCGCTTGATTGAGCTTTAACCTTCCCCTTCGACATCTTGTTGGTTTGAAAATTTTAACATGAGTAAGCCTAATCCGATGAATGAAAAATGAATGCTGCTACCTCGTAACTTGCATAGGTTAGTCTTTCAGAAAAGGGATGCCAGAAAAATTGTGCATCCAAGATCCAAGTNTGTCAAGAAGATTCATACTACGCAGACGGTAAATGTGGAGTAATTGTCTATATTACGGTTGTCGAATTCATGGATGATGGAAATAGCGGCGATTCAAATTATGTCTATTCAAATCATTTGAATCAGTTTTCATATTACCTAGAGTTGATGTAACCTCTTCTAGACTTAATCATGAATCAAATGCATTTGGAAGAAAGGTCCATCTTATGTCATCGCTGGTGATGTCCCGATAGTGGTGACGTATTCTTGGCTCTGTTGCCATTTGATGGTGATAGGCAAGTAATATCTCATAACCTTCCAGCATCGATGGCTCAATACCATCATAATTACCTGAAAAGAAAGCAAATAATTCGGTAAATAATTTGAGATCTGCAATACTCATCTCCTCTGTTCCCGCTGCCCACCCGTGCGGGGATTGTGCCAATTTTTCCTCATAGGTTTTCATGGCTTTAGTAGCGGCTCCGTTCGGCTCGAACAGGCTTTTTCGTAATCGAATTCTTTCTTCTGCATCCTCTATACCGAAAGTGGTATCCATGGCTCGAGCGATTGGCCCCATTCCATCCAAAAATTCGTTCACTTTTGCCCGCATGAATGCATCTTCAGGAAGAAGGCCCGCTTTCTCCCCTGCAAACCGAAGAATGGCTGAGGATTCTGCGAGCATGCCCTGATCTGTTTCCAATACAGGGAGCATGTCCCAAGGAAGAAGGCCATCTTGGCGCATTTTCTGAAAGGTATTTCCATCAATTTCAACATCTTCCCATTCCATTCCAGACAAGGCAAGTGCCAATCTACTGGCTTCAGCCCTGCCAGGGACTGCAAAATACATCAGGCGCATAACATATCGAAAATCAAGGTATCTAAAGCGTTTCCTTACAGTAAAATAGCATCATAACATCCCTTCTTAGCAGTAAATAGCGCCGATACTTCAAGTACCGTCGCATGACGGCTGAAAATGTTGTAGGCCCGACACCAATGGGGTGGAGGAGGACCTAGGCGGTGATAGGATGAGCACAGCAAGAAGAATGGCCGCAAATCAAAAACAAATAGCGATTTCAGAATTTTTTGAGAAGAACAAACATTTTCTTGGATTTGATTCGCTTACTAGATCACTGATTACGGCTGTAAAGGAAGCTGTTGACAATTCATTGGATGCATGTGAAGAAGCACGTATCTTACCGGATATAAAGGTAGAAATCACAAAAATTGAAGGTAAAAAGGACGTGATTGAACTCACAACTGAAGATAANGGTCCTGGNATTCCTCAAAAATCGATAGAAAANGTGTTTGGGCAACTTCTTTTTGGTTCAAGATTCCACGCCATTCGACAAAGCCGAGGTCAACAAGGAATTGGNATNACTGGAGTTGTAATGTACTCGCAANTGACCACAGGGAAACCGACTCAAGTCATCTCAAAAATTGCGAGTGAAACAAGTGCTGTATCAGTGAAAATCGGATTAGATACCCGCAAAAATAAGGCAATTAAGTCGGAACAGGACCGGATTATTTGGGAAAATGACGGCCATCTCAAAGAACATGGCCTAAAAGTCACCTGTAGAATGAAAGCGAAATACCAGCGAGGAAGGCAATCTGTGTACCAATATCTTAGAATGACCAGTATTGTCAACCCACATGCAGATATCACCTTCACAGACCCTGATGGTGAAATCCACCATTGGCCCAGAGTGACGGAAAGACTNCCTACAAAGGTCGATGCAATCAAGCCTCATCCGCATGGAATTGAATTAGGTGAATTACAACGAATGCTTCGAGAATCGAAAGATTCTCGCATGACTACTTTTTTCCGACACAACTTTTCTGGTGTATCCGCACGTGCAAGTAAAGAAATTTGTGAAGCGGCTGAAATTTCGGAAAAGGAGAAGCCGACCAAAATCAAACCTGACGAAATACGGTCTATTCTTGAAGTATTTCAAGGAGAAAAATTGCTCAATGGAAAACCAGTGAAATTACTTTCCCCTCCTACCAATTGCCTTTCACCAATTGAAGAATTACTCATCAAGAAAGGNCTTTCCAAAACAATTGATTCAAAATTTATCTCGACCATGACTCGAGCACCGAATGTAAGTCATGGGAACCCGTTTCAAATCGAAGTTGGGCTGATTTTTGGAGAAGGNATGCAAGCGGATAGTCATGTTGAGATATTGAGGTTTGCGAACCGGGTNCCNTTGATGTATCAGCAAGGAGGTTGCTTACTAACTAAAGCTATTGAAAGCGTTGATTGGCGTCAATATGGCTTAGACCAATCTGGTGGAAAAGGTGTACCAAAAGGGCCAGCAGCCATTCTGATTCATTTGGCATCAACCAACGTTCAATTTACTTCTGAAGCGAAAGAAGCCCTAGCCGATAATGAAATTGTTTTCGAAGAAGCAAGAAAGGCCATGCTTGAGATGGGGCGTGGATTGAGAAAACACCTTGAGAAGAAGAAGAAGATGGCCAAGACAAGAGAAAAATTCGAACTTATCAATGACATTTTACCTGCGATTGCAGAAAAATCAGCAGCCATTCTCAAGCGACCAGTGCCCCAGTTAGCCGGTTCAATAACAAAAATCATGGGCGCAGTCATCGTTGAAGCAGTTACAAATTGGAATCGTGACACAAAACATGTTGATGTAAAAATTATTCTTTTCAATTATACAAGCCGAGCGCGGCAATATACAGTATTAGCAAATTGGCCCGAAAAGGAAGGTGGAGAGATGATTGGAAATGATAGGGGCGGTAGAAAAGAAGCGGCTGGTTTGTGGGCATGGAAAATTGAAACACTTTCTCCTGGAGAACAGGCGATTATTGAGTATAGCATAAGTGGATTGGAAAAAGGAGATTGGACCGAAACTGACATCTTTTTTCGCGGTTCACAAGAAATAATTGGTGCTACAAGAATGGATGAGCAAATGCTTGAAGAAATCAGGAAACAAGAAGAAATTGATCGGCGAGCTCTTGAGGGATCTTTGGAAGAAATGACCAACGAAATGAATGATAGCCTCTCCGAAAATGATGTTAATATTCCCTCTGAAGATTTGAGTGTTCCACTTGATAATTCAAACCAAAGTGATTCTAGACAGACCACTTTATTTGGAGGTGAAGCATGATGGAAAGATTGCATGATCCTCAAAATACCAAAAGAGAATTACATGCTGTAGTTGAGGAAATGTATGACCGTATTGTGAAGGGTGAACCTCCCACAATGACTTTGCCGGTTCGAACCAAAAACAATATTGGTTTTGATGATAAACTAGGCGTCTACAAATATGGAAAAAAGAGATCGATTAGAGACGCTACGAGTCTTGGAAGTGCCAAAAATTTGCTTCGAGCATTGCACGTTGTTGAATTTATCGAGGAGATGATTGACGCAGGAAAATCAAGTACACTCAGAGAAATGTATTACATTTCAGAAGCGTGGGGATATGGTAAGTTTTCAAGTCAAAATGAATCAAACAATCTTGCTGAAGATCTTGAAGTAATTACGCGGTGCATGCGAGAGGACTTCAAGCTGAGGCCTGAAGAGGACGGTGCACGTATGATAGGTAACCTAACTGTACAAGAGCGTAATCGCCGAGGCGATTGGATGCGTATCAATGCAAGAGATGATGTTGGCGATTCTGGATACGGAGTACCGTATAATGTTGAAAAAGACAAAATAGAACTCATCGAACATGATATTGAATTTATCATGGCTATCGAAACAGGTGGTATGTTCGACAGACTTGTNGAAAATGGATTTGATGAAGAATTTCGCTGCGGCTTATTGCATCTCAAGGGCCAACCAGCCCGCTCAACAAGACGCATCCTGAAGAGGATGAATGAAGAATGGGATTTACCTGTTGTTGTATTTCTTGACGGCGACCCTTGGTCATTTAGAATTTTTGCGTCTATCGCATATGGAGCCATTAAGACCGCTCATATTTCTGAATATTTAGCGACCCCTTCGGCCTCTTACTTGGGCATTACTGCTGACGATATTTTGGCTTATGATTTACCTGCAGATGACTTGTCCAAAAAAGATGTGGAAGCGCTACAAGCTGAATTGTCAGACCCAAGATTTGCTGATGGTTGGTGGCAAGACCAGATAAACATGATGTTGGATATTGGTAAGAAAGCTGAGCAACAATCATTGGCAAAATATGGTCTAGATTTCGTTACTGATACCTACTTACCAGAAAAATTGGGTGAACTGGGTTTAGCATGATTCTCAAATAGATTGAGAGTATACAATTGATTGGTGCGGGAATGGAATTAGAAGATACCAACCCCTGGCCAAGAAGAATCATATTGGTTGGTGCAGGTTTTTTTATCATCGCTTCAATCGCTTGGCTAAGTAATGCTGATAACATCAATCAGGTATTTGACCCAAGAGAATCAGCAACGCAACAAACCAATGGGGATGGCATCCACAACATCGTATTGGGTGAAGGTTGTTGGACTATCACGAGTATTGGCCAAATTGAAAATTTGAATGTCTCCGTGTTTGAGATTGAAGGGTCCTCATTGGGGGACGAGATCACAGAGAGTTGTCGAACCGACTTTGAGCCTCAATCGATTGATGATACTGAATTTGTTATCATTAAAAAAGTGAAAATAGCACAGTTAGCAAATGTCTCCATCGATGTATCTTGTGATGCGCCCTGTGATGGCCTCGTTTTGTACTTCAACAGTGATACCCAATTCTATGAAGACCTGATTCAACCTAGTTTCATTTTCATGATTTCTTTTTGCTGCCTAGGCATCATTATGATGCCTCTTGGGGGCGTGCTTATGCTCATGAATCGTGCAAAACAACAACCGGTGAATCTAATACAGCCGCAAGACGACATGATTCATGATCCATCAACCATGAATACTACCGATGAATTATACAAATTAATTCGCCAGACCGTCGAAGAGGCTGAAAGCAAAGAAAAACAAAACATTCCCCCCCCTTTTGCTGGACAGGGGCAAACTGATGTAATCAACACAATGGTAGAGCCAATTACCAGTGAGCAGGAATCCTTTAATCAAGAAAAGACATCTGAAAATTCCCTAAAACCACCGGATGATGCTTGGAAAAAGTGGGATGGTGGTTAATTTTCCGAGAGATTCAAATCTAAAGGCCTCTAGGTAACCACAGGTTGAGCAGTCATGGGCAACATCGATGAAGCTTTGGATTTGTTGCAAAATAAGGTACGTAGGCTAATTATGGAAAGATTGGTGCGCGAACCACACTACCCAATGCAATTGGCACAACAAATCGATGTGAGTCAGCAAGCGATCATGAAACATCTCAACATTTTGGAAAAAGCTGATTTCGTAAGCAAAAAGAAAGTCGCAAGTGATGCTGGCGGTCCTCCAAAAAACATTTACATGGTTGAAAAGTCAATTTCTATTCGTATTGATTTGGGTCCTGATTTATTCCGGTGTGAAGAGAGAAAACTACCAAAGGGCGGGCCAATGCGCCTTTCATCACGTTTGCCTTCAGCCTCAACACCAGTTGCAGAGGCCATAAGTGGACGAAAGAAAATCTCATTTCAGGAAGGCTTCGAGTATCTTTCTCAAATCAATGAAACTCTTGATGAACTTGATGAAAAAAGAGACGCGCTGATCGCTTTACATCAAGTTGTAAAGAATAAAATCTCAACAGCAGTTGATTCAAACTTTGACACCTATGAAGAAAGAACACTCGTTCATAATATGCTTGATTCTCCACGAACCCACATCAATCTCAAACAAATCAGTGAGGAATTACGTTTAGGCGCCAGCGCAACAGAACAGTTGATGGAAGAAATCAGACTTCGATTGCTTCGAGAAATCGGTGAAAAGTCTGGTACCGTCATTTCAGGACCTTCTGATACCAAGTTGCCCTGGTGGGCCATGCTTGGACCGGACCGAAATCTCAATCGTCGTTAAGAACGCTCACTAAACTGCTCTGTTCAGCAAGTCGGTCTTTCACATCTGCTCTACGGCCTCGGCCTACAAGGTAAAGTACGCTAAAGAGGCTGAATGTTAACAATATGATACCTGTTGGAAGCGAGTACGTTCCAACTATTGATTTGGTTACGTCCCAAATTGGTGAACTGCTTGATAATTCACTAGTAATGACCATCACGTTGTTCTTTTCGCTTACCTCAACGATCGAATTTTGAGGATCGACTAAAACAACAACCTCATAAGATCCTGCAGTCACTGGATAAAGCATGTAAACTTCTATTTCGTTTGCTTCTCCAGTAGCATCTGGAGGCTGAATGGCACCAATTGATTGTCGCATCACAATGTTNTCGTCAGGGCATCCATCTTTCTGCAAATCTTTGATTACATCATCATCAATTTCATCATATTCACACAACACGATTTCAACATCATTCGCTTGTACGTTACCAGTATTTTTCAAAATAATTTGAACTGGAATTGTTTCGCCGACATCAGCATCTTTGTTTTCAACTGAAACTTTTGATATGACCAAGTCTGGAGCCCTTAGTCGCAATGTAACTACAAGTTCATTGGAGTCCAAATCTGTTCCAGCCCAGCTAAGTGAGTCATCGTAATCTCCTCCATCTTCCATGTTGCCTGAAGCGCTGGTAACCTTCAACCCGATTTCACGAGTGTCTAAAACAGCGCTTGGTGAAACTTGGACAGTTGCATAAAGCAAGTGCGTACTGTATGGAGCCATCTCAGGTAATCGCCATTCATTGATATCATTGAGATACACACAAGTATCTTCGGGGAAGGCATTCGCTGATGAAACAGAGGTTTCACAAGGAATTTCTCTTGTAAGGTCACTGCCAATAAATTCAACCAATGACCAAGAAACAACCCAATCTGACAAACTTCCCATTCCAGGTGTTTCGACCCAAGTTAATTCACCAGATGTCGGATCTTTGATTTGCGTGTGGTTGTGAAGTCTTGGCGTATCTGGAACATTTCCAGCATTTGTGACATTGACAACATATTTTACAATTCGACCCGGAGCAGTGATTTTCAAAGGATTGTCTTGGGATTCATCGATACTAATCTGCATGTCATAGAATTCATTGACGATGACAACCACAGTTACGGTGTCTCTTAGGCGCGTACCTTCATACAACTCCTCGCTAAATGCGTTGAGTTTCAAGGTATATTGCCCTGCTTGTACCTGTTTTGGTACCTTCATAATCACATCTACAGTCTGGGATTTAGGGGTTGTAAGATTGTCATAACTCAATTCAAATAATTTGTCACGAGGTACAGTGACATCCCACTGGACTTCTACTCCAGAAGCATCAGTTACACTCGCCATTCTCAAATCGTAGCGATCTGGTCCATTACCAGTGTTCTCTACTGTTACAGGAATGAGCCATTCTTCACCGGGGTTAACAGTCATCTGCGTATCTGGAGTGCTTGCATCGAGTCGGTATTCGTGAATAATTTTCGTAGAAAATATCTCGCTATCGGAAACTTTTGGATATCCTTTCAAATGAGCTTTTACGGTTACTGCTGGGCCAAGTCCTGCAGGAGCAGAGATTGGAGCACAGACCCTCACCGTGACGGTAATTGGGGTATCCGCAGGCCATTTTCTACCACTATTCACATCATTAGGATCATTAAGTGGAGGATAGTCGTTATTTCCAAAGAGTAATTCCGCTGTCCAATTATTTTGTCTCCACTCACCTAAATCAACACCTTCGGGAGGAGCAGGAGGGGCACCAGGCATTGAAAATACAAGGTCTCCTGATTCGTCCCTCTTTGTCACATCAACTTCGTAATCGTGACAATCACCTTGATGGATTTGTTCAACTGGGTCTCGTGCGAAAAACACAACGTTATCAGTTGTTTTAATCGATACGTTCACCCATAATTCCAAAACATCGTAAGTACCCTTTTCGATAATTCTAATCGGTTCGCCATCAGACAATCCTTCTAGGTAAATGACAAACGTTCCCGGGTCTTCTGTGCTGGGTAT
Source organism: Methanobacteriota archaeon (assembly GCA_002719395.1). Classification (GTDB taxonomy): domain Archaea; phylum Thermoplasmatota; class Poseidoniia; order Poseidoniales; family Poseidoniaceae; genus MGIIa-K2. The sequence goes on along the minus strand of PBHM01000008.1, from coordinate 37,613 downwards.
GTTTAATTGCAAATTTTTCGTAATTTTTTGGTCTGGATTTAGTACAACTTGGGTTGGGAAGGAGTCAGCTGTCCATCCAAATGGTAGTTGCCAGTCTGTAAATCCTCCAGAAACCTGAGATGAGGGTTGAGCCCCTAGATAGAACGAAAATGAATCAACTACATTCCCAGTATTTGTTATCGTAATTGAGAATGTTGCAGGTTTTCCTTGTTCTACATCTTGGAGACGATGCGAGGTTTCCAAATCGATACCGTGAACTACATCCATTGTAGTGATGGTTGGTTTGTCGGAACGTATTGCTGGATCAGACTCGGCTACAGCTGTGACGATGATTTCGCAATCGACATCGTTGTCACCAGCCTGATAAATTGATGGGGCCTTAACCTTGAGATAGAATTGCATTGATTCGCTGCCATTCAAAAAGATGAGATCGGTGGGTTGGATTTTTGATTTATTTGTAGCATAGTGGAGTGTTGCAGTCCAATTCTGAGTAGAAACTGGTACTCGTTGGTTTGATTCTAAATCGAGTATAGTGGCGCTCATCGAATAATCGAATGAATATGAATCCGCTACCAGTTCTTTAGGGCCCGGTGTTGTATTCATTACCGTCAAATTATACACCGTTTCTTCACCCGGTTCTACCGTATGTCGGTAATCAAATTCTACAACATAGTCAATATCGACTTGGCCAGTAAGTACGTGCGAATAGCATATTGTGTACCGGTTGTTGTTTGGCTCATCCGAACATTTCTTATTGTCAGCCCATGCAATATGTGCTCCACTACCTAAATCATTGGCCATAGCGGGCGGCTGACCTATCATTGGCTTCGATGCTTGGTAAGCCGCTAATTTGTTTGATGACCAGTTGGTTACGGCTACGTGTTCCCATCGGTCAAGTGCTCCAGTGCCAGTTTCGAAATCCCAACCTGGCCCGGTTAGATCTGTTTGATTCAATCTTACGTATCTGATTTCTTCATTTGAAGTGGAATTAGCAAAATCAATCCAAGAAATGTGGACGTTGTTTCTGTAATCAGTCAAAAGCGAAGGGTACATCGATGAGGGATTGGTGACATCACACTGTGAATTAATCACTGGAAGGCTCGAGACTTCTGGATTCGGGCATTCGACTGTAGAAATTGGAGTGTCGTCAATTCTTTTTATGGCATAGGTGGAAAGTCCTTCCTCTGCTCCATCCCAATCACCTGAACCTTGCATTCTAAGTTTGGTGTAGTAGACCTCATAATCTGAAACTTCTGCAAATGAGTAATCTCTTGCGTCCATCCATGCAATGTGTGTATTACTTTGGCCATCGATGCCAATCGATGGGTGGAATGAATATGCGTCATTGATTGTAACTCTTGTATCATTAACGACTACGAGGTGACCTTCGTCTCCCCACCCTGTATCTTCTCCATACATACCTCCAATGACTTCATGACCTGATTGACCTGGAAGCCAAGTGGGATCATTGTCCATCTTTCCGTAAGGATCGAGTATCGTAGTGTATATTTCTCGAGAATTGTTAGTTGAGATGTAAACCATCGCTTCTACCAGAGATTGCATTTGGTTGTTGCCTCCTGATGGGAATTCCCATGCTTGGCCGCCAGCATGTGTGTTTGACACTGTACTACCAGGACAATTTCTTGGTTGGGTGCTTACTACACCATTTGGACATTGAACCAAATCTTCCATGTGTGAAGCTACTGGATTAGCACCTCCCCATGATTGTCCGTAAAGACCCGCAGGAACAATTCCAGCTTCTACACAACTGTCGTGGGCTTCAATAATTGATTGTAGGTCATCAGATTGTTGTTCTGGTGAACCATCTTTTGGCCCTTCGTCAGAAATGGGAATGACTATTTTTGTGGCATTTGGATTCCATTGATGGTCGTTTGCTGTTGGAGGATCTGCCCACATGTGCATATTCCCATTCGCATCTCGCCATGATAAACAGGCCCAATTTGTCCCAGGCCCCCAATCTTCACCAGATGTGCCTGAATATGATGCGCCGTTGAATACGGTGGCCGGTAACTGTCGTATACCGCCACTGTCATCCCCGACGTCGAGCCATCCGTTTCGCCATGGTTGCCCGATGTAATTACGCTGACTGCATTCTGGATTGTTTGTTATCTCACTTGGGTAAGAATAGCCATCATACAATACGTACAATGTTTCGAAAACGGTCATGTTGGCTGCTTCCAACATCGGCTTGAGTCCTTGAAAGTATCCCCCGCTTGCGAAATTTCCGCCGTAAACAACAGTGCACATATCGCCCCATTCTGTTCCCATTGAACCCGAACCATCGATAATGAATACCAGTTCTACCTTTCCGCCTCTGGTGTCGTCCCAAACAACTTGGACGTTGTCATTCGCATCAACGGCTACATCAGGATGTCCTTTGTGGCCAATGATTGGCGTCAGAAGGGTTTCTGAGAATAGCTTCAATGCTGTCTTTGCTTCGTAATCTGGCTGAAGCATTGCATAGTAGATTTGGGGTTGTTCAAAGTAAATGTTAAGCTCATCGTATTCGTCTTGCCAAACAATGTGAATATTTCCTTTACTATCGATATCAATTGCCGGCCAATCTCTGTTTCCTTCCCTTGAGGAAACTTCGAAATCGTCGATTGCAGATAATGTAATGTCATCGCTTGCTTCTCCATCCATTGCTGTATTGTAAGGTCGGAGAGCAGTGTACATAATTTTCCAGGGATTTCTCTTGTCAGCCCAAGTGATGTGTACCCTATCTTCATCATCAATGACCATGTCTGGATGTTCTATGGTGTGAACGCCAGCATTCGTAATCTGGGTTGCTTTAATCAGCACATCACCTTTTGCTGAATACATACTGTAATACAGATGCATCTTGGAACGGCTCCACACAACGTGGACATTTCCTTCAGAATCGGCACCAACGGCTGCCATTCTATCGCTTGACGATCCTCCGTCGTCTATTTGGATGGCTTCTGTAATCACTACTTCAGACGCTTCAACAGTAGGAGGGATAGCCAATGCTGTTAAGGTTGAAAAAATCATGAGGGCTGCTAAAAAAACAGATTTTGTATTGGTTCTCATCTAAATCACTCTTCTAACGAATTTATTGAGTCAATCATCATACTTAACCAGTTTCCTTTCTGGTCACAATACTCAAGCCACTTCTTGGCAAGAAATACAGAAATCTAACCGTCTTCCAGAAACTCTCTTGTGAGAGATTTCAAACCCGCATTTCCAACAAGGTTCTCCATCTCTCGTGAATACAAAATGGCGCGCTTCCCTCCTTGTCAGCCCAGTAGATTTGAGGGATTCATACAACTCAGNAGGTACTGTCACACCCTTTTGTGTGTAGGCTCGAAGGGTGATTTTCTTTNCAGAATGTGCAAGATTTNAGATTTGTATTTCGCTTAACTCTGAGAGTTTCATGAAGGGGGATAATTGTGCATCGAACAATATTTCACTTCTAAGNTAATTTCCAACACCAGCAAGAAATGATTGATCAAGAAGCAGGTGACACAATTGTCTTCGTCGAAACCTTTCCTCATGAAGCTGTCTAAAAATGGCAGAGGTTTCAGTATGTATATCTGCTACATCAGGGCCCAGTTTGCTTAGATATGGATGGCCGCTGAGCATCCAAGGCTCGAGTAGCATAATGTCTGTAGCCGACCAGAGTCTTGCCACATGCTTATCGGTACCTAATTCCAATCGTAGAGTTCTCCCTGTAGGCTTCAATTCGGTTGTTTTCAAATTTACAGTCCATCTGCCGTATAATTGATTATGTGAATACAATACATTATCGCCAACTGAGATGAGTAATGCCTTAGATTTAGCCCTAACATATTCCACTTCTTGGTTAAGAAAAAGAATTTCTTGATCCATTATAGGTGAGTAAAAAAAGGAGACATGCTGGAGTTTTTTTCCTTCAAGGGCCTTGGCTAATTTGTTTGCCATGCGGTGAATCTCTGGGCCTTCAGGCATGAAATTAGGTATCAAACTATGAGTTTAAAACGATGTTTTTCTACCGGCATTCATGAGACGGAAATGGACACAAGATCGTGTCCAATCAATGAAAGAGNCTCAGAGAATCATCGGTTGGATTAAGGAAAGTAATTCCCTCTCGACAAGAGAAATTATCACGAGACTCAAGAAAGAAAAAATGGAAATCCAAGCCCATGTTTTGAAACGGGCATTAGTAAAATCTCCATTCATACGAATAAAAGAAAAAAAAGAGGTGGAAGGAAATATCATTACGATTTGGGAATTTTTTNCAGAGGAATGATTCGATTATGAACTTATGAGATTACAGCCATTCCGAGGGGTCAAAATCTGAGCCAAATGACATGGTTTCGTCCATTTCAATTTTCTTTGGCTTTTCTTGAGAAGGTCCGCCAGTAGAAGAGGAGGCATTGGCCCGTTGCTTCCAGTCATCAACCGGTCCATTTTTACCAATACCTCGCCCAAAAGTGTACTTGATTTCATGAATCACTGATAATTTAGCAAGCCATAATCTGCGCATCGCTTGCATAAATTCATTTTTCGTCAATCCATCATACCAAATCGGCTCACTGACATTGAACGCTTGGAGTGGTCCTGGCTTCTTTTTCCCATCATGCCCTAAATGAATTACCCAATCAACACCGGTGTGAATTAAATTTGTTCGACAATCATGTACCCAAGCCTTCCACTGGTCTTTCTCTTCATCCATCATTTCCTTCATTGTGTCTTGCTGGCCTGCATCCACTCTAGTCATACTACTGATGGCGACCAAATCACGCCCCTTAGGCAAGATNATTGCAAACACATGGCCGTTTTGGCCGCTTGGATACTTTGTCAAAAGATGAAGATGTGCTCTTGCATCCTCTTGGACTCTCATTTCCATCTTTTCCTCAGAAAGCCAGTTCCGGATTGTATCCATTGCGTCTTGGGCTTCCATAGAATAGTGGGAGAGCAAGGTCTTTTCAAAGGTAACGACCAGACTTTTGCATTAAGTTACTCAATATAGTAATTTTTTCATTCAGTGATGATGCTCTTCTACGTCGAAGGAATTGGCGGAAATCTACGAAAGAGTCCCAAATCCATAATGTTGTTCTTGATGAAATGTAAAAGAGAAAAAAGGTGATTGGAATGAGGAATAGAGCATAGAAAATCCATTCTAAAGTGGAGTCTCCCATAAAATTGAGTGAGGCAAGTCCTATTTGAGTAGCAATTTGTTCGTCAAAGAATATGATGCCAAGAATCAACAACACTGATTGGATTGGCCAAATAATCATTGAGCCAAACAGTGCTGCTAGAAATTGATAGCTTGTTCTGGCATCCAGGCCTTCATCAGTTCGATCTCCGAGTATACGTCCAAGAGTTACTTGGATACCAAAGCACCATACAAATATTGGAAGAAAAATGAGCGACAGAATACTCAAACTGATGTTTTTTGCCGCACTTTTTGTTGAAAAACCACGCAGCTTGTCGCCTGATGAATTCAAATCTCTTCCATCGAGATTTGCCTCATGCATGGACTTTGATAATGTCTTTGAGGATTGTAATATTTCCTCGTCATGGTCTAATTGCTGCATCTCTCTGGTCAAGACTATTTCTTCTTTCCAAGACTTTGGTGGCTCGCTATTCAATCGACCTTTGACTTGGCCCAATAACTGAAACATGCGATATTCATCCCACGTTTGGGTATTTGGAGTGAGTGGTTGGAGGCGCTGCCCAATTTTATCTCGGAGTTCGATAACCAACTCTGCGGGTGGCTCCGCCCATGTGGTAGATGCCACAGCCTCCATCAAATCCTCTGGCAATGNAATTTCCTCAAGCGAGATCGGTTCTGAAAATTCAACCCATGCATCGGTACGGAAAAAATGCCGAGTGCGAAAGTGGAGACCGACTGGAATAATTACTGGCAATGGTTTTTGTTGGTGTTTTGCTAAGGCTGCTGCAGCCAATACTGTCCTTGAGGGGCCGGTTCTCAATCGTATCAAGTGAGACTCGCTATGACTGGTGCCTTCTGGAAATAAAACGCAACCAAAGCCATGACTAACTCCTGTTGCAAGATTTAGCAAAGTTCTTCCATTAAGTGCACTCGCCTGTTCTTCTGTGCAGCCTCCTCGTAGCAACTCTGCTTTGCGNACAACGGGTTGCATGGCCAACTTCCTTGCCCAGAAACCTAGTAAAGGCCTCGTTGCCAAATCATGACGGCCCCCTATAACGAATTTTTTAGGATGGTTCACCATGATGGAAATAGGATCCAATAGCCCATTTGTATGCCATGCAGCACATAGAGACCCCCTATCAGATGGTATGTTTTCTGTTCCGCTGCATTCAAAACTCTTGAATTGTCCAATCAATACCTTTCTCAGCAGAAAATAAGCAAAATTGGTCCAGAAGAAAGATCCTGGCATTTCTCCTGAAAATTGGGGGAGTGGGGCTTTAATCAGCTTGTCATATTTCATTCGGGTAGCGGATTTGGATAAAACTGGAAGCAATTCTCCCTTTTCATCGACCGCCCCATCTTCTCCTGCCTGCATGAAATCACGTCTTTGTTAGGCTTTCATGTAATGCTTCAAGGGACTTTAAAGGCGGAGAGGTGAATCGTTCTCTGTTTGGCCACATGAGTGGCAAAGACCCTCCTCCATCTCCCTGTTGGCGGGGGATGACGTGAATGTGTACATGCGGAATTTCTTGTCCTGCGAGCGGCCCGTCGTGAATTGCAACCGTGAAATCTTCAGTGTCAAAATATTGACCTAGCATCTCTTGGGCTTGTTTTACTCCAATCATTAATTCTTTCAATTCGTTCGACGTCATATCTTGAATGTGCGTGTGAGGTTTTGTAGGTATCACTAATGTGTGGCCATCTCTGAGTGGAAAAACATCAAGGATTGCGATACAGTCTTTATTTTCGAAAAGAAAAAAACCTGGGATTTCTCTGTTGATTATTTTTTCAAATACAGTGTTTGAACTCATCTAAGCAACTCACTGTTCAGGAGCAAGAAGCCATGACCCTGCCGGTCCTTTACGGATTGCGAGTGTGTTATATTCTCCATTTGCATTGATGAGTGAGTGATGGAGGAGAGTCGCGTCTTTATCGATAAAGTCTTCACGTATGTGGCTCCCTCTGGACTCTTTTCTTTCCATGGCAGACCTTGTAGCAGCCAAGCAAAGTCGAATTGCAGCTTGTAGAGTAAGGTTAGCGCGAAGATTGTCATTATACAATGTAGAAGCATCATCACAATACAGATTTGATGACTTTTCTACAAGATCAACCAAACCAATCTCTGCTGACTTTAACCCCTCTTCAGAGCGATGAAAGTTCATCTTTTGCATCATGAGGTTTTGTAAACTCTTACCTACCGAACCAATGCGATAGACATCACCTTCTCGGTTTTGTAGCATGTTGTCAATTTCTTTTTGGCATCTTTCAAGTTCTTCAGAAATNATTTGTGTGCCTGAGAAATTTGTTTTCAAGGCCCACTGAGCCGCATGAATGCCTGCGGAAGATGCTGTTACAAGATTATCCAATAGTCGGTTTCCAGCGATTGCATCAGCACCATGAATTCCNGAACAGGCGGATTCTCCAGCCGCATACAAGCCAGTAAACCATCTCGACCATCGATTCAAAATGGCACGTCCATGCTCATCAATTGGTATGCCGCCAATGGTCATTGATACTCTTGCATCAATAGGAAGCGTTTGCTTATCTGGATCGATCCCAGTTCTTTTTTGGACCATCTCTTTCCAGCTTTGCCACCAAGGACTTGCGCCATTGAGTGTTCTTGCATCTAGAACTGCTTGTGAAATTTCCTCGATTTTCTGCGCGATTTGTGTGGAGGAGTCTGTTCTCTCCAACCCCAAACCTTCACCATTTGAGGAAAGAATTTCTGCACCGTCAGCAATAAGTGAATGTGGAACCTGAATTTCGGTATCTGATATGAAAATACTCCAATATTGAAATTCCATATCTCTTAGTGAGATTCCTGCTCTGAAAGCGAGATCCATTCCTATCCCTGACCCTCGGCCTCTCCACGAACTTTCAAAACCGGAGTCTGCAATGATTACGGTTTTAGCTTGAATTGATTCTAGTCGACCTGTATTCATATCTAGAACTATGATACCGACGANTTTCTCATTCTTCGTTACCAGAGAGACAGGGAGTTGGTTTCCTCGGCGAACAACACCATGCTTGATACATTGTTCTTCAAGGACTTGGAAGGTTTCACGATTGAGTGAATCTCCNGAGGTCACCAATCTTGGCTTTGAATGCCCATTTACCGATTTTACGTCTGGTAAGCCTTTTGCGTCTCGTTGAAAAACAACTCCACATTTTTCGAGAAAATCAACCTGTTTTATTGCTGAATTCATACAGCTGTAAACAAGATCTTGGTCAGAGAGATAATCTCCGCCAACGATGGTGTCGTTTGTGTGTACTTGAGGAGAAGGTTCCTGAAGGGGTGCTGCTATCCCATCGATTCCTACTGCATCTCCAGTCCCAATATCATCAATTGATAATATAAGTGTGTTTGCTTTATTTTTTGCAGATTCAGACGCAGCACGGTGTGCTGCGAGTCCACTGCCTACTAAGACCACATCCCATGCCTCCATTTTGAAACCTCAGCAAACAGTCCCAGTAACAAGTCGCACATAAACGGCGCGCTTTCGTAAAAGTATTTTTCAAACAGGTATCGGNCCATTTCCTACTTTTCTTGCGAAAAGAATCGCTTCCAAACGTGATTCAAATAATCGACCAGAGAGAGTAAGTTCAGCGGTATGAATGGTTCTTGATTTGATGATTTTTCCTTCAAAGTCCTTCAGAATGACTTGAACTACTTTCTGACCTCCAAAGTCTTCATCCCATGCGAGTGGGAGCCACAAAAAAGCACCTTTTTGCAAGTATTTTGGGGCCCAATCCAAAACATCTTCTTTTGTTTCATGATTAACCGGTAATGGTGCTGTGGGCCTTTTTGAAGATTGTATTTCAAATTGTTGCGTTCTGAGTTCTGGAAGACCTCCTGGGACCACCACATCAACAATAACTCGTTGATTCGATTTCGACTGATTGTTCACGCAGATGAATAGATGNCCGCTTTGTGATTTTTTGGATTTTTCAATTGCCAAATCAAGGCGCCAATCGTCAGCCAAAATTGCGCTTTTCCCTCTGTTCAAATCATTNTGCAACCGATCAATCAACTGAAATAATTGAGGTTGCCAAGCCTTTGCATGCAAAATAATTCTCTGGATTTTTGTCCAATTGAAAACCAAATCTTGATCAAGAAGAACCTCTTTGATTTTATCGGGCTTAATGCTCAATTCTAACTCAACTAATGCTTCTTCCATTGAAATGATACCTTGATGTTGGAGATAAAGAATGTAAAACAATCGCTCTCGGGTAATTACGTAATTTTGTCTTGGTTTGAGTGCATTCCGAAGCATGATTTCCCAATCATCCCAGTCAAGTAACGTATCCGGATCTAAGTGGGTTTTGATGATGTCACCCATCACTGTATCCGGTTGTGTTGGATGCTGTGTCGGNGCATGAATCATTAGATACGGGAAGTCATCTCCAAAACGAAACATGCTATCTTGAGTGAATATTGAATGAAACATAAACGCAAGTGAGGTTGTCATTGCAACTAATAAACCTAGATTGTAGGCAAGACTTTCATAACTACTGCCTGAAGAAAAAAACAACATCAAGAAAGTAACAATACCAATGAGTACTGAAAAGCCATTATTTCTTCTTGAATCGCGTAAACTCTCTGCAATCCTATCCATACCTTGATGGGATTTTAGACCAGTTCTTTCGCCACCTCTCATTCCACCTTGTTCCCATAAAGAAGTTCTAAGGGAAAAGGCCCTCCAAGACGATTCTGCTGCCATAATCGGAGGGGTCAAAACAAATGCATATGCCAAGAGGAATAAAAATACCATCCATGGTAGACTCCATCCAAATTGATGGGGGAATATTACTGATAAAACGCAGTATAGCCACGTAAACAATCCTATTCCACTTCTCATAATAATGAACCCTCGGTGAGAGGTCCATCTTCCTGATTCAATGCGAACTTTCTCTATTTTTTGCCACTCATTTTGTGTTTTTTCCAATTGCCCAATTGAATCCTCAAAACCCGTCCCATACGGGTTGGGTAATGCGCTTCCAGAACCAGCAAATGCCGGTGAAAAATCATCCTCTTCAGACATTGGGTTCACTTAGTCTGATGAGCCATCTGTTCAAATTACTTCGGGCATTATTGACCAAAGTCTATTCAAATAATTATTATTGGAACGAAATGGGCGCGTAGCACAGCTGGATAATGCGTCGGCCTCCTAAGCCGAAGATCGCGGGTTCGAATCCTGCCGCGCCCGTTTGCTCATGTTAGGTTTGAGATTTGCTCATGTTAGGTTTGAGATATTGTGAAATAGCCTTTCAAGCTGTACTCTCCCATGTATGCTTCTTTTTAATTTGGTTTCACAATTTGCAATTAACACCAATAACGATGCAATTTTTTTATCATCAAAAAGTAGCCTGCCATCTGTGATTATTCGATGTAGATGAGACAGAATATCCTCTGGCATAAGAGATTGAGTTCCCATCACTTGATCGATAATACCCATGGCCCCTTTCAGGATACGACGGTTCTTCCCTCCGGTTTTTTCCCATCTCCATTGATGGACTCTCCCTCTTAGTGCTTCCTCTAGAGCGTGTTGCACGCTGGAATTGGTAGTAGAATTTACCAATTCTTGTAAATACTTTCTATCATCAAGTTTATGGGTACTCCACAACAGCTCCAAAAGTAAGATTGCTTTTCTTAAATTTCCTCCACAAATAAATGCAATATCTTCGATTGCTCTTTGATGATTAACTACATCCTTGCTCTCGCAAATAGAATTCAATGTAGATGTCATTTTACTTCTTGATGTTGCAGGGATTCTAATCTGTAGCATTCGGGAACGTAATGCATCGATAACACGGGAAGGGCTCTTCGCAGTGAAAATAAATCGTGATGTTGTGGAAGTGGTTTCCATCATTCTACGAAGATACGGTTGCCTCTTGAAACCAAGATAATCTGCATCCTCAACAACAATCAATCTGGAAATGGGCAGATATCCCTCCTCTGATTTTCTTTCAAATCCACTTGGAGGAGGGTCTGTATTCTCGTCATACACACTCATCGATTGGTCAAATGCGTCTAGGCTTGTTCTTCCTGCAAGTGTATCAGACGAGGTATTGCCCTCTGGCCGTAAAAAGGCTTCAAACACGGACATTGCTCCTGGTTTGCCAAGTAAATCTCTAGCCTGTAAAACATGAGTCGTTGCCTTCCACCCCGGTCCGAGTAATTGCCTTGCAACCAAGTTCACAATAGTTGATTTTCCAACACCNGATGGCCCAGCAATGAGAAGATGAGGGGGGTTAGATTGGACAGTTGCCTTTTCTAACATTTCAATGAGAGGTGATGGGATTGCCAAATCACTGAATAATTTTGGGCTAGACTGGGCAAGCCAACTTGGCATGATTAAATCCAGTCTTATNGGTTGATAAAATTAAGGGATTACTCAGCTGGTAATACTTTGAATCCTGAGCGGCGAAGTTTTGCAAAGATGCGAGAACCGCAAGCCTTGCAGCTTATACCATTGTAAGTTCGGCTAAACTCCTCAATACTTCCACACTTTGCACATCGGTAATCGACATTTTGGGCAGCCATGTCGTTGCGAAATATGATTGTCTTTTGAATGTGTCTTTCAATAGAGAAGTTCAAGGAATGGGCTCGCTAGGATATGGGCATGACCGAGTCAATTGAGCCATTACTCATCGATGTGGTCGANAATGGTGGCCAATGGACTCATAGAGAATGGCGGATGNTAAAATATCTGAAGGTAGACACTCAAATAATTGAAAACACGACACCGGTAGGGGAATTAAGGGAGTTAGATGGTCTTATTCTATCCGGAGGAGCCGCTCGTGTGGGCTTATCTGGTGAATTGGGCCTATGTGCAGATTACCTTGATCTTGACATTCCTATTTTGGGTATATGTGCAGGCCATCAATTTATGGCTCGTCATTATGGTGGAGATGCTCGAGAATCACCTGAGCCCGAATTTGGAGCTATGGAAATCGAGTTAATCGAAGGCGGGGGACAATTATTTCAAAATACAAATGCTACTCAAATAGTTTGGGAGAGTCATAATGATGAGGTTCACATACTTCCNGAAACCTTTTTTTGTACAGCAAGAAGTGAAAGTTGCCAAATACAAGGAATGGAAAATAACGAAGGTGACCGTTTTGGATTACAATTTCATCCAGAAGTAAATGATTCCGAATTTGGGAAAGAAATTTTCGAAAATTTCGTTTCAATTTGTCGAAAACACAAACAATCACAAAACTAAATTTGCTTGTCTTGCAATCATGATTATCTGCATGCTGTGCTCAAGCATTGCTGCGTTTGCCCAAGCCTCGTCTAAAGTGGCTCCAACACAAAATGCCCCATGAGAGCGAATGATTACACCCTTCATTCCTCCTTGTTTGAGGGCTTCTGCTACTTGTCTCAAGTATTCATCAGGATTATCTTCATCTGGATCGACAATAATCATTCTACCTAATTCATCTTTCCCAATTTGGTCGATTGGGTTACATACTATCAAATCTTTTTCGCAGCTTGCTGCGGTGGCATAAGGTGAATGTATGTGAAGGCAGGTTGCAGGGCCATTTGTTTCTAGGCTTTTAGAAGCAAGAAGCACCTCTAACATCCTCCATTTCAATGGGGCGTTTGAAGGGGGTTCTTCCCCTAAGCGGCCTACAACAATATCTCTGTCATCCAGTCGAGGCAGATACGATCCCTGCGCTGTTGCAATCATCACACCAGGAGTGCCCGGGTGGAGCATTGAAATTGTACCCATGTTTGCTCGAACAAGATTTTCTCGATTCAATTGCCTTGCTAACCTTGCTATATTTGCAACCAAATAATCTGGCACAACGATATCGTTTGAGACCACCGGTGGCATTGGAGGGTTTTCTAATTCATTGATTATTTCTACAGCACCAGTAAGTCCGTCTCGGAGACTTGAAACTTCGGAAGATAGTGAAGCGATTTGTTTTCGGTTAGCTGCAGCCATGTCGCTCATTCTAGAGGTTGGTGCTTCCATGGCATTTTTATTTTCTTTAACTGACTCATTGACATTGTTAGAATTGTCGGTTGAAGAAAGCTGGTCCTTTCGAGATGAATCTTCTTCAGTAGTAATTTCTTCGGATTCTGTTTCTTCAGTAGCTTCTTCCTCAGCGTGATCTTCTTCAGGAATATCGTCAGAATCGGATTCCGAGGAAGCTGATTCAGGTGGACTCTCTGGAGTATCAGCAGGTGGACGGAGAGCGCCGGGTGGACTGGGAGGTGCTGCATCAGGTGGACTCTCTGGAGGACCACCGGGTGGACCGGGTGGACCGGGTGGACCAGGAGGTGCTGCATCAGGTGGACTCTCTGGAGGACCACCGGGTGGACCGGGTGGACCGGGTGGACCAGGAGGACCGGGTGGACCGGGTGGAGCTGTCGGTTCGATGGTTTCCGCTTCACCAAAAGCGGTACCAAACATATCACCTAGGGCTTCCTCTTGCGCCTGTTCCCTCGCTGTTTCAATAGAAGTTTTTCGCGCTGCCATGGTTGCCCCTGACCCACCCCACGAGCGGGGCTTAAATAGCGGTTGTCACTCGCAAAGTCGCCTGCCCGTGTGGTGTAGCGGTTATCATGAGGCGTTGTCGATGCCTCGACCCGGGTTCGATTCCCGGCACGGGCGCCTTTTCAGTCTAAATCTGGTACGATTTCGTAGTCCCACATACTACACAATGGACCTTAATACCATCTTTTTTGGGTATCATCCCTGACACATCTAACTCACGCCCACAATCACATCGTACCGTGTTGACCATGATAGGCCATCTCTAGGCCGTTCAAGATATTAGCGATTTAGGGAGAAAGATTCAATTGAATTGTGAATGAATAGATACTTTGAGAGGGGCTGTAGGATTTAACTTCATCAATTCGTAAATTGATTATCGCATCTTGCTTAAACTGCTCATTAATTTGTTGAGTTAAATCATGTACACCAGAATCTGAAAGTGCCCATCCAACAATCATGGTCTCTTGAGAGTGAGCGAGATATGGGCATAATGAAGATAAATGGCTTATGCTATCATGAGGAAGGTTGACAAAAATCATGTCATATTTTTTTGAAAGAGAAGTCGCCAGACGCCTCGCATCNGCACAATAAATCTCTGAAAAACTTGGAAGGTTTCTTTTCAGATAAGGGNTTGCTTTTGGATTTAGGTCATTTGCTAATATTTGATCAACATACATTTTGTCATATGCATTCACAATATTGGGACCGATGCCTGCATATGGGTCGCAAATAGAGAGTTTTTTTCCTAGTTTTTTTGATAGTTTTTTCACCAAATTTGCCAATTTTTGCCTCTCTGTTGCCAATCGGGGAGAGTAATATACGCTCGAAGGATCTAATTGCATTGTCTTACCATTCTCTCTTACAGTTGTATTAAATGAAAAATTACTATTTCGAGAGGCAATAACCTCAAGATCTCGTACACGGTAGTCGCCTTTTACTCCCTTGTCTTCACAAACCAAACGTATATTCGAGAAATGTTTGAGTAATGTTTGTCCAATTATTTTTGCATGTTTAGCAATTACGTCAGATAATTTAATCACGATAATTTCACCGATTTGATCGAATGATGATGGCCAATCATCTTTGTGGAGTTGGTAGAGATCCTCTGGTAAACGTTCTACCCACTTTTTTGGTCCAGAAACTATTGGCTCTAAATGGATAATTTCGTATTGTGTAGAAAAATCAGAGGGGCATTTATCATTAAGCGGTATTCCTCGAAAATCATTCAAATCATGAATACCGTGCGACTTTTCGAGAAAGTCCAACCTTGATAATTCCTCACGCCAATAGGCGGTTTCTTTCTTCGGCACGCTCAAATGGCGCATGTGACTCGGTCCANGCAGAGGCAATGAAGGTTTGAGTATGGCGGCAAAACATGGATTGCTACTAGTGGGTATTGGGATGGGTGACATCCATTCAATGACAACATCTGCTCTAAATGCCGTTCAAAATGCAGATTTGCGTATTCTTGAATCATATACTGCAAAATGGAATGATGACGACATACTGAAATTNAAAGAAACGNTAGGCGAATTTGAGTATGCTTTACGGCCTGATATTGAAAACCCAGATAAGATCCTTGCTCAATGTCAAGAAAATAGCGTTGCAATAATGGTCATTGGCGATCCTATGCAAGCAACTACGCACGTTGATTTGTTATTGCGAGCTGAAGAATTAGAAATTCCTTACAAAGTCTATCATGGGATTTCAATTACAAATCTTGCAACTGGGATTTCTGGATTGTCAAATTATCGATTTGGGCGGCCTACAACCCTTACCTATGCTTATGGCGGTTGGGTTGCTACATCGCCTTTAGAGGTTATTTCTGTGAATTTACAATTAAACCTGCATACACTTGTATTGTTTGATTTGGATCCCACGGGACTGGGTACTGGAAATATGCAGCCAATGTTACCTATAGATGCAAGGAAAGTCATGTATCAAATGCTAGAAAAATGGCAAGAAGATTCTCTTCAAGAAATTGAAGAGGTGGTTGATTCTTCATTCAANTTTAAACAACATTCAATGAAACAACTACCTGAAAATCTTAGCCAATTACCAGTAGTAGTTTGTACCGACCTTGGAACAACAAACCAAAGCCTTTGGCGAGGAATTCTCGGCTCGATTGAAAAAGCACCCGTTGGAAATATGCATTGCATGATTATACCTTCGCACCTTTCTGAAATTGAAGAAAAGGCCCTAAATAAGTGGGCGAAGGAATGATGAAAGTGATTTCTTTCGAAACAACATGCCCGCCCCTGGAACCGTAGAATTTCCAGGCCAAAAACGGCGTAAAATTCGGATGCGAGGAACAAAACAGGCAAATAAGGATACGCAAAACAGACTTAGAAAAAATCTTGACCGCTTGTTGAGTGAAGGTGAAGCGCTCTTACCTGAAGTGACATGGAATGGTAAAATTTCTTGGCGGAAGGGAGATCCTGTGAAAAAAACCATCAAGGAAATTCAAAAAGTCCTTGACAATAGACACAATCAAAAATGGCTTTCAAAAAGAATGATGGCGAAACGAGGGGATCCATTAGCAAAGGCCTGGGCGGGATCACTTTCTGCTGCGCATGATGAAGAAATTACTATTGTTGGAGATTTTAATCATCCCTCATTTGGAAAAGGTTCATTCGTCCGTCGTGGTGATGGTAANCCACTTTATCTTGCTGCCATTCAAAACCACCACCTTCCCTCATTAAAAATGGCGGCTTGGGAACAGCATGCAAGAAAGGGGNTCCATTTCTTTTCATGGAAAAAGGGCCTCGTCTGCTCAGGTTTTCAACCAGTTATTCCCGAAGGATGGTTAGAAGATGTCCTTGAACGTTCTAGATTTGAATTTATGAAAAATGAAGAAGGTTGGGCTACCAAAGATCTTACTCAAGATGAATCTCTACCTCACATTAGCCTCAAATTTTGTAATGATGAAATCGTTTTGATTTCACTTAATTCAATTGAAAAAAAGAGTAAAGAGTCCTTCATTCACCACTTGGCCCTTTCTATGTTGCCACCAAACCTAAATCACGTACTCAAGGCTACTTTCTCGTGGAAACCTGAAGGATTTGAAGGGGATTATGGAGAAGACTGTGAAGAAGACATTCAATCTGTTTTTGAAGGTTGGATTGGGTTAACTATGGATGAAAGAAGTTTGCCTGAACGGTTAAAAATCACTCAACTTAATCATATTGAAAGTGGAATTATTGTAAATAAAACATGGTATGAAAGTCCTCATAATGCGATTGTTGGTTTTTCTGGTTCAGAGAAAGAGAAAAAATTGGCAGTTCATCTTCTAGAACTGGCTAATGGAGAAGCCATTCGTATCGATCAAAAAGGCGTTTCTTCCGAGCGTAAAGGAGGTGCTGTTGAAATTCAAACAAGTTCGCTTAATCACATCTTGTTAGCATTATGGGAAGATTATGGTGCAAAGGGGTTGGAAGAATATGGTATCCCTTCTGAGGATGCTCTGGATTTGTGGGAAGAACAATGGCAAAAGAAGAAAGGGTTTAATCGATTCCTGAATGAAATTGAAGTAAAAAGAACACTCGCAAAAAAATCCGCTGTTTTTCCATTTAAGAAAGGTGAATTAAAGGGAATTACTGGAGAAATCAACGATCTTGTGATGGCCGGTCTCATCGATGGTAAGGGCTCAGCGGAAAAGATCGCAACTGGGAAAAGAAAGCAAATCGATTCTGCGGCTGTNGGTTGGTCTTGGTTGGTTGCGACTCAAAGAAATAAAGGAAAAGAATGGCAATTTGAACAAGGTGCAAGAGATAAAGGGTCTGCTTGGGTGGTGAGTGTGAAAAACCTCATCGCTCAAGGACAATTATTGATTGATGGTGAAAAAGCAAATTACGAACAGGCTATTGATGAGGTGAAATTATCTGTAGGTGAATCTTCGTGAAAAAATACCATATATTGGTTATGACAAGAATCTTACCACAACATGCTTTGGGAGGAATGCAAAAGCAAACCATGGATTTATGTGAAGGATTTGTGGAATCTGGACATCGAGTTACAATTTTTACTACAAAAAGAAATGATGGCGTTGATTTTGAAAAAAATAAGGGTATTGATGTCCATTATTTGTCTCCTTCAAAACCAGGGTATTACGGTCACGGTTGGCAAAAAGCGTGTCGAAAAAAAATTCAACAATTACATGCAGAATCGCCAATTGATGTAATCCACAGTCAGTCTCTTGGTGCCCGTTATGTCATCAATTGGGCAAAGAAAAACAATATTCCAATCGTGTCGACTTGGCATGGTACGAGTCTTACTGAAATTTCGACTTTTTTTGCATCTGCATCAAAACATCCCCGATTTTGGCATTGGCTTTTTATCATGCCTTATAGGATGTTAAAACAATATCTTACCATGGATTTAGCAGTGAGAAGGGCAAGTAAGGTAATTACGCTCGTATCTCCTACGCTTGAGAAAAATATGAAATTGTTTGCAAAAAATAAGGTCATTACCATCCCTAATGGAATCACTATTCCAGAAGAAGATAAGCGTAATGATAATGAAAAAATAGAAATGATCTGTTTAGGAAGAATAGAGAAAGAGAAAGGTATGCATTTTGCCGTCCAAGCGGTATCAAAACTAAATGAAATGGATCGTGGAAAAGTACATCTCAATATCGTAGGTGAGGGGCCATATCTTGAATCCATTCGAGAACTTATCGAACATTTAGANTTAGATCAATACATTAGCTGTCATGGACGATTGAATGATGAAAATCTTGACGCCATGTTCAACCGGTGCCAAATTCACATCATGCCTACAACCAGGCAAGAAGGGTTGCCACTCACTATTTTGGAAGGTATGTCATATGGTTTAGCGACAATTGCTTCAGATATTGGAGGTATCTCAGGTGTAATCACACATGAGTTCGATGGCTTACTCATCAAACCAGGTAATGTTGATGAGTTAACTAGTGTGCTCGTCAAAATCATTAATGATAAGGAGATGCGGATATNAACAGGGCAGAATGCCCGAGGAACAATCCTTGAAAAATATTCGAAAGAAAGAATGGTGAATGAAACCCTTCATGAAATAATTACTGTGGTGGAATCATGAGTCAAATCCGAGAAGAATTCGCATCAAGAATCAACCCCGTTTCAATTAACATTGAAACGCTTGAATTTCTTGATGATTTGATACAAAATCATTCTATTGAGCGTGTGCTTGAGTTTGGGAGTGGTGTATCAACAGAATTTTGGTCCGAAAAAATTCCAAATGCGCATGTTATTTCTTTTGATAATTCGAGAAGGTATGCAAAAATTACACGATCAAGAATTCANAAAGAGGCAAAAAATATCAGCATAAGATTTGCTCCTTTGCGGAGAATGAAATTCTTTGGACTTCATTACATAAGTTATCGAATTGATACATATCTTGAAAAAAATGCACCAACAAAGCCATTCAATTTGGTATTGATTGATGGTCCTCCCGGATATCTCTATGCAAGAGAGGCCGCTTTATTCCAAGCATTACCATANATTGATGAGCAAACAACCATAATTTTGGATGATGCTGAAAGAGAAATCGAAAAACAGACTATTGAAAGGTGGGGGGCACTGTTTGAAATGAAGAACCTCACCTATCATTCGATGGGAAAGAAGGAAGTTGCTATCTTTTCTATCAACCCAAAACCAAATAAAACACGATTACCTGATATGAACATTCATACCCGTTCTCATATGCGGAAATTATTTTTCACCTTCCATAAGAGAAACATCATGCATAACCTATGGCTATTCAAGATGAAGATTTTGAACAAGGAGCCTTTTCCGGACCAAAAAATGGATTAAAGTGATGAATGAATAAATGAAACTTCATGTCNATTATCTGAAACATTGAAAATTTTATATCCTGCTTCATTGAGTTTTTTGACCGAGTTTTTTGTCTTACGCACTTGAATTTCACTAAAATGATGGTGATACTCAACTAAGATTTGGCCTACCTTGATGTTGTTTTGACAAATTTCATCCAAAACAGCATATTCAGAGCCTTCTATATCCATTTTGATCAAGTCGATGGTATCATGACCAAGTTGTTTCATGGTCGATGCGAGGGTCTTCATTTCAACCTCTATACTCTGTTTTGATGACTCTTTTCTTTTTTCGGTAGAATGGGAAATATGGTCTGGATTGTTTGGAGGATGGAAAACCTGCGTTCCGTCAAGATTGGAAATGCCAAATTTGTGTAAAGTGAATTGTTCAGGTAATGTACTATTTTCAAGGAATTCTATGGATTTAGGAGTGGGGTCAAAGCCGTGTATATGCATACCGTATTCCTTAATCATCTCCTCATCAAAAGTGATATCATAACCAAGGCCAACAGAATAAATGATGCTTTTTTCGTTTAATTTATGTAAAGCAACGCAATGTCCACCGTATTCACTGCCAAAAATTTTCTTTGGTATTTTTACTTGATTTTTTCTAAAAAATTCATACCCAAANGCGCAACGAAGTTTGAATAAAATTTTTTTCGTAACCTTGATTTTGTTCAACTGGTTCATGGTAAAACTACCAACTCGTGTTGAAAAAGATGGTTTTTTCATCGTATCACATCGTTAAACCATGCTTGACCAATCAAATTTCTTCTTCAAATCTGTTAACTCAATGCAATGTTGACTCTTTTCAAACTCCTTTAATTTGACATAATTAACCCAAGTGTAATTTTCTGATTCCTCGGCATATATTGATTGAAAATCTTTCTGAATTTCTGTGATAAGTGGTTTATCAACATCATAAGTAGACCAAGGCTCTCCCCATCTATTCATTTCCGGAGAAATGATTGGAGGAAATTCCTGATAAATATCGATCAGGTTTTCACAGTAATTTCGAATTGCCAACCCTGGTAATAGTGTTCTGGTTTCTGAGGCATGAAATGCTTTCTTCAGAGAATAGCAATCCCCCTTACCTGGTGGATAATTGTCTTCAAACATCAAATGTTGAAAACCTAGTTGAGCGCAATGAATCATACGTTGAAGAGCGTTCTGATGATCATCAAAAAAACAAAATGTCGTTTTTGGATTTACTTGACTCCAATCAATTTTGGTAAAATCTTTCTTGAAATACTTTGCTTTTGTTGAAGTATANCCCTTCTTATAATAAGTTGCAGGATCAATACAGAATAAATCTGCATCAGGAACTGCCTGTTCAAACATCCAAGTACTTTGGCCATACCAAATACCACTTTCAATGATGGTTTTTGGTTGTAATGATTTCGCAACAAACCACGCATAAAACATCTGAGCTGCTTTCATTCCTCCTTCATTATCTTGGATTGGGCGGTTTTCATAGACGCTAGAAAATTCTTCAAGAGCATTCAGCAAATCATCTCTCGACCATTGAGATTCTCCNATTGTATGGGTCTTCATAAAAATCGACTCAAAGTGTTTTCAACTCATCAACAGAACGCTGTAATCTTTCACGTTGTTCATCTTCAAGATATGGTAAGAATGGGTCTTCATCTTCTACAATATTTTGCCATCCGGACATCGTACGTGCAAAAATCTCTGTATCAATATTCCACTTTAACCATCGATCGACAAAGTCGCAATGCCTCATCGCTTCTTCATCATCAGCTGCGATTTTTCGCAACAGGATGTTGGTTTGGATTAAAATTACAGCAAAATTTGGGCTCATCTGATAGGTTTGAAAGGGGTTTCTCTCACCAATTATTGTCATATGCTCACGCCATAAACCGAATGTGACGTCGTAAATCAAACCTACAAGCAATACTACAAGCATTACCGATGCGCCTATACCTAATAGTCCCCAATAAGTGATTGAGATNCCAGCAAAAGTCACCCCATCCTCAAATCGCCATTTTACATATGGCCAAATCAGGAGGGTAAGCGTAGTTACCCAAAATGCCATCGAAATGATGGTTTGACTTTGTTGAATGCGCCAATATTGGCGCATAAACCACTTCTTGAATGGTGCTGGGGATGATTCTGATTGAGAACTAGCCCCTGTATTGGTATCTTCCATAGAGGTCGAGCCCATAAAGGGGCCTAGAATGATATTCGTTAAGACGTTGACCCTGAAAGAATCATTCTGAGAATACTTTCTCTAAGGAATGATTGATGTCATCTAACAAGTCTTGTTTACTTTCAATTCCAACAGACAAGCGTACCAGTCCTGGAGAAAGGCCTGNTTGTATCCTCTGGTCCTCGGGAACGGATGCATGGGTCATGGTCCAAGGATGATTGATCAATGATTCGATACCCCCTAGGCTTTCAGCGGTCGCAAATAATTTCAAGTTTTTAGCAAATTTCCTCGCTTTTGATTCGTCACCTTCTAGTTCTAGTGAAATCATGCCGCCAAAGTAATTCATTTGCTTTTTTGCAACAGAGTGGGATTTGTGAGTCTCTAGGCCTGGATANAAAATGTTGGTTACTTTGGGATGATATTGTAAGTGAGATGCAATATGTTCTGCATTCTCACAGTGTCTTTTCATTCTCANTTCGAGNGTCCTCAAACCTCTCAATGTCAAAAAGCAATCAAATGGACCGGGCACCCCTCCTGTTGCATTTTGGAGAAATCGGAGTTGTTCGCTTAAATCCATATTATTTGTAACAACACAACCGCCAATCACATCGCTGTGTCCGCCGATATATTTGGTGGTAGAATGCACAACCATGTCTGCTCCTAAATCCAATGGGCGTTGAATAATTGGGGTTGCGAATGTTGAGTCAACAACCACAATAATCCCTTTGGATTTTGCTTGTTTTGCTAATTCCTCTATGTCATGCACAGACAACAATGGATTTGTTGGCGTTTCTAACCATAGTAATTTTGTATTTTCTTGAAGGCAAGAAGAAAAATCACGAGATACAAAGTCGGTATACGTGACGCCGATATCATATCTTGACAATACTTGATTGAAAAGTCGTATTGTACCGCCGTATAAATCATCACAGGCGATTATATGGTCACCTGATTGGAGCATTTGCGTAATCGTTGTGATGGCTGCCATACCCGAGCCAAAGCAATATGCATAGGCTTCTTGGTGAGGAGATTCTAGATTCGCGATGGCTGATTGNAGGGTGTTTCTGGTCGGATTATCACCACGGGCGTACTCAAACCCTTTGTGGTCTGCAAAATCATTCTGCACGTACGTCGAGGTTTGAAAAATTGGTATGTGCACGGCTCCTGTGGTTGGTTCTGGATCAAGTGCTGTATGTACACATCTTGTTGCATCATCCATTCTACCACTTCCATTCATGTATGTTATATCCTAATGATTGCAACCAATCATCATTATACATTTTACTCAAATATGGATTTCCTGCATCAGGTAGAATCACAACAACCTTCGCTTTCGTATTTTCAGCATCCATCTTTTCGGCTATGTCTAGAGCTATCTTAAGCGCTCCTCCACAGGAACCTCCGCAAAACAGGCCTTCTTGTTTTGCTAATCTTCTTGCCATTCGGAAACAATCTTCGTCATTGACTGCTAGAATCTCATCGATTAAACTAAAATCNGTTGCCGTCGGAATAAAGTCTTCGCCAAAACCTTCTACAGCATAAGTATGGGGTTTTCCAATTGTCCCATCTTCAAAATATTCTTTTAAAATTGAACCTATAGCATCAACACCGATTACCTTCGGATGCATTTTCCCTTCCTTATCTGCGAGATTTTTTAGTGCCTTGGCACAACCAGATATCGTTCCTCCTGTTCCCATTGTAGCCACAAAGTGAGTTATCTCCCCTTTTGTTTGCCTCCATATCTCTGGACCAGTACTAATAACATGAGCTAAGGGATTTGACTGGTTTGAATATTGGTCGGGATACCAAGCATTTGGTATCTCTTCAGATAATCTTCTTGCAACGCTATAATAGGATTCTGGATCATCTTTTTCCACATCTGTGGGACAAATATGCACATCTGCACCTATTGCTTTCAGAAGGTCTATTTTCTCTTTGGCCATTTTATCTGGCATAGTAAAAACACAACGATAACCTCGCTGAGCTGCAACCATTGCGAGGCCGATTCCGGTATTGCCACTGGTGGCTTCTACAATTGTTCCTCCAGGTAATAACCAACCTTTTTCCTCTGCCTCCAAAACCATTTGTAAACCAATTCTGTCTTTAATTGAGCCACCAGGGTTACATCGTTCTAATTTCACCCAAACTTCACTATGCTTTAGATCGGCTGTTACCCTATTGAGACGAATCAATGGTGTGTGGCCAATTGCGGACACAACATCTGTGTACACGCCAGTTGGAAGCGACATAGTCACTGCAATTCATACCGGATTATCAATGTGCACACTATCAAATACCCTAGATT
Source organism: Methanobacteriota archaeon (assembly GCA_002719395.1). Classification (GTDB taxonomy): domain Archaea; phylum Thermoplasmatota; class Poseidoniia; order Poseidoniales; family Poseidoniaceae; genus MGIIa-K2. Next base: position 13,664 of record PBHM01000008.1, on the reverse strand, counting down.
GCTGCATCCCTTTTGTTATTCTTGGCTTCAAGTTCAACCAAAATATTCCCAATTAAAATGGCTAGACCTCCAACCCATAGCCACCCACTCACATCTACCAAACCAACTTGGATACCATAGATTGTTGCCCAAACAGGCTCAAAGGCATAAATAATTGCAGCATGGGTTGGATGGAAGTGTTTCTGAAAAAAATTCAGGACAAGTAGACAAATGAGTGTTCCAAATAAACTCAACAACAGGAGCGGTAACAAAACTCCATCGTGGAGAATTAATTGTAGTATCGATATTTCCCCTGCTGAAATTAATCCAAACCCTAATGCACCAATACCGACAATGATGAATGAAATTTGACTTACTGCAATGGGATTCAATCGTTTAGTGGCAATGTCGGTAAGAATAATGTGTATCGCAAAAAATAATGCAGAAATTACNGTAAGAACTTCACCCCANCCCCAAACAAGTTGAGGCGGTCCGTCAATAAAGCCAGCTCCAAAAGTCGCTGATAGGACCCCAAGAATGAAAACCCGATTCATTTTTTTCTCAGTGATTTTTACACTTAGCAATGCTGTAAAAACAACATANAATGANGTTAAAAATGCAGAAACAGAGGGAGAAATAGATTCTAAGCCCACCATTTGTATTCCATAGCCCAATAGCATGGCAATACCAAGCCAAATTGAACCTGTCCAATCATGTTTTGATGAGAGAGATTGGCGAGCAGTAGAAGAAACTGTGAGTAGAATAAATGCTGCAAGTAGAAACCTAAATCCAACCATTATCCCAACAACACTTGAAGCGTTATATGTTTGTGTAAATGATTGGGCGGCATTCAATGCTTGTTTCATCCAAACAAAAGTGCCTCCCCATAAAAGCGTCACCAACAAAAGCGCCATACCGGCTTGTCGGCGACCAACCATAATCTGTCTATGTCATCATTGATTTGATTTTGTTGGTGATAATTCTCATTTGCTTGATGGNTATGGCGCGACATGGCAGAGAGCCAATTTTGGGATGCGCCTATTGATACTGGCCCAATTCCTGATAGTGAGAGTCGTTTCGATGTAATCGTTGTTGGAGGAGGGCCAGGAGGGGCCGCAGCGGCTGGATATCTGGCACAAGCAGGGAAGAGAGTACTATTGATCGAGAAGGAAATTTGGCCAAGGGACAAAATTTGCGGAGATGCTGTAGGAGGAAANTCTCTCAGTCATGTAAGAGCGCTTGGTGTGAAAGAAGAACTCGAAACAACACCACATTTTCGAGTTACTGGTATCACGTTTTCAAGCCCGAATGGGGTCCACGTAAACGTACCTCTCCCTGAAGAAGATGTTCAACGATTGGAAGCGGGATACGCCTTACCGCGAAAACAATTTGATTGGTTATTATTTCGACGTTGTTCTGAAATTGTTCGGAATGCTGGAGGCGCAGTTATACAAGGCGCAGACGTGAGAGAGGTTTTTGTTGACAAAAAGCGAATTACCGGCGTATCGTGTAGAATTGGTGGTCGAANAGGTACGATGTATGATTATCATTCAGATTGGACCATCGGCGCAGGAGGTTATTTGTGCCCTGTTGCAAAAACCGTNGTAAAAAATGTCCATGGAAAAGAAATGGTGAACCTATCGCACTATTGCGGAGGGTACAGAGAATATTGGACTGGAGTAAAGGGTTGTGAAGGAGATGCCGGTGATATAGAAATTCATTTCGTTGATAGTGTAATTCCAGGATATTTCTGGTTATTCCCGTTGGGTAATGGGATGGTAAATGTCGGCATTGGTATGGTTATTTCAGAATTAAATAAGCAAAATAAAAAATTNAAAGCGATGCAAAAAGATGTTATAGAAAACCATCGGATTTTCAAAGAACGATTTGAAAATGCATCGTTGGTTCCCGGAAGTGAAAAAGGCTGGCAGTTACCTTTTGGTAGTCCGAGAAAAAAAGAAGAAAGCCAACCAAGAATTATGCATGCAGAAGGGTGTTTATTGGTTGGTGATGCTGCAAGTTTAGTCGATCCATTTAGCGGGGAAGGTGTAGGAAACGCGCTGTTAAGTGCTGAAGTCGCTTGTAAACACATCCTTGAAAATCGAGGTGGTGATGAATACCAAAAAGAGATTTGGAGTTTATTGGGTCCCGAATTAACAAATTCATACAAAATGCAACGTATGTCGAGACGTGGTTGGTTGCTTAATTGGTTCATTAAGAAAGCCGATAAGAAGCCAAAATTACAAGAAATGATGACTGAAATGATTGCGAGTAAGGAGGCTCAAGAAAACTTACACTCCAAGTGGTTTTTGATCAAAACACTCTTNTTCTAATCATCCGTAATGCACATTTGACTGGTCGAATTGTCTACACCCATGCCAAAGGTGAAAGTCAGTCCTCAGTTGGAAAATGTAAAGGCTATTTTTCTTGATTTAGATGGTACGATTTATCTTGGTGACGGACTCATTGATGGTGCTCTTCCATTTCTTGAACGCTGTAGAGAGAGGGGGATTGCGTNTTATTTTTTATCGAATAATTCCAGCAAATCTGTGAACGAATACCTAGAGAAACTACAACGTTTAGGTATTGATGCAACGCCTGACGATGTTCTCCTCTCAACACATGACCTCATCGCTTATCTCGGCCAACATAATTATTCTAAGACTTATGTTGTAGGAACCGGGGGTATGAAATCCATGCTTCATGCTCAAAACATAGAAACTGAGTCAGATAACCCTGAATTAGTCGTAGTAGGTTATGATACGGAATTAACATATGAAAAACTCGTGAAAGCAAGTATTTTTCTTCACCAAGNCATACCTTTGATTGCCAGTCATCCAGATATGGTCTGCCCATCACCAGATGGGGGCCTACCCGACGTAGGTGCTTTCCTTGCTTTATTTGAAAAAACCACTGGAAAGAAACCCATGCATATCTGTGGAAAGCCGAACCCTGGAATGATNCTCCACAAAATAGAATCNCTCGGTTTACAGCCAGAAGAATGTGCAATGGTAGGTGATCGTATATACACTGATATGGAAATGGCAAAACAAGCAAAAGTTGTCAGTATATTGGTTTTATCAGGAGAGGCGACACTTGAGGATTTGAATGATNGTCATGAAATTGATATTATTGTCTCATCAGTAGACAAATTACTCCGGTGAAAAGATGGGTCGTTTAGCAGATTGGATTGCTCGAAGGAAACAATTCGAGCCTGCAGGTCACCGTGTTGGAGGAGGTATGGCTGAAGTTAGACTTGGTCGATTGGTTCGAAGTGTATCCGGGGATGCAAACGTATGGGATGGTCTTCGGATTCCTGATTTGGAGAATAACGGGAGAAGAGAAATCGATATGGTGATTGCGGGAAAAGAAGAGACTTTATTTGTCGAGCAAAAACATTGGTCTGGAGAATTAAATTTCGAAAATGGGTGCTTTCTACAAACGCAGAGAAGCGGGAGAATAATTGATCATGGAGACATACACGCTTGGACAGAACGAAAAATGAACCTCATTCAAACCATTCACAAAGAGAGAACAAATGAGGAAATCGTTGACCCAAAGGTAATCATTGTGCTCTCAAACAAGAATCTAGTCATCAATAATGCACCAAAGCATTTGATGATTATGAATGAAATTGATTTGATAAAATACCTTGAAGATAAGGATTTAAACAAGCCAGAAGATTTGCTCGTAGAGACTTTGGAGGGTTTTGGCACGTGGGATTCAATACATTTTCATGGAGGTATGAGTCTCAATGGAGATATCATGACCATTGGACTAGATTTGGATGACTGGATGGAAGAAATTAATNATTTAAAAACACTCAATATTTCTCATNGAAATAAATTCTATCATTTGATTACTGGGGTAAATTCTACCCTAGAAGTTCAAGGAGAAATACCGCAATTGAGACGAGATTTTATTGGTCAGCCTTCAATTTACATGCACGTTGTAGGGGAAAGTGAACCAAGGGANATTAATCTGTCTTATCTTTTNAAAATCGAACTATCAAAACGTCCGAAACCATGGGGCGTGAATCCCGGTGAATAATACTGAATGGATNGGTTTGGCTGCTGGCCTACTTGGTATNATTGCATGGCTTCCCCAAATTCAGAAAGTGTGGTTTNATAAAAGGCATGATGGTATTTCATTACCCACNTTAAGTATCATCCTTATTGCTTTGAGTTTATGGTTAGTATACGGTGTTTTGATTGATTCATTTGCCGTCATCATTTCGAATATTCTTGCGATATTATTCATTGGTGTTGTCGTAGTAGGGGTCATTCGTCTTCGGCGATCTGAATCGGATTAGCGTATTTTCTAATTGGTTAAAGATTAGAAAGGGCAATAACAATCTTCTCTACTTCATTATCATACAATCCATGATGAACTGGGATAGAAATCATACTTTGAGAAAGGGCGTCTGTAACTGGAAATTTTTCTTGGTACTGTTCATGGGTTGTATACACGGTGTGTAAATGGCATGGTTGTTGGTAAATTCTTCGTGCTGATATGCCTTGATTCTCAAAATATTCTAGAATTTTCGAAGGGTTTTGAGCTAAAATACAAAATTGATGCCAACTGTGTTTTGAATCATCTCTAACTTTGGGTGCGATTATATCAGGATGTTGATCTAAAGCGAGTAAGTATTTTCCAGCAATTTCTGCCCTTCTCATTAACCATTCATCCAAATATTTCAATTGAATATTACCTATTGCAGCCATTGCTTCTGACATACGTAAATTAGTTCCAAGTTCTTGGGAAATCAGGGAACCGTCTCTACCATGATTGACAATCGTATGTAGTCTCTTTCCAAGTTCAACATTATTTGTGGTGATCATACCACCCTCTCCTCCAACAGCCATATTCTTTGTAGGGAAAAAGGAAAAACAACCGATGTCGCCAAGAGTCCCTGCCTTCATTAGCGTGCCATTTTCCATCAATTCTGTACCATGTGCTTGCGCTGCATCTTCAATGATTGGTATGCCAAATTTCTGTGCTAATTCAATCAATTTTGGATGGTAGGCCTGACCAAAAAGATGAACTCCAAGGATTGCTTTAGTTTTCTCATTAATTCGAAGGCGTGTGTCATGGGGGCAGAGACACCAATACTCAGTTTCAACATCTGCAAAAACTGGTTTTGCGCCCGTAAGAGATACAGATGTGGCGGTTGCGATAAAGGTGAAGGAAGGAAGGATTACCTCATCACCAGGCCCGATTCCAAGTAGCCTAAGTGCAACATATAGTGCTGTTGATCCACTTGAGCATGGTATGGCTGCACTTGCCTTACAATATTTTGCGAAGTTATCTGAAAATAATCGATTTTTAGGTCCTTTTACCCAGATTCCTGAATCAAGGGTTTCTATGGCTTCTTTCCTCATTTCCTCAGTCCAGATTGGGCGGGCCATAGGGACTATTGCAGCCATGTCCAATCCAATATGCTCAGGTTCATGAAATCGGCGTCTTATTGGTTATTTGCCGCTTCTTGTGATTGTGGAGTGATTAATATATTCGAGTCGCTTCTATCAACTAAGGGTAATTCTGCAGTTGAACTACTGGAAATAACGTGTATTGTACATGTATTTCCACATGCTGGAGCCAGATAATCTTCACCTTGGTCTGAAAGAACGAAACGAATACCATGACCTGCGGGTAAAATTGCATCGATTGCTTGGAATTCCATGAGCATAGTGATTGCTTCGCCTGGTATCACTGTTTGTGCATCATACCCTCCTGCATGATAACGAATATCCATTGTTGCGTGACCAAGTCGCAACCCAGTTTCTCCATCTTGCATTTCTACAAAAATTTGTCCGCCATTAAATGTAGGAACTGCTGTTAAGTGAATCGTTGCTAGCCCAGCAATATGTAATGCGCTCGCGCTTAGTGAAGGGCAATCGATGGTGATCGTTTGGCCACCTCCAACAACTGGGGCGCCGCCTCCTGCGAACGTGCCATCACTTTCACAACTTGACAGGTCGATTGATTGTCTGAACACATCGGCTGGTGGCCATGTTTCTTCAATCCGCCATTCTCCATCATTCCTTTGTATTTGGGCATGAAGGTTGGGTTTGGGGCCAATGCCTTTGAGGTAATATTCCATCCATTCAAACAAATCTTGTGCCCAATCCCACCGAGTCATATTTTGGATTGCCTCGCCCCCATAACCTGAATCTTGTGCGTTATGTTTTGACCATTGATCTGGATAATTGTGCTCCCATTGGCCAATCATTCCTGCGACTTCATAGCCTTCATCAATGTAAGCCTGATACCAGTTTATTCCCGGAGGGCCTCCAAATACTTGATGTGGGTCGACGTTCCAATCTTGTAAACCCTGTACCCAATATATACTACCATTATACAGACCTAGTGCTTTGTCAATATGGCTTCTCTCATCGTAATAATTATCCATGTAAGGATCGAGTTCTCCAAGTCCGTACCTAGTTGGCCCTGCGAGAAAACCTTCCAATACATCTCCACACATATTATCCAAATCATCATTATCATAATCAAGAATTGAACCCCCGTAATTTGAATGCATTACTTGACTTCGTGCCTCAGCACTGCCGTTTTTGTAGAGAAGAGGGCCAAGAGCTGTGGTCCCTGAAATCGGAACTATGGTCTTGAGGTGTTCACTACCTTGAGCTGCTGCTTCCCAAGCGGTGGCGCCTTCATACGATTTACCATAAATTGCAACATTACCATTACTCCAATCTTGGGTTCCTAACCACTCTACTGCTGAATGAATGCCTAATCCTTCTCCATCTCCGCGGTAATCAAAACACCCAGTACTCAATTCAGTCGCAAATACAGCAACTTGAGCAAGTGCGTAACCATGAGGAATGAAATTGTCATAAATGAATTCCCCGCGTCCAGCACTCACAATGTTGGTGGGACTTGACTCACTTCCTGGTTGACCATAAGAAAAGTAAGGACTTACAACCGCGATAACGGGTACTTTTTCTCCAACCTCAGTATTTGAAGGAAGCCAATATGACAAATGTACTTCCGCAGAATCAGGGCCGCCGTCCCAAGTTCCTGATGTATCAACATCAATGGTTGCCTCTTGTACTGGTAATGCAGTATGAGGGCCTAGGGAAAGAACCATCGAATAGGATCCTGTCCAGTTCCAATCCATTGTATGTCGTTGATATATGTCTGGATAAACTGATTCTTCTTCAATCTCTAAAGATTCTGGTGAACCAAAACATCCTGAAAGGAAAGGGCTCAAAATTAAGAAGGTCAAGAAGATGGATTGTTTACCGAACCCTCTGACCATGTATGTGGGAAATATTGGTTGCATAAACGGTTTGTGATTTATCCAAAAACTATGATTGGTAGCACTCACTGGCTAAGATTATGGAGCCAAAGCAGATTTGGAAAAGGCGTTGGGCTTCAGATTCATCACCAATTCTCAAAAAATACATGGAAGTTGTCTGTCGAAAAAAAAGTGCAGTTTGTCTCGCTGCTGATAGATATAAGATGAATGATTTATTTCAATTGCTTAAGGAAGTGGGGCCTTATATCGCTGCACTAAAAACGCATGTGGATTTAATTTTGGATTGGGACAAAGATACATGGAAAGCGTTTTGTCATGAAGCGGGGGAGTTGGATTTGTTGATTTTTGAAGATCGGAAATTTGCTGATATTGGAAAAATTTCAAAGAAGCAAATGGGAGGAATTTACGACATTCAATCCTGGAGTGATTTAGTTACTGCTCATCTTATCAGCGGGCCTGATATTATCACAGGTATTCAATCAGCATGGAAAGAGTCTGCCCGAGCTGGTGGTGTTTTGCTCCTGGCCCAAATGTCGAGTAGAGGAAATCTTCTCAATGACCAATATACGGACCAAGTCATCCAACTTTCAAAACACCATGAGGGGGTTTTTGGATATATTGGAAATGGTTCTGATGTGAAGGAAATCAAAAAATTAAGGCAAAAGGTTGGTGAGGAGAAAATGATCTGGACACCGGGAATAAATATCTCAACCGGTGATGGAGAAATGGGACAGCGTTATGGTGACCCTTACGATGCAATAATAGCAGGTTCTGATTGTATTATTGTCGGGAGCGGTGTCCATCAATCAGAAAACCCTGCAGATTCTGCAAAAACATATGCTGAAAAATCATGGCAAGCATTAGTTGATAGAGCGTAACAATATGTGGGTCATTGCAATTGGATTTATTTTCATCTTTATTGTCTGGGTTTCATGGTGTGTGCGACAATCAATATCACTTGATAAAAGGCTCAAAAGTGGTGATGTCCGACTTCTTTCTTCTTCGGCATACCATATTTCTGAGGTCATTCGAGCACCTCTAGGTTCAAGAGTTGAATTGTCTACATCAATACCCATGCCAACCCAACAATTAGTGCCGGTGAGATTAGCGAATGGGGAAATTGTTCTTCTGCCCCTTTCCCAAATCCTACAACGTCCTCAACAATGAATCTGGTTAATTTAAGTCTAAATTGACTTTAGCTATTCAAAAAATACCATCCAAGAGAAGCAGAGATAACTGCTACAAAAATGAGGATGGGGATCAAGCGACTTTTTGATTTTTCATCTGTTTGGACGGGTACTTCAAGAGATATTGGTGCGATCATAGGTGCCGGCAGAGAGGGTAATTCTGGCATATCCTCTTCAACAACGATTTCTTGGATTTTATCTTCTGGATAAAGGGAGTCGAGGTCTGCTAATCCAGGTGCATCTGGTACTTTCCCAAGAATGTCATTCCAGACTACATCAAAGGAAGATGATGTTAGTGGTTTTTCTAAGCATGCAACTGCACCAGCTGAAAATGCAGCATCCTTCGCAATTGATGACAATCGCTTAGGTGCTGTAATTACTATTCGGCAATCCCCTCCATGCTCCCTCATTTCTAGAGCCGCAATGTGTCCATCTAAAGAAGGAATATCCAAAGAAAGAATTACCAATTCAGGGTCGAGGCGAATATATTCATCAACGGCTTTATCTCCATCCTCACAAACCTCCACGAGAAAATCTCTCTGGTGAAATATTTGTTTAAGACGATGGAGTGTCATTTGATTGTTATCAACGATTAGCACGGTAGGTGCTTCGCTATCATCCACCTCACTCACTCGGACCATGCGATTCATTCTCCTGTGATTTTCATGCTTCATCAAATAACCGGAAGATTGACGTGGATTATCTTATTCTTCTTCAGAGATAATGGTTTCCGATGGTCCATGTTTAGGGTCTGAAAAGGATTCTTCAACCATTTTTGATTCGGCCAAAAACTCTTGATGTTCCTTTCGTCGCTTTGGAGCTGAGATAAATTGTAATTGTATTTCTGAAATTATGCCATTAAGCATTTTTTGCTCGATGTCAGTAATATTACCTTTCGTTTTCTTTTGAAGCATGCAGAGTAAATCTATGGCTTCTTTAGATTCTGGTAAATTGTAAATAATTTTGCCTTCAATATCGGGCATTAATCCCATATTTACCAATGCACTGCGTTGGAACATATGGATGAGTTGAAAAAGCCTCGCTGAGTCATCATCAGAAAATATTTCACTCATTGGGCTTGGCATACCTCTATGATTCATGTACCTGTCGGATGAGAAAAATTACAATGAATAAAAGATCACTCAAATAATTGATGTAATAACCAATCTGGATCAAATTGTTCTAAATTCTCATACTCTTGTCCATTACCAATCAAAACAATCGGTTTCCCTGTTGCAAAAGCCACAGATAATCCTGCTCCTCCCTTTGCATCAGTATCCATTTTTGTGAGTATTGCTCCATCAAATTGTAATTGTTTTTGGAAACTTCTGGCCTGGTCAACCGCATCATTACCTGCAAGTGCATCACCAACAAATAATGTAAGATGTGGATTCACTACTCGCCTTACTTTTTCTAATTCATTCATTAGATTCACCTTATTCTGCATTCGACCTGCTGTATCTACTAAAACAACATCAATACCCTTCGCTTTTGCAGAATCGATTGCGTCTCGAGCAATCGCTGCGGAATCGCCCCCTCTTTGGCTTGAAACACAGCGAATCCCAAGTCGTTCGCAGTGCGTTTCTAATTGTTCAATCGCTCCTGCCCTAAATGTATCTGCTGCTGCTGCCAATACTGAATATCCGGAACCTAATAATCGGTGAGCTACCTTCGCCACTGATGTTGTTTTTCCAGTTCCATTAACACCAACAAACATAATCACAATGGGTAAATCTTCTTCATCAATATAATGTTGAATTGTATCATCAAAATCCCAATAACCTGCAGAAAGTAATGAGCCTATAGCTCGCTTAAGGCTTGCTTCAATCACTTTTGTGATATCTGCACCTCTTCGTAGTCGTTGACCGATAAGTCCTCCTTTTAACGCTGAAATTACATTACTCACGGCATCAGAAGAAACATCAGATTCCAAAAGAATCCATTCTAATTCCTCAATGAAATTATCTAACTGAGTACTTTGTTTTATGATTTTGCCCCCAGATTCAACAACGCCTCCTCCAAAATCCATAGCGATGCCGCTATCAGATTCAGTAGCACCAAGCGAGCCTTTTGGAGAGGATTTAACCTCGATCAACTGTCTACCTGTTGTTGTTCTCATCATTTGAAGATCGACTTTACTACCCGCCGGTTGGGTTGGTTTTTTCACTGGTTCAGCTTTTTTTGATTTCTTTTTTCTTTTCAGAGGAGGTGTAATTTCCTCTAACTCATCCCAATCATCCCAATCATCATCTTTGTTGATAATTGATGAAGATGCTACGGCTACTTCCACCGGTTCCCCAGATTCTATATTTTCTTTTGAACGAACGGCTTCTTTGCCTTCTTCAGATTCTTCATCGGCTAATAAAGCGTCAACATCAACCTCTTCAGCAGCCTGTTTAACTTTTCTTTTGAAACGGTCAAAAAGCCCCATTCTAACCCTCAGTCATCAAGTGTTAATTCCGATCCAAATCGTCGCCTTGGCTTACGTGGTGATTTTTGAAGTTCTTTCTCTGATTCATTTTCAACAGATTGGTTTTGTTCTTGTTGAGAGGAGAATACCTGCGCTAATTTTTCAAATTCTTCCGAATTTGTGGTAATGAGATGAGTTAGTTGTTCTCTTTCGTTCAATAATTTACTTTGAAGGTCTTCTAATTCATTTGAGCGTTTTATGAGAAGTTGGGTGGTATCTTCGTGTGATTTCTCAGCGAATACTCCACTTCCCAAATCAACTAAAGTTGAAGGTTCGGACTCACTATTCAATGGAATCATCACACCTGCTCCGATGGGGATGTGCCCTTTATTACTTGAAGAAATAGCTTGGATTGAATGTAAGGCTGATTGGTGTTCCTCCACAACATTTTGTAAACGTTCTAATTGGAATTCAATCTCATCCAGTCTTTTTTTATTCATATCAACCAAACGAGCTAATCTTTGTAACTCTTCTTTGGGTTGCATGAATTCTCTATCTTGAATGTATTATATGAAGAGTTTATTCTTCTTCTTTTTCTGCAGCCGCTTCAAATTCATCTTTAGATATGGAGCCGTCTCCATCAGCATCCATTTCTTTGAAATCTTCTTCTGAAATTTCTTCAGCTACATCTAATTCAGCCTTAGATAGGGCGCCATCGCCATCGATGTCTAATTCATGGAAAGTTGCTCCTGAATACTTTGCGATTTCTTCTCTGAATTGACTTCGGATTCTCGGCTCAGAAGAACTACCTGGGTCTATTTTATTTACAGAATTAATTTCGATTTTTCTACGTTTGGCATTGTGCCTGCTTCCAAGAATTGAATAAGCAAAATGTGTTGCTTCTTCCGCATTTTTCGCAGGTATATCAATCGAAAATTTTTGCCTCTGTTTACCGAATGGTGCAATTCCAGTCACACGATAGGCTTGCATGAATGGCCGACTTAGGTGGCTTTCTTAAAAGCGATGGTGAAATCAATGAGACGATAAACTCAATCAAAATGATATTTTGGAGAGTTTCGATGCGATTAAGTATCGCTTTGGTTTTGGTATTTTTCGCACCTGTCTTTGATGAAATTTATGCACCAACTGAAGGTAATTTTGGCGGTGAAATAATTGTAGAGGGAGGTTGGTCAGAAGTGGTTAATCAAGGATATGTGCCACTCAGGTATCTTGAGAGAGATGTTATTCTAGCATGGGATTATGCACAAGATGAGGATGTAATTCGTCCAATATTGAAAGTCGATTTATCAAAAGACTTTGAAAATATAAGAATCTTGTTAGAGCCTAATCTTCCGTTTGAGGTTGTAAACAAATTGTCTACCCTTATTGGTGGACATCTAGAATGGAGAGGGGTTGGATTACCTTCGATTATTATTGCTGAGAGATCTCTACTGGATGTGGTTGAGGATATGAAAGGGGTAATGTGGATTGAGTCTATCTTACAGAGTGGGTCAAGAAATTTGAATGCGGCTAAGTTATTACAAAGCGCAGATGGTTTGAATACAACATTATGGGAAAGTGGATTTAATGGTGATGGAGTAATTATTGGAACTGCTGATAGTGGTATTGACAGTGATCATGCTTGTTTTAGAGAAATGATAAACAGTAGTGGTAATGAATCAAGAAAAATCGTTTTCACAAATATTTCTATCGATGATGGAGATAAGCCTGGGCACACTGACTATAGGCACGGGACTCATGTTGCTGGAAGTTTAGTTTGTCACCATATAGAAGATATTGGGGGTTTAATACCAGAAAACGAAATGACTGCTCCTTCATACATGAGTAAGTTGGTTTTTCAAGATATTGTTAACGAAAGTGGATGGAGTCCACCAGATATTGATCTCTTATTTTCAGAATTAGCAAAATATGGAGGAGTTATTCATTCCAATTCATGGGGAGATGATACTACTGCTTACACTTCTCGCTCCTATGATGTTGATGTATGGAGTTTTGAAAATCCATATTCATTAGCATTTATCGCCCCAGGAAATAATGGAGAGATGTTGTTAGAACCAGCAAATGCACGAAATGTTGTTTCCGTTGCTGCAGCATCAAGCGCTACTCAGTTATGGGGTTCAAGTTCTCATGGGCCAACTGAAGAAGGAGAAAGAGGGATATTTATGAGTGCACCAGGAACTCAAATCAAGTCAGCAAGTGCTGATGGTATTCTCGATTCAAACAATAATGGTTCAAGAACATTGAGTGGTACTTCGATGTCTACGCCACTTGCTGCGAGTACAACGGCTGTGATTCAAGAACTTGTTGAAAAAGGAGTGATTAATTTCCCAAATGAAACTGAAGGGAATACACCTTCTGGGCCATTACTCCGTTCTCTCCTTGCCATAAGCACAAAAGGTGTGAATGACTCTGTTCCAAATTTTCATCAAGGTTTTGGCATGCCAGATCTTTCAACTCTTGTTTCAAGTAACTCCACCTCAGAACATGTTTGGATATGGGATTCATTTCGAAGAGATAATTGGAAAGAGTGGTTATTTGCTCGCGGAAATACTGTTGAAGATCTTTCATCAAACCCATCTTCTAGTGAAAATATGATGGGTCCTTTTCTCCAAGATGGTGATAATGAACAATGGAAGTTAAAACCGAATAAATTAGATGATGTGGTCATCGCTCTTTCTTACTTAGGTAAGCCAAACCCTTCCCCCATGGATGAAATTAATTTGATAGTAAAATTGGATAACACAAGTTTTTATGGTAATGATTTTCTTGATAATGGATACTCCGTACC
>PBHM01000007.1 GCA_002719395.1 Methanobacteriota archaeon | reverse complement strand
GCTAGGCCCATACGAGTCCGGATCATCATCATAGTATCCGTGAGCCGTCTCAGTAAGCCATAGCACATCTATGTCCGTGTACGGGTTGTCATCCCAATCAACATCTAGGATAATCGCCCCGTCTGGCCCAAGTTCCTCGGGCCAGTCGACTGTTAGGAACCTCCAGTCCCCGCTCTCGGGCCTCCAGCCCCATCGCATAGCGCCACTGATCCATGATTCTGTGTATAGGGTCTGGTTGGTTACGTTGCCGTCTAGGGGGTTGGGGAGGAGGGAGAATGGACCCTCCCATGGGACGTTTGTTACTATCGGCAAGGTCCAGCTTCTGGAATTATTTGAATCACCTAGTGATTGCGATCGGACGAGAATGCCGTGTTGATGGAGGCCTGGTGTGGAGTCTTCTGGAACTGAAACAGTGACGGGCACCGTGTGATTGGAGCCCGGTTCGATTTCGATGTTCTCGCTTGTGGATATCCATTCGTCATCGGATATTCCGAAGGAAGTCCAATCGATCTCAATCCGAACTGGGTCTAGTCCAGAAGGACTCGCATCGTGCCTCCAGACCCCAAGCAGCAGTCCATCTCGAGCATCCTCGAATGGGAGGCCCACTCGTACCTCCGCCTGGGGCCCATGGTACCACCAGTAGGTCACTTCCTCGAGCTCTTCTGAGTCCTCCCACTCTGACTCATCAACCATTCCGTCGCTGTCGCTGTCGTTGTGATAGGTGCCATCGCCATCGAGGTCGCTCCATCTGAAGACCTCTAGGTACACCCGCTCCATTGAAGACCTGTCTAGATCCTCGTCGAATGCGTCATACTGGATTGTGGCTCTGGCTCTGAATTGCACTGTATCTGGGTGGAGTCTGTGGGAGGAGTCGTTGGTTATGTGTATGGGTATAAGCAAGTCCGGCCTATCACCTTGGTGTCCGTCCCATGTGTCGTTCTCGCCCCCTCCTGATCCGTTTCCTGTACTGTTCCAGACTAGGACCTCGTGAGCAAGCGGCTGGAAGGAGACTGGTGTCAGATTGAGTTGGAGTCCTGATGACCCGGGGTTTTCGAATTTGACATCGAATGTCTGTGATTCTCCTGGCGCTATGGAATTCAGATTTGCGTCCCTATGCTCGCCATGGAACCAACCCGTGTTCCATTGGGCAGGAGATGCGGACCAGGTTCCGTTCTCTGCGGCTAGCGTCTTGACCGCGCGAGAGGCATTCATCCATCCGCCTCCCTGGACAAAGGACTCGTACCCCCTGTCATCCGAGGTTGATAGGACAAAGTCACGGAGCTCCTGGGATTTGGGATGGTAGCCCCTGTTCTCCAGCCAAGCCTCCTCCACCAGAGCTAGGAGTCCAGCCACTACTGGTGTGGCCAGGCTGGTCCCCCCCCATGTCGTCCATGCCTGGTTTGCATTGTCGTAGTTGTTGAGCGGCATATCTCCAGTTGCCGACCAACCGACTGCTACGATATCGGGATCCATCCTTCCAACGGCGTTTGGGCCCCTGTTTGACCATGGTGCGCTCTGGCCCCAAGAGTCTGAGGAGCGACTACTGAACGCGCCCACTGAGAATACCCCATGAGCAGCCCCTGGCACCTTTGTGGTCCCGAATCCGTGTCCCCCGTTTCCGATTGCTACGGCGAACGATGCATTTGAGTTGTAAACTCTGGTTATCCAATCCAAATATAGGGAATATCCATCGGCTCCAGAGTCATCGACAGAGGAGTACCCGAAAGAGAAGGACCCTATGTGAGGTTGGTCTGGGGTGCTTGGATCTCCATCATAACCCTCTGCAATGAATCTCCATGCATCCAATGAGTGCCCTCCTGAATAGTGGTTTCCAATTGAGGAAATCGTAGCATTTGGTGCCATCCCCAGTACTCTGCCATCATCAACCACGCCTTGGGCGGAGACGGCACTGGCGCAAAGGGTTCCATGGGTTCCTGACTCTAGCATGAAAAGAGTCAGGTTTCCAGGTCCTGCGATCCTGTCGGAGTAGCCATGCCTGGCAGAGTATGTGCCTCCATACGGGACTCCGTGAACTCCGTCAGAAACCCAGTATACGAGTCCCGCGGAGACGTCCCAAAGGCCATCCCCATCAGTGTCCCTACCAGATGTCTCCTCACCCGGTCGCATGGGGGTTTCGTTGCCGAACCAACCGTCTCTATCCGTGTCTGGCCAAACGGTCTCGTATACCCCTGATAGTCGGTCATCCACGACCAGAATCGGGACGTCGCCACCGGCCCTGTCGCGAAGGCGCCAATCAGGATGCTCCCCTAGGTGATATTCCCCAGACAGTGATTCGTTCACTCCCGTGATGTTCAAACCCGATTCGTCGAGTATCCCGTCCGAGTCATTGTCGAAATCTACAGTGGATGTATCGGCATACCAAGTATTTGCCTGGGGGTAGGCCCTTCCATCTACCATCCAAGTATACATGCTGTTGTGGTCGAACATCAGAGGCCAGCCGAAGTATGAGGAGTTCTGGAATCCAACTCTTGCCTGGGTCCCATTCAGATCGGGATGGGCGAAGTCGACCCCCGTATCCGCAACCGCGACTATCAGCCCTTCCCCCGAGAATCCCATCTCCCAAGCATCATTCGCACCGTGTACCTCTCCGGATCGTACAGTATTGGGACTGGGCTCGATTGGTAAGATTCCATAGGGCTCTGGAGAATTCTCTGCATCGAGTAAGGCCACGATTCCTGAAACATGGATTAGCTTCGGCAAAAGAGAGGAGTTGACCCAAAAGGTCCGGTGATCAGTTCCAGTGGAGGTCGTTTCATGATGGGAGAGTCTCTCCCCGGGACCGGCTGGAGCTTGCCTGTCGATGGCTCCGAACAGCCTCTGCCACGTGTCTAAGTGCCCAAGAGAGCTAGTGATGGCAGTGACACGAATATTCTTCTGCCCGGTTTCGAACCTATCGATAAGTGACTGTTCTATCCATGGATTGTGGCCTCCCTGCACCCTAGGCTCGTTCTCTGAGATTTCAGAGATATCGTTGTTGTTGTCTGGAGTTGCCCCAAGGGCCAAAGAAGACAATGAAGAGGCAAGTAGCAATACCATCGATAACAGTACAAGTCTGCCCCGCACAGTTCACGGCAGGAAGAATGTGGCTTGATATTGACGGCTTACCGTCCCGTCAAATACAAGAGCCACGGCATTGAGGGCCTGCCGGAGTCCCGTAGTGTAGTGGTCCATCATCTCGGGTTTTGGTCCCGGGGACCCTGGTTCGAATCCGGGCAAGACTACCATAACCCCAATGCTCATCAACATGCTCGTTTTGCAACGAACATGACCATTGAATCAATTGCGGTAATCGGCGCAGGGCAAATGGGTAATGGTATTGCACAGGTTGCAGCCTTATCTGGATATAATGTTGTGATGATTGACGTGAAAGATGAGTTCATCCAACGAGGAATGGACACCATTAATTTTTCATTATCCAAATTGGCGAGTAAAGAAAAAATTACACAAGAAGAAGCAGATTCAGCATTGAGCCGTATTGAAACCTCAACTGATATGCAAGGTGCTTCAGATGTTGACCTTGTGGTGGAAGCCATTCCTGAAATTCCAGAACTCAAGGCTGAAGTTTTTTCAAATTTGGACCAAATTTGTAAGCCAAGTGCAATATTAGCATCCAATACTTCAAGCATTTCTATTAACGAAATTGCGTCAACAACTAATCGACCAAATCGAGTGATTGGAATGCATTTCATGAATCCAGTTCCCATCATGAAGCTAGTCGAAATTATCAACGGTGAGCATACCTCTCCTGAAGTGACAAACTTGGTAGTTGAAGCCGCAGAAAAGATGGGCAAAACAGCCCTTTCTTGTCAGGATTCACCAGGTTTTGTTTCAAACAGAATTTTGTGTCCAATGATTAATGAAGCCATTCTGACACTCCAAGAAGGAGTTGCTGAACCTGAGGCTATTGATGGGATTATGAAACTAGGAATGAATCATCCAATTGGACCTCTCGCTCTTTCTGATTTGATTGGTAATGATACTGTTTTGCATATCATGAATGTCTTATATGATGGCTTCAAAAATGAAAAATATGCTCCAGCAAAACTACTCGTTGAGATGGTTGAAAAAGGAGAATTAGGCCGAAAGACAGGTAAAGGATTCTACCAGTATTAGTACAAAGCCATCTTTGAATCATTGGATAGGGCAATGGTCATAAAGTTGGACTTTGAGGCTTCTTTGAGCAAACATGCCTGGAACAACAAGAGTAGAAATTCGAACACTAAAAGTTGGAAGATATTGCTGTGTGGATGAAAAAGCCTACAAGATTAATTCAATATCGAAATCCAAGCCAGGAAAGCACGGTTCTGCAAAGGCAAGATTAGAGCTTGTTGATATTTTTACAGGCCAGAAAATTTCTCACGTTGGGTCTGTAACCGATACCATTAATGTTCCTCTGATTGAAAAAGGAACAGCTATGGTAACCCACATCGAAGGTCAAGAAGTTCATGCAATGAACATGAGAGATCATTCCATGATGATTTTGCCTCTTGAAGATGAATTTAACATCGAAGCGGGTAAAGAAATCATGTGGATGGAAGCTCTTGGACGATATAAAATCACAAGAGACCATTGAAGGCCAATATCTTCGTGACATCTAATCACGATTTTCTTGATTGATTTCACCACAAAGATAAGTAGTGGTTGATTTTAATCGGCATCATGGCCACAACAGTAAGTACGAGTTCTGCACATTCTGAAATGACTGCTAAAGAACTCATTGAGGGCATGACTCCTGCCGAACAAGATGCGCTGAAGGGTTGGTATTGGTACGACTGGGCCAATCAAGCATACGCACTCACGGTAATGACTGTCATCGTTCCTGCTTTAATGGCCAATTTGTACAACACCGCTACAGGTACTCAAGGTGGTGCTGGTTTCTATGCATTGATTTATGGTATTGCGATGTTAATGGTTGCAGTCACTGCTCCTGCTCTTGGTGTAATCGCAGATCGTATGCCAATTAAGAAGAAATTATTGTTCTGGTACACCTTAGCAGGCGTCATATTTTGCGCTGCCATGGGTGCTGCTCCATACTTTGGCTCGAAGGCTTATATGATACTCGCAATGATGTATGTCTTTGGTTCGATTGGTTTTTCTGGTGGAAACACCATTTACTATGCCTTCATGCCATATTTGGCTCCCAAGAAAGCCATGGATCATGTTTCATCTTGGGGATATGCATACGGGTTTTTAGGAGGATCTATTCTTCTTTTGTTCCATCTTATCGTTCTATTGTTGTCACCATGGGATTCAAACTTCAACCTAGCAGTCGTTTTCGTAACCTCTGCTTTATGGTGGTGGGGTTGGGGTGCTCTGATGTTCTTCAAGACCCCTGAGCCAGAAATCATGAACGAGATGCCTTATCCTGGTTTTGTTGAATCAACGAAATTCGCTTACAAGCAGGTTTGGCAAACACTCAAAGAAATTCGTAGATTCAGGGTTCTCTTTCTTTTCATCATTGCTTACCTTCTTTTCTATGATGGCGTCAATACAATTAACGGAATGGCCAGCGCATTTGCGGAATCAGTCCTTCGAATCAATCCAGTAATGAATATTGCATTATTGCTCACGGTTAATTTTGTTGCTGTACCGATGAGTATTGCATTTGGTAAATTAGCAGACGTAAAAGGGACAAAATTTTCTCTTATGCTTGCGTTGTTGATATATTGTTTTGCAGCCGTCGCAGCCGTAGGCTTTGCTCCGCTCGAACTTAAAGATGACCATGATCGCTATGACTTCCAATACGAATACGATGAATCAACAAATCAATACAATTTGACCATGCTTTATGGAAAAGAAGTGAGCGGTTGGGTCTCAGCAGATTCTGAGGGAGATAAAGCCTTCAGAGATGCGTTTGGAGACTATGTTGAATTTAGTGGAGAAGAAAAAGAATCAGGTGGTGCATTTTCTTATCTCGAAGGGATGAGTGCTTTACTTGTGATTGGAGTTGCAACCCTTGGCGTGGGTGGTTCCATGATGTTTATTTTAAGAAAAGGAAGTGGTTGGAAAGGGATGATTGCGATTTTCCTCATTACATTGATTGTGATGTTTGGCCTTTCTGCACTCACTGAAGAAGATGAAACCTCTCAATCAGAAGTTTACTCGCTTACGGAAGAAGAAGCAAGAGGTATGATACGCGCATATGATAATGTTTCAGATCACCGATTTTCAATCCATTTCCTCGGTGGTCCTTCAGACATTAATGGTAGTGCTGAAGTTGGAGACCGACACCCCACGAATTTAGACCAAGGTGGTTATTTGGATTGGTGGCCAACTCTCTTGAGAACCTATGTTTGGGCTCCATTGGGGATCAGCGTAAGTTTGCAATACATCATCCTCGGGTTTCTTGTTGGGTGTGTGATGGGAGCCGCAGGGGCTCAATCAAGGTCGATGTTTACCATGCTAATTCCAAAATCAAGAACAACTGAATTTTTCGGATTCTTTGGTTTCATTGGCAAAGCAGCAGCAATGATGGGTCCTTTCATCTATGCCGCTGCGGCTGGAATGTTTGATGACAGAATGGCTGTCATTTCGATTGTAGTGATTATATTAGTAGGTACTTACTTATGTTCCAAAGTCGATTTAGAAGAAGGGATTCGCATGGCAGATGAAGAAGATGCAAGAGCGTATGCTAAATTGAATGAGGAGTAATCTGAATGGTGAAATTGTTTTCATTCATTCAGACTGTACTATCTGTCTTTATGATTGGAGTGATGGTATTAGCTTGGGGATTGCCACTCATACCTGCATTTATCTCATATGATTGGATGACTGATCTATACACTGGTACCAATTCTTCAGTGACCTTATCCATTAAAGCGATGGCATGCGCTTTTGGATTTTTGATTTGGGGAATTTCTCTTTTGATTTTGTCAGGTAGTTTACAATTTTTACTACATCTGCGCTTCTCATCCCGTCTTGAGGCTCCACTTGCATCTTTGACTACCATTCGTTGGGCTATCTGCGGACAGTTACATCGTGCGACAATGCCGTTCCTTAGACATGCAGTGCCATCATTCCTTGGTAATACCTATTATCGACTGGCAGGATGTAAAATTGGTCAGAATGTGAATATCAATTCTTGTCGATTGAATGATCCCTCTTTGATTGTCATTGGCTCGAATGCTGTCATTGGAGGAGAGGCCGTCATTAATGGTCATCTTGTCGAACAAGGCAAAATTGTGTTGGAAAAGGTTGTGATTGGTGAACGTGCATTGATTGGAGGTGGAGCATTTGTTGGACCAGGTGCAAAAATTGGCAACCGCAGTACTTTGGCTTCGAGGTCTGTCTTACCAAAGAGAAGAGAAGTTCCAGACAATGCTGTGTGGGGTGGCATCCCTGCTCGTTCCATCAGAGAAGAGAGTGAATAAATCCAGGGTGAATGATTTAGGCAAAATGGTCATGAAGTGTCATGAACTGGATTTAGATTGCGGAGGATGATTGATGGGTGTCAAAAAGTCAGCATACAGGCAACCCGTGACTCCTGAAGGACTCAAAGCCATTGAGAAAGGAACACTCACTTGGCTCGATGATGAGATGTATAATAATCTCAATACGGGTGTCCTTGAGCAATATCTGGAGGAAAAAAATCTCAAAGAATCCTTTGAAGTAAGTCATTGGGATACAAAAAAGGTCCTTGTCGGTGTTGCCATTGGTGGAATTTTTAGTGGAGTTACCGCCTACATCGGTCTTAAACTAGGATTGGCAATTTCAGCTGCTTGGTATATCGCCTATCTATTGGGTATGGCATTGAAATGGTCGCCATCAGAAGTGAACATCTCCACATCGGCTACCACCGGTGCTACCCACGCATGTACAGGTTTTATTTTCACATTCCCTGCAATTTTCCTTCTTGCGACGAATGCAAAATATGAGTTAGCGAGTGGTCCTTTAATCACTCTTGAAGATGGAGAGGCCTTACGTCTCGCCTTTGTTGGCATTGTTGCGAGCATGTTTGCGGGTTTCCTTGGTGTGATGTATTTTATCATATTCCGTAGGGTTTGGCTTGTTGAAGATCCGCTTCCGTTACCGGGTTTTGAAGCCACTCTCAAAATGCTCGATATTTCAAGTGATGTAAATACAGGTGCGGTTAAACACGCAAGAGACTCCTTGAAGACAATTGGTGCTTGGACTGGCTTCACAATGATTGGTTTATTTCTGATTGAATATCCTTTGATTTGGATTGGGGAGCGGAAAATTGCGCTCATGGATTGGATTGCAGAGATGGGTACTGCCGATACATTTGGCTTAGCATCTTTTTATTCACATGGTAAATTCCATCAGCCAGCAGAGGTCATTGATGGAATGGCAGCAGGCCCCGCTCATTGGTCTGCAGAAACCTGGTACAATCCATTCGCCTATACATACATCGGAGTAGCACTCACTCCCTCGATGTTTGCTATAGGGTGGTTCATGAAAACTCGTGTTGCCTTTTTGGTTAATCTAGGTACCATTGTTGGTTGGTTATTTTTGGTTCCGCTCGCTGTTGCAATGAATTTCCCAATCTATGACGCCATTGCCCAAGCCAATATTCCCATACAAGAATATTCAAGCAATGGAAGAAGTGAGGCGCTGCAAATGCTTGCATTCACAAAAACAATCCGTACCATAGCGATTGGGGCAATCGTTGGTGGAGGTTTGTTCGGTCTTCTGAAGATGTGGAAGACATTTTCGAAAATATTCACTGACATTCGCCGTGCGTTCAAAGGAGAGGGAGGCCAAGAATTTATGGAAGGAAAAGGTTGGTATGAATGGCCCCTTTCTCACATTCCCTTATTCATGGCGCTTACTTTCATCTCAATGATGATTATCTTTGTCGTAGGTGGTTTCCCAATCATTGCATCTCTGGTTTTTGCTATTGTATTGCTAAGTACGACCTTTTTGCTCGGTGCTATTGCAGTACGTGTCATGGGTGAAACAGGGATTGAACCCGTCAGTGGAACGTCATTCATCGTCCTTCTGATGCTTCTTGGTGTATTCCTAAATTTCCAAGGTTTCCTTGAATTGACAACAGAGGAAGCTGTTTTGCTCGGATTGGTTGGAACAACAGTATTTGGTTCGGCTATTTCGATGTCAGGAACCGTCATTGGTGATTACAAGAACAGTTTGTACATAGGTAACCGCCCGTATCACATATCCAAAGGTAACATTCTGGGAGTAGTACCAGGGACGATTATTGGTGCAGGAATTGCAATCTTCTTATCGATACAACTTGCGAACGGGACCATTGATCTTATTGCGCCACAGGCGAATGCATTTGCGACATTCTCTGTGATTTTCGCCGAAGGTCAAGGTGATCTCTATCTCTTAGGTCTGGGTTTCTTACTAGGTATGTTTGTAGAATGGGCCACGGGTATGGGTACATCGTTCGGGCTCGGTATGTATCTTGATGTGCCTCATACTTTGCCTATGCTTATCGGAGGCGTTGCTCGAGATAAGTGGGAAGAGAAGAAGTTGAAACCAAGAATTGAAGCGATCAAAGAAAAAGAGGGCACAACCGCTGCTGAGAAAGAAAGAGCACTGATTTTATTGGGTACGTTTATGATAGCCGCTGGTTTACTTACAGGGGAAGCCTTCTTTGGAACGGAGAGTAGCGTATTATCGTTTATTGATTCACTTATATCAGAAAGTAGCCCAGAATTTGCCAGTAGTATGTCTTGGTATATCCTTCGAATGGCGGGCTTTATCTTGCTCAATGTTTCAATAGGTGCTATCATCTACTTCTTATTCAAGAGAGCCGGCGTAATTGGGAATGGTTCTTCGGAAAATGACAATGACCCAGTGAAATCCTGAGGTTAAAGCGTGAAGCAAGCCCCGATATGGGTATGGTTAACCTTACTTGTTGCAGTTTTCGGTGTATCGAGTGCAGGAGCAATCCTGCAGCACTTGGATGAAATTCCTCCTTTGATGAGGGCCTCATGGAGATTACAAATTACAGCCTTATTGCTTATGCCAATGGCTATTTGGCAGTGGTCGAAGAGTTCTGAAGAAGTGAAGGAGAAATGCAAATCATGGTCTTCAGTGAAGTTGTTGTTACTCAGTGGAATGGCATTAGCAGTTCATTTTGGAGCATGGGTTTGGAGTCTTGATTTAACAAGTCTTACGCACAGTCTCCTCTTCGTAACTGCTCATCCTTTGGTGATTGTCTTTGGATTGATGCTCTTTGTAAGAAAACCCAACAAATTGGAATCATCGGGTGCCATCATCGGATTTATTGGAGCATGTGTTACTCTTCTCGATGTATCCTCTGATGGTTCGGTTTCTATACTAGGCGACATGCTTGCTTTTGCTGGAGCCATCGCAGTTGTAGGTTATATCGTCGTTGGAAGGATATTACGTCCTTGGATGCCGCTTTTTCTTTATGCAACCCCAGTAACAGCCATAGCTGCAATTTTACTCATTCCAATGTCGATTATCTTTGGCGAATCAACCCAGCCCTTCGGATGGATTCAATCTGACCTCTTCTTCTGGTTTCTACTTCTGGCAATTTTTGCAGGTATCTTTGGACACACTGGACTAAACGCTTGCCTAAGATATCTTACACCCTTGACCATTTCAGTGGCAGTAACCTTCGAGCCTCTCCTAGGTTCGTTGATTGGTTGGGTCTTTTTTGATACTCCTTCTCCTCAGATTTGGACTCTACTCGGCGGTCCCTTGTTGATTACTGGAATGATTCTTGTCATCTTGGGAGGAGACAAACATCAAAGTTCAGGAGGGAGCGTCCCTGAGTATGCCCAAACAATGGGTCCTCATGACCAATGATGATGGCGTAGAGTCGGAGTCATTGTTAGGCCTTGGTAAAGCATTGGCAGATCAGGATTTGGGTGTGGTTATTTTTGCTCCCTCTGACAACCAATCAGCCACTGGAATGAAACTAAATCTGATGAAGCCTCTGCCTTTTACCCACCGTGTTGATCTTGAAGAAGAGTGGTTTTCAAACTCTGATTTCGTCCATGTGTATTCTCTAGATGGTAGTCCTTGTGATACAGTAATCGCTGCCCTGGATGGTGGATTGGACAAACTCATGCCAGGAATAAGGCCTTCAATGCTGATAAGTGGTATCAATCTTGGACCTAATTTGAGTCAAGATGTCTACCATAGTGGCACGGTGGCTGCAGCAAAAGAGGCGGGCCTGTATGGTATGCCTTCGATTGCATCTTCATGGGCAAGTTTTGATCCAGAAGGTATGGAGATTGCGATTGAAGCAACGGTAAATATAGTTCTGAATTGTTTGAAAGTCTTGGATTTGGAACCACCCCATGTCTTGGAAAGAGAGAATAGAACCGGTAAAGAATACCTTTCGTCATGGCCAGATATTGAGAGAAAAGATGCTCTATCCACACCTTCAAATTTAGTTCTAAAGGCATTCCAGTCTGGAGAATTGTTTCTAAATCTTAATGTCCCTCCTCATTGGAATGGCTTGTATAAAACGACGCGTCTAGGCATGAGGTGGTATCGTAATGCGGTCAAAATTGGGAATGATAATTCCTCAACATTCACTATCGGGGCTGCCTCGATTGATCATACTCCGGTAGAAAGTGGGGATTGTGATGTCGTCAACCAATCCTTTGCTAGCCTCTCATGCCTTGCTTCTTGGCCACAAGGACATCCACTTCATTTAAATCCTCAACTTTTGGCATGGATTTTGAAGAACACTGAGGATGGTTTACCGATTTGGCTCAATTCCAATTGAAGGCCCCATATCAAGGATAAAATGGCAAATGGAAATACATGCACTTCCTTGCAGCCATTCACTTCCAAGAGAAATAGGCATGGCATATTTTTTATCCAACAATCGATCATCACCTAAAATGAATCCAATCGAGTCTATTTCTTTTTGAGATTTGGTATACTCCCAAAGTGGGGTGCCCTCAGCATCTAATTGCACCCAAGAATGGTCAAATGATGCCATCAAATCTTCGACTGTACCCGTCGAATCGTAAACGCCATTGCGTCTCTGTACCCATCGCCCCTTTGGGGGCATGGGCTCAGATATCACTTCGCCAATGATTCCAGCGACAGATCGAGCATTTGCATGTAATCCCTTGATTTCACTTCCAGAAAATTTGAGAATTCTCTGTGGCCCGGGTCCTCCATTTAATGCGAGAAAAATCTCCACATTCTCTCGAATACCGTGACTAGTGAGGAGTCCTGCCATAAGTCCACGTATGAGAACATCAAGTCTACCTGCTGCACCCGCTAAATCGTTTAGATTGAGTTTGCCTTGTTTTTGAGCACGTGATCCAACGAGTAAAAACCGTCTCATTACGATCCCTGCCTGATGAGGGACGCGATGGCTTGACACATCTCAAATTCAGTATGTAAAACGAAGTGTGCTCCGTGTCGGTCCACAAGATAGCCTCTTGGCTTGTCCTTGTTTGCCAAATCTTCCAATCGATTTGCGATGGTTGCACTAAGGTTTGCTCTTTCATTCTGGGCGATGGCTCTGTGAACTAAATCCTTGGTTTTGATGCCGGATTCAAGTTTAAAGCCAATACGAATGGCATTTTTCGTAAGGGGCTCAAGTTCATCTAGATGCTTTGATGTCGGAATCAGCTCAACGGATATATCACTTTGTTGAGATGCTAATTTCCCTTCCGCTGGATCTTTTACTACGTAATCCAAAACCGCTGCTGCATGTATCCAAGCATCGATTTGGTCATGAGATAACGCTTTGAGTTCTAACAACATATCGTTTGGATCAGGACTAAAAATAACGAGAGGTAAGAAATCTGGTATATTCACAGATATTGACCCAGCCACACATGTCACGTCCATTCCATCTCGGTAAAGATACTCTGCAATAGCAAATCCAGTCTTGCCACTACTTCGATTTTGAATAAATCGGACATCATCGATTGATGATTTTGTTGCCCCCAAAGTAATGACAACTGCATTGTTATTTTTGTTCAGCAGGTGACACAATTTAGCCACAATAAATTGAACGTTTGGGTTTTTTCTTTTCCCTTCCTCTATTGGTCCCCACTCAAGATGAAACCCTTGGTGCAACAGTTCGTCACACAATCTGCTTGTTAATGGATCATTAGCTAAGTCTAAATGCATAGATGGCACAATCATGCATGGTGTTTTCCTCGCCCTGGCAGAGGAAATTGCCATGAGCAGAGGTCCATTCATCATGCCATTTACAATAGAAGCTATGAGGTTCCTTGTTGCTGGCATGACCAAAATAGCATCAAATGGTTTTAATCCTTCCAAGTTTGACTCCCAATCTGTAATGACAAGGCCTTGACTGGACCATTTCACCGATTCTGGAGAGATGATTTTTTGTGCGGATTGTGTCATGAAAACAGTCACATCTGCTTCATATCGTCGTAATTCACGACAGACGCGAATTGTATCGACTGCTGCAATTCCTCCACTCACTCCAAGAAGGATATGTTTGCCTGCAAGATGGGGGCCAAGAATGGCTACATCCGTATCCCGCATGTACCTCGGAAGTCTCATCTGATTTTGGATTATCGCCGACATCATGATGTGATGTGGGATGGTGGATGGGACATGAACCGAGCAGAGGAGTTGATTCCAGCTGGGTCAACCCCAAATTCTCAAAATCCTATAGATGCGATGCATCAGCGTCAGAATTTACTTATCTTTGTGGATATATTAGTCCTAACCTATCTCACATACATCTTCACTGGGATATGGGTTCTACAAGCTGTACTTGGATTACTTGTTTGGAGTGGATATCGAAATCGTAGACCATGGGCTTACCAAGGCGGAATCATGGTTCTTCTATTAGCTTCGCTATTATTCGCATTGTTTGCCTTGTTTAACGCATATATTTTCATTGCCAGTAGTGATATCTCTGGACTATTGTTCATGTTCCTCATGGGTTGGGCTTCGCTAAGTTCTCTACGACATGTTCGAATTCATTTTCATCCTTATTATCGATCAATATATTTCGGCACTCAAATGCAAATGTCGGGAATACAGCAATCAGAAATTTTGGCAACATGTCCCGGATGTATGGCCATTTTAGCCGTTGACCCCTTGCAACTTTCACCAAAGGATAAATGTCCACAATGTGGTACAAATCTCGTAAGCAAAGAAACTGCAGAAGCCTTTGGATATGATGCTGGCGAAGATGAATAAAGTCTCATCTTGAAGCGAGAGTAAGGTTACTCCACATGTCTTCAGGTACTTCCATGGCGAGTCTTAATCCACCCATTGCACCCAATCGAACAGGGTCGTCAACGACGTGAACGGTTACATCTCCCATATCTGATAACCTTCTTTCAATCAAAGCACCCAGTCCTTTGATGCCAGAGCCGCCTCCAGCGAGAATCATGTTTCTCCTGAATTGATCATGATACTCAGGATTGGAACCAGCGATGAGGAGCTTCACATTCTCAACGATTGGATCGACAATTGACTCGCATGCTTTTTGCATACAATCAGTGATATCCAATGACATGGCCTTTCCTTCAATGGAAAAGTCCACAACGACCGGGTCATCGGGAACCGCAGCAGATGTGAATGAATATTGTTCTTTCCAGCGTCTTGCCATATCTTTGGTTATTTGTGCACCGTTGTATTTCCTCTGAATCTCTCTAATTAATTGAGCATCAACGAAATCTCCAGCGTGACCAGTATGCATCTGGTCTCCAGGACCTGGAATGGTCCCGTATACTCGGCATAAGTCAGCAGTTCCCGCACCGATATCAATGACAAGGGTATGCTCAATCATATCAAGAGCATAGGCAACAGCAAATGGCTCAGAAATAATCATGGCAGCATTGACAGTTCCAGATGCTGCATCAAAAATAGCGGTTTTGTCGACGTGACTTGCTTCGGCAGGGGCACCGATAACTGCAATGACTCTGTCATAATCTTCTGGATCGGATAAGGAGATGAGATGGTTGATAAAATTAGAAATGAATTGTCGGTCTTCTGGCGTGTCCTTAATCACACCAAGTTCGAGAGGTCTGAAGAGATTAAGCGCTAATCTGTTTTTCAGAGCATCTTCTCCAAACAGAACATCTCTCTTGAGGAAATTCTTAGCAATCTGATCTTTTGGAGTTCCAATCACAGTCAATTCTTCTTCCTCATGTCCGTCGCTTGATACCATAACAGAACGGAACGTTCCAAGGTCAATACCGATGTAAAGTACTTCTTCAGCCATAAATCTCGCCAACTTGCTCCAATCAACTCTCGTTTATGAATCATCCCTAAGCAAAGAAATTTCTTTAAGAAAGACTTTGTCTATAGAAGCGTTAACACCAAGCCTCACAGTCGTGGCAATACCATGCAGCATACTCTGGGTAGAGTTCTGCCATTTTCCCACACCCTGTGCATTCTTTTAGTGCGTGATCCCCAAACAAATTTTGAACGATTTGTACATGCATGTGCTCGTCAATTCCCAGTTGTTGGCGCATAGCCCAAAGCATTTGGTCTTCTGAAGGTGAAATAATTCCATCTTCTAAAACAATTTGCATGACATTCTTGTAATCCTCAATCATTGTGACCTGACGGGGGTCCATCGTTACACCACCCTTCTCTGCCACGATATCGGTGCCACCTGGGTCATCAACAAAGACCACCAGTGAAGATGGGTCGAGTTCTTTACTACGCATTTCCAATAGGATGTGAGGGCCGTCTTGATTCGCATAAACAATTGATGAGAAACGATTGATAACTTGTGTGATGGAACGAGCGGTATCTTCTGCTTGTCGTCCCTTTCTCCAACCGGTTTCGGAGGCCTCATCAAATACGTAAAATTCGGTACCGATTCCGGGAAATTCAATTCTTATTTCTTCCCCACCATCAAAACCGTTGGCAACGATGCTGATGCTTGCTACAGTCGTATCAACAAGATTGTCGTCATCATCAAAACTAATCATTAACGGCTTTCTTTCCTCTGAAGCAGCATTGAAGTGACCGCTCATTCCAGTAAGCCATTTATCTTCCAAGCGCTTGAGGCTTGCCTCTTGAGCTCCAGATAATCCCTTATCAATACCCAAGACTTGACTTAATACTCCGGAAGCCATCTCTTCATTGAATTGTCGAATATATTCTTGATCTTGTCGATACGTTGGCCTGTTGACTTTCTTCATACTTGATGCATTAGGATCTTTCCATTCGTAGTGACATCTTGAACAAGAAAGATATGAGTCCATGGATGATGGTTGGGCTTCCCCTCCACAACGTGGGCAATCTCCTTCTTCATGCACTTCCAAGTTCTCTCTGGCCTGTCGTCTTCCTTCTCGTATACCGAAGCCCGCCATGGATGCCGTTGCTGAGAGGAGTCTAAGAAGGCTTTCATTCCTTCAATGGAATGGCCTTCAAACCATATCTAATCCACCCATCTTGACCATAAATTCTGCGAATAACAAGTTCCACCTCATCATTGATTGAAACCGGATGTTGGTGATCATCAACGATAAGAAAAGTACCGATAGTACCTTTTTCAAACTCAATCAATACGGTTGTGAGACCTCCAAGAATAGGTGAACGAAACGCAAATTCTGATGGAGAACCAGCTGCTGTCGTTTTCGTCCACGAAATAATTTTGCCATTTGGTTCAAGTTGAGTGGTTTCACTTTGATTTTGGTGATAATTCATCGGCCAAATGGAGGAATTATCTTCTTTTTGTGCCTTGAGATTGATTCTTTGGTCGAGGGACCGAATGTATTGTTCCCTACTTACGAAGGCTCCTTGTGATACAGAAGCAAGCTCTTTTTCCCAGGCTTGTTGAATTTCATTTAATAACTCGATATTTGCTTGTGAACCAGGGCTTGAAGGTTGAAAAGTTTCTCCAGATGGAGAGAACGATACACAAGCATCCATTGTTGTATTTATGATGTAATCTGCTAGCTGAGGACTGGATGCAAAATTAAATCCCATTGATGAAATAACATCCGTGTCTATACCTTCAATATCTGTATGAATTAACAGATTTTTAGCTTTGAGATAATGTAAGCCAGATGCTACAAGACATGTGAAGTCAACATCTGGTCCGAATACCGGTGTATTGTTTTCGAAATGTTTTGAGTAAATCACGAAACCATTGTCGAAGTGATCAACTAAGTGTCCTTGAAATGCAATACCAAATTTACCACTCAAATGATTTCCCTCCCAAAAATATGTACTGCACAAGTTGCTACACTTCCACCGACATTGTGTGTGAGACCGAATTCAGCATCTCTGACTTGGCGTTGAGATTCAACATTCCCTCGTAATTGATTGAAGATTTCAACAATTTGTCCGGTTCCTGTTGCACCTAACGGATGTCCCTTTGCCTTCAATCCGCCACTTGGATTAACTGTGAGTTTACCTTGGTTCAACAAGCCTCTGTTTTCACGAGAGAATAGGCCTCCTTCTCCCTTATCAACGAAGCCTAAGTCTTCAACAGCCAGTAACTCAGCGATTGTAAAACAATCGTGAACTTCAGCAATATCGATGTCTTTTGCCTCTAAGCCCGATGCTTGGAATGCTTGTTTTGCAGCCGATTTTGTTGCATCGAGGGTGGTAATACTTCTCCGATCATGGAGAGCGAGGTAATCTGAACCTGCACCGCTTCCATTAACCCACACGGGTGTATCGGTAAGGCTTTGGACAACATCCTCAGCAGCCAATATCACACAAGAAGCACCATCAGAGGTAGGACAACAATCATACAATGATAGCGGGTCAGCAACAAGTTTTCCATTAGCGGCTTTCTCAAACGTTATCTCTTTCTGGAGGTGTGCTTTTTGATTATACAATCCATGTTTGTGATTTTTTACAGAGATATGTACTAAATCATCATGTGTCGATTGATAGTCATGAAAATATTTTCTTGCCATCAAGGCATATGTTGCAGGAAATGTCAACCCTGCCATTCTCTCCCATTCTGTATCTCCGCTTACCCCGAGCCAGAATCTTTTTCTCTCAGATTCTAAATCATTCATTTTCTCAATACCGCCTGCTATGGCTATTTTTGCTGCTCCACTTTTGACGGCCATCCACGCATCTCTGAATGCAAATCCAGAGGAGGCACAGGCATTCTCAATCCTTCTTGTTGGGACGCCAACCATGCCGCTGTGTTCGGTCATCAATGCCGCTGTGTTACCGATTTGGCCACCACCAAAAGCCGTTGAACCAATGTAAGCTTCGTCTACCATATCAAAAGAAAAATCATGATCAACAGAAGAGATGGCCTCAAGCGATGCTTCATGCCACATGCCTTTCATACCAAGGGCATGTGTTCCGAATTTGGTTTGTCCTGCACCGACAACCGCGACGTTGACCATGGTCCACCCAACAGGAGGAAGGTGTTCAATATCTCGGTCATGCAGCAAGGATTCAAGAAGTAAACCTGAGTCGCTCATTCGATTACGATGTTGCGTCAATGCCGAACACATGGGAACTTCCGAGGGACAAATTGCCCTGAATGCAACGCTGAAGGGAAATTTATCATGGCTGATAGGGAAATGAACAGCATTGGAAGAATCCTTGCTCTTGTTTTGCGCCACGCACCAGAAAAATTCAACGTCGATATGGATTTGAATGGCTGGGTGAACGCCAAGGATTTGTCCTTCTCAATACAAGAAAAGCGACGTGGATTCCACTGGCTCCGTCCCTGGCATCTCAATGCAATAGCCGACACTGACGAGAAGGGTCGTTACCAAATGGAAGGTGACATGATTCGAGCCACTTATGGTCATTCAATTGAGTTAGAATTGGATTTACCAACTGACAATATTCCAGATGAGTTGTATTGGCCATGTGACCCTGAAACGGTTAGCACACATTTGGAGTATGGTATCATTTCAGGTAACAGAAAGCATATTCACTTGTCCAAAACCATTGCTAACGCAATGGAAGCAGGACATGTCCATCATCACAGACCAGCAATTATCGAGGTTGATACCGCTCGAGCCGTGGCTGAAGGAACCACCATTTGGCGAGCAGGAAAGACCGTTTTCTTGTGCGAAGAGATGCCACCTTCTTTCATTTACAGGGTTGAAGAAGACGATCCAATTATCCAAGAAATTGTTTCTAGATGGGAAGAAGAGTAGTCAAATCTCTAAGCCGCTATTTTTGGATATGTCCACATGAGGAACAAAAATCAAGATCGGATTCCAGAGGATTTCCGCACTTTTGACAACCGGTTAGTTGAGAGGCAACGGAAGTGTTTACGCGTCTCTGCTGTTCTTGTTTAACGATAGATTCTACAATTTTGATTGGGTTCTTTCCTAATTCTGCAATTCGTTTCCATCTCGAAGAAAAGGCGATTGCTTCTTGCAGTGATGCTTCTATTTGCCACTGACGTTGTTCTTGTTCAACAGGGTCGACAATGGACTCTGATAATTCAAGTTCGGCCTGTAAGTGACGGATGAATTCATCCAAATTTGGCTGCTCGCCCATAGTAGTGGGAGTAGCCAATCCCATTTCAACCAAATGGAAGTTCTTTGAACATAGTCACTCACCATCATACTGATGCGAGATACGGTTGTCGTAAAATGGGGTGGTGGTCTCATTACGAATAAATCCGTACCATGTACTCCTGATTTAGATATTATGAGCAAATTAGCAAACGAACTGAGCACATATGTAGCCGAAGGAAATGATGTCATTTTAGTTCATGGTGCAGGGTCTTATGGTCATCTCAAGGCAAAGCAACATCAAATACATTTAGGGTACTCCGGTGATGAAAATCAAATGCTCATACTTGAGGAAATTCGCAAAGACATGATGGATTTGAATGCCTTAGTGATGGCTTCAATTACTTCAGTTGGCGCAAAGTCGTTTCATCCACACCAGTGGGCGCAAAATACGGGTTCTGAATTCTTAGGGGAGTTGCCATATGCATCTCCAGTTACAGTGGTTCATGGTGATGTTGTACCAACTAATGACGCCAAAAAATTCGGAATTCTTTCTGGTGACCATCTCGTTGAGAGATATGCAGTCGAAAAAAATGTGACGAGAGTAGTTTTTGCAATGCGAGGCGCTGATGGAATTTTGGCAAGACCTCCTGATGTGGCCACTGAAATTGATTTAATAGAGGAATTTGTTGCGCATTCATCTTTTCAGTCTGTTCACCATGATGAGATTGATGTTACGGGAGGTATTGGCTTGAAGGTTTCTTGCGGTATACGTATTGCTCAATCAGGTATTGATGTTCATTTCATTAATGGTGATATCTCTCATCGATTAGGTCTTGCCATGCGCGGATTACCTGTGAGGGGTACCATTATTCGCGGTGGAAATCATTGAAGACTGGTAAACATTGGCAAGGGTGAGTACGATGGTAAAATATGGTACGGCTGAAGTCCCAACACTAGCGATTGAGAGCGAATTGCTCAATGATTTGGACCAAAACGATGACTATCAAACCTCATTGATGGAGGAAGCCGTTATTTTAGTTAATGAAAGAGACGAGGTTATTGGTAAAGGCTCCAAAGCCAAGGCTCATCATAAGGCTGGAGTTCTACATCGAGCATTCAGCGTCCTTGTTTTTAATTCAAATAGAGAATTACTCATTCAAAAAAGAGCCCAAGATAAAGTTACTTTTCCTGGAGTGTGGGCAAACTCATGCTGTTCTCATCCTCTTTCGTATGATGATGAGCTTGAAGATAGTGTTGGAGAAAAAAGGGCAGCTGTGAGAAAACTTGTTCAAGAATTAGGAGTCAATGCTGATGCGATATCAGTTGATGATTTTCAATTAGTAACCAGATTCATGTACTCAGCGAGAATGAACGAGACCTGGGTAGAAAGAGAAGTAGATCATGTTTTATTATATTACGGTAATCTTGAGATAAATCCTAATCCAAGTGAAATTGAAGATGTTCGCTGGGTTAACGAAGATGAGTTAGAATCGATACTTATCGATGAAAATGAAATCATTGCGCCATGGTTTCGAGTAATCGCTGCACGACTAATGGATAATTCTTGGTGGGAGCAATCAGCAACAAGTGATGAGATGATTCATGACATGGGAGATATTTCACACATGCTTCCATATGCTGATGGTGCCGGTCTGAATACGAGCATTGCAGAGGTAAAACCCCAAGTTGAATCAAGAATTGAATCGATTTTGACATCAAACACACATTCTACGCTCTCAAAAGCGATGATGCATTTGATTCAAGGCGGGGGTAAAAGACTACGCGCAACCTTGCCTTGGCTTGTTGCTAAAGCGGTAGGAGATACAAATTCAGCAATTCTTGATGTTGGTGCAGCCATAGAAACAATCCACAACTTTACACTCATTCATGATGATATAATGGATGACGACCCCATTAGGAGGGGGAGAAATGCTGTGCATGTTGAATACGATGTACCTACTGCAATTAATGCTGGAGATGCAATGCTCGCCATCGCTTTTGAAAGTCTTGCTAATGCAGATGGAGTCAGTCTTGAAGATCTACCAATTCTTGTTCGTCGACTGGGAGGCATGGTCCGTCAGGTTGCAGAAGGTCAGCAACTTGATATTGAATTTGAATTAAAAGGAGAAGTTACAGAAGATGAATACCTGAAAATGATCCAAGGCAAAACAGCAGTAATGTTCCAAACATGTGCTGAGGTCGGTGCATATTTAGCTGGATGTGATGAGGAAACAGTTCAATGTATGAGTGATTGGGGTCTTCATTTGGGATTGTGTTTTCAATTGATGGACGACTTGATTGATGTGGTTTCTGATTCAACAACTTTAGGTAAGCCTTCTGGTAGTGATATCGCCCAGGGCAAAAGAACCCTAATGGTGATTCATGCACTCAACCAACCGGATTCTGAGGCTAAAAAGGACCTGCTTAACGTATTGGGATTACAAGATGAAGCTGATGAAGCAAAAATTACCAAGGGTATAGAAAGTCTGCATAAACTTGGATCGATAGATTATGCAATGGCGCTCGCGAAGGATTTCCATAAGAAAGCCCATGAGTGTCTCGATGCTCTTCCTCTATCTCCTGGTATGAAAGCCTTGAGGGAATTGACAGATTACCAACTTAATCGATTGAGTTGAATCTTATTTCTTGGGAAAATAAGAGAATAGGGTTGAGTCAAATATGGATTGGGAAACAAGATTTTTGCAATCAACCCCCGGAGAAGTTATCGTTAATTCCAAACCAAGAGAAGTCGTTCAATCTTGTTGGGTGGGTGCTGAACCAGAAAAGCATGCGAATGTTTCTCTTCTCGGTTGGACTGACTCTGTTGCAGCAATGTTCGGAATTCAAAAAACACGTCACTTGGAATTTGCAGGTCAAAAGATTGTGAATGGCATGCAACCTTTTGCACATTGCTATGGAGGACATCAATTTGGTCAATGGGCAGGACAATTAGGTGATGGTCGTGCTATCTCAATTGGAGAGGGGAAAAACCAAAGCGGAGTTTATCATGAATTTCAGTTGAAAGGTTCAGGCCTAACTGCCTTTTCTCGTCGTGGAGATGGAAAAGCAGTATTGAGATCTTCCATCAGAGAATTTCTCTGTAGTGAAGCCATGCATGCATTAGGTGTCCCAACCACACGAGCCTTGTCTCTACATTTGACAGGTCAAAAAGTGATGAGAGATATGTTCTATGATGGAAATCCAATCATGGAACCTGGAGCAATCATATGCCGAGTTGCCCCTAGTTTTATTCGATTTGGTTCTTTTCAAATACACACCTCAAGAGGCGACTTTGAGACATTAGAATCTTTAGTAGATTACACTATTTCTGAACATTTCTCTCACATTAAGGATGAGAAAAATCGCATATCCATGTGGTTGGATGAGATTATTGACACCACGGTTGAGATGGTGATTGATTGGATGCGTGTTGGCTTTGTTCATGGGGTTATGAATACAGACAACATGTCGATTCATGGTCTTACCATC
Source organism: Methanobacteriota archaeon (assembly GCA_002719395.1). GTDB lineage: Archaea > Thermoplasmatota > Poseidoniia > Poseidoniales > Poseidoniaceae > MGIIa-K2. The sequence continues at coordinate 150,021 of PBHM01000007.1, read as the reverse complement.
GATTATGGACCGTATGGTTGGATTGAAGATTTTGACCCTAATTGGACACCAAATACAACAGATGCCAGTACGCTTAGGTATCGTTTTGGGCATCAACCAAGGATTGCTTTGTGGAATATAGCAAGGCTGCTTGAAGCCATTTCTCCTCTTGTAGAGGACCGATCGATGTTGCAGGAAAAGATCAATGATGCTCAGGAAAAAATGGCTCTTTCACATGAAAAGATGTGGGTAAACAAACTTGGTCTGAAGCAATATGATGAAGAACTTGTTTTGGAATTGGTAGAACTTATGTATCAAGATAAGGCCGACATGACTATGTTTTTTAGGCTGTTATCTTCTTTGTCAAAGCCTGAATTACACCAACTTGAACCCGCATTCTATAATGTTCAGACGTCTAATCACGTTAATTGGAATATTTGGCTAAACAAATATCTGTCTAATACTTATGATGAGAATCGTGCAAAAATGAATCTCATCAATCCGAAGTATGTTTTGAGAAATTGGATGGCCCAACTAGCCATTGATGATGCTGAAAAGGAAGACTATGCCAAAATTGAGTTGTTGACTAATCTTCTCAAGGACCCATATGGTGAAAATCACGACTTCGAAAAGGATTGGTTTCGTCGAAGGCCAGAGTGGGCCCTTAACAGACCAGGATGCTCGATGTTATCCTGCTCAAGTTGACCATTGAAACAAATTCAAGTTCAATCCTTGTAATATGCTTCATCTGGAGGAGTCTCTTTCAAGCCCTTCCTTTGTCTAATTGAGCCGACGACCTTGTTGAATAGTTGCGGCGGTAGGACATCAAATCCAATATTTTCAGAATTCCAAACCGCTCTACCTTGACTTGCAGCACGGATGTCATTGGAAAATCCAAAGGTCTCAGCTACGGGTAAAGTCCCGATCACAGTTGTAACTTCTCCGTCAGCAGGCATGTCCTCAATAATGCCTCTTCGGTTGGAAACCTCTCTTGTGACTTGTCCAAGCCAGTCATTTGGCACAGAAATGTGGGTTCTTTGCATTGGTTCCATCAAAACAGTTCGTGCTCTGAGCATGGCGCCTTTGATTGCATTTCGAACGGCAGGGATTGTTTGTGCAGGCCCTCTGTGAATCGCATCTTCGTGAAGTTTTGCATCGACCAATCGAACCATTGTCCCCATGACCGGTTCATCAGCAATTGGTCCTTTCTTGCATACTTCGTTGAATGCTTCAATGATCAGTTCTCTTGTTTCGTGCAAGTTCTGGATACCCTTTGTGTCATTTACTAAGACACAAGTACCGTTGATAGCGTAGGTTTTTCTCATCAAGTCTTTGTCCATTCCAAATTCTGCGAACTTGCGTCCGACCTCTTTTGCGTCACCTGGTCGAATGGTTCCACTACCAATACTTCCATCTCTAAGTCCCTTGATAACCTCTTGAGATAGTGGTTCAACTTCAATGTAAAATCGGTTGTGTCTGTTTGGTGATTTGCCTTCAAAGGGATTGGATTTGTTGTTGGACTCGACTCCTTCTCGATAAACCACGATTGGAGGCGATACACTAACTTTGATATTCTGTTCTTCTTGAAGCCTGTAAACCGTAATTTCCAAGTGAAGTTCTCCCATTCCTGCCAATAGCGCTTCTCCAGTTTCTTGATTTGTCATAACCTGCAAAGAGGCATCGGATTTTGCGAGTGTGCGCAATGCGTCCAGGAATTTAGGCAAATCCTTCATGCTTTTTGGTTCCACAGCGACCGTTACTACAGGGTCAGAGTAGTGACGGATGGCCTCAAAGGGAATGAATTCTTTGTCATTAGCGACGGTCACACCAGCAGCAGCACTTCGAATACCAGTAATTGCTGCGATATTTCCAGCAACCACAGATGGCACAGTAATCCTATCTCCACCCACCATCATACTCACTTGTTGAACACGTTCAGCCTTACTTGCACCGATAGCCCAAACAGATTCTCCTTGATTGATAGAACCGGAATAAACACGACCTACTGCTACCTCGCCAGCATGAGGGTCCATCCAGATTTTGGTGATCATCATTGCAAGATCTCCTTTGGGATCGCAATTAATCATCGCTTTTCCGATTGGAGATTCCAAATCGCCTTGCCAGATATTTGGGATTCTGTATTTTTGGGCCTCAACAGGTCCTGGTAATTTGGTAACAGCCATGTCCAAAAGTACTTGATGAACGGGAGCCTTTTGGGAAAGTTCACGCTGTTGTTCGTTGTGACAATGTTCAAAAATATCTTTGAAAGAAATCCCGGTTTTTTGCATAAATGGAACGGTGATTCCCCAGTTGTGATATGCGGAACCGAAGGCAACGGTGCCATCTCCTACGCTCACTTGCCACTCTTTCTTTTTTTCTTCAGGTGCAAATTGCTTGATGAGTCTGTTTACTTTAGTAATGGTACCTTTAAATCGCTCCATCATATCTTCTGGTGTTACTTGAAGTTCATTGATGAGTCTGTCAACCTTGTTAATGAAAAGAACTGGCTTTACTTTTTCTTTTAGTGCTTGACGTACAACAGTTTCAGTCTGTGGCATAGGTCCTTCCACTGCGCATGCAAGGATGAAACAGCCATCGACTGCCCTCATTGCTCTTGTAACGTCGCCACCAAAGTCTACGTGACCGGGTGTATCGATGAGATTGATCAAAAAGTCAGACCCTTCTACTGAGTGAACCATTGAAGCAGATGCGGCATTGATTGTAATACCTCGAGCACTTTCTTGCTCATCAAAATCGAGAACACGACTTTTACCTGCCAATTCCTCAGACATCATCCCCGCACCAGCGATTAAATTGTCTGATAGTGTTGTCTTTCCGTGGTCAATGTGTGCAGCAATGCATAGATTCCTGATTTGTGGGAGTTCATGCATTACTTCAGTGGCTCGCTTTATGTTGTCTTCCTTTCGGCCCATGGCTTCACCTTCTCAACGAACCGGCCACCGGCAATGGGTTTATGAAACCGACTACACAATGAAGACCTATACGACAAATGTATCTGTATTATCGTGCAGATGCTGCAATACGTTGGACTTCTTCTTTCTTGGAAACTGCGAATGATGTGACATCACCTTCGCTGGCTTTCATGATTTCTGTGACGATGCATTGCGTGAGTGAACGCTTGGATTTTTTTGTGCCTTGTTGTGCTCCCTTTGCAAGATTGCCGAGGGCAACATCAAGTCTTCTTGATGGAGATGAATCCACGGCTTTTGGTTGGGATACGGCCCCGAATCGAATTCTGGTAATTTCTTCCATTGGAGCTGCATAACAAATGGCATCTACGAAAACTTGGAGCGGGTTACCTGATACTCTTTCGGCGATGACATCAAGTGCAGTTTCAAACGCTTTCATACTGCCTTGTTTCTTACCGGTATACTTTCCTGTACGCATGAGTTTGTTGACGAATCGCTCGACTACTGATAATCGTGCTTTTCCAAACCACGAGTTTGCGTGCCTACCTCCGGTGTGAGGTACACCTACGGTAGAGAGATTGATGTAAGGGCTGATTCCAGGATCTCTGCAAGTTACTTCAGAAGCGTCCCATTTGCCAAATACCAAAGTACCAATGCCGGCAATAGGTGCGACCTCTTCAATTTCAGGCTGTTCATCGACGCTTTCCTCAGACATGAAATCACCTTACAGGTTTCTCTTTACGGCCTCTGACCATTTCGTCCAGTGATACGCCATTTACTTGAATGACTTTGTATCGGACACCAGGTATGTCACCATAGGAACGACCTTTACTTCCACCGATTCCCTCAACCATTACTTCGTCGTGTTCATCAATGAAGTTAATTGCACCGTCTCCAGGAGCGAATGCTGTCAATCTGTTTCCGTTTTTGATGAGAGAAATTTTTACAGCCTTTCTGATACCTGAGTTTGGCTGTTTCGCTTCGATACCAACCTTTTCTACAACGATACCTTTGGCTTGCGTAGAACCTGCAAGAGGGTCGTGCTTTGCTTTGCTCTTGAGCATTCGCTGCTTATACTTCCTTTCGGACCAACGGGCACGCTGACGGTCTTTGGCCATTTTCGACCCTCCAAACAATCCTCGTCCCATGATGCACACTCCTTGAAGCGTGTCTGCGACCTGCACTTCATATTTGATGGTGCCGATGATTGAACATTGCCACATAACCATGCCAAGGTTCAAGCCTGTCTTTTCTTTGGCTGGCATGATGGCCTTTAGGGATTTCTTAGGTTCTGCCAAACATGTGGATGATGAAGTTTCAGCAATCCACGGAATGTTTGCAACTTCCAAGGCCAATAATCACGAATTACTCCTGTTCAACAACATCAAAGAGGCTCCTGGCCACCGTAGTGCATTGAACCTTTTGACAAGGGCTCGTTTATGCAATGTTTTGGGTATCGCTCCAGAGTCATTTCTTGATCTACTCAGATGGGCCATGAACAATCCAATCGGTCCTGAGATTGTTGAATCAGGAGCCGTCATGGAGCAGCGACAAGAACAGGTAAATCTTCATTCAATACCCATACCTCATCATTGGCCTTAAGATCGAGGAAGATACATGTCTGCCAGTGTCATTATCGCCGAGCGAAATGGTGTCCGGAATATGAGTTTTCATCGGCAATTTTTACGCGATGATAACCACACTGTTGCTAGACTTGTCCCTCGACATTTAAGGACCATCACAAACGAAGCATTGGGAGATGGTGACGAAGTAAAGATAGGAATTGTGAATGCACCTGACCCAACTGTATTACTTGCAGCAGCCATGTCTTTCGACGAGTATTTGGACGAACTAACTGTGGCTGCTGCTCTTCATCAAAAAGTTCACAACAAGCCGCTAAAGTTAGTCCGCTTGCCAAATGGAGTCCATGTTCCTGCTGATGCAGAGTATGCCATGTGGGGTCGAATTACCGCCGAACTTGATGACGAGGGCCCATACGTTGACATCACTGGTACCGTTGACGATGTCCGTCAAGAACCGGTTATTGCCATCGATGGAATGTATCACCGTGAAAACCCTATTTTCCATGCACTCATTCCAGGCGAAGCAGAGCACAAATCACTCATGGGTTTACCAAGAGCGCCAACTATCAAAGAAGCCGTTTCAGAGGTCTGTGAATGTCTCGATGTCCATCTTACACATGGTGGATGCGGTTGGCTATCGGCGATAGTGAAAATAAAAGTTCAACAAGAAAATGATGCGGTAAAGGCCATACATGCTGCTCTCGATGGTCATCGTTCTATGAAGATGGTTACTGTGGTAGATGAAGACATCGATATTGAAGATCCGGTTCGAGTAGAGTGGGCCATGGCTACGAGATGGCAACCAGACAAAGATACGGTTATTCTAAGCAATCAAAAAGGAAGCAGTCTCGATCCATCAAGAGCAAAAGATGGTACCACCTCAAAAGTTGGATTCGATGCAACTATTCCCTTAAGTTATGAACGCGAGGGCTTCATCTCGGTCCAGTAGGGATAACATGTCCACGACTGATCTTCTGCAGCATCCACGACGTAACTTGGGCATTCGATATCGAACTCAAGCCACAAGGTTCATGAAATTAGCCAAAAAAGATGTTGAAAGAAAACATGAGAACCTTGAGTGGGCAGAGCACAATGCCAGACAATCTATTTTGTACGATTTTACTGACCAAGAGAATTGGCGTTGTCTTGCTAAGGTCAAAGTTGAAAGAATCGACAAAGATGGTTTAGAGTCCCTGCTGATGGACTTGTTCCAGGTATTGGGGAGAGATCCAGATTTACTCGTTCAAATTAAGGAAGCAGATTTAATTGAATCTGGGCAAGAATTATTGGAGGCAATTTTTCTAAATGATCCTCTGGATGCTGATGTTTGGTTTGAAGAAATGAGTGATGATGAAATCACCACATTTGCATCAAGATGTCGGACACTGAATTTTACCGACCAAAGAGCAAACATAATCTTTGGTCGAAGAATTGAACGTTTACTGAAAGCTGGAAAAGAGGATTTATTCATCTCACTTGTTCCTCATCTACTAGCCCATAGGCCACAAAATCATGAATTGTGGTTGCAATTGGGAAGGCTCCATGAACGTCGAAAAGAGATTGCACAATCATGGCTCTGTTATGACCACGTTCAAGTTTTGCTTCCTCATACGCTTGAGAGAGACCGTTTTCTTTCACGAATGAAAGGAAAAATGGACGGAGATGATTTCAAACCTTGGTCGGCACCAACGATTTCAGATCGGAAATTATTTCTTGAAAAAATGCAAAAACTTGCAAGAATACCCTCTGCAATTGATGCAAAAAATGAATTGCATTCACCAGATAAAGTTCTTTCAGATGAAGAGAAAATTGCAATTCTTGTTGAGGATGAAAAATATAGTGAGGCGTTTTTCATGGCACGTTCATTGGCTGCCAATGGAGAACAATGGGCTTTGGAATGGATTGAGAAAATAAGGGAATTGATTGCATGAATCCTGATTTTTGCCTCGGCATCATTACGAGGGAAAAAGACCATGCTATCCTTCTTGTGAAACATCCAGAGAGAGGTTGGGAATTACCTGGTGGACATCTTGAGCAAGGAGAAAATCCACTGCAGTGTTTAGAAAGAGAAGTTAAAGAAGAAACAGGTCTCCATCTTTCGGTGATAACTTGGAACAAGGATTACTACGAACGGGGATACGTAGGGTGGATGCAGGTTCCATCTACCATTACTGAATTTGATTATGATGACCCAAATGTTGTCGATGTAGCTTGGTGGAAAGATAATCCTGTCATGAATCATTGGGATCCTCAAGAACTTACTGATCTTCGTCGATGGGTGCTAGAGCAGAAGAAATCTCAAGGATTCTAGATGCCCAGTCCTCTTTTTCTTCAACAAATTCAATACACAATTCAGCAAGTTGTAGATCTTCAACAAGCATTGGTGACTTGAGTAAATTTTCAAACAAAGCTGTTTGATTACAGGTTCTTGATAGCATCAGCATTGCACGGATATCGGGGCGGTCTTTTCCGCCATAATCTCGCAATACTTGGGCTGTGCACCACTTGAAAACTCCCTCAGCATCTTCTGGATGTATTTCTATAGAAGGCTCTGTGTCGCCAGCACTTTTTGGTTTGGCATTCATGGTTTGCTTAATCATTCTCTCAGCAGATTCATTTTGATAAGGCCAAGCGACTTCAACAAATATCGCACCTGCTTCGACTGCTAAATCAATCAAACCTGCCTTTATTCCATACATGTGGGCATTGAACAAGTTACGAATGGCATCATATTCTTTGCCAAAGTTGATGAGAATTCTTCCTGCTTGGAGTCTGGATATCGCAATGGTCTCATTTGCATGACCAGCATCTCTTGCAATTTCGCTGTAGGTGTGTAATGCCATGAATGGTTCACCAATTGATTGGTGAAATGCTGCCTTGTTGAGCAATGATAAATCATGATTCCGTGAGGCTTTTGCTACACTTTTGAGACGTATTTCCGCCCAATCAAAATCATCGCGAGCACAGTCAAAATCACCTTCTTCAAAGTGATGTAATCCTCTTTCCATTCTGAGTCTTCCTTCAAGTACCAAATCTCTAGAATCAGGGTTCCTTGCAATATTGAGGGCATCTTCAAGTTCTTCGAAATAGGATTTTCCAGAGAGTTTTAATTTCATGATTTCGACAACAGCCAATTCACAAATGGACAATTCTTCTGAAATAAATTCTGCGAATTCAGGGATTTCTATGAGTGATAATTCAGCGACCGGTAGCCAGCTATCCCATCCTTCCTCATCCCTCATCTGTTGAAGGACTTCTAAGTTCCTTTCACTGTCACGAAAAGCCAACAACACACTACTCATCCATCTGCCTCCACTTAGCAAGGGCATTGATGAATGCAGATTCTGCCGCTACAGGGTCAAGGTAGCTTGTCCAACCTGCAGCGCCGTCATGACCACCGCCTTCTCCACCCACTTCTTTGGCTAATTTTTGCAACATCATTCCAAGATGAACTCCTGACTTTGTTGCCTTTCTTGATGCTCGAGCCGTTATTCGTGTAGTCCGATCTCGATGCCTCACCGCCATAGCAACATCAGCGCCAATCCCAATCAATGAAGAGCATACTCTTCCCTCAAGAGTCCCACAATTAGTATGAATAAGTCTCAAATCTCCTACTTCAATCGATTTAGATCTTCTAAAGGCAGACAACATGGCCCCCGTATCAGACGAACTGTATACTACATTCTCGATTGATTCCACAAAGGATTGGTACTCAAATTCAGCCCCATCCATCAATTCAGCCGCACACCTTAGGGCATCTTTGTCTGCATGCCTAAATCTTCCAGTATCGGTAATTAGACCTGCTAACAACATTTTCCTGACCGAATCCGTAAGACATTCGTGGTGTTGATTTTTTAGATATTCAAATATGATTTGAGTTGTGGACCTCATGGGAACTCGTCCATCAAAATCATCTTCTCCCAGATTCCACTCTGTCGTGGCATGATGGTCGATAATGCAAATTGGGATGTCCTGTGGTAAGTTCATTCCAACCTGATCTGGCCCCGCACTATCAACAACGATCAAACCGCCTATGTTTTCAGGCCATTGAGTTTGATTACCCAAGATTTTGAATGNAGCATGAAGTTTCTCTACAAGTTGTTTTGCCGTTCTTCCTAAATGCTTCCCACATGCCATCAATCGAGGACTTGTACTGGCAAGTGCAATGGCAGAACCGACGGTATCCATGTCTCCATTTCTATGCGTTAATACCGGAACCAGTCCCTTTTCTTGAGCCTTGGAAATCCAAGCTGAAAGGTTCTCGTACACGCCTATTCCTCAATACTTTTCTTGAGTGATTCATACGCTTCGATTAATTCTGCTTCTCTTGCTTTAATCATCTCCAGCGCTTGATTCATTCGAGTAAGTGTATCGGTAAGTTCAGTTACAAGGGCATCTCTATCAGTAACTTCGATTAAAACAGCACCCCTTTGTTGGTGAAGCGCTTTATCCTCTGGGTGAGATCCTATGGCTTCAAGTGTCAATTCTATTTCCTTTATCTGAGANGNCAATGCTGCGACTTGCTGGCGTGCATTTTGGACTTCAGCGACAACCATCTGTAACTGCTGTTGGTCAGACATGAGCATCCCACAATGACATTATTCAAGAATCCATCACTTCAATGACTGCTTGGCTAACTACCAAAGAGCGCAATCTCGTATTCCACATGGCTCGCAAATCTTTTGCACGAGGCTCTTGGAGAGTAATTTCTGCTGCTTGGTCACTAACCATGACCGTCTCTTCAGGTGTGAGGCTTGATGCATACACTTGAGCATGCTTTGATTCAATCCTAAGTAGGATTTTCCACAAACTTATTCCTCTTCATCCATCGTACGCTCATATTCCATTGCTTTTTGTTGGGCAATGAATGCCATGTCAGCTGTGGTTGCACCTTCAATGGATCTACGGATGATTTTTGAGTTAGCTTCGCTTGCTCTTGTGTAGGGTTCCCAAGCACCCCCTGCGAAAGTATGACCGCATTTTCCACACTTCCAAATTCCAACAGCCTGTTGCCTTACTTTTTGATATTGACACACCGGACAGGTATACTTTGCCTTTTTCTGAGCGAGTGCTTTACCAGCATTTCGTCGTACGCTCACACCATAACGTGCTCCAAACCTAGCAGTTGCGCCTGCTTTTTGAGTGCGTTTTGACATCTAATTCCCTCCTGCGGATTCAACCATTTTTCTTAAAACATCACATTGATTTTGGGACACCTCAAGAATCTCGGCGAATTCTGCGGGCGAGAATACTCCCTTTAACCCCTTCTGTAGCGAATGCAGGTGACCATCATCGCCAAGAGTGATGTGGATTCTTTCATCTCCACCCAATTCTTCTGCAGCACTTGCATCCATGACAAATCTGCCGCCAACTCTTGTGAATGAGCACATAATGGGTGTTTTTGTAATCTTCAACGGGTGGTCTTCACCAGTGTCAAACTTGCTAGCTGGAACGATTGTCGTTCGCAAAGCCGCAATTGCTGCAAGAGCAGATGCATCAAAGATATTACCTGAATCATTAACAACATGAATATCGACCATCACTCCATATACTGATTCTCCAGGAATAACACATAGAGATTCAAGATCAATACAACCAGACTCACGAATTCCTCTATCGACAACTCTCCCAAGTTCAATAGATTCAGGTGATGGTGGACCTGGTTCATACTTTTTGCCTGCAATAGGTCGAAGCTCTGCACCGCACATTAGAGATCCTTCACTNGGTCGGTCAGGCCAAGGTTGTCGAATTTCAAATTTCACGCCGGCGTAAACCATGGTATCTCCCCAAGTTACTTTTGCACTTCCGTCTGCGTTGTAAAGACAGTCAACTTCAAGATCTATATGGCGAGATTCCCATTGACTGCGGCCATCTCTTCTTTTCCCTATGGCTGCAAGATCTGCGAGTTCTTGACGAAGAAGCTGTGGAACTAATTCTACCATCAGGCTCCCTCCTCATATTTTTCTTTTAGTGCTTTTATCATAATTTCATGAATCTCCTTGGCTGCTTTTTGATTATATTCCATGCAAAGATTAAATTCGTCGGGAGACAAATCGCCGTCCATTTGAAGAAATGCCAAATCACCAGTGGTTGGCAAAATTCCAACAGGCAAATCAGCCTGGCCGTAATTATCCTCTGCTTTGTCCAAATCCAGCACCACAGTATCCTCTATTTTTCCGCTTGCAACACCAACAATGAGGTCTCTCATCGGAATACCAGCATCCGCTAAAGCGACTGATGCTGCAGTAATTCCTGCACACCGAGTCCCTGCCTCAGCAGCAAGAATTTCAATTTCTACACTTATTTTTGAACGAGGAAATCGTTCAACTAAAACGACACTCTCAAGGGCTTCTGCTGTAACTTTCGAAATTTCTCTGGACCTTCGGTTAAAACCTGGTCGAATTCGATCGCTGGTAGAGAATGGAGCCATGTTGTATCGAACATCAATAACGGCACGGTCTTGACNTTGAATTTTTCTTGGATGTGCTTCTACTGGTCCATACACTGCACAAATGGCTACATTGAGACCATGCTTTACCCACGCAGAACCATCTGCGTTAGGTAATATTCCTGCTTTAATCTCGACAGCCCGCATTTCGTCGACCTTTCTGCCATCTAATCTCGTTCCATCGTCGTTGAGTAACTTAACGTCTCCATATCCTCCCATTACTGTTCACCTCTGGTTTTGTTTATCTTTTCTTGAAATTGAGTCATGAAATCTTTATGATGGCCACATTGTTTTGTGAATTGAATGAATTCCCTTACAGATTGAATGCCTTCAGGTTCACCATCAATCCAGATTCTTCCATTTTCTCCAACCACNATACGTGTATCACTAATAGAGGCCATATTTCGAACGTGTTCGTTATTTGGTCCTCTAAATTTATCGAGCAATTGTACACCAATACTTTCGACGCATCCGTTTTTTAATTTCCTTAAGCCAACGCCCTTCATTGTGAGTACGACAGAATGAGATTCATCGACTTCTTGGACTCTTGCGATGATAACATCTCCGATGTCCATGTGTTGTCTTGCAGCACCAAATTCGACTTTCCAAGGAGCCAAACTCATAGGTAGCAATCCATTGAAAGCACCGTTGATTTCTGCAAACCATAAATTGTTTCTTACTGCTTCTATGTAGCCGATTACTAAATCTCCAGATCTCGGCATGTAACTGCCCTGAATTGGGTCGACACTCAACGTGCCATTGTGTTCTCTTAACCACCCAATTCGAGTGGATATATACTGATTATTTTCGTAGGTAATGCCTACGCCACTTCGCATCTCCAGAGAAGTTTCGATAACTTCTCCCGGAGTCACGAGGCGCGGCTCGGCGCCTGACTTTGCTCCGCTCATCTGTTTGTCTCCGGCTCGCCGAGATGCAGACCCATGATAAAGCACGCGATTCAAACGTGTTAAATTTCTTTCATCTCAGAACCGGGGGCAGCCTTCATTAAACTCGATATTATATTCCCCTTTTTTGCAGCTGGAATTTCGATGATGCAAACCCAATCACCGTTGGATTGCCATTCTTCTTTTACCACGTATGACTTTACAATCCTTTGCCCGCTGCTGTAATGCTTTCCAGGAATCCTAATAGCGATTCTTATGGCCTCAAATGAAAGTGGAATGAGTGGTTTGAGTAACGAAATCACTTCCTTAACTTGAACATCCACAGATTTGAAGGGATCGACATTGAACCGGCATTCGTCAAGCGCGTTTTCAATCCTAGTCCTTGGATGAGGAGATTTTGTTTTTGGGTCAACTGCAGATGATTGTAATTCATGGATAATCATTTGTCNCTTAGCCTCTGTCATTGATTTTCTCTGCGCAGTAGTCAATTGAATATTGCCTTTCGATAATATCTGGTTTGTTATTTCAGAAATATCAAGCGTCCCAAATGTGGAAGAGAGGTTCTCATCGGATGGTCTGTCTCCTGNGCGGGCATCATGAAAAACAGCATCAATGGCCAGAAATTCGTCCAAATGAACGGCGGTGTGGTCTTGTTTGAATAGTTCTACTAACTCAGGATCCACCAACAATTCATAGCGTTTGCCTCCTTTTTCAAGACGTGCTAACACGGCATCATCGAGGCTGACCATGTTAATCCTTGAGTGGCTTCAGTCTATCTATCTGTTTATTGACTTCCTCTCGGTCCAATACGCGGTATCCTGATGCATCAATAACAGANACTTCAACTGCATTCCTGTTTAATTCCTCGTCATTCGAATGGCGAAGTGCCTCAAGACCCAATTTCATGGCTGCATTAAGTGTCATGTTGGCTTTCCAATTAGACTCGAAATAATCGATGACAGTGTTTCTGCCGCTACCAATTGCGCCAGCGTGGTATGACTGATATGCGCCAGATGGATCGGTTTCATACAAGTGTATTCCATCATCATCGACACCACCGATAAGGAGGGCTGTTCCAAATGGTCTTGAACCGCCATATTGTGTGAAAGATTGCTTAAAGTCACAAATCTTCTTTGTGAGTATGTCAACAGGTACCTTAGCAGCATAAGTGATTCTATTCACTTGTGCTTCAACCCTTGCCCTGGCTACCAATTGTCTTGCATCAGCAACAAGTCCGCTGGTTGCAATACCAACATGCCCATCGATTTTGAACATTTTTTCGATGCTTTCTGGGATGATGAGTCTGCTTGCGATACGCTTGTCACAGACAAGGACAACTCCTTCTTTGAATTTTAAACCTGCAGTTGTTGTACCTCTTTTTACGGATTCTCTTGCATATTCAACTTGAAATAATCGGCCATCTGGACTAAATGTTGTAATTCCGTGGTCATATCCTCTTCCGCTTGGTTGCATTGGTCACACCCATTAATGCTCGTTGGCGGGGTCTTATCAACCTTGGCGGTCAGGAACTATCATGCGCGTCGCAGTACTCTCTAGCGGAGGAAAAGACTCTGCAGCAGCAATGTGGTGGGCGCAGTGCAAGGGATGGGACGTAGTTGCCCTTGTGACAGTTTTCGTTCAAGGAGAGGACTCTCACATGTTTCAAATTCCTACAGTTGATGTTGTCGAGCATCAGGCCAATATTTCTGGAATCCCATGGATAACCGTCGAAACTTCTGGCCATAGCAATGAGGATATGGTTGACCTTTATCACGCATTGAATCCGCTTGAGATAGATGGGTTGGTGTGTGGCGCTCTCCGTTCAGATTATCAGCGTACAAGACTCGAGCGCCTTTGTCATGAGTTAGAGATACATTCCTTCACTCCTTTGTGGCATCAGAATGCAGGAGAACATGTCGAGCAAATGGTTCAAAATGGATTCAAGATTATCATCAGCGGTGTGGCCTGTGAGGGTTTAGGCGAAGATTGGTTGGGAAAAGAACTCNATTTGTTCTCATTTGAGGAGCTTAAATCATTAAGTCAAAAGTATCGATTCAACATCGATGGCGAAGGTGGAGAATATGAGACCCTTGTTGTTGGAGGACCACACATGGATGGAGTGATTGAGTTAGAGATGGATAAGGTATTTGATGGTAAAAGAGGGCACATTCGAATACAAAAGTACACTCAAAAGGTTCATGTNCCTTAACCCNAGCGCATGACATGGCCTTTTGCCCTCTAGACTACAGGTATGGTTCACAAGATTTCAAAGATATTTGGTCTGAACGTGGTAGGCATGAAAGGCAAATCGAAGTTGAGCGAGCACTTATCTGGGCACATTGGCAAATGGGTAAAGTAACCGAGGAAGATTATCGAATTATCGAATCAATCTCTAATCCTGAAGACGTAACAAAGGAGCGAGTAAGCGAGATTGAAGCGCAAACAAAACACGANATCATGGCATTGACTAAGGCGATGGCTGAGGCTGCTGGAGATGCAGGTTGGTGTATTCACTTAGGAGCGACATCAAATGACATTGTAGATACAGCAGTAGCTCTACAATTGAGAGATTCGATTGTTTTGCTCAAAAATTCATTAAAAAAATTAATCAAACAAACCGCTGAACTCGCAGACAGAGAAAAANCAACTGTCATGTTNGGAAGGACACATGGTCAAGCAGCAGTACCCATTACTTTTGGTCTCAAGGTAGCGGTTTGGTTGGATGAGTTAGTCCGCCATTTGATTCGTTTGGAAGAGGCTGAACCCCGTATAGCAGTAGGGAAATTTTTGGGAGCAGTCGGTACAGGTGCTGCCCAGGGTGTACGTGCACTCGAACTTCAGGAACTCATTCTTACACATCTTGGCCTTGGAGTTCCGCTTGTGACCACACAAGTCGTAGGAAGAGATCGATATATCGAATATGTGAGTTGGTTAGCGAACGTCGCCTGTACTTGCGAAAAAATACTTCAAGAAGTAAGAAACCTTCAGCGTTCTGAGATTTCTGAAGCCGGTGAAGGATTTGATGTTTCCAAACAAGTTGGCTCCTCTACGATGGCCCACAAGAAAAATCCAATCAAGTCTGAGAATGCTTCAGGTTTAGCACGAATCGTCAGATCATTCATTATTCCAACATATGAAAATGCACTTCTATGGCACGAACGCGATTTAGCGAATTCAAGCAGTGAAAGATTTACTTTATCTCATGCATCAACACTCTGCGAAGATGTTATGGAAAAAACATGTGATGTTTTGAAAAATTTGTGGGTGGATGAAGAAAAGATGCGAGAGAACATTTCTAACCAGAAGGGTTTGGTAATGGCTGAAAAAGTGATGATTGAGCTGGTTGACCATGGTGTTAGTCGTGATGAAGCGCATGAAATAATGCGTTCAGCTTCATTTGAAGCCATTCAATCAGGTGAAGAATTGTTAGATGTTTGTGCTCGCCATCCCGGTATTGCATCCTGTTTTTCGATCGAAGAATTAGAGTCAATGTTCGAGCCAGCAAATCACATCGGTTCATCAATCGAATTAACAGTAATGGCTGTCGAGAAAGCAAGAAGCTATGTTTCTGATGATTGAACTTTGTTTGCATCTTTCATAACAATTTTAATGAAAATAATGGCGATTGTTGTTGAGATTAGAAAGCCTGAACCCATATAGATTGAAGTGTTGAACCACATAATTGTCATACCGATTAATGACATATATCCAATACCTTGGCACATGGTAAGAGCTTTTAGAAAGCGGTTACGAAGGTTTTCGTCTAAGCGAAAGTGTTGTTCTTGTAAAAAGGTATACAAAAGGAAATACAAGCCTTGGAATGGAATTGTAGCTGCTACAATGGTTAAACCAATTTCTCTCGAAAGTTCTGGTTTCGTTTCTTGTTGAAGGGTTTGAACAAGTAATAGTGCAGTATTTGTCCCCAAAAGTGCGGCCATTATATTCCATCTTTTTTCGTCAGAAAAGACCGTGGATTTTGTGATGGTCNCAGTNTCCGCCATAAACCCAGACTAAGAGTAAGGAGATTAGACCTTCCGCTACATTAACAGATAAAGNAGGCTACCNGTAANGGTTGCTACGATGATGAGCAGAATAATCATAGCGTGTGGTCCATATTGATTTTTATCATCAAGAGCTGTGCCGATGAGACCATGTTTTTTGAGTGCCAAAATAAAGCCACCATCTTCATGTTCAAATTCAGGGAGGGATCGACGAGGGATTCGCTCACCTTTGTTTAGGACCGTATTGTCATCGCCCATGGCAAGGCTATCGGTATCAGGAACATAGGTTTGCCTATTGGTAAACTCTAAGCATTCGTGTACTCTCGGAGAATTATGCAGGCCCCAACCATTTCAGATATGTCCATAACAGACGAACATGTAATTGTTGATCCAAAAACAACAGTAGGCATGGTTTCCGAACGATTATCACGTAGTCCAGATGATGCGATACTCGTGAAAGATAAGTCAGGAAGTGTTGCTGGAGTTGTAACTTCAAAAGATATATTCAAAGCACTCGGTGAGGGAAAAAGCGTCGTTAAACTACGACTTGAAAAAATCATGAGGACGAACGTGCTTACCACTGAAGCAAATACGCCTTTAGCAGATGCGCTAACACAAATTTCCAAACAAGGTCCTGACGCTATCGTAATCATGGATGGTCCAAACTTTGCAGGTTATTTCTCACCAGATGATTATAGGAGTGCATCGAGGCGTATTGAAGCTCACCAATCCATGGCTTCTCGCCTGAAACAATCAAAGTCAGCACTTACTGAAGCGGCTTCAGAAGTTGAAGAAACCGACCCGGATCAAGAAAAATTGGATTTGATTAACCTTCTCCTTGGAGACAATGAGGAAGAAGAAGAAGATGAAATCAGTTCAGGTTTATTCTAACTGGTGTCGAGATGTTTAGACCAGTCTTGGCTGGTAAGGCCATCCATTTGGTTGTTGAATCACGCTGTGGAGGGACAACATTGGCACTGCAGATTGCAAGACATGTCATCGAAGATGGTGGTCGTGTAATTTGGGCATGCAATGATTTTCCTGACAACCAACGGTTTGCGGATGTGTTTAAGGGGCTTAATCCAGTTGAATCTTCGCGTTTTCACGCATTAAATCTTGGAGGGCCAGTTGAACAAGTATATTCGAGAATCCAAGATACTATGCATGTTCTTCCAGATGTCCGATTAGTCGTAATCGATGAGTGGTGCCCTCAAACAGGAGTACCGCCAAAAATAAACGTCAAGAAAACTCAAGAAATTATTGACAACCGCAAAAAAATATCAACACTACTCATTTCAAAAGGTGGTGTGGATATGGAAAATGGCGGAATCAAAAAGAGAGGAAATCTCAAAGATACCGACACATGGTATCTAAAGAAAAAAGAAGGGGATTTGAGGACGCTATCGCTTCTTGATGATGAATTGGAACTCAAAATAGAGGAAGCAGGTTTTATCGAAACTTAATCTTCAAAATCCTCGCCCAATAAATCTGCCATTTCTTGTAAGGCATCTTCATCTGGTTCATTGAATTGATCGGGGTTTTTTGCTCCCCCGTCCATCACATCACTTCCAGCAATTTTAGGTGCTGCTTGTTCTTTTGCGACCTCGATATTTCTTTTACCACGCTGATAAATGAACCACCCCATGCCAATGAGGGTCAAAAATAAGAGTCCATAAACGACATTTTCTGTGGTTGACATGACTTGGGGAGAAAATCAAAGGTCATGACTATTTTGGTTTAAATCCAACCTCGAGAGGTGTCTGCGAGCATCGAGAGGTGGCATCAACCACTTCGATTCAGGATCATGTTCAAGTTTGCTTTCATATTCCTTTTCGCTGATTATTTTACAAGAAGGACATCTTACTCCCTGATTTTTCCCCATTGACTTCATTCGTTTTCCACATGCGCACAAGGGCCTTTCTTGATAATATGAATGCGTTTTCCGTAAACCTTCCAAGTGAATGCTTCCATCAGAAGACCTCAGTCCCACGTATTGGATATGATCTCCACTAACGAGAGATTGGGCAAGGAGTTTTACTTCTCCGGTTTCGCCGAAGGCTATGAGGGTATCATGTTCCAACTTTACGATGACATGCCCTCCTTTTTTAATAAGAATTTCTTCAACCTTACCTCTATGAGTCATTCTAAGATGGTCACCAGATGCTTGATTTGTCTTGAAAATTCGCCAATTTATCACTTCTGCAGTTCCTGGAGCAGAGATTATTTTCTTTGTGGCGTACTCAGCGACATCTAAAGTAAATGCACGAAGCCCAAACATCACGGGACAAGGTCCTCTCGGAGCGAGTAATCCTTGTTTCTGCCTTGGATCTCTACAAAGAAACGTACCATCGATTTCATCAACTTCAATCAATGCATTACTGTCAACTGCACGTACACCTTTTCTCCATGCTATTGATTCATAGGTTGCATTTGTTCCGTGCCAAGCACAAGCAGCAGCCGCACCAATCATGCCCCAGCCACCCCAAGCACGCATTGGTGTTGGGAAATAATCTATTTGTCTTCGAACTGCAGTCCAATAAAATTCGGGGTCAGGTTCATTTTGATAGACAACCATGCCCGGGTCGCTTGGATGTTGTTTTCGATTGTCGTGGTCGGACTCAGCGATTCTCCCNCTTAATGGTTCAATCATCTCTTTCCAAATTCGATCGAGATCATCGATTGTATGTTCTCTTGGAATAATTTTTGCAGCTACAGCAGCGTTCCCTCTTGTTCTTCTTTGCGCAAATGGATAAAGTCTCACAAGTCTTAATTCCAATATTTCACAATCNAGTTCGGAAATTAATTGGTGGAACGTGAAAGTTGTACATCCACCAAGTAAAGAATCAGTATCATCGAGCCCAATCCACATCGGCTTCGATACTNTCTCAATGAGNATGTCAATCAGTTTTACCCCATAAGTGAATGAAATGAGGCAAAGAGTAATACCATATTGTAACCTGAAAACAATGTGTTCGTTGAGAAAGGTCTAGCCACAATACTTGGCGGGCTGGGCATGATATTGTTGGGTTTTGCATGGCATACTAAGAACTCCTCAATCGAAAGGATAGCACCCGTTGGTTGGGTCTTAACAGGATTCTTTTTCTTCAATGATACTCCCTATTACCTTGAAGCTGAGGATCTCGTTCTCACCATAATGTCAGCTGCTTGTCTGCCTGGTGCTATTGGTATTTTTATTTGGGAAAGAAGGGCAACAAAATCTGTCGAGATAAGTGCTTTGAAATGGTTCAGAGGAGCCGTTTTCTATGCTGGTTTTCCATACTTGCTGATTGCTCATGTTCCTATATTGAATGTTCTTGCAATTTGGTTTGTTGCATGGCAATCGTGTTTCATGTTGAGATTATGTGGTCTTAATGATGTACATCTTGGCGAAACATATGTTGACACAGGTTCTTCTACGGTTTTATGGTCAGAATGGGAAGGTAATAAGTGGTTTATGACCGAAACTATGGGGGAATATCCTTTCTACACAGAGTTAGTGCTGNGTGATGGTGGATTTATTGGAATTAACTTCATTTTGGCATGTACTGCAATCCAATCGATGATTATTTTTGTTGGTGCCATCGTAGTTTTGGATCTCAATTGGAAGAAGAGAGTACGCGCACTTTTAATTTCACTTCCGATTATTCACATTCTTAATTTATTCAGAAATGCGGGGCTCATTTGGTTACATATCACTTACGATCACTGGGATTTCTATGGACTAACAGTCTTTGAATTTGGCCATGCTTATGCTGCGAGGGTTGTATCTTTAGGAGCGATGTTTCTTATGGCATTGGTCATGTTTGAACTTCTTCCTGCGATGCACAAACATGTCATGACACTCATGGAGCCTTTCCGATTGAATCGTAATCAATCAACACGTTCCCAAGAATAATCACTGTTTTCTCTTCCCCACATGTTTCCAGAACCCAAGGGCCATTCAATACGTTCAGANCCGTCTTCGCCAATCATTCCCATAAGGTTCTGGGGTGGAACCTTTTCCTGTTCATCTGGTTGGAGAGTTTCGTGGAATTCACGTATTTCCTGAGAATCAAAATTCCCTACATCCTTCTCTTGATTCCTTGAAAACATCAAATNCCCAGATGGTTCAGTAAAATCTTCTTGCTGTTGTTGGAATAGTATCGATTCAGGAGGCATATTCTCGTGAATATTGTTTTGAATTGGTGATGATTCACTTTCTCTTCGCATGCCATAGGCNATGGCCAATAATGCCATCACTAGAATGATGCCAAAAATCCCCAAACCTCCGTAAAGCAAGTCGTTTGGGATTGATGCGGCAATGTCACTATTGTCGCCAATTCCGTCACCATCTGTGTCTACGGATTCGCTTGGATCATTTGGAAAGGCATCAGATTCATCTCTAACACCATCGCCATCCGAATCGAATGCATCATAAGTTCCTACGCAATTTGCTTTCGCTGCTAAATATTCATTTACGTCGATGTAACCATCGATGTTAGCATCTGCATCGTTTGGGGAAAAGGAATTACTCCACGGTATAGATGACAAGTCTTGAGTAGAGATTCGGTCGAGATCAAATTGTGACCATACGATTTCTAATTCAGAATCGCAAGAACACAAACCTTGTTTCAATTCTTTGATGTCAATTTGGTTATCACCGTCGAGGTCGTAGATGAAATCTGTCCATTCAAATTGGCTAAGTAGTCCATTTCTATCTTGGTCATTCTCGCTGAATAGATTGGAAGCATAATCCTCACAACTCATAACTTCTTTGACAATATCAACATTATCATCATTCATATCATCCCCCCAATTTGCAACGATCGAAACACCTGAAATATCTTGTAGAATAATCATTGAAATTTCAAATCTCCNAGGTGCAGGATTCCAAAAACTTATGCTATGTTCAGTCCCCTCGCCTTGAGAAAATAGAATGCTATTTTCTTGACTACTTTGGGCTTGTCTCCCATTTCTTCGGTCATCGGGTCCACCATCGAAACCCGGTCCGCTGGACACCATTCCAGATGCGGTTAACAACAAATCACCACTTCCGGCAAAAGTTTCGATGGTCAGCATTGATTCTGATTGATCTAATTCAACAAAGAAATCCATTTGCACGCCCCCTGGGGCTGAAATCGGGGAGAAAACTTCACCATTGTATAATTCGATAGGNTTCAAAACCGGTTCCCATAAGTACTTATCTTCAAAGGATGCAGTGATATTGACATTTGCAAAGACGCTTTCTGTGTCGACGAGAATGACCCATTTTCCAGGTTTGGGGTTATTGAAACCAATCGTGTCAGAGGGGCCGGGTGCAATCGAATTGTAGTCATGGTTGAGCGGGTCGGGACTTGTACCGTGTTTTACAAATAATTGCGCTTCTCCAAACCCATCATCTAGATTTATGACTAACCTTTCTATATTTTCATCAACCATGATATAGAAAAATTGATCCAAGCCATCATGACCAGCAATTGGTCCATGTGATTGACCATCAAACAATTCAATGGCTTCTTCGGGTTTTATGTTATTTGGGGCCTCAAATAAGTTTGCGATAATATTTCCATTGGCATAATCACCAAATTCTCTTACGACGATATAGTACGTGTCAGGTTCAACATCATACAGCGTTACATCTTGGTATGGGCCACCTTTTTGAGAACTCTGGTAATCTTTATTTTGTTCATCTTCGTTATCATCAGAATTGGACTGTTGATTAAATATCCAGAATAAGTCATTTTGAATGAATGGAATGGCACCTTTCTTGATGTACAGTTCACAATTCCCAGAGCCACCATATGTATTGATACTGAGTTGTTCAAGAGGAGTTGATACATTCACATAGAAGTAATGTACAATTGGCTGGATGAATGGCCATCCTGCGTCATTATCCCATCCTTGATTATTCGTATCATCAGAGCCATCGCTACCTCCAACGCCAGGCACCGAAATACCATCAAATAATTCAGTCATTTCACTCAAAGGAGGCGGTTCAGGTGCAGTAATCCACTGGATGTTGATTGTAAAATCAGGGAGGTCCATTTCAGACTCGAGTACGAACCACCAAATTCCTTCAGACGGCCAATCAGTNTCCCAAAAAGCAATACCCCAGCCAGAGGTCAATCGATGTTCATGAGACCATGAAGAAGGAACAGAATCATGGCCTACGTAAAGGTCAAAATTGGGCTGCATACCTCTACGAAATTCACTAAAAGCAGATAACTGAAGGTGTGCAGTATTATCGGGGAGTTCAACAAAAAAGAGATATTTAGTATTGTGATTTGTATCGAGTACGTAATTCTCATCGTTTTCAAGATGGATAGCTTGTCCAACGAGTGAACCATCCGGCATCACCCAGTGCGCACCATGAATAGTACCGGCTCTCAAATCTTGGTCGTAAGTTAGGTCCGCCTTTCCTTCATCAAAATTCCAAGTCGATACAACATGCCAATCTCCATCTTGATTATCATAGCTTGAGATTGNAATATCATCTAACATACCGTTAAAGTAATTGCAATCGCAAGATGCTCCCATTTTGCCGATAATCAATTCATCACATGAAAGTGAATTTTCAAAGCAATAATTTGAACCAAAATTACCATCAGGTATCGTCAAGTTATTGGTGTCAAAGTTTCCCGAAGGAGAGTGATTCACGAAAAATAAACCGANGGTAGTATTCACTTCTATGGCAACATCTACCCACGTGTCGAGAGGTAAAGACATATTGGAGATTTCATGTTTACTTAAACTGTAATCATTTGCGAATGCGAGGAATCCATCCCTAACGTATAACCCCCAGCCATAATCACCTTTCATCACGATGAATTGGTTTCCTTCATTTGATTCAAGTTTTATTTTTGCTTCAATTTTGATGGTATCATTAAATTGCAGTGATTCATCATGTTCGACTTCAACATAATCATCAATGCCATCGAAACGAAGGTTGTAATTCGCTCCCGGCCCGACCTCAACCACTCCGTACACAGAAAAATACTCAGGATCGTTTTCGAGGTCATTCCACTTGTTATCTTCGATGCTACCCATGTTTGTTCCTGTGATGTGTACGTAATCTTCATCCTCGCCCAGTCCAGGTTGACTTGCCGCCCAATTTCTATAGATGTATGGGCTGCCATCATGCCATTGGAAAACTCCTTCTTGCTCTGCATCAGATAATCCAATCCAGACGTGTCTATATTGGTCATCTCCACGTGCAAATGTTTCGAAAACCCATTCATGTTCTTGGGCATTGTTTACAGTAACAAGATACCCGTCAAGTCCACGTGCTGCTTCAGCTGCTTCTAACCATGAAGATGCGGATAATAGATGATATGTGTGATTATTAGCTGGATTAATCTCTGTTCTCAAAACCTCAATTTCTTCTACATTCTGGGCAGAAACTGAGCCCTGAATAGGAACTAAGGCTCCAATGAATACACACACTATCAACAGGATTAACCTGTTGTTGTGTTGAGTGGTCATACGCTTTGCATAAGAACAGAGTTTTTGAAATTAATTCACCTTTGTCACTTTAGTTTCTTTCCAGCGATTCTTACCTCTGATTTCAATGGCATCTGATGTTCCCATGCGAATTCTTTAACCACTCTCCAACCTGATTCACTTCCCTCGTAATCTGTTATTTCGATGGTCTTATTTCTTGTATTTGCCTTGAATGCTGCGATTGGCTCTGCATTTCGGAAAACGAGATAGGCTGAGCCAAATCCGAACTTTTGTTTGAGCACATCAGAAAAGTAAGGTGCTATTGGATCTGAGGGAGGAAGGACAAAGTCTCTAATGGGTTTGATGTTTTTCGCATTTTCGAGCATGTCTTTTTTACCCCAACATACTTCATGGAAATCTTGTATCAAGAATCCTTTAATCAACGTACCATCTTCTTCAAATTCCGTGAGGATATGTTTGAGTTCTTCTGGCTTNAATGGAGTTCCTGCTAATTTTATGAATTGTTTTATTGTGATGATTGGGAACGAAGAAACTAGGTCTCGAAGGTATTCTCTTCGAAGTTCCACACGATCCATCTTACGATTTGGAATAACAGTACGAAACCCTCCTCTGAAATCTTGGACCATATGNCCTAAACGGATGAGGGGTTGAATGAGTTTTCTAAATTCGCCTCTCTTCATAGCATGACGTTCCATGAAAAGATTTGGGTCTGAGTTGTTCGTAAAATAATCACAAACATCGAGTAAATCTTCGGGCGCTTCCTCTCCACGAATGGCAAGCAGTGTAGCAAAATGTTCGTATGAAGCCCACACCTGATGGCCTCTCAGGTTTATTCCCTGTTGTAAAAGGTGAGCACTAGCCATATTTTTCAATCCCACTCTGAATATTTCTGCCCTACCACGTAGTCCAAAATCATCTCTTATTTCATTCACCTCTTCAAGGGCTTTAATTTCATTTTCTAATCTTGAATCTTGATGCAAGTGATGCTCATAGAACAGTGCTCGTTCAGCAATTTCTCTTGGCTGAGGGTCAACAACACCGCCTCGAATCATTCGTTCCCCAGTTTTGGTGAACCCAATTTGCTCGAGGGCATTGATTGTATCATCATCCAAATCTGATATTGGATCTCCATTTACATTGGACAAAATAGCGACATCAATCAATTGGTCGGAGTGGTTGTCGAGTAGTAATTCGAACGATTTGCAAAATTCATCAAGATATGCATGCGGTATGTGTAAGTCTTTAATTTCGAGATAATCATTCACCTTGAACATGAGCACTTTTCCAATCGGGTCCACCCCTTTGAAAACAGGCAAATACCAACCACGATCAAGAATGGAACGGATTTCCCAGATAAATCGTGAGACATATGGATCCGATTGTGTCAAAATTCTAAGAGTACGGTCTTCTCTTGTTTGTCTGTTGAGGTATGGTAACTCTTCTGGAACCACGTAGAATGGTTCTGGTTCAGGCACCAAAGCCATGACTTTCTTGATTTTTCCTTCGCTTTCCAATTCACTGAGAGCAAGGGCTAATTCTTCGACACTTCTTGAAACATAATATCGCAATGTGAAGGCGCGAATAGGNCCGCTTCTTCTAATGACGTCGAAAAGGGATTCTTTGAATGAGAGAGGCTCATACTCATCAATCACTCGATGAAACAAGCTGAGCCTTCTTCTTCTCCCAACAACATCTTCAAACTGCTTGACAACACACAATTGACGCTCAAGGTTTGAAATAGCGTTTTTGACATCACGTTGGAGTGACTTGTACTCTTCACCCCTTGGGAAATCTGCAATCCATTCTTGACGTGTAAGGTTTTCATCATGAGGCAGTTTTTCCAATAGCAACTTTTCCATTTCACCTAGCCAAGGTTTAGGTTTAAGACCAAGTAACATAGGTAAATTTTGCAGAGTACTGTAACCGATTCGATTATGCAGAAGCCTTCCCATCAAGACGTCACTATCGAGTTGCAGATCAACCCAATCTGAAAATCTGAAGTCCTTGACTCTGTACAACAATTCTTGTTGTTTTTGAAACAGGATGTGCTCGTTGAAAGCCGAGTAGGCATCTGGATAGATTGTAAAGGATTTTTCTAAGACCAAATTTTGGATTCTCCGATATTCGACAACTTCTTCTTCTCCACCGGTTATTTTGTGCTCATCAATTTTAAGGATATATTCAGCATCCTCTGTTTGTCTGAAAAACCCAACCGAGATGACATTCCTCATCTCTAATTCATACAATATTTTCTCGATTTGAGGTTTAGGTAGAGGTAATCTTGCTTCAAAAATTTCAGAGGTTAGTGGACCTTCGCTTCCAAGCATTTCAATGATTTTCACACGAAGCGATTCATGAGGGTCGATGATTGGCTGCTCAAACCAATCTGTAACAGTTGTACCATCAAATGATTTTCCAATTTGGAATGTGAGGTTTTGTGTGTAAATATCTCTGAGGTCCTTTGCTTCTTTTCCTCCATTNATGGCAAGGCAGCCCAATGTACCGTGAATTTCAGCCATGTATGTTGAGAACCATTTGTCATCCAACTCACTCATACCTGTGCCTCGAATTTTAGTTACGAGACCTTGCTTTGCCAACTCTTCAATCCAAGAGCGAATATCTTCATGTTTGATACCCTCTAATCGATCGGCATACAATGGATGGTCCCAATCTCTGTTGAGACCTCCCCCACGGTCCATGAGGTGCAACATGGATTGCGCATTATCGGGAATTGGGACTTTATNTTTGTAGTATATCTGTAATTGTGACTCGTTGAGTTCTGTAGCAAGGCTTCTAGTTCCTAGCATTCTTTGGAGAATTTCAGGGTCAATATCTTTGATAAGAAATGCCCGAGTTCGCATTGAAAGAAGATCTTCAAATGAACTCATGAAAAGACTCATACCAAGTTTTGAGGGCATAGGTGTCTTGATGTGAGCGATACGTGCTACACGTTTGTCGACTTGGTCGAGAAATGACAAGAGTCCTTGGAGATCAATATCACCGTTGAATATCTCCTCTTTAGCTTCTCTGATTAACAAACTATCTCCCTCGTTACGATGTCGTTGAAGGAGTGCATCTGCTTTCTGTTGAAATTGTTGAGGGCTTACCTCATCTGCACCAATCCGTTTTGGAATAATCATTGAACGTCCAGCCACTTCTCTAAACCGCTTTGCAAAAATTTGNGTACCCAATACATATCTATCCAGGATTTCCATGTGATTACCTGAACTAAATGCTTCATAGAGATCTGATGGTTTCAACTCTGCGCTTGTTTTCATCAAGAGTCCGTTCTCATCAAACGACATTTCAAGAATGGATACTCCCTTTTCCTCAGCAATACCTCCAAGCAAATACCCAAGAGCGGTATTGAAGGCTCTTCCACGGCAAGTTGTGATGAGAAAAGTAGGGACTGCAGCGCTGGAGATTTGTTCAAAAAGTAGCTTTTGATTATCGGGAATTTGCAATGAATCAATGCAATGTTCCTCAAGATGTCTGGTTACCGATGCTGCAACTTCGTTTGATAACCCGTAGACTTCTCTCAGTAATTTTCTACAATCGTTTTGTTTGCGAATTGCAAGGGTACAATTTTCTACCAACTGNAGCAGAGAATCAGATAATTCATTAGAACGAGATCTTGCTTCTCCTGCCCATGAGGGAACTGTTGGTCTGTAACCAGTAACTGCTGTTACATTGACGCGAGTACCTTGAACATTGACTACTCTGTATGTGGAACCTCCGAGTAGAATCACATCTCCTCCGCGAAGATTGGAAACAAAAGAAGAAGATAGTTTTCCTAATATAGAACCTTCTGCATTGAAAACAAGATAAGAATTATCTGGAGAGATTGTACCGATATTCGTATAATATATCATCCTTGAATAGCCTCGCTTTCCGTAGAGATTTTCTTCCCAGTCAATCCATACTCTGCGTTCATCCTCTAACATGTCTAATACTTCGATAAAATCGTCATACGGTAAATTGCGATAACTCCATGAGCCTTTTACGATTTCAAAGGCCTCATCAATATCTAATTCGGCAATGATTACAAGACCAATGAGAAATTGTGCGAGGACATCCAAACTATTTTGTGGAAACCGAAGTATNTCCATGTGCCCTGTTTGAATGGCTGCTTGTAGAGCAACTATTTCTAACAAATCATCAACAGATGTCGGTAAAAATCGNGCTCTCGGTACGCCTCCAACTTGGTGACCTGCACGTCCAATTCTCTGTAGCGCTGTGGCAATATCACCGGGGGAACCAACTTGTATAACTAAGTCAACAGAACCGATGTCGATACCCATTTCCAAGGATGAAGAGGTTACACAAGCCCTCAATGTACCATGTTTTAGGCGTCTTTCAACTTCGAGCCTAATTCCTTTATCCATCGAACCGTGATGTCCAGCAACCTCTTCTCCAAGAAACGGTCGTAATCTTTGAACAAGCGTTTCTGTCATTTTTCTTGTGTTTGCAAAAACTAAGGTTGTATTATGCGCTGTGATGAGATCAGCAATCGTTTCAATATTATTGTCAAGAATTTTCATCACGCTTAGGTCATTAAATCGAGGATTCGATAACAAAATATCGAGATCTAATTCTCGAGCACCGCTAATTTTTGCAATTTGAACTCGAGATTGCTCATCATTATCGGGAACCAGGTAAGATGCAACCGTTTCGAGTGGTTCCATAGTAGCCGAAATCCCAATTCGCTGTACTGGTCTATTCAGAAATGTATCCAGATAAGCCATTGTTAGGGATAAGTGAACACCTCTCTTGGTTGGGACTAAAGCATGCAATTCATCGATAATTAGATATTCCACTTCAGAAATAATGGGTTGAAATTTTTTGGAGGAGATTGCAATGGCTAAACTCTCAGGGGTTGTTATGAGTATGTGTGGGGGTTTTCTGAGCATTTTTTGCCTTTCTGATTGAGAGGTATCTCCTGTTCTGAGGCCAACACGAACGGACTGTGATCGATCTGGTAGATACCGGTCTTCAATTTCTGAAAGCGGACCGATGAGATTTTTTTGAATATCATTTGCTAAGGCTTTTATTGGTGAAATGTAGGTGCAATANACTCGGTCTTCCAATTTATTGTCCATTGCTAATCGGATTAATCGGTCAATAATTGTGAGAAAGGCGGTGAGCGTTTTTCCAGAACCAGTTGGTGAGCACAACAACAGATGTTCTCCGGACATGATGGAAGGGATGGCAAGTTTTTGTGGTCTTGTAAAATCAGGGAATTTTTCTTTGAACCATAAACGAACCGGTCCACAAAGTGACTGAAGAAGTTCTTCAGTATTTTGAGGTTCATCTAAGTAAAGAATTTCTGTCAATCTTCCACCCTATTGGTGCTTAGTGGAAAAAACGAGTAAATGAATTCTTCGTTTTTTCCACGTCTATTGTCAAACCCAAGGGATTGACTCTTGTATGAAAACCTCCACGAATGAATCATGCTCAAGTTCACTGAAGAACGTTTAGGTAATCTGTTGGGTTTACTAAAACGTCGCGGTATACTTGCACCTGCCTTTGAAATCCATGGTGGGGCTAAAGGTTTGTATGAGTACGGGCCAATTGGAGGCCGGTTATTACGCAACTTAACCAACCAATGGCTTGAACACTTTACATCGCTAGGCGATATTGTCGAAATTTCATCTCCTACAGTGACGCCTTATGCCGTCTTAGAAGCGAGCGGACACGTTGGGGAGTTTACTNATTCAACAGTTACTTGTGTTGAGTGCCATGCCATTTCAAGAGCGGATCACCTCTTGCCAGAGGAGTTAAATCCAGACAACTTAACGCCTTCTGAACTATCTGAAATTTTCTCGGACAAGCCCCCTGAATGTCCTGAATGTGGAAATGCAAANTGGTCGGAGGTAACAACAACCAATCTGATGTTTAACACTAAATTGGGGATTGGAAGTTCAGCAAAACCAGCATTTTTACGCCCTGAAANAGCTCAAGGAATGTTTACTTCTTTCCCCTCAATTTATCGACATTTTCGTGAGAAGTTACCCTTTGGAGCGATGCAAGTGGGTAAAGGATACAGAAATGAAATATCGCCTCGACAAGGAATGATTCGATTAAGAGAATTCAACATGGCAGAAATTGAGTATTTCATTGACCCAAATATCCATACTCATGAGAAAGAAATAGACTTTAGCAGCAAAATTATGATGGTACCAGAAGGTGATCAAGAAAGAGAGTACAGCATTCAAGAGGCTCTCGACAGGGGAATCATCAAACATACAGTGGTCGGCTATTTCCTTGCTGAAACGGTTTCCTTTCTATGTGATGTGGGTATTGATCTCTCTCTTCTAAGATTAAGACAACACCAATCAAATGAAATGGCCCATTATGCTCAAGATTGTTGGGATGTGGAGTTGTTTGGTTCGTATGGATGGATTGAGTGCGTAGGAGTTGCTCACAGGGGATGTTTCGATCTCGAGGCACATGAAAAGGCTACAAACCAAAGGTTGAGAGCTTGGAGAGATTTTAACGAACCAAAAGAGGTGAGCATGAAGGGCTGGACCATTGATGGTTCTCGTGCAGGGCCTGCTTTTCGACAGCACGCACCAGCCGTCAAATCATATGTTGAATCATTATCTGAAGAAACAGAATTCCCCCAAGTCTGCCAGATAGGCCAAGAAGAGTTAATCATCGAACAAGAGCATGTGAAAAGGATTGATGTTACAAATACTATCAANGGTGAGTGGATTTTACCTCATGTTGTTGAACCTGCTTTTGGTTTAGATAGAATCATGTGGCACATCATTGACCATGCATACTATCAGCAAGAAAAAGAAGGTTCTCCATATCATTCACTCAGGTTGTCAAACCTGATTACACCAATGAATTGCGCCGTATTTCCTTTGTTTGACAAGGACGGCATGGGCGAAATAGCAAAAACCATTCACAAATCCTTAAACAAATTATCTAATTTTTCAAGTTTCTATGATGCAAGTGGTTCAATCGGAAGAAGGTATGCCAGAGCAGATGAAATCGGCATTCCAATCTGCATCACAATCGATCATCAAACTCTTGAAGATGAATCAGTAACTGTTCGCAATCGTGATTCTGGTGAACAAGAGAGAGTCGCAATAGAAAAACTGGAAGCATTTTTTCGATAATATTGAAGAACGTTCGTGGTTTTGATAGGAAATGATGCAAAGCGATTGGACAGAACGATACCGTCCAGCATCCGAAGGCGAACTTGAAGGTAATGAATCCAATCGAACCAAAATCAAAAATTGGTTGAAGTCGTGGAATGGTAAAATTCCAAAGAAGCCTGGCATATTATTGATAGGCCCTCCTGGTGTCGGAAAAACCACTATCGCAAGGGCTATTGCTCAAGATATGGATTGGGATGTGATTGAACTCAATGCATCTGATAGTCGAAACGCAGTAGCGATTAGAAGAGCAGCAACCAACGCATCTACAAATCAATCCCTTTTTCAAACGGGTTCAACAAGCAAAAAAACCCTGATTTTACTTGATGAGGTTGATCACCTAACCGGAGGTCTTCGTGCTATTTCAGAAGCCAGAGTGAAAGACGAGATGACCGGTGAGGAAAGTGCGAGCCGACTTAGTGGAGATTCAGGTGGCAAAGCAGAATTATTGCACCTTTTGAAAATCACTAAGCAGCCAGTGATTCTTGCATGTAATGATGAGATGGGTCTGTGGGGAAGAAATGCTTCCTGGAGGTCTACAAGAGATCGGTTTTCTCGTTTTCTTGAAGTAATTAAATTCAATCGAGTGAGTAAATCTGCTCTACAAAAAATAGCCCGAAAAGTTCTCAAATCTGAAAAAATCACTTTCGATGCTTCTGCTATCGAATCTCTTGCATTAGAAAACCCTGGTGATTTGAGGGCATTGGTGAGAGATCTCCAGGTATTGGCAATTACTGCAAATGGACATTTATCCAAGGAGATTGTTCAAGATTATTTTCAACTAGGCAAAAGAGATTCAAACATCGAAATTTTTGATGGTTTGAGAAAATTGTATCAGGCCAATACTGCTGCTGCTGCCTCAAAAATCTCACTTCAACTTGATAAAAGTCCTGATGATTTGTTGGCATGGGTGTCTTGGAATAATGCCGCTGTATTCGAATCAAATGAATCNATTGCAAACGCAAGTAAACCTTTGGCTCTCGCCGATAAATTGCTGTCATCACGGTTTCAAAATACCGCACATAGGTCATGGTATTGGGGTTCTCAATTATCATCTCTTTCNGCCTCAGTACCTGCATTTCATCCACCAGGTTCTCGT
The DNA here is from genome assembly GCA_002719395.1 of Methanobacteriota archaeon. Lineage (GTDB taxonomy): Archaea > Thermoplasmatota > Poseidoniia > Poseidoniales > Poseidoniaceae > MGIIa-K2. The sequence continues at coordinate 118,470 of PBHM01000007.1, read as the reverse complement.
GTTTTTTGTTCATACCCCGACTTCTTAAGACACCGCCATGGTTCATATCGTAGTTCACTAATTGAAAAGTTGGAAGAAACAATTGGATGTTCACGGCATTCTATTGTAGATGAAGTCTTACCTTATCTCTCGCTTAATCATCAGAAAAACCCTGGAAATTTTACGATATCTATGTCTCTTGGATTATCTCCAGAGGAACATGCATCGCTATGTCAATTATCAACATCTCAGGAATCTACAAAAGAATTGATGGAACGTTACGCTAAAGAATTTGATGCAAATATAACGTCTGAAGACTTTGTCGAAGAAATACAAGAAGAAAGTTCTGATGATGAGGAAATTGACAGCAAATCGGAAGGCCAAACAACTTTGTTTTAATCTTCTTTTTCCAAATAATCCTTAATCAATTGAACAGATTTTCGTTCAGGAGCCTTGCGTTTCTCACGTTGCCAAACCTTTGGATGAAGCACCAAAAGAGCAGTAAGTAATTCCAACCGACCAAACCACATTAGTATCGAGATCAACATCAATGCNGCTGGGTTGAGACTGGAATAAGTATTCGAGGGGCCAAAATCGCCCAAAGCAGGTCCCGTGTTTCCTAAAGCACTGGCGACGAGTGAGAATATGTTTTCTAAATCGGCATTGGGAACCAGCATCGCAAGAAAAATACATGAAACAGAGAACAATAGAATCCAAACAAATAACATTCCGATGATTGATGATAGTCGTTCGGTTTTTACCACTTCTCCGTTCATTCTAATTCTCTGAATGCGGTTTGGTTGAGCGATTCGGGCGATTTCTCTCCAAGCCACTTTGAGTGCTAAATTGATTCGAAGTATTTTCAGTCCACCAGAAGTTGAACCCGCACTGGCTCCCACAATCATAAGCAATATCAAAATGACATGCGTCATAACCGGCCATGTCATGTAATCAACTGAACTGTATCCAGTTGATGTGCCAATAGAAATGACGGTAAATAGGCTATCTCGGAATTCTCGGTCCGTTGTAATATTGTTCATCTGTAATGCAACAAAAACCAGCAGTGTGGCAGTGGTAATGATGAGGACATACCATCTTGCTTCCTCATCGCGGAAGGCTTTGCGCCAATCACCTTCACGCATGAACCAAATTAATGTGAAATTCAGTCCAGTAATGAGCATAAAAACAATGATGATTGTTTCAACTACGGCAGATTCAAAATATCCAATTGATGCGTCGTGAGTTGAAAAACCACCTGAAGCCATGGTCGTAAAACCATGATTGACAGCATCAAAAATTCCCATATTTCCTAGGAATATCAGTAGCAATATTTCTGCTAATGTCAAAAAGAAGTAAACACTCCATAAAGCAAGAGCAGTCTGTTGTACTCTGGGCCTTAATCTTGAAAGTGACGGCCCAGTTAATTCTGCTCTTGCCAATGCCATTCCTCCGCCAAGAATTCGAGAAAGTAATAACATTCCAAGCATGATGATACCCATACCGCCAAGCCATTGTGTTAGGGATCGCCAAAGAAGGATACCTTTCGGCTGTGAATTAATACAGTCACTGGTGACACCAATAACACAATTTGGACTCATTTCATGGTCAATGACTGTAGAACCTGTGGTGGTGAATCCACTCATGGCTTCAAACCAACTGTTGACAGCACCGCGTAAAATTTCACCCACTTCAGAATCGGTAAACGGTCCATGAAATACACCTCCAAGCCAGAAGGGTAAACTTCCGATAAAGACTGCAAATGGCCANGCTAACGCTACCGCTGCAAATGCTTCGCGGTCACGTAAACGTTCAGTTGTATCTGTGTGTACGAATACTGCAAGCAATACAGAACCGAGCCCAGCAGATAAAATGAGTGGGATGAGAAAAGCTTGGACAGCCATCGAAACATCATCAAGAAAGCATGTGACTATGAAACAAAGAAGGAGGGGGGCAATAAGAGCAACCATTGTCCACCCTACAATTAGGGCAAGCACATCTTTTCGCATGATTACACCTTGTACTTTTTCTCAAAATCTTCCACTTTATCTGGTGGTAAGAATATTGTGAGCCAATCATTGAGTTCAAGATTTGTTGACGGGGATGGAGGAACAGAATACCTTCGAGATTCATCCTCTCGATGGATGAATCCGATTTTACACCAGTCTGGTAAATTCGTTGATGCAATATTCTTACCATGTAATCCAGATTTTTCGGATACATGAAATCGAAAACCAACGACATCTTGGATCGAGGAAAGTACCGCATAAGAACCAGGTAATTTTGTATGAATCCTTGATAAAAATCCATCGACAGCAATACGGTTTCGGTCAACAGCAAAGGTAATGCCCATTCTACGTACAACATTGACTAAATCTGAAGAATGCAAGATGAGACCAGTACGTAGAACTCCCAAATCACTTGCAAGGAGTGTTGCTGCTATCGATTCATTATCGTTCGAAAAAGCGGCTATAGCAATGTCATGGGATTCTATTTCTACCTCACTCAATAGAGATTTGTCCAGATGATCTCCGTGAATGATTTCAAATCGTGGATTACTCGCAAGGTCTGTTCCTGCCAAGTCGTTGGCTGCTTGCAAATCTCTTTCGATAATCGTTACACTTGAACCTGTTGCAAGAAATTTTGAAGAGATTTCGATACCGGCTTGTGTGGCCCCAAAAATGAGAACTTTTGGATGGTCAGGATATGGTGTGATTTTATGGCCAAAAATCTCGAGAATTGAATCAAACTCTTCTTGATTACTGGTAGCAACAGCAATTCTGTCTCCTTCCATCAAAAAATCATCAGCATTTGGTACTTTTCCAGGAATCTTGTTTCGCTTTAATCCAACGATTAGGGGAAGTTTTCCTTCAGTTAATTTTCCAGCCTCTCTAAGTGTTTTTCCGACAAAGGTCGCATCTTTGTCAATATCCAATTCCAGAATATAAGTTCCTGAGCCGAAGGGTATCACTTCTTCAAACGAAGAAGAGCGAAGGCCAGTGAGTAATCTCTCGATGGCGCCAGCGATTGGATTGACAATGTAATCGACACCTGTCCACTCATNTAGATGTCCAAGATTCCCCTCACTCACAAGTCTTGGATCATGCAATCTGCAGATGGTTGTGATTGGACCATGCTTCGAAGTCGCCTCCTTTTCATGGACGTACTTGGCCAACGTACACGCAAGTATATTTCGTTCATCTGAATCTGTTGCAGCAACAAAGATTTGTGCATCTTCGATACCAGCTTCGATGAATTTTGAGCGATCGGTTATGTCACCTTGAATAACAAGCACATCAATACCTTGAGCGGTTTTTACAGCTCGGGCATCAACGTCTACTAAGACCACGTCCTTAGATTCCTTTCGCAGGGCTCGNGCCAGTTCTAAACCGACTCTGCCTGCTCCACCGATAATGATTCTCATGTTGAGCTAGCTCCTAAATCCTCTGAACTGTATTTTGAAGTCCAAGTACCTGAAATCACAGGAGATCCTTCAGTAAAGAAATTTCTTTGTCGATTTAACTCACTTCCGGGAGACTGTTCAGTGCAGAGTTTAGGTTCATTATTTGCAGTCCCACATCCCTGTCCTACTGTATAATAACCGTTGACTCTTTCTCCTTTATTTCCTGANCCTGCCTCTTCAATCCAATCGATGTATTCTGTCGGTGTGTGTGTTAACCATTTTCTATTTACAACATCAACAGGGCCCTCAATGTAGCATGAATTGATTGGAATATTCACTGAGTTACAATATTCTTCTGACATTGGAATCATGATATATGCCCAGCCGTGACCTTCCCAGCGCTCAAATGTCCCAGTAAGAGCCCCGAAAGCATACCATGTTGGAACATTCTTAACCCGCATAATACTCATGTAAGCATTAGATTGTTCGTCACAGTCTCCAATGCCATCTGCCAAGCATTGTTGTCCACTTCGAGGTGTACCTCCCATGGTCACCAATTCTTGGGCACTTGGATATCGAACAAATCCTGGTGAACTTGAATCAGCCATGTAATCAAAGGCTGCTCTGGCATAAGCATAGACGTTCTCCTTTTTGTCTGCAGGCAGATTTGCCATTACATTTGATGAAGCCTGAATGACATGTGGTGCAGCACCTGTCCCATCAATAGCGTAATCATTTCCACCCCTGTCATACCATTTTTGGGATTGTAGGAAGGTATTCGATCTGATTCCAGATTCTCGGTTAGGGATATCGGCAAAAGTACCAGATTTTTCAGCATTTACTCCCCACTGTTTTCCTTCAACAAGGCTTGAAATCGTTGCTGAATTCCACCATGTATAACTCTTTGATTTCATTGTAACGACAAAATCAACCCTTTTGTGGCACATGGTGTCTTTAGCGACACCCGTCATTGCGTCAGTGAATTTACACGTCGAAGTTTGTTGACCAGGCGGTATGATGGTGTTGAACCTCACACATGGGCCATGTAGACAGACTTTGTTTTCATCAGAAGAAGTAGCATCTGGATCGGCCTGAGGCCACCAAATTTTAGATCCTTGGGCTGTAGTTTGTGCATTTTCGTAACTNATTGTTGCCCCGTTGAGCGGAATGTTGATACTTTCTCCATCGATTAACACAGTGACGGATTTTATCTCTTGAATGAGTACCTTCTCCCGTAATTCTCCATTGACGGACAAACCTGCACCCAATTCGTAATCATAGACGTCTTGAGGTATGGCGACGGCTTCGACTAGTTCAGCATTCACTGAGCCATTGTTCCACAGAGAAACACTACGGACAAGCGTATACTCTGCTTCTCTGGGATAACTGAATTCGGGTCCGATCGCATCACCAATGGCATCCTGAAATTCAGCCCATTGTCCCATGAGGAATTCTTTGGCATCTGCNGATGTCATGGCAAAAGCAATGATTGAGATGGTCATTATTTGGTATAATCTGGAACTTTTTTTGCCTCTTCTTCTCATTCGTGGCTTAATTTTTTGCCTTGGTGCTAAACCCCTTCTTGCTCCAGTGGTTGAAGCCCTTTGAAATTCACCCCTTTCGCGTGATACCATCCCAGCGGCACCAGAGATAACTCGACCACAACTAAAGCAAATGGTGTCTCCTTCAAGAGTGGGCGCGAGGCAAAAAGGACACGTTCCCATTAACATATACCATAATTGGTACCCCCATGAATGTTGCTGATGGGAGTCCCGCATAATTGATGACATGATTGTGAGTAAAAAACAGCCTCTGGCCATTTTGTAAGTGATTACTTACTCTTCTTCTCTTTTTTTATCTGCCCAAATCCGTCGTAATCGTCGTCTGGCTTGTTTTGGAACGGCTGCCCAAACCCAATCTTGAGAATGACGCTCTGCTATGAGAAGGAATGGTAGAAGTACTACCCAAGCAAATGGCTGAAAAAATGCATAGTAGACGGTTGTGATTAATCCAGTTCTCCAGAGGAATGAGCGAATCACAACTTTCCATCTCTCTCCATGCAACATTCGATAACCATGATAGCAACAAATGAGTGCTTCTGTGCGAGGTAGAGCAATAGCCAATAATATGATGTTCATTGTAGCAAAGACACTAAATTCAGAAAGTTGCATAAATCTAAACATTAGGTACATGCTTGTCATACCCCCAATTGCTAAACCAAGAGCCCAACCACTGGTCGGTTGTGAACCAGACTTTCGAACACGATCTCTCCTAAGCATTAGATGAATTCCAATACTTAATCCTAGAACAAGCACAACCAAGTTACTCAATGCAAGGTTATTCGTTTTCCCTTCGATAATTGCTGTGTAATACGGGGAAAATAGAAACCGGTCGGAAAATGAACCAAACAGACCTCCAATCACGATGCCCCAAAAAATTTGATTCCAAGCAGTCGGCAAATCATAGAATCCCGCATACCGTGTCATCACACCTCTCCAGCCAAGTGCCATGCCAACTAAAGCAGCGACTGCCGCAACTTGGAATAAGGCAAGTTCGCTGACCATAGACCCTGCTCCTTTCACACATAAATGGGCCTTGCGGGTCGAGGGGTTGAAATCAAAGCACTTGTGGGTGCAATCATGGCGAGATTGTTACTCTTTGGTGGAAAAGGAGGTGTTGGAAAAACAACAACTTCAACCTCAACGGCCTTAGGGTTGGCTGAATCAGGCTTGAAAGTTCTATTGGTTAGTAGCGACCCTGCTCACAGTACATCAGATAGTCTGGGCGTCTCTCTTGGACCTGAACCTACACCTGTGGAAGGAATAGATGGCCTATATGGATTGGAATTAGACCCTGAAGTAAAAGTATCCAACATGCTACCGATGGTATCACAATCACTATCAGGTCCAATGGCTGGTTTTCTAGGTCAAGAGGCAATGGACGAAATTGGTGACATGAAAAATGATATGAATTCATCAGAAATGTTGCTACCTGGTCTGGATGAGGCCATGGCATTTGATGAATTATTGAAACATTTAGAAAATCCACATTGGGATGTGGTGGTATTTGATACAGCACCCACAGGTCACACGCTGAGGTTTCTTGCTTTACCCGAAATCATCGAAACCTGGGCTGACAGAATAATTCGAATGCACCGCGTCACTGGTGGGATTCGCTCAATCTTATTTGGTAAAAAAGAGGGAGACGCGATGAAGGATGAACTATACAAATTCAGGAGACGTGTCTTACATGTCAGAAGAATTCTATCGAATCCCGAACTAACAAGCTTTACACTCGTTACCATTCCAGAAAAAATGGGTGTTAATGAGACCGTGAGAGCACATAAAGCATTGAAAGAGTTCAATTTACCTGTCACAGGCTGTGTCATCAACAGGATGACTCCTGATCTGGACCATGATTTTGTTCGCAGAAGAAGAACCATGGAGAAAAGATATATTGAAGAATTGCAAGAAAAATTACCTGAACTTACTTTTGGTGAAGTGGAATTAATGGAATCCGATGTACATGGCTTTGATAAATTAAGGCAACTATATGCTCACCTTCATCAAGAATCGATGATTGAACAGGGTTTGGGTCCTCATAAAATCGGTTTNGGATTACAAGTTCACCGTGGCATGTGGAGGGAAGGTCGTGATGCTTGGGTTCACCTTCCAGGAATTGACAGAGATGACCTTTCGTTACGTTCAGAAGCAGGGACGCTCCTCCTAGGTGTAAATGGAAGGGAACATGCTATTGAGCATGAACATCCAGTAAAAGCAAGTCAAGTTAAGGCAAAATTAGATGATGATGTTTTGCACTTAGAATTCCCAGAAATGACATCGTTGGATTGAAATTGAATGACTTTGAGGCTATGATATGGCGCTTGAAAGATTATCAAGAGGAATCTTTTCATCGCTAGGGTTTCTGAAATCACGAAGGAAAATAAACGAACAAGAAATGAAAGATATGATTCGTTCATTGAGGAGAGCACTTCAAGAAGCCGATTTCAACGTACGACAGACAAAGGAGATAACCGAACGTCTGGAAACAAGAATGCGAGAAGAGGAGCCAAGACCTGGCATCAATTTACAAACCCACGCACTCAATATTCTTTACACAGAATTAGTGAGGCTATTAGGCCCTTCAAGAGAACCCTTACCTCGTCAAACAACATTACTTATGGTTGGCCTATATGGTCAAGGAAAGACAACAACTACGGCCAAATTAGCAGAGTGGTTTCGCCGTAAACACGGTGTCCGAGTTGGCGTAATNGAAGCGGACGTACATCGTCCAGGTGCATATTCGCAACTCAATCAATTGTTGGAGGATTCTTCAGTTGAAGTCTATGGCGAGCCCGAAAACAAAAATGCTGTAGAAATTGTTCGTAATGGTTTAGATGCTCATGCGAGCGCCGACTTGGTCATTATCGATACAGCTGGCCGTCATCAACTCGATGAAGAATTAGTATCAGAACTTGAGAATATTTCTACATTGGCCAATGCATCTGAACGTATTTTGGTCATTGACGCACAAGTGGGACAGGCAGCAGGTCCAGTAGCAGCATCTTTTCATAACCTTGCAGAAATTACTGGTATCATTGTAACCAAATTAGACGGTACCGCAAGGGGTGGTGGAGCCCTTTCAGCCGTTGCTGCAACAGGTTCTCCGATAATGTACATCGGTGTTGGCGAAAAAGTAACTGATCTAGAGAGATTTGAAGGTGACCGATTCATATCAAGGTTATTGGGGATGGGGGATATTCAAGGTCTCATCGACCTCGCTCCTGAGGATCTTGACGAAGAGGAAGCGATGCGTCTAACGCAAAGGATGATGACTGGCAGATTCACTCTCAATGATATGTATAAGCAAATGGAAATGATGTCCAAGGTTGGAACCATTGACAAACTGCTGTCCTTTTTGCCCTCTGGGATGCTCGGAGGAATGGGGGCTATGAGTAAATCTCAAAAGCAAGAAATGCAGAAGAATTTGGATAAATATCGTGTGATTATGGATTCTATGACGAGTAACGANAAAAATGATCCCCTTCAGTTGAAGGCAGAAAGAATTCGCAGGGTTGCAAGGGGTTCGGGTGTTCGCGAGAAGGATGTTCGTGAATTAATCGCCCAATGGAATCGTTCCAAGAAAATGATGAAAGGTATTAGTGGTAATAGACGTATGAATAAACAATTCAAGAAACTCATGCGTGATGATACTGGAGATTTCAATGATTTTGCCATGTAATCAATATGAACGAGAAAGTAGAACTCTTTTCGTTGTTTTTTGATGTGTAAATGGACAAATCATTTCTTCAGCGTAAGGAGTTGTAGCCTCTCCTAAGAATCCTAGTCCTGTGTTCTTTTCCATGATTTCAGCATGAGCATCTGTACCCGAAAACGGCATTTCGTAGATNTATCCCTCTTCAATCAATTCATCTGTGCTTAAACGACCATCTTCGATGGTAAATGCAGGCATTGGTCTTAGAATTGAATTAAAATGATTTTGTGAATTTTTTCTCAATTGAGATGCGATATTAGCGAGAGAATTTTGAATAAATTCTACTGCATTGTCCATCAAAAATGACTGTTTTTCGCCGATTCTAGGAGCCATCATGGCTGCTTTGGATTCTAAATCCCTTGGACCTAACTCGATTCTTAGTGGTACGCCCTTAATCTCCCAATCATAANATTTTGAACCCGGACGAATGTCTCTGTCATCTATTTTACAACGAATTCTTGCTTCTTCAAGTTGCTCTTTCATATTTTGAATCGCTATCATTACTTCTGGATTATTTTCTGCACGGATTGGTATCATCACCACTTGGATAGGTGCAATAGCAGGAGGCATGATCAAACCGTCATCATCTCCATGTACTCCAACAACCGCTCCTAATAGCCTCTCCGACATGCCGTAAGTTGTTTGATGACAGAATTTGTGACCCTCTGATTCTGTCTCAAATTTAATATCAAACGCTTTTGCCCACTGGTCGCGATAATGGTGGCAACTTGCAACTTGCAGGGTACGTCCATTTGGCATAACGGCATCAATACCAATGGTGTACCATGCACCAGGGAATGTATCCCAAGTAGGTCTTTTGGCCTTTATGACAGGTATGCATAAATCATACATTATTTTGTCAACGATATCTAAATCCTGTTCTATTTGTTTTGTTGCATCTTCTTCAGATGCGTGCGCTGTNTGTGCTTCGAAGAAATGAATNTCTCTTACCCGAATGAAACTTCTNGTTTGCTTGGTTTCGTACCTGAAAGTGTTAACCATCTGGTATATTTTGAGGGGCAAATCGGCATGAGATCGAATCCACAAAGGAAACATTGTGTACATTGCAGTTTCACTTGTAGGTCTCAGAAACATAGGGATATCTAGATCATTTTCACCTGCGTGTTTTACCCAGTATACCTCTTTTTTGAAACCCGCTTCTTCTTCCTCAAGCCTCAGTTCATCAGGATCGATATTCTCCTCTCTTGCCTTCTTTAATCTGGCTACAAGCAGGTTCTCCTTCTCGAGAAGGTTTTCTGGAATAAGTAATGGAAAGTTGACCTCTTCATGGTCGGTNATCTCCATTTGTCGATGGGTCAAGCGGTCAATAAGCTTCATTGCTTTCCAACCATATGGTCTCCAAACATCCATTCCTTTGATGGGATATCTCTTATCGACTAAATCAGCAGCTTCTACAATAAATGGATACCAAGCGTTGAATTCTTCAGATTTAGAGGGGATTCCCCTTTTTGCTTTGCCCTTTCCCATCAAAACCACCTACTTTTTGGGTCTTGTGAGTAACATCATTATGATGCAGCCAACAATCAAAGCATAATCNGGAATGCCAAACGGATAGACTTCTGACCAACCCTGTCCATTGGTGATGTTGTGAATGTCGAGCCAGTTTATTCTGTTGGCTCCGTCGCCGGGACATACATTATATCCTGCTACGGGTTTACAAACCGAACCAAACGCCATTCCAAGTACACCACCCATGTTCAATAATCCAATTAGGAAGCCTAACCCAGATAACTTGAACAATAAGCCAGATTTTTTCTTGCTAGATTGAGGTTCTACAACGGGTGGAAGATTTGGTATCCCGGGAGCCGTTGGTGCAGATGGAGATGCTTGGCCTTCAACAACTTCTACCAATAGACTTGTGGGAGGAGCGACCTCAGTAACATCAGCAGTCATTTGACCAGGTGATTGAGAACCTTTAGTCGGCGTGATNGGTTCAATTGTAACGCCATAAATGCGTTCTGCTAGACTTGACAATACAGGATCACTNGCAATTTGTTCGGCATCAAATTCTCCATCGAGAAGTTTTTGCAAGTTGCTATCGCCTTCAGACACAGCCTGACCCCGTACTGCCTAAAGCCTCTCATTCATCAAATGTATGCTTATGCATTACCCGCCTTTTCTACCTCTGCCCAGTCATCGAGGAAGGCCTTGATGCCCTTATCAGTAAGGGGGTGTGAGATGAGTTGTCTGAATATTTTTGTAGGCATAGTTGCGGTGTGTGCTCCAAGTTGCATACATGAAAGCACGTGGGTCGGATGCCTTATTGAAGCAGCCAAAACTTTTGTTTTGATGTAGGGATATTGCTCCCATGTGGTCATTATTTCTGCGATTAATTGTAATCCATCTGCACCTGTGTCATCAATTCTTCCAATAAAAGGTGAAACGTAGGTTGCACCTGCTTTCGCCGCAAGAAGTGCTTGACTTGCCGAAAATATCAGCGTCACATTTGTCGAAATCCCTCTTTCAGAAAGTTGTTTGGTAGCCGCTAGACCTTCTGGAGTGCATGGCACTTTGATGATTACATTTTCTGGTAATTCGCTCTTAAGTGCAAGTGCTTCTTTTACCATTCCCTCGGTATCCATTGAAGTCACTTCAGCAGAAATCGGTCCTGAACAAATGTTTGCTATTTCCGANACCACGGTCTTGAAATCTCGACCACTCTTTTTTATGAGTGATGGGTTGGTCGTTACCCCGTCAAGAATCCCCCATTGGGCAATTTCTTTAATTTCATCTACGTCAGCCGTATCGAGGAAAAACTCCATGCCCCAAACCAATGGAAGAGGGTTATCAATTCTTTCTAGTCAAGACTTTTTGACAGGCATTTGCGATATCTTTGTGTGTTATTCCCATTAACTCCAACATTTCATCAGCCTGTGCCGATTCTCCGAAGCGGTCTTGAACACCAATCATTTCCATCGGAATAGGATATTCTTTGACCAGATGCTCAGCTATGGCGCTTCCAAGGCCACCAATTACGGAATGATCTTCTGCGGTGACAATGGCTCCGCACTTTTTTGCATAATCATTCACCATCTCTGTATCGAGAGGTTTGATTGTATGCATATCGATTACTGCCACTGATAGTCCTTCTTGCTCAAGTTGATGACATGCTTTTACCGCTTCATGTAAAGCAACACCACATGCAAATATGGCAACATCGGTTCCATCATTTACAACAACCCCTTTACCGATAACAATCTCATCTTCCCTTCCATCGTAAATCACTGGTGTGCTATTCCTCGCCGTTCGCGTGTAAGATGGCCCAGAATGATTTGCTAGTTGAATTGTCAACAACCTTGTTGATACAACATCACAAGGGTGAAGAACAGTCACGTTTGGTAANGTCCTGTATATGGCTAAATCTTCTATAGATTGAGCGGATGANCCGTCAGTTCCNGTATGTACACCGCCATGACTTCCACACAAATGAACGGATAAATTTGGTCTGGCAATGCCATTGCGAAATTGCTCAAATCCTCTTTCNGTAAANATGGCGAAGGTCGATGCAAATGGAATGTAACCACTGGATGCAAGACCGGCTGCACCAAGCATCATGTTTTGTTCACCGATACCGAAGGAAAATGTACGCTCAGGATGCGCTTTACGGAAATGGAGAGATTTTGTGGATTTACCTAAATCNGCTTCTAATACTACGACTTTCTGATTGGAGGCAAGATCGAGTAATGCCTGTCCATATCCGTCTCTTGTGGCCGCCATTTTTGTCATTGGACCACCCCTAGTTCTTCCAAAGCCTGTGCGAGTTGNTCATCATTTGGTGCTGCTCCATGAAACGCCGGGTTATTTTCCATGAAAGAAATGCCTTTGCCTTTCACAGTGTTTGCAATAATTACGGTTGGGCCATCATTGATTTGTTTCATCCATTCGATGGCGTCGCAAATTTCTCCTATGTCATGTCCATCGATCTCTTTCACATGCCATCCAAAACTTTTCCACTTGGCAGGAATGTCAAACATTCGCATTTGTTCGACACAAAAATCGTCATTTTGGATATTATTCCTATCCACAAATACATTCAAATTNCCTAACTCATGATGTGCTGCTGCCATGGCAGCCTCCCAAANACTTCCTTCTTGTAATTCNCCATCTCCGAGCATAACGTAGATTTGTCGTTGTGATTCGTCCAAGCGGGCAGCAAGGGCACAACCAATGCCATAAGAAAGGCCCATTCCGAGACTGCCAGCGCTGAAATCCACACCAGGCGTCCACTTCATGTCAACATGTCCCTGACATATTCCACCCTTNACTCGATANGAATCTAAATCTTGATGNTCGATGAATCCCATTTCAGAAAGTATGGCATACATCCCAGGGGATGCATGTCCTTTGGAAAGGATAAATCGATCTCTATCACTCCACTTAGGTTGTTCAGGATTTACATTCAAGTAATTACCGTAAAGTGCAACCAAGATATCAATTTCCGAAAGAGAACCACCCGGGTGGCCGGCTTTCGCTCGATGAGTCATCTTACAAATTTCCGCACGACAACGTGTGGCCATTGCCTCAAGTTCTGATATCGAAAGCATTGCTATCANAGTTTGCTGTTCAATTGAGCCTTTGATGGTTGTGTTTATTCATCTTGAGGTGGTANTTTGAATGCTTCGATGAAATCAACCCATGCTTGCTTTACCACAGCTAACGAATCCGTGACCAGATTTCCATTTTTGGGCATCGATTGGGCTGCTAGTGTAATGAAAACCGATACGAACCAACCAAAGAATAACATCGACAGTGCATTTCCAAGCGTACCAACTCCTAGTAATTCTGCAGGATCTATGTTTGCTACAATGAATACAGCAAGTAAAACACCCATAAGCGATTCGCCTGCAATAAAGCCTGCTCCTATGAGGACGCCTCTATCCTGAACCTCTTTCATGGCTTCCTTTGCTTTCTTTGATGGAGCATTCTCAAGGTTTCCATCAACTCTTAGTCTGGTACCTGATAAAAGGAAATGTGAAATCAATCCACCTGCCATAATTGGAACAGAAAGTGATAGTGGGAGGTATATCCCAATGGCAACGCTCATGACTGGCATCTTGAGACGTATCAAGAATACAGCAATAATGGCCCCCAATATAACCATCTGTAAGTTGAGTCCCCCTCCGAATGCCCCTTGTACAATGGCTCCAATCAATTCCGCCTGAGGNGCGATGAGGGCATTGTCACAGTTGTATAACACTCCTGAATCACCTCCTATGTTACGCTGTACTATTCCAGATTCAATTCTCTCATTTGTTGCTAAACAAGCCGTCTTTGATATTTGGAATGCCTTGTGCAGGAGAGATAAAACAGGTCCAATGACAATGGCTCCTACGAGTACTCCGATAACTTCAGCTGTTTGTTGACGAAACGGAGTTGCTCCCACCATGTGACCTGTCTTGAGATCTTGCATAACATCGCCAGCAATTGCCGCAGAGGTTGCAACGATTGCTGCGATAAACATCGTTGCAAGCATCAGTTCTTTTGTTTCTAATCCCAGAATCAAATCTCCAATCACCCAAACTAAACCTATGGTAAATATCATCGTTGCAATAGTCATACCTGAAACTGGAGAATTTGAGGAACCTACTACTCCAGCAATATATCCAGCAACTGCAGCGAAAAAGAATGAGACAGCAGCCAAAAATAATGCGCCGCTAAGGGCAAGAACGACACTACCAGTCGCATACCAATAAAAGAAGAATGTGAGTAATACGAGGACTCCACAAGCAAGAATTACTTTGTCCAAGGGTATGTCTTTTTCAGTCCTAAGAATATTGGTATCATCTTCACTATTGGCTGCTTTCAATGCCTTAACCAATCCATCTTTAATCGTGTCTTTCATTGACCATAAGGTGTATACCCCTCCTACAATCATTGCTCCAACGCCAATATATCTGATTTCTGAACTCCAGATGGTATAGAAATCGGATACAATGTCCCCGCTACCTGGCCACCCTCTGATCATTCCGAATAAGGGGACTAAGATTCCAAATCCAATAACTCCTCCAAGAAATATGAAAGATGCAATACGTAATCCTACAATGTATCCAACAGATAACAGGGCTAAAGATAACTCAGCACCACCGTATAGCCTTGTTCCTAGGAAATTAATACCTCCTTCTACATGTTGGTGTGTTACTCTGAATCCCTTTACAAACCATCCGTAAATTGCACCAATTCCGAGTGCATAAACGATGGCTATCAGTCCGCTACCTCCTTGTTCACCAGCAACGAGGACCTCTTTACATGCTACTCCCTCGGGATAAGGCAACGCCTCTTCTACGATGAATAAATGTCGTAAAGCAATGGTAAACATCGTTCCAAGGAGTCCACCAAGGACGGCAATAGAAAGTGTCTCAAACCATTGGATATCAACCCATAATCCGATGACAAGTAAGGCTGGTACGGTGAAAATAACACCAGCAGCCAAACTTTCTCCCGCACTTGCCATTGTTTGTACAGCGTTATTTTCTAGAATTGTGACATCTTTGAATTTGAATCCTCGTAAAATGAGCATGGACATAACCGCAGCAGGGATTGAAGCAGA
The DNA here is from genome assembly GCA_002719395.1 of Methanobacteriota archaeon. Lineage (GTDB taxonomy): Archaea > Thermoplasmatota > Poseidoniia > Poseidoniales > Poseidoniaceae > MGIIa-K2. Next base: position 103,249 of record PBHM01000007.1, on the reverse strand, counting down.
CACGGTCATACCAACATAAAGGCCAAGGTAGGCATTGGCTGCGGTCATGACAGCACCAAGTAAAATACCGATTATGACAACACGTATCGTCAATTCTTGGATTTCTTTATCTGCAGAAACCCATGGCTCGTAGTCATTGGCCATGGATTATCGTGGGAATCACAGTTTGTGAATTGTTCGGATAGAGGGGAAAACCACCTTCATCCTAATAAGGTCGCTTTGGGAGGGGATTTTGATACGCATGTCTAACCACGATTGGCATTCGATTGATGACGAAGAGTTGTACAAGATTTTGGAAACTTCTCCACAAGGCCTCTCGTCAAAAGAAGTTGAAATTCGTCATGAAAAATACGGAGCGAACAAACTTGAAGAACCTGAAAAAACACCAGCATTCCTCAGATTCCTTTCCCAATACAATGATCCGTTGGCGATTATCCTCATGCTCGCTGCAGTATTGGCGCTTGCCATTCATCCAGATAAACCCGGAGATGCCATCTTTATTTTCACAGTACTTACCGCCAATGCATTTTTTGGATTTTGGCAGGAAAACCAAGCGGAACAAGCAATGGACGCACTAAAAAACATGGCCGTATCCAATTGTACAGTTCTCAGAGATGGAATTGAATGCGATATCTCCACACGTGAGCTTGTACCAGGAGACATTGTTCGACTCGAACAGGGATTAAATGTTCCAGCAGATATGCGAATCATTGAATCACTGCGTTGTAAAATCGACGAATCAGCATTAACCGGTGAGCCTGATGCGATTATGAAAACATCAGAACTCATGGAAAAAGATACGATTCTTGCCGAGAGAAAAAATATGGCGTATATGGGAACTGTGATGAGTTCTGGCAGAGGTACTGGGATTGTTGTCAGAACTGGTATGTTAACCGAACTAGGGAAAATCGCCTCGGATATAGCTTCGGCAGAAACGCCAAAGACTCCTCTCGAACTTAAATTGGAAAGTCTTGGAAAATTTCTTACATATATCGCATTTGTTGTAGCTGTTTTACTCATTTCTCTCAAAATCATAGTTTCTTTGGGCGTTGAAAACATCAATTGGAGAGATNTAGTTCTCGAACAGGTCATCATAGCCATAGCGATTGTTGTTGCGATTGTACCAGAAGGTTTGCCGATTATTTTGGTAACAACGTTGGCCATTGGTATGCGAAACATGGCCCGTCACAAGGCGATTGTTCGCAGAATGAAGGCGGTTGAAACATTAGGTTCAACTACAGTAATTTGCACTGACAAAACGGGNACCCTGACTAAAAATCAAATGACAGCGACTGATTTTTCTCTACTTAACGACCGATTTGATGTTACAGGTAAGGGATTTTATCCTGAAGGTGAAATTTATCTCAAGGGAAGCGAGGATGATGAACCGATATTGGTAAATTCTCAATCAGAGATATATCAGGATAATTTAGAGTATCAATTGGCTTCTGCTGCCCTGAGTCTTTGTCAGAATAGTCATGTTGCTGTGGTTGATGGAGAACTTATCACTACNGGCGACCCTACTGATTTGGCTTGTGCCGTTTTGGCATGGAAAATAAAGGGAGATTTAGAAGAGTTTCAAGCCTCTAATCCAAGATTAAAAGAATATTTCTTCGACTCAAAGCGGAAAAGGATGTCAGTAGTTCATGAATTCAACGGAGAGAAGTGGCTGTTTTCTAAAGGTTCAGGNTCAGGTTATACAGATTTACTAAAATGGAAAGTTTCAAACAACAAAATCGTCAATCTTGATGAGGACGATTTAACTAAATTTAACGAATACAACGACAAATTGGCAAGTGAGGCAAAAAGAGTACTTGTACTAGCGGCAAGAAAAGTAACAGAAGATGATGACCTTGAAGATGAAATAAGCATGGAATCCNATTTGATATTGATTGGNCTTGTTGGCATAATGGATCCACCCAGAGAAGAAGTTCACGATGCAATTGCTAAGTGTCAGAAAGCGGGTATTAAAGTCAAAATGATTACAGGAGATCAAGCCCTTACTGCGCTTGCTATTGGAAAAGACTTGAACATCGTTGAATCAGATGAGGTTTCACTTACTGGTAGAGATCTTGAATCCATGCCTGATGATACAATCGACGAGGCCATTCGAGAAACGGATGTATTTAGCCGTGTAACGCCAGAGCAGAAGATGAAGATTGTAAGTTCCCTACAAGAACAGGGAGAAGTAGTTGCCATGACAGGAGATGGTGTCAATGACGCACCTGCTTTGTCTCGGGCTAACATAGGAATCGCTATGGGTGTCGCAGGTACAGATGTCGCTAAAGACGCTGCAGACATGGTCTTACAAGATGATAACTTCGCAAACATAGTCAATGCGGTAGAGGAAGGTCGGAAGATATACACCAATATCAGAAATTTTGTTCGTTATCAGGTTTCCACAAATATTGCAGCCGTTGCATTAATCGTTATCTCAACCTTGATATTTGGCTGGAATTTGCCATTAACAGCGACCCAAATTCTTGTGATAAATATCCTCATGGACGGTCCGCCTGCGGTTGCATTGGGTGTTGAAAACAATCACAAAAATGTGATGGAAAAGCCTCCTCGGCCAGTAGATGAAACTCTCCCTAATCNGAAAGATGTGGGTTTGATTTTCTACTTGGGTATTGTCATGGTCATTGGGACATTAGTCGTTTACTATCTAGCAGGTGGCGGTCTCCCAGATACACCTTGTGAAGGTGCGTTACCGGTTGGAAATGATGCAGCTTCTCAATTCATTTTAGATGATGGTAGTTGTGACGAAACTGCATGGAATCAATGGTATGACGACCATTCAAAACATGCTATGACAATGGCATTTGCCGTGTTTATCGTGTACCAATTGTTCAATGTTCTTAATTGTAGATCGAGTGAAAACAGTGTCTTCAAAATTGGCCTCTTTTCAAATAGATTCATCTACTTGGCAATCATGATATCGGTAACTTTACTGCTCTTTGCAGTTCAAGGGGCGAATATTACCGTACCATTCACAGATTTTGCATTTGGAGAATTACTTTCCACGAAGACCATCAGTATGTATGACTGGTTGATTATACTGGCAGTTTCATCATCAGTATTCGTAATTGAAGAGTTTAGAAAGTTGCTTGTAGCCAGAGGTTTCTTTAAAATTAGAAGATAGGCTTAGGACATACCTTCTTCAATGAATCCATACAGGATTTCACATGTCAGAGAGATTCGAGTCAACCACCGTCATGGCTGGTAGTCACGAAAACTGGAGAAGTCTTTTGCCTCCTGCAAAAGAGAGTTGGCCACAATCTGTAAAAATTGCACATCAACAAATATCAACAAACCAATCGTTGACAATTCAACAAGGATTGGACCTTTTTGATGAACCCAATCTACATGCTATTGGAGAATTGGCTCATGATATCAAAACAGCACGTTTCGGTCAAATGGTTTTTTTCAATGCAAATGTCCACATTAACCAAACAAATATTTGCACACTTGCNTGTAGGTTTTGTGCATTTAGGAGAGGAAGACGTGCAGAAGATGCATATGCACTAACCATCGAAAATTACCTTGAAGAATTAGATAAATATGCTGAATCAGTGGATGAAGTTCACTCTGTTGGCGCACTTCACCCGGATTGGAACGTCGACTATTATGCCGAGTTATTCAGGTCAGTAAAAGACCGATATCCCAACATCCACATCAAAGCCTTGACAGCAGTAGAGGTAAAACACATCGCTAAATTGTCCAAACTAGATGTTCGAAGTGTACTTACTCAATTGAAAGAAGCGGGTTTGGGTTCTCTGCCAGGAGGTGGAGCCGAAATCCTTGATGATGAAGTCAGAGAGAATATCTGCAAGGGAAAAGAGACTACATCAGAATACTTGGAAATTCATCAGATGGCCCACGAACTTGAAATCCCAACAAATTGTACCATGTTATTTGGGACAATTGAATCATCATTGCATCGTGTAAAACATCTGTTCCACCTCCGAGACCTTCAAACTCAAACCAAGGGTTTCCAGTGTTTTGTACCCTATCCGTTTCTTCCTGATGATTCACGCCTACCTGATGCTCAGTTGGCCACTGGCAGTGAAATACTCAGAACTATCGCCATATCGAGAATTTTACTCGATAATATCCCTCACATCAAGGCATATCGTATGAACATCGGTGATTCCCTTTCAGAGTTAGCCCTACAATATGGCGCTGATGATGTTGATGGTATTGTTCAACAAGAACAAATTATGCACTTAGCTGGTTCAAATACCAATCTTCAATCGTCACTTGGTGATCTGGCTAAGATTGTTNTTAACGCTGGTGGTGTTCCGGTTCGGAGAAACTCTACCTACACGAGGTTTGAACTGTTTGATGCAGAGCCACTGGAATCTCGAAATTTACCACGTGTTCGCACCTTAAAGGTGATTCAATGAAACATTGGGAATCTACACTTGGCCGTGTATCATTCATCAATTGCGACCCTCTTTACCATGGTCTCTCCGAAAAATGGAATACCATCGTAGCTCCTCCTTCTTGGTTAACAGGGCACTTATTGAGGCAAGATTGCTTGCTTGCACCAATCCCAGCAGCTGATTACGCGGCTCACTTTGATGAACTGGCACTTATTCCTGATATCGGCATCTCGAGCCGCGGCGAAGTAGGAAGTGTGTTACTCTTTGGAAACCGGCCTATCGAAAAAATGCGGGATATAGCCTTCCCTTCAGACTCATCAACATCTGTGAAATTAATGAAACATATTCTAGAGTTAAGAAATTTAAATCCNCGNCCCATCAGCATGGGCCCAGATTTAGAAACGATGCTAGACCGATGTGATGGTGCTTTGTTAATCGGTGATCGTGCTCTGAAATCAGCAACAGAACATCCTTCAAAAGTTGTAATGGATTTAGGAGCAGAATGGTTTAATCAAACTAATCATCCAATGGTATTTGGTGTCTTTGCAGCAAGGCGCGATACTGATTTGAAAAATCTCAAGAAAGCACATCAGGCACTAATCAATCAATTGGAACTATTTGAAACCCAACCCAACCATCGTAAAGAATCGATTGCTGAGAGTTCACGTCAATCAGGCCAAACAATACAAAGATTACAATCATACTATGGCGAAGTTATCAATCGAATGTGGCCAGAGGATTATGAGGGGCTTGAACATTTCCTCAAATTTGTATGTGGCATTGATGATGATTTAAGATTCGCATGGGAATGATCAGTCATCACCTGAAACCTTTCTCCGTTTCACTGTTCTCTTTTTAGCCGGTACTTCGGTTTCAGGTTCTTGCTCAGTTTTCTTTACCGTTCTTTTCTTACGGACAGGTGCCCCACTAGATGGGCTNTGAGTAACGGTTCTTACTCTCTTTTTTGCCACCTTAGGAATATTTTCATTCGTTGGTCGAANAATTTTTTTCTTTGAAACGACGGCTGGGGAATCGTAGACTTCTTCCTGAGAATATGCTTCTGATTCCTCGTATGTTTCATCATACTCTTCTTCATCTTCTTCCTCGACTTCTTTACTGTCTAGCCGCTTCTGAACTTCATCGAGGGCTAACTCAAATTCTTCAAGATCAATAACTCCATTTCCATCCACGTCAATACTAGTGATGAGCGCTCTCAATTGTTTAAGCGGCAAATCAGCAATGCGCAAGGAACGTAATCCTTTCAACAATTCATCGGATTCAAGTGTTCCGCTAGAATCAACATCAAATTTGTTGAACAAAGCATGAACAGTGTAAGCATTATTGACCATATATTCGTAGATTTTGTCCATTACATTATCATACACAAAGAGAGCACCACAATTAGAACAATTTAGGGCATCAGAGGGATTTATGGTTTCGCAAACTTGACATTCTTGTGAAGTAATTAGTGACATGTCAATTGAGTTTGATTTTCTCATCCAAAGTACAACTATGATTACCAAAAACGCGAGCATTGAGGCTATGGCCAATGGGTGAGATATAATCAAAACTATTTCATCATATAGGGATGGCTGAGCCTCTTGTTTTTTCTCGAATGTTCCTGAAACTTCTTGCATTTGAATATACCATGTCGGTAACGACATATCGGTAACTGAATCACCCGTTCCAGTGACTGATATTGGATGGTGTGGTGCCATCCAGAGTAATGTTCCCAGCGGTGCTGATGATTGTCCACTGAGAGTAAAATCTAGTGGAAAAGTTGGTGCAGAAGTAAGGTCATAGGTAACCGCTAAGACAATATGTATGGGTGTTGAAAAATCTTTGTCGTCCCAAACGAGCATTCCGTTTGCAATTCGACAAGATATCGTACCATTTTCAAGTGAGCCACTCGAAATATCAAAACTATCTTCCCAAAATAGAATCAGGTCTTCATGGTTGATACTATTGCAAAGTGTNTCAGAAAATAATGCTACTTCTGACTTCGATATTTTGCCATCATCTTTCAATGCGATTCTTGAATGATTTCTGATATCTGTGCTCATATCGGATGGTAGTTTCAAGTGATCTTCGATAGTTAGTTCATTTTCACTCACAACGATATTTATATTACGAATTCGTTCCAAGTCAGGTACTGTTGAGCAGGGAAGGTTTGATTGACAATTAATATCGGCTATGTCTGGAATGCCATCACCATCATCGTCGAGGTCATCACTATCAGGAATGCGATCCCCATCAATATCAGCTCCAGGTTTTCCAGTTGAAGGATTCAAGACATTTTGCCTGTAAATCACGACCTGATCCGTCCCTGTAATGACAAATAACTGGTCTATACGGTTGTAGGTATCGAGTATCAATTGATAATCCAGCACTGAGTGGAAAAATTCTATTTCTGTAGACGAAATTTCTGTATCCAAATCTATTTTGATTAGCTTAGGATTATCGCTCACAATGGAGAGGTAGAGTGAAGAAGAGTCATTGTTAGAGATATGAATTTTAGTTGCCCCATCAAATTTGCCATATGATTTTGAGATATTATTAACAAAGTTGTAACGGAGCAATTCTCCATCTTCACTTAAAATAAAATATGTTTCATCACTTAGACTAAATTCACAATCCATTACTGCATTTGAATTTGACAATTTATTATGCTCTCCCACCGGATGAGCGGTTTCGTTTCTAAGGGTAAAGTATCCTTGATCTGTACCTGAAATGATATAGTTTCCACTTGGAGAATATTCCAGACATGCCAAATCACTGGTGTGAGGCGATGTAATAATTTGCTCACCCTGCATAATAGTTGTATTTCCAAGAAGAATTCCACCGTTTTTCTCCTCAGAAATCAATGTTATTCCATCAGGCGACCAAGATAGAAGAGTAGGATAGATTCGGCCCTGTAAATTGCCATCAATGGTCTTGAAATTTACCATGTCAAATGTTCTAATTGAACCTACTAAATCTGTGGATGGAGTAACGTGGCCAACAGCAAGAACAGTACCATTTGGGTTAAAAGCCATGCTTGTGACAGCATAAGCCGTTGAAAACTGCGCAATTTTCGATAGATTTGTTGTATCGTATATTGCCACAATGTTATCCAAACCTACGGCCATCATTGTCTGATTAGGATTTAANGCTACTACCTTGGAGGATTTAGTTAGGTTNCTAGGTTCTGTTGAATCNTAATATGCCAGAGATGAGGTGCCGATTGGCATGAAAAAAAGCCCAACGAGTATGGCAACGATAATGCCTCTTGTTGTCGAAGCCTTCATCCTATCNACATNCCGAGAGGGTAGATATATGAAAGCATGTTGTTGAATTTTTCAAAACAAGACCTTTTGAGCAGTAGTCACTCGCATACCCACATGGCCCAANACGATGAGANGAGGAAAGTTATCATTGGCCACTCGCCTGACCCTGATGACGCCTTCATGTTTCATGCTCTAACCAACGAAAAATTTCCTACTGGAAACATAGAGTACCAGCACCAATTAACGGATATAGAATCTCTCAATGCTTTGGCAAAGGAAGAATCTCTTGAAGTCTCTGCCGTCTCAATTCATGCTTATCCAGAGATTGCTCATAACTATGCTCTCATGAATTGTGGAGCATCAATGGGAGAGGGATATGGGCCTATGATTGTATCAAAGAAAAATGTCTCGTTAGAGGAGGTTAAATCGAACGTAATTGCTATTCCTGGAATCAAGACCAGTGCTTTCTTAGCGCTACGGTTGTGTTGGGGTGAGTTTCAATANCAAGTTGTTCCATTTGATGAAATNATCCCACGTATCGTTTCGGGTGAATTCACATCTGGTTTAATCATTCATGANGGTCAACTTACCTACAAAGATTCCGATCTTGATGTTCATTTAAACTTGGGTAAATGGTGGAATGAAATTACCGGTGGTTTACCTCTTCCACTTGGGGGGAATGTCGTAAAAAAGTCCCTAGGGAAGGAAATGGTCGAACAAATTACAAAGGACACAAAAAAGAGTATTCAGTACGCATTAGAACACCCCGAGGAAGCTCTAGAATTTGCAAAAAAATGGGGTCGNGGGATTGATGATGCAACGAACGAAGAATTTGTCTCAATGTATGTGAACCAACGCACAATCTCATATGGAGAGGACGGAAGAGAAAGCATACGTCTGTTCATATCAATGGGTCAAGAAATAGGTCTAATCAGCAATGATTTTGATGTCTCCTCAATCGAGTTTGTTGGTGCGGAGGTTTAGGTTTGACCAAACCCCAAGTGAGTGAGTTTGGTTCTGTCGATCCAGCTCCTCCAATGCAAAATGGCACAATCTCACAATGGAGTTCAATGTTACTTGATGAAGACGCTCGTATGTTCAAAAGAATGCGAGCTGTTTTTGCGTTAAGAAATCACAGTTCAGATGAATCTGTCAATGTTTTATGTCGTGCTTTTAGCAGCGAAAGCGCACTTTTAAGACATGAAATAGCATATGTNNTGGGCCAGATGCAAAATACTACTGCGGTACCGAAATTGAAAGAAGTGTTAGATAATGAAACTGAACATGTAATGGTAAGACATGAGGCAGCAGAAGCATTGGGTGCTATAGGAGATCGGTCAGCAATAGAGATATTGANAAAATATCTTCACGACCCACAACCTGAAATTTCTGAATCCTGTGAGGTTGCTTTAGACTTACTAGACCACGTCAACGAAAAGTCNGTACATTCAGGGTGAAATTCAAAGACTAGATTCCTGTGGTCATCTCATGCCGCATGAACATGTTCCTCTGGCCCAAGCACCAAATGGTGAGATTGGCCCAAAATGTCATGGATGTAATACACGTTTGACTTTTGGAAGTGCGATGGTTCATGCACAACATTACATGTGTTGGGATTGTTATGTTATAGCAACAGGTGCAGATACTGCAACCGATACAAGTATTGAAAACAAGCCATTTTGGCAAGAATAAATCCTTTTTTATCGTATTCATGAACAACAGTGGTTGGGCAGAAATCGCACATCGATTTGGCCAATATTATGCGAATTGTGAACTTTGGTCACCTCCCCGGCAACGAATGAGAGAATGGATGTTCATACCCTTCAAGGGGATACCCCTTCGTCATCGCTCTCATCCAAATAATCATTCATTACGACAATATCTGGTTGAAAGACCACCTCATTCAGTGTTCTACTCTACTGCATATTGGGAGAAACCACACGAACTCAAAATGATAGACAAGAATTGGAAAGGAGCTGATTTAATATTTGATTTGGATGGTGATCATTTGCCCGGGGTTTCAGATACTGATTTCCCCGCCATGATCGATGTAATTCAAGAACAGGCATGGTCTCTGTGGAATGATTTTTTACAACCTGAATTCGGTTTCAAAGAAGAATACCTACACATCACATTTTCTGGACATCGGGGCTTTCATTTACATTATCGGGACCCTAGTTGGCTACATCTTGAATCGGGTTCACGAAGAGAATTAGTTAGCCACATACGCGGAGAAGGTGTGGATGTAACCGCACTTTTACCACGTTATCATGAACCGAATGCAACTGGGTGGGCCAGGAGAATGCGCCACGGTGTTTCTAATATGGTTAAGAAACTTGTATCAATACACAATGGAGATGAAACTGAATTGAAGAGATTGCTTTCAATCATCAGTTCTCACCAGGACCGTTCTACTAAGCGTAAAAAATGGGGTAAAGTAGGCATACAAAAATTGGCTGGCATGNTGGAGCACGATGACCGCAGACAACGTATAGCAAACGGAAGGATTGAGATTTTGAAGGGCAGCCAAAGAGAACTATTCCTTGCTTTGGTCAAATTAGACTCGGCAATTGTCTTAGACAGCGCTGGGGAAACAGATGAGGTAGTAACGATTGACACTAAACGCCAGATTAGATTCCCTACTTCTCTTCACGGCAAGTGTGGATTGCGTGTCACAGATATTCCTCTTGATCGACTTGAGCCACATCGAAAAAATAGTTTTGACCCATTAACGGAAGGCATTGCATTATCTCGTCAAAAATCAAGCAGCGTTGAAATTATAAAAGACGATGTTGTTGCACGTTTTGACGACCGCATCATAGAGGGAAATATGGGAGACACAATCGAAATTCATGAGGCAGGTGCATTTTTCCTAAGGCTCAAAAATTGGGCAAAAAAAGTCTAAATGAAAACGAAGTAAATCTACGCTTTCAACAAGAATGTTCAAGTCATCTTTCTACCCCCAGCAAATGGGTGAAACCTTGGGAAGGCGGAAAAACAAGTCAAAACAACCACCATTACCACCTCCTCCAATGCCAGGTTTACCACCTCCACCTGGAACGCCGCCACTCCCTTCTCCACCTGGCGAAACTGTCGCAATGCCTCCTTTACCCACTCCTCCGCTCCCACAAACTTCAGCACCAGCGCCCAGCGCTGAATCGCCCCTTCCGACANCTCCGCTGCCAAATCCCGCGCCACCAGCGGCTACAGAAGTTGAGGATCAAAAGTCTAGAGAAGAATATTCGGGCCTATACGCGAAAAGAAGTGGAAAAAGTCTCCAACAAATATACGGCCATATCGACCGTTTAGGTTCTGGAGAAGTAGGATCTCTATTGGAGAGGTATGCTGACCGCTTTGGGCATGAACTCGATCGTGACATTATTGTGATGCGAAAAGATGAGCGATCAGAGAAACTAGCAGAGCTAAGAGATGCCCCAACTGTGGAACTCGTTGAAGACAGTTCTACGCCTGAGATTTCTGATGATGAAAATGATGCATTGAGAGACGAATTAACCTTGGTCGAAAATGAATTAAGGAAATTAAAGGCACAATATCAATCGGCTAAAAATGATGGAGATAAAGAAACATTAAGATCGATGCGACCTCATCTGGAGTCCTTGATGGCTGAGCGAAAAGAAATCAAANCCATCCTGTCGGGTGAGACTTCAATTGATGATGCCGTTGCTGCTAAATCTTCTCCAATTGAACAGACAGTGTCTACGGCCGAGACTGCTGAAGATTCAGAACTTTTCACCAAATTTGTAGGAATAGTGGACGAACTTCTTGGTAATCACTTACCAGAAGATATACTTTCGACCTTCATGGAAAGCAATGATTTCGAGACTTACAGGGATGTAGCCAGTAACCCTCAATCATCATCAAAAGAGGAACGAACGGCTTTCTTTGCAATAGTCGATTCCCAATTAGGAAATATGCCAGACTCTGCTATCAGTAATTTCTTGCAATCAGAACAGTTTGCAACATACGAGCAAATCGGTGAATTATATAGTTGAGGTGAAGATATGGGATTGTTAGATAAATCGAAAAACATGGATACAACTGCGATGAAAACCCCAGAGGTAGCAAAGGCTGCAGTGGTAGCCGAGAAGGTAGCAAAGCCTGCAAAACCGGTTAGAGAAAAAAAGGTCAAGGAAAAGAAGGCAAAAAAAGCAAGGCCAAAGAGAGTTCGTGGCCTTCCCGAAGATTACCAATTAGCTGAAAGGGTTCCAAGATACATTTCGTGGTTGGTTAATTTCATTGTCAATTTTGGCCTCATCATCGGTGCCATACCATTGATGATGTTTGACAGTGGTGCTTCAGGTACCCCGATTTATACATGGATGCTCGTCGCNTCCTTCCTAGTAATTGTCCTAAACCTCTTCATCCTACCAATATACACAAAACGGAATGTCGGCCAATTCGTTTCTCGGACGAAATACATGAATGCACTGGGAGACCCTGCAAACTTCATGCATGCCATTTTATCTGGTATGATGGGGTTTTTATCCTTAACGGGATTAATGTTCGTAGGATTTAATGCACAAGATATTGCTGAGGATACAACTTCTCTGGTTTATTTTATTATAGGAATTTTACTTGTTATATTCTGGTTTGTCAATAACTCATTCAGAAGGAATTCAGATGTAAATCAAAGTTTGGTTGACATGATGTTTGGCGTNTATCTTGTCAAACACATTCCTACTGGCTCTGAAACTGGATGGTTGTTGAGGCTTGAAAACCTTGGAGATTTCGGTGCTCGTTATGAGAAAAGAATCCAGGCTAAAGAAGCAAAACAATCAAAAAAATCTGAGGAAGAAGAATCTAATTCAAGTGAAGAAGATTTGTCTTCATTGACAGTAAAAGAACTCAAAGAAAGATGTAAAACAGCTGGAATTGAGGGCTATGGTTCGATGAAAAAGGATGAGTTGATTGCAGCCTTACAGTGATGAGAAATACATTGGTGAAAAACCTCGCCGAGTAGCGACGTTTTCAACAAGCACGCGTTTACTCTTAATCACACTGGCTTGTGTGTTAGTTGTATCTATTTCAACATCAAGTATGGTATACAAGATAATAGATTCTTTCATTTTGTTAATTATTTTCTATTCACTAGTTAGAGATTTTTTTATACGAGAATTATTAACGCCACCGACCATCAAAATGACCTCTTCTCTTGAAGATCGTTCATATGAACTACGAACACTTCTGAGGAACTCATATCCAATTCAATATTTCCAAAAGGGGGAAACAGAAGGTGCTCCATTTGCCATACTCATACATGGATGGTCAGCCTCTTCGAAAAGGATGCGTAACATCGCAGAAATTTTTTCTTCAAAGGGGTTCAATACGGTTGTTGTTGATATGAGAAGTCATGGTACGTCATCGAACATTCCTGAATGGACAGTTCAGCAGGTAATTGACGACGTGCATTATCTCATTGAATTTATTGCAAAATCGCACCCCGATTCTAGGTTTCTAATCTATGGGCACAGTCTTGGTGCTTATGTTACGTTAGGATTGCATAGAAATCTACCAACGGTTAATGGAATTACTATGAATTTCGATATTATTCTTGAATCTCCTATGACGAGTTATGAATTTGTATTCGATGATATTACGAANAATGTTAAATTCTTACGGCCAATTGTTAAACGATGGTTATCACAAGGATTTCAAAAGATCCATCCTGGTATCGCCATAACGACCTTTTCTCAATTAAGCATACCCGATTGGGGTTTTCCTGAGGGAAAGTGCTTAGTGATCTATCCTACTGAAGATAGGAGGCTCGGTCCAAGTCATCTTGAATTATTGCAATCATGTGACGTCAATAATACAATTGAGTTTCAAGAAATTACTTCATTGACACATAGCAAAAGTAGTGTAAACATCGAAAGAGATGAGTTTATCGAACAATGGATAGAGGGTTACTCTTCTTCAGAAACTAATGATTGATCGAGAGCCAGCTCGCGCATGTCTTCAACTTCATCAAGTTCATCCACAATTTCTTCTCCAAGTAGGGTTTCNATCACATCCTCCATTGTCAGGAGTCCTGCTGTGCCTCCAAATTCATCGGATACAACGGCTATTTGTTCTTTATTATCAAGGAATAAATCTAATGCTGCGTCCACATTTGAATCTGATTTAATTTTCAACAAAGGTTTCAACAATTCATTGAGTGATAATCCCCAATCATCTTTGCTTGCAGCCATGAGTATTTCAGACCGAATTACGTAACCTTTGATATCGTCCATGTCTGTCTCGTAGACGGGAATTCGCGAAAATCTGAGAATGGGAGTGTCATCGAGTACATTTTTGATGGTCCATGAGGTAGGAAACGCAGTCATAACGACACGAGGCGTCATGATATCCTCGACAGGAACTTCTCTGAGTTTCAACAGATTATGAATAACGGTTTCCTCATCNTCTTCAAGCGTCCCCTCTTCCTCACCAAGATCTGCAAGTACTGCAAACTCATCTCTGGTTACCACTGATTTTTCAGGTTGGGGTAGCATTTTTTTGAGCCACAATATTGGTATGAAAATAGGCGTCATGAGATATGTTAGTGATGACAAAAGGCGACCAGAAAGGTTTGCCAAAGATTTGTAATAAGTAGATCCGAGAGTTTTTGGAATAATTTCTGAAAGAATGAGAACAGCCAAGGTNAGGAAAATAGAGGCTATGGTGAGAGATTCTTCGCCGTATATCTTCTGTACTTCAGCGCCAACTCCCGCAGCACCCATTGTGTGCGCAATGGTGTTTAGTGTCAAAATAGCCGTAAGAGGTTTAATTGAGTCATCAGCCTTTAATCGCTGCCAGATTTTCCCTCTTGTTGGATTTTGTTTTTCCATTATTGAAACTTGACTATGGGAAATCGACAGCAACACTGCCTCAAGCATTGAACACAGAAATGATACTCCCAATGCTATGGAAGCATAAACGATGAGCATTGTATACGACATCTATAATCGGTTTCTCCCAGACGANCAAACTTCTCGAGGAAGTTCAAGTTCATGATATTAACTCATCGCAGAACCCAAATACCTCCATCATTAGCCCCGTTTATACATGACAGCAGAATATGTTCTTATTTGCGTAGCATGGCCTTATGCAAACGGCCCTCTACACCTAGGACACGTTGCTGGTTGCTATTTACCGCCAGATATACAATTCCGATTCCAAAGAGCACAAGGCAATCGCGTACTGATGGTTTCTGGCTCTGATGAACATGGAACTCCAATTACAGTGAGTGCAGAAACTGAAGGAGTCAATCCACAAGATATTGTAGACAGATATCATGCAATAAATAAGCAGGCTTTGATTGACCTTGGTTGTTCATGGGAAAGGAATGTTGATACACGTGGTATTGAATTTGGAGGTTCTTTATTCAATAGAACGTCTGATCCCTTACACAAGGAAATAGTACAGGAACAGTTCGAAAAACTGTATCATGCGAATCTGTTTGAGAAAAAATCAATGAACCAATATTATGAGCAAACAAATCAAGGCGGGCGATTTTTGCCTGACCGATATATTGAGGGCGAATGCCCTCACTGCTCAAATAATGAGGCTAGGGGGGACCAATGTGATGAATGTGGTCAAACCTATGAAGCCAGTGAACTCATCAACCCACGTTCGAAAATGAATCCCCAATCTTCGATCACCGTTAAAGAAACTGAACATCTTTTTTATCGACTCGATGTTTTCCAAAAACTCTTAGAGGATTTTACTGAAACTCAAGGACAATCTTGGAAAGCGAATGTAAAGGCAATGACAAAGAATTGGCTCAAGATGGGGCTGAGGCCAAGAGCTGTTACACGAGATATGGATTGGGGTATCGAGATACCTCTNGGTAAAGAATGGGAGAAAAAGAGAATTTATGTGTGGTTTGAGGCTGTTCAAGGATATCTCTCATGCGCAAAAATATGGTCTCGTGAACATGGAGCGGGCGAGGAATGGAAATCGTGGTGGAACCAAAGTGAGACCTCAAAATCCAAGCACATGTATTTCCTTGGAAAAGATAACATTCCATTTCACACAATCATCTGGCCGTCAATTATTCTAGGACTTAACATGGCAGATTCGAATAAAACTTCTCCATCACTCCCAGCCAATGGAGAATTAATTCTTCCAACCGATGTTCCGGCAATGGAATACCTCATGCTATCAGGCGGCCAGTTTTCCAAATCCAGAAAACATGCTATTTGGCTCCCCTCTTTCCTTGAAAGGCACCACCCTGATACGTTGCGATATTATCTTTCAATAAATATGCCTGAAAATCACGATACAGATTTTAATTGGCCTGATTTTGTTGAAAAAATCAATAATGAACTCATTGCGGCCTACGGTAATTTTGTTCATCGCGTGTTTACACTTGGCAATCGGTTCCCTGATACAGGCCTCATCGATTTAGAAGATCAAGACATATGTGGAGAAGAAATGACTTACCTCGAAAAGGNATATGATGAGATCACATCTAGTCTGAATAAACATCGTTACAAAGAGGCATTAAGNCATGTAATGTCTGTAGCCCAATACGGTAACCAAATGCTCCAAAAGGCAGAACCTTGGAAGTTTTTGAAGCAAGCCGATGATGAGGATGAACACCGGAAGGCTAAACAATCTTCTTTCGCCAAATTATCCTTCAGTTGGCGAATTACAAGATTCCTAGCAATAACATCTCAACCATTTTTACCAAAAGCAGCGGCTTCAATTTGGAAACAATTAGGTGAAGAGGGAAATATTGAGGACATTCTTTGGGAAGAGGCTGTAAATTGGAACGCTCAGATGAAATGGAANCATGACCAACCCGTCCCTTTGTTTAAACGATTAGACTTAGATGATATCTTAGAGACGGAGAATCAATTTGTCGACGAGGCTGAGACATTACAGCACAGACGTGAGGAAACGACCGAAAACCAGCAAAACGGAGATGAAACAGTGACAGAAGGACTAACGAATTTAAAATTTGAAGAATTTATGAAAGTAGAACTAACGGTAGGGAAAATTAAGTCAGTTGAGGAGCATCCAAACGCAGACAAATTATATGTCGTAAATTTAGATGATGGTACAGAAAATGGAAGAACCATTTGTGCGGGCATAAAAGAACATTATTCAATATCTGATCTTGANGGACTCATGGTTATTTTTGTGGCGAATCTAGCACCAAGAAAACTCAGGGGCGTCATTTCAGAAGGCATGATGCTCGCAGCTGAGAATGATGATGGTCTGGTGAAACTCATCACTGTAGATTCTACTATGACACCTGGTTCAAGAGTCAGATAGACGTTTTTTCACTTCATCCATGCAAGACCTTGAAATCTTGCGACAACGCTCATGAATTTCCTCTGCGGCCCTACTGATTTCATCTTGTTCTTTTTCGGGTATGCTTGATAGATTTATTTCTACGTTAAATAAGGCTCCCTTGCAAGCAGCACTTGCCAAAAGAGAAGCAACTCCTACGTCTGAAATTGCGTTTACGTTCGATACCCTTGCGAGTTGAGGTAATCTTTCAAGCAAAGCTAGTGATAATCGAGCGGTTTCGAGTGGGACATTGGTCGCTTTTAGCGAGGATAGTTTGATTGCTTTGCGACGATTTTCCTTTTCGCTTTCAGTTTCTCTAGGTAATTTATACGCAGCCATCACCTCATCAAATGCTTGACTATCATCATCTGCAAGAATACCACTTTTCGTAAGAAGTGGTATTGTTTCTCTGACGGTTTCTTCAGCGTATGCCCATCCCTCTTTCCACTTTTCTCTACCGATGGTCAAGTCACAAACCATGCATGTTAGTGCGGATGCCTGNCCTAATGCGATTGCAGCNGCTGTCCCTCCGCCAGGTGTAGGCGATGAGGATGCCAATGCAGTTTGGTATTCTCGTAGTGTCATCTCCATCCATGGTGTATTCATTTCAATCATTCCTTATTGCCCATTCTATAATTCGAACATTTGGATCAAAATCTTCTAGATATGATAAACCCAATCCATTTATGGCGGCTTCCACATATTCATTGTCACTACCAGTTTCATTATCCAAAAACCACTTTCCTGCATCAAGCATTGCTGCAAGAGGTACAAGCCCTACAATTTCACTGCCAAGAACCCGTGTGTTATGTTCACCGGCAAGGGATTGACATGTTGCAAAAGCGTGATGTAACCCAGTGACATTATAATCGCGTAAATTCATTGAAACTTGGGAAATTTTGTGTTTTTCTAATGTCACACCCATACCCTGTACCATTTCAAGTAAACCTTTGGTTCGCATGGATTGACCTTGATTTTTTATGAGTCGTCCGCTAGAACGCACCAAACTTCCAATGGATTTTGCCACTCGGGCATCTTGNTCATCAATATTTACATTATATGCAATCAGAATTTCCCTGGCTCCAATAACGGTTGCACCAAAGCGTGAAACTTTCTCATTCCATTCACATGGTCCAAAATCTGGAATAAATTCATTNTTGTTATTGAATCTATTTTCAAGGGCTTCATATTCTCCTTTACGGATGTTGCTTAGCAATTTATGTTCCGGTTTTTTTGCAGAAAGACCGTACAAGTATGCCGGTAAATTCAGTTCATTACCAACAAATGTAGCCAGACGTTCTGCTAAATCAATACATACCTCCATCGAAGTATCGCCGAGTGGAATAAACGGACATACATCCACTGCTCCTAACCTCGGATGTTCTCCATGATGTTTTCGCATGTCGATAAGTTCCGAAGAAGCCCTCATCACCTCGCATGCTCCAGCATAAACGTCATCGGGATTGCCAGCAAAGGTCAATACCGTCCTGTTGTAATCCGGGTCCGGCTCAATCCCCAATACTCTGACATCAGAACTTTCTCTAACTCTATTCGCAATGCCTTCTATGACTTCTTTATTCACGCCTTCGCTAAAATTAGGCACACATTCAATCAGTTCAGTCATNCTAACATCTCATTATGAATATAAATGTGNCACTGCATCCAAACCAAGATTTTTATTTCGCTTTTCGCTTACTTTTTTGATTGATAATTGCACGTCTTTTAGTTGGATACTCTTTCTGTTTTGACGGATAGCACACATGCCTGCTTCAATGCATGCCGCTTTAAGTTCAGCCCCGCTGAATCCTGCTGTTTTTTCCACCAATGAAGATATTGAAAATTTAGAGGTTTTCAATCGGCNCAAATGGATATTTAGGATATTTTTTCTCGCCTCATCGTTAGGTAAAGGTATTTCGATAATTCTATCAAATCTACCTGGCCTTAATAATGCATCATCGAGGATATCTGGTCGATTTGTTGCGGCAATAATCTTCACGTCATCTAAATTATCAAAACCATCGAGTTCTGCAAGTAATTGCATTAGTGTTCTTTGAACTTCACGATCTCCACTCGTAGCACCATCAAGTCTCTTTGCCCCGATAGCATCAATTTCATCTAGGAATATTATTGATGGTGCTTTCTCTTTAGCGAGTGAGAAGAGTTCTCTCACCATACGGCCACCTTCCCCAATATATTTCTGTGCCAATTCACTACCCACCATTCGTATGAAGGTAGCATNGGTATGGTGTGCAACCGCTTTAGCCAGCATTGTTTTTCCACATCCTGGTGGACCGACCATCAAAACGCCTTTTGGGGGAACGATGCCAATATTTCTGAACACTTCTGGCTTTTCGAGTGGCCATTCTACTGCTTCGCGTATTTGTTCAATTTCTTCATCAAGACCCCCGATTTCTGAGTAGGTGATATCTGGCTTTCCAGATACTTCTGCACCACTTACGATTGGATCCCATGCATCTGTCAATACTTCAACAACCGCAAGACTGTCTTGATTGAGAGCTACCCTTGCGCCTGGCCCGATTTTTTCTCGAAGGAGCCTAGGATTAAGGGAGACTTGGAAGATTGTACCATTTGAGGATCGAACAATAGCCCTCTCTTCATCTAAAACATCTTGAATGTGACCAATAATCATTGGTGGGCTCTTCAGCAATGCAACTTCTGACTCAAGTCGTATGGCTTTTTTCTTTAATTTCATGATGGAACTTTCTAATTGAACGCGTTCAGCCACGAGTTGAGACGCCTCTTCATGAAGCGCAGTATATTCAGATTGCAACTTTCTCAGTTCATCATCAACTGTGATATTGTCAGTTGATGGCTTTCTGACCTCACTGCCCATGTAAGGTGGAATAGTTGGATGTTCATCAACTCACCGGCTAAATTAACCAAAGCCTTCATGGGTAACTGCTGTGACGTATTGTTGAGTTCCATGGGAGATTGTGAGATTTGTGGTGCGATGAAAGTTAAAACATCTGCAGTATTCATGGGTAAAGCCGAGGTCCGATCTTGTACTAGGTGTTCTGAAAAATTAGGAATGCAAAAGAAAGGCGTTGCACCCGGCATTGCGAAGGCATCTCANCTAAAACCAAGACCCAAAAAGACTTCACAACTTATGTTGAAAGGAGAAAAAGAATTGGTTCATGATTTTGCTCAACGTGTCATCAAGGCGAGAGAATCCAAGGGATGGGATAAGAAAATGTTGGCAAAAAAATGTGCTGAAAGAGTGAATGTCATACAGGCTGTAGAATCAGGAAAAACGCCAACAGATAGCGTTGTTAGAAAATTAGAGAGGATGTTGGAAATTGATCTCATGGAGGTGCCATCACATGATGGAGAACAATTTGTAAATTNAGGTTCTTCTTCTGGTATGACTCTAGGAGATTTCTTAGCGAAGGCGAGGAAGGATCTCAATGACTGAGGTACATGCAATTTGGCTTGAGCAAGACGACCCAAAGAAGAATACTGCTGTTAAATTATCAAAGCACAACTTGGTTAAATTACATAGGAGGTTGAATAGACTTCCAAGAAGAGGTATTGTTCTAGACCCCTTGTGTGGAAAAGTCCTCGGACCAGAAGATAGGGATCTAATCGATTCAGGAGGTGCATTAGTAGGCCTTGATTGCTCTTGGGTGAATATTGAGTCTTCTGTGGAACAAATAANCAAACAAACGAAACTTGATAGAAGAACGCTGCCTCTTTTTCTCGCAGCTAATCCTGTAAACTGGGGAAAAGTTTCGAAGCTCTCAACCGCAGAAGCACTTGCCGCTTCATTGTGGTTACTTGGNCATGAAGACCAGGGTCGGTTATTACTCTCAAAATTTAATTGGGGATCAAGTTTTATTGAACTAAATTTAGAGCCTTTAATTGCTTATTCATCGGCGAAAACCTCGCAGGAGGTTGTTTCTCTGCAATTTGAATTTTTTGATATTCGGGATGATTGATATGAAGCGAAATCATGTTCACATTTGGAAGGGAGATGAGTTAGANATCAAATCCGAATGGATGGAACGTGAAGAAACAATCCGTTTCTATTTTGAAGATAAGCCAATTCGAACTTTGCTTGCCACGCCTGAGGATCTCGAGGAACTTGCATATGGCCACGTTTTTTCCGAAAGTTTAGGTGATTTAGAGAGCGTGGAAATCAATCAATTTGACATTAAATTAAACGGGAATATCATACAAGAANCATCGCGGATTCCAATTACACCGAGTTGTGGCTATTGTGGTGACCATCGATTAAGTGATGAATTGCTCCCTCAGGTAACAAGAACAGTATCTTTAGATTTTGATGTAAGGACACTTGTTGATGAACTTCCAAAACATCAAAAAAATTTCCATTCAACAGGGGGGACGCATGCTGCGGCGTTATTTGATCTAAATGGCGGATTTATTGCACTCAAAGAAGACATCGGTCGGCACAATGCAGTCGACAAAGTGATAGGTACAGCCATTTTACAAAAGCTTGACATTTCTAAAAGTATACTTGTTCTTACAAGCCGGATGAGTTATGACCTTGTAGCTAAAGCCGTAAGGAGTGGGATTGAAGTCATTGTAAGCATAGGTGCAATTTCTGACCGTTCAGCCCAATTAGCTAGAGAATCAGGTATTTCGTTGGTTGGTTTCACAAAATCATCAAAAGCCATCGTTGTCGGACCATTGTTTAGACTTGGTCTCTGACCGTGTAAATCCGAGATGTGAACCATGACTGACCACTCACTACCCTCAGCTTTTACACCCATTGAAAAGAGAAGAGTAAAAATTTCTGATACAAAGAAAGTGGCAGCAGGAATACCTGCTACGATGTCAACAATGAAACACAGTATCAAAAAAATGGGAATCATTCGTACAGCGAAGTCATTGACAATGGTTAACCAAAAACATGGATTTGATTGTCCAGGTTGTGCTTGGCCCGACCCATCACATGCGACGTCATTTGAATTTTGTGAGAATGGGGCCAAAGCAGTGGCTGATGAAGCCATGAAAAGAACCATCGGGAGAGACTTTTTCAGTAAGTTTAGCGTTGAAGAACTTAGTATGAAATCCGATTATTGGCTAAATAANCAGGGACGGTTATCAGAACCTCTCTANAAGAAGCCTCGAGATACTCACTATCGCCCCATAAGTTGGGATGATGCGTATTCAATCATTACCAATCAGATGAATTCTTTAGAAAATCCAAATAAAGCCGTATTCTACACTTCAGGAAGAACTTCTAATGAGGCTGCTTTTTTGTATCAATTGATGGTAAGGCAATTTGGAACAAACAACCTGCCTGATTGCTCTAACATGTGTCATGAATCATCTGGTCGGGCCTTAAGTCAAACCATAGGGATTGGAAAGGGTACTGTCTTTCTCGAAGATTTTGATAAGAGCGAACTCATTCTCGTCATTGGCCAAAATCCTGGAACAAATCACCCACGTATGCTTACAGCGCTTAGAGACGCAAAACGGAATGGAGCAAAAATAATCCACGTAAATCCTCTGCCTGAAACGGGCTTAGTACGATTTAAGCACCCTCAAGATTATCTCAAATTTAGATTTAGTTCAGAATCGCTGGCAGACTTGCATCTTCAGGTGAAAATCGGCAGCGATTCAGCGTTGATGATGGGATTAATGAAAATCCTCTTGGAAAAGAATGCTATAGATCAGGGATTTATTGACGAACACACGGAAGGTTTCAGTAATCTATCCGACCACATCCATTCCATATCTTGGGCAAAGATTCTCAAAGATACTGGATTAGAAATGGAGGAGATTCAAAAAGCTGGAGAATATTGCGCCTCCTCAAAGGCTACTATTGCTTGTTGGGCCATGGGACTCACACAACACAAGCACGGTGTTGCAATGATTCAGGACGTATCCAATCTATTATTGATGGGAGGCCACATTGGAAAACCTGGTGCAGGACTATGCCCTGTTCGTGGTCATTCTAACGTCCANGGAGATAGAACAGTAGGTATATGGGAAAGACCAACAGAATCTTTTCTGTTAAGATTAGAAAAAGGCACTGGCATCAANGCACCTCGTGAGCATGGACTTGATGTTGTGGAAACAATACAGGCAATGCACTCTGGCGACGTTGATTTGTTCTTTTGCATGGGTGGAAATTTTGTATCAGCAACTCCTGATACTCCAATAGTCGCAGAGGGATTGTCAAAGGTAGGGCTAACCGTTCAGGTCTCAACTAAATTGAATAGGAGCCACCTCGTTACAGGTGATGCTGCCTTAATCTTACCATGTTTAGGACGAACTGAATCTGATATCCAAGATGGCTTGGCTCAGTTTGTAACCGTAGAAAATTCCATGGGCGTTGTCCATCAATCACAGGGGAAACTTAAACCTGCAAGTAATCAACTCAAAAGCGAGGTATCGATTGTTTCAAACATTGCATACNCATTATTTGGAGACGATAATATCACATGGTCAAAATTCCCTCAAAATTATGATTCAATCAGAGAATTAATCTCTGAATCCATCAACGGATTTGATGATTACAACGCACGAGTGCGGAAACCAGGAGGCTTTTATTTGCCTAATCCACCTCGTGACGAAAGAATATTTCATACACCAAACAAAAAAGCAAATTTCATGATTAACCCCTTGCCAAATCTCACCGTTCCACAAGAAAAGTTTGTCATGATGACCATTCGNTCTCATGACCAATACAATACCACAATTTACGGCCATGATGATCGTTATCGTGGGATNAAAGGTAATCGCCGGGTCGTTTTGATGAATGCAAAAGACATGGTTCTACGAGGGCTTAAGTCAAAACAATTGGTAGATATTTCATCGCACTTTAATGGTGTTGTGCGGACTGCAAAACATTGGCATGCGATCCCTTATGATATCCCAAGAGGTAACGTAGCAACATATTTTCCTGAGGCTAACCAACTTGTACCTCTAGAATCTACCGCGGACCTTTCAAATACACCAACATCAAAATGGGTGATATGTTCAATCATCCCATCTAAAAGAGAGATAGCGCATGAGGAAGAATGAACAAGTTGGATATTTAGAACTCGTCCGCAACAATTCCGATTACCGTCGGTTTTGGTTGGCGACAGTAGTTTCAATGTTTGGTCAATGGTTTAATCTCATAGCTATGTTTGTTCTAATTTACAGATACACAGGTTCAGAATTACTTATTGGATTGCTGTTGACCATAAGAATGGCTTTCTTTGCGTTATTTCAGCCATTCATTGGACTACTTGCTGATAAAATTCACAGGAAATCAATGCTTATTGTGAGCAATGTATTTTCGATCATATTTGTCTTATGTTTACTCGGTGTCAATGATGAGGGTGATATTTGGTGGCTTATTGCTATTGCAGGCGTATTATCATTCCTTCATGGCGCTTATATGACTGCTGAGGTTGCGATTTTGCCAAATATTGTCGCCAAAAACGAACTTGCTACTGCAAATGCATTTGGTTCTGCATCGTGGTCACTAGCACTAGCAATGGGTTCTGCAATTGGAGGGTTTGTGGTCTCGGCATATGGGACTGATNTCGCATTTTTGATAGACGCCAGTACCTTTTTTGTTAGTATTTTATTGATTCGAAAAATACCGATGCCCCAGAAATTTGAAGACGATCAATCCCAGTCATTACTAAGGAATGGGTTTCAAAACATTCTTGCTGGATGGAAGAGAATATACTCAGATCGACGTTTAACCAAAATTGTCTCAGCGAAGGCTTCTTGGAACATCGCAGGTGGTGGAATTGCAGGCGTTTTTCTTGTAATTATGGGTGAAGAATTAGGCATTGGCGATATAGCCACAGGGGTTGGAATATTCTATCTTGCTCGAGGAATTGGAACAGGTATCGGGCCAATCTTTGGACGAATGCTTTTTCCTAATAGCGATAAATGGATGACACTCATCGGTATCTTTGTTTCGATTTCAGGTCTTTTTTATTTGATGGTCGGTCTTAGTTTTGGTTATGGTTTGTGGCTCACTTTTGTGTTGGTAATTCTTGCACATACTTTTAGTGCAGCAAATTGGGTATTCTCCACAATCCTTACTCAGCAATGGGTAGAAGATGAGATGAGAGGGCGTGTTTTCAGCGTAGATATGTTATTATTGTCGCTAGCGTTTTCAATTTCAACCAGTGTGGCTGGCTGGCTCGTTGAATATCGCGAACTTTCAATTCAAACCGGCATTATTTGGTTTTCTTCTATCATGATTGGAGCAGGAATACTATTTGCTTTCTGGAACCCTAGTGAACCAGTTAACGAGTCCAAGCAAGCCTCTTTACGTGAAGGATAATAGCCAACACCGGTGAGCGAATGATTGACTTTTCTGAGGGCATACCAGNAATGTTACCAGATCACCCAGGCTATGATGATACCGTCGATCATGCACCAATTCGTAGACAAATTCTTTCGCCGCAACAAGAGCAATTAGCGATTCGTAATGCTCTGCGTTATTTTGACCCGAAATTTCACTCAATTTTAGGACCTGAATTTTTCGATGAACTCAAGAAATATGGCCGTATTTACATGTACAGGTTTCGGCCGACACAATCAGTGTTTGCTCGACCAATAGAGGAATATAAGGCCAAATCTAAACAAGCTGCTGGAATCATGTTGATGATTCAAAATAATCTTGACCCCGCTGTGGCCCAATTCCCACATGAACTCATCACTTACGGTGGTAATGGCGCCGTTTTCCAAAACTGGGCCCAATATCTCCTTACCATGAAGTATCTCAGTCAAATGACTGATGAGCAGACTCTCGTCATGTATTCAGGGCATCCGTTAGGGCTTTTCCCATCTCACAAAAATGCACCAAGAGTAACTGTGACAAACGGGATGGTCATTCCAAACTATTCTACTCAAGAGCATTGGGAAACATACAATGCTCTCGGTGTGAGTCAGTATGGGCAAATGACTGCTGGATCTTACATGTACATCGGACCACAAGGCATCGTTCATGGAACGACAATTACCATTCTCAATGCTGCAAGAAAGCATCTTGGTTCTGGAGATGACNTGGGTGGAGTTACATTTGTCACTTCAGGTTTAGGCGGAATGTCTGGTGCTCAAGCCAAAGCAGCCGTTATTGCAGGTGCTGCTTGTATTGTATCNGAGATGAATGAACATGCTGCTAGAAAAAGACACGAGCAGGGTTGGCTTTCATGTTTATCAAATAATGTGGATGAAGCAATAGACCTGATGTTAGAGGCTAAGGCACAAAAGATAGGTCGTTCAATCGGCTATATTGGAAATATTGTACAGTTATTGGAAAGGCTTGTTGAAAGAAATGTTGTCGTCGATNTATTAAGTGACCAAACCAGTTTGCATAATCCTTGGCATGGCGGTTATTTCCCCATAGGATTGGATTTCGAAGAAGCAAAAACACTGATGGCAAAAGACACTTTACAATTTAAAGAATATGTAAAAGAGTCGTTAAGACGACATGCAAAAGCAATTAATCAACTCTCTCAACAAGGTTCTTATTTCTTTGACTATGGCAACGCTTTCCTTCTTGAGGCATCAAGGTCGGGTGCTGATGTAATGGCAGAAGATGAACTATCCTTTCGATATCCCTCATATGTAGAAGACATCATGGGCCCAATGTGCTTTGATTTTGGTTTTGGTCCCTTCAGATGGGTGTGCGCNTCGGGCAAATCAGAAGATCTTGCCAAGTCTGATGAAATCGCAATCAATATTCTCACTAAGATGATTGCAGAATCACCTGAGGAAATCCAACAACAATTGAAAGATAATATTCGATGGATTACAGAGGCGGCCAGCCATAACATGGTCGTTGGTTCTCAAGCAAGAATTCTTTACGCGGATGCGATTGGAAGACAGAAAATCGGACTGGCTTTCAACAAAGCAATTAGAGAAGGCTTAATTTCTGATGCAATCATTTTAGGGAGAGACCATCATGATGTTTCGGGCACAGATTCTCCATATCGGGAAACTTCTAACATTCGGGATGGATCCAGATTTACTGCAGATATGTCCGTACAGAATTTCGTTGGAGATGCATTCCGTGGCGCAACATGGGTCTCCCTCCACAATGGAGGAGGCGTTGGTTGGGGGGAAGTTATCAATGGTGGATTCGGTATGGTAATCGATGGTTCAATAGATGCTGATGAAAAAATCCAATCCATGTTGGATTGGGACGTAAATAATGGTGTGGCAAGACGTGCGTGGGCAAGGAACGAAGGCGCTGAATTTGCCATAAAGAGAGCAATGTCCGAGGATTCACGGCTACAAGTCACAATCCCAAACCATGTAGATGAAAAAATAATCGAAAGGTTAGGTGAATAAGAATGAATATTGTTTTAGATGGAACGACGTTAAACATCAACGATATTTGTTCAGTAATTGACGGAAAACCAACAATCAGTATCGCAGAATCTGCTATGGAGAAAATGAAACTCTCTCGTTCTATCGTAGAACGGATTATCTCTAACAAAGAAATAGTATATGGAATCAACACTGGTTTTGGAGCCCTCGCTGAAGTGGAAATAGATGATGAAGAATTATCTCAACTCCAATACAATTTGATTCGGTCCCACGCTTGTGGTACTGGTGAGTTAATGACAGTTGGATTGACAAGGGCAATGATGCTTATTCGTGCGAATTCTCTTGCAAAAGGGCATTCAGGTGTTCAACCAAGATTGGTTGAAGGTTTGGTTGATTTTCTGAATTTAGGAATTACTCCATGTGTCCCTGAAATAGGAAGTTTGGGCGCATCAGGTGATTTAGCCCCTCTCTCACATATGGCATTACCACTCATTGGTGAAGGTTTTTGTTATGGTAAAGATGGTAAGAAAATTCCAAGCCGCGAAGTGCTGCTTAGTTCAGGTCTCGAAAAAATTGAACTTAGGGCAAAAGATGGCTTGAGTCTCATCAACGGGACAGCACAATCCTCTGCGATACTATGTTCAGCTGCTTCAAAAATCGAAAAACTCTTTTTGATGAGTGAAATCATATTCTGCCTGTCATTAGAATCAAAAAATGGAAGAATTGAGCCTTTTTATTCCAAGATACATCACGCCAGAAACCACCATGGCCAAGGAGTTGTCGCTGAGAGAATTTTTCAGATGATATCATCTTCTGATATCATGATAAATGGTGAAAATAAACCCGTACAAGACCCTTACAGTTTTCGTTGTGTTCCACAGATTCATGGGCCTTCGTGGGATCGATTAAGGCAATTAAAAGAAATCTTGGATATAGAGATTAATAGCGCCACAGATAATCCACTTATTTTCCCAAACTTACGTAATCCGGGTAAGAATGAAGTTCTAAGTCAAGGAAATTTCCATGGAGAAGTCCTTGCGCTCGCAGCTGATGCACTCGCCGTCTCTCTTTTTGAGATTGCCTCATGCTCTGAAAGAAGGATGGACCAATTACTTGGCCTCAACAGAAAACTTCTGCCCCCGTTCTTAGCCAAAGATTCGGGTCTAGAATCTGGTTTCATGATTGTACATTATGCAGCGGCAGCAAACCTCTCTCAACTTCATGGAAGAATCCATCCAAGAGGAGCGTTCTCGACTCCTACTTCTGCAGGCCAAGAAGACCATGTAAGCATGTCAGCAACGGCTGCCTTAAATCTACACCAAGCCATCGATGAATTCTCAACTATCTTAGCGTGTGAAGCACTTATTGCCGCCGAAGCAATCGAATACGCTGAAAAATCAATGTGTCCGGCAACACAACAATTGTACGATTTTATTAGAGAAATTGTCCCTCCGTTTGCGTCTGATAAGACGTGGTCCGATGAGATAAAAAATGTAAGTAAACAACTGACAAAAGGCGAATGGCTAGCAGCCATTAACATTCACCTATGAATCAGATACATCATCAATAATTGCTCTCAATCTACTGGATACTTCATTCATACCCGTTAATTGTCGAAGACGAAATTCCATAACTGTAAATTCGGATTTAGAGATGTTGTCTCTCATGCTATCCATCATATTGAGCAGTTCGGTTGCTTCTTTCACTTTTTTATCTACACTTAGATAGATTGAGTGAGATTCTCCAATATCATCACAGAAAATTCCTGGTTCGCAATCGGATACATCAAAACCTAAACGACGCCACTGCAAGATCCTTTTTCTTAATATCTTGTGAGAAAATCCTTCCAACGGCAAAGTTGTCAAGTAAGGAATGAGAGGATATTCATCCTCTTGAGTCGGAACTGAATCGGATTCACCTGTGTCAGTAGATGTGTTCCCATTCTGGTCGGGTATAGCTTCTAAACCCACATCAAGAAGTGGCGCTTGCCTTGAGATTTTTTCCATTACCTCTTCATCGATGGTATTTGCTTGTAAGACGTAAATGACGACTATTTGTTTGTCGAAAATGTAGTCGCTGAGGTTCATGATGTGACGAAGCGTATGTCTCGTTCCACTTTCTGAAATCAACCATTCCAACCCTTCTATTACAAAAACACCTGAATTTTCTGTTGACCGACTTTCAATAAATTTGTATATTGATTCATGATTGAGTAATATCCCTTCTTTGTTCGATTTGTTTGAAATCCAAACGGACTGAATCACGCTCAAATCTAAATCCTTGCTGAGTCTACTTTCGGGTATCCTCGAGAGAAATGTTACCGGCATTCTATATGTGTTTGATATTAACTCAATCCATGAATATACGTCATGAGGAGTATCAAATATAGCCGAGTACAAATGGCCATCCGAAAGTGAATCCATAACGTCGCCTATTGGGGTTGGAGGCATAACTAGTCCATGAATGATTATATTACCTGTTAACTTCGGAATTATATGGCCGAGGATAGTGAAGAAGGGCAATCAACCGATATGGCTCAATGTGGGGCATGTCGCGCCGTAGTTCCTATCACAAGTGAAAAATGTCCAGAATGTGGTATTGCCTTTGCAGGGGTATCTGATGAATCGTTAGGAGAATGTGGTGCATGTAAGGCTCTTATTCCGTTGGATTCGAAATCATGCCCATCATGCGGGGTTACATTTGTCGCAGATAATGTAATCGAGGTGTTGGGAGATTGGCTAACCGCTACAGGTCTAGAAACTAAAGATCTATTCGCAAAATTTGATGAAGATGGCGATGGGGAAATCACCTCTGAGGAATTTAAAAATGGGCTTCTCTCTTTGCGGTTGGCCGATTTGCCACCATCCCAAATAGATCGTCTCGTAGCGGCTATAGATGAAGATGGTAACGGAGTTATTGACCTCGAAGAATTGTCAAATACTTTCGGTGAGACGAACAAACCGACAAAATCTGTGACTCCAGATGAATCAATAAAATCAGATTCTGACGATGATGAGGATTCTGCGGAAGAAGCTACAGATTCTGACGAAAATTCTGAAGAGCAGGATTCAAAGGAAGAACCAGACTCAATTGATGCCCCTGAAGAAGATGCTGAAGACACCGAGGACATTGACGGCATCGATATCGATGACGTGATTGATGACATTGATGACGAAATAGTCGACGAAGATGATGAAGAAATTGAAGAAGAAGACACCAGTGAAGAAATCTCTGATTCTCCATCTGAAAGGTCAGAACAATCCCTTCTTGAAGAATTTGGCCAAGCCATTCTAGCTGCTGGTTTAACAATCAGAGAGGTCTTTGAACAAATTGATACCAATGATGATGGGAAAATAGACGGCCCCGAATTACAAGCAGGAATCAAGAAACTGCTTGGGAAGAATGCACCTCCAGGAGAAGTGTATGAATTCATGAAATCAATGGATTCTGATGAGGATGGTTCGATCGATCCAATGGAAATAATCAATGCAATTGAATCCCTCGAACTTAATATCAAATCTGATCAAACCAAAGAAAAAACAAGAGAATTTCCTTCGCCAATCCAACAATTCCTCATGGGTAAAAAGGCCGCAGACATCTACTATCCAATCATTCACTTCCTTGCTTTTGCGTTTATCACCCTCTGGGTGGTTAACGGACTTGGATTGATTGTAGATGGAACCGGAGGCACGATTGTGTATGAGGGACATACGGATGCAAATGGAATCACGGTTAGTATCGGAAATTACAACGTGTGTGAGTCCGCACCTTTTGTCGATAGTGCCGAATGCCAAGGGACGGTAATGATTGGAGACAAATATCCTTGTGATCCGTTAATTAATGACGACAATTGTGCAAATTCGTTAACTCCGCTTATGGAACACTCTTCAATGCCAAAAGGTTTCTACGCGGATGGAATTTTTATGATTATTTTCGGTCTGATATTGCTTGGTTTCTCACTCTTTTTGCATTTCGTTTACGCTCCAAAATTAAGGAGTAAACTACGGGAACTGAAAGGTAAGAAATCTGAAGATGATAACGACGTTGAAGACAACGAATCCGATGATCCAAAAGAAGAGGATAGCGACGATGAAGATGATGACGACGAGGATGATGATGACGACGAGGATGATGATGATGACGACGAAGATGATGATGATGACGACGAAGATGATGACGACGACGAAGAAATCGACATCGGTTCTCGTATCGGATTAGTTATCGAAGATGAAGAATTCTATGGCACGATTATCGAGTTTGATGACGAAGAAGAAACTGTTGTTATCGAGACCGATGACGGAGAAGAAGTCGTAGGCTACCAAGAAGATATGTTTGTTGAATAAGATGACTGATCCTCTAAATAGACTCATAGGAACTACGGCGTGTCCAGTATGTGCTTCTATCCAGCCAAAAGGGTCAGTGAGGTGTCCTGAATGTGGTACCTTTCATAGTGGGGCCCATTTGGAAGATAGGTCAGCACCAGCTCCTGGAGAAAACCGATACATTCCACCGGACCCGACATCATATTCTCTTAATCCAACTGGTTCTAATCCAGAAGAAGAATTCGAATCAGCCGATGATTCAGTTTCTCAATGGACTGGAGGTTCTGCTAATTTTTTGGTAGAGGAAGAGTGATTTTTGACTTTTTATTATATATTAAGCATTTAAAATAGATAGTTAAAAAAATACGTTTAGCGCATTTTCAGTGGGCTCGGCCAGAATTGAACTGGCGATCTTTGCCATGTCAAGGCAACGTCATAACCCCTAGACCACGAGCCCGATATCTAACCCACCGTCATTGAATATTTATCCACATCGGTATCATCAATTAAATGAAAGCTGCAAACTTAGTTTACAATAATCGATATATTGTTCACTTAAGATATGATTTTTGATATCTTTCCACTACAATTTCCTTGTGAACATGAACCAGCATACCTGGTTCTCCCATTAGACATTTTGACTTCCTTTCCGTTTGAGATTGGACCATAAGTTTTGCACTTCAAACAAAAACCTTCTATCCCACTCATGTGATTCAAACCTTGCTGAATGATTTTTCATTTCAATGTAATCCCTGTATTCGCAGAAAAATGTAATTTTCACCCTTTTACCCCCTCCTTAAAGGGCAAAAAGTGATAATTATTGCAAAAAAAAGGAAAAACGTGGTACTGCGAGAGATTCTTTTGTCCCACAATAATTCTTCGTCGTATAATGTATCTTATACGACACAATGTCACACTGATTTTGAAAGAATTCGCGTATTGAAATCATGAATGGTTATTTTTTGCTATCAAAACATTCACATCTTCTTTTTCGAGGTCAAAATATCCAATAAGTGGAGGTCCGCTTAGTAATGACTCTATACCTCCATCATGTGTATCAAGCTTTTCTTCAATGAGAGCAGCCGCATTTTTGATTACTTCTCGGTTGGAATAAATTGCTTGGACGAGAAACATACCAGTCCCATCTGAAGATCGTGAAACCCAAGCATGGAGGCAACCTTCTGTTCTTCGCCTCAGTAATTGTCTGGTTGAAAGCATTCTATGAAGACGGGCATCAGCTCCTGACCTCGATGAACAAACGACTGTTTCCAAAATATAGTTTTTTGATTTCATGATAATCACTTTTTATTTATTTTTTAATTTAAACATCTACAATTGAACTTCTAGTGAATTATCATATTCCCTTCTAAAACTGTTCCAGCAATTGGTGAATGACCAGGGGTAAGACACCATGATTCCCAATTGTCATTCTTGAGAATATTGAAATTTGCCAATGAACCTTTTTCTATCGTTCCATGACCTTTACCTGATGGATGCGGGGATATATCTGCAGCATGCACGGTACATGCTGCGAGTGCCGCAAGAGGGTGTATGTGATTTCGTTGAACAAGTAGACTTCCAATGAATGGCAAAGATAGAGTTTGACAATTTGGATTAAAATCTGTAGCGATGGTCCATTTCCAGTTTTGATTAATGTAATGTTGGAATGGAGGGAATTCTTTTTCACCTTGAGAAAAAGGCGTGCCTGGTAGAAATCCTGCATTGACATTGTTATCATTCATCTTGATTCTATTTTCTTCACTGGTATGATATGCATGATCTGCAGTAACAACTTCAAGATCACTTGCTAATTTTCCACCATCGCCGTCTTCAAACTCATCAATGTGCAATCTTTTGTGTAATCCTCCCTTTGAGGCCGATTTGAGAATATCTTCTGTTGACTCTAGGTCAAACCATCCGGGCTCACAAAAAACGTCAGCATTTTTTGCATATCCTTGTTCTAAGACAGAAGGCAATTGTTCAGATAATATTTCTTCAACGTATGACTTCAAGTTATGATTTTTCGGTATCGCATGCGCGCCCATCCATGTCAAGTCAATCGATGGAAGTTCAGATTCATTGTTCAGATTGTTCATTATTGCAAGTAAACGACACTCAGCCTCAGTAGTCAGTCCATATCCCGATTTTGCCTCCAAGTGCGTAGTCCCATTTAGGAGAGATGATTTCAGACGATTTTTTCCCGTTAGGTAAATTTGTTCTGCTGAGGCTTGATTTGTTTGGTTAACGGTATACCCAATGCCTCCGCCTCTTTCAGCAATTTCCTGATATGATAGGCCATTCCGTTTCATAGAAACTTCAAATGAACGATCGCCCTCCCAGAGGAGGTGTGTGTGAGAATCGATTAATCCTGGAATAATTGCGCTACCTCCTAATGAGATAACATCAAAATCTTGGGTACTAGAATCATATTCCTCTTTCAAAATCTCAGATTCTGAAATCTGGATTATCGTGTCCTCTTCTACGACAATTCCCATTCCAGGATCATGTATGAATTCACTTGCATTTTGAAGTACTTGCCCACTTAGACTTGTAGCATTAGCAAAATGGACCATGGGTCCAGCATCAAGAAACACCCTCCTCATTATTGCTGCCAGACCGTTAGGTTTGATAGTATATACGCCTTCGAATAAGTATGGTGGAAGGCAAGTGGACTCTCGGTCTGGAATCTACTGCTCATACGCTATCATTTGGGCTTGTCGACCCAAACGGAATTCCCTATGCATCCAAATCTGCTTCTGTGAGACCTGACGAGGGTGGAATTCATCCTAGAAAAGCTGCTGAGCATCACAGTGAACACGTGGGTCGCATCCTACAAGAGATTTTGGAAACCCAAGATTTGACTATTCAGGACATTGGTTTGATGGCTTTTTCCCAAGGGCCGGGTCTTGCACCTTGTTTGAGAGCAGGCGCAGCGGCAGCACGGTCGGTTGCTAGTTTGCGAAACATACCACTTATCGGAGTGAATCATTGTGTGGCTCACATAGAGATCGGGCGTCAACAGTGCGGTTGTGTAGATCCAGTATTGTTGTACGCAAGTGGCGGAAATACTCAGATCATTGCTCGTCTCGAGGGAAGATATCGTGTTTTAGGAGAGACGCTCGATATTGGCATTGGTAATATGTTAGACAAATTTGCTCGTGTCCATGGGATTCCATTTCCTGGTGGACCCGTTATCGAAAAATTAGCGAATAATTGGGTTGAGGAACATCCTGATTGTTCATTAGTAGATTACAGTCTACCATATGTGGTTCAAGGCATGGATTTGGCATTTTCTGGACTCTTAACCGCTGCTGTGAACATGGTGTCTAGGGGCGCTCCGTTAGAAGCCGTTTGTTGGAGTTTACAAGAACATGCATTTGCAGCATGCATCGAAGTTGCCGAACGTGCTTTAGCTCATACAGGAAAAGACGAACTTCTCCTCGGTGGAGGTGTGGCCTGTAATGAACGGCTGAGAAATATGTCAGAGATCATGTGCCAAGAGAGAGGTGGAAAATCATTTGTTCCAGCAAAAATGTACTGCATCGACAATGGTACAATGATTGCTCGACTTGGATGGCTCGAATGGCAATCAGGTCGGGAGACCAGCATCATTGAAAGTGGAATCAATCAAAATCTGCGTACGGATGATACCCCAATTGTTTGGGCCTAATGTTGGTAACCATTAAGACGCATAGCGAACGGGTTGTGAATTGGGTGACACAATAAGGGGCCGTCGGCGAGATGAACCGTTTAATCCATTTGCTCCCGGTGCAAGCCAACAGGCAAGGAAAAGAACGGAAGACAGAAGAAAGTCTGAATCCGCTGATAACGCTGCGCAATCTAAACCTGTAATGAGTATCGCAGAACGTAGAAGACGTTCGCTTGAGGCTCTAAAAAATAAGCAGAAGGAGTCGAAAACGGCCATCGATGAGAAAAAAGAAACTTCCACTCCAATCATACCAGAGATTAAACTACCTCAGCAACCAATACAGCAGAAATCAACACCCACGGCACCAACACTCCCTGATAGAAGGTCACAATTAGAGGCTAGGACGGCGGCTTCAGTAGAAACCTCAAAACAAGTGATGGAAGAGAAGAGGATTATCGAATCTGAACAACCTTCATCAACCGATGATTTGATTAAGGAAGAAACCGAATTAACATCTGAAAAAACGGAGACCATACTCATCGAGGAAGAGCCAGATATTGTCTCCTTACCAGACGATACCTCAAAGAGAGAATCGATTAATGTATTTCGTGAAATTAAAACGAAGGTATCCAAAGCTCAATCCAAGCCCAAAGGTAGGCGGAAATTTGACAAAAAAGGTGGAGGTAGACAAGCCAAAGTTAAAAAATTGGACCGGAGAAAGTATCTTGAGTACAAATATTCGGCACGGGATCTCCTTGAACACGAGTCAATAAGTGAAGAACATCGTTCAAATGTTCTTGGGCAAGTATGGGCTAAAGGAGAAAGGATAGGTGTCGATGATGCACTTGCATTTATCGATCAAAAAGAAGCTGAACTCATTCTTCCCAAAGATATTGCAAATGCATTCCGTAAAATGGTGGATGATTTCACCATACGGAGGTGATTGATTGACTGATTTAGTAGTTGAAAAAGACCTGGTGGCATCCGTACATTACACAGGTACATTTCCAGAAGACGGTGAAGAATTTGATAGCAGTAAAGGAAGTGTACCCTTAAGTTTCCTTGTGGGACACAAGCAGATGATTCCTGGTTTTGAACGAGAAATGATGGGAGCCACTGTTGGAGAGAAAAGAACATTCACATTGCCACCTGAAGATGCATATGGTCAACCATCTGATGAAAATGTTGTTGAATTGGCAAAAGAACAATTTGGTGAAATTACTCCTACTGAAGGGATGATGCTTATGAGCGATGTAGGACCATTCAAAGTTGTCGGCGTGAATAAAGAGACAGTGAAAGTAGATTTTAACCACCCAATGGCTGGTCGTACCTTAAAATTCGAAGTCGAAGTTATGGACCTAAGAAAAGCAAGTACGGAAGAATTACTCCATGGTCATGCTCATGGTCCAGGCGGCTATCAACATTAAGCAAGGTTCACTTGCTTGTGTGAATTGGGTATGCTATGGCGGAACGAACTGACCTCACATGGACCACATTAGGTGGCATCCATATTGACCCCATATATGGTATGGAAAAAGCAGGAGCGCCGCCTTACACCAGGGGCATTCACGAAAACATGTATCGGTCAAGACACTGGACCATGCGCCAATATGCTGGTTTTTCAAGTGCTGAAGAAACCAATAATCGATTCAGATTACTTCTCGAAAAGGGTCAAACGGGACTTTCTGTTGCTTTTGACCTACCTACGCAACTTGGTCTCGATGCCGATGACCCGCTTGCAGAAGGAGAGGTTGGAAAAGTAGGCGTCTCCATATCGACTGTCGAAGATATGCATCGTTTATTTGAAGAGATTCCTTTAGAGAGCATATCCACGAGTATGACGATCAATGCTCCAGCGATGGTATTACTCGCAATGTACTTGGTCGTTGCAGAAGAAAAGGGAATGAGCAGAGAGAATTTGCGGGGTACCATTCAAAATGACATTTTGAAAGAGTACATTGCAAGAGGAACATACATATTTCCACCAGGTCCAAGTATGCGGTTGATTACAGATTGTTTTGCGTTTTGCGCAAAGCAAATGCCATTATGGAATCCAATTTCAATTTCAGGATACCATATTAGGGAAGCTGGTTCGACCGCTATTCAAGAAGTAGCCATTACCCTAGCAAATGGCCTCGAGTATATCGAAGAGGCGGTAAAAAAGGGTCTCGATATTGACCAATTTGCACCAAGGTTATCTTTTTTCTTTAATTGTCACAATGATTTTTTTGAAGAAGTCGCTAAATTTAGAGCTGCTAGAAAACTGTGGCATGATCTCGTATCACAGAGATATCAGCCTAAAAATCCCAAGAGTCTGAAACTTCGATTTCATACACAAGTTGCTGGCGTTTCTCTCACTGCACAACAACCACTGAATAATATCTCCCGAGTAACCATTCAAGCACTTGCAGCAGTTTGCGGCGGAACACAATCATTACACACAAATTCATATGATGAAGCAATAGGACTTCCAACGGAAGAAAGTGCGACAGTGGCATTACGAACACAACAAATTATTGCTGAAGAATCTGGAGCCGCATCGGTTGTGGACCCCCTTGGTGGCTCATATTATGTCGAACATCTCACATCAGAAATTTACAATAAGGCATTGGCCAAAATCAAAGAAATTGATGAGTTGGGTGGTGCTTTATCAGCAACTATTGCTGCATGGCCACAAAAAGAAATTCACGAGGCTGCATGGAATCATCTTAATGATGTTGAATCTGGAAAAAGGAAAATTATTGGTGTCAATCATGGCACACAGGATGAAAATATGCACTATAATGTTCAAAAAATCGATGATTCATTATCAAATAAGCAAAAAATAAGGCTTGAGGATGTTAAATCTAATCGAAGCAATGAGGATGTGTCTTCTTGTCTGGAACAAATAAGATTGGCTTGTGAAAATAACGATGACCTCTTTGAATTGGTTATCAATGCGGTGAAACATAGGTGTACGTTGGGTGAAATTATCTCGACGATGAAAGAAGTATTCGGAACGTATATGGCTCCGACTGGNTTTTAGGGGATTATATGAGTATTAGATTAGACCATATCGGCATTGCATGTGAAAACCTTGAGACGGCTTCTGCATTTTGGCGAATTCTTGGACTCATTCAAGGAGAAGATGATTACTTAGTCGAAGACCAAGGTGTTACCGTTCGTTTCTTCAAAACAGATGATTCTCAAAAATCACCTCGTATTGAATTACTTGAACCAACATCTGAAAATACGCCAATAGGGAAATTTTTGCAGAAAAGAGGGCCGGGAATTCAGCAAATGTGCTTTGAGGTCGATGATATCGAATCGACAATAGCGAGGTTGGTTGAATCTGGCATCGTGATGATTGATGAGGTTCCTAAGCGAGGTGCAGAAGGCAATCTCATCGCTTTTGTTCACCCTCGAAGTACAGGTGGCGTCTTGGTAGAACTAACCCAAAAAGATTGAGGCATACTCATGTCGGCTCTCATTAAACTCAAAGATATTGGGAAGAAATTCGGGAATGTCGAAGCTTTGAGCAATGTGAATTTAGAAATTTCCCGAGGAGAGGTTGTAGGACTTGTAGGAGGTAACGGTGCGGGAAAAACCACGCTGCTTAGAATTATATCCGGTGTTTACAGTCCTTCTGAAGGCTCTATACAGTTTGAAGAAGGCGTAAATGGTAATGCATTCAGATTGGGTGTAGTACCAGAATCAACNGGTCTTTATTACCGATTAACTGCTTGGGAAAACATACGATATCATACTCGCATCCATGGCGTGAGTGATGATATCGCATGGGAAAGGACTGCACATCTTGCAAAATTATTGAATCATGAGGATGCTCTTGGACGACACACAAGGGGTTTTAGTAAAGGAATGAGGCAAAAAACTGCGATTATTCGTGCCTTNGCACATGGCCCCGATGCNTTATTGCTGGACGAGCCAACCTCCGGTCTTGATGTAACATCTGCACGTTCAGTGCGAAAGTTGGTACAGCAATTACGGGACGAGGGGGGGACTGTTGTTTACAGCACGCACCGATTAGAGGAGGCAAGACAAGTGTGTGATCGTATTGTTATTGTACACAATGGGTCCATACGGGCCGATAGTACACCTTCAGAATTGATGAACAAAACAGGTTCAGAAACATTAGAAGAAGCATACGTTCATCTAACGAGGGATAAATCAAGAGCGCGCCAAGAACAAAATGAGTCTGAGGGAAAACTGTCTAAGTGGTGGAGGCGATTTTTAACTGGGAAAACACCGGAGGTGTTTGAAGATGAGTAATTCCTATTACATCGTTAGGACCATTGCAAAAAAAGAAATGATAGAGTTCGTCAGAGACTGGCGGACATTACTGGCAATTATTCTCATCCCCTTGCTTCTTTTTCCCGTATTATTCATTCTTCTTCCGCTCGTTTTGGCCTCTGAAGCCGCTGAACTTGATGTTCAATTAGTTGATGTGGTTGTTCAAGGCGATAGTGATGGAGAACTGAATGAATTGTTATGTACGGAATTTGTTTCCTGTACTTATGAAGAACTTCCTGTATCTTCAGATAATTTCTCAGACGTGGAACCAGATGTTGAACGATTACGAAACAACTCTGTTGATGCTATACTTCGATTAAAGAATAATACGAATGGCACATGGAATTTTGCGATTTTGGACCTGTCTACATCTGAACATTCAAGAGAAGCAAGTGGGCGTATCCGTGTGGCGATTTCGACTTGGGAAAAATCACTTGTAAACCAAACACTACTGGCACATAACCTTGACCCAAATGCTACATTAGATCCTGTTAAGTTACTAGGAGATTCCTCGTTATCTGATGCTGCTACTGAAGGGGAACAAATCGGTTTAGTTCTCTCTCTTTTTATCCCACTTGTTTTGTCAATTTGGACTGCCACGAGTGCAGTTCAGCCATCGATTGATATGACTGCAGGAGAACGCGAAAGAGGCACCTTAGAAGCCCTTTTGTCATTACCTTGCAAACGAATGGATCTACTTATGGGTAAATGGCTAGCCGTTGCCATTATCGCTGGTGTAAGCGTCGTTTTGCAGATTCTTGGTCTGTTTTTTGCCATCGCATTTTT
Source organism: Methanobacteriota archaeon (assembly GCA_002719395.1). Classification (GTDB taxonomy): domain Archaea; phylum Thermoplasmatota; class Poseidoniia; order Poseidoniales; family Poseidoniaceae; genus MGIIa-K2. Next base: position 62,973 of record PBHM01000007.1, on the reverse strand, counting down.
AGCATCCTCTAACGTAATTGGCATACCTGCGATTGAATTACAAGCGTTGTTTCTCATGGCATTTGCCATTGGACTTTTTGCGATCATGATCGTCGCATTTGAGTTGGCTCTTGCCATTCGATCTCGAAGCGTAAAAGAAGCAGGAACAATCCTTGGTCCGCTCATGTTAGTGATAATTTTCCCTGCCATTTTTGTTCAACTCATCAATTTAGATGGTATTGAAATTTGGTGGTTTGGCGTTCCACTTGTCAACATCTTGTTAGCACTGAGAGAGTTGTTGCTCAACCGAGTTATTTTTTCCCATGTTCTGGTATGGTTCGTCTCTAGTTCATTTTACTCAATCTGTGCTGCATGGTATGCAGCACGTCAATTTAATCGAGAAGATTTAGTAGAGTCATTGAACTAGTAATACCACAGTATTACCATAAGAATATTAAGAGAATAATCATTCGGGACTCCATGGCTAAAATTAGTTTAGACATGCCAGAGGAATTGCTTCATGATTTGAGAATACATGTTGGCGATGAAAAGAAATTTGTGTCACTAGCCGATGCCATCCGATCCGCTTGTCGTAAGATGCTGGATCAATTAGATAATATTGACATGAGGATGGGGCGGGTTTAATTTGAGCAATCGACAAGAGGCCGAGGAAGCAGTGAGAGTTATTTTGAATTATATTGAAGGAGACCATCAACGAGAAGGTCTCCTCGACACACCTAAACGTGTTATCGATAGCTTTTCGGAAATATATGCAGGTTATCAAGAAGACATAGAGTCTATCTTGAGTTCTACTTTCAATGCAGAGGGATATGACGGGATTGTTTTACTCAAGGACATTGATTTTCACAGCACTTGTGAGCATCATCTACAACCATTCAAGGGTAAGGCACACGTAGCTTATATCCCAGTGGACCGAATTGTTGGTATTAGCAAACTTGCTCGTTTGGTTGAAGCCCATGCGAGACGCCTTCAGAACCAAGAGCGCATCACGCAAAACATCGCTCAAGATCTTGTAACACATTTATCCCCACTTGGAGCTGCTGTCATCATTGAAGCCTCTCATGGATGCATGCAGTGCCGTGGTGTAAAGAAACTCAATTCTGTCATGACAACATCATCTATGCGAGGCGTATTCTTCGAGAAGAGCGAGGCAAGGGCAGAACTGATGCATCTAATTCGGTGATTTCATGGATTGTGGGATTGCAGGGAGCGAAGTGGTTGATGACCCGCGTGACCTCACCATTGAATATCCGATCGTTGAAATTTTTCATTCCGTTCAAGGAGAAGGAGCTCGTGTTGGCATACCCCATATCTTTGTCAGATTTGGCAATTGCAATCTGCGGTGTGAATGGTGTGATACGGATTTTGATACTTATGCAATGCAATCAAGCATGGATATCCTGGAGCAAATCTTAGCATTCGATTGTAAAAGGATCATATTCACTGGAGGTGAGCCAGCTTTGCAAGATTTATGGCCTCTTCATCGAATTCTCAAAAGACGAGGATATGAATTGTCGATTGAAACCAATGGGACCATTGCCCTTCCGGAGGGGTTGCTTGATTGGATATGCGTTTCTCCGAAGGATCAGATGTATCCTCAGTCAAAAATAAAACAACGTTCCGGTGATGAACTCAAATGTGTTTATGTTGGTCAAGATTTGACGATGTATGATGACCTTATTGAAGGATTTTCTCATCATTATCTGCAACCATGCTACATTGAAGGGGAATCTATTGAATGGAATGGACGTCATTTTGCCCAAACAGAAAAAGTGGTCAAAGATAATCCAAGATGGCGATTAAGTCTGCAAACACATAAGTGGATGGGGGTCGATTGATGCGAACGATTATGGCATTATCTGGTGGAATGGATTCGACATCATTACTGCTGCATTTATTGACTCAAAACTGCAAAATCACCTGCATTTCATTTAATTATGGGCAAAAACATGTCATTGAGATAGAGAAAGCAAAAGCAAACATAAGATATCTAAACGAGTTAAATTTCCAAATAGAGCACATTATCATCGATATCACTGATTGCATGAATTCTTTGTATTCTGCATTAACCGATTCTGAAGTAGATGTTCCAGAAGGGCATTATGAAGAAGAACAAATGAAAAAAACAGTCGTACCAAACCGTAACGCCATATTTTCATCTATCCTTTACGCACATGCGTTGTCAATCGCCACAAAAGACGTTATTGATGTTCAAATTGCTCTAGGAGTCCATTCAGGTGACCATGCCATATATCCGGATTGCCGACCTGATTTTTACGAGGCCATTCACCACGCTTTTTCCATCGGCAACTGGGAAAGCGAAAAGGTATCGCTCTTTCTTCCATACCTAGAAGAAAATAAAACAACAATACTCCAAGATGCTCTACATTCCTGCCAAGTCCTAAATTTGGACTTTGACCAAATAATGCGTCACACGCATACCTCTTACAATCCTGATGCATCAGGTAGGTCTTCAGGCCGTTCTGGTGCCGATGTAGAAAGAATTCTGGCTTTCCATGAAATCAATCGAAAAGACCCTATCGATTACGTATCATCATGGGATGATGTTTTGGAATATGCATTACACAAGCAAAAAGAGCAGGAGATGTAAATCATGACTAAGGATTTGAAGGCAAGACTGTCAAAATTACAATATGAAGTAACACAAAATGCAGGTACAGAACGACCATTTACAGGGAAATTCTATCGAGAGGATAGAGAAGGAGATTACCGCTGTATCTGTTGTGATCATATCCTTTTTGATCACACTATGAAGTACGATTCTGGTTGTGGATGGCCCGCATTTTATACCGAGCATCCAAAAGCAGGCATCAACAAAATTCGAGACACTTCCCATGGAATGGTCCGAACAGAGGTGAGATGTGGTCAATGCGACGCACATCTCGGGCACGTGTTCAATGATGGGCCAAGGGATAAATCTGGAATTAGATATTGCATAAATTCTGCATCATTATCTTTCAGGGGTGAAATGGGATGACTTGTACAATCCGTAGATGGGTCGAAACAGACACTGGCCACAGAGTTCCCAATCACAAGAGTAAATGCAGACATTTCCATGGACACAGATACAGATGGGAAGCAGAATTAACCGGCGATATAATCCAATCCGAAGGTGTATCTGATGAGGGTATGGTAATGGATTTCTCAGATGTTTCCTCCTTACTCAATACTTACATTCATGATGTTGTAGATCACGCCTTTGTGGTTTTTGAAAAGGATGTTCAAGCCATTCAGGCATTAGAAATGTTGGAGGAAGATCATCGGACTTTCATCGTACCATTTGTCCCTACTGCAGAGAATTTAGCAAAATGGGCTTTTGAAACCTTGGCTCCAAAAATTACCTCAAAGTATGGACAAAAACTCAAGCTTTCAGCCTTCCATGTTAGGGAAACTCCGAAATCATGGGCTACTTGGAGACATCATTGACTCTTCTGCGACGCGCTGTTTTCCAATTATTATCATTGGAAAGTTTCTGCATGGCAGTGGTTGCTTCTATGAGGAGTGAAATCGCTTGTTGAGATTCTGGATTCTTTGGAATTCCCCTGAAAAACAAACGTGTCATGGTTGTGACCAATTGCTCTTTCCTCTGTGAATCAATTTGTGAAGCACTCACGAAATCTTCAATCGATTTTCTAAATACTCTCCTTACATCTGGATCTAACATCTCTTGAGAAGGTAAATACTCCATTTGGCGTGCATCAAGTTCTTTATTCATAATGCGCGTTCGATGCCATTCATACAATAATACAGCCACTGAATGAGACAAATTACAGATTGGATACCCTTCCCATGTAGGTATGGTTACTAGAACATCACAGGATTTTAATTGGGATGTTGACAATCCCTTTCCTTCTTCTCCAAAAACAAGGCCGACTTTGCCGGAGTAATTCTTTAGGTGGTCTTGTAATTCCCAAGGTAGGAAAAAATGACGAAACATGACTTTAGAACCTGTTTCTCTTTTTCCAGAGGTTCCGATGATCAATTGACAATCATCAACAGCCATCTCCATTGATTCGAATACTGTTACATGATCTAAGATAGAACCTGCATGCTTCGCGCGATTTCTTGCTTCCTCGTCATCTGGACTGCATTGGGGATTGATGAGTCTCAGTTGCGTAAATCCAAAATTCATCATTGCACGGCAAACTGCACCTAAATTACCAGGGTGAGATACTTTGTCAAGGATAAGAACGAGTTCTAAATCAGATTTTGGCAGAGGGATATCCAGTCGCTTTCCCATTTATTCTTCCTCCAGAAACCAAACCGGATCGCAAGGTTGATACAGAAAAAATACGGCTTCATCTTCAGAATCACGGTCTGGCATGATAATAGAATGCTTACGAACCTGATATTTATTTCTTAAACGATTCAGTAATTCCTGCAATTGTGCTTTAGGTCCATGAACACTTATTGGTGTTCTGTCCCATGCGATGCGCAAAAAGATACCTCAGTCCACACGGCGTTGGCGATATCTTGTGACATAGCCCGCAATGCGGTTACGAAGGCGTTTGGAGGAAACGTCAGTCAACTGTTCCACCATCACTTTGTTGTGGTCGAAATCATCAGTAAATCGATCTCCGTATTGTTCACAAAGCATAATCGCTCGAATTTTTATGAATGATGGTCTAATGTTTCCCATGATTAATCCTCCTTGAGTGTAACTTCGATTGGAAAGTCAGGTTGGTCGTGACGTTCAATGCGAAGTGTGATTTTTCGAGGTGGATTCTCAATACCTCGTTTCCAGATGTATTCATTTACTGCAGGATCAATCCACAATTCTTCATCTTCCTTGACCTTCAAGTGTCGAATGACTTGCTCTCGTATGATTTGCATTGCTCGAGGAGAACGCTTGTATCTCGTGATGTTCCAAGCATTTCTTAAAGGAACAACTAATTCACTAACTGGGTTTCTTGGCATGTACATTCCTCACTTTTTCAGTTTGCTTCTTCTCCAGTGATGTCGCTTTGGATGGGAAACAGTGTTCCTAGAGGTTTTCATCATCACCCAAACTGGAACCCTTCGGTTTTGCTTTCCAGCCTTGAGTAAACGCTTTTTCTTTGCAGGTGGTTTGTTTCTAGCCATTCTTTCACATCCTTCTGATTGAAGTATTTCTTTGATTTTTGAGTCCACGTAGAATATTCTTTAGTTGTTCATCGGTTACAGGTATGGCTATTCTTTTTGATTCAGATAAGTCTGCAAGGTGAGTTTTCACCTTCATAGCCGTAGACTCATCGACGAGGGAAAGATTTGCCAATCTGGACCGGGCATCAGGAGTGAGTACTTGTTTCATCATCATATCAATTTGAGCTCTTTCACGGTTCGCTGCTTCTGCCTCTAATTGTGATTCGACCTGAGCCGCTGCTTGCGCTTCAATTTGAGATTGCATTTCGGCCATTCTTGCAGCCCTGAGGCGTTCAAGTTCGTTGTCTGAACCTGCCGCCATCATTGTCACCTCAACACTTCCTCAATATTGTTCAAGACCTGGATGCTTTGATACAGCAAGTTCCTTAGCACTGAATGCTGCTTCATTCAAAATCTTTTGCCCAGCAGGAGTACAGATGCGACCTGAGTAAAGCATCTGTTCACCATCGACTGATTCTACGGATTTCTTCTCTGATCGTGAAACAAAACCGGCATCTTCTAACTGTTGTAAAGCCACTCGAATTACTTTTCTGCTGGCGGCAACAGGTTTTCCCGGAGTGGAACGCCTTCGCATTTTTCCCCCGTATTCTTGGGATAGGTGATTCACACCAATTGGGCCTTTCTTTGCAACTTTTCTCAACAACGATGCACATCTCCTTTCCCACCAATCACTAGCGAGCGGTGGATTTTCGTTGTGCATCCCAGTCTTCACATAGGTCGCCCATTCTGGCAATGATATTGCGTCATTGGATGCCAATAACCCGCTGAGAGCATCGTTCAATAAATCAGATGGAATATCATAAAACGTGGTCACGTGAAACACCGAGCAATCGGGCGACAAAACGCCCATATATCAATAGAACGGGTATGAATTCATTCCTGAACAAGTACGAGGATTCATTTGATACGGCAAATTGGCGAGTGTATGCGAAAGGCATTAGCGCAGAATCCTAACCTTCTCAGAACCATGGTTGGATTGTGTTTTGCTCTCATTTTTATGCTTTCATATGCAGTATGGGGAGCCACCTCCAACCCAGATTATTTTATGTACAATACCTCGATTAACCAAGAGGATATTGTCCTCGATGATATTGAACCTGATTACGACGAATCCAATGATGAGACCACATGGCGATGGCAATTCACAATTAACGGAACCAACTTGACATGGGTGAATTTTACTGCGTCCGGACTAAGCGAGGGAGCCAATATCAAAATGTTGAATGGGGGAGGTTTGTGGAGTCATGAAGATCTAGGCGTAGCCGATGCTCGAGACTTCTCATGTTCTAACGATTGTGTTAACAGCACCGCTCACGAAAGACTCTCAGCTAATGGTGAAGCTGCAATCATTGCCTTGACGGATCCGTCGCCAGAGAGGAGAAGCGGGGGAACGGTATCAGCCAAAAGTATCGAAGAAGCGAGATTGCTTAGTCAAAAGGCAATATCTCACACCCACAGCCCAACATTGGTGCTTGTCGAAATTGTCGAAAAAGGGAACAAATCTACCCAACCTCTTGCGTCCTTTTCATATGTCAATGAAGAATTGTCTTCTGTGCAACAGTTCAAGGTTGATGCCGTAACAGAATTCGGATGGGCAGTCGCTGCCGTCGTAGGATGTTTTTCGATGGTATTGATTCCATCGTTTACGGTTTACTTTGCCGCACGGGCAAAGGAGGCTAGAAATGCCGTCAAACTTGAAGAGGTTCAATCAAAATTGCATCCAGAGGAAGAGTAAATCAACCGTTCCCGATAAATAGATAGATGCTCAAGACTTACTTGAGCCGGATGCAGATGATCCCGAGAATTCTGGTGTGCTTTCTTTTGGTCACCAGTGCGATGCCGGTCGATGCCTCAGTAAGTGGCAGAAACAGTGGAGTCGATTTATCGATATCAGCATTTGAAATACAATATGATGACTCTCTTGATGAGAATAAATACAGGATTTTTTCATCAGCATCTATTCCCACTCGTAGCGATAATCTTTATGCCATTGATGGNGTATTATTCGTTGCATCAACCCTCACGCTTCGCGTCAATAATGCTGGNACAAATACCGCCACAGGAGTAAGCGCCACGGTTGCCATCATACACGATGAATACGGTGACTTTGAAATTTACAATGAAACAAAAAGTGTATCGAGTATCANCGGACAGAGCAGTATTGATTTTTCTTTTCAAATCACTCCAGACTATGCTGGAAATCATACAATGGTCGTCACGCTATCCAGTTTGCAAGTAGATGATAATCCCGCTGACAATAGATTTCAACGTCACTTCACAGTTGCTGCATTCTATGAAGTGTTTGATGATTTAACCCCTTGGACACTCACCACACCTTGGCAACAGAATTCGCAAGCTGCACTGTCCAATCCCAATTCATTGCATGCTGGTAATGGGCAAGGTTCAACCTACCAACCAAACTCTTTTGGAAACGCANTTTCGCCAGTCTTGGATTTATCCGATGGGTTGGTTAATCACAATCGTGCGATTGGCGTGGCATTCTTCTATTCTGGTGCTATTGGCTCTGGAGATAATATGCGTTTATTGGCGAAAGATGACCAAGGTAATTGGAATTCGTTGCTTACCCTTTCGCAATCCATAGATAGTACAGCAAGTAGTTGGAACACACAGATAGGAACATACAATGGCATTTCGTCACCAATTATTCCAATTCCAACGAATATGCTCCACAGTTCTGCTCAATTTAAATTTGAATTTAACTCAGATTCATCAGTTGAGGATGTTGGATATTGGATTGATGATTTTTTAATCCTCTACGATCAAAGAGCCAGAGACTCAGAATATGGTGTTAACTTAGTNCCAGGGAGCCANATACCAGCCCTACCGGGTCAAACCGTAATCCGTGAAATCATTATTGAAAATACTGGTAATGTGAGTGATTCTTATGCATTAACTGCGACTGGAGTGCCTCCGCATTGGGAATCATATTTCACCTACGACAACGGAGCATCAATCACTTCAGGAGTTCAAGTTGAAGCTGGTGAATCAAAGTCGGTATTCTTCAAAGCTCTAACCGATGAAAATACTTCACATGGTGTCGAAGATATCGATATTTGGATTTCGAGTCTCNTCGCAACTTCGATTGAGGATTATGTTTCCACAAGTGTGTCCATTCTACCGACGGTCCTACCGCAATTTGTAAGCATGCCATCCGACCCAAAATGTAGTGCTGGTCAATCGAATAATTTTGCTGTTCACCTCAAAAACATCGGCCAGGGAGATGGCGCCTTTCTTTTATCATTTGACAAGACATTCATGCCTCTAGGCTGGGACATTGATTTAGGTTGGAATCAATCTGCTACCATAAATATCCCATCTGGAAGTACTATGGAAGTTTGGTTAAGTACATCATTACCTAATAATGCACAACCTGGTGAAAAGGGAGAATTTACCTTGGTGGCCACAGCGCAGCAAGATGAAACTAAATCAGACCAAATCGACATAGAAATAGTCTCTGCAATGGTAAGTGATGCCATCATTAGTCTCGATGAAGAACAAGAGGGAGATATTGAGGTTGAACCAGGTTCATCCTATGATCTTGCATTTAATGTTCAAAACATGGCGTCNAGAATGGATGTATTTCAGCCAAGTCTTGAATATACGGGTCAGACAGGATGGGGAATTAATCTCGTCAATCCTTCATCGCTTGCAATCAATGCACAATCATCAACGATTGTCAAAGTTAGAGTTGAAGTTCCTGAAAATTCACAGGCTGGAGATCGTATGCCNGCGTTCAAATTAGTGATGACTAGTCAAGAATCTGATGTNGAATTCCAATCGGAGTTATTCAGTAATATCACCGCTTCAGNGTGGTATGACCTCCAAGTGGATTTTTCTGAACCCGAATCGGTAATTTATCCAAATGTACCTTTTGAAATCTCATTTTTTATTGAAAACATGGGGAATGGACCTGTTGACGTGATAACCTCAATCGATGGCATCAAAGAGTCATGGGATTCATGGCTGCTCTTCGATGGCGGAAACTTCAGTCAAGAATTTGAATTAACGGCTCGATATGAATCACCTCATAGTGGAGAGGTTACGATGGTAATTCTTGCACCAAAGGATGCTGGTCCCGGTTTACTACATGAGCTCACAATNAATGTCGAGCCCAAGAATGGGGTCGATATGACTCCTAATGGAAATGAATATTATTTCACCGTGAGAACCGCAGCGATGAAGATTCCTACGCTCTTGGTGGATGGTGAGGAAAGCGCTNATCTTGCCGTCAACGTAGACCATACCATCTACGGAAACCTCTCTAATCTCGGAAACACACCAGATAGCGGAGCAACAATTTTAGTTCAATTTGATAACATTCCTATAGGAGTCTCAGCAAATCTGATTTTAGATGGAGGGACTACATTACCCGTCAATCAATGGCATGAAATAACGCTCAATCCGGAAGCAACCATTCCCCTTCAATTGGTCATAGAAACANATAATCAGTCTGAAATTAATTCTATTCTAAATGTTCAATTTAGATATCGCAGTGGAGACGCTAGCGTGGACGAAATTTCAATTATTCGAACGATGATTATCACTGAAAAGCGAATGGTGGAGGTACAAGTAGACTCATGGACCCAATTCCAATCATTGTCCACGAATAATTTTCAATTTAAATTGAGTCTCGCATCTTCCTCAACTCAACCTGAAAAATTGCATTTTTATTCAGATATACCCGAGGGGTGGGGGCTCATCTGTTCTGGAGTACCATTACATCTGGAGAATCTAACAGTAGAATTCAACACCGGGCACATTCAATTACAGGAGAAAAGCATTGAATGTACAATGTTAAGGGAATCTGGAACAGAAACGGGGGTTATATCGATCTTTGTCCAATCCGAAGATGGATTCATCAACATGACTTATCAAGAATCAATGACGTGGATGGTGACGATTGAAGATAGCGTNTCATTCTTTGAGAATCCATCTGCAACCATTGGTTTATCGAGTTTGGTACTGATCTGCGTAGTTCTCCTCTTTTTTGTTATGAGAACAAGAAAGCATGATGAAGAAGAAGCACTAGAAGTCGAATCTATCGAAAACCAATCTCATGCCTCCAATCAATCCCAAATACAACAGTCTGGAACAAACCAGACCCTGCAACAAAATCAAATACATTCTCATTACCAAACCGCACAACAACCCGTGCAGATGCAAACTGGTCCACCAGCTTACGGAAACCAATCTNTACACCAACCATCACATTATCCAACACATCAACCACAAACTTATCAGCAACCAGCAAAAATGATTCAGCAAGCGCATATGCAAGAAAATGTGCATGCAAATCAACAACCCATGTATGCAAATAACACTCCTTACCAACCACAACCTCAGCAACAGATAGATTTGACATACCAACAACAGATGGAGGAATANCAGCGTAAGATGGCAGAATGGCAGGCAAAATACGGTGGTTAATTTGTCCACGCCATGGTACATACTGCTTTTCCTTACCTCTTTTTTTGGGGTTGCAACGTGGTTTTGTAAGAATATATGGCGCAAAAAAGAAGCAACACAATTGTTTGCATTTTCAGGTATTTTTTGCATGATAGGNTTGGTTTTTTTGACGATGCGTGTGTGATTTGATGGATTTAATCGAATTAGAAAATCATCCCTTAGCAAGAGCAGTACCNTTGAAAATGCCTGTTGAATTTTATGTTGATGGTGAAATAGGACCACACCCNTCCTTACCGGAGGTTACCGGAAAAATCGTAACCATTGTTATCGAGAAAAAATTCAATAAATTTGAGCGTGTTCTTGCTAAAATATTCAGAGCACCTCCTCATCTCAAAAGAGTATTAGATCACAAAAATAGTTTGTNGTGGGAATTAATTGATGGTGAAAGAGATTTCTTGAGTATTTGCCGANANATGGACCAGACCTACAACGAAGACGTGGCTCCTGTNGGGCAACGTGTAGCAATGGGATTGAAGACCTTTGAGAGACTACGACTCATCAAGATTTATTATCGTGAAGAAGAGTGAGAATATTCTCAGGAGGTCTGCCAATAATGGCTCTGCCCTCATCAACAAGCACTGGTCGCTGCATAATTTTAGGATTATTTATGAGCATTGATTTTACCACTTTTGGGTCTTCAANATTGTCTCTTTCTGATTCATTAACGTCATTGATTCTGACGATGCCTGGGAGATGAGAAAGCAAATCNATATCCTCATCGTNAATACCAAGTTTGAGGTACAAATGTTCCTCAAATTTGATATTTCTTTCACGAAGTAATTGAACAGCCTGCCTGGATTTCGAACAACGAGGGTTGTGATATAGCCTCATGAGAATTACTCATCCAAGAAGTATTTCAAACTGGTGACCAAACTAACCTTAATCCAACGCCATCTGATTTTTTGTCTGAATGCAACCATCGAGTAGCAAAGGGCTTTGTGGATTCAGATTCTGTAAACCAAGATCCTCCTTTCACCGGACATTTATCTGATTCGTTGGCCTGATTTCCGCACCACTCGCCAACTAGACCATGCATGTCAAAGAATCCCCAGTCATTTGGTTTTTTCATTCCAACCTGTTTTGTTTGTGCTCCAGAGTTACCGGCATGCCAACCATAATTGTCCAAGTCTTTCTCTATATCTCCAAAATGCCAAGTAGTTTCATTTCCACATAATGCAGCGTATACCCATTCATCCAAGGTTGGTAATCTCCAATGGCCATCGAGCCCCAAATGATGAGTATCACCCCTTAGATTTAATTGCTCACAAAACATTTGCGCATCATGCCACGAAATCGATTCGACTGGACGGAGTGCGGATTCAAAGCCTTGATGAAATTTTGAAGGATTGGATTGCATAATTGATTGCCAAAAAATCTGAGTGACTGGTTTTTCTCCAAGGAAAAAAGGCTCAGAAATATCTATTATATTTTCAGAATTATCTTTACCTGTAAAAGTCCCGGGTTCACATAAAATGTAAATCCCATCGAACTGATCGGCGAAACGTGGTGTCAATTTAGGCACCTTTCAAATGACGGCACATACCAACCAATGCATCTACCATGCTTTCCATTCTTTCAGTAAGTTCGTCATCAACTAGGCTACCATCATCAGAGAATGCATTTTTTACTTTCCCAACAGCGATTTGTTGTGGGACACACCAGCCTCCAAGCCATCTCACAGATATACGCATGTGATTGAGCGTGTTTGAATTTGTCATACCACCTAACGTTGACATGAGAGCAAATGCCTTACCTCCAACATGTTTGTTGTATAACCAATCAAGAGTGTTTTTCATTACACCAGACATGGTACCGTGATATTCGGGAGAGGTTAGGATGTATCCGTCCATTTCGGTTGCCAAATCCTGAAGTTGTTTGACGTGAGGATGTTCCCAACATCCCTCCTCACCAACAAGAGGAAGCGGGTGCTTTTCATGGTCCCAGTTGTGTATTTCTATGCCTTGATTTTGTGCGTAATCAAGAGCCAATTTCAACAATTTTCCATTGCTAGAAGATGTGCCATAAGAGCCCGAAAGTCCAAGAATTTTGATGGGAGCACCGGTCATAGGCTGTCCAGTAGAAACTCTCGTATGAACTTGCGGGCACAAACAAGGAAGGCTTATTCACTGATGAACTCCAAGGAGTATTATCCGGTGGGGATCGATGATGCAGGAAAGCACACTGAATCGGGAAATAGATGATGAGGAGGACCAAAACGACGAACTCTCCGAATCCACGCCACAGGTAGATGTTAACGCACTCATCGCAGAAGGTGAATTAGCGAGTCGATCTGGAGATCACGAGCAGGCCCTTGAAGCCTTCAACAAAGCGATTGCTCTTGACCCTGCGAATGCAATGGCTTGGTTTAATAGAGGCGTATTACTTGAAGCAAAACAAGACCCGAGGGGTGCAAAACAGTCATTCACCATATGTTTAGATCTCAAGCCTGACCACGGTCCTGCATTGGCTAATTTAGCCATTCTGTTGGAAAGAGTAGGTGATGATGCGGGTGCTCACAGCGCAGCACAGAAAGCGCTGGTATACTTTCCCGGCCACCCTACATTGACTGACCTTTTCAACCGAACCAAGAATATCAGCAATGAAGAGGTAGATTTGGCTCCAGTTATGCCAGATGTCGATACCAAATGGAAGGAAGAAGATCTTGAAAGTGCGATGAAGGCGACTGGAGTTACTGACCGACAAGCAATCCTGCAAGAAGCAACACACCATGATGCCGATGGAAATGCCGTTTTAGATTCTCAGGAATTAGAAATGGCNGCTACAATGGTCAAAGCNAGAATGCAAGCAGAATCCGTGATTGAAACCGGTGTTAATGTTGAAGAAACCACACCGTCTGAAACATCCGCNACAGAAACGGAAGAACTGGTTTTACCAGAAGTAGAAATTCCAGAAGANCAACCTTCCATAAACCTTGAAGAAATTTGTATTGAAGCTGAAAGCCTGTTAAAATCTGCAAAACCGACTGAATCTCTCAAATTGCTAAAACCATATTTGCATAAAGAAGCCGCAAAGCATGCAAAATCTTGGAGATTAGCGGCAGCTTCGATGGCTGGTTTGGACTTGGACGATCATGCAATTAACGCTTTTACACACGCACTGAGTATAGAACCAGATGCAAAAGGATATTTCAATTTAGGAATGATTCAGCAACGTCAAGGAGATCTCTCTTCTGCTCAGAAATCATTTTCTTCAGCTTTAGACGCCGATGGCAATTATCTCAATGCAGCCAAGAAATTAGCGTCTGTCGCACAGGAAAATGAAGATGTGGAATCCTATCTAATCGGACTAAGGGCCATCGCACGTATTTCTGGTGATGATGAGGACCGAATTGTATTAGCGACTGCTCTTGTTGAAATAGCTGAAGGAGAATCCGTTATTCTGGAAAACATGAGTTCTTTGCCACCAACCATTCCCCAAGGACCTGAACTGGCCGATGAAGCAAGAACGTTACTTGAAGGTAAATCAGGACCAATTCTCGCAAGAGCNCTTTCGCTTTGTGGTATGCACACTGAATCAGTGGTTCAATGGAAACAAATGATTGAATCTGATAAACAAAATCCTAATCATTGGGTTGGCCTCTCAAAAGCACTTGATGCAGCGGGTGATCNTGAGCGCGCAGAGAAATGTCGTGCTAAAGCACAAATGCTCTCCACAGGACCTCAGCCCGAAAACACAATGCCTACTCAAGCTGATGCCGGCTCACCATTACCCAGCGAAGCTTCACAGGCAGCTACTATTCAGCCTGGCAGTGTTGGTCAAACAAGTACAAACCCTGAGCCATCACTTCAAGCCCCGCCACCACCACCAGGTTACGAGCAAGCCCCTATCCAAACAAGTAATCTAAGCGCAGCACAAGATGCCCTTACACAACAACCATCACCAGAACCACAGGCTCCTTCTCCAGCCAACAATCCAACCATTGACTTGGCTAAGGCCGCTTTAGAGGCAACTGCTGCTGTCACAGTTAACCAAATTGGAAACGCAGAGTCAAACGCCATCTCAAACATCGATGTAGATTGGTACAACAAAGGATTGGCCCTGATTCAAGACAATAAATTCCGAGAAGCACTTTCGTGTTTTGATCGTGCATTAGCTTCATTTTCCGGTAATGATGAGATGGTGATCCGTATCTTAAACGGAAGGGGAAATGCATTCTACTATCTTGAAGACTACCCAAAATGCATTGAATCATATCACCAAGCAATGGTCATTAATCCTTCCAGCGTTCGTGGACAAACACTGTACAACATGGGTACAGCATATGCCGAAATGGAAAGATTTCAAGATGCCATCAAGTGTTTTGAGCAAGCAACCCCGCGAGGTCTATCAAAGGAAGAATCAAAACTTGCTAAAGAACAAATTAGACGTTGCAAACTTCTCGTCAAAGAGCAGCAAAAGCGCCAATGAAACGAGAGGTTCATATTTGGTAACCTGTTGGCCCAACTATGGATTGTGGAACTTGTGAGTCAGCACCGGCTGTAGAAATTCAGGCACCAGAAGTTATTGATGTCACACTCACGATTACCACAAAGGCAGTGGAGATGTTAGAAGATGCATTTGGTGATGACCGGACTCACGCTTTACTAGTCGGAGTAAACAGCGGTGGATGTTCTGGCTACATGTACGACCTTCAAATCGTTGAAACGACCACAACGGATGTGCAAGAACTTGAAGTTGAAGGATTCAGGGTTCTCGTTCCTAATGCCACAAGCCATCTCTTAAATGGAATTGAGATAGACTATGTCGAGAAACTGATGGGTGGAGGATTCAGAATCAATAATCCCAACGCTGCAAGTACCTGTGGCTGTGGAGAATCATTTTCTTAGGTGTCTTTTCATGGACATCATTGGTTTCGACGGAAGCCTGCTGATTATTCGTGGAAATGATAAAATTAAATTCCTCAATGGACTAACAACAAATAACATAGAAAATCTAAATCCAAAAGAATCTCTAAAGACTGTTTTCACGCAGAGATCAGCCAAAATTATTGATGTTGTACATTGCATACACATGAATGATTTTATTGCGATAACTGGTTATCGAGGTCATCTCCAAGAGCTGCTCCAACACTTGAAAAAGCAGATTTTAAACTCAGATGTACAGATATCAGATGTTACAGATCGAAATAATTTTTACAGAATTATTAGCGAAGAAAAACCTAAATTTGGAATCAATGAGACCATCATAAGAGAAAAAGAAAAAGTGTGGTTGGTTATTGTTTCAGCGTCAAATACACTCGATGCGACCCTTACAACCGAGGAATGGAATGCATACCGAATCAAGCATATGATTCCCGATTACGGTCACGAAATATGCTCAAAATTTCATCCTTTGGCAGTCGGACTTGAGGATTTAGTGCATCCCGCAAAAGGCTGCTATATCGGTCAAGAAGTTCTTGCGAGGATGGTTTCAAGAAAAAAACAAGGAAGAAAACTCATTCTCGAAAACAGAGAATCACTTAATGAAAATGATATTACAACTTACGGAGAAGATTACTGTCTGGCTGTTGTCAAGTGTTAATATCCAAGTATGCTTGTCAACTGTTCCTTGTAAAAATTACCAGATTTTTGAAGACTTTCTAGTTCTTGCGAAGATAATTCCAATTCAATGATTTTCTCAACTCCGGTGGAACCCAAAATAACTGGGACCCCTATATAGACGTCATCAAGACCGTATTCACCCGAGAGCAAAGTGCTTGCTGGAATGAGACGTTTTCTGTCTTGAATGACCGATTCTGCCATAATGGCAGCGGCAGAACCAGGCGCATAGAATGCAGAGCCTCTCTCCAGTAACTTGACGATCTCTCCACCACCTGAAGCCGTCCTTTCACAAATTTTTCTTATGGTTTCATCATCCAATAATTGCGTGATTGGGATGCCACTCACCGTCGTATAACTTGGTAAAGGAACCATGGTATCTCCATGACCTCCAAGGACCATTGCACTAACATCTTCTTCAGAGCAACCAACTGCTTCTGCGATAAAGTGTGTCATTCTTGCGCTGTCGAGAACACCTGCCTGTCCAACAACTCGTTCTTTAGGAAAACCAGTTACCTTTTGCATGTGATAGGTCATCAAATCGAGAGGATTGGTCACCATAATAATGACTGAATCTGGCGCATGTTCTTTGATGCCCTCCCCAACTTGTCGTACAATTTCTGCATTTTTCCCAATTAAATCTTCGCGAGTCATGCCTGGCTGCCTTGGAAAACCGCTTGTTACGACAACAACCGACGAGCCAGCAATATCCTCATAGTTTGAAGTGCCTGTTATGGTCCCGTCATAATTCAACACATTGGCATTTTGGCTCATATCCAAAGCCTTTCCTTTTGCAAACCCCTCGTATATATCGAGCATAACAACCTGTCCAATTTTCATCTGGGCTAAGACAAATGCACAAGTGGCGCCAACGTTACCTGCTCCAATCACGGCGATTTTTTTATTTGTTCTCGACATATACTCACGGCCTATTTACTCCGACAACCAATCGGCTCATAAGCCACATGGTTTGCAAAATTATACAACCGTGTTGTTCAATAACCCGTCCTTGTTGGGCGATTTATCCCGAAAGGTTGAGGTCTTATGATGCGAATAGGTGTACCAAGAGAGCCAGAATTCGAGAACCGGGTGGGAATCGTACCTGGAAGTATGAAAAAACTCACCAAAGCAGGTTTTGAATTGATGATTGAAAGCGGTGCAGGTAAGCGAAGTCACCATGATGATGCTGATTACGAAAAAGCGGGAGCAAACATCGGCTCGAGAAGTGAAGTATTCAATTCTGACATCATCATATGCATACGCCTGCCACCGGTGAGTGAAGTATCAAAGGGACAAATCGTCGCTTGTGTAGCCGATCCATTCCGCGCAACAGAAGACGTGAAGTCATACGTCGAGGCGGGTGTCACGCTGATTTCAATGGACATGATTCCAAGAAGATTGTCGCGTGCCCAATCCATGGACGTAAACTCAAGCCAAGATAATCTCGCTGGGTACAAAGCCGTATTACTGGGTGCTGCTCATGTTCCGAAAGGAATACCCATGATGACAACATCTGCAGGGACTGTACGTCCAGCCAAAGTCGTAGTAATGGGGAGCGGCGTTGCAGGTCTACAAGCAATCGCTACCGCAAAAAGGCTAGGAGCCGTCGTTTATGCAAGCGATGTGAGGAAAAGTGCAGCAGAACAAATCGAATCTGTTGGTGGAAGATTCATTGAAGTTGATGGTATGGACGATTTTGAAGACGAATCTGGGTATGCCAAACCTCTCACACCAGAATTTATCCAAAAAGTCAACGATACAGTCTGTGGTGTTGCATCTGATGCAGATATGGTCATCACAACGGCTCGCATATTTGGCCGACCAGCCCCGATTACTGTTCCAACCTCTGCTGTTAATTCCTTCAAATCCGGTGCAGTGATCGTCGATATGAATGCAGATGTTGGTGGGAATTGTGAATCCACGGTCGCTGGAGAAATCACCACTACTTCAAACGGCGTTACAATTGTAGGCATTTCCAATCTTCCCGGTACCTTATCCGGTACTGCAAGTATGCTTTATTCCAATAACATGACCACATTCATTACATCCCTCATGAAAGAGGGGAATTTTCAAATCACTGATGAAGATGATATCCTCGTAGGTGCGCCTGAAGGAAATGATTTCCATGTTCCCGGCATGGGAGGTGTTCTTATTTGTCAATCTGGAAAGGTACACCACAAACAATCACGCCTTGCAGATGTATTAGGTCTCGACACTGGAGGTGAAGAAGAATGAGTGCATTGCTCGTAACTCCTGAATTATTGATTGGTAACATAACCATGTTTGTATTAGCTATTTTCCTCGGATTTGAATTGATTACGAAGGTACCACCTACCTTGCATACACCCCTCATGAGCGGAGCAAATGCCATTTCTGGCATCAGTATCATCGGAGCACTCATCGGTGCAAATGTTGCCTTCAATGCGCAAGAACCGGTTATATCGAGTATATTGGCATTCATCGCTTTGGTATTAGCCATGATCAATGTAGTTGGTGGATTTGCGGTAACTAATCGGATGCTCAACATGATCGCTGGAAAAAAGAGAGGGGGGAATTAGATGGAAGATTGGGTTGCATTAGGCTATTTACTCTCAGCAGCACTCTTCATTTTTGGATTAAAGAAACTCGGACATCCAAAAACCGCACCATTCGGCAACCAATTGGGCGCCACTGGCATGCTGGTTGCCGTCCTGACGACCATCCTGAGCATGGAATTGCAGGGGGTCGTTGAGTGGCCGGTTATCATCGCTGGTTTGGTGATCGGCGGACTCATCGGTCTGGTTATGGCCATTAAAGTTGAAATGACTGGAATGCCAGAACTCGTCGCTTTGTTCAATGGATTTGGTGGAGCAGCCTCGGCGCTTGTAGCGCTTTCAGAGGTTTGGACCTATATCGAAAATTCTGCTACACCTCCATCCGATAATCTAACGATTGCCGTAGTAATGGTCGCTGCAGGATTATCCGCCCTCGTTGGTTGGATGACATTGACAGGCTCTCTGTTGGCCATGTTCAAACTCAAAGGTGGTTTCTATGTGCCTTTGACGAAGAAAGATGACCGAGGTCGTCGAAAATGGATCAGCACCCCCACTTGGGGACCGGCATGGCTCAATCCGGTTAAGGTAATTCTTTTCCTAACCGTCCTTGGATTGATATATCTATCAATAGATTCACCTACAAACACCACATACCTGTGGGGAATCATCGGCATTTCTTGCCTTCTTGGCATCATATTGGTGCTTCCAATTGGCGGTGCCGATATGCCGGTCGTGGTTTCACTGCTCAATTCGCTTTCTGGTATTGCTGCAGCCTTTACAGGTTTCATTATTGGAAATTCAGTGTTGATTATTGCAGGTTCGCTCGTAGGTGCTTCGGGACTGATTTTGACATTTATCATGTGCAAGGCGATGAANAGAACACTCCCAGATGTACTGTTCAAAGCCTTNGGAGGCGATGGTGAAAAAGAAAAACTCACTCGCACCAAAGTCGGTTCNGACCCTGATGAGGTTGCAATGATGCTAGACGGTGCCCAAAAAGTCATCATCATTCCAGGATATGGAATGGCTGTTTCACAATGTCAGCACCAGGTAAAGGAGTTTGCAGACCTCATGAATGATCGTTTTGATACCGAGGTCAAATATGCCATACATCCAGTCGCAGGTAGAATGCCCGGTCACATGAATGTCTTGCTCGCTGAAGCCAATGTACCATATGAGCAACTCATCGAAATGGATGAGATAAATCCAGAATTCCCAGATTGTGATGTTGCGCTTGTCATTGGCGCTAATGACACAACAAACCCTGCAGCGAGAGGAGATGAAGGGCCACTTGCAGGCATGCCAATTATCGATGCTGATGCAGCGAGAACAGTTGTCATCGTCAAGCGTTCACTATCAGTTGGTTATGCTGGTGTAGACAATGATTTGTTTTACATGGATAAAACCATGATGCTATTTGGTGACGGAAAGGCCATGATGAGCGGCTTAAATAATGCTGTCAAAGAGTTATAGATATCGATGATAGAAATGGAATAACGTTCAATAACGTAGCATATTTGGCAAGGGTAGGTGCATTCATGAAATCCTCTTTTCGGGCGATTATTCTTCTATCATTGTGCATCATGCTGCTTGGCCCTGCATTCGGCTATCCCGGAAGTCAAGCACCAAATGGCCAACAGCCTCCTTGGATGAACAACGGCCTTACTGTAGAAACCGGTTGTACTTGCCACGGCGGAGCAGCACCCTCAACTGAAGTCGTTGTTTCGATCTCCGGAATACCTCGCTCATATGATTTGAACCATCAATATAACTTCACCATCTCTCTCCAACATGCCAGTTACCTCGAAGGAGGTTTCTTGATTTGGGATTATGGTGCAGGAACATTTGAAGCAGGGGAGGGTAGTGAAATTATCGATGCCTCTGTCGATGAAAACAACACCGGAGGACTCGGACATGCAATGCCTGGTAACGATTGGAACTTCAATTGGACATCTCCATCAGAAAATATTGGTGACGTTGAATTTTCCCTTGTTGGAAATGCCATAGATGGAAACGGCCAAGCCAATGAAAACGATGCTTGGAATATTTTGACCTTTTCAATTTCGGCGCCTGATTCTACCGCTGTAGATGAAGAGGGTGAGCTGGAATTACGCACCATAAGCGTTGGAGATTATGATGCACTTTTCGTCA
This sequence comes from Methanobacteriota archaeon, assembly GCA_002719395.1. Taxonomy (GTDB): domain Archaea; phylum Thermoplasmatota; class Poseidoniia; order Poseidoniales; family Poseidoniaceae; genus MGIIa-K2. The sequence goes on along the minus strand of PBHM01000007.1, from coordinate 42,080 downwards.
GTGAGAAGGACCCGGAAGTTCTCGAAGCAGAACGTCAAGAGGCACTATCGCATGAGTATTTTAAATGGGGAAACATATACTTCTGGTCAACACTTTCTATTCTCATTGTTGCTGCAGTTATTCAAGGTGAGTTCTATGAAAGGAGATTTGGAGGAGGTCCCAAACACCTCGACATGTCGTTAGCCCTTCCTCAAGGAATCATACGTGGTACGTTAACTGCTGGCCTACTTATCGGATTCGCCTGGTCATGGGACAGCCATCAATCTTGGGGAGTACTGCTGTTACTGGGTATGCTCACTGCATGGTCCGCTTACGGAGTGTATCGAACCATTTTACAAGCGACGACGCCTCCTGCCGACATCGATTTGGTGTGATCTGTGGAATCCATTCTCCTATCGAATGATGAAAAACGTCCACTCGATTATCATCTTGCAGAGTTTTCCTTCCGTTTTTCAATTATTCTTCTTCTCATCGTCATCTTGACGGTTATTTGGTCCTTCTCTATCGATACGCTATTGAGTGCCATTATGCAACAAATTGACCCATGTGAAAACGCATGTATGAATGTGTTTAAGCCGGCTGAATGGACTGGTTTGAGATGGTTGAGTGCTGGTCTATTAGGAATCATAAGTAGTGGCCCGTTTTTGATTCATCAAATGCATCGATTTTCCCGAAATGGTTTATTTCCTAATGAAAGAAATTGGTTTGTTGGATGGTTGATTTGTGGTTGGCTGTTCTCGATATTGACATTGTACTTCATAACATGGCACTTGACACCTTTTTTGTATCAATTAGGCCATCAATTTCAGTCGGGCATAGGACTTGATGCCAAATATGATGCCACAGAATCTCTGTCTTTGGCGATTGGCTTGTCATGGCTATTCCTTACCGCTTTTCTATCATTTAGCGCCCTGATTTTCGCTTCTAAATTTCATCTTCTTCACAGAGAAAACGCCGATTGGTGGCGGTTACGTGTGTATGGATTAACCATTCTGATGATATGGGCAGTTTTACCTCCCTCAAGCCCGGGGATTTGGATTGCTACGGCGGCTGCGGTAATTGTTGTGCTTGAATTTATTTCACAACCATTGATGAATCAAAGCCCATTGTTGAGTCGGGAAATTAAAGAACTCATGGATGAAGAAGGTGGAATCAGAAGAATGGTTATGGTCGATTGTCACTGTGATGGTGGAAACCATGCATGTTCCCCTTCTGAAGGCATGGGCCATTTCTCATCTCCGGGAATATGTCAAAACCCAATGGAGCAAGACCGACTTCTTGAAACGATTCGAAACGCTGCTGCAACCGATATCATCATCTCGGGTTGTGACGGAGAGCCTTTGCCGATTAACCTCAAACAAAATCTTGCTATGCTAAAAGTCCAATATCGTGGTCTTGATTTAATGAGAGTTCATGCGTCGAGAACGCAAACATGTGCGCATCCAATGCTGGATCGAGACATACAACTTGCATCGCTTGAATCTCCATGGTCCCGAAATAAAGTCTTAGAAAATATACGTGACACCATAAAAGAACACCCACAAATCGAATTTCTTTATTCACCAAATGCGTTACCATTCGGTACTTATCTCCATCCAAATCAAAGTTTTATTCAAGCTGATTTTTCACCAGATGAGTGGAAGTGGCTGACTTTATCTGGTTGTAATTTACGTCAATTACGTTAATCAAGTACCCTCATGGTTGAAGAAATTGAAGGAAGTGGTTAGGATATGCGAGCCATTTTTGCAATCCCTGTTGCATTGGCTCTTGTTGCCATGGGAGCATGGATGCTCATTGACGATACTATCGTGGACTCGTGGATTCAAAATCAGCAAGCATCTGTAGGGGATGACTATGCACCTCTAGGTATTCAATCTGAAGAAAAATGGTTGGTTGTTGTTGTTGATTTTTCCGATGCCGAGGTTGCATCAAACCAGGAACCTGAATTTGCCAAGAGTTTTGTTGAAAATGTTGCCCAACCATTTCTTGAACAGGCGACTAACGGTGAAGTGAGCCTCAATGTAACCGCTTATCCAGAGGTAATTCGTGCTGAATTTCCACTTTCCACTTATGGAGCGGACCAAAATGGTGTGAGAGATTCTGGTCTCAACGGCATCAATCCAACAAGTTTAGCAGAAGAATTAGTTTACAAAATTAATCTTAATCAATCCTTTTCATGGAACTCATTCGATTTAGATAGTGATGGGAACGTAGATAGATTTCTCATTCTTCATCCGGCTAAACCTCAAGAAGATGGGCAAGGTGGTACCAGTAGTATATGGAGTCACTATTCAGAATTTGAATCCAAAATTGATATTTCAGGTGAAAAAACCATCTCGGATTATGTCATCTCTTCAATGCAATCAAGTAATTATCGAGGAACCATGGTTCACGAAATGCTACACCAATTGGGAGCCATTGATCTCTATCCAGTACACGATGAAGTATCATCCATTCCATGGAAGGGAATCGGCGCATGGGATTTGATGGCAAGCGGTAATTGGAACGGACAAGGTGCTTGGCCGGCCCTACCAACATCACCAACACTTGAACTGATAGGTCACCCCAGGCATCAGGATGTGGACTTGGCCTGGCCTGGGGAGGAGGGTTGTACTGGACCTAATATCGAGCTTGATCCAATGGGAGAAGGTGGGCAAGCGATTAGAATTTTAATCGATGAAGAGCAATATATTTGGATTGAATGGAGGAATGATTCTGGATTTGATTTCCATTTGCCTGGGAATGGAATTTTAGTTTTGGTTCAGGATTTGAGAAATGGTGATTTGTCTGATAACGAGGTGAACAGTAATCCAGAGCAACCATGGCTCATTGTCCTAGAGGCAGACGGTCACCAAGATTTGGTAAATGGTGTCGGAAAAGGTGAGCCAGAAGATTTGTTTCAAGATGGAGATGTATTTGGCTCAGATGGCATCATACTCCGTAATCGGGATGGCGTAAAGGTTGATTGGAACGCAACTATCCGTGAGCAAAATAATCACTTCTACATCGACTTTGAATCTGAAAAGTGTGGACACAACATCGATGTAGATTTAGCCGATGATCAATCCATTATTTTGCCCCAAGAAGGCATTCATATTCAAATTGAAGGCGTATGTACTGACATGACAATCGATCTGAGTTCAACCGATGGAAGGGAAGTCACGTATTCTGATGGAATGTTGTCATTTTCTAGTGATGCGATTCCGCTAACGAGTGCCCACATCCAAGGTAGCATTAATTGTAATGAAGGAACGCCAATAGACATTTATCATCCGTATTTTATCACCCAAAATAGACCAATAAGTACCTTATTTAACACAGATATTCCCATAAATGAACCACATATTGTAGAAGTTCCAATTTCTTTTGAAGGAAGTGGAAAACAAACATGGTACGTGGGCATAGATGGGCCCATAAGTCGAATTGCAACTACGGATGCTCAACAACAATTAGGCAATGGTGATTCAGTGCTTATAGAAATAAATCCAAATGGTCTTCTAACCCCAGGTATGATTGCAAAAGGTAACCTCGTGCTTGCTACAGACACGGGAGAAAAATGGCAAATCCCGTTAACATTTCAAGCAAATACAGCAGAAAATAGCCTACTCAATGATTGGCGTCAGCCCAATAAAATCATCCCAATCATGGCCTTCCTTCTAGCCATTTGGTTTCTTCTAGGAATTAATTCACCGACCGGGCAACCACCTTCGAAAACTGAGGAATTGCCAGACTCCATTCAAGAATCGAGCATAGACCCATCGCTTGTGAACCCCTTCCGCCAGCCTGACCAGTAAACATAGAGAACGGAAATTTTCTGGAGCCTCACCCTCTATATCCATCAGCCAAGGAGCGTGGGAATGTTCTACACTTTTCTCGTAGAGCCTCCACTTTGTTCCATATCGAAATCCAGAACGCACCGTTAATCCATGAGAATGAAGAAGATTGAGTAGTGATTGATTGTCTTCTCCATTTTGAGAAATAATTTCAAATTCTTCATCTCGAAGAACCCTCCCGCTAAATTGTTCTATGCCTAATCTATTCCAGTTCTCGCTACGATGGGCGGTGTACCAAAGTCCATTTACATTCGTCATTGGAATTTCATTTTCAAGTTTCGTTGAATAATCTGGGGCTGATTTCAAAAATTCAACCATTTCTAACTGATAAATGGTAACTTCATATTCATCATCAACCAAAGCCAATTCGGGTATTCTGCCCTTGCTTTCGACATGAATGGCCCAATCAATCCAATGATCTAAATTCAATGAATCCCCAAAACTAACCCAGCACACTTCAGCATCAGGCTCTGCGTTCGAGGGGTGCTTATCCCTTGACCATCTCAAGGCCCAGGTATCTGGATGATGAGGGAGGGATACATGTTGAACTGGTACCAATCTTTCGCCACCTGCACGAATCTGTTCAAACGCCGTGGCTCTTGCAAGGAGTTGTGCATCTTGCTTAATCGATTCATTGAGCCAATCATCATGAGGAAGAGGAATATGACGGTGCCAATGACAGAAAAGTACCTCTTCACCGAGTAGGAGAATGGATTCATCTGATTGTGGTTTCCCAATTGCAGATTTCTGATACAATCGACTGGATACTGGGGCCTCTATTGACCACCCACCACTGGCTGTTTTTGGACGATCATGAATGTTGGCGGGACCTTGTGGGAAATTATGGTCAAGTGTGAGAGACCTCGTCCATCTGGACTTGTTCTTGGACTTGCCATCATCTCGCCCCATGGTTGTGGGAAAGAGCAATTGAATTTGATTGCGTCGGAACCGAGAAAGTAATCACCTTAGGCGTCTTGGCCATGTCGAAGGGCATGGTTAGTGGGTATCTTGGCAGCCTTACCACCGAAGAGAGGACCTTATTGCACCTGGTCGAAGAACCACTTCCAAAAAACAAATGGGAAGCACAAGACGCTGTCACACAAGCTGGTATTTCGGCAGCGGTTTATGTGCAAAGAAAACATGTCCCTCGAACCCTGAAAAGGCTTGAAAAAAATAACTACATCAATACATCACTCAGACACGTGCCAAGTTCAAAGCAGAGACGACGTGTTTACGAACTTACCCGGGATGGTCGAGAAGCGGCTGGATTACTCAGAAAAAAGATCCTTGATACAACCATTGAACTCGAAGGTGATTCCAATACTATAAGCAGCCTACTAAGTTCAGGAGAATCTTTGCTACAGTTATTGGCACACTTTGATGAAAATCTTGTGTACCATTCCACGCCTGTTGTGGCACCTGTTTCGAGCGCAGATGGATCGGCTTCTCTCGATGCTCAAGCTGGAGAAAACTTAGTGAGGCAAATGTTCGCAACAGCATGGAAGGATGGGAAAATTACCAAAGATGAACAACAATTACTCTCTGATGTTGTTTCATTTTTAGGCATGCATCCAGACCGGGCAAGAAGGCTTTCTGAAGAGGCAATGGGAGTCCCAACCACTCCACCACCAGAGGAGGTTTATCTTGACATGCTTAGGCAAGCACTCATGGATGGAGAACTTGCAGAAGATGAAATGTTACTGATAAAGACTTTTCAAACAGCGTTTGAAATTGATGAAGAAACCCATACAAAATTGCTTGATGTTGCTAAATCAGAACCAGCACTTCCTCCTCATCTGGAAACATACAAAGCCACACTTGCCACAGCAATGGAAGATGGCATCATCACAAAAGACGAAGATTCCATGCTCCAAACATTGAGAAAATCGCTTAATGTTTCGGAAAGTGAACATGCGACCTTACTTGCAAATCTTATGGATCAATGAGGAATTAACATGGGAATGAATGAAGAAGAGTCAAATCAATATGAAAGATTACAGGACTTGAAAAAGCGACTGGAAAAACCAAGCCAATCCAAAGTAGTCCTCGTTGGTGACGTTATGTTAGACAGGTACATCCATGGATATGCTAACGACTTAAATTCCAGGGCACCTGTCCCGGTACTCAAAGAAACCAATCGCTATGATGACGTAGGAGCTGCGGCACATGTGGCTCGAGGTCTTGAATCACTGGGACTTCATGCCTTGCTTCATGGCGTTATTGGAAAAGATAGTGCTGGGAAAATTATCCTTGATTCTCTCAATGAGGAAGGAGTTGATTGTAAACATATTAAATCGGTGGAAAATAAGGTTACAACAGTAAAAAACAGGCTCATTGCGAGTCGACCCTCGTTGTTGCATAATGAACAATTACTACTCCGTTGGGACATAGAAAATCGTGAAGATATTCCATCATCGACCTTGGAAGTATTGATTGAGGAAGCAGTAAAAAATATAGATGAAGCAAACGTATTGATTATTTCTGATTACGGACATGGTGTTGTAAATGATGAAGGTGCCAAAAGATTAATTCAACGGGCAAAAGAAAAAGAAATACCTGTCATTTATGATCCAAAATTAACCGGCCTTCATCGAACTCACGAAGTAGATTGGGTCATTTTCCAATCAAGAGGTTTAGAACTTGTGCGAAGGAGAATTAACGCAGAAGATTCCGCTGATTGTGCTCGGAAACTTTTGGATGAGTACAACTGGGGTCATTTGATGGTTCTTGGAGGAGCAGATGGTGTCACAGTTTACACCAATGATGATATTTTCCATACACCTTGCACTCTCACAAACCCCCTTCAAGTGATTGGGTTAATCGATGCAGCGTGCACTGCCGTAGCCTCTGCGGTCTCTCTTGGAATCGATATATATGATTGCGCTCATCTTGCAAATGCTGCCTGTGAAGTCATCATGGGACAGATGGACAATTTCACCTTGAGTCGAGAAAATTTGTGTTTGAGACTCGATGAGTTATCATGGAATCTGAGCATATCACAAAGGTGATGTTTTGTCTTATTGGTTGCTTGAATCGACTGCAGATGTTGGCATCAGAGGGTTTGCAAAAACTCCGGAAAGTCTGATTCGAGAACTCACACTTGGCATGCAACATCTTCAATTGGAGAAAAATTCACTCAAATCAATTGATACCATAACAAGGTTTTCAGGAATATGGACGACTCCCCCTCTCGACCATGATGCATATGACTTACTTTGTGTTTCTTGGCTTGATGAGGTTCTTTTCCAGTCAGAGGTTCAGGACCGTTTCCTCGTGGATTTAGTCGGTAAAATCTCAAGTGAACATGGGAAATTACAATTTTCTGGGCAGGTCTCTTATGTTGATTGTACAGATGTTGTCAAATCAACTGAAATTAAGGCCGTAACAACCCATGCTTTGTCCTTCTTCGAACTAGAGGATAAACAAATTTCCACGCATCCACAGATCGACATACCAGTCATAGAAGGGCCTGGTTGGGTTGGAGACGTATATTTCGATATTTGAGGTGGGAGTGCCAAGGATGGACACTCGTATCCGAGGACCTGATCCACTGGCTTTCTCCATCCCGGTACCCCACGGCACCCATGGCCCCAGGTAGGGCTGCTCCGTTCCCGGCCTGACCTGATCCCCCGGTTATTCACTCATTGTTGCCTTCCGGCTACAACTTGTGACACCCGGGTCACGTGGGGGCGAGACATCTACGTCCGCCAGTGGGAATCCACGAACCGGCTGAGCCGCTCCAAGGCTTTCGGACCGCCATTTGCGATTTGCGGTAGAGGGCACGCAAACTCCCCTCCTATCCCACAANGCCGTAACAGAAGTTTCTATTCAATGTTGCTTTTACTCAGGTTCATACTTGGAGGGACAACTGGTTTTGATGACATCGGCTCTAAATACCCATGTATCTCCTTCTTCGATAAGTGTTCCCTCTGCGTATACCATTCTGCCATCATCAAGACCATTGCTCACCGATGCAATGCCGAAATCAATTACCAATTCATGGATTTCACCCTTAATTTTCATCATCTGAGTTTGGTTGTCAATCGTTCCGTTAACTACTTGACCACGAATAGAAATTGTATCTCCGGCTTTCGCACTTGGATTTTCCATCAAATCGTCGATTGCCATTGTTGGCTCCGGTGCTTCTAGCAGTAATGTCGCAGAAAGTAACACCACCATTGCCGCTCCTGTCAACAAGAGTCTCACGCGTCTTGTGAACAACAAATCACCTCAGAGCAGCCCCAATCGCTTGGTCCAAAGAGGTAAGGCCTTCCTCTTTCAATCTTCGTTGAAGTCCTGTGTTGATTTTTTTGATAACAGAGGGTCCATGAAACACCATCGCACTGTATATTTGGACAAGCCACGCACCATGCGTGATTTTTTCCCATGCGTCATCTGCAGTAGAGATTCCACCTACTCCGATGATTGGCCATTCACCATTTGTATGCTCAGCGATCAATCTGATGACTTCTGTAGACCGCTTTCGAAGTGGTTTTCCAGATAATCCCCCATTTTCATCAAATGGCTTGTCTTCATTGGGTCTTGTCAACGTGGTATTGGTCGCAATAATTCCTGCACAACCACATTCTCGAGCTGTATCGACTATTTCGATGATGGAATCATCCGCTAAATCTGGAGAAATCTTCACCAACATAGGAACATTCTTTACATTTGCAATTTGACTTGCCTCAATCACTTTTTTCAGTTGTTCTGGAGATTGCAAAGACCTCAATCCAGGAGTATTAGGACTACTGACATTGATCACAAAAGCATCAGCAAATTCGTTCAATGATGAAACGGTTTGAGCATAATCTTCATGTGCATTCTCGAGAGGCGTTGCCTTGGATTTTCCTAAATTAATGAACAGTGGGACTTGTATTGGCTTCCTGCTTTGAAATGATTTTGCCAGTCTTTTTGCTGTTGCTTCACGGCCAGGATTGTTGAAACCCATTCGGTTCACCAAGGCCTGATTACGATGCGAGCGAAACATTCTCGGTTTGGGATTTCCCGGTTGAGAATCAGAGGTGATTCCCCCCATCTCTATGAATCCAAAACCCAAACATTCCCATCCGGAAAGCGCTTCGCCTTTTTTATCCATACCCGCGGCGAGGCCTAATGGATTGGGAAAATCCATACCAAAGTAATGTAATGGTAAATTTTTGGGCTTGTAAATCAAAGAAAGAATCGATTTAGAAAAAGGAAGATAGGTGATGAGTTTAAGCGATTTAAGGGCGAAATTATGGCTTCTTTCACTGCCTAGGATTGCATATACTGGCCGGCTTAAAAACCGAAAGAACAACCCCATGGGTGGTCGCATGAAAACACATCATTCAAGGCTTGCCCTCACTTAGATGGTACATGGACCAATCTGATGCACGATGGGGATCGCTGCGAGAAGCCGCACGCAGGTTTCTCAGAACAGAAGGCGTCCGTCTTGGCGTCCCAGTCCATGACCGATTTTCAGCGTTAAAATTAGTTGAACGTATTGCGGAAAAAATCCCTGAAAGGCTTCAATTACCTCAAATCGTTGAGGGATTCCACAAGGCGGAAGGATTGTTTCAGCTGGGTGGTGAGGCCCCAAACGAAAAGGTATGTTGGGTACCTGGAAACCACTTGTGGAATCATTTTGTATCAACCTGTGATGAATTACTGGAGGCCGGATACCCCGGCTGTCAAGGTTGTGGTGGAACGGCCGCTTTACAAACCTGGAACGAGGTTAGTAAGAGAAAAATGATGCTAGAGAAAGGTTGGTAATATTCACAGGTACTTACGTACCTGAATAATTTGGATAAAGCAAAGCCTTGAAGTAATGCCTCCAAGGCCCCCGATGATATGACCAAGGTTGTCATCGCTGAGAAACCAAGCGTTGCGAATGACCTTGCGAAAATATTGGGCGCCACGAAAAATAATGAAACTCACTGGGAGGGAAACGACCTCATCATCACTTGGGCTGTTGGGCATCTTTTGGAATTGAAAACACCAGAACAATACGATGATGAGTTGAAGAATTGGTGGAAATCTGTTGATAAATTACCCTTCATCCCATCCGAGTTTGAGGTTCAACCGGTTAAAGGTAGAGGGCAAAGCAAGAAACAACTTCAAGCGATAAAGAAAATTTTGAAAGATAAATCGATCAAAGAAGTCATCAATGCATGCGATGCGGCTAGGGAAGGTGAACTCATATTCCGTCGCATCATTCAATGGGCAAGTGTCGACGCCCCAATCACACGATTATGGTTGCAATCCATGACAGAAGGAGCCATCAAAGAAGCCTGGGAGAAGCGTGAATCATCAACCAATTTTGACCCGCTCAGTGATGCGGCTTATTCCCGTTCAGAGGCTGATTGGATTATTGGGATGAATGGGTCAAGAATCGCTTCAATTTCCATGCCTAAGACAAAAAGAGATGGCGCTTCATTTTCTATTGGAAGAGTCCAAACTGCAACCCTTGCAATGATTGTTGACCATGAGTTAGACATTCTTGCACACATCCCCAAACCTTTCTGGGAACTCAACGTCGATGTTTCATGCAAAGACGCAAATTGGAAAGCAAAATGGACAAGGAAGAATCACAAGGATAAGGAAAATCGTCCTGAGTACAAAGCAACAAGGATTGTTGAAATCGATGAAAAATCTCGTCTTGAGAAAATTCTTGAATCCGATTCACCTGTATCAATTGAAGTAAATACAAGAGAGAGTATTGAAAAGTCTCCCTTACATTTTGATCTTACTTCTCTTCAAAGAGAAGCCAACAACCTGTTTTCATGGTCAGCCAGAAGGACTTTATCCGTGGCTCAAGACCTCTATGATCGTTTCAAGTTGACCACTTATCCACGAACTGACTCAAGGCATCTTCCAGAGGACATGATTGATGAAGTCGTTAAGATATTCAATGAACTAGGTCAACAAAAACCATACTCTAACTTCTCTACACACTTATTAGATCAAGGCATAGTCAACCAAAAGACCATCTTCAATGACAAAAAAGTTAGTGACCACTATGCGATCATCCCCACAGGGAATAAACCTCCTTCTGGAATGGATAACGATCACAAAAAGTTGTATGACCTTATCACCCGTCAATTCTTTTCTGCTTTTTATCCAAATGCCGTTTGGGAAATTGAAAAGAGAATTGCGACCAAAGAAAATGAACAATTTTTGCGTGAGGCTCGCGAACTAAAGGTCCCCGGCTGGCGAGAAGTTAGGGGGAAAAAGGGGACGTCTCCCGAAGGATGGGGAGTTGTAGAAAAATCCCCCTCTGAAGGTAATATCGATAATCACACATTTAGTGAGGAGCATACAAAACCACCCAACAGGATAAAAGAAGCCGGTTTACTCAAATTAATGGAGAACGCAGGCAGACGCGTTGAAGACGAAGATTTCGCCGAAGCAATGAAAGGAAAGGGTTTGGGAACTCCCGCAACAAGAGCGGAGACAATTGAAAAATTGTTAGCCAGAAATTACATCCAGAGAATGAAAACTGGAGGACTTTATGCAACTGCACAAGGCATACGCCTCATCGAATTCCTAAGACTTGTCCCCGTAGACTGGATCACCTCTCCCGCCCTCACTGGAGAAATGGAATCAGTGCTAAGTGATGTGCAACGTGGTGATTCTTCGAGAACCCAATACATGCAACACATCCATACTCTCGTACATGAAATGGTTGAAAAAATAAAAAATCATCAAAGAAGTGTACTCTATCAAGAAATCGAAAGCGTCGGAACTTGCCCTTCATGTTCCACACCCATAGAAGAAACTGCTCTCAGTTACAGGTGTGAACAAAATCAAGGTAAAGATAGTGAATGTAAATTCATTATTTGGAAGGACTCATCAGGTCGCTGGTTCGACCGCCAAACAGTAAGCCGGCTTCTCCAAGACAAAAAGATTGAGAATCTACACGGTTTTTTCTCACAAAGTGGTGATTCTTACAACAGGACGGTAGAAATCAATGATCATGGTATGACAACACTAGGTTCTAACTCTGAAACAACCTCAAAAGATGACGTCTCTATTGGTGATTGTCCTAGTTGTGATGTTGGAAAGATTCGAATCGGTGAAACTGCTTATGCCTGTGATAATGAGTCTTGTAAATTCAGAGGTATCAACAAAGAAATGTGTAAGCGAGAAATCACTGTTGATGAAGCAAAGTCACTTATTGAAAATGGTCGAAGTGCTTTGCTTGATGATTTCATATCAAAGAGAGGTTCTACTTTTTCTGCATACCTCGTGGTCAAAGGACAATCCATCCGATACGAATTCCCACCAAGGGGTGCCGATCCAAATGCCAAGAAGTTTCCAGTGGTTGAGGGGGTCGTCGGCGTGTGCTCAAAGACTGGTGTAAACGTTATCGAATCTGAAACACATTATGTCGCTGAAGCGAACGATAAAGGCTGTAATTTACAAATACCCAGAGAAATCTCCAAAAGAGAAATCACAAGAGAAGAGGCAAAAGAATTGGTGGAAAAGCGCAAAATCGGTCCATTTGAAGATTTACTGTCGAAAAAGACGGGTAAACCATTCACAGCAATCTTGTATCTCAAGGCCAACCAACAGATTGGATATCGCTTCGCAAAGCGCTCGTAAACAAAAAACTTGACAATATGTCTCGTCGAGGACATCTCGTGGAAGAAGTTGACGTTGTCATCGTCGGGGCGGGTCCCGTCGGTGGAAGAATGGCCACTCTGCTCGCAGAAAAAGGAGTGGATGTCCTCATGTTAGAGGAACACGGAGAGATAGGTAGGCCATTCCAGTGTGCTGGTTTGGTCAATCCACCCTCGATGAGAGCCGTAAATCTCCAACAGACCATCCTTCAGAATATTGATGGGGCAAAAATTCACGCCCCAAACGGCACCATGGTACCCGTTGGAACTGAAGGGAAAGTAAGGACGCATGTCGTTTGCAGAAAAATGTTTGACCAAGGCGTTGTGATTCAAGCACAAAAAGCGGGGGCCAAGCTATCTCTTCTAAGCAGACCCATTGATGCAAAGGCCTACGATGAATACATAATAACAAAAATAGAGCGTAATGGCGCGATTCAAGAGATTAAATCTAAACTTTTGATAGGTGCAGATGGTGCTCACTCATGGACTCGACGTTTTTTCAAACTTGGACGTCCCAAGGAAATGATGGTTGGCTTTCAGGTTGAAGTAAATGGACTCACAGGAGAAGATAATTGGCTTGAAATGTATTCTGGCGACGATGTTGCTCCAGGTTTATTCGCTTGGGTCATCCCCTCAGGACATGGAACGCATCGAATCGGCATTTGGATTCGAGGACAGGACCTAGAAGAAAAAAGTGTAGAACACTATTATCACAATCTTATCAATCACCCACTGTGGAAAGAGAAATTTCAAGGAATCAAAGAAATAGGTAGATATTGCGGACCTGTACCCTGTGGTATCATCAAAAAACCATATGCTAGTCGAGTACTTTTGATCGGGGACGCTGCTGGTTCAGCGAAACCTACAACTGGAGGAGGCATTGGACCCGGATTCAAGCAAGCCGCAGATTTGACTCCGAAACTCCTTCCTCTTCTAGAAACGAACCGACTGGAAGAGAGGCAATTGAAAAAGATATCACAGATTTTCAAATCGATTAAGAAAGAGCAAGATAAGGCAAGAGCACTTCGAGATCTGTTGGTCACCATACCTAATGATGAAGAGTTAAACAAACACTTCGAGATGTTCAATAGGAAAGAAGTACTTGAACTCATTAATAGGGAAGGAGATATTGAACATCCAGTAAGATTGGGACTTTCGTTACTGAGAACAGTACCGGAATTTCGAAAATTAGCGCTCAAAGCTGGAACCAAACTCATCTTTTCTTGAGTTGAGAAAAAATGGCAAAAAAAAGCATTTCACAATCAATTCGGTTTCCTCCATTCGATTCATCGAATTGGATTGCAGAAGCTTTACCAATTACAAATAAGAAAATCGAGTCCACTGATTATGCACCAAATTTCATCATTGAAACCAATGATGGGTGGCTCATTGAGCAGTCATCTTCAGACAAAAAAGGAATTTACGTAGGTGATTTCCCTGAAGTTGTCCATGGCCGAAGGGTTGGATGGCACCTTGTGCCAAACAAAATTCATCAAAGAGCAAGAAACCTCATACGATACTCTGTTGCAATTCTTCTCATTTCACTACTCTATTTGGCTTTCACACCACTGATGGAATGGATTGGAATTCCTACTTTTGGAACCCGTAGTGTAAGATTGGGATTGTTAGATTATCCATTACTTGCAACTATTGTCGTACCGATGATGCTCATACCCATTTTGATGAGAATTGGAGCCAACTTTCACGATCTGCGAAGACAAAATTCGTTTTTGAAGGAGACGCCACCTTCACCAGAAATTGAAATAGAACCTTGTTCATCAGACAAAAATCTAGTCGGAAAAATTTCCTTTCAAACCATTCCTGAGGAGTGGGGACGTATGACCGTTTCTTGGCGCGTTGGAATTCTTAGCCCAGTACGAGAGGCAATCATGGAGGCTCAAGGAAGAACACTCAATAGCCAACCATCCCCCGGATTATCAACCGCCTTACCATTCAATACGAATTTCGGACTTGATGATGGCACAGGAGTCGGAGAAGATACTCCGATGGAAGCAAAAAACACCCAAGGAGGGATGTTCCTTAGGCCAATGAGGATTATGGCACTTGGAGGACAGTCAGATTTCTCATCCGGCAAAAATTTTGAGTTAACCCCGCCAAATGAGATTTGGCCTGGAACCTGCTATAGCAAACTAGTGCGCGTACACTGGGAACTTGTGATTAAAATCAGGCGAGAAGGGAAAGGTCCTATTTTGTGGGTACATCCTCTTATCGTAGGTCAAAATGTTGAGAAAACTCACGTTAAAAATGCACATTTGGTTGATGGTCGAACCGAAATTTTAGTCTACATTCCCAACTAATTTATTTTGCTGACCTTCATCGGAGGTCATGGGCAAGAACATGGCGTTTTGTCTTGTTGCTTCTATGTTACTTGCAGGGTGTGTTAATCCATTAGCAGAAATAGAAACCATACCCTACCAAGAAGAATCTGCATCTGCATCATTTGAATTTGGTGAGGTTACAACGCATAATCACACTGTGTTTAATGAGCAATATGGAAGCATTACATATTCTACTAACATCCTTGATATAAATGAAATAGAATTTGATGTCGAAATTTTATTCCAAGGTAACGAAAAAGAAATTACAGTAGATTTGGAAATATTCAACCAGAGTATCTCAATCAGTTGGTTTGCAGATGAGGTTGGCCTTTGGATTGTAAAAGTAATGACACGAGCAAATAACATGACTCTAGGGGACATATCATACATCCATGATGTCGCCGCACCCATAGAATCAGAAGCCATCTTAATTGCAGAGTCTACTTTTGAAATACCGCTTGATGGTCCAGTTATTGTTCATGGGTCAGCAATACATGATTATCCAGAGAGTTGTACCGTTTCTTCTCCATCCAGACTAACCGATGTGCAGGCGAACGGTACTTGGTCCATGTCCCTTGGCTATCTTGAGTATGATCAGAGTATCTCACTAAAACTCACTTGCGGACAATGGACAACCTCAGAGGATATCATTACTATCCAGATTTTGAATGTGGCGAATATTGACAGCGATAATGACGGAGTCCTCGATGATCTAGATATGTGTCCAATAGGGTATGGCACAGAGACATATTGGTATTCTACAGAATATACTGATTTTGATGGTGATGGTTGTCACGATGAACAAGAGGATAACGACGATGATAATGATGGAATTTTGGATTCCTATGACCGATGTCTTAACGCCTCAGGTTGGATAAGTAAAATCGCTGAAGACGCTGACCAAGATGGATGCTTGGATGCCGTAGAAGACATGGATGATGACAATGACGGAATTTTAGATGACCAGGATTTATGCAATGATGGATTGAAGAATTGGGAATCCTACTCGACAACAGATTGGGATAGCGACGGATGCTTTGACGAAACTGAAGACGATGATGATGACAATGATGGTATGTTGGACGAATTGGATCAATGTCCTCGTGGTTCTAAATATTGGAAAGCTCAAGATGTGTTTGATTACGACAGCGATGGTTGCCACGATGATGAAGAAGACATGGATGATGACGCTGACGGCGTCCCCGATTACAATGAAACTGGTTTCCAAATCGATAATTGTACGAGGACACCTCTCAATGCTACGGACGTAAATGAAGAAGGATGCTCTTCAATTGAAAGAGATACTGACGATGATGGAGTAGTAGATTATTACGATGCTTGTGAAGGAACGCCTGTTAACCTTATCGTGAACGAAGTTGGTTGCTCTGATGACGATGGTGATGGCATCTTTTCCAATGTCGATGATTGCCCTGATAGCCCTCAAAAATGGACCGCCAATGAAAATGGATGTACGGTTTTAGAACTGCCAATTCCCTGGTCTAATTCCGGTTACGGGAATGGGAGAATGGATAAAGTAAGTGACTTTTCTTTCTCAACTCTGGATGGTTCATTCTCCTTTCAATCAGATTGGACAGGACATGACGTCTACATGTTTTTGTTCAAATACACCGATAGCAGTGGAAATACAAACGCAAACTTACTCTCATCAAACCCTGCGGCAATGATCAGAAAATTACCCGACAACATTCATCTATTCTACGGCTCATTTGACAGCACTTACCATAGCGACATGGTGAATTTGAGAAATGATGTTTTACTCGGGCTTTCGGGTCCAGAAGAAGCAGAATGGATGCCAAGGATTCACTTCATTGACCAACAAGGGGGCTCAATCGGTGGCGGAATTGGTGGACTTATCGGTAATTGGGGCAGTTTGTATTACGGTATTGACCGGTTTCAGAGAGCACGTGAGTTGGGATCGATCAATGATTGGATTCAATCAGGCTCTGATCCAACGCATTGGGCCTATGAACCCATGACTTGGAATTATGAATTCGAACAAGAAATTCGCATTGAGGACCCTGGCGTCCATGCTATTCCAGTCATTCAAAATAACTGGCATAGCGGAGGATGGGGATCAGGAATGAATTCTTACTACAATGCAACAATTGACCTTCCTGAAAATATTTCCCAATACGATACCTTGGAAGTTTTCCATGAGCATGCTTGTGAAGATCACAGAAATATCTATCAGGATGCAAATGGAAACAAAAAGGGGTGCCACGAATGGGATTACTTATCCTACTTGTACATCTGTGATGCTGATAACAACAGTAAATGCTCAACAGAATTTGTAAGATGGATTACCACCTATGGGAGAGAGGGAAGATGGATTACCGATGTCAGCCCCTATCTATTCATGCTTCAAGATGACCAGGAAAGGCGATTCAGGTATAACGGTGCCAACAAGGGAGAACTTACGGTCACGCTTTTGTTCAGTAATTGGTCGAAAGGCTATCGTGCCATTGAAGGTGAATATCTATTCAGTGGTGGTCAATTTGACGGCACTTACAACGATGAAACAAAGTATGTAAGACAAGCAAATTTCACAGTACCTCAAGAAAGCCAATTGATTGAAATTGTTGCCACAATAACTGGACACGGCTTTAATCAAGACTCTGCGAATTGTGCCGAATTTTGTGATCATGAGCATCATTACACCATTGGAGAAAATACGGCTTATGAGTGGCACCCCATTGTTTATGATAGCCGAGGTTGTGAAAATGAAGTAAGTAACGGAGTTATCGCTAATCAATTTGGATCTTGGCCATATGGGAGAGCTGGTTGGTGTGCTGGTCAAGATGTTGAGCAATGGAGGTATGACATCAGTTCATGGGTTGACACAAATCAATCGAATCATATCATTTACCAAGGCTTGTATAATGGTCAAGAATATGCACCCCAAAACACCAATGGAGGCTCGAGAAACATACGGGCCGTTGTATGGGTAATCTCGTACATAACATATTAACAGAAGAGTGCATGAATTTTATAATGGATAAACAGTCCTTTATAAGTAATTAAATAAGCCACTCGCTTCATGAGAAATGATATATTTCCCAATAGAGTAAGCTTGATTTTGATTGGAACCCTATCGTTACTAACATTAGGAACGGTATCTGCAGAAGGGACCATGCTGAAAACCGATGATATGGTCGGTGTTTCGTTTTGGCTCGCAACTGCAATGATGCTTGCATCAACTGTGTTCTTCATTTTGGAAAGAAATAACGTTGCTGCAAAATGGAAGACCTCAATGACCGTAGCTGCATTAGTTACTGGTGTTGCTTGGTACCATTACACCTACATGCGTGAGCATTGGGCAGCATCTTATGCTGCCGGCGCTGGTGAATCACCACTTGTACTACGTTACATCGATTGGCTAATCACCGTTCCTTTGCAAGTTTCAGAATTCTATTTGATCCTTGCAGCTGTCGGCGTCGCTACTGCGGCTTTGTTCTGGAGGCTTCTTGCTGCATCCCTAATTATGCTAATCACTGGGTTCTTGGCGGAGTCTGGACAGATGGCAGACAGTTTGACATGGCCTCTCTTCATCGTTGGTATGCTCGCATGGATCTACATCATGTATGAGATATGGGCTGGCGAAGCAAAAGAGAAAGTTGGACAAACCAGTGAAGGAACACAATTTGCATTTAAAGCAATGGCTTTGATTCTAACCGTCGGATGGGCAATTTATCCAATTGGATTTGTTCTTGGGCAAGGCGATGGCGGAACAGATGGATTGAACATCCTCTATAATATTGCTGACGTCGTCAACAAGACTGCCTTTGGTTTGATGGTTTGGTACGCTGCAACAATGGATACAAAAGCATCCGCTGCCTCAGAAGAGTAGGAACACCTACCTGTTGGTAGAACCGAGCGGGGACGGGCTTAGGCCCGTCCTCGCTCTTTTTTTTTTTAAAAAAATTATTGAAGCGGAATTTTGCAAGGGAACGTAGAATCTTCGACGATTGTGGTTTTGAGAAGTTCATACCTTGAATTTCGTTTCCTAGGCTTAAATCCGGCACGAATAATGGCTTTCTGCAACTCATGTTCAGTCGACTGGGTTTTATCAGTTCCACTTGCACTTACTACATTTTCTTCCATCATGGTTGATCCTATGTCATCAGCCCCAGCAAGTAGCGCCATCTGTGCCACATCAAGACCCATGGTCGGCCATGATGCCTGAATGTGAGGAATATTGTGAAGGTAGAGTCTTGCAATGGCGATGTGACGTAAATATTCAGAGGCTCCTGCACCCAATTCAATCCTATTACGCCCTTTATTCCGTTTACCATACGTATTCGTTTCCAGCTGAACTGGCCATGCGATAAAAGAGGTAAAACCAATCTGATGATTTTGAAGGCTTGATGCTTGTAACTCTCGTATTCTTCTCATATGTTCGATTCGGTCTTCTAAAGATTCACCAAATCCGAAAACATTGGTTGCACTCGTGATTAAACCCAAAGATTGTGCTTCTTCCATGACCCTTAGCCAATTGTCTGGATGCCCTTTTTTTGGTGAAATGTCCATTCTAACACCATCCACCAGCATCTCGGCCCCACCACCAGGTAATCCATGCATTCCTGCTCGCTGTAATTCTTCCAGTACCTCAAGGGTTGAAAGTGAAGTAACTTCAGCAATGCCTTCTATTTCTATCGGACTAAAACAATCTAGGTCAATGGAGGGGTGTTTTTCACGTAGTTGTTTGAGTAGATCAAGATAATAACTCATGCCTAAAGATGGATTAACGCCACCTTGCATGAGAATACGAGAACCACCAATTTGCTCTAACTCTGTTACTCTATCCGATATTTCATTAATTTCCTGTGTGTAAGTTTCATCATGACCGGGAGGGCGATAAAATGAACAAAATTGGCAATTGATTGTACAAACATTCGTGTAATTGATATTACGATCAACAAGATATGTAACTTCAGAATTTGGATTCACTTTCAAACGATACTCGTGTGCTGCTTGGAGTATTTGGTGCAATGGTGCTTTTTCATAGAGAACAAGTGCATTTTCCTCACTGAGGGGATTGCCCTGATGTACATCATTGATAATGGCTTTTATCAAAAAACCCCTTCCTTATGCAGTTCCAACAATCGCTTCTATTTCTTGAATTGTTTTTGGACAATCTTTTGACAAGACATCCGGTTCTCCTTCCGTAATCAAAACATCATCTTCAATTCGAATCCCCAAATTTGCAAACTCAATTGGACATTCTACATCCGGTCGCCATGCACCAAAATACAAACCGGGCTCTACGGTGATGACCATGCCCGGTTCGAATAACCTTGGTTCCATATTTGGCCTGTAAACTCCAACATCATGAACATCTAATCCAAGCCAATGACCAGTGTTGTGCATGTACCAATGCCGTAATTCCCCATTTTCAGGATTCAAAGCCTCTTCAAGTGTTTGAGTGATGACTCCAATTTCGATCAAACCTTTCGCCAGAACAGTTCGTGCTGCTTTGTGCGGCGCATTAAACGGGTTACCTGCTTTACATTCGGCTATGGCGGCCTCTTGTGCTTCCAATACGATATCGTATATTTTTGCCTGTGCAGAAGTGAAGGCACCAGAAACCGGCCACGACCGAGTAATATCTGCTGCATAACCTTGGTATTCTGAACCTGCATCAATCAAGATGACATCTCCTTCTTTGCAAGGGTCACGATTCACAGTATAGTGAAGAATCGTGGCATTTTCTCCGGAGCCAACAATGCAAGGATATGCATTTCCTTGCGCACCTGCATATTTGAATGCACACTCTATGATTGATTCCAATTGCCATTCACCTACATCTGGAGAGGTGTGGCGCATTGCCATGACATGCGCTTGAGCACTGATTTGTGCAGAATAACGCATCAATGCAATTTCTGCGGGAGATTTGATTAGACGTAATTCTGCTATACGAGCACTGGGATCCTCAACTGCTACGGGTCCCAAATCAAACTGTTGTCGTAGTCGGTCTCTTCGCATCACGGCATCCTGAATGATTGCATCAAGTTCGGCATCTAATCCTTGCCTTAGGTAAACGCGTTTTACTTTTTCCAATTTCTCATCAATCACAGTTGAGATTCTATCAATTGCGTAGGCCTCATCAACTGGCCAATCCTTTACTGCACCTTCAACACCGGGTCTGCGCCCTTCCCAAATTTCTTTCAAAATGTCCTTAGGCTGAACAAATAATGCGGTCTTCCAGTTTCCATTTTCAGAGTAAGCCATGAACAAGGACTCAGGATCTTCCCACCCACACATATACAGCATATCGCTGTGATTTCTGTATGGAAAATGAACATCGTTAGACCGAATTGATTCGGGCCGGGATGGTATCAGTAACAGATCATGTTCCTCAAGTTGAGAAAGAAGATTCATCTGTCTGGTTTTGTATTCCTCAGTGCTGATTGGAGCGGGTGCTGGTCCAATGACCTCCCGCAACTGTTCAAACATAATCTTTCCAAAGACTGATACTTATTTTGCCTTTGCCTTTTACCACCAAAAAAAGCATCAACCATCTTTTTTGACATCTTCATTCCATTTTGTAAGTGAAGATTTATTTTTTCTTTCCCTTATTTGCCAGATAAAAATGCCAAAAATAAGAATAAGGGAAGATACCAAAATATAGAATGTAGTTGTATTGTTGGAGGATTCTATTGATGGTGCCGACTTAATCTCAATAGTGAGGTTAATGGCATGTTGTTCTCCATCATCATCCATAATCACCAACTTAATGTCATGAACACCCGAAGAAAAATTCGAACTATTCAAAACAAATGCCGGTTCGTTGCTTTCAACTTCCCCATTTACGTACCACGTAATGTCAATTAATGATAAGTCTGATGAACTATCAACCAAATTTATGGCCTCAAATGTCCAAGTATCATCATGCTGCATAGTCTGTATACTTTGGTCTGGTATGATTCCATTTATGGTCAGATTACCAGAAGGAGGTTTATTTGAAACATTGATTAAAGCCACATCTGTTACACTATTCCCCATGGCATCAATCACTTCCACAGTAATTTGCCAAGTCCCTGATGTAGAGACATTCCTAGCGAATACTAAACCCTCATAATCCTCTGTTGAAGCTCCAACAAGCTGCGTCGATTGAGGTGATAATATGTACCAATTGACCTGCAAATCATGTTGCCAAAAACCATCACTACTAGCCGAAGCATCGATAAGAATCATATCATCTTCCTCTATATCTTCATTGTAATCCATAACAATCACTGGTGCATTCATATCAATCGATACTTCTAACGGCACATAAGGAGATGAACGCAGAGCGGCATCGATCACAGAAATGTGGAAAAGATAAATTCCATCACTCAATCCTAATTCTATCGCATCGATGGTGAACCTGTATTCTATACCTCTTTTGTAACTTAGATTTACATAAGATTCCGTCATATTCTCTGAACATGCACCTGTAGGAGCCTCACACCAACGCAATGAAATTGCTGATTCATTGATGTCAAATTCATGTATGATTGGATAGGAGGTAACTTCAATGCTCGTTGCCATACGGAATTTAGGTTCTGAATCGAGAACAAGAGCCGGTACTTTTGCACCCGAACCAGCAAAGAATGCTACTTTTTCTACCTGTTCAATCCCATGGTATTCGGCAGTAATTTCCAAGATGCAAGTGCATGACATATTCCAGTTTACTAACTCAATCATCCAAGTCCACTGTTCAGAATGAAGCGGTATAACAGTAGAAAATAATTGACCCGACTCAATCTCCTCCCAAATTTCACCACTTACACTGGGTTGAGAAATCGACCAATTGATGTTCATGAGAGATGGTTTCGCAAAAGCATAACCCTCAATGAGGATAGACTCGTTAAAATGAACGCCGTGTTTGGTTTCGATAGAGATTAAATCAGCATTTGTGCTTGCTTGAGAATGATCAACATTCATGTGCATAAAGAGGAACATCAACACGAGCAAATACGCTCGGTTAGCCTTTAACATGACTATTCCTCATTATCAATCATAGACGTCGCACAATTGGTTCTGGGATGGGAAACTGGTTGGGTCAAGTGGATTTGTATCCCACTTATATTCACAGTAATTTACGTGACCATCTTGATCTTTATCGATGAGACGGTCAGCGGGATCGAACGGATCGAATCCAAAGTAATACTCCCATCCTGTCGCCATACCATCATCGTCATGATCTTGGTAATACACTTCAGGACCATCTTCGAGTTGGTCACCATCAGTGTCGTTGGTAATTGGGTACGTTCCATTTTCCCATTCCTCATAATTGGTGTAATTTTCGAGATTATCATAAAACGATTTACCGTCAGGCGTATCCGGGTTAATGTGGCAATTCGAACTCGAAGTGCCATAGCCTGGGCAATATTTGTTGATTAAACCAGAACGATTGAGTCCATCGTTGTCAAGGTCTTCGAGTCCGTCCTCAATTCCGTCCAAATCACTGTCAATCATTGATGGGTCCATGATCCCTCGTGCAGAGCCGGCTTCATTTGTACCATTTTGATAAAGACCAAACTCGACGGCCATCAAACTGAAACGTACTTCCCATCCGTCAGGAAGTTGGTCACCATCTGAATCAAAATCAATCGGATTAGTATTCCATGCAGAGGGTAGTTCTGCATCATTTGGCAGTGAATCGTTATCAATATCATATCCAGTATCAGTCAAAAGACTATTTGGGTCAAGGGCCCAGCGTCCGTAACAATTGCACAATGAATTCTCAGGGACGTTAAAATTGGTCAGATTCATCTCATTGAGTTCATACATCTTGATTGGGTAAAACATTCCAACCCAATTCAACCAGAGCCAACCACCCGGTTCTTTTCCACATTCTATGAGAGAATCACAATTGGGTGGCAACCACACATCAGTGGCAACCCAGAGACTGTGAGAGCGTGAATTATCTTCAGCTGAAAGCACTTGCATCTCCCATCCATCCATCATGCCATCATTATCAGTATCATTGACGGTTGGATTAGTTGGCCTTTGCCAAGGTCGAGGAATATTAATCATCTCATCACCATCCTGCAAACCATCATCGTCTGTATCAGAATCATTGGCATGTGTATAGAAATTATCGACACCCAAGGATACTTCTTCTCCATCCTCTAAACCATCATTATCGGTATCAAACATGCACGGATCGGTATAGTATCGTAAATTATCCTTGTAATTAGGAGGCGCTTGGTGTCCATCAAGGGCCTCCACACGATCTTGCAAACCGTCTCCATCAGTATCAGCATTGGATGCATTGGAACCTTGAGCACACACCTCACCATACTCGTAATAATCACTTAATCCATCTAAATCGGTATCAATCTGACCGGGGTTTGAAGTGACCCAAGTTCGTACCACACCACGATTTACGACCAGTATTTCCCAACCCATGACTTCGATACCGTCCATGAGTCCATCATTATCAGTATCAGGGTCCATTGGGTCTGTCGAACGACCGATAACAGGATTGGGCTGATTTTGAGAATTTACGGGAATTCCGTTCTCGTATTTAGCCCAATATTCCTCTAAATTTGTGAACCTTTCATCACCATATATGGGGTCGTTGTCCTCAACAATGACCATCATAACATCAGTATTTACTGAAATAACAGAACCTACAGCAATCGAAATGTTGTTGACATATCCTCGAATTGGTGCCACAATAGGAACGATTTTCTGGTTACCACCTGACAAAACCACTTGACCACGCGCAACGGTCTGGTTAGCAGAAACAAGTTCTCCTAAGTCTACGTCAATGGAAATGATGGTCAAATCAACTTCAAGTTGAGGGTAGGTAACAGAGCCATCTCCATCAATATCATAGCCATCCATATCGGGATCTAAATCTGCATTGAATCTGAAAGTAGGGTCAAGTCCCATGCTTGCCTCCCAGCCATCGGGCATCTGGTCGTTATCTGAGTCCACTTGCCACGGATTTGTGAAATTGAAATTGAATGAAACCTCATATTCTTCGACATTGTTCATCCCGTCGTTATCCCAATCGCCAAATGCATCGGATAGATTGACTGGACTGAGCAACTCTTCGAATGCTTTACCTGGATTTGAGTTATACTCAGGGTGATTCTCGTGTTTAGAAAAACAATACTCGAAACCATCAGGCATACCGTCACCATCGGTATCAAAATCAGATGGACCATTCTTGTAACCATCTCCATCCATGTCCTCAAGGAACCACGAGATACCAATATTGACGGCTTGGTCCAAAAATGGAGGCGATTTAACGATAGGTACAATCAACTCAGTGGTGAGGCACTCACTTGAACCGAGCGGATATTTGAAAGCCATAGAGACCGATGAAATCTCGAAAACGTCATCGAGTTTGTCTCCGTCAGAATCTTTGGCCCTTGGGTCGGTACCGTATGCTTCTTCTTCAAAGTTGTAAAGTGAATCTTGGTCTGAGTCGAGGATCATGTCGCATGAGTATTCATCCAGTGCACTCTTCATATCCTCAGCATCAGCCCTTCCTTCCTTCCCATCAAATCGTGATTCAAATTCTGTAATTTTACTCGCTGTCAATAACTCACAATCCCAATTTCCGGATAGTGGGTCAAACATGACGATTTCTGAGGTTGGACCTTGCTCGATGTAGGTGTGTTCAGATTCCCATTTGTCCCCAAGACCATCGCTATCTGTATCAGCCCTTCTTGGGTCAGTTCCCAACTCTTGCTCGAGTGAATTGATCAATCCATCTCTGTCAGGGTCTCCACCTGGCCCATCATCTGGATCAGGAAGTGCATTGGTTTCTTCTTCGATTTCAGCCTCTTCGGTATCTGCCTGACTTGGATCATTGGTCTCATCATCAGAGAGACCATTGTCATTAGGATTGAGTCCGTTGGCAATTTCCCAACCATCACTCATACCATCTCCATCCGTGTCGGGATTATTCGGCAGCGTTCCGTATTGAGAGGTTTCCAAGGTATCAGGGATGCCGTCTCCATCAGTGTCCAATGCGTCCTGCGCATTGGTTCCACCACCTGTTATGTCATCATCGGCAGCTGATTCAAAATCACCGAAATCTTCACTTGTTTGAAAAAAGCCTGAAGCGCCAACAAACAGAGATCCAAAAATGAGAGTTGATACAATAGCCGCATAGGCCATTTGATTATGAGATAGGACCATTTTCGCACGCTCCGTATATGGGACACTTCCTCCAGAACGATTTGGGTTAAGAACCTTAACGGTCTATGAGTCCGTTTTCGATACTCATCAAGCCAGTTCGTGAAATGATTCAAGGGTAATCACGAATTGACCATTCGCTCCCTCACACGTCGTCTTAACTGGTCTTCCTTCTGCCCTTTGCCATGCTCCTGCCAAAACACCCATGCAGATGAACAAAAATGGGCATGAATCAAAGGTAATTTTTACGCCACCATGCGCATCTATACCCTTTACTTTAGTGGGCATCGAGTAGCCTTTAGAGGCCAGTATTTGCTGACAAACTTCCATCCAGTCTTCTGGATTCCTGATAAGAATGTGTTGTTCTGTATCCAAAAATTGGGCCTTGGAGGCTTCAGCAAGAGCAACAAGACCGGCTGAATGCTCGAATGATTCAATGTCAATCTGCCAAATATCTTGATCGATATCAATTTCAATACCTGCACTCGAATCCAAAAGACGATCAAAAAGACCTGCGGGTAAAAGACATAACCTCTCACCATCAACAATCAATCCATTTTCAACCTCAATATGTAGGGGAGAGGAATCGGGTTTCGAATTTAGGTTCCAGGCGAATACTGGTGGAGCAACGGGTTCTTGGTAAGGATAATTTGTTTCATCAAACATTAATTTGCACGCATGTGAACCCTTGTCTTCCCATCTAAGTCTCAATCTCGTCTGATTCATCGACTCAAAGACGGCATGTAACCATCCTGCGCTTAAAGAAGAAAGAAGTTTATTTTCGAGACTTGAATCTTTGATATCTGGCTTACCCCATCCGAAAGTATTCCATCGTTCTTCCAGCCATTTTTGTTGTTTTTTGGAGCGAAATAAGCCTTTGATGGAAGCAAAATTTGTACGATTCAATTGCCAAGATTCTTGTTCAACTGCTGCATTCGCAAGTTTCCTTCCCATGGGGCTGTCAACTTTTTCACCATATAATCGCCACCAATGCTGAAGTTGGCCAACGTGCCAAATACACCAAGGATGGCCACTTGTATCGAAAATCACTCCACCACTTGTCGAAAAAGTGTTCGCAATGCCTTGCATGAGTGATTCGTCCAACTGGATTGTGGGAGCATCAACAAGCGGCATGATTTGTGCTGCCTGATGTGTTTGAAAAAAGATTCTCAAGAATAAGCACGCATGTCAGTATGAGAAAAGCAATATTGAACCGATTGGTGACGAGATTTCAAATCGTAAACATCTTGCTTTACTAATGAAGGATCCTCATCATCGAGCAACACTCTTTGAAAGCACTCTGCAACTGTCTTCATGTCATTTGGTTTCATACCTACTCGTGTCAACTCCTGGACACCAAGGCGCAATCCACTTGGATGCATGGCTTTTGTATCTCCAGGAAGCATGTTCATGTTTGTGATAATTCCAGCATCTTCCAATAATTTTGCAGCAATTTTTCCCGAACCATCATCAGGTTCTCCGTGCTTGGTCAAAACTTGATGACTCTGGGTGAAGCCTCGTTCTTTTGCCATCACTTCAAAACCAAACTTGTCCAAGTATTGAGCCAATGCCTGAGCATTCGTAACGATGTCTTGTGCATATGAGGAACCATGCGCCAAAAATTCAGCAAGAGCTACTGCTTTTCCTGCTACATGATGCAAGTGATAAGATGAGCATGTTCCAGGGAAAACAGCATTATTCAAACGCTTTTGGAAACGGGCATCCTCACTTGATGATATGATGACACCACCTTGTGGTCCAGGGAACGTTTTGTGGCTACTTCCTGTCATCACATCAGCACCTTCACGAAGTGGGTCTTGAAAGACACCACCAGCAATAAGTCCAAGCACATGAGCGGCGTCATAAACAACAGTTGCACCAACATCATGAGCAGTTTGAGCAATATCTTCCAAGGGAGTTGGAAATAAGTAAACAGATTGACCAATTAACACTACTTTTGGTTTCACATCTTGAATTAAAGCACAGGCACCATCGATATCTGGTTCCATTCTTTCCTCGACCCATGGATAGGTATGCAAATTCAAATCTCTGAGACCAACAGCCCCCATACGGGCATGAGAAATATGACCACCATCTGCAGTTGACACTGCAGTAATGTCATCACCTGGCTTCGCCAGAGCTTTGAGTGTTGCAATATTAGAAACAGTACCACTTGTGGATTGAATATTCACAAAAGGAGCATTGAAAACTTTCTTCGCCATCGAGATTCCAAGGTCTTCAATCGTGTCGAAGTCATCACATCCCTGATAATAACGATTGAAGGGTAATCCTTCTGCATATCTGCCATGTAAATCACTGTTGACGGCTTGTTTTACCATCGGAGATAGTATGTTTTCACTGGCGATCATACCAAGACCTTGACGATAATGTTCTCCACTATCCTTGGTCGCTGATAGAACCTTTTGAGCCATCAACTCGAAATCTTGGCTGGTATGATTGGATTGCACATAATGGCGACGAAAATGAAGGTTATTCAATGTTGAGCGTCACAGNCCTTGGGGTCTACGAGAGGGAGGACCTCCACCGGGTCGCTGATTGCCTTTCCTTTCACTGATAATCGTATTCGTGGGTACTTGTCTCTTTGGAGAAGATGTTCGTATCTTTTTCCCAGTCTTTCGCTGAATCATTTGTTGCCTTCCTCGATAGGCGACAGGTCCAACAAGCCTTTCCATGGCTGGTATGTGAGAGCCTTCTTCTTTCGGCCGTTTGAGCCACCAACCATTGACGAGATTCTTTTTCCTTGAATCTTTCTCACGAGATGACTTGTTTGCTCTTCGAGAAAGTCTTGGCTTCAATCCCTTCTCTGAAGATTTTGGAACCCTTTCTGACATCCAAGATGGGAAGCCAACATCGTAGACGATGCCGTTGATGGTTACTAGGAACCCTGACATAAGTAAATGGGTTCCAACCGGCAAATCCTCTCTACGAAGGCGAATTTTGTGCCTCTTGATACGTTTTGCATAGGCAATGGTGGATTTCTGGTCCCGATGTCGTATCACCTTTGTTTGCTGTTTTCTCAACCTTCTGTAACCGTGATGGAAAAAGGTCAGTCCAACAGCAATTACTGCGCCTTGGAATAGGCCTAACTCAGAACTGGAAAATATACCCAACATAATCCATATTGGCGTTAAAACAAGCCAGTTGAGAATCAATACCACCCAACTTGGAGAGTAAATCGGTGTCATCTTCCTTTGAACGGCTTGATCTGCAATGATCATCACATTGGCATTAATCGCTTCGTCTGTTCCGCCTTTGGTCATCAGACCTGCAACAGGGTTGACTGGGGCCTCATCAATCCATTTTTTNCTACGCTTTTCTTCAGGATTAGTAAGTGCAACCTCTAGTTCATCCTCACTGACCTCTTTGCCCATGATATTAGCCAATGCTTTCACTCGTGGATCATTGGGATCAGATTCTTCTAATTCATTCAAAACAGACATAGCGCTATGCCACTCACCTATGTCAATTAAACACAAGGCTACAGCGATTCGAGAACGAGCGCTCAAAGGATTTTCCTTCACCGTATCAATAGCCAGACCAAGGGCTTCTTCATGTCGGTTTTGGGCTCGGAGCATGCCGACTTGAGACCACATTGCGTGAAGGGTTAGACTATCGTGGTGTATGTTCAAATCAGGTGGCACAGGAGACCAATCCCTCAACATTCTCATCATGTTGTAAAGGTGGTCGATACAAGGGTTATTTTCCCAGTCCCATAAATCATCTTCATCGATATTACCATTCCAAGGATCTAACCATTCAAGGACAAACGCCAAGAGTTCAGGTTCATCATAACCTTCAGGTTGTTGCAAATTATGAAGAGCCTCACGTGCGGCATCCAATCGACGGCTTGCCATGTGACCCGTCGCCATGATCATACGTGCCTCATCATCATCTCCACCAGCCTGAGCAAGTACTTTCCTTGCTTCTTCAATGGCTTTTGGCCAAAGCCCCCTCATGGCGCATTCTAGCATTTTTGCGCGTGACTTTTCTAACCTAACAACCGCAGGGTCACCTTCAAAGTCCCTCATTTGAAATCGAATTAAACTATCTAAATCATCGTTGAGAGCGGCTTGGTCTACGATNTCTCTCATCCAATCNCCACCTCCAGTCATAACCGCACCTTCACGGCGCTCATCTGGATTCAAGTCGAAATTCAGTTTTCTCAAATGGTTGAAACGCACGATTGACAATAACCAAGTGAGCAGGAAAATTCCCTGACCAACGCCGATAAACATCCAGGTCGCCAACAGCCGTTGATACTCTTCGAAGCCATTTGCTTCGAGGACATTCGTGTATGGCATCAGATCTCCAAACTCTTTGTAGCAAACAAGAAAGAGAAGCAGTGCTGTATAACCACTAAATCCTGCAAATGCGAAATACAATACTTTGGATTGGGCTTTTTCTTCTGTTCGGATTTCTCTCGGCGTTGCGAGTAATACACCACCAAGACCACCAAAAGTTTGACCTCCAAGATACAAGTTTCTCAATAATTCAAAAATAAATGCAAGACCAACAATTGCGATGTTTACTGAAAGATAAATCGATAGAACTTGTGGTAGTGATTTTAGATATTCAATATCTGCAAAAATGGGATTATTTTCAACTTGCAGGTATAGTTGGTGTCCTATAATTCCTCCATAATTGAGGACTTCGGTTGCATTAGCGGGGTTGTTAACCATNACGTGAAAAACGGTCACAAGGCCATTCACTGCTGCGAATGGCATGGTGAGTAGGAAAAACCACAACACAATCGAGAAAAGACGACCAACAAATCCTAAACGCTTGGGGTCGATGGGGTTTGGACGACCGAGAATCGATCGCCATTTTCCGATAACCAGCATGTTCCATGAAGCTCCCATAATTCGACCGTAAGCGAGGATGGTTGGCCCCATGAAAACCAGCATTCCAACGGCATACCAAATAGGCATATCACTCTCAATACCACGCTGTTGTCCGAATAGAATGACGGCACCTGTTGCAGCAATCAAAATCAGAAGCGTGATCAGACGTTTGAGGATGCCAGTGAACTTGAAGCCTCCAGCAGATATTTTCTTGCCGCTTATTTGTGTGTTGAGAGATTCCCACGGTGAAATGACAACGGGGATAATGAAGAGTGCCCCCATCAAGATAACATTGTAGTAGAAGTATTGTGTTGGTTTGAACATTAACTCAGCTATTAGCAGCAAAACAGATAGCATAGCCATCATGTAAAGCATTAATGAAATTTTTATGCCCGGCATACCCAGTAATTCTTTGGCATCTTGGCGGTCTTCTGTTAGTCGATGAACCTCATACAAGTTATCATCAATCTCGAACCCGACTTGGAGGCTGGACAATTGATTAGGTACCATCCATGCTCTCAGAAAGATTGCTGCAATAATGGCAACAATAAGCGGCGTGAACAAATCAAAAGTCATCTCTGATGGCTGGATAATGCCCGTTTCGGCAGAAACTGATGGAATCAGTAACAGCCCCAGAAACAGTCCCCACCATCGGCTCATGAACATCTGAGAACCTAAACACACATCAAGCAATCGCTGATTATGAGTTTTTGAGGAATCTTTCTATTCGGTCAAATGCCTCATGCAAGGCCTCTTCACTGGCCAAATAGACCAATCGCACATGACCAGCACCGAACTCTGGAGAAAATCCACTCCCGTGTACCAGCAAGACATGTTCTTGATGCAACAAATCAAGGACAAATGATTTGTCATCATGCGTCCATTTTGGGTGGGTCAATTTGATGAACATGTAAAAAGCACCGCCTGGGTTTTGAACATCAAGTCCTTCAATTTGGTTGATTCTTTCAATACACAAGTTTCGACGGGAAAGTACTTTTTTTGAATGCTCATCCATCCATGAGCGATCTCCTTCTAATCCGGCCAAATACCCGAGTTGAGCCGGTGTTGAAGCACAAAGTCGCGAGCGTAAAATTCGCTCAATTCCATCTCGGACATCAATCATTGTATTAATCGGGTCATGAAGAGCCATGTATCCAATTCTCCAACCTGGTGCGTAGTATACTTTTGATACCCCATTGAGTGTAAAAACTGGAACATTGGTGGAGCGAGATGCTACAGAAACTTGTTTTCCAGTGAAATCAAGACCATCATAAATTTCGTCTGCAATCACCATGCAATTCGGATATTTTGCTGCGATGGAGAGCAATCGGTCGATGTCTTCAGCAGATGCCACATTTCCGGTTGGATTATTGGGATTAATCAAAACAAGTAATCGTACATCATCGTCCATTTTTGCTTCAATATCATCAAAATCCAAAGACCAGCCTTGGTCATTTTTCAAACGGTATTCAATGGTTTTCGCACCATACATTTGCGGATATGCAAGATACGGGGGGTAATGAGGACCTGGTGCCAATACTTTCGTGTCAGGCTCAAGTGTTGCTGCGAAGATAATCTGCAAGGCTTCGGTTACTCCATGGCAAACATAAACGTCATCGGATTGGCAATTCCATCCTTTTGATGATTCATCTTTTGCGATAGCCGTTCTTAATTCAGGTAATCCGTAAGAAGGAGAATATCCGTTTCTTCCATCTTTCACCGCTTTCGCAAATGCATCGACCATGTGTGAGGGAGTTGGCAAACCCGGGTATGCAATCGGATCTCCAATATTCAATTTAATGATTTCATGACCCTGTTGTTCCAGTTTGGTTGCTGGTACAACAACGTCTCGAATCGCATACTCGATACCAGATGCTCTTGCTGAAACTGGAATCAAAGGGAGCCCTCCACATCACCCATTCTACAAACTTCCATGAAATGTTCTTTGTCAACTGGCTGAACACTCAAACGTTGACCTCTCGCCAGTAACGCCATCCCTTCAAGCGCTGGATTCTCCCTCATGTCTGGCAAATCAACTGAATTATTCATGGCCGTGACAGGTTCAAGGTCGACCATAAACCATCGAGGATTTTCGGGGTTGGATTTGGAGTCATAATATTTGCTGGATTCATCAAAAGCAGTAAAATCTGGATAGCCTTCTTTGCACACTCTTGCCAATCCAGCGACATGAGGCGGTTTGGTATTGGAGTGATAGAATAATACCATGTCGCCAATCTTCATCTTATCTCTCATGAAGTTTCGAGCTTGATAATTGCGTACACCATCCCAATGCGTTGAACCATCAGCAACCAATTGCTCATAGGGATAAACGTGAGGTTCTGATTTCATCAACCAATATTGGGTCATGGTAAGCCCAACGAGTGGCGTTTCTTTAGTTTCACCATGCTTCGCCTTGGTCCGTGGATAACGCAGAGATAGCAATCACATCCGCTTCTGCATCTTTTGATTTCCCAACCAATCCAAGGCGTTTTGCCATTGCCGAAGCACCACCAACCGACCCAACACCCAATTGTTCAAGCGTTACAAATATGGCCGGGAGCAGTATCAATGCACTTGCCGCAGCAATCCACAGCAATATGATGATCACCGTAACGAATGGCTTGATTTCAGGTATCGGAATTTGATAAGCTGTGATCATACCCAATGTCGTAACCGTAGCAGCTTCAAACAGAGACATACCCGTAGAAACCGTCGCTTCTCGGATGGCATCGATACCACCACCCATTTCCTTGATACGATTCGCGATGTGGATTGAAAAGTCAACACCGACCCCGACTAAAATCGAACCGATCATGACGGTAACCAAAGACAGAGGAACATCCATCTGCCACATGACAAGCCATTGCATCGCGACTGTTGCAATTACAGGCGACGTCGTCCAGATTGAGAATCGAATGTCTTTGAAAACCAAAGCGAGTGTGATCAATGTAAGAGCAATCGCAAAGAAGAGGGATGACCATTGGGACGATACAATCAATTCGTTCACGGCGATGGCAACGGCTCCAACNCCTGTGAGTTCTCCTACCTCGATTTTACCTTCATATGCGAGACTGGTGTATTCATTGATTTGGTCGACTGCAACAGCCGTTTCAGCGACTGGAATAAATGGCATATCCACATAAACGAGGTTTCTTTGGAAATCAGATGATACGAACAGCCCCCTGGTTTCATCGGTTAAACTGGCATAAAAGACATCGAGAAGGAAAATTTGGGATTGTCTTGAACCGGGTAGCCCATACATTTCAGGTGAGATCAATAAATCCCAGAAACTGGCATCTTGGTTGATTTCTTGGTCAAATAAAACTTGAGCCGTATCTTTGATGTCTTCAGGTACAAATGATTGGTTGACTAATTCATACAACGGCGTACCACTTGCATTGAATCCAACACCCACAGATTTCATCAAAAACACAATACTTACCGCCGTAGTTTGATTTACCGTGTTGAGGTTCTTTTCCAGCACTTCAATCTGTTGTAACCGCCCCGCAGGGTCGTCATTGGTCGGATCACCATCATCGATATCTCCAGAAATATTTCCCTGAACCAGCACCATTCCAATCTGTCCGGCATTAAATTCTGTAGAATATTGTTTCATTTTGATAACAGGTTCTTCTCCCTCGGGTGCCATTCCAAGGAGATCAATGTTCTCCTTCACATTTTGTTGGCCCCAATAAGCCGAAATGAAAATCAGTGCAAAGAAAACTGCAATGACCGCTTTAGAGTAATTGATGGGAATTTTTACAGCTGCATCAAAAACAGGCAATGGAGGATGTTTAGGTTTACGTAAATCAAGCAATAATGTGAGATTTGGAACCATGGCCATGGTTAGAATATACACCACGATGATTCCACCAGAAAGTGCGAATCCGACCGTAGCAATCGGGGCCATCGGTGTAAATGTAAGCGAAATAAAACCAATCACCGTCGTTACCGCAGATAAGAACACAGCTCTTCCTGTTGAACTAAGTGATTGACGTATTTTTTCATCCTTAGTCCCTTCTTCCTCAGCATATCGATTGGTGATATGAAGACCATATGATACGCCCAATGCGAGCAAAATAGGACCGACGATAATCACTGTCATCGTTACCTCATAGTCAAGCCAACCGATGATACCCAGCGTCCAAAACACTGAGCAAAGCGTTGGAAGGCCTGCGATTGTAACCACTTTGAATCCTTGGATAGGGCGCCATGAACCGGTTTGAAGGATATCGGAGTGGAAGATGAATAATCCTAGTGCGACAAGTACGATGGCAAGGGGAAATATTTGCCAAAACAGTTTGAATGAAAACTCAGTAACAGCGTTTGTAATCGGCACAGGTCCCGTGAGTGTCATGGTTAAATCGAGGTCTTCCCAGTCACACATTCCCTCTGCTTCATCATCATAATTGCATGGTTTCTGTTCCTTTGAAATATCATCGAGTAAGCCTTGAGTTTGCTCAATAATTTCCTTGGCTTCTTTCTTGTCATCGACCGCTACGATGAGTACGGCTCGGTCGAGAGNACCATCTCCGTCCGCATCTCTCGCCATTTTGTCAAGACCTGGTGTTGGTGAGCCATCGTCTTCATACATTTCGGCAACAATGGTATTGATGGTTGTTTGAGTTGGAATGGCATAAGTGCCAAGAAGACTATCTGTATTTTCCAAGAGGTCATTGGTTTGTTGAGCAACTTGTGCTGAAAAACAATCATCTGTTTGGCCGGATGGACATCCAAGTTCTCCCAATTGTGTAACAAAGGCTTCTCTGACTCTTGGAGCGCTTGAGTTCACTTCTTTAATCACCGTCGAGAGAGAAAGAACGTAAATGACATCATCCGAAGGGTCGGAAAGAACCGGATTTAATCGTGATTCAACATAAGCCATTTCTTGAAGAATCCTTTGACTCGTAATGTTGTCTGAAGGAGATTCGATATAGATAATCATGACATTGGTGGACCAATCATTTTCCACCGTACGAATATTTTCAAGCACCGNTGAACCTTCTGGAAGATACACTTCCAAATCACCATTTACTTTGAGAGAGGGTTCAGGATCGCTTCTAAATTGTGAATCATCCAGAAAACCACTGTGATAGACGAAGAAAAGCGTGAGCATCAANAACACAAGAACGGTGGCGAGNGGAAATTTTGTAAGCACACCGGTAGCACCGTGNTTTTCCCATTCCCTTTGCAATTGTTTGGGCGCATCTAACACGGCGTCAACCGTTCGTTTGGCNTCG
Organism: Methanobacteriota archaeon; assembly: GCA_002719395.1. Taxonomy (GTDB): domain Archaea; phylum Thermoplasmatota; class Poseidoniia; order Poseidoniales; family Poseidoniaceae; genus MGIIa-K2. Next base: position 6,040 of record PBHM01000007.1, on the reverse strand, counting down.
AAATCTTTGACAGATTGCACCACTCGTTGTTGACCNGAATGCATCAAAGANCGGAATCTTTGCTGAAGAGTAGGACCCTTTGGAGGTTCGATAGCCGAGCCATCACTTTCCTCACTCATTACTCCACCCAGACATTCGTAGAAGGAGAGGCATTTGAAATCATGCCTCAGTTTCTTCNCTATGCGTGGTATCCGGCGAATTGAAGAACAAAAGCATGCACCCCCGTATCAAGAGGATGGACATGCCTGAGTCGAAGATTCCAGATAAGCGATGGTCTATCGATCTTGAAAAGCGCATACAGCAAGAACACTACGCCGATGAAAACNTGTACAACGAACGGTATGGATTTAATCCAGACAGTGGCAAAGAAATCTTCGTAATCGATACGCCACCNCCTTATCCAAGTGGCACATGGCATATCGGAGCAGTCGCACAATACAGCATGATCGATGTCATTGCACGGTCACAGCGATTGTTGGGTAAAGAAGTCTCATTCCCTTGGGGTGTTGACAGAAACGGCATCAACGTTGAGTTTACCGTGGAAAAGAATACTAAGCGTAAAATGAAAACCTATGACCGTGCAGAATTCCTTGAGTTGTGCAGAGAAACCATCGAGACGTTCACGCAATCCATGAGAGATACGGCTCGACGAGTCGGTTTATCAATGGACTTTGCAAACGAATATTTGACCGATGCACCAAATTNCCGTGCCGTTACGCAAGCCATTTTCACCGACCTGTTCAAGAGAGGAGAAATNATTGAAGATTTACGTCCAAATATCTACGACCCTGTCGAAGGAACCACCATCGCCGATGCTGAGGTTGAGCGACTGACTCGCAAGACAAAATTAGTTGACGTCATCTGGGAAACCTCCGAGGGCGAGAAGGTAATTATTTCCACAACCAGGCCCGAATTAATTTGCGCTTGTGGCATTGTTGTTGTGCANCCTGATGATAAAAGATATACTCATCTGGTTGGCCAAGAAATATCTTTGCCNCTTGAGGTAAGNGACCGTTCAACAACGGTGAAAATAGCCACTCATCCTTCGGTAAAATCTGAGTTTGGTTCCGGCGTTCTGATGGTTTGTTCATTTGGNGACCAAAATGACGTTTCGGTTTTTAGGGAATTAGGATTAAATCCGTTCCAGGCTATCGACTTAGAAGGCAAGATGACCAAAATAGCNGGACCACTTGCCGGCATGTCGGTAATGGAGGCTCGAGCATCCGCTATTGAACAACTCGAACAGTGTGGTCGTTTGCATCAAATCGTTGAAAAGGACCAAGAGGTTCCTGTCTCAGAAAGAGGAAAAAATCCTGTTGAAATCATCTTACTCAAAGAATGGTATGTGCGCCAAACCCACATGCAGGATAAGATTCGTGAACTGGCAGAAGATATTGAATTCCACCCACCAAGAAATAAGCAATTCCTACTCGATTGGATGGATAACATCAGCATTGATTGGCCGATTTCTCGTAGGAGATGGTATCACACCGAAATACCAATTTGGTATTCCGAAGATGACAGTATGGTTGTAGTTCCACCCGCTGGTGTGTACGTACAACCATGGAAGGATGCACCTCCAGAGGGAAGCGAAGTACTTGACCGAGAAACAAGAGAATTACGCGGATTATATGCTGATATGAAAGTAGAACTCGGCGCACTGCGAGGGGAGGAGAAAGTGTTTGATACATGGATGGATTCTTCNAATTCCANTCTATTTGTATCCGGTTATCTCAATCAGCCAGATGTTTTTGACCGAGCTTTCCCAACGGCTATTCGTCCACAAGGTAAGGAAATTGTCCGCACTTGGCTGTATTATACCCTCCTCAAGAGCGCACTTCTNCTCAATAAACCAGGCTTCAAACATGTATGGATCGATGGACTGGGGATGGATCCTTGGGGTCGAAAGATGAGTAAGTCACTAGGAAATGGTATCGATGCTGATTCGGTTCTCGAATGTGGGGCNGGTGGAAAAACCGGATCATGGCAGGTCAGAGGACCTGAAAAGTCGGTCAAATTACGAGCCAATAAAATCGGTTCAGAGTGTTTCAGATTGTGGAAAGCATGTGACGCACAAGTTGGTGATGACTTTCATATCAATCCAGAGGAAATTGAGTCAAAATATTTCGGTGTGTTAACCAAATTATTCAACGTCGCCCGTTTTGCAAGTCAATTTGAAGTTCCAGAACAACTTGATCGTCAACCTGAAGTTCTACCCATTGAAGACGAGTGGATTCTCGCAGAATTCCATCAAACCATGAATAAGGTTCAGCAAGCATGGCAAAACNTAGACATCTACACNGCCACGCAATCTTTGAAGACATTTGGAACCGGAATCCTACCCTCGCATTGGCTGGAAATGAGTAAATCAAGACTCTATGATGGGGATGAAAAAGCCGCATGGACCATTCACCGCATCGTTCGAGACTTCATGAGCGCNTTGAGTCCTGTTTGTCCATTTTTCACCCACTATATCTCATCAACATTGTATGGGACGAGTGCTGTAGATGTTCGCTCATTCCCTGATTTGACGCCAGAAAATTCAGACCTGTGTACACTAACCTCTGATATTGAATCTTTCAATTCGGAAACTTGGAAGACCAAGAAAAGCCAAGGAATTTCNCTTAATGCNCCCATTTCAGGNGTAAGCGTTCCTGAAAATCTTNAAGNATTCCAAGAAGTATTCACAAGAATGCACAAATTAGAGTAAATAGAAACCTCTTCCTAAGATGCAGAAAGCGGTTCTCCGTAGTAGTGAATCACCACAACACCTACGATGATAAGGCCGATACCAATGAGTGAAGCCTTATCCAGTGTTTGGCCAAGAAAAATGTATGATACCAACACGAGCAAGGCCATACCTAAGCCTGGCCAAATGGCATAAACAACCGCTACTGGAATCACATCAAGCGTCAAGGATACAAAATAAAATGCGCCAGTATAGCCTGCAACTACCAATAACGATGGCCAAAGTTTGGTGAATCCTTCTGTTGATTTTAATGATGCTGTGGCCATTACTTCGAATAGTATGGCAAGACCAAGACTAATCCATTCTTTCATACACGAATCAGAAAAATGATGATTAAAGTAATTTTACAATTAAATCATAAATCCTGTATCTTATTGAAACAAAAATGTGAAATTCAGACAGATGATATCAAGAAGAATCAACACGCAAATCATAGAGAGAATTCACTTCACTTTTTGCTCTTCGATGATTTCTTTTTGTTTTGCTTAGGTTTCTTTTCCGATTTGGATTCTGATTGTTTTTTGGAACCAGAGGTTTTCTTTTTATTAGAATCTCCATCCTCACCCTTAGCCTTTTTCTTAGATGATTTCTCAGAAGATTTCTCTGTTTTATCATCAGAGGATTCCTTCTCTGATTTATCAGAAGGTTCAGTTTCGGATTCATCTTCTGAGGTTTCTTTTTCTGAATCTTCTTCAGATTCATCCTCAGACCCTTCATCGGACTCTTTATCAGATTTAGTTTCTGCATCTTCATCTGTATCTGATGATTTCTCTTTATCTGAATCTTCTTCATCCTCGGCTTTTTCATCCTGCGATTTTTCAGAAGATTTCTCCGTTTTTTCTTTGGATGATGGTTTTTTAGATTCTTTGTTAGACTCTTCCTTAGATCCTTTCTTTGACGATTTCTTCGATTCATCCTCAGACCCTTCATCGGACTCTTCATCAGATTTAGTTTCTGAATCTTCATCTGTATCTGATGATTTCTCTTCATCTGAGCCCTCTTCGGCTTTTTCATCTTGCGATTTTTCAGAAGATTTCTCAGATTTGTTTTCTGATTCTTTCTTAGATTCCTTGTTCGATTCGTCTTCAGATTCAATTTCTGACTCATCAACTTCAGATTCTTCCAGTGTTTTTTCTAAGATATCACCGAAATCTTCCTCAAGAGATTCTTGTGTCATCCATTTTTGTTTTTCAGTTTCAACCTTCCAAATGAAATACGTTTCATCATCGAGAATAATTTCGGCATGATATTCAGCCCCATCTTTCTCAGGACGTATTGAACCATCAAAGGTCAATTTGATTGACATGACACCGTATTCATTTGACCTAAGTTTGGTTTCTCCGTTTCGAGGACCGCCTGAGATAATTGCACGGAAACGTCCAGCGTTCTCATTGGAGTTCTTATCGACGAACTTTACAGACGTATTCGGTGTCATTTCAGAGCATTTAATGACTTCTTCTGACTCTGCAATACCATTGTATGGTACTACAGCATCCTTCAACGTATACGGTTCAAATTCAAAACCATCTCCTTTTGCAAATTTAGGTTTTGATGTAACATATTCTGGTCTTACTCCGGTTCGATTATTCCTTCTCCATAGGATAATTGAGATTAATGCAAGAGTGGAAAAGAAGGCCAAAATGAAGAATGTTCCAAATCCTGACTGGGCGTTATCCTCGTCTGACGACTCACTGATTCCATCATCAGTGATACAGTTATTTTCATCATCGACTCGTGGAAGAGAAGTTCGGTCATATGGGTCGGAATCACACGCTAATTCAATGGCATCCCCATATCCGTCGTTATCATCATCTGAATCAATTTCAAAGAGACCCAGTCTTGACGTGTTATCTGACTTTCCATCTAAATCAAAGTCTGCTATCACAGAAAGATTGAGCGTTGTTGTCGCTTGGAAATTTGTAAGAGAGTTCGTGGCGGTAATGGTATAGGTATTGAATGGAGAAGCATAAATTGGAATTCCATAAATCGTACCATTCCCACCAGTCGTTTCGCTACCAAACAACATTCCTTCTGGCAAACTGGGCGATATTTCCCATGTATCTACAACCATGCCTGAACTGAAAGCCATGATTGAAATGTTCGTTTGGCCTTGGATAAACTCAAAATCATCACCCTGATAAGTGATGGTCAATACTTCCATAAAGTCACAAATTCCATCCCCATCAGAATCTACAGGAACACTTGAAGCATCTTTTGAATCTGTAGAACCACATGAAAATTCCTCTTCATCAGTCCAACCATCACCATCATCGTCCGTATCTTCAATGAGTCCAAGTGAAGGATTGACGCCATCTGGGACCTCATCAGGCTTGCCATCTTGGTCTGTATCTTCAAGCACCTGAATGTAAATTACAAAGGTATCATTGAATGAACTGGAATTCATAAAGATCGTGAATCGTGTGAGTTCAAAGACCTGCGTTGGTGTTCCCCATATGGTTCCGTTATCTGAACCGATGAACAAGCCTTGAGGCAGCATTGGGTTGATTGCGTATACTGCATCATCAAGACTCAATTCAGGCCCATATGGCTGCATCTCTCTGCCACGTACCTCGAATATTTCACCATAAGAAGTATCATACAACAACTCTGAAACGGTGATGTTCAGATTGAATGTGGTAGAACCAATTTCATTGGTTGCAGTAATTACATACATCGTCTTGTTTTTGACACTTGTCGCCACACCGTACAATGTACCATTATCGAAATACAAGCCAGGAGATAGTTCGGGGGAAATACTCCAATTTGCAATATTCCCACCAGTGGATAATGGGTATAAACTCAATTCTGAATTATTTTGCATAATTATCTCAAGGGACGTATAAGAGAATGCTGGAAGTTGGTCCAATACGGTAATTGAAAGGTTCACAGAAGAAGAACCTCCACTGTTGTTAGCCCAAATGGTGTATACTGTCTCCGGCGATAACTCAGTTGCAATTCCCCAAATCGTTCCATTCGATTCGTTAAAGCTCAATCCAGTCGGTAATTCTCCGCTGATCGCCCAAGAAATAATTTCACCAGGACCTGTCAATATAGGCAACAGGGGCATGTTATCATGAGAGGTATCATTGGTCAATTCAATGCTTTCAATAACATAACTCAGCAATGGTAATTGGTCCACGACAACCAAAAGAATGCTGGTCGAAGTAGAACCTCCACTGTTGTTAGCCCAGACTGTGTAATTGGTCTCTGGCCACAATTCAGTCGGCACACCCCAAAATGTCCCGTTGTTAGCACCAAATTGAATTCCAGCAGGCAAAGTTGCATTGATAG
>PBHM01000006.1 GCA_002719395.1 Methanobacteriota archaeon | reverse complement strand
TCAGCGAGGTGGCTTAATTGCCTAAGGATGCAAAAGGTCGATTGAAACCAGGTTACGAACAACATGTCTTTGTTTGCGGGCATGAGCGTATTGAAGGTGCGACTAGGGAGAGTTGCCAAAATAAAAATAGCCTTCAGTTGATGAAAAAACTGAAGCATATGGCCAAGGACGCAGGTTTGAAATCTATCAGGGTTCAAAAATCAGGGTGCTTGGATTTTTGTGAAAATGGGCCAAGTTGCGTGGTTTATCCTCAAGGCGAATGGTTTACCCTTACAGAATCGAAACTCGAGACTTTCTTGAATTACCTCAAGGGAGGCGATTTGCCTTCTGAATTGTCCATGAAATTTGAAGATTGAATCAAAGCTTCACAGGGCGAGTGGCACCGCATGCTTGGCATTTCAGCAGTGTGACTCGATCTTGTTTGGTAAAGACGGTGTCCGGTGCATTACATTGTGTACACTTTACGTAGGTATTGACATAATTCACAATGGTTTTCTTGATCCTTTTTGGTGGGATTCGTCCTTTGAATCGAGTTCTTGGACCGTCACGACTCCCAGAAGTACCCAATTCATTGAGCATGTATTGATAGAAGTGATTTTCGTCTCTTTCCATATGCTTGATGACCTCTAGAAAGTTTTGAAAAATGGTGTTAGAACCTTCAATAATGATTTTTGGACTGGGCAAAGTCCATCGAACTCGATTTGAAATATCATCAGGAATATTTCCCCTTGCCCTATCGAGCAGCGACACGTAATCAAAGTCGGCCATTAAGTCGGTCTGGCTTGAATTCTCATTTGAGTATTGCCCTCATAACGCTGAAAAGCGTCGATGGGTTGATGAAACTGTTCGTGCACGATTGCAATATGGACTCGCTCAAAAGTATCGATGAATTACGAGCCGTCGCTTCTGGACTTAGGAAGGAAGGACTCAACAGCCAACAGATTGCTGATGAATTATCATTATCACAAGATACCATTGCTTGGTTGTTGGCAGGTTCAAATCAAGAAGAGAAACCGATTGATGTCAGAATTGGATGGCGAACCATTGGTGTCAAACCAAAGCGTATCGCAGCCATCGCATCGATTATGGCCGATGTCGTCGATGAAGAGATCGGTGCTCAGAAGGTAGATACCATCGTCGGCATTTCAATCAATGGTATATCCTTCGCTCACGAAGTTGCAAGCATGACCGACAGTGATGTGACCATTTTCCGCTACGTAGAAAGCCATGAAGGACAGGGTGTTCTCTCGAATAAATACGGAAAAGTATCTGGAAAGAAAATCGTCATTGTTGACGATGTGCTGTCCACTGGAGTAACCATGAGCAAAACCATTGAATCAATGAGAGAATCTGGAGCAGAAGTGGTCTTGTGCCTGGTTTTGGTTAACAAGACTTTACGCAATGAGATACTCAACGTCCCATTACGTGGACTGATCAGAGCCGTTGATGTTTAGGTGAGGCTGCATGCACTGGGCTGACGTGATGGCTGAGAAACTGTCCCACCGGGGCAGTAAACACATCATTGCAAGCGGAATTACGCCCAGTGGTGAGTTCCACATTGGCCATATCAGAGAAATTCTTACCGGCCACATGATCACCAAAGCCTGTCAAAAGAGAGGTCTGGATGCGGAGTTTGTTTTCATCGTAGACTCTGCTGACCCTTTGAGAAAAATTTACCCCTTCCTCTCCGAGGATTACCAGCCATACATCGGTCATCCACTTGCGACCATCCCAGCACCGCTTGAAGACGGGTCAGCAAGTGATGGAGAAACCAGTTACGCTCAACATTTCTTGGAACCGTTCCTTAAGGCACTCAAAGAAATCGGAGTTGAACCACGCATTATTGACAATTACAACTCTTATGCAACCGGTGAATTCGCATCAAGAGCAAAAATCGCCTGTGAAAAGGCCGATGAAATCAGGGAAATCATCGAGAGAGTAAGTGGAAGAGAACTCTCCAAGGATTGGTTTCCATACAATCCAATTGGTGCCGATGGTTCCATGGATGATGTATTGGTTACCGGTTTTGAATGGCCTTATGTTCATTGGAATCAAAAAGGCATTGAAGGAAAAAGTGACTTGAGAAAAGCCGAAGGAAAATTACCATGGAGAATCGATTGGCCAGCAAGATGGGGATGGATAGGCATTACTTGTGAGCCATTCGGAAAAGACCACGGTACCGCTGGTGGCTCATACAGTACAGGTCGAGAAATTTCAATCCTATTTGGCGATGAGCCTCCGATGCCACTGACTTACGAATGGATTTCATTACGTGGACAAGGCGCCATGTCATCTTCAACTGGCAATACCATCGGACCACTCGAAGCATTGGAGTTGGTACCGCCTCAAATTTTGCTTTACCTAATCGCAAGGTCAAAACCAAACAAAGCCATTGATTTTGATCCTGGTGTTGGATTGGTTGAGTTAGCCGATGAATTTGAACGACTCTCAAATAAAGATTTCAACGCTATTGACTTTGATTCTTTACCCAGACGAAAGAAAGTCATGCTCGAAGATGAAATGGGCGCATTGTCTCTTTCAAAACTTGAAAACCTCGACCAGGAAAATATCTCTTTTCGACATTTAGCCATGCTTGCTCAAATCAAATCCGATGACGAGATTTTTTCAGACTTTGGCGATAATATCGCTGATCAACTCTCGCGAATGCGTCATTGGATTCAAGGACCTCATTTCCCTGATTCGATGCGAATTACCGTTCGGGACAAACCAATGTCAGACATTCATACTCTTCCCTATGTCAAAGAACTCAGTGAAATCCTCGAGAATTGCGAATGGAATGCAGATACGATTGGAAAAGCGATTCCTACTGGCATCAAAAATCGAGATGGCATGGTAAAAGATGCATACAAAACCCTCTACATGGCGATTTTAAACCGAGAAAAAGGGCCCCGTCTGGCCTCAATACTTTACGAGATTGGACGGGAAAAGGCGCTCCATCTGCTTGGTCAAACATGACGGATTTTATCCCAAATGAACCGTTATACTTGAAAGGGGATAATAGTAACAACTGTCATGAGCGGAGTTTATTGTCCGGTCTGTGAATCCAGCGTCGAGGCTGTTGCTAAGTTCTGCCTTGGTTGTGGAAATGACCTCACAGTCAACGGTCCAATCACCTCGACAGGTCACGATTTAAATCAATTAAAAGACGTCATTCGAATGCGAAATGATCTGTCAATGGCTGAAAAATTTGATATGATTGCTAAAGTCGAAGAAGGCGCAAATCCAATCCTTCTCGGTATTGCGGCTCCTGCAGATGATGAAGAAGATCAATACAATATTGTCATTCAAAATGAAGAGGCAGAGAGTGATCCTCAAACTCACATTTTCGGTGAATCCGTAGCAGCACAAGCCGCGATGAAAGCGGCGGTAAGAGGATCTGACGCATGGCTCATGGTCAAGCAAGGTTTGATTAATCTCGAGGATGAAATCTATTCAGACTCTATGAAAATCGGTATGGAAGCGAGTACACATATTCATGATGTTGCAAGTGGTGAACACGAAGGTGTTGACGTTGAGGCCATGAAGTCAATACCTGTACTCAAACCACCCAAACGAAGTTTCTGTCCTAAGTGTGGTTCTGATATTCACGAGAATACCATGTTGCAGTGGAGAAAATGGAGAGATGGCTCAGGAGACGTGGTTTCAATGCAATTGGAAGCAAGCATGCAGGCAGCATTGATTCACCTTGCATCACACTTCCAAGAAGAATTGGAAAAAGCAAAGAAAAACGCAGGTAGTGATGTCGATGAAGACGCACTACGAGCAAAAATTGAGAAAGAAGTTCGCAAGGAATTGGAAAAAGAGTTTGGGGAAAAACCTTCGAAGAAAGAAGAAAAACCAAAACAAAAACAAACCAAGGCTCCGGCAAAAAAGGCTTCTACGGCCGAAAAGCCTGCTACTAAATCATCTCCTGCCAAGAAAAAAGGCGGCGGCCTCTTTGGTGCAAAGCGTCCAAAGAAGAAATTTGAAGGTGATGAGGCTGACAAACCGGATTGGTTCCTTGCCGAAGCACTCGACACGATATACGACCCACATGGTACCGGTAAGGTCCTAAAGCCCAAAACCATCATCGCAAGATCTTCAGAAGGAAACGTCAGGGTCCAAGACATCGTGAGAAATTTTGCTGAATCAGGTCATGATGGTATTTCAGAATTGGCGAAAACAAGCCCACTAACCGATTATATTATCGAAGCATACGAAGCCTGTTAATCAATAATTTACTTCGAGTTTGCAAGGTTCAGGTTCCTTCTTCTGTAAGGCATTGATCGCATTGATTTCCATTTTGGCACCACTCAGCGTGGTCACAAATGGAATATTCATCTCCACAGCAAGCCTTCGCATCATGTTACCATCACGAACAGCTCCACCGCTTACGGTTGGAAGATTGACAATAAACTGAACCTCGCCTTTTCTCATCAAATCAAGGGCATCTGGATGCCTTCTGTCATTGATTCTATAGACTGTTTTTACCTGAACATCTCCACCTCTAAGCACATCTGCAGTTCCAGGGGTTGCAAATATATTGAATCCTAATTCCAACAAATCTTTTGCCAAGGGCACCAAGTCATTCTTAGCTGAATCTCTTACTGTAAGGTAAACACCTCCAGAAGTTGGAACAGGTATCTCAGTGGCAAGTCTCGCTTTTAGATAAGCCACATCTGCTTCGATATCGCTACCATACACCTCTCCGGTGGATTTCATCTCAGGTCCAGGTGCAGGATCGAGGCCTTGTAATTTGATGAATGGGAACACCGGTGCCTTTACGCACACCAATTTATCTACCCTTTCAGGGATATCTTGGTCTGAGATTGAAATCCCTAAGGTTGCTTTTGCAGCGATTCTTGCGACAGGTAAACCGGTTGATTTGGCTACAAAGGGAACCGTTCTGGAACTTCGTGGATTTACCTCAAGAACATACAATTCGCTTTCTTTAACCGCAAATTGAATATTATAACATCCAACTATTCCTAAACCCAAACCAATGTCAATGGTTTGTTTTCTGACCTGCTCTGTAATCTCATCAGAGAGATTCTGTGCTGGAATGAAACAGGTTGAATCTCCTGAATGGATTCCCGCTTCCTCCAAATGTTCCATGATAGCACCGATCAACACCTCTTTGCCATCACAAACAGCATCAACATCCAACTCAATCGCTTCACCAAGATATTCATCGACAAGGAGTGGGTGTTGTGAAGCGATGAAGGCTTCGCGCAGGTATGCTTCCAACTGTTTTTCATTTGATAGAATTTCCATACCTCTTCCACCGAGGACATAAGAAGGCCTGATGAGAACCGGATATCCAATTTTTTCAACAGCAGACCTTACATCATCTGCTTCTTTTCCAGTATATCCAAGAGGCATCTTCAAACCGATTTCTTTTGCAAAGTCTTCAAACCTCTCTCTGTCACTCGCTTTATCGATGGTGTCACAGGTCGATCCAAGTATCTGAGTAGGGAGGCTCAATTGTTCAATGCGCTCTTGAACAGGTATTGCCAAATTTATTGCAGTTTGCCCTCCAAATTGCAACAAAATGCCATGCGGTTGTTCTCTAAGCATTACTTCTGTTACGTATTCAAGGGTCAAAGGCTCGAAATACAGACGATCCGATGTATCAAAATCGGTTGAGACGGTTTCAGGATTATTGTTGATGAGTACCGCATCCATTCCCTCACTTCGTATTGATTTGACAGCATGTACACAACTGTAGTCAAATTCAATGCCCTGACCAATTCTTATCGGTCCAGATCCAAGCACAATCTGGCGCTTTTTATCCCTTGATTGAAGCTCTGGAATATGGTCAATTCCCTTGGTCTTTTGACACTCATAGGTTGAATAATAGTACGGAGTAATCGCCGCAAACTCGGCTGCACATGAGTCGACCATACGATAGACTGGATGAATTTCTAATGCATGTCTGCGAGCCATTACCTCACTTTCTTGTGCTCTGGTAATGCCACCGGGTTGGAAGCCTGACAATGCATCAGCGATATGTCCGTCTGTGAATCCTCCACTTTTCCATCGCTGTAGGTCTGCAGAATCAATTTCATTGATTGAACAAGCACGACTTCGAATTTCTGCTTCCATGTTGGCGATGGATGCAAATCCATGCAAAAACCATCGAGTCACACGCGTAATTTCGTATACATGCTCAATGGTCCAACCTCTACGGAATGCTTCGATCAAGGCCCCCATTCTTCGATCGGTTGCAATAGAGAGCCAATCGACAAGAATTCGGTCAGATAATGGCTCTGACTCCCGAGTAAGTTGTTGCTCACCATCAGATTCATCTCCTCTTGTAAGTGGTCTTGGATGAGGACTTCCCTGTTCAAGACTGGCCCAAGCCTTGAGGAAGGCTTCCTCAAAATTTCGACCAATTGCCATCACTTCACCAGTTGATTTCATTGAAGTACCAAGTGTTCGGTCGGCGGTACGGAATTTATCAAATGGCCAACGTGGTATCTTGATCACACAATAATCAAGTGTGGGCTCAAATGCAGCGGTTGTACCTTCTCCTGTGATTGGATTCGGTAATTCATCCAGGGTATATCCAACAGCGATCTTTGCCGCCATTCTGGCTATCGGGTATCCTGTGGCTTTACTTGCCAATGCTGAAGAGCGAGAAACCCTTGGATTCACTTCGATAACCCTTACTTCACCGGTTGACTGATTAAATGCGAATTGTACGTTACAGCCTCCTTTGATATCGAGGGCTCTGATCAATGAAAGAGCCTTATCACGAAGCAATTGGTGATCGGTATCAGAGAGTGATTGAATAGGAGCAATGACGACTGATTCTCCAGTATGCACGCCCATAGGGTCAATGTTTTCCATTGTACAGACAATGGTTGCATTATTAGCGGTGTCTCGCATGACTTCATACTCATATTCTTGCCAGCCAAGTATGGATTCTTCGATCAGCACCTGCCCAATTCTGGAATTGCGTAATCCAAGTTGAGAAATTTCTACCAGTTCACCGGTGTTGTATGCTGTTCCACCACCAAGACCACCCAGAGTAAATGCGGGACGAATCAATAAAGGCCATGTTCCTATTTCATCGGCCGCCTGCAAAACCTCATTCATGTTATGGCAAGCAATCGCTTTCGAAATTGGGAGGTTAATCGATTCACAAACCTGATTGAACAATTCCCGATCTTCTGCTTTGTCAATCGCTTCCAAATCCGAGCCGATAAGTTCGACACCAAGTTCGTCTAAAACGCCGCGATGGGCTAAATCTGATGCGATATTCAGTGCGGTTTGACCTCCCATTCCAGCAAGAATCGCATCTGGTTTTTCTTTCCTCAAAATTTGTTCAACCGTAGAGCTTAGAAGCGGTTCAATGTATACTATATCTGCCATTTCAGGATCGTTTTGAATTGTTGCTGGATTTGAATTGACGAGAATGACTTTGTATCCATCTTCTCTNAATGCTTGNATGGCTTGGGAGCCTGAAAAATCGAATTCTGCTGCCTGACCNATACGAATAGGACCCGANCCGAGCACNAATACCCATTCAATNTCGTCTCTGCGAGGCATCTACATCCACCTCTCATCGACTATTTTTCGAAATCTTGCAAACAAATCAGCAGCATCGTGCGGACCAGGGCNTGCTTCAGGATGAAATTGTACCGAAAATACTGGCTTCCCAATAACATCAAGNCCCTCTACAGTGCGGTCATTTGCGTTAACGTAGCGCACGGTTACTTCGCTGCCATGAAGATTTGGTGACTGTTCTGAAGTCGCACCTGAGGGATGCGCCGCCAAATTCCCTGCAACAGGATCTGCTACGGCGAACCCATGATTTTGACTGGTAATCCAAACTTCACCTGATTGTAAATCGATGACTGGTTGATTCGCACCTCGGTGCCCATATCGCATCTTGTAGGTTTGCAAACCACTCGCTAATCCTAGAAGTTGATGACCTAAACAAATGCCCATCACTGGAAACTCNTTTTTTATGGCCTCAGCAATGCANATTTTGGCTTGAGAAGCCATACCTGGATGAGCAGGGTCGCCCGGTCCATTTGAACAAAAAAGTGCTGATGCACCCATTCTTTGAACTTCAGAGAAGGTNACATTTGGAGGNCAAAGAAGCACTTCGAAGGATTGCATCAAATGCCGCAAAATATTGTATTTTATNCCACAATCAATCGCTGCNAGTCTNGGNAAAGGGCTACCCAAATCATCAACTGCNCCTTGATTGAGCANAATCATCTCATCGATTGAAACCAAGTCAACAAGGTCTTCAAGTTCTGGTGANGTAAGTTCGCTCAGACGTTTTTCAAGGATATCTTCTTGGTCAAGAGGACCAAATACACACAAAACGGTACCCTGTTCCCTTACTCGGCGTGTAATGGCTCTTGTATCGATGGCTTGGATACCCGGAACGCCATGGGCAGCCAAAAATTCTCCAACTGAACATCGGCTGTCCCGATGGTCTGGATTTGCCATGGCTTGCCGGACAATAACGCCTCGAGGCCATACAGAGGCTGATTCTGAGGCCTTTGGATGNATGCCATAATTTCCTATCATTGGATAAGTNAATGTAAGNATTTGACCTGCAAATGAGGGGTCTGTGAGGCTTTCTTGATAACCGGTCATACCGGTAGTAAATACCAGTTCACCTTCGCCGATGGCTGCCGCACCAAACAATTGACCCTCAAATCTGCCTCCATCAGCAAGTAGTAAAACTCCAGGTTGGTTGATTTCAGTAATTTGGGGCATTTCGTCCAAAAAATCCGCAGCATCTGGCANTCCAAGGGCCTTNGAAAATGACGGCGCTGCGCCCATTAACGCTCANGGGGGCAAATAACAACCATAATCATTGGCTTCGGATTCTATTGAATGAGCCTAAAATCAATCATCTTCACTGGGTTTTCCAGCATCATTCTCAACCACAATTTTACCATCGTTCGTACCCTGAATTGAAAGCTCTGCATTAGGAAATTCTCTCAATGTTGATCTATGACCTTGCCAGGCATCCATGAACAAAGCCAAAGCCGCTACCTCAGANTGAGGCTGATTNCCTACTGCGACATTAAATTGACAAGTTTTGAACACCTCTGCAGGCACTTTTGCACCTCCAACGACAATCAGGATATCCTTGTCACGTGGAATTTTTTCAATCGCATCATGATAGGATTCTCCATACATGGTTAAATGAACAGCNACGCCTCCATTTTGAACGTGGGNTTTCAAGTGTTTGAGACCCGGTACNTGNGTGGTCTCTAATTCCCCACCAAAGCGTTGNCANACCGATTGNAGATTNTCGAATAAATCNTCATCTCGGTCTCCTGTAAGNANGAAACCTGTCGCTCCCAAGGCTCGAGCAACCAATCCNAGATGCGTGGTAATTCGTGGATCACGNCCAAGNCGNTAGCCCCAGCGGAGTACATCCATTCGTTGGGACATGTGTGCGGGGTGGGCCTTGTCTGTATCAAGCCTCTGCTTTAAATTCAGGAACAATTTCGGGTTCGTTTGCTTCTTCGGACCGGCCTGCAAAATCAATTCCCGGATTGGTTTCTACCCATCTTTTTACCCACCCAAGAAGAATGGCATCGATTAAAAATTTAGCCGCAATAAACACCGTTCCACCTAAAACAGCCAACCTAGCAAATCGCCAAAGACCTTGATTTACAGTAAGGGCCTCGGAAAAGAATCCGGTAAATACTGGCTCAAATACATAGAGAATTGCCAATACAAACATGATACCAGAAATCATACCTGGGAATAATTGTCCATTTTCTCTACTCAAATCAGATAGAATAGAGCCTATGAAAATCAAACCAGGTACAAGGATGGTCACCGTCAGGAAAGAAGGCCCAAAGAAGATGGATGTGGCAACAGAATAATCTTCGCTCGGTCTTGAAACCGTAAGCCACCAAAACACGATGAAACCGGCGAGAATTCCACCACTCCATCTTGATCTGGAATGAATCAATTCGCCCAAGTCTTTGTGCCTTGGGTTAATTCTGTCAAGTATGTGCTCTGCAAAAAAGAGAGAACTTTGATCGATGAGATCTAAAGCAGATTCACCAGAAATACCCTCTCGACTCTGACCATGGACGCTTGATTCTTCACCAAGGTCAGACATGAGGGGGCGTGGAACCTGTCATCTCATAAACCCTCTCGCATCAAGGCGTTCACAATGGCCAAGTTTGAGGCATCTTCGAAACGCCGAGTTACCTTACGCTCAAACAACGATGTTCCTCTGCTGATGGGCATTGTCAATGCGACTCCAGATTCATTCTACGCTGGAAGCCGTCATGGCAGTATTGAACTTGGCATGGAATTTTTTGACAAAGGAGCNACTTGGGTTGATGTCGGCGGAGAATCCACTCGTCCGGGTTCAGACCCCGTACCCCTCGAAGAAGAAATGAGAAGAGTAATCCCTGTGATTGAAGCCCTTGCTCAGCGAGGTCTGGTCTCAGTAGATACCCGCCATCACGAAGTGGCTGAAGCAGCTATCAATGCAGGAGCGGCAATGGTCAATGATGTAACAGGGTTAACCGACCCAAAAATGATGCAATTGGTAATCAATTCTGGTNTCGCAGTTTGTATCATGCATATGCAAGGAAAACCAAAAACCATGCAANANAANCCCNANTANCAGAATGTTGTTGAGGAAGTAACCTCCTTTTTGCATGCACAAGCGAAAATACTTCTCCAGGCNGGACACCCTATCGAAAAAATATGCCTCGACCCNGGCATTGGNTTTGGGAAGACATTAACCCATAACATCCAGTTATTACAATCAGCAGGGGCCCTCAAAGGTGAGCAATCTTTTCCGCTCCTATGGGGTGTTTCAAGAAAATCGATGATCGGTGAAATTTGTCAAAAAACCAATCCCGATGAACGCCTTGCTGGAACCCTTGGTGTCGCAGGATATGCGATGAAACATGACATCGATATTCTTCGAGTACACGATATTGACGCACATGCTGACTTTTTCTCAGTCTACTCACGATTAAGCCAATCAGTTGAAACAATGTGACGATTTGGCAAGATTGCGTGAGGTTACATGTTTCTCATCTTCGGTAGTGACACCCTCGCCACAAGGATTGCGAGATGGCTGGGAAAACGACATCGGGTCCGGATGATTGGCCTCGCTGAAAGCATTCAGAGCATTGACGAGGTTGAAATCGTCGCTCTCCCAACCGAGATGGACTTAGCGGAAATGCCGCTTCCAGAGATTGCGCCAACGGCTGTCCTTATCTTTGAGGAAATTATTTGTGACGATGAACCCGTGAAAACACTACGAAGTTATTGGCAAAATACGCCGGTATTGACGACTTTTGCACTGGATGGTGCTGAACTTATTTCCATAGAAGACTTGACTGCATCTGCCATTGAATCAAGGTTGGAATCCCTCGAGAGAAGAGAAGGCGCAATGGAAATTCTCCAATACCTTCGCTCCAGGGAGAATAAAACGGCTGCTATTTTTTGTCATGATAATCCAGACCCTGATGCACTTGGTTCAGCATATGGCATGCAATATCTTTGTCAAGACCTATCCATCGAAGCCAAAATCTACCACGGAGGTATGATTGAACATCAACAGAATAAAGCGATGGTNAACGATCTTGGTCTTGAATTGAGGAGACTCATCCTCGGATGGGAAGTCGAGGACATCATCTCCTCAGTTGATATCATCATTTTTGTTGATTTCCACAAGGCAGGAGCAAACAATATTCTTCCAGAACATTGTCAACCACATATCATTCTCGACCACCACCATTTGGACCACCCAGTAGCCGCCGATGTCGCATTCATCAGAAATGAATTTGCTGCGACGTCTTCATTGGTTGCTTCTTTGCTTATGCATAGTGAAATTACCATGACTGAAGAGGTATCAACGGCTCTTGCTTTTGGAATTAGAACAGATACTCTTGGATTCACCCGTTCTTTTAATGCCGTAGATCTTCGTGCCCTTTCATGGCTCAATGCTTGGGCAAGTATTGACAGATTAAGGAAATTTGAAACCCCCCCACGGTCCATGGAGGTCCTGCAATCTTTNGCCATCGCACTCAATAATCTCAATATCATAGACGGCATCATCTATGCACCTATAGAAAAAATGACTGATAGAGATTCTCTCTCCCAGATTGCTGACTTTTTATTGCAAACAGAAGGTGTTGAAAGCGTATTTACTTTNGGAGCACGTCGACAAAAAATCATCTTATCAGCAAGAACAAAGAGTGAAGATATTCATCTAGGAAAATCACTATCTCAAACCTTTCCTGATGGCATGGCGGGAGGGCATAAACAAGTTGCAGGTGGTCAAATCCCATTTACATTTCTCGATTCAGAAAATGAAGATGAGTCCATTTCAAAAATGCATGAACATTTGAAAACATTGTTTGGAGGGGAAACGAATGAATGATTCNCCCTTCATCGATATCGATGACCGAATTCGGTTACTTGGAACTGCTCATGTNGCGCAAAAAAGCGTTGATGCAGTNNCATTTCATGTCACTGAATTTCANCCAACAACCGTTGCCGTAGAACTTTGTGAATCCAGAAAAGAGGCATTNANACAACAGAGGCGTTTGGACAANGAAAGCCTGTTGAAAGTCATCAAGGAAGGAAAAGCACCGCTGGTCCTCATTCAATCATTGCTGGCTGCTGAACAGAGGAAAATAGGGATGAATGAGGGCGTTCAACCGGGAGAGGAATTACTGAAAGCCGTACAAGTTGCAGAAGAGCATGAACTTCCAGTGGCCTTGGTCGATAGAGATATTCAAACCACACTTCGACGTGCCTGGAAGAATATGGGTTTTCGCGAAAAAATCTCATTATTTTCAGCGCTTATCTTCGATGAAGAGGAAGAAGAAATTGATCTCAATGAGGTACTTTCTGACCAAGATTTGCTAAGTTCACTCATGCTTGAGCTCAAAGAGATCTCTCCAGGTGCAGGAGAAGTCCTTGTCGATGAAAGAGATGAGTATATCGCTCGGAAAATCGCATCGATTGATTCAGAACAAAAAGTCCTCGCAGTATTGGGTGCAGGCCATTTAGAGGGAGTTGCAAAGTACCTCAAAGAAGGATTTTCAAATGAGGAAAATCGACTTGAAGCACTCGATACNNTCCCAAAAAAGACATTCTTNGCAAAGTCTTTCCCATGGCTCATCCCAATGGCTCTTTTTGGTGTCATGGCTTGGCTGTTCACACAAGGAAACGTCGATGCAATCTGGAAAGCAGGGGGCATTTGGCTCGCCTCAAATGCCCTCGCTGCCGCATTATGTTGTGCGCTCGCAGGAGGGCATCCTCTTTCCATTCTCACGGCAGCCTTAGCAAGCCCAATCACATCTCTCAATCCAATGCTTGCTGCGGGATGGTTTGCGGGNTATGTGCAGATGAAGATCAAAGAACCGACAGCAGAAGATTTGCAACTTTTCCTGAAACTTGACGAATTCTCGCTTTTCTGGAAAAATAGAGCAGGAAGGGTATTGCTTGTNACGGCGCTAACCAATATTGGCTCCATGCTTGGAGCATGGATTTCTGCTGGCATCATTGCCGCAGGTTTGTAATTAAAATGTCATTTGAGGTGCTTCTCTTACCGTCGCATCAGTGACTTCAAACAAGTCTTTTCTGACAGCATTCTTCATCGAAGCAACGATATTTGTTGGAATCATTTGGATGGCAGCATTCCAGTTTGTAGCACTGGCATTATAGAATTCTCTGCGGTCTGCTACTTGATTTTCAATGGTTACAACTTGATTTTGAAGATTGACGAAACTGGTGTCTGCCTTCAATTCAGGATATGCTTCAGCGACAGCATTGATTCGAGGCATAAGGCCTGACATCATACCTTCTGCAGCACCTACNCCTNTGACATCACCTGATGCCAAAGCNCCTGCAGCGGCTTGNCGTGCTTTTGCAAATTCCATGAACAATTCTTTCTCATGGCTTGCATATCCTTTCACAATATTGAGAAGGTTTGGCAGCATGTCATACCTCTGCTTGAGCAGAACATCAATGTCCGCCCATGATTTGTTTACATTCTCTTCTAGTCTTACCAATCGGTTCCAAGTGCTCAAGAACCAAATCAGGCCAATAATGACAACGATTCCTGCAATGATTCCAATAACTAATCCGGGCTCCATATACTTCCCAAGAACGGTCGGTTATCAAGGTTTATTGATGAGATTACACAAAAAGGTCTAGAAAATACCGAAGCCAAATGACTATCAAGAGAACAAGGAAGGCAGAATTTAGTACTTTTTGGTTGAAATATTTGATGGCTACTTTTGAACCAATGATCGATCCTAAAATCGAGCATATAATCGCAAACACTAACAAAAACCAAACTCTTTCTTCAATCATAAAATTCCATTGATCTGGAGACAGAAGATACATTGATGTCGCATGTGTCACCACAGCAACAGGAATGACAAACAGCATGATATTCAAACTGGTACCTACCGACTTTCTCATTTCCATATTCGTATTTTCACGAATTAAAGGAACATGAATGGCCCCTGCTCCAATGGCCATTACAGATGAGATCATGCCTCCAAACGTTAAGCCTGACCGGAGAAAAACAAGGTTCGTTTCACCATTACCTTGTTTTGCTTGAGGCGTCTCCTTGCTTGAGATACGATTGGCCATTCGATATATTGCCCATCCAACAATCAACAAAGCCAATGATTTGAACACTTCATTAAGAGCATCCTCGATAAGGAAAACAACAGCAACACCAAAGATAGCACCTACGATTGGAAACCAAAGGTGCTCTTTGAGAAATTCTGGCGAATATTGCTGATTTTTACGATGTTCATAGGAACCTCCAAAGCTCACACTTCCCACAAGGCATAACGAAACGAGTAACAGGGCGCTATTGATTTCCCAACCTGCGAGGTAGTGAAAGATGGGAACGAAAAACATCCCGCCGCCAAGTCCTAATGGCGCAAAGAGAAATGCTGTGCAAAACACAAGAAATGCAACGAGTGCGAAAGTCGTTGCTTCCATGATTCCACCTACATTGACTCGATGACCATGGCGATACCTTGACCGCCACCAATACAAGCCGTGGCCANTCCATACCGTCCACCACTTCGCTTGAGTTCATGTGCGAGTGTGAGAACAAGTCGAGTGCCTGTTGCAGCAAGAGGATGACCCAAACCTACTGCGCCACCGTTAACGTTGACCTTCTCAATATCCAAGCCCAAATCCTTCACACAAGCAACCGCTTGACCGGCAAAGGCTTCATTGATCTCCCAGCGGTCGATGTCTTCGATACTAAGACCCGCATTTTCCAGTGCTTTCCTTGATGACGGAACCGGCCCATATGCCATAATGGCAGGTTCTAAACCAACGATACCCCAAGAAATAATCCGTGCCAGAGGCGTATCTCCATCTTTTTTTGCTCTTGAAGCAGATTTCACAATAACTGCGGCTGCTCCATCGACTACGCCTGAAGCATTTCCTGCCGTTACNAGAGATTCTGGNCCAAAGGCTGTCCTGAGTTGTGNNAATGATTCTTCNGAGGAATCNACNACGACGTGNTCTTCNTCACGNTAACCAATNNCATCNACNTTGACNATTTCCTGCTCAAATATNCCTTGTTCTATAGANTTTGCAGTTCGCTGNTGTGACATCGCTGCAAAGGCATCGGTTTCTTCTCTGGTCACACCTTTTCTTTTGCAAATTTCATCNCTGGTTTGTGCCATGAANGATTGACAGAANCCATCAAGGAGATTGGTAAANAGATAATCTTCCATATTGGCAGATAATGNCTCTCCTTCNTGAGGAGGTCTACCNAANCGATACTCTGGGCGNCCACCTCGNANCACATGAGGTGCNTGTGAGAGNTTTTCCATACCNCCGGCTACGACGACTTCAGCCTCTTCTAATTTGATCATCTGAGCCGCATTCACAATTGATTGAACACCAGAACCACAAATTCTCGAAACCGTAAGCATCGGCACTTCTTGTGGGATACCAGCACCTAGACCGGCGTGCCTCGCTCCAAAGATGGCTTGACCACAGGTTTGAAGGGCGTAACCCATGACTACATGATCGACGTCTTCAGGGGAAGTGTTGGTTTTTTCTAAGGCGCCTTTGATAGCAATTTCACCTAATTTGAGAGCACTGTAATCCTTGAGTAAGCCACCTGGTTTCCCGTCACCACGCTTTCCGCCAACCCATTCGCAAAATGGTGTTCTCGCACCACCAATAATCACCACATCGTCTGACATGATACTCCCATCTCAAGAAGGGTCATCAACACTTCTCAAGCCAAACCGAGCATACCTATGCCGCTGAGTAGTAAAATGGCTGGCCATACAATCATCTCCATCGTGGAGCGCATGCGACCAAGGTTTGCTAATTCAGTACCTCGCTGGAGGTTCGATTTGACACCAGGTGCATCCTCTCCTGTGACTTCTAGGATACTATTTTGCAAGGTTCCATCAAGGCCTTCCTTTGCCAACTCTTCTTGAGGCCTTGGCTTGGATGTTCCCAAAAGATAAACAGGATTTCCTAGTTTCAAACCATATAGCGTCCACCGATGATCTTTGACTTTGACTCCCATAGCACCAGATATCAGAGAAGTCATGAACTGCTGACCAAGTGTTTTCGCAAATTTACTGTCCCATCTTTTGAGAAATTGTCCATATTCTGTTCGCTTGAAAGTATTCAACTGTACTCTCACGCCTCCAGTTCCATCGTGAAGGATAAACGGAATGCCTCCAGAATCTGAGCGAACCGTGACCCACTTACATTCTTCTTTGGTACCTTCATCAGTCTTTACCGTTCGGCATTGTTTTTGTTCATAGGTCCACTTGTATCCCACCATATGATTTACCGTCATGGCTGCTTGGCCATCGACAACAACAGAGAGAGAACCCTCTGTCGCAGGTCGAACTTGACCAACCAGTTCTGGATTTCCTACTGCCATGGAACGAACCAAAGAAGTCGGTGTATCGAGCATCTGTGCAATGATTTTTGAACGAAAGTAACCAAAAATGAGCCAGATTAATCCAATGACTGCAACAATGATGGCAATGGTTGAATCCGCTTCTGCATTAGGAGCAGAGAGTCCTGCAAACAAGATACAAAGAAGCGATGCTCCAAAAAACAGAGAAAACGATGAGAATGTTGCTGGGACAGGTGTACCGACTTTCACCGGATGTTCTGCAAGGGGTTCACCATCACCGTGAGGCCCGTATGGATTATTCTCATCCCAAGTACTTGGGCCGGGTGCAGAAAGCACCCAATCACTAGGGTCTGAGGTTGGAACGAGGGTGCTTTGTCCAAGAAACCAACTATCAACCGTCAAACCCTTTTGCTCAGCCATGGCTTCGAATTCTTCTGGGTTCGCCGATGTTTTTCGAACTTTATGGAGTTCAGACTCAATGGTTCCTGGTGAAATCAATGCGCAGATAAAGAAACCAAAGGCGGATATGAACAATAACTCATAATCGCCATTTACCAAACCTGCAAATCCACCAAGACCCATGATGAGACCGATGACCCATCCTAACCACTGCCA
>PBHM01000005.1 GCA_002719395.1 Methanobacteriota archaeon | reverse complement strand
CTGGAAGGGGAACGGATATTCAATTAGGAGGAAACTTTGAAATCAGGAAACAAATAGAAATACCTTCTGATATTTCTGATAATGATAAAAAGGTTACTGACTTACAAAAAGATATATCAACAAAAAAAATGGATGATAAAACCATTGTTGCTACTATTGTTACAGCATATGTTTCAAATAAATCTGCAGCCATACCTGCACAATCACCGACATTATCTCCAACGTTATCAGCAATTACCGCAGGATTTCTTGGATCATCTTCTGGAATTCCAGCCTCAACTTTACCTACCAAATCAGCGCCAACATCGGCTGCTTTTGTGTAAATGCCACCGCCTACACGGGCGAAGAGCGCGATTGATGACGCCCCCATTCCAAATCCTGCAGCGGCGCTGATAACATTCAGGCTACCGTCTGCATTGGTTTCACCAGCGCCTAACCAAAAGGCGATGAGAGAAATACCCAGAAGTCCAAGGCCTCCAACTGAAAGACCCATCACGGCACCACCATTGTATGAAACAGCCAACGCTCCAGATTGACCTTCGGATTTCGCAGCCATCGCTGTTCTTCCATTCGCCGATGTTGCGGCTCTCATTCCAGAAAAACCAGCGGCTACTGAAGTGAGAGCACCCGCAAAGAATGCTACTGTAGTTGCAATCTCCCAATCATTGAGGAAGAGGAGTAAGCCTCCGACGATGATACAAAATATTGCAAGTACTTTGTACTCTGCAAAAAGGAAAGCCATCGCTCCCTTTTGTATTTCATCAGTAATATCTGCAACTTTTTCGTTGTCGATTTTTACCTTATTCACTTGCTGGTAGAGCATGTATGCTATCAGCAATCCTACGGCGGCTACGCCGGCCGAAATTAATGCAATGTCGTTCATCATGGTGTTCACCTTTTTTGTCCCCGAAGAAAAATACCTCATAAGTGGTTCCCCTACCTTTTCAGATAAATGGCCCAATTAGCGGGTCTTTTGTGCCGGTGGAAGCATGGAATGGCGATGATTCAAAGAGGGTGAAGTACTGGGAAGTATAATGCCCATAAGTGCTGAGGAGGTTTTGGCAGAGATTGGCCCTGTGCAAGAAACTCTCAAAGCTCACGATGGAGTTGTAACAGTCATCGATACATCTGAAGGCGTGATTATGCTTTCATTGGATGGTGGCTGCGTTGGCTGTTCCTCAACACCAATGACGGCTATGCAAATTTATTATTCGCTCAAAAAATTGGACGAGGTCGTCGATGTGGTTTTTGTCAATGGTGAATTACCAGAATACATGAGGTCGTTTATCGACCAAAAAATGGAAGATGAATCATCGGATAGCAGCACTGGGGAAATCGTATAATTATTCAGATTCTTCTGACTTTCCAATGGTATGCGGATTAGCTCCAAAAGACACATTTTTCCCGTGCAGATTCAAACGTGCTGAAATGGCAATGATGACACACATGACTGCTAATGGCCTTGGATCTGCACGTCCCCACATGCTTTGATCGTCAAACCACATCAAAGAAAGCGTGAGAGCCATGACCAAACATAGCCACATGAGCGTGTGTTGCATTAAAATTTCCAATCGGGGGTTTCGAGATGCTGTTGCAATAAACGTAAACAAAAACAAGGCAAGCCAACATTGCCATTCAGCCAGTTCCGACAATGAGACCATGATGGGTGCAATATTACGCGAGTCTTGATGATTACGCACGTTCATGTGCCATGACCATTTGGATTGTTTATGGTGGCTGGAAGCGGATTCAAACTACCTACTTCGAAAAGAAATGAGGCTCCACATTTTTCCCGTAATCAAATTTCGACAGCACTCCATCAGATGGCAGTTTTACTCGAATTAAATGATGCAAATGTGTTTCGAGTTCGATCTTATCAAAATGGAAGTAGACTTATTGGCTCTCTCTCAGAAGACATCGGTGAATTGGTTGCCTCCAAAGGCATTTATGATCTCAAAGGCGTAGGTAAAGGCCTTGGAAATGCCATTTCACGTGCGGTGCAAGAAGGAGAATGGCCGGAAGATTGGCATGAGATCCATGACAAAACTCCGGCTGGACTTATCGAAATGCTTGGCATACCAGGCGTTGGCCCAAAGAGAATAAAACAA
Source organism: Methanobacteriota archaeon (assembly GCA_002719395.1). Lineage (GTDB taxonomy): Archaea > Thermoplasmatota > Poseidoniia > Poseidoniales > Poseidoniaceae > MGIIa-K2. The sequence goes on along the minus strand of PBHM01000005.1, from coordinate 23,087 downwards.
CTTCACGAGACGCTTGGAGTTTCAAGTGTTTCAGAATTACAGGCTGCGGCCATCGATAATGAGATTGCACCATTGTCAGGCTTTGGTGCTAAGTCACAGGCTAAAATTTTGGCAGGCATCGACCTTTTGGCCCGGTTTAGAGCCCGTAGAAGACTCAACATTGGGCTGCATTATGGAGAAACTTTCCTGGAACTTATACGGCTCATACCCGGTGTCATAAAGGCAGAGTTAGCAGGAAGTGCACGTAGAAGAAAAGAAACAATCGGTGACTTAGATATTGTCGTAGCATTAGATGAGAACGATTTATCCAAAGTCACGGAGGGAATCCTCTCACTTCCAGGTATTGCAGACATAAAAGGAGCGGGAGATTCAAAGGTGAGTGTCATACTTGATACCTCATTATTCGATGGTGGATTCTCTCTTGACCATCTTGATGCCAATGTTTTGGATGCGATTGGTGGTGCAGAATATGAGCAATTGGAAAGTGGAGGAACCATTGATGCACAGGTTCGGTTGGTTCCAGAACATGTTTTTGCATTCACATTAGCCTATTTTACTGGGTCAAAAGAACACAATATCCGTATGCGACAAAGGGCTCAAGAAATGGGACTCAAACTCAATGAATTTGGACTCATGCCTGAAACAACACTCACTGGAATTGAAGCAGCCGCTCGCTCACTTCCTGCCAACAATGAACTGGACATTTACAATCATCTTGGATTGTCATATGTTCCCCCAGAACTAAGAGAAGACATGGGTGAAATCGAGGCTGCCCAATCAAATGCTCTACCAGATCTCATTACCAATGATATGATGAGAGGTTCACTTCACAACCACACCGTTTTGTCTGATGGTGAGGCTACGCTTGAGCAAATGGCTAATGCAGCGAGAAAAATGGGATGGGAATGGTTGGGAATTGCCGATCACTCCCCAACCTTGGTCATTGCTAACGGAGCGAGCGCTGATGATATGCTCAAACAGGGAGATAAAATCACAAAGTACAATCAATCATGGAAAGATGAAGGCACTGATTTTCGATTGATTCATGGCGTTGAATCTGATATTTTGCAAGACGGAAAACTTGACCATCCAGATGAAGTGTTATCGAAATTGGATTACGTAGTCGCAAGTGTACATGCCATGGGTCGCTGGCGTGGAAGAGATGAACAAGAGAATACTGAAGAATTGATGAAGGTGATCGACCATCCTGCCACCACCGTTCTGGGACATCCAACAGGTCGAATTTTACAAGGACGTGATGGTTATGAAGTCGATTTACACGGTGTGCTTGAATACATGAGCGAGTATAACGAGCAAGGCATATTGAAGGCTGTCGAACTAAATGCTTCACCGTATCGTTTGGACTTAGATTGGCGATTATGTAAACGTGCAAAGGAACTCAATGTACCCGTGGCAATCAATCCAGATGCTCATTCTTTACCCGGCCTTACCGACATCGTTTATGGCGTAATGACAGGAAGAAAAGGTTGGTTGGAGAAAAATGACGTGCTAAATACCATGAGCTATGAGCAACTCATGAAGAAGTTGGAAGTGAAGGCATGAGGACAATACGCGCAATGATTATCGCGGCTCTCGCTGCTTTACCAATGGCTATCATCGGATTAATTGTGTGGTGGATGATGGGTTCTTCAAAGGATAATACATCCTTGGCTGTCCTCATCCCGTGTAATATTATTCCACTTGCCGGAATGATTGTGATTTTCTTGATGGCTTGGCAATCTGGTGAAGAATATGCGGCTGTGAAGGTAGATGATGTGCCATGAAAAGAGCGGAAAAAGCCGCCCGGGTTCTTGAGATATTGGAATCGCTCTACCCTGAAACCCCCATACCTCTAGACCACGAAACCTCATTTCAATTGCTTATTGCGGTCCTGATGAGTGCACAAACTACGGATAAAAAAGTGAACGAAGTGACACCTGGATTATTCGCAATCGGTTATGACCCCAAACATATGGCTCAACTTTCTGTCGAAACAATTCGAGAATGTATTCGAGAAATCGGGCTTGCACCAACCAAAGCCAAGAATATCCATAAATTGTCGAATATACTTGTTGACCAGTATGACGGAGAAGTACCCAATACCTTTGAAGGGTTAGAATCACTTCCTGGAGTGGGTCACAAGACCGCCTCCGTAGTCATGGCCCAGGCATTTGGCGTTCCTGCATTCCCTGTTGACACGCACATCCACAGACTTGCACATCGATGGGGGCTTTCTGATGGTTCGAAAGTTGAAAAAACGGAGAAGGATTTGAAACGTATTTTTCCAAAGGATAAATGGAATACTTTGCATTTGCAAATCATTTTTTTTGGCAGAGAATATTGTCCTGCACGCTTTCATGACCTCGATACTTGCCTCATTTGTTCATGGGCGGCAACGAAGAAAATGAAAAAAGAAGAGCATCTTAAGTTCCGAAAAGGCCGGTAGCCCGTTCAAGAATAAGTGAGGTGAAAAGACTGGTTATGCCAGCAATCCAAAGCAACTGCACTGATTGTCCAAGGCCACTCGTTGCACCACCGCCCCTCAAACGTGTAGCAATCAAAGAGACGGCAAACACTTGGGCCAAAATCAAACCGGATGCCACCAACTTAAACATCGTAATGTTTTGATCTACAGCCTCTGCTTCTTCCATCGCAGGAAGGGCGAATCCTCCCGCAGATTCTGAAAGTGCGCCGATATCGGTTTCTGTAAGTGTCCCTGCCACACTGGCGATAGATTCTCCTAATTGAATCACGATTGAAATGGTAACATTCAGACTGGTAACGCTACTGATGAGCAATCCAATCGCCACTCCCCACATGGTTGAAGAGGAAAGAGCCCGCCTTTGACGTAGAGAGAGTAGATTCGTCACTGATTTTGAAACCATTTCTGCCGTTGCTGCAGGTTCTCCTGATGATTGAGAACCTTCGATGTATATTCGATTGTACCGACTAATGACGGCAGAGTTTGTATCTGAACTGAAATAATCCCATGCTCGATCAGAATCTATTCTGGTTGAGAGGCGTTTTTCCAACCGATCGATTGATTTGTCAAGAAGACCAAAATCAACCCCTCTCAGTGCTTTGATGGTTGCGGAGGGCTCCGCACTTCTTGCTTGAGCAGTTCCCCCAAGTGCACGAATAAAATCCGGATAGGCTTCATCACGACGCATCACCTGCTTTTCTTCTCTGCGTTGTAAATACGCTGGAATAAGAATCGGTGTAAATGGAACGGCCACTAAGATTAACCCCCACTTATCCCAAGAACGACTGAGGGTATCCCAAAACAGAAGAGTGAAACTCAGCGTAATCAGGAAAAGAAAGATGGAAATGGCTGCAGCACCGAACCAAGACTGTTTGAAAAGCAACCTGTAAGGCGTTTCCATTTCATCACGAGCAAATGTTTGGTCATCGGGAATTGTGGAGCGGAATGCGAAATATGCACCAAATTGAACTGCGATGAATAGCAAGCCTGCCATCAAGAGATATCGTATCCTTGTTGCAATTTCAAGAGGCGTTGAATCAGTGGAACCTGTTTCAAACAAAACTAAGTGGATGCCTGCAATAACCAAAGCAAACAGGCCAGCCGAAACAAGTGAGACATAAATTTCTTTGAGAGTGTCTACGCTTTCCAATCGCATGTCATAGATGGTATTGTATTGCTCTGCAACGGTATCTTGCTCTGCACGCATGAATTCATCGATTGGTTGACCTGCTTCAATTGAAAAAGCCATTCGGTCTAAAAAATCAGACCAAAGAGCAGATGGGGATTGATTCCCAACAATTCTTGCAGCCTCTGGCAGACTTGTGTGCCATTTATCCACCAGAACCTCTATTTTTTGCACTTCATTGGCCAATTCCCCATAATCTTTCATTTGTTTTAAAATATCGAAAATCGTACCTGCCCCAACTTCACCCAAAGAAAGAATACCCATTCTCGTGATGAACATGTGCATTTCTTTTTCGATCTGAATGCCAAGGCGATTCACCTCTAGAATTGGAAAAGAGGCAGCAGCCAATCCAGCCATAGCAGGCATGATGAAAAGCAAGAATGCTCCAGCAAATCCTGCAAAAAGTGCACCATCAGAAAAACCGCCGGTCAGAAAAATTGCGATAAGTGCTACGACAAAGCCTGCAAAAGCGGCTCCACCCACATAAACGAGAAGAAAGCGAGAGACTGGCATTTCAAGACGGCGGAGGGCAATTTCCCATGTGGCCATCTTTTCCATGTCGAACACCTCTCAACGATGATTGATACCGACCCATCCTTCAATTGCTGAGCGGAAGGCGTCGAAACCATTGCTGTAGTAAATTCCAATGAGGTCGAATACATCATCATAATGTGTCAAATCTCGGTCCGCCATTCTTTGAATCGCTTCTGTTCTTCGCTCCATTTCATCATAGACATCCCTCTTATTTTCAAAACCCATTTGAGCTGCAATCTTGTTTTCAAGCAAGTGGCTTTGGAACATACCTCTGAAATAGTGTTTGTCTTTGACCGGGTCCCATTCAAACATCCCTCTTGTAAGGACACCATCGCTGTGTTTATTGTAGCCGATTACCTCATCGATACCGGTTACTCTTCTTGCAATTCCTCCTCCTGGTGCTTCAACTACTTCTTGAAAAAGAGCGAAATTCAGATTGTCAAAGAATCGGATTGGAACATTGATCGGGTCTCCCGTGAATCGTTGGATCATTTTCACAATCGATGATGCGTGGAAGGTCGCAATAACGGGGTGACCGGTCTGCATTGCCTGAAATGCTGTGGCACCTTCAATACCACGAATCTCACCAATAATGATGTAACGCGGTCGGCTTCGCAATGCGGCTTTCAATAAATCGAACATCTCAACACGAGAATCTTCATTTTTACTCTCTCTGGTCACGAGACGTTGCCAGATTTTATGTCTGACTTTTACCTCTGGAGTGTCTTCTGCTGAATAGATCTTCACATTGTGGTCGATGAATGGCAATATCGCGTTGAGCGTGGTTGTCTTACCAGATGCAGTTTCACCACTCACCAATACAGACATACCATATTCAAGGCAAATCCATACATAAGCGGCTACTTGGGGAGAAAGTGTACCCCATTTAATGAGTTGAATAATTGAAATTGTTTCTTCAGCGAATTTTCTGATGGTGAATGAAGGACCCAACATGGATACATCATCTGAGAATATAATATTGATACGAGAACCATCGAGCAGGGCTCCATCTACGATGGGTTTGTTATCGCTCACGGGTCGGCCTATGCGCTCAGACATAGCCCGAAGATATCTTGCAAGTAGTTCACGTTCTCTAAATCGAATGTTTGAGGTAACCATTCCGAATACTTTGTGATCCATGTGCACGTGTTTGAGTCCCACAGAGTGAATATCTTCCAACATTTCATCGGAAAGAAGGGGTTCCAATGGTCCGTTTCGAACCAGATCTCGGATGATGGTATATCGCAAACGCTCTCTTTGTTCTCTGGTTACACCTATTTTTTCATCATCCATGCCCAAAAGTTGACGGATTCTTCCGCCTTTTTGCCCTCCACCTGAGCCAATGACCGTGTATCTGTCAATCATACCTGATAGAATATTCTCAAATTCTTCATCTGTGGTAAAATTCGGCGCTGAAGGCGCCTCTTTGAGAAGCGTTTCAATGAGGTCTCTGCGAACGTTTTCTTCTTCATCAGTAAGTTGGGGCTCAAGTCCAAACCAGAGGGTTTGACTGATTTCATCACCATCGGTAGGAGGTTGATAGATATGGACAAAGATTGGCTCTTTGGTGATGTAAATCAAATTCAGAGGTTTCATTTTCCTTGCATCACGATCCAATGGACCATAGTATACTGGTCTTGAGCCGTATCTTTCTTCAAAATCACGGACCCATCTCGCAACGTGTGGATGAGCAGCCATCACAGACTCAAGATCACCTTTTTGGAAGGGCATATCTTCTTCTGCTTGCAAATCAACTCACCGCCGTAATATCCACAATGAAGCCCATGCCGGGCTCAACACGCCAACCTACACTACTTTGGACAGGTCCTGCTGCTCGAAGGAAGCGAGTAACAAGCAAAGTTCTCTTCAATTCGCCTCCAATCAGATTGGTTGTCAAATCAAGAACCATTTCACTTGACGATCGGAATGCATGAAGAAGCGAATTTTCAACCTCAACAGGATCCATCGTGAGTAATACGGTTCTGCCTTCTGCAATCTTTTTGCGCATTTCTTGCATAAGCATGATTACTTGATGATTATCCAGACCTTTAGGCATAAGTGATGAACCAGAATCGAGAACAATCACATCCGCTTCATTCCAAGCTCTTGATTGCATCAGTTCTCTCAAACCTGCACCAGGAATGGATTCTGCTATGGTACCATATCGAGAAAATACCATGCATCTACCTGAGGCTATATGAGCGGTAACAGAGTAACCAATGGATTCCATTTGCTCGACCCAGCCTCTAGTGGTCAATTCAGTAGTAATGACCAAAACCTTGGCTTTATTTTCTAACAAGCCATAGGTTAAACGCTGTGAGATGAGAGATTTACCTCCTCCAACATCTCCTTGGATGATACCAATACTACGATTTGGTAATTTCGCACCCATAGCATCGGCTAAACTGTCTTGTTCAAGTACGAAAGGAAATCCATCTTCCACTGGTTTAGGCTCTGAATCATGTAACATCGTGAAGTCTCACCTCCAAAGTTTGGGACGAAGTACCAGAGTGACCTTGAATCGTGACCGATTCGACAACCATTGAGATCTGCAAAGCAGAATCATCAGCCAGACCATGGAATGGGCCTGCTCCATTATTTCCATCTTGATCATCTAGTTCAATCATAATCATATCACCTGGTCCCCATACATACCCTGCTGCGAGGGCAACACCTGAAGTATCAAGTTGGGTTCCAGCACCGTAAGCATCTCCGTTGACGAACAAACCGAGGGTTGTTCTATCCAGATTTCGCTGTCCAGTGTTAACCAAAAATAGCGTTATCTTGTCGGAATTATCATCATACGGTACGTTTGCAGGGTCGCCTCCAAAGGATATTTCTGTTTCCATATTGGCTGCTCGTGCGTTGACCACATCCCCATTGGCAGTGGCCACACCATCCCATGCATCGATGAGCACAACTGACGCAATCCCTGCTACGAGTAGGGATGCGACCAATATGATCATCTCTGAAGCACCTGCATCTGCCATTTATTCACCTCAGGGAACCGCCATAGCGGTTTGAATACCATCCACAAATATCGAAACCTGTTCATACTTATCTGCCACTAAATCAGAATCCATGATGTGCTGCAATACAAAGACATCTCCAGGATAAAACATAGAGAAATCAGTACTCGCATTCACCGAAAGATGATTTTCAGGACCATCATCAAAAGCAATGAGTGATGACATCTGTACTGGATTTGAACCATCAAATAATACCCATGATTCTTCTGGAGTTATCGTGGTTACTCCGATGTTNTCGACTGTTGCATAAACAACTGTTTTTGTTACCANNNTAAACGNNGGAANGNNNGCACTCNNAGANGTATCTGTCGCATTNGTNTGTAATGTNAGNCTGGCCAAGTCACTGTAGAGATACGAACCGTGATTGAGAATTTCGGTCACGGAGTCGACTTGGTTACCAGCATCCAAACTAAATGTTGCTCCAAACAAATGGGCTACTGAATTACCAGCATCAAGAGATGCATAGATTTCACACGGACAACTTAAGTCCGCACCAAAGGTATTGATTTCCACACCTACGATGGCGATTTCGATGTTTTCAATGGTATTTATTCGAACGTTGGGAAGGCTTTCTGAAGACTCTTCAATCTGATCGAGAGAACTCGCAAGTTGGTGATCGATGGACGTGGTGGCTAAGGCAAAAACGACAAGCAACGCTGTACCTACCATCAATGCCGAAACCCCCACGGAACCCATCTCACTCTACTCCTTGCAATTTCTTTCCTTTGCGCCATGTTGAAATCATGGCTGAAAAGGTCAATAATTCCCGATCGGGTAAATGGTCTTCTAAAGCAGCTTGCGCTTCACCGGGTGCTGCCAATTGAGCAATCGCATTCAATTCATGCCCCTCCTCTGGCGTTAGCATCCCAGATGCAATCGCTTTGTCAATAAACGAAACTGCAGCCATACCGGTCAAATGATCGAGCAATAAAGCCGCAATAGTTGGTGCTCCAACAGATGCTGGGGATTCGCCCATGAATACATCTGGTGCGTGTAAGAACGGATTTGATTCCAATGCCTGAGCCTCATATAACTCAAGCAAAGGTGCTGAATCTTCGCCTTTCATACGCGCAGTTGAACCACCGGCACTTATGACTCGTCCATCGGCTGTCACCACTGTATCACCTGAGTGAGAAACCGCTCCTTCACCAATTGCTGCACCTTCAGGGACTTCTCCCAATCGATGTTCAACGCCTCGAAGCACATCCTCGACCATATCAAGGCGATTGGCGATCAATCGCTCGAGCGAGGATGTGTCCAAATTCTGAACAACGGGCGCTGCTGGTGCTGGTGCCGCATATTGCGGCGCCGGACCAGAATCGCCACCCATGGCAACTCTTGCAGGACCTGGAGAAATTGTCCAAGCGTCTTCTTCTGTCATGATTCCCTCTTCGGGAAGAGGGACCTGCTCGATGGCTACATTAGCCATCATTCGCAGGCGTTCATCCGTTAGATCGTCTTCTACTTCCTTTCGGTCCTTTCTTCCAAAAGGCCATGCCATGCATGAACCTCCGTGATCTGAAGACCCTCAAGCGCGAACACGAATGCTCGCACTTGAAGGCAATCAGACCAGATCTGCACCGATTGTTTTGTCAGTAATCGTCAAGGTTTCGTAAGTTGAACCGCCACCTTCAACGTGAATCCACAATGTGATTTCATCGTTAATGCTTAGGTCGCCAGTACCGCAATCTGCGCCAGCACCTTGTTCAAAGTCCATCTTGATAACGTAGTTTTCACCAGGATTGATTAGTAATGCTTCTCGATCCGTGTCACCGCCGTCACCGCCTGGCGGCGCATCGTCGAATGTATCTCCTGCAGTACCATCACCATCATCATCTGTTGATCCCATGGTATCTTCTGAGTATGCAAAGTATTCGTTTTCGTCTTCTGTGGTGGTTCCGTCTCCGAATACTCCTGCTAAGAATTGATAACCAGCAGTCGCACCATTGTCGTTTGTACAAGCGGCCTGATATGCGATATCAGTAACATCGAGCACATCACTTCCTGGACTGGATTCAAAGTACATGAATACGTCACTTGCGTCGTGAATAATTACTTTCTTGATGTTGATTTTTCCTGCGATTTCTCTTTGTGTGTCCGAACCGGTTTGCTGGGCATTTTGTTGCAATTTTTCACCGGTTTGGATGATCACTGCTGATGCAACAGCAGCAACCAAAATCAAAGCAATGAATACAATCATTGCACCGATTCCAATTGAACCTAGGTGATCATTTTTCATATTATGTTTCATCATGATCACCTCAAACTACCTGTGCTCCTTCGTCCGTGCTTGTGTAAGATAGAATCTCGATGGTTGTACCGCCACCTACGACGCTGATAGTCAAACTGTGTTGTTCATTCAAAGTAGGGTTGCATTCTCCTTGAGCTTGCTCGGGAGCATCTGAGACACCATTGTTGTCACTAGCTAGTTCTTGAGTGTCTCCATTAGTCTTTATCGAAATCATGTATACTTGACCTGGATTAAGGGTATCCTCATCATCATCATTTGCTTCAGGAGCGTCATCGATCGCTCCACCTTCATTGACGAACTTTTGGCTACCGTCAACATTCACTGTGTCTAGGTTCATTGTATTTGTTGGGATAGTATTAGCACCTGCATATGCATTTAAATTTGTAGGAAATCCATCAAATGTACCCCATATCTTCTGTAAGGTAGGATTGACCGCATTAGGGTCATCCAAACAAGTGATTGACCAGTGAACTTGGTCTTCTGTCATTTGTTCAGAACCGGCCGCTAATTCGTATACCAAAGTGATACATACGTCTTCCTCATCTTCGTCGTTTGCATTGCCAATTCCATCACCATCGCCATCACCATCGCAATCAGATTGATCTCCGACCCAGACAGTGATAATGTTGATTTTACCACCAATTTCTTCTTGTGTATCCGACCCAGTTTGCTGTGCGTTTTGTTGCAATTTTTCACCCGTTTGGATGATAACCGCAGACGCTACCGCTGCAACCAGAATCAATGCAATGAAAACAATCATGGCACCGATACCGATAGAAGCAATCTGGTCTTCTTTCATTCGTTCTTCTAGCTTCGTATTTTTATTCATATTATTACCTCATATTTTTTTTGTTCGTATCTCTACAATATCCTCCTGCAAGCGTGACCTGCGAGGGGGAATAGGATGTGGGTTCAGAAGTCACCTCCTTCACCCATTTCGATGTAGAGGGGCATGCGTATGACCCCTACTTCATCGGCCGCAAGGCGGCGTATTACTGGCACCGAGGCGGTGTTAAAGCCTGGTGGCGTCCATGGAACAACTAAGATGTCATTGAGGTTGTCCATGGTGCGATTGTGAACTCTTACCACGCAAGTTACATCGCCGTGGTTCATCTCATAACCGGTTTGAATCGAAAGTTTTCGATACAAGGGCATGGAGTCTCTGGCGAATCTTTCCTCAGGTGTGATATTGAATCGAATAGGAAGGAATCCACCCGGCCGTATGGCGGGTAAATCGATTGATTTGGGCTCTGAGACCCAACCGCGAGGAACCGGTGGCTCCAAGCGCATTTCAGGAATCGGACGGTCTCCATCATTAACGAGACGAATCATCAAGACGCCTCCATCACTTCCTGCAGGCCAACGCGTGTCGATACCCATCCAGAATTTTCTGAACAAAAATGGATTGAGTGAAGAACGCTCATGCTCGACCAGCCCATCAATCAGATGTTCGACTTCAAAGGCCGCTTGAGCCACCTCTCCGCCTTCTGCAGCACCTGTAGCACTTTGAAGACCTCGAAGCAGGGTTTCAATTTCAGCCTCTTGGATGGTCTTATCTTTGATGAGTCGGTTGAGTAATGCGATATTTTTACGCAATTCTTTGATATCTTTTTCAAGATTCTTTAGGTTTCGTTCGGCTCTCTTGATGGAGCGTTTCGCTCCTGACAATCTGTGTAATTCCAACTTTGATTTTGCATCAATAATTTCAAATTCCGTAGCAGAGATAGAACTGTCTTCATCTCTTGTTACTCCGAAAACGAGGCTTTCGAGAGTTCTAGAAGCGTTCATTAATCGATCTGCGGATACTTGTGAATCGCGTATGGCAGAGCGGGCTCTTTCTAACTCGGCTGCGCTCACCGTATTGAGGTCTTCTTCATCTGGCAAAGCTTCGATTTGAGGCATTTCTTCCAAATCCGCTTCCATTTGCGCTTCTTCTTCTTCTGTGGGCGCATATGGGTCGTAATCTTCGACATCCTCTCCTGCAATGAGATAATCAGACATCCGAACTCACCCCCTCATTGCCTAAAGAAAAACCGCCCATGTCGGATTCTGCATCATCGAAACTCATTGGCTCAATATCTTCAGTCATATCATCAAGAGCCGAAAGCATCTCTTGATCGAATTGATGTGATTGTGCATCAGATTCATNATNATCATCTTGANCNCCNTCTGCTGTTTGGCTGCTTTCTGANTATGCTTGCATCTCAAGTTCTGAACCAAATATGTTNGAGAAGTCCAATCCCTCAGTAGCCAATTCNGTNAGGAGTTTNGCTGGNTCNCCCAAGTCTCGTTGTAACATTCCTGTCTTTACTTCCAATTCTGTAAGTTTGCCGTATAAGGANCGGTATTGTTGGTTTGCTCTCCAAATCAAAGCCCAAACACCGAGAATGACGACTCCGGTGAACCCAAACAGGGTCGGAAGATTGGAGCCTTCTGAATTCATTCGAGGAGGTATGCCTAACACGAGGGCAATGAAACCAACGATTGGGATGGCTAAAATGATGCTGAGTTGTCTTTTTGCATCACGAATGACCACTCTGTGATCGCTGTACAAAGTGGATTCACCTCTTCTTGCCCGCTGATAATCTTCGTGAACAATCTGGAATTCATGCGTAGAACGCCAAGTAAGAGCCCATATCCAGCCAGCGGCCATGAATGCGACGGCGACTCCCCACCAAGCCATTGGCATAAGATGGAAAGCGAATCCAAATCCAAGAACACCAGCATAAACTGCACCTAAGCGGAAATTCTCATTTTGTCCGATAAGTCGAAGGAAAATCAATGATACAATAAAGCAAACGAGCAATGCTACGAACGAAGTTGTTACTCCGGGATTCCAAGATTCTACACTGGATGAGATTGTTACATTGTCGTTCGATTTTTGGTTGTTGTAGATGTCTTGAGCAATTAGTTTCACCGAACAGGATACCTCTTGTTCTTGAACCCACCAATCTAAATTAGCAGCCTGGACTTTCCAAGTAATTTCCTCGGTAGCACCAGGGAAAAGAAGTGGCGATACGTGAAGTGGTGCTTCAATTAGCAAACCTTCACAATCCAATGTGATATTGAGGTTAAATGCAAGAGCCGTTCCTTTATTGATGAGGTTGACTTGTGCTTCGAATGAATCGCCTTCTGTGAAAGTTGTTTGTGTAAATGTGAAATCTTCTAATGCAGGATCGGCTACGCTCTCTAATTTGATATCATAACTTTCCTCGGTGTAAACCGAGTAATTTGTATGTTCTGCTGGGTGATAAAGTCGGAAGGTTAGATTCCATCCATCCCCGGGATAAATGTGTGGGAACTTGGGTACTTCAACAGCCAAATTAAGCACTTGAGGAGTGTATACTGCTACTGAGGGTAAGGTGAGAAGATTTGCAGGTACTTGACCATCTATGCATGTGGCATCAGTGGAAAGGTCAGCATTCCCAGTAGCCCCGCCCATCAATGTAAACGACCAATCATAATCNTGGATATCGGCCACATTCTCCAAAACTATNAATCGTTCAACATTACATAATGCAACCGAATATGCAGCGTTGGAAGCATCGATTTTAGGTATGTGCATCCAAGGTATTTCGACCATAACAATATCCTGACCATCCATGGGCTCAATGGTCTGATCTTGATTATTATTATGCATCCGGCTCATTTTGAGCGTGGTTACAAGTTGAACCGTACCTTCAACTCCGGCTTCCACCGGAGTGAGTGTGATTTTTACTGTCGCTTTTGTGTCCAGCACNGGATTTGATGCTTTTGGATTGAGAGAGAAAGGCAAAGGCGTTTNTTCTCCNATTACAAACAGGGCTCCTGTTTGGCCAACAGGAGCAAACTCCCAATCCGTACTCGCTTGTATATTTCCAGAATCGAGTATTTCCCAAGAAACCGATGCCGTAATNTCTTTGTTTCCAGTATTGGTGATGAGNGGCCNTAGNTCGACAATCTCGCCAAAGAAGAATTCNACCTCTTCAGGCCAATTTTCAACATCAACAGTGAAGATTGGTTTAATGATCAATCTGATGACTTGTCCAGTATGATATACTCCCTCATCGTCGAAAAGTTCGACCTTGACTTCGATTACGTCACCTGATAGAAGCGATTGTGTACCGCCTAGAGCAGGTATGGTTACATTGAGCAAGTAAGTATTTTTCACACCAATTGGTATATCGATATCTGACGTATTGAAAGTATGATTCCAATCATCATCNATTGTAGCATTCATGAANCCAAAGAAGTGAAGATTACCATCATTTGTGATATCNATCTCGATGGATTCAACAGTTCCGGGTGTNACGTAAATTTCACTTGGTGCGGTAAATTCAAACGCATATTTCTTGGATAAATTTACGTGAATATCTGTTGAGAGGTTAACGTTTCCTGATGAAATCCAAGCCGTTGCTTTGTGCTCGTCATCAGCAATTGCACCTTCTAAAGCGGTTATCTCAATCTGGAAGACATCATCGGTCCCGGGAGCGAGTAATTTCTCATCGGAATTAAGTATAGAAAATTCGACATTATTTGCCAGTGAATCATCAATCCATATTTTGAATGTGGATTGCACATTCCCTGTGTTTGCGACAAGTATGTTTGCAACCGTCGGTTCAGCGGGACTCAATTGAACTTCTTGACTTGTTGGCGTAACGTTTGCAGCGATGAGCTCGCCCACATAAATCTCGAGGGTTTTTCTTTCAAGGATTTCTCCCGTCAAAAAATCTTCAACTCTGACGACAATATCCTGCACTTGATTGCTTGGTGCTTGAGGGTGGGTTGTGACGCTCAGCGATATCGTTTGAGTATGCGCTGTTCCCAATGTGGGGTAGTCTGCCATTGCAGGTGCTAAGTCTGAAATGACGCTTGGGTTTGCGTTGAGACCTGTGTCTAATTCCACAGTCCAATCTGATNCCCCCACTGGCAATTCTTCGATAACGAATCGATAAGAAGCGTAATCATTACCGGTGTTAGCAAAGTCGAGAGTAAATTCTGTTTCAACTCCTACCTCTGCAGTGAGTGTGTTATCGTTGGTAATACTTCCATCAATAATCGATGGGATTTCAATCGTCACTTCATCAGTGGTTGAAATTAACTCAGCGTTGATGAACGTGCCAGATGTACTATCGGTTGGAGAGGCAGATATTTGCAGCGTATGTGTGCCTGCAAGAGGAAGTTCGTCTTGTGGACCATTAAGATACATGTAAACCCGTTCAGTAGTTCCAATGGTGAGATCTTCAATGGTTGGAGTTGTGAAGTTAGCCACCCACCGCTCAGGTTCTTGGGCGCCACCTCCTGTAGACGCTGGAACGAATGAGTGATTGGCAAGGGCGAGTGCAAGATTCATTCCACCGGGAGCTCCAGAGCCGATGTTATGTGAAACAGAAGCATCCAGTGTCAAAATTTGGTATGCACCGACTGAAAGATTGTATTCTATGATTTCAGTGGGCGAGACTTCAATTTCTGACTCAAGTACGCCAGGTGAAAACGAAATTACCTCTCCTACCGTGAGTTTGGTGGTAGAATTGGTTACAGGAAGACCGCCCGAAACTGGCCTCGCCTCCAGCCACAGATTGAGTTCATCGCCCACTTGATTTCTTTCACCAGACTTCAGCGGTATTGAAACATCCGCAGGCGTCACTGAAACCAATATTTCTACAGATTCACCAATTTGTATAATTCCAGTTTGCGACGTTGAGATATTCAAGCCCCAATTTTCAGCGCTCTTTGTGAACCCTGCGGATACATAATACCCAGACGGGACGTCACCGTTATTTGTGAGAGTAAAGTTGAATCCTGTTGTTTCCCCTGGTAGAACAGTTGCATCTGCGGGAGCAAAAATGCTCACGTTATATTCCTCGCCAACCAATACAATTGCATCCGCTGTGATNGTGTATGGGACGCTGGCATTTTGGCTTGTAAGGCTTAGCGTGATGGCATTGATAGGATGTACGGGTGATTGTGGAATCTCAACGGTTACGGCAATTTGTTTTGATTCTTCTTCAAGAATTTCAAATTCAGTCCCGTCCATCCCAACGTCATACCAATCAGCAGGATTGGCCGTATCGGTAATTTGAACATCAAAGGTATCGCCCAAACCAAGATTTTGTAGCATCCAGGTTACAACGATGGTACTGCCTTCATCAGCATGCCTGGGTGCTGGAGGCTGCAATATCGCATTGTAATCAGAAAATATAACCTTGAATTGGGCAATTGTTACCGTTACGCCTCCGGGGTTCACTTCACTCATACTTGTTANCCGAATTATTACATCCCAGCCACCCTGCAATGATTGCAATGCAGATAAATCAGCAGGTTGGCTAATTTCGAGAGAGAGATTTTGAGCAATTGCTGGAATAGCCAAGTTACCGGGTGAGAGAAGAATTGTTGCTGGTGTTGGTATGAAATCTGCTTCAACTCCATTAGGGTCACTAAATACAGCTGAAAGTTCTACAGATGTGTCGACTGTTCCGTCATTAACAGCGGTTAGATTCCACAAGATTGGCTCGNCTNGCAGGCGAACTTCATTGTCAGTAGCAAGTGAGTCATCATCAGGAATGTTATGTTCGAGTACCACTGAATCGTGAATTTTCTCAACATCAAATTCGAGAACGTAAACATTGTTTGGCGTATTGGAATCCGTCCAACCCGAACCAGATTCACTAATTGAGATGGTAAGTGACTGGCTCGCCCCTTCCAAGGCTCCAATCCACTGAACCGGGAAACTAAGTGGGGCTGCGCCTGCGTTGAGTACTTGCAGCGGCATATCTTCGACTATTTTCGTTCCGTCATTGTGCTCAACCGTAAGTGTAGGCGAACCACTGGCAGTTCCTTGGTTTCGCACCCAAACGCTCAATTGATGATCTCCTGGAGCGAGTTTCAAATCACCATTTGCGTCTGTAACTGATGCACCCAAGTTTAGTGTTACTGAATCAATCGCAAAATCAGGAGATGCTCGACCGCTTGAACTTGATGCAGAAACCGCNACCGAGGCNANGGATAATACAAAAAGCGCAAGCATAATCATACTCTTGCTTTCCTTACGCATCCTTTGCACCTCCTCTCTGGAAATTGTGAATAGTTACTGATTTGCCACTTTTTTGCCACTGCANCAAAAGTTGCTGAAGAAGGCGGTCATGGTCATCATCAGTNATGCCAAGCCTCCTTCTCTCTTCCCACAACAAAAGTTGTTCTGTAGCCGTTAGGATGCCGTCTTTGAGGTAGAGTTCAATGGTACGCCGATATGAATCTCGGTCCGAAACGGCATAGACAATCTGGTCGCCGGGCATTGCATCCGCTCTGGTTTGCAAAATATTTCCAAGCGTGAGAGCTTCATCGTATGAGATGTTTCGGCGATCTAATTCGCTTTGGATAGTACTCGCAACAACCTGCAGTTCATACCTGCTGGTTGATTTCTGTATGTCTCGGAGGTATTTACGGCACCGGCGAGACATACGCTCTGCTGCCATGGAGGATTGTTAGCAAGGGGGATTATGAATGAATCGATGGATAATGGGTAGGTTATGCAGTTTTTGTTTTTTTCTATGCATTATGCATAAATTGATATTATGCGCTCAGTACCCCGTATTTTAATTCCGAAGACTTCAATGGGGAAGGAAGATTGCGTTAACCATGACGGAAGTAGTAAACCTAGAAGCAGGCGAAAAATCGCCATCATTTACAGCCATTGACAGTGAAGGGAACAGTTGGTCCTCTGATGATTTAGCATCTGAAGGAAAATCAATTATCTTGTATTTTTACCCTAAAGATTCAACGCCAGGCTGCACCACACAAGCCTGTGACTTTCGAGATAATATGAATCGATTATCAGGCGCTGGCTATGTCGTATTGGGCGTTTCCAAGGATTCGGGAAAGAGTCATGACAACTTTATTCAAAAACAGGAACTTAATTTCCCTTTGTTGATGGATGAAGACCTCACAATTCACCATGCTTTCGGTGCATGGCGTGAAAAACAAAACTACGGCAGAACATACATGGGTTGCTCTCGTTCAACTTTCGTCATCAATGCAGATGGCGTCCTCTCCTTTGCAAGATACAATGTAAAAGCCAAAGGCCATGTTGAGATGCTTATGCGAGAGTTGGGCATCAATGGTTGAGGAGTCAAATTACTTTGATCTTGGCAAAGGAAGCCGTGCATGGCGACCATGTCATTTGGGAAAAGATTTGAAGATAGGTGAGCGAGTGAACATCGGTGCTCTTTCGCATATTGGTAATCAAGTGGAAATTGGTAAGGATTCAAGAGTCCAAGGCTCAGTTTATATCGCCGACAAGACCATTATTGGCAATTCCTGTTTTCTTGGACCCGGTGCCGTGATTACNAATGATAAATATCCGCCCTCGAATGGGAAATGGAGCCCCGTCATCGTCGAGGATGAGGTCGTTATTGGTGCATCAGCAACAATAGTTGCCGGGGTAAAACTCTCCCATGGATGCGTAGTTGGAGCAGGTGCCGTCGTGACGAGAGATATTCCGAATGAAGAAGTCTGGGCCGGCAATCCCGCAAAATTCATGATGAAAAGAAGCGAATACGAAGAAAAGAGGGATAGCCATGGGTCGTGAATCTGTCAAGTCATTTCTACGGCAATGTATTGAATATGCCGATAAATCCATCCAGAGAAAGCAAAAGCGTGGTGATGAGGAAGAAGTGATTCAAGCATGGGAAACCTATCGAGATTTCACTGCACATGCACTGAAGGAAGTTGAAGATGGAGAATTGGATCATTGGTTCTTGCCCACTTTACTCAAAGGCGAAATGAATTCGCATGACCTCACTGAAATGGATCATGGTACTAGAGCCAAATGGCTCACAGGCCTCATTTCTCCTCGTCCGCTCGTTATGATTTCTACCCGAGACGAAGATGGCATTGAAAATATCGCACCATACTCGAGTGTCAGTGTTGTATCAAACACACCCCCTTTGGCTATCGTTTCGTTTTCAAAATCTCGAGATGGAAGAGCCAGAGACACAGCACTTAATCTCAAATCGACCGGCGTTTGCGAATTACAAGTTCTTGGAGGTACGAGGGATGCTGCAAGGGATATCGATACCAGCGCTCGCCGAACTGAGAACTCTGAGTGGATTGAAATAAACCACAAAGCACCGGTTCATCCTTTGACCCAAGCAGTTCTACACTGCCGATGTGTAGACTGGATTACATTACCTTATGAGGCAACTGCAGAATTAGCAGTCCTTGAAATTACCTCGATTGATTGTGCACTTAACGAACCACCCCTCGAAGGATTAGAGGTCCTTTGCCAACACGGGATGGGCAGAATTACTCCTGCTCCTGCGGAATGGCATCATATTATTGAAGAGCGTTAAACATAAGTTTGAGCCCCTCATCTAGGCTTGTAGAAGCCTCCCAAGCAAGGTATTGGCATGAAGCCACATCTGGTAATCGTCTGAGTGAATCACCCGGATAGCCTTCCCCATGGATTACGGAGGTTTTGGTGAGGGATGCAATGCGATTTGCAAGATCGAGAATAGATACCTCTTCTGGACGACCAAGATTGAAACTCATTCCGTTACATCCATTGATTTGACCGGCTTTGTATGCCCCGTCAACCACATCATCTATCCATGTAAATGATCGTGTCTGAGAACCATCTCCATGCACAATGATTGGCTCCCCTTGCATGGCTCTTGCAAACATCATCGCAATGACTTGTCCTTCTTGATCTCCCAGAAGACGTGGACCATAGGCATTGAAAGGCCGAACGATTCTCACATCTAAACCATGCACACGAACAGCATGATGAGCCGCAACTTCATCAAGATATTTTGATGCTCCGTAAGCGTGTCTTTGGTGAAGAGATGCTGGTGGGAAGGAAGACCATGTGGTAGGTTTAAGTGGCATTTCATTGGTTTCACCATAAGCTTCTGGAGAGGAGTAAACAACAACTCGAGCATTTTGTTCTTGAGCCAGTGAAAGTGCAACATGGGTGCTGTTCACGTTGGTTCTAATGACAAGGTCTGCTTGTTCATGGAATCGTTTTGTTCCGTTTATTGCAGCAAGATGGTGTATGAGGTCTAAGCTTCCAAGCCATTGCAAAGCCTCATCTAAACTGCCTTCGACACTCGCATCTGCAATGAATAACTTTGCGTCGGGATGGACTTGAGACGCTTTTCCTCGTGATAGGTCATCAACAACAGCCACTTGGTGGCCTTGTTCAATCAATTTCTCAACAAGTGATGAACCAAGAAATCCTGCTCCTCCAGTCACGAGTACTTTCATGAAGAAGTCACCCTTTGCAACACTTCTAGTTGAATCTCTATACCGTTTTTTATCATTCGAACCTCATCACCTGAATTAATATTCATGCATGGATCTTGACTAAAACCATGTGCATATGGCACCTCCAGCAATGAACAAGCAGGTAATGTCAAAGAGCACAAATCCCTGGTGATGATTGCTTTTGGTCCTTTATTCTCATAGACGAGGCCCATCAAAACATAAGGTGCGACCGTTGAACCAGAGCCTTTGGGAAAAATGAGTATGGTGTCTTCGATGGCTTGACCATCTAAGGGATGGCCTTCTTCCTCAATTACACCTGTGAGTGGATTGACATATCCAAGAAAAGTAATTGGAATATCAGTGACTAAGGCTTTACCTGATATCTCAAATGAGGTTTGACTTTTGAGACCGTTTCCTATTGAATGGTAGGGTTCATTCACCCATGATTTGTTTGAATCGTAATAGGTTTCTTTTTTCTTTGAAGATGTAATAATACGTTCTTCCAACAAGTGTTCGTCAAAAGCGTGACGAACACAAGTCTCAATATTTGATACAGAAGTTGGTATGCGATTGAGACCACTGGTGAGATAATGTTCTGCCTTTAGTGAATTTGTGAGCAGGTGATTATACAAATTTCGATTATACGGTGTGACCTCTGGACAGGTATCTTGAAGAATGAGCACTCCTGCTTGTTCCAAGAGATCTATTGAACCATCAGCGCTTGCTAATTCGTAATTGTATCCACTTGTGAAAACCCACAGTCGGTTTTCTTTGATGACTTTTCCAAATTCCAAATGCGTACGAACCGCTGCGGCAGTGTGCCGTATTTCTTCTAAACTTGCTTGAGGGCAACCGATAACCACCAAATCAACTTTTGATTTCGGTGATAATTCCTCGTATCTGGAATTAAGCGAAGCATCTGAGAAAATGAGTTGATTTGGGATTTGTTCTTTAGGTGAAGAAAATGCATTCTCATCCGTCCACAACATTGGACAACCGTAATTGGCTGCGGCCGCTGTGAGCGCTTTTCTTTGTCCAAAACTCAGCTTTTTCGACAAACCAGAAATGTACGGCATTGGGCCGAAAGGCAGTTTCCAGTCTGCTTTGATCTGTTTACCAATCCAATCGCCGAGAATAGAAAAATCCGAGAGTCGTTCTAACTGAGCAGTGACATTTACGTGAATATTTGGACGGCGGTTTTCTTCTAAATGCAAACCCCATTTTGGAGCGAACCCTGTGAGTGCTGTAGCCAAAGCAGAAAGCCCTGACTCTCGATTTGTTACCAAATCAGTCCAAGAGTTAGCGAAAGCGACTGCATTTGACTCAGCCCAACTTACTGCCCCGCTTTCCGCTTCAATTCCACGGTCATAAGGCGTACAGGACAATGTGGCTTCAATTCCAAGAGATTCGTATGCTTTGATAATTTCAAACTGAAGTTCGAGAAAAGAGGGATAATCGATACCCATTTCCTCAATCTTCTGGCGATCACACCCTGCTGAGTTCAGTGTTGTTGGAATACTTACTTGGTCTCCTGTATTCGCTATTTCTGAAAGAAAGCGCCGCAGACCTGGTCCACCGGTGATGACGGAAACACCACTCACATGGGCGTGAACTGCAGGAATAAGTGATTCTGCACCAGCGGTATCCGCCATATCCAATACCAATCTTGCCCCCATTTGTTTGGCTTGACCCCGCTCACCACGAAGCATGGATTCCAACAAAGGAGGTATCTCCATGTGTGAGGCTGGTAAAAGAAGGTCATGAATGCTTCCACACAACGGTCATAACTCATTGCTGAGTTGGTCAAGAATTACACGCATGGTCCACTGGTGAATGGCTAGGATATTGGATTCAGTTGGTATCTTGACGCCAGTGATGCTCAGCAGCTAAAGGTTGGCGCCAACCTTGCCCGAAAGCTCTCCGAGAAACTCTCGGTGCGGGTGGCATTTGCCATCGTTTGTGCTCGTTGCGAGATAAACGAGCGAGAACAACTTCAACCATGGATGCATCAAATCCTCTGCTTTGGAGTTGTGTGGCATCCAATCCCTCCTCGATATGCAGACGCAGTACTTCATCAAGGATTTCGTATGGGGGAAGGCTATCTTGGTCAATCTGATTCGGTGCTAATTCTGCACTCGGCGGTTTGGTTAATGTCGATTGAGTAACAACTTCCTTTCCATGTCTTGCATTGAAAATTTTCGCAAGAGCATAGACCTCCATTTTGTAGAGGTCACCCAATGGCGCATAGCCTCCCGCCATATCTCCATAAAGGGTGCAATAGCCCTGCGCTAACTCAGACTTGTTGCCGGTTGCTATTGCCATTGCGCCGTAAGCATTGGCATATGCCATGATGATGAGACCCCTTAACCGTGCCTGAATATTCTCATTAGCAATAGGTGCCCCCGCAGGAAGCCATTCTTGGAGAAGGTCTTCAGAACCTCGATGAAGTGATTCGATTGGAATTTCTTGATAATGAATCCCCAGCGCATCGGCCGTGGCTTTCGCATCAACAATGCTGTGAGCNGAACTATGTCGAGAAGGGAGAGAAAATCCAGTCACATTTTCGGGGCCAAGAGCCGCAGAAGCAACACAAGCCGCTACTGCACTATCGATACCCCCAGATAGCCCAAGTACAATTTTATTGAGTCCAGACTTAAGGCAATAATCTCTCAAGCCCGTGATGACTGCATCCGCAAGGTGATCTTGTTGTATGATGGCCTCATCATTTGAGTCGAGAAAACTCACATCTCCTTCTCCGAGCCAGCGGCTATTCTTTGGCTCATCAATATCAACAAGCAAAACGCCTTCTTGCCATTCAGGTGCAATGACGACCCTACCATCTGGCCATGCTGCTAATGAACCTCCATCAAACAAAAGGTCATCATTTCCGCCGACTTGATTGGCGAGTAAAAACGGATGTTGAAGCGTATTCGATGCCGTTCTCGCTACCTTAATTCTCGTATTCAATTTGTCCATATGGTATGGAGATGCAGAAAGATTGAGCGTTGCATCTAATGCGACTCCTTGAGAAAGCCAATCCGCTATTTGAGAAATAGGATCTGACTCATAATCCATCGGCGTGGCCTTCGCATGCTGCCAAGCATCTTCACAGATGGTCACACCAACATCCAAACCTCCAATGGTTCGAGCAATACCTGGACGATCATCAGCCTCAAAATAGCGAGCTTCATCAAAAACATCGTAGGTTGGAAGTAATTGTTTTCTCACAACCTCACGTCCGTTACTTTGCGTACGAATGACGCCATTTCCGGGAAGTTGTCGCACACCAGAGGGCAATGGAGTGCCAAGAAGTGTTGGAATGGCCGTATCAAGATGAGTCGCAACTTCAGCACAATTTTGGAT
>PBHM01000004.1 GCA_002719395.1 Methanobacteriota archaeon | reverse complement strand
AATGACGGTAACTGCAGAACTTTATCAAATCCACGACTTAAGACAACCTCGTCCAATCTCTCTCTGGTTTTTGACAATGCAGAAATAGGGATATTGATGTAATCATCAACACCATATTGCATCTGTATGTTTAACCTAGTCTTTATTCTCAAGGCTCTGTAGGTTCTCTTCACTTTAAGTAATTCTTTGATGATTCCAATTTCTAATCCTTGGTTATCAAGAACGGCTCGATCGAGCATTTCATCAGGAGCGTACAATTTTTCATCAATTCTTACAGTATTTCTCCATCGTCTTTGGAGCTCTCTCATCGATTTGCTCAACCTTACTGATCCGTTTGCCTGGATGCTGTGTACCAATTCTTTTGATAAAGGCGCAAAGTCAGCAGGCTTTCGCATAAATTCTTCCGCCACTGTCGGCTCTACCATTAATCGCAACGATTGTACTCTCGATTCGTTCGGATGATGTCTTTCTCCGACAATCACTCCAACTTTCTTATCTTTGACGTATACATCACGTTGTATCAATTCTTGTATGTCATACTTATTTTGTCTCAATTTTCCCATCTCCAATCCTTTTCGGATATATGGCTGGTGAAATTGACACCATATATACTATTTGTAAAATTTAATTCAATTTCCAATTGAATATGTCGTATAATGTTAACTCTATCAATATAATATTTGAAAAATTATCGGATATTTTCGTTCAAAATGAAAATCCAAATCTATTATTTTTTCATATTTCCCTATTGAATCCATCTTCTCTTGTTCAAAAACTCAAAATGGATTGACTAGGATTTCACGATTCATTAAATTTTAAAACCTCAATTGAAAATCCAATTTAATTTCATATTTTGATACAAAACTGTAACAGATACAAACGATATCCTCATGAACATTCAACATTTGGATTAACCATGACGGTTGACCCGAATCATGTACATCATTCACTCAGTAAACACATGTTAGTCGATGGATTTGATTTCGTAATCGATTTAGATAAATCCTCCGGCAATCGATTTCATGATGCTAAATCGGGAAAAAACTTCCTTGATTTCTTTAGTTGCTTCGCATCCATGCCTTTGGGATGGAATCATCCTGATATGTTAGAAAAGCAATCAGAACTCGGCCGAATCGCAATAAACAACATTGCGAACTCCGATCTTTACACCAGGGAAATGGCTTGGGCGGTGGATGTCATCACAAATCAAACCATGCCAGAACACATGAATAATTTCTTTATGATTGCAGGAGGTGCCTTAGCGGTAGAAAATACCATGAAAGTTGCCATGGACTGGAAAATGCATGACAGGCAAGCAAAAGGCCTGGTAGATGATAAATCCGTGTGTAATAGACAAGGCTTTTGCTGGAAAACTGAATTGCGAGAATCATCAAAAATTTCAATTGGACATTTCAAAGAAGCTTTCCATGGTCGCTCTGGATACACGATGTCAACTACCAATACCGACCCCAATAAAACATCTAATTTTATCAAATTTAATTGGCCAAGGTTTAACAATCCAAAAATTAACTTCCCACTAGATGAAGAGGAAAACTCACGACTCGATCGCTTAGAATCCTCTGTCATACATGATATTAGAGAATATGGCGAGAATCATCCTGATACCATTGCTGGAATCATCATTGAACCCATCCAGGGTGAAGGAGGCGACAACCACTTCAGACCTGAATTTATGAGAAATCTTTGTGATGTCACACATGAAATTGGGGCGAAATTTATTGTTGACGAAGTCCAAACTGGAACGGGTGGAACTGGTAAAATGTGGGCGTACGAACATGCAGGGATTAAACCTGACATGCTCGCTTTTGGAAAAAGAATGCAGGTTTGTGGTTTGATGGCATCTGATAGCATGAGGGAATATGAAGACAACCCATTTCAAACGAGTAGTAGAATTAATTCTACTTGGGGTGGCAATCTCATTGATATGGTGAGGTCAGCATGGCAATTAGAAGTAATGGAAAAAGAAAAACTAGTCGAAAATGCCGCAAAAAGGGGCGATGAATTACTCAAAGGTTTGAACGAATTAGAACAAAAATACTCTTTCATTTCAAACGTTAGAGGCAAAGGTCTTCTGTGCGCATTTTCATTAGATAATAATTCTCAGAGAAATCAAATGAGAGAAGCCATATACAAAAGTGGCTCCTTGGTGCTCAATAGCGGATTTGAATCGATTCGACTTCGTCCGTCTCTCACATTAAGTAGCGACGAAATTGGGGAAGCATTGAACATGTTTGATGCAGCTGCTCAATCCCTTAGTTCAACACTTGTTGAGTGATGGAATGATAGTTCAAGTCAGAGGGACTTGTTCATTATCCAAATCAATTGTCGAGCGTTTGTTATATCTTGAAGCAAAAGTATCTTCCTCTTTGTGTAAATCACTTTCTAAGCAACATATTTCGTTAATCAAACACACGCAGGCAGAATTGATGGAGAGTGATGGAGATTACGTGATCAGTCTCGACAATTCACCAGGAGATTTGGTGGTTGGCAAGGATCTCATCATCCATGATATGATTTCGGACGGTTTCCAAAGCATGTGGAGTTCAAAAGTTTTTCACGACTGGATTAATGGGAATATGTCTCTCCCTAAAGGGACGCATTGGTGGGTCGGTCAAAGCGACGTTGCCGATGCTATTGCACGCCTTGGATTGCACGCTCAAAAAGTCGAAAACATGCACGTCTGCGGTAGGCGCGCATGGAATATTGAGGAAACTTATGACGAATTTACTCATCTGTGGTCTAGAAGTAAATCGGGCCAATCAGGACAGTTTACCTCTGAACTTCTTGAACCAAAACCTCCGCCTAACGTTCGGGTTAAATCTATCCCGAACTCGACGAATGAAAGGCCAAAAATCTCAGATCTACATGAGGCTTTGTTGAAATCAGATGGACAAGGCTGGAGGCCTGCTCAGAACCTAAGGGTTGCACTCATGCATTTTTTTGCCGGTGTAATGAGTTAGTTTTGAAATAATCAGCAGCAACACGAGATGGTCGCCGCAAAAAAATTGATTCATAGGGTTTGAGGCCCGCCTGCAGGCATTGGAGTAAGCATCGTGATTGTCTCTCCGCGTAGACTTGGCCCAACATCAAATGTAGCGAATATACCGATGTCAGCTATGTTGTGAGAGAGTGCAAACCAAGCTCTTCCGTATTCATCCACTCTGATATCAAGGAAATCCCCTAGGCCTCCACATCGGTTATATCCACAATCGGCGACTGTGTCGATTGGGTCGTCATCTCCGTTCAATTGTACAGTAGTCAATAATGGCGTCTCGTTGAACGCATCAGTAGCATATGTCAGGTAAGCATTCCAAATTTCATCATCTCCTTCAGTCTCACCGACGTATCCGAACGCAACAGTCCC
Source organism: Methanobacteriota archaeon (assembly GCA_002719395.1). Taxonomy (GTDB): domain Archaea; phylum Thermoplasmatota; class Poseidoniia; order Poseidoniales; family Poseidoniaceae; genus MGIIa-K2. Next base: position 76,550 of record PBHM01000004.1, on the reverse strand, counting down.
TGCATCACCTGCTACTACTACAGGGAATCCAGTTCCTGACAGGTTGATTGGAGGAGCAATCATCGTAGCATTAGACCATGTCTCTCCTTGGTCCCTTGAGTAAGACCAGTACGGCATGTTGTCAATCCCCATCCACATTGCATGCACATTTCCTTCACTATCGACTTCAACCTGTGCTTCTTCAGCATTCCAAGTATCAGCAGTACCAGATTCAGAAGTTGGTAGTTCATGCTCGGTCCAAGTAATACCGGCATTTGTGGTTCTGTAAACCGAATAACCTTCGCCAGAACAACCAGTGTTGCCCCGATAGAAATTTCCATCTATGCTACCAACAAGATGAGCGGTTAAACCTCCCGAACCACAGTCTAGCGGGGCTCCAGAGGATTCTGGAGTCCATGTATTACCTCCATCAAAACTGGCAGAACATAAGGGGTGAGGTGCATTTCCATTAATGCAGAACATCCAAGTGGTAGGGTGCAAACCAGTTGGAGCATTTGTACTAGCAATGGTTTGATGGTCTTGAACCGAGCGAACATCTGTAGCTACTGTAATCGGGCTCCATGAATCTCCATCATTATCAGACCACTCAACAGTCATTCCGAGTAGAGCATGCATGTCGAATTTCATAATTCGCCCAGTCCACGGGTCTACGTACACGTACGGGTCGTTAGAATTTGGAACTGGAATCAATGGATCATATTTATTTTCACAAGTATAGGAAAGAGCATCGTACATTCCAATCAAATCACATGAAATAATAGCTGTGGAACCCGCAGGACCATTGCCCCATGACGTCATCACCATAGTATCGGTTTGAGTAATCCCCATAGTTGGCTCGAATGTTGACATCCCTATTCCGTAATAGGTTCCCGTAGCCTCAAATGGCATATTTCGTTCATTGAATTCAAATCCTTCATCGCCCCATGCATCTACTGCATCAGGAAAATGGTACCATGTCAGTTCAGGCCTATCAAAATTCCAAACGCTTGGGGCTTTAATCATTTCCGCTTCCTCTTCTTCACCAAAGCATCCAGTTAGTGATGCACTTACTATCAGTAGGGCTAGAAACAAAGTCCTCATTTAATCACCTTTAAACAAATCAGCACCGATTAGTGGCAATAGAACTGATGCATCTCCTTCGACACATACATTTGGTGCTTCCGCTCTCATTTTTCCCCAAGAAATCGCCTCTTTGAGGCGGGCGCCAGATAGGGAGCCATCGAATTCTGGCGCCGTAGTGATGTATACTGCACTATCCAGCCCGCCACGATATTGGTTCCACCAAATTACATGGTGTTTTGAGATTCCTCCGCCGACCATGAGAGCATTTGACGTTTTAACATCCCAAGTCAGGTCACTTAACACCTGTTGGTCAGCAAGAGTATCGATGTGAAAGTCGCGATATTTCTGCCTAAACATGAATAATTGGGCTCCAACGCTCCCATCTGTTATGCCTGGAATGACAGCAGGAATCTTATGTTTTGCTAGCCAATAAATCAATGAATTCTCATCTTTCATTCTTTTTCCGATTTCCCATATGAGGTGAATGCTTCCAAATCCTAGCCATACATCGGATCCTTCCTTTCCAGTTGATTTGATTCTTTCATTTCTTATGTCCTCCAGAATTGGCATGAGAACACTTTCAATAACCTCTCCGTAGCTAGAATTTGGTACAACAACATTCCCTAATCGCATTAATTCGACTTTCCCCAGTTCGATATCATCAAGTTCAAATGCTCCGTGATAATAATTCGCAAAACTTCGAGCAATGTCATGGTCTAAAGTGCCACATGTGGTAGAAATAATGTTGAACGCATTCCTTTTTACAGCCTCAACGAAGAACCCCCTGGTTCCAGTTGCGCACAAACAAGCAGGAAATGATAGCCAATTAAGGGTTTCATCAGGATTTGAATGGGTACTCTGATCAATCATTTCACGAAGGAGGTCTCTTGCTTTTGCAAGCTTTGTAGCCGTGAAACCACCTGATGTGGACATCTGATCGATAAGGGATTTTGGGGATGTAATGGGGCCAAATTCATAATCTTGAACGACCTCATTGAAGTTTGAAGGGTCAATCGTCATAATGCTGCCTGTTCAAAGAGGCTCATCAATCTCCCGTTGTTCTTCTTCCAATTCATACATCAAATCACGTATCATCGCTGCCCTCTCAAAATCTAACTCTGCAGCAGCGGTATTCATCTCAGATTTTAATTCTTCAATTGAAAAATTCAAAATCTCAATTGGCTGCTCCACTTTTAATCCAGATCTGCGATCCGCTTGGATTCTTTGAAGAATACTTTCATTGCCCGAATGACCTGATTTACCGCTTTTCTTTGAAGTAAGCCTCTTACCTCCCGTTTGGGCCATCGAAAATTCATTTTCCTCTCCTAAAACTGGTTTTGCTTTTTTGATTGTGGTTGGTGTTATTGAATGTTTGATGTTGTGTGCATGTTGTCTTTCTCTGCGTTCCAGAGTTTGTTTTATTGAAGCGGCCATTGCATTAGAGACGTTATCTGAATAGAGTAGGACTTGGCCTTCGGCATTGCGTGCTGCTCTTCCAATCGTTTGCAGTAAACTTCTCTCATTACGAAGGAATCCTTCTTTGTCAGCATCAAAAATAGCAACAAGGCTTACTTCAGGTATGTCCAAGCCTTCTCTTAGCAAATTGATTCCTACGATTACATCAATTATTCCTAATCGGAGCGCATTGATGATCTCTGTTCGCTCTATTGTATCGATGCCGCTGTGCAAATAGTGTGCTTTGACACCCATGCTGTTCAAGTACTCAGAGACTTCTTCAGCGAATCGAATGGTGAGCACAGTCACAAGTACACGCTCATCTTTCTCGATGCGTTTGTTGATTTCAGAAAGTAAGTCTGAGACTTGCCCCTCAGTTGGACGGACTTCTATTTTGGGATCCAATAGGCCTGTTGGTCTTAATTCCATTCTCACAATACCATCAATCATCTGAAGCATATCATACATTGATTCTGCATCTTCACGTTTTTTGTTTACTGCTGGTGTGGAAACGCCTCCTCTCCCAGTAATGTGCTGCAAACCATTAGGAATCGGTTGTCTGGTTATTTCACAGAGATGCTTCAACTCTCTTTCACCCGGTGTCGCAGAGACATATACCATCTGTGGAATTAGTTCCTGGAATTCATGAATTTTTAGGGGGCGATTTTCTGCTGCAGATGGGAGGCGGAAACCATGTTCAATCAGGTTTTCTTTTCGGCTTCGGTCGCCTCTGTACATACCGCCAACTTGTGGTAGGGTTACATGTGATTCATCCATGATGACGAGAAATCTATTCGCATCTCCATGAAACTGTTCTGCGCTCGATGCAAAAAAATCCAACAAGCAGTATGGTCTTTCCCCAAAGTCTCTTCCGTCAAAATGCATGGAATAATTCTCAACCGAGGTACAATGCCCTATTTCTCTCAGCATTTCTAAATCATATTGGGTTTTTTGCTCAAGCCGATGTGCCTCTAAATCCATTCCTTTTGACCTAAAGTGTGCAATTCTTTCTTCTAATTCTAATTCTATGGCTTCAAGAGCCGCCTCATGCCTTTCAGGGCTGGTCATAAAGAACTCTTTTGGGTGAATCCACGCTTCATCTAACTCATCCAAGACGTCCCATGTTACAGGATCACAGACGCGAATACGTTCAATACCTTCGAGTCCAAACTGGATGCGAATCGGATCATCTCTACTGGGCATCCAGACATCGAGATTTTCTCCTCTCAGTCGTATTTCCCCCCTAGCTATGTCGGTATTCACTCGACGATATTGTAAGGCAACTAATTCCTTAACTAATGATTGGGGCTCTTTTTGATCTCCAATTTGAATTTGACAATGATGCTGTAGGAAAGTCTCAGGGGGGTTGAGGCCATAGATGCACGATACGGATGATACGACAATGCAATCTGGTCTTGTGACAAGAGAAGCAACCGCTGCAAACCTTTCTTGTTCAACCCGTTCGTTGATTGAAAGCTCTTTGTCAATGTACAGGTCTCTTTTTGGCAAATATGCTTCGGGTTGGTAATAATCATAGTGACTTACGAAATATTCAACAGCATTTTCTGGGAAGAGGCTAGCCATTTCGAGATACAACTGTCTTGCAAGTGTTTTGTTATGGCTGATGATTAAAGTTGGCATCTGCACTTTCTCAATCAGATTGGCCATGGCAAATGTTTTGCCGGAACCTGTGACGCCGAGAAGAACGCAACGCTCTTGAGAATTTTCCAATTGTAATTTTAAATTTTCAATTGCTTTTTCTTGCTCGTCCGAAGTATTATATTCGGCATGTAATTTAAATTGAGCAATTGAGGTATCTTTGGTAAAGCCACGATTTGAAAGATTTATTTTCAGCGTCATGTAATCTACCTCGGTAGGTACAATCCGCCATTTACATGAATGACTGCTCCTGTAACATAGGATGAGTTTTCATTTGCCAAAAATGATACTGTGTGAGCGATATCTGTTGGCGTACCAATCCTTGCAAGAGGGACCATCGATTCTCGAAGTTTTCTTTTTTCGGCACTATCTCCAGCGAGAATATCTGTATCAACGAACCCGGGAGCAACAATATTCACTCTTTGGCCTGTTTGTCCAACTCGCATTGCAAGCGATTTTGACCAAACCTCTAGGGCTGCTTTAGATGCAGCGTAATCCGCACCATGAGGACTCCCTCTTGTCCCAAGTTGGCTTCCAATGACAATAATTCGGGCATTGTTATGCAAATACTCACGAATGGTTTCCCAAACCAAAAATGAACCTTCGAAATTGACATTCATGGTTTTCCTTAGTTGATTAATGGATAATTTTTCTGCCAGCACACGATCATAGCGGCCATGATTGAGAACTAAAACATCTAAACCATGTTGAAACCAAGGATGAGTTCCCATTAATGCAATTTCACGCGAATCCTCACAATCACAATTGAGGGCGACAGCATCCCTTCCTATTGCCCTTATCTCTTCTACAACTAACTCGGCAGATTTACTCGAGGTATTGTATGTCAACATCACATCATATCCGTCTCGAGCGAGTTTTAGGCTAACGGCTGCACCTATGCCGCGTCCTCCGCCTGTGACAAGTGCAACGCCCATAACATCCCGACGAGGTGGTATTTGATGAATTCACGGGATAAACTGAGAGAGGTTGGGAGGTTGCCAATTCTCAGGCTTCATCACTTTACCATCCTCTCTACGTAATACCTTGCCATCGACTAATTTCGCCATGTTTGAGCGGTGAACTTCAGCAAATGCATCGTCGAAAACATGTTGCATACCATGGTTAATCACAGTTCCTGCAAGTATGTACGCAATATCTGCTAAAGCGTCAAGCACTTCAACAAGATCGCCTCCTCGTGCAGCCTCAGCATACTCAGCGACTTCTTCTTGGAGTAGCTTTATCCTGAGTTCAATTAACTCTTTTGAACCGATCCCTGGGTTTTCGAGTTTTGGAATTTCAAAAGCATTGTTGAATTCTAATAAAGAGGCAATAATAGGGTTCATGATTTTGTGTACATCGCCTAGGCCCATCAACTTTACAGCGATATAATCATGATAATAGAAGAATCATTTCTTCTTGGTTGATCTTCCCTAGGCAGATGGTTCTGTCAAGAAACCAACTCCTAATGCTGCAAGTAGGACCCAGCCTGTTGCCATTGAAACTCTGAAGAGAGTGGTTTGGAAGTCTGCAAATCGCTCTCTGCGTAAGATAACAAAGATATTTGCAATCGCCATCAATCCCGATGCAATGAGGAATATGGCGTTACTAACTGGGTCTGAAATTGCAAAGCATGCAAACCATATCAGAGAGAGTTGTATTGATGTTCGAGTGACTGTATTTTCGCTAAATGTTGCGGGGAATGAGCGTATGCCATGCTTTCGGTCATGTTCGGCATCCATTCTTGCATAATTAATATCGAATGCGGAAATCCAAAAGGCAACGCCTAAGCATACAGGAAAAATTGTAGGTGCCCAAAGCCATTGTGAGTGGTTCTGAAAATCTCCTGTAATTGATGCCCAGCCGTGTATGTCTCCTGCAACTGCGACCCATGCTCCAGCAGGTGCAAGACCAAGGCATAGTCCCAGCCAAAAATGGCAGAGCCAAGTGTAACGTTTGAGGTATGGGTAGATGACAAAAACCGTTACAGGTAACCATGAAAGCATCAATGCGACCCGATTAAGCATGCCTGCACTGATCACTAAGGTTAGCATGAACACTCCTGCTAGAATCCATGCAGTCTGGATGCGCATGGTTCCTGTGACGAGGTGTCTGTTCATTGTTCGAGGGTTGTGGGCATCGATTTCCCTGTCAATAATCCGATTTAGTGCCATCGCAAGACCTCTTGCTCCAATTGCAGCGAGAAGAATCCAAAACAAGTCAAAGCCAGGGTCAATGTCAAACTGATTGAGGGCGATCATGTAGCCAATCAACACGAACGGAAGAGAAAAGAGCGTATGTTCAATTTTGACAAATTCCATGACTTGCTTGAATCCCATTCAATCACATCATGAGGTTTTCTGGCCAAGGAGGTAAATCAAATTTCTCGATGGAATCGAGGGTTTCTGGGTCATGGAGCGTTATGGCTGGCCAGCGTCTGGTTGGCAGAGGCCCTTCCGTGGAAGGGATTGGAATAGTTGCATCCCATGTAATTGTTTCATCATCGATGTAAAGTCCCCGCGCAACATCAAACCGAGAGGTAAGCTGCCACAACAAACGCCTATGAATCCCATTCCCGTGCAAATTTAAATCGTTATCAGTGAGAAAAAGCCAACGTATTGAATTCTTAGAATCTAATTGTAAAATTGATTTTTTCAATTGAATAATTTGTTTTCTCTGCTTCTCTGCCATGACTTCGTCCGGCCAATCCTGGCCGGTTCTTGCTTTTGGTGAGCCATCAATGTCAGTGGTTACGACAATCATATTCGGACGTAGTTTCATAGCATCAGTAACGAATTCTAATTGCAAAATTGAATCCATGGTTTCTGAAGCGATTTCTGGTGTCTTTTCGTCACCTCTTCGCCATTCGGGCGTTAATTCTGTTCCTGAACCCTCCAATGGTTGTGCAGAAGAGCGTGGATCTGTTTCGATGATTGAGGTTGCATCAATAAGCAATTTATCGTGAACATTTTCGTAGGGGCTTGCGGCTTCCAATGAATCTGCAACCATGCCTGGTAGCACAATGAGGTCTTTACTCGGCTGGACTTTATCGTTGAGTGCATCTAAAAGAGCATGAAGATCGTCAGGCTTCGAATCTACAGCGATCATGATTTTTAGAAACATCATCTGTCCAGCGCCCATTAATCCAAGGCAGGTCTTTCTGGCTTGACGAGGAAATCGTTGCTTAGACTGGACGATTGCAAGATTGTGGAAGCCAGTTTCCAAAGGAAGGTGTACGCCAAGCACATCACGATGTTGAAAGTTTAACACGGGAGTAAACTGTTTTCCAATGGCCTCTCCAAGATAACCATCTTCCATTGGAGGCTGGCCCACGATTGTAGCCGGCAAAATTGGGCTTCTTTTCGCCGTGATTGCTGTGATATTCAATACTGGATATTGGCCAGTGAGCGAGTAAAACCCGAAATGGTCACCAAAAGGACCTTCTGTTCTTGTTTCACGCGGGTCACACCATCCCTCAATCACAAAATCTGCGTCCGCAGGTACCCACAAATCTTGGGTTTTGGCCTTTGTAATTCTCAAGCGTCTTTTTCCGATAAATCCTGCGAACATATATTCTTCTAAGTTGTCAGGTAATGGTGCTATGGCGCTAAAGATTAGTTCAGGGGGTCCTCCGATGCATATGGCAACGGGCATCTTACCATCTGGATAAGCTTCCGCGTGTTCTGCGCCGTGTTTGTGAATCTGCCAATGGAGGCCGACTTCCTTTGGGCCATGAATTTGAGCCCTGTACATGCCCAAATTATGCTCTTTGGTTTTCGGATTTCGAGTGACTACTAACGGCAACGTGATGTACCTTCCTCCATCCATAGGCCAGGTTTTTGGAATCGGCAACTTTGTGATATCAGGGGGGAGAATTTGCCTTTGACATTTCCCTTTTCGGACCTTTTTTGGCGGTAAGGACAGAACGTCACCGAGGAGACTTAATCCAGTCCAAGGTTTCCGAATCAAAGTCTTGATGTCCGGCTTCATAATTTGAACCAATCGATCTCCAATTTGCGTAGCGTGGGAAGCACCAAGCGCTCTTTGTACTCTTTCAGGTGTTCCAAATAGATTCATCGCTAATGGGAATGGACTGATGCTACCATCAGGCAGTTTTGGTTTCTCAAACAAAACGGCTTTTGATTTGTTTTTAACCAGTCTGTCAGCGATTGCCCCCGCTTCTAATTCAACTGCCACTGGCTCTGTTATTCGAAGTAATTCACCGCGAATCTCCAAATCCCGAACCCAACTTTCAAGGCTTTTCCACGCCACACCCCCCCCTGATGCTCATCACCAATGAAGCCTTGTGAATATCCGTGGGATTGATGGACTTGCAGGAATTGCAAGTAGCATGCCGGATTGTGACGTTCTCGTGATTGGTGCGGGACCAGGAGGCGGTTCGGCAGCACTCACCGCATCACGGAAGGGGTTGAGCGTGATTATAGTTGAGGCTGACCCAGAGGTTGGAACGCCCGTTCATTGCGGTGAATGCTTGAGTGACCTAGCGGTACAAAATCTCAATCTAGATTTGCCCGAGGAGGTTATAGCATTGAGATGTAAAGGCATTCGTGTGATATTTCCTGACGGGACTGAAAAGAAGTTAACGGAATCGGGATATGTGCTTGAAAAGCACTTATTCGAACGTTGGTTAATCGATCAATCAATTGAAAAAGGTGCGAATTTACATCGTAATCACCGAGTTACATCTATGGAGAGAATTTACAATAAGGAAAATCAATTTACCAATTGGAAAATTGATGGAAAGGGGGACCAGTTTCCAATCACTTGTAAAGCGGTTGTAGATGCAAGCGGAGTTTCCGGCGTTGCCTCAAAATTACTCAAAATGCCCTCTGAAGTAGAAGTGATTGCTGGATTCCAATATGAAATGCTTGAGGTGCCAAATGATGGATATCTCGATTTCTATTTGTGGCCTAAGTACTCTCCTCATGGGTATGTATGGATGATTCCCAAAGAAAAAGGAAGAGCGAACGTTGGATTGGTAACGACCGACAAAAAGGGAGCGGTGAAATATCTGAATCAGTTTATCGATGATACCTACCTCAAAGATAATCCAACAACAAATCCTCCTTGGAGAAAAGAAGGTATGAAAATTAAACCATTTGGAGGAACAATTCCAATTTCCGGACCGCGCTCTGTAACGGTCGGTGATGGCCTGATTTTAGTTGGAGACGCAGCAGGTTTTACTTCACCTTTGTTTGAAGGAGGATCTCATCTAGCGCTTTGGTCTGGTAGGGAAGCCGCAGAACTCCTGGCTTCTGCTATCCAAGAACAGGACTTGTCCAAACAGTATCTCTCCGCTTATGAGAGGGCATGGAAAAAGCGATTTCCACCTTATGAAAAAATATTGAAGGGCAAGAATGCTTTGTACGCTCTTTCTGACAAAGAATTGTCAAACATGGCGCGATGTTTACCTGAAGAACTTGGTAACATGTCCGTTTTCGATAAATTGTGGATTGGTTGTAAACTTCTCATTCGTCATCCAATGCTGTACACAAAAAGGGTCATCAGTGTATTATTATCCTTTGGATACAGTCGAGCTAAACATTTTGGTTGGTGAAATCATGTATTCTTTATTGATTCCAATAGCGATTATAGCGTCAGTCTTCTGGATTTTTCGTCCAGAATTTGTGCGTTGGGTTTCTCTCATCATTGCTCTACCTTTTTTTGGTCTGGCTTTTGCATTTATACTCAATGACACATCACTTCTTCATGTAGCATCAAACGGAGGAGAAAATCTTCCTCTAAAATATCGATTTGCAGCCACGTGGTCCGCTCGAGAAGGGCCTCTGTTACTGTGGGCAGCATGGATGGCCTTGCTAGCGCATTTGTATGCAAAGCCAATGATTGGAGAATCCGAATTCCTAGCCTCTATCCGATTGAGGTTCATGGGAGGATTCGCCCTAACCTTACTTTTTTTAGGGGCTATGATGGAGCCATTTCAAACCACTCCGAAGGGTTTTCAAGGAAGAGGGTTGAATGAATTATTACAAACAGATTTGATGGTCATTCATCCTCCCTTGATATTTTTGGCATATGCATATTGTATCATGCTCTCATGTATTGGACTAACTGCTTTTTGGGAAACAAATTTCCTCAAGGATAGGATGATACAGATCACAAGGCCTGCAATGTTTGTTTCAACCTTAGGTATTGGTTTGGGCGGATTATGGGCTTACACTGTGCTGGATTGGGGAGGATATTGGGCTTGGGATCCAGTTGAAACGGGGTCTATGCTTCCTTGGCTTGTTCTCGTAATTATGTTACATCTAAGGACCAGACCTGGTAAAACTCCTGCAGACCATTGGGTTGGTTTGTCTTTTCTTGCTGGCATGATGGCGTTATTTGCAACGCTTGTAACCAGAGCAGGAGGGGTTTGGGCAAGTAGCGTTCATACCTTCGTAACAGATGTTTCTGCCTCAGATCCACCGGATGCTTTTTCGAGGATGGTTTTGTTGAAAACAGACGATCAAGCGGGTGCAGAGATTATGACTTACCTTCTCATGTTTGTTGTTTTGGCATCTTACTTTGTGTGTTTTAAAATGAAAAAGAGGCCTAATAATGCTTGGTTTTTCCTGCCTCCTGTTGTTGCAGGATTGGGTTGGATTTTTGGTGCAAACTACCTAGAATCAATTCCCTCATTTTTCTTTATCCTTATTGCACTTGCTCCAATGATTTACTCTATTATGAAATCAGAAAAATTTTCAAAGAAATGGTTGCTACCGGTAGCGGTTTCTGTATTATCTGCTTGGCACGGATTGGTTTTTCTTGGTTTAATTGCAGTATTTATCTCAATAAGCATGGTTTTGGAGGATTCGATTCTTAAATCGTGGGGGATGGCATCTATTGGAGTTATGCTCCACCTCAGCGCAGCGTGGTCAAGTATGATCGATGTCTATGTTGCTGGTTTGGGAATGACTCTATTCTTGTTACCATGGTTTTTTGAAAACGAAGAAATGAGTGAAAAGCCGTGGCAATTATCAGATATTTCATGGCAAAAAAAAGTGATACTATGGTCTCCAATTATGATTGTTAGTCTCTATTTAGTGCTCACATTTGTCATTCTTCTTTCAAGCATCGACAATATTCAATTCGCAGCTCATGAACTCTACGGAGCGCCGTTTATCTTGGCTATTTTAATGGCTTTTACTGCATGGGCTGGTATAAATTACCCTAAACGCAATCAATTATTGGTGGGATTACCAATTCTAGCGCTGATTATGGCATTGATTTGGGGCAATAAATTAGGTGGAAATGCGGATCAGCTATTGTCGACCACAATCACGAGAGGATTTATTGGGATGCTGATGTTAATTCCCGCATTGTTTGCCATTCCATCCATAATCTCGCTTATTGTGAAAAATAAAGGCAAAAAGATTCCAATGGCAGCTCATATGGTTCACTTGGGATTGGTTCTACTTATTCTTGGCCATATTTTTTCAACCACTATTGTCAACAGGGGGGACATAAGTCATCGAATTACCTTAGAAAAGAATGAGCCATACAAGCATGGCGACTACATTTTCACCTTCACAGACGTTGTATTTGAAACTGAAGATTTAGAAGTTGGTAGCGGGTTCGTGGGCATCACAATCAACGTGAGTGATAGTGAAGGTGAATTCATTGGTGAAGTGATGCCTGGTTTGATTCGTTTTGACCGATTGGATAGTACTGGCAAGTTTGTAATATCCAGCAGTGCTCGGTCTGAAATTGATATCATGAGTAGATACTATGGTGATCTTGTATTCATTCTGGATGGTACCCAAGCAACAGCCCTCATGAGTGGTGACTCTGAACAGGAAATGATAGTCAGAGTAACTGTTTATGACCTTACAGGCATCCATTTTGTATGGATTGGTTGGGTACTTATGATGATTGGTTCGCTGGCTACGTTTGTTAAATTCCCAGCGCGTTATTTATCAATGGGTGTCCGGTCGCCGGCTCATCCCCTTTAGGTTGTGGAGTCATGGAAGAAGGTTCTATTATTCACGTAGATTACGATTTGTACAATAGCGATTCAGGCGAATTGATCGAGACGACAAGAGAAGATGTTGCAAAAGAGCATGAAATGCATCAAGAAAATCGGCCATATGAGCCACTTGTCTGTGTTGTTGGTTCAGGCCAACTCATTCAGGGATTTGAGAACAGCCTTCTGGAAGCTGAAGTAGGCAAAGATATCGAAATTGAGATTGCTCCTGTTGATGCATATGGCGAAAAAGATGCTAATATGATTGAAACTATTTCGATTGATAAACTACTGAGGTATGTTCGAGACCCCAAATCATTGTATGTGGGTGGACCAGTATCTATTGACGGAAGAAATGGTATTCTTTCCTATCTTGCTGCAGGGCGAGCCCGTATCGACTATAATCACCCAATGGCAGGTCGTACTTTGAAGTACAATTATCGAATTGTATCCGTTATCGATGACAAGGAAGAGAAAGTGAAGGCATTGTTGAAATCAAATACAGGTTTAGATGACTTTGAAGTGGAATTTGATGGAGATGACATTTCTATTACAGTCCCCCAACAGATGCTTTTTGATACAAATGCAGCCATGATAAAGTTCAGGATGGTAACTACTTTGAGAGATTCGATCGGGGCAGGGAAGGTATCTTTCATTGAGGTTCATGAACCCAGAAATATGACTCCGGAAGGCACTGATGAAGAAGAAAATACTGATGCGGCCGATGAAGACTTGAGTAAGTTAACCGTAGCCGAACTCAAACAACGCTGCACAGACGCTGGATTAGCGACATCTGGCAAGAAAGCCGATTTGATTGAAAGGCTGAGTAACGCCTAGAGTCAACACTCGGTTTATTCTTCATAACACGTGAGAATCCATCACAACAATCATGTTGTATGTCTATGAGCACAAAGCATGCATGCGGTAGAACTTTCATTCTTTGAGCGCCTCACTTTGAGGTTTTCATGGGTTCTTATCATTGCTACAGTGCTTGGTCTCATTCTTTTTCCCGAATTCATTTGGGATGATTTCATCAAAATATACATCTGGGATCCAATTCTGAAAGACAGTTCTGCTGCAGGTGATTCCAGTTACACACTTGTCAATACTTCTTTGTATGTTGCTATCATGTTTCTTTGTGTCATCGTGTTTCAAATATATTTTCGAAAATGGAAATTACCAACTGATGATAAAATGATGTGGGCCCTTATTGCCTGGGTCTGTGTTGCTCCAGTATTACGGGTGTTGGAAGATGCTGATTTTTTTGGCGACAAAACCGATGTTTTGTTCATTTCTCCAATCATACATTTACATCTGGCGTTTTGGCTCATATTTAGTGGATTAATGGGATATATTGCTTGCAAATATAGTCGAACAGAGGGCGAAGAAAAAGTCATGCTTTTGGCAATTTTCGGCCTGATGTATGTTCTTTTTGTGAGTATCATGTATCAACCAGAATGGCGACGATTGGAAATTTCCACAACCTTCGCGATGTCGGGAGTTATTCTTGGTTTACTGGGGATCTATTTCGTGATTCATAACACATGGAATTGGCACCCTGTATCAAGAGGAATGTTGGTGATGGCTACAGCAATACTTGTGTCGGGGTTTGGACATTGGATGCAATTAACAATGACACCTTGGCCCCAAGAAAGTGGTTTTTTGCCAAAGGAGAACCCAGTATTGATGCCAATTATCGTAGCGGTTGGTATTCCTGCAATCGTATCTTTCTTCGTCTATCGTATGGGAGTTCAGGACCTTCGACATCTTCGATTGTGTGGTTATGAACCAGGAATTATTCCGCCAGGAATAACGGTTAAGGAATGGGAAGACGCAGAAAATGATGAACATGCAATCGAGATGCTATCTGGAAAAGCGATTCTCGCAACTCCGATGGTCGCTGGTATGTTATTTGGACAGTTATGTGATGGATTAGCAACCATGTTGGGTATTGATTGGTTTGGATACGCAGAAAAACACCCCGTATCTGATGCTGTTATTCAATATGGAAATAGTTTGGACATTTTGGGAGAAGGGGCTTGGTTGTTTGCGATTGTAAAAGCGATTCTCGTTTTTACAATAGTTTACTTGTTTTCGCAACTCAGAGTTGAATATCGACACCAGCATTTTCGCGTGTTAATCGTATTAGCAGTCATGATAGTTGGTATGGCTCCCGGGTTACGAGATGTGGGCCGATTGATTTTAGGTGTTTAACGGTGAATTCAAAATCATTGGTCTGCTGGACGAATTAGGAGGGGCCAAATGGACAGACTTGCAACAAAGGTAAATCGTTCAGATTCTGATTTTTTGGCGAGACAAAAACACAATCAAACCCTCTGTGAAACCCTTTCATCTCGAATAGGCATTGTATCGGAGGGTGGTGGAGAAAAATATGTCGAAAGGCATCGAAATAGAGGAAAGTGGTTGCCAAGGGAGCGAATCGAAAAAATAATTGATCCAGGTTCTGCATTTCTTGAGTTGTCTTCACTTGCAGCATGGGATTTGTACGATAAAAGAGCCTTCTCGGCGGGAATTGTTACAGGTATTGGTCTGGTTCATTCCAAACCTTGTATGTTTGTTGCGAATGATGCCACTGTAAAGGGAGGCTCTTACTATCCAATGACGGTGAAGAAGCATCTCAGAGCCCAAACAATTGCACATGAAAATCACCTGCCTTGCATATACCTGGTTGATTCAGGTGGAGCCTTTTTGCCAATGCAGGATGATGTTTTTCCGGATGTGAACCATTTTGGTAGGATTTTTCGAAATCAGGCAAAAATGAGTGGAGATGGCATCCCTCAAATTGCAGCAGTTTTGGGGTCCTGTACTGCAGGAGGTGCTTATGTTCCTGCTATGAGTGATGAAACTGTCATCGTAAAAGGCAATGGAACTATTTTTCTTGCAGGTCCTCCATTGGTGAAAGCAGCAACAGGGGAAGAGGTAACCGCTGAAGAATTAGGTGGCGCTGAAGTCCACACGGTGCATAGCGGTGTAGCCGACCATTTCGCAGAAGATGAAGAGCATGCTTTGAGAATGGTAAGGAATATCGTTGAAAATTTACCGGACAATTCTGAAAGAAATCTTTCAAAAAAGACTTCTGAAGAACCTTTTCATGACCCAGACGATCTTTTAGGCATTATTCCAGAGGATAACAGAACAAGTGTAGATGTGAGAGAAATCATCAGCAGAATTGTTGATGGTAGCCGTTTTCATGAATTCAAACCTCGATATGGAACCACGCTTGTATGTGGTTTTGCTCAAATACATGGTTACAAAGTAGGTATTGTGGCAAATAATGGCATCTTGTTTAGTGAATCCTCCCTAAAAGGAGCCCATTTTGTCGAGATATGTGGTCAAAGAAAGATTCCTCTTATTTTTCTTCAAAATATTACGGGATTTATGGTTGGCAAGCAGTATGAATCTGGTGGCATCGCCAAAGACGGAGCCAAATTAGTGACGGCTGTTTCTTGTGTCCCAGTGCCTAAATTTACGGTAATCATCGGTGGAAGTCATGGTGCTGGAAATTATGGAATGTGCGGTAGAGCTTACGATCCTCGCTTTCTTTTCATGTGGCCAAATAGCCGAATTTCTGTGATGGGTGGTCCTCAAGCAGCCGATGTTTTGACGACCGTTAAACAAGATCAGCGAACAAGAGAAGGAAAAAGTCCAATGGAAGGTTCGGAGTTAGAGGAATTCAGAGAACCGATTCTCAAAAAGTATGAAATTGAAGGTTCCCCGTATTATTCAACCGCAAGACTGTGGGATGATGGGATTATCGATCCGAGAAAAACCCGAGACATACTCGGTCTTTCCCTTGCGGCTAGTGAAAGAGCCCCTCTGCCAAAAACGGGCTACGGCGTATTCAGGATGTAGGTGGAATCATGAAAGAAATGCCCCAAGCAAATTTGTTATCATTATCTATCGAGAACTCAATACTAAATATTCAATTGAATAGACCTGAAAAATATAATGCACTCAATCCTGAGTTAATCGATCAGTTGATTGAAGTTTTTGAGTGGAGTGCACATCATTCAGTTGGTTACAATCAATCACTATATGATGAGCATGGAAACCACAATTTTCGAATTTTGATAGTATCAGGAGCAGGAAAGCACTTTTGCGCGGGAGCAGATATCAACATGATGCGAGATGCTGGAGCAAAATCAATTGAAGAAAATCGTGCGGATTCAGAAAAACTCGATCGTCTTTTCAATCAACTTTGGTCTCATCCATGTTTTACAATTGGTTTGATACAAGGGGTTGCATTGGGTGGTGGAGCTGGATTGATTGCATGTATGGACCATGTAATCATGAAAAAGACTGCAAAGATTGCCTTATCTGAAGGCAAATTAGGTATTCTGCCTGCAGTCATTGGTCCTTATGTTTATCGAAGAGTTGGAAGTGCTAATTTCAGAAGATTAGCAATGATGGCAGGTCGTATAGGTGCTGAGGAATCATTACGTATTTGTATGGTAGAGCAGATAGTAGATACACTGGAGGAATTTTCAGAATGTGTCGATTCCTTGACCCGTGAAGTGCTTTCCACCGGACCTTGTGCCGTCACGAGTGCAAAAGAATTGACCATTGGATTCGACCGATGGCATCTCGATGATAAGGCTTTGAGAGAGTGGACTCTTGATTACACAAGCAAAATGCGAGGTAGCATGGAAGGTCAAGAAGGCCTTTCTTCATTTTTAGAAAAGAGAGCACCAAATTGGAAGCTGGAGGAATAAGCATGATTCGACGGCTTTTGGTAGCCAATAGAGGCGAAATCGCTTGTCGAATTTTAAGGGCTTGTAGAGAGGCTAACATCGAAACTGTGGCGATTTTTGCTCCAGATGATGCTAATTCTTTATTCACGGAAATGGCAGATATTACTGTAGCACTTGATGGTGAAACGATTGGAGACACCTATCTTGATATTGAACAGATTCTTTCGATTGCGAGGCATTTCAAGGTAGATGCCATTCATCCCGGTTATGGGTTTTTGTCTGAAAGGTCAGAATTTGCTGAAGCAGTGATGAATGCCGGAATCATTTGGGTGGGTCCATCAGTCGAGGCCATAGACCTCATGGGCGATAAGATGACGGCTCGAAAAACCATGAAAAATGCTGGTGTGCCTGTTATTCCTGGAGAAGAAATTGAAGGAGGCATCGATGCAATTGTTATGGCTTCCAAACGTGTCGGTTTCCCACTATTACTCAAAGCCTCTGCTGGAGGTGGCGGAAAAGGAATGAGAGCTGTCCATAGCGAAGATCAAATTCAATCTGCTGCTCAAAGTGCCCAACGAGAAGCACTCAAAGCATTCGGAGATGACCGAATATATGTCGAAAGGCTTCTTGCTGGTAGTCGACATATCGAGATACAAATTTTGGCTGACCAGCATGGTAGCACCATTCATCTTGGGGAAAGAGAATGTTCTGTTCAAAGACGTCACCAGAAAGTGTTTGAAGAATCTCCAAGTATTGCTGTGAATGATACACTAAGGGAGGCAATGGGAGAAGCGGCAATTAATGCGGCAAAAGCCGTTGACTATGTCGGCGCTGGTACCGTTGAATTTCTCCTTTCAGCAAATGGTGAGTTTTTCTTTTTGGAGATGAATACTCGAATTCAGGTTGAACATCCTGTGACTGAGATGGTTACCGGTGTCGATCTTGTAAGGGAACAAATCCGTATTGCTCAAGGCCAAAGGATGTCGATAAAAGGCTGTCAAATGAGAGGACATGCCATCGAGGTCCGACTCTATGCGGAAGATCCAAAAAATAATTTTTTACCAGCAACCGGAAAATTACTCTGTTTTCAGCCGCCTGAAGGCCCTGGTATTCGTTTAGATACTGGATTTAGGGAAGGAGATGAAGTAACTCCAAATTATGATCCGATGCTTTCAAAATTAATCGTTTGGGCACCATCTAGAGAAGAGGCATTGGCAAGAATGCGTTGTGCGCTCGAGGATTTTGTGGTTTTGGGTTGTATCACTAACATCACTTTTCTGAGAGCATTGTGTTTGCATGCAGACGTGATTGCTGGACGGACCACTACGGATATGGTGGAAGCGATTTGGCCGGATGGTTGGGATGAAGAAGTACCTTCTGATATGATTGAATTGGCATATCTGGCGACCTATGCTTCACATTCCATGGGGGCTAATCGTCAACTATCAAGTGGCACCATTTCTGAGATTCCAACACCATTTGAAAATTTATCAGGGAGGTTTCCATGATGCAATTCTCTTTCAATGGTGAAGTAATCAGCCTAGAAATTGAGAAGTCTGGAACGAACTTTTCTTCATCAAACATGCAGCTTGAATATTCTCCAAAAACCATGTGGGCCTACGTGAATGGTCGAAGGCTGAAAGTTACTGTTGCAAATCACAAGGATGAGTGGTGGGTGCACATTGCTGGCCAAATTTTGAAATTAGAATATGTTGAACAGGGAGCGAATACGGCAGATGAAACCGGTGGTCTTATTGCGCCAATGCCTGGGAAAATTCTTGAGGTTCTCGTTGTTGAGGGACAAGAGGTTACTACCGGCCAACCATTGATGATTATGGAAGCAATGAAAATGGAACACAAGATAGTTTCTCCACTGGATGGTGAGGTTTCAGCCTTATATTATCAAGCAAATGATCAGGTAGAAGGCGGTGTTACTCTGATGGAAATTCAAGAAACTGATTGAGACTGAAAAATCAATCTTCTTTTTCTTCGTCTTCCACGACCTCAAAATCAGCATCTACGACACCTTGGTCATCTGATTCCTCTTGTTGTGATGCCATTTCAGCGGCTGCGGCTTCGTAGAGTTTTGCAGAGATTGCATGCATTGATTCTTCTACTTCTTTGATTTTTGATTGTATGCCGGCCAGATCAAGGTTCTCAAGTTCGACCAATTTTTCATCATCATCTCTAATCATCGCCTCCAATTCTTTGACTTTTTCAAGGGTTGGAGCAGAATCTTCTTCTGCAAGTTTGTCTCCTGCCTCTTCAATGGTTTTCCTTGTCTGGTAAACGATTTGATCTGCCATATTCCGCATCTCAACTTTTTCCTTACGGATTTTGTCTTCCTCAGCGAACGTCTCAGCTTCTGAAATTTTTGCTTTCACTTCTTCTTCTGTTAGGCTTGTCGAAGATTCAATCTTTATGGATTGTTCTTTACCTGTACCCATGTCTTTGGCACTTACATTGACGATTCCATTTGCATCGATGTCGAATGTCACCTCAATCTGAGGTGTACCTCTAGGGGCCGGAGGGATTCCAACAAGATGGAATTGGCCAAGAGTGACGTTATCTTTTGCAAACTCTCTTTCGCCTTGCAGTACATGGATTTCAACGGCTGGCTGGTTGTCAGCAGCAGTTGAGAAAACTTCTGATTTCCTTGTTGGGATGGTGGTATTTCTTTCAATCATTGTCGTTGTAACTCCACCGAGTGTCTCAATCCCCAAGGTTAGAGGGGTTACATCTAGCAAGAGGACATCACTAACAGTTTCGTCACCGGCAATGATGCCCGCCTGAAGTGCTGCACCCATAGCCACTGCTTCATCAGGATTAATTCCTTTGAAAGGTGCAATACCAGTTTCCTTTTCGATCGCTGTTTGTACGGCGGGGACTCTTGTTGAGCCACCAACGAGAATAACTTTGTCGACATCGCCTTTTTTCAATCCTGCATCCTTCATAGCCTGACGTGTGGGTTTCATGGTGTCTTCGACCATTTTTGAGATGAGTTCCTCAAATTTCGCCCTTGTTAGTGTAATATCTAGATGTTCTGGTTGGCCATCGCTCATGGTAATGAATGGGAGATTAACTTGTGTTTGACCAGTTCCAGATAATTCGATTTTTGCTTTTTCTGCTGCTTCTTTCAGTCGGCTCATGGCTTGTATGTCTTTACTCAAATCTACACCGGTTCCTTTCTTAAATTCCGATATGAGGAATTGAATGACGGCTTCATCGAAATCATCTCCTCCAAGTTTGTTGTTACCAGCAGTTGCTTTGACTTCAATCTGAGGTTGGCCGTCAACATCATAGATTTCTAAGACAGAAACGTCAAATGTTCCCCCACCTAAATCGTAAACTAGGATTGTTTGATCTTCGTCTTTGTCGACACCATAAGCCAGAGCAGCAGCGGTTGGTTCGTTGATGATTCTTAGAACCTCCAATCCTGCAATGCGTCCCGCATCTTTTGTTGCCTTTCGTTGGGCATCGGTAAAGTATGCCGGACAGGTAATGACTGCTTGGTTTATTTCAGTTCCCAAATATGCCTCAGCATCGGCTTTTAATTTTTGAAGAATGAAAGCGCTAATTTCTTGCGGAGTGTAGGATTTATCATCAATTTCCACATTCCAATCTTCTCCCATGTGCCTCTTTACTGAGGCGATGGTTCTGTCAAAATTAGTGACAGATTGACGCTTTGCTGTGATACCAATTAATCTTTCACCACCATCTTTTGCGAAAGCTACCACACTAGGAGTGGTTCTTGCACCTTCTGCGTTTGGGATGACGACTGCTTCGCCATTCTCAATTGCTGAAACACAGCTATTTGTTGTTCCTAAGTCTATTCCAATTACTCCTTTTTTTGCCATTTTTTCACCTACAAAATTGGTATACCGCCATCGTCTTCATCGTCATCATCGGAAAAATCCAGTGAGACATCAGGTATGTCGGGAATAGAATCGTCAGAGTCATTGTTTTCTTGCTCTTTGAGAGCAGACCCTTGTGGTGAGAGTTTTAGGGTTACATCGAGAATTCCATTATTCAGGCTCCAATTGACGACGTCATCGCACTGATGTGGGATTTCTATGGATACCAGCGGGGGATCAACTGGGTTCTCGATTACTTGGAGAACACTTCCACCATTGGTAAGTGCAACTTCAATTTCTTCAGTATTAATCTTCAGAGCAAGATCGACGGTTACCGACATGTTCCATCCACTCAAGTAGACGTCCTCGACCGGTAAACGAATGAGGTCAGCATTGAAATTTTGTTCATTAGGGACTTCTATCTCAACTGGCTCAGCCCCAATTTTAACATCAACTCCTAGATTGGACAGGAATTTGTCAAATGACATGCCTGAGGCGAAGAATTTGGAAAAGTCTTGCATGTCGAAATTAAAATTTACTTCTCCTCGGGCTAATTTTTCTTCGTCGATACCCATGGCATCAAATTTGTCCCGGAATTGTTCAAGCAGACCTTTTAGTTGATCCTCATCGACTTTCATACCCATCTTTCGTAGCATTTCTGCAAGTTGACGAAGCAGATTTTTTTCCCAATCTTTTGTCATTTTGCCACCACTACTTAACCATCGGTTGTATAGTCGTATGAACAGGTCATATATGAACCCAACTCTTCATATCCTCTTGACTTAAGTCTGAGAAGCAAGTCGCAGGGCCGTGAGCGAGAATTCAATCCTTGAGGATACTCAAAGAACTCAGGGCCATGACGCCCTGAGGAAAAATGTGGCCGCAGGCTTGGCCCTTGCAGGGGCAGTCAGGAGCACGCTTGGACCAAAAGGTCTGGACAAATTATTGGTCGATAATCAAGGTAGGACCATGGTCACAAATGATGGAGTCACTGTATTGAGAACAGCAAAAGTAGAACATCCAATTGCTAAGATGATTATTTCAGCTTCTGAAACCCAAGAAAAGAGTGTAAGCGACGGAACAACTTCCACAGTGATACTTTGTGCAGAATTATTGAGAAATGCTTGGTACCTTGTATCTCAGGGAGTTCATCCATCTGTGGTATCGAGAGGATATTCCATGGCCGAGAATTATGCCATGAGTGAATTACATTCATTGAAGTTAGAAGCACCATCTATGGAAGTAGTTCGCACGGTGTTGGAAGGTAAACTTAACTCAGAAAGTCGAGAATTACTCTCGAAACTTGCCGTTGAAGCAGCAGATAGCATCTATGACGAGGTAAGCAACAAATCAGATTCCACACGTGTGAAAAAGCTTCAACTTACTGGTAATTCAGTTTCTGGAACCAAGTTAATTTCTGGCCTCATGGTTGCGAAGACGTGTGTACATCCAGAGATGAATGCCAACTTAAGTAACGGAAACATATTACTCATAGATGGTGGTATCGAAAGAGAGAGTTTGACCAGCGATGTGAAAATCAAGGTTGAATCTACAGGTGTTTTAGAAGCATTCAGAAAACAAGAAATTTCACGACTTGAAAATATAGTTGAGAAAATAAAAGACCACGGGATTCAGTTGGTTGTTTGCAGAGATGGCATTGATGATGAAGCCAGAGAATCTCTTTACAGAAATGGAATTTTGGCATATCGGAGGGTGGAGAAAAATGATCTAGACCTCATTTCCCAGTCAACTGGTGCCTCGTTAATTAACGATGTATTATCAATGAGGAAAGAGGATATCGGTAAATTTACTTCCACCAAACAAGAACAAATCGGTGGTGTGAATTATTGGATCTTAGAATCACAAGGCAAAGGAGCAACTTTCATGGCCACAGGTACCACTGATGAGGTTGTTGCAGAAGTAGAGCGCTGCTTTGACGATGCCCTCGGGGTCGCATGTCAGATGAGAACCGATCCATCTGTGCTTCCAGGTGCTGGAGCAGTATACATTGCTCTTGCTCGCAGCATGAGACGTTTCGCTGAGACCATCCCTGGACGAGAACAATTAGCGATTGAAGCTTGGGCTGACGCCCTTGAAATCATTCCCCGAGCGTTGGCAGAAAATGCGGGGATGGATCCAACAGATTCCATTCTCTCCCTTACATCCTCACAATCTAAAATGGGTTCCACAATCGGTATCAATCATGAAAATAAATCATTTGATTGTTCTGTAAAACGAAAGGTGTATGATCTCTTTTCGGTCGTCTCTCAAATCATAACGGGTGGTAATGAAGCTGCTATTTCCGTTTTGAGAATAGATGACATATTGTGGGCTCAACAGGATGCAGAAATTCCTGAAGATGTACAAGAAAGACTTGAAAATCCAATGGCATGAGATGAGCGAAGTCCTAAGAACGGCCGTGATAACCCGACCTTATGTCCGAAATCCCAAGCACAATGTTGGGATGGGTCAAAGCAGAAGATCGACCTGATGGTTTCTTGCAAAAAGAGTTACCAGTTCCAGTCCCAAAACATGGAGAGGTTTTGGTAAAAACGCATTCTACAAGTATATGCGGGACAGATTTACATATATGGAAATGGGATGAATGGAGTCGAGCAAACGTTGACCTAGGGACGGTCACCGGCCATGAGACCTGTGGGACAATCATCGGTGTTGGCGAAGGCGTAGAGGACAGAATCGGAGAGCAAGTTAGTATTGAATGCCACATTGCATGTTGGGCTTGTCCACGTTGCGAAGAAGGGAATGCTCATGTATGCGAGAATGGCTCTATTTTCGGTGTTCATAAACATGGGGCCTTTGCACCTTACTTTTGCGTACCTTCTATCAATGCACGGACGAATCCTTCTGATTTATCTCTCCCTCTCGCCTCGATACAAGATCCACTTGGGAATGCGATTCATACACTTACAGGAGGCCCAGTTGAAGGTTCAACCATCGCTATTCATGGTTTAGGTCCTATCGGATTATTCAGTGTAATGGTTGCAAAAATGATGGGAGCAGAAAAAATCATCGCCGTGGACTGGGATAACAAATTCCGTATGGATTTGGCAACAAGACTTGGTGCAGATGTTGTTCTTGGTAAGGATGATGATGTCGTTCGTTCCATTCTTGAACAGACTGATGGAAGGGGTGTTGATAATTCATGTGAATTTTCTGGGTCACCTGAGGCGATAAAAAATGCAATTCGGTCTACACGAATGGGCGGATATTTGAATGTCTTATCCGTTTATGGCAATGAGTTAATTGATATTCCAATGAATGATATCGTTTTCAGATACCTTCACTTGAAAGGAATCAACGGTCGAAAAATGTGGGGTACCTGGGAAAAAATGCATGCATTATTTTCTGCTGGGTTTGATCCCTCGCCTATTATCACACATCGTTTTCCATACCATGATTTCAAAAAGGCGATGAAGATTGTTAGCGATGGGAATTGTGGAAAAGTTATACTTGAATTTGAAGTTGATTAAACTTATTTTTCTCTCATGGAATATAACTTTCTCACGCTTACACAATTTTGTACCCCAAGGTTCATCTATTGGACGCGACCGATGTTAATCCCGTTGAGGGCATGAAGTACGTTGTTGTCTCGGGCGGGGTCCTTTCAGGATTGGGTAAAGGAGTTACAGCCAGTAGTATTGGCGTACTACTCAAAAGTGCTGGTTTACAAGTAACCTCGATAAAAATCGATCCGTATTTGAACAGCGATGCAGGAACCATGAGTCCATTTGAACACGGAGAAGTTTTTGTGTTAGACGATGGTGGTGAAGTAGATCTTGATTTGGGAAACTATGAACGTTTTCTCGATATCAATTTACAAAGTGAAAATAACCTCACGACTGGGAAAATATATTCTAAGGTTATTGAGGCTGAGCGCAGGGGTGATTATCTGGGAAAAACAGTCCAAGTCATACCACATATCACCGACGCAGTTCAAGATTGGATTGAAGATGTCTCAAAAAAAACTGATGGAGATAAACCTCCAGATGCTTGCGTCATTGAATTGGGAGGAACAGTAGGAGACATAGAGAGTGCCCCGTTCATAGAGGCACTGCGGCAATTTCAATTCAGAGTCGGAAGAGAGAATATTTGTTTCGTTCATGTTTCTTTAGTTCCAGTCATGGGGCCTGTTGGGGAACAGAAAACAAAGCCAACACAACATTCTGTAAAGGAATTAAGGAGCCTTGGAATCATTCCAGACGTTCTTGTCTGTCGTTCAGAAACACCATTGTCTCTAGATACAAGGGAAAAAATTGCTCAATTTTGTCATGTATCTACTCAAGCAGTGCTTAGTGCACATGATGTTTCCAATATTTACCGGGTCCCGCTTCTTCTTGAAAAACAGGGCATGTGCTCGTTATTAGGTATTAACTGTGAAGGGTCTGAGTTTCTTAATCAATGGGAATCCATGGCTCAACAGGTTGATGATTGTCATGAAACAGTAACCATTGCGATGGTGGGTAAATACACAGGTCTCTCTGATTCATACTTGAGCGTGATAAAGGGTCTTCAACATGCTGCACATGCAGAAAACCGTCAATTAGTGATTGAATGGATAGAGGCCAGCAATCTAGAAGATAGCACCCATGATTCATGGCAAGCCTTGAAATGTTCTGACGGGATTTTGGTTCCAGGTGGTTTTGGTGATCGAGGGATTGAAGGGAAATTATTGGCAGCAAAATACGCCAGGGAAAACAAAGTTCCGTATCTTGGAATCTGCTTGGGATTACAGGTTGCTACCATTGAATTTTGTCGTAATGTTCTTGGCTTTGAGGGGGCAAATTCGACTGAATTTGACGAAAAAACCCCACATCCAGTTGTAATTTTCATGCCTGAAATTTCCAAAACACATTTAGGTGGAACAATGAGGTTGGGAAGCCGAGTAACAAATTTCCTCGTAAATGATTCAAACATACGAAATTTGTATGGTGGAGTTGATCAAGTATACGAGAGACATCGTCATAGGTATGAGGTAAATCCAGATTATATCGAACGAATTGAGAACCATGGAATGAAGTTTGTTGGAAAGGATGAGTCAGGTCAGCGTTGTGAGATATTGGAATTAGAAAATCATCCTTATTTTGTTGCCGTTCAATTTCATCCCGAATTCAAGAGTCGTCCAAATCGACCTTCTCCACCCTTCCTTGGATTGATTAAATCGTCGATTCTTTAACTTAATTTCTAAGATTTGCCATTCCACCATCAAGATGGATAACTTGGCCGGTTAAGTTATCTGGGGCATCATTGATGAGCCATGCCATTGTTCGTGCCATTTCCTCTGCCATGTTTATTCTCTTTATTGGAATCATTTCAACGGCAGCGTCCCTTTGGGATTGGGATTTGACCATTTGTTCGGTCATTTTTGTGTCGGTTAATCCCGGGGCAATACAATTCACTCTGATGTTTCTTTGAGCATAGGTTGCAGCAGCAGAGCGGACCATTGATTCCACACCACCTTTCGCAGCAGAAATTGCTTCATGATTAATCAATCCAAGAGATGCAGCCACGCTTGAGACAAATACCATTCTTCCACCCCCATTTCTTAGCATATATTTTCCACATTTAGATAAACTAAGAAAAGCAGTGACGAGATTTGTTGCTATAACTTCTTCAAAGGCTTCCTTAGATAATGCATGAGGAGGTCTCAATGTGAGCGAACCTACGAGGTGTATCACGCCATCTAGCGACTTACCCTGTAGTAATTCAAGCGCTTTTTCATAGCTTTTCTCATCGAGCGCATCACCTTGAATATGCGAAACATTGGGATTATTGTTATCTCCTCTGGATATCGAAATAATGTGAAAGCGTTCTGAAGTTAACTTCTCAATCAATGGCGAAGCCATATCACTCATTCCACCAACGATGAGAACATTCTTTCTTTCCATGCATCCCAATCAAGTACGATTGTTTATGAAAGGATGTTTACTAACATCGGGAATGACCATAGGTTCATTCAACCTCGTTCACTCATGAATGATGAGGATTCTCAGCCGTTTTTACCTCTTCAATACGAAAAATTTAGCAAAGATATAATGAAAGAGAAAGCATCATCTTTTTTCTCATTGATGGACAATCGTCGAACTACAAGGCATTTTTCCGAAGAACCAGTCGAGAGAGAACTCATTGAATTTGCAATAAAAACTGCAAGTACTGCACCCTCAGGTGCTCATCTCCAACCATGGACGTTTGTTGCCATAAACGATCAAAAACTAAAATCAAAAATTAGGGATGCCGCAGAAATCGAAGAAAAAAAAACCTATGATGAGAGAATGCCAGAAGCATGGGCAGAAGTTATTCAACCACTTGGCACTGATTATGTGAAAACTCATCTCACATCAGCGCCATGGGTTGTTGTGTTATTTCGTCAAAGCAAGCGACTTCGCATAAATGGGGAATGGGGTCCGACTTACTATTCCATGGAATCTTGTGGAATTGCAGCAGGTCTGTTCATTTCTGCAATTCATAATATGGGATTAACAACGCTCACACATACTCCCTCACCGATGGGGTTCTTACGTGATTTACTCGATAGGCCTGCTCACGAACACGCCATGTTGGTCATGCCTGTTGGATACCCTTCCGAGGATGCGACGGTTCCTGATCTGATCAGAAAACCTCTAGAAGACGTTGCTATTTTCATTTAGGCAAGATCAAAACGGTCTGCATTCATGACCTTATTCCAAGCTGCGATGAAGTCGGCAACGAATTTGTCATTGTTATCATCCTGGGCGTATACCTCAGCAATAGCACGAAGTTGAGAATTGCTTCCAAATACCAAATCGTAACGACTGGCAGTTCGAACATCAGCCCCTGTTTGCCTATCTTTTGCTTGATATGAGTTGCTACCAGTTGGAGTCCAAGCAACATTCATGTCGAGTAGGGTGCTAAAGAATGAAGCATCTAGTTTGTTGCTATCACTCCAAATCCCTCGCTCATCTGAACTGACACCAAGAGATCGCATTCCTCCAACAAGAACAGTCATTTCAGGTGCCGTTAGGCCGAGAAGTTGTGCTTTGTCCAGCATCATTTCTTCTGGTGTTATTGCATAGTTCTTCAGCAAGAAATTTCGGAAACCACAGTGGACGGGTTCAAGAACCGCAAATGATGCAACATCAGTTTGTTCCTCTGTAGCATCACCTCGACCTGGCGAGAATGGTACGTTTGCTCCACTTGCCATTTCAATGCCCACACATCCGGCTAGAACGATGGTATCGGCAACACTTGCACCATGGGCAGCTGCAAGCGGTTCAAGAACGGCGAGAACTTTTGATAATTGAGCAGGCTTGTTAGCCTCCCAATTCTTTTGTGGAGCAAGTCGAATTCGAGCGCCGTTAGCACCTCCTCTCATATCTGAACCACGGAATGTGGACGCACTTGCCCATGCAGTTTCTACCATTTCACTTATTGAAAGTCCGCAACTCTTTATGGCGTCTTTGAGCGAATTCACATCGTATGATGTTGACCCAGGAGTTACAGGGTCCTGCCAGATGAAATCTTCTTCAGGAACATCAGGCCCCAGATAACGAACTTTTGGCCCCATGTCTCTGTGAAGAAGCTTGAACCATGCTCGTGAGAAGGCATCAGCAAATGCATCTGGATTTTCATGGAAGTGCTTTGAAATCTTCCTGTACTCTGGGTCTCTTATCATGGCCATATCTGCGGTCGTCATCATTGTTGGAACCTTCATGTTGGAATCTTCTGCATCAGGTGCCATGTCAATATCCTCTTGGTTTGAAGGCGTCCATTGATGAGCACCAGCAGGGCTCTTTTCAAGCACCCACGAATCTTCGTACTTAAAGAGCATGTCAAAGTATCCGTTATCCCATTGAATAGGATTCGCTGTCCAAGCACCTTCTATGCCACTGGTGATGGTGTCTCTACCTACTCCTGAGCCATAGTCGCTCGTCCATCCGAATCCTTGCTCCTCAATGTTTGCTCCCTCGGGTTCTGGTCCCTTATGGTCTTCTGGACCTGCACCGTGAGCCTTACCAAAGGTGTGACCTCCAGCAGTGAGTGCGACGGTTTCTTCGTCATTCATAGCCATTCGACTAAAGGTTTCTCGAATATCTTGAGCGCTTAGTAGTGGGTCTGGATTCGCATTTGGACCTTGAGGATTCACGTAGATCAATCCCATTTGTACGGCTGCGAGAGGGTTCTCCAAATCTTGACGAGTGTCTCCGTATCGATCGTCACCAAGCCATTCATCTTCGCTACCCCAGTAAATGTCATCCTCTGGATGCCAAATATCTGGTCGGCCACCTCCAAAACCTAGGACGGGTCCTCCCATCGACTCGATTGCTATTTGGCCGGTAAGTATCAATAAATCAGCCCAACTGATGCTGTTGCCGTATTTTTTCTTGATAGGCCAAAGGAGTCGACGTGCTTTGTCAAGATTCCCATTGTCCGGCCAACTGTTGAGAGGAGCGAAGCGTTGGGCTCCGGTACCGCCACCACCTCGACCGTCACCGGTACGGTACGTTCCTGCTGCATGCCATGTCATTCTGATGAAAAATGGTCCATAATGGCCATAATCTGCTGGCCACCAATCTTGGCTGTCGGTCATTAGTGCATGGAGGTCGGATTTTAATGCTTCATAATCCAGAGATTTGAAGGCTTCTGCATAGTCAAAATCAACTCCCATAGGGTTTGATTTTGCATCATGTTGGTGAAGAATGGCCAAATTTAGATTCTTTGGCCACCAATCTGTATTTTTCATACCTGTATTGCTTGTACTATGTGCTCCGTGCATAACTGGACATTTTCCCTCTTCCATAACAACCAACTCTTCCAGTATTTTCCAGTAATTAAACAAAACTATTGACCAATATAAAGACCTGTTTAGGATTTATAAATCAGGGTCCTTTCCAAGTTTTACAATAAGAGAATTTTGATTCGCTATTCAATGCATCTTGCCATATGGATATCGGCTTAACTGGTGTGCCGTCAGACCAATCTCCCATGTTTGATAAAATCAGGGGGTCAAACAAGTGATTGTATGCCCATGATTCGGTATTTGTGTCACCTCTGTTTCGTGCAGATAACCAGTCTCCCTGGGCATCAACTCTTCGATAAAACCCCCAGTCAGCTAACTCATCATGGACTTCAGTTGCTGGATAGTAATGCGACGCTATCCATGGAGGAAAACCGTGTCTGTCGCTTTGAATTTCAAGCAGTAAGTTATTGTTACTAGGCAAATTTTTGAATAAATCTTGGTGGTAAACTGAAAAGCAATCATTTACACTCATATCATCCTCTGCAATTGTTGTGTGTACGAGTGTATGTGGTGGAATTTTCGAGGTATTGACCTGGAGACTTTGTTGAACAGGTCTTGCATAGGATGCTTCTAAACTAATGAACAGACTTTCATTTCCCCAGCCTTTCTCTAACACACTATCCATGACTAACAAGGCATAGCCAGCACCCAAGCTGTGACCTCCTACAAGCAGATGTGAAGGATTAATGGATGCGTTATGCAGGTGCTGAGAAAATGAACCATTCTGAGACGGCAATATAATTTCTTGAATAATGATCTCGATTGCTGTGTCAAGAACTACTTTTCGTGGGAGGTGTTGTGGATGATTTGACATTCCGTTCTGCTCAACTAAATCAAAGTCGTCTGCTCCCTCTGGCCACACATCGGAAAGATACTGTATGTAGGCTACGGCAACTCCTCTTGCGGCTAGATGTTCAACCCAATCATGATAAGAATCGAATGATGGTGAAGCAAAACCATGAAGCAAAATAGCCATCGGTATGGTTGATAAATTTGCTTTTTCCGGAAGCTTTGGTAAAGCGAGATACACTGAAAAATCAACATTGGTCTCATAATCTCTACGCATGGATTCAATTTCATCAGGAAAATCGTAGGGAAAGGCTTGGATATCTACCTCATAAGGTCCAGATGGTCCTCCATAACCAGCCGCGGGCTGAGATGGAGGTGATGGCGATAATCCAAGAACTGTACTTAGACCCGGTGCCATGAGCAGACAAGCAAAAACCGCACCTATACTTCTGAGCATTTTTTCAGGATTGATTTTTTGATCGATTTTTTTCTCATTTGATTGCACAGGAATCGAACACATGAGTAACAAAATAACGGCGAGTAGGGTAGGTAAAAGCAAAAATCCTCCTCGGAAATAAGACCAATCCAGTAACCAGTGTTGCATCAATAAACCAATTACAACTCCAGAAATTACAGAACTAACAACTCCCAAATATTTCGGTGCTTTCCATCCTCTTGTCTCGGAAATGAAAAAAGCCGCAGAGCAAATGAGTAACAAACTCACAATTCCTGAGTACATTCTTATGTGTTCTCTCATAATCATTGAAATTTCAAGTGTGAATATGGCGTGTGGCCAGAATGCATTCAGTAGGTCCCATTCGTTAAAAAAAATCCAGATTGTCCTCAGTGATGCGATAATTGTGCCTACAGTGAAAAGAAATATTCTGCTAAGGTACCATGGCGTAGATGAATTTGCGTCCCCAAGGCTCACGATTATAAACGAAAGTTCGAATTAAAGAACATTCGCTTTCATCCATGATGGACATATGTCAACATTTTTCTGTAACGCCAATGGCCGTAAGGTCATGGAGGATAGTGCTAAGTCTAATTCAGAGTCGATATTTTGGCATGGGTTTGGTCTTATTTTGCCGTTGTCTGTGATTTATGGCAATATTTTTTCTGGAATCTGGACATTAGCCGGAATTGTTCTTGCCTTAGGTTTGTACCCACTCATAGATCTTCTTTCACCTCAAACAACTCCGGTTCGATCTGGTAATGAATCTCCTCAGAAGTGGCTCATTTTACTCAACATGCACGTTTTTTTACAAACAATAGCAGTCGTTACGTTACTCTGGCGTGCTCATGAGGATCAATTTGCTTGGACTACATTTTGTGCGGCTTTATCCACAGCGATGAATAGTGGTATTTCTGGGATTGTGAATGCACATGAATTAGGCCATAGAAAGAAAGGGACCTTCATGTGGTGGTTAGCGAGATTAAACCTCTACACCGTATTGTATTCCCATTTCACAACCGAGCATAACCATGGTCATCATCGCCATTATGCAACGGATTTAGACCCTGTCAGTGCACCAAAAGGCCGAGGATTGTGGACTCATATTCTTCAAGCAATCCCTCGACAATTATTTTCCGCCTTGAAAGTTCATGATGACCGAGGGAGAAAAGGTATGCAGAACCCTGTTTTGAGAGGATATTTGGTTCAAATTTTGATGCTTACCTCTTTGTGGTGGTTCTTGGGCCACTGGGTTTTGTTGGCATTTGTAATTCAAGCAAGTATCGCTATTTTTCTGCTTGAGTATGTGAACTACATTCAACATTATGGTTTGAGGAGAGAAATTGGCGAGAAGCACACTTACTTGCATTCTTGGGAATCAAGAAGTGTTTGGTCAAGATGGACTTTGCTTGAGCTGCCGTTGCATCCTGCTCATCATCTAAAAGCATCCTTGCCTCTTTGGGAATTAGAGGGATACGAGAAGGCACCTCAAATGCCATCGGGTTACTTTGCTTTGTTTTGGCCTTGTATGTTCCCTCCAATTTGGCGACGGTTGATGGATAATAGAATTCCTCAAGAAACTTGATGAAGAAACGTTGTTGTGGTTAATCATGGGGCATAAAAATCGACCTATTTCTGCGTTTTTTTGCCTCCTCGTCTTGCTTTTAGGACCTCTATCAGGATGTTTTAGTGATAAAATTATGGAAGAAGATGTGCAAGAACCATCTCGATGGTTACCAGATGTAGAGAATCGAAGCAAAATGGTGTACGAAGATTCAGATGATTTTTCAAGAGTTTCAAAGAATGGAACATTCGGAACGCTTCCTGTACAATCCGTGTTTGTTGATGTCCCTGCAATTACGGCTGCGGACGGAGGTGCAGGTTTAACGGGGAATCCTATGGTTCACATGGGTCTATGGCTGCCAGAAATTGAAGGGTGTGATTATTCAAGCGAAGTTATTGATGAGCAGTGCAAAGTTCCTGTCATCGCAGAAGTCGGCCCTTACTACAGTGATGGAGATGTATCTGCGACTGAGCCAGCCGATCGGCTGGGACGGTTCTTAATCGAAAATTTTGTTCCACATGGATATGGCGTCGCCCAAGTATCTGTGTTTGGGACCGGTGAAAGTAATCACTGCATGGATTTGATGGGACTTGATGAGCAAGCCGGGATTCATGCAGCAGTTGAATGGCTTGGCCAGCAATCATGGTCGAATGGAAATGTTGGGATGATTGGTAAATCATATGACGGTTCAACCCCGTGGAATGCAGCCGCAGCAGGCTCATCCCATCTGAAGACTATCGTGCCAATGTCCGGTTTAATTGGTGTGCATGAGTTGATGTGGAGAAATGGAAGTATGGAAGCTAGAGGTGCAATTATGCACAATGGTGTATACGGTTCATTTGGTTTAGATGGTGACCTTGAAGATGTTGAAAATGCTTGCGAGGGCTATGTGGAAGGCTATTATGCCGGTGTTGGGGCTTACATGTCAGGTGATGATTTATCTTGGACTGGTAGTGATTATTGGGAGGAGCGTTATTTTCTTGATAAGGCCATAGAAAATTACAACGGTTCTGTCTATATTATTCACGGAATGCAAGATTGGAATGTCGATCCGCACATGGCTTTTCCAACCCACAACATCATGCTGGAACATGGTTTTGAGGTAAAAGGCCTCTATGGACAATGGGCTCATGATTACCCGGATAGAATCGAAGGACACTCAGCCTTGAGCCCTGGAAGAGGTGCTGAGGCTTATCCGCATACTCTCCGTTGGGATTGGGCAGATGATTTACTAGAGTGGTTTGATTATTACCTAAAAAATAAGGGAATTGCTCCACGTTTGCATGCTGAAATTCAAGATAATATCGGCGGTTGGAGGGTCGAATCTGAGTATCCTCCATTGGATCAAAACTGGATAGATTTGTCCTTAGGTGGCGATGGATGTAGCCTTAGTTCTGGTTCAGCCTTGGTGACATCATCGAGTTCTACGGTTTTGGATTGTCCAATGTTTGAAAGCGAAACAAGGATTATCGGAACACCAACACTTTCGCTCCAGACTACAATTTCTCCAACTGCAACATCAGGGCATATCTTTGTTGAAATGGTACAAACCTCATCAGGTATGCATCTAGGTCATGCCGTCATGGATTTGAGATTCTATGCAGGTGGAAAAGATGCACAAGTACTTCTTCCAGGCTCAACGGTCATCGCTCAAATGGAATTTTTTGGCATGGATGTTGTGATTCCTGAAGGCGATGGAGTTTCGTTGATTATCACACAAACGGGTGAGGATTATGTTCCAAGCCCACCGAGTATGTCTCCTGTTACAATCGGGATTGATGGAGAAAGTGTCCTCTCTCTTTCTTCTGTTTCCCGAACGTGTGACGACCTTTTTCTTCCTCCAATGCAGGAATGGTACGATTTCTGTGCTTGATTTTTTGTCGAATATGGAATATGCGAGTCATACCGTTCTCTATTATGATTGACAAATTTTGAAATATGAATCCACATCATCATTCAATATGAACAGTGAAACCTTGAGTTTGCCTTTGTTTGTGCTTCCAAGGGGGCTTCTTCCAGAGTGTGAGGAGCCATTGAGAATATTTGAGCCGAGGTACAAACAAATGATGGATGATTGTGTCCTTGATGATGTCCCTTTTGGGTATTGTATGGTAGATGTAGGTTCCAGTCGCCCTCAAGGTTGGTCTGAACCGCTAGAATATGGATGCTTGGCTAGGGTTGAAGACGTCAGAGAAGAGGGTTCAAATCTTCTTTGTACGGCAAATGGCCATGGTCGTTTTAAGATCAAGAAAATTATACCTGCGGCATTGGATTACGAAAATTTTGGAATGATTTTTCCACCTGTATCAGACCTTGAGAAAAGGTATCGGGATGATAATCCAACAGGTAAGCTATACCTCAGGGCAGAAATAGAACTCATCGAACCTCCTACTGGCACCCCCTCAGAAGTTCAATGGAATAAGTTAGCAAGCGTGTGGGCTGAAAATGTTATCTTATTCCAGAATCTAGTTGGTCAACCCTCATCATCACTTGAGGAGACTTTTGGTTACATCGAAGAAATTTTTACCCAACCATTTCCAGATCGCTTTTGGCATGCTGGAAATATGCTCTTAGAAACTGATGAAGAAAGGCAAAAAGCACTATCTGCGGAAACATGGGATGAGATAATTTCTCTCATGCACGAATCGCTTGTACACCGCAGACTAAAGGTTGAGGCTATGGTGAAATTTGCACAAACTTCGTTATCATCTTACGAAGAAGAATAATCACTCATCCGCAACTCGCATCACACGAGTGGTTCGGTATCCTTGCAAGATTTTGACAAATTTTCTTTTTCGAATGATTGCATCTAATGATTCATCTCCAGTATCGATTCTCAATTGATTCAGTGTGAGCAGTTTCGATGGTGTTGCTATACCAAGGATATTTTCTAATTTAACAGCACGAATGACTTCGGGAGAGAGTTGGAGATTTCCTCTACCCAACAAAAATCCTTGACCCCCCATGGGAGAAAGTAATAGGGTCACAGGGCCTTCATGTCGTTTGAGTAAATCTAGAATTTGTTGTTCATTGAGATCTTTGTGAAGTTTATTTCCCCGGAGGATATCAATTCCGAGTAATGATAATTCGAGAGAAATTTCCTCACCAATCGCTTTGATGGTTCCTCCGCTACCAAGTATCAAGAGAAGATTTGGTTCGTCTTGAATCATTTCATGGATATGTTCTGCCATTCCCTCAATTGTTTCTTCTTCCGATTCACGTTCGATTTGTTCCTTTGAACCTTGTATAAATTTCGGGGCGGCCGGCGTAAATGCTTGAGCATAGAGTTTCACTTTCCACTCGCCTTGACGATACGTTTCTTCATCAAGGTCCATCACTTCGGTTCGGCTAAGCAATAAATCTCCCGAAGCATAGGCCATAATGACTTCTGCAGCAGCTTTTGGAGTGGTGGCGAAACAACCACTATGCATTTTTACTCCAGCGGGGACTCCAATTATTGGCAGGTCTTGCCCATCTAATGCTTGGACGATATCTCTTGTTGTTCCATCGCCACCTGCGTACACCAATAAGTCAAGATCAGTATGTTGTTGTACCCAGTTCATCGTATCCTGTGCCGTTGAGGATTCGATATTTTCACCTGATGAGGCGAATTTGAATGGGACCCAATCTCCACCCATACGTCCTGGTGCAGCAATAAATTTCAATTTGGCAGTTACACTTTCTGGAAGGTAACTCAAACAATTCTTCATTCGTGGACCAGCCCTATCTTCTGCGCCTGCTTCCCGAGCTTCTGTCGCTTTTCCGTCGCTTCCTTTTAGGCCCAATTTACCACCTAAACCAGCATCGGGATTAACCAGAATTCCGACTCGCATAAAACTGGACAAATAGTACATACATTTGATTTGATGTGATGCTTCACAGGTGTATGGACGGAGACGATTTGACTTTAGAATCGATTGTCGCTCGTGACATTTCGTCAATGAAAACCCTTGATGAATCGGTTCAAGAAACGGAAAAAACTTCTAAACATATTGAAAAACCTCGTGTTGAGCGATTGAAGTTTAAACAAAAAGTTGATGCAATTGAAACAAGGAAAGAATTCATAATGGAGCCAAAAAAAGTTCAATCGGAGAAAAAAACCAACACAGAGGTACTCAAATCACCATCTCAACAAACCGGTGATGATTTTGATGTTGAGTGGTAATTTTTCCGTCAAAGTCATGAGTGAGATACAAACCGTCTGGGTGTGAGAGTGATGTCGTTGATCGAGGTTATGCTGGATGATGGTTCAGTTCAGTCATACGTTTCAGGTATCACAGCCGGTGAAATTATTTCCGAACAATTTGGACGAAAACACGGTTGCGTAGCAGCGTATATCAATGATGAAGCAAGGGATTTATCCACGATTATTGACCAGAATTGTTCCCTCCGAGGTATTTTTTCTGATTCAGATGCCGGTATGGATATCCTCAGACACTCTGCGGCCCACTTATTAGCCCAAGCCGTGACAGCGTTATTCCCATCCGCCAAGCCAACGATTGGTCCAGCGACCGACAGGGGTTTTTACTATGATTTTGCAAATCTAAAAATTGGTGATAATGACCTCAAAGTAATCACAAAGAAAATGAATGAATTATCCAGGAAAAATCTCTTGGTTGAAAGGGTTGAATGTTCCGAAGATGAATTACAGGATTTATTTCAAGCGAATCCGTTCAAAATAGAAATAATCAACGACAAAATAGAGGAAGGAACAGGTTCTACAATTTATCGACAAGGAGAATGGTATGACCTTTGTTTAGGGCCTCACGTGCCCACAACATCAAAATTGATGAATGTAAAACTTACCTCCATTTCATCGGCTTACTGGCGGGGTGACCAATCGAGGGAACCACTTACGAGGATATATGGAATTGTTGAACCTTCAAAACATGCTCTAAAAGAAACACTGAGAAGATTGGATGAGGCTAAGAAGAGAGATCACCGAAAATTGGGTAAAGATTTACAATTATTCCACATAGATGAATCAGTTGGGCAAGGGCTTATTCTTTGGACACCAAGAGGCGCTATTATTCGAAATGAGTTACAGCAATTTATTTCTCAACATTTGTCCAGGCAGGGGTATCAACAAGTATTCACGCCTCACATTGGCAAATTGGATCTCTACAGAACGAGCGGTCATTTTCCATACTATCAAGAAAGTCAATATCCTCCTATGATACCAAGAGATGTCATGGCAAAATTAGCATCAGAGGGGTGTGATTGTTCACAACTTGCTAATTTCTTGGATGAAGGACAAATAGATGGATACATGCTTAAACCGATGAATTGTCCACACCATGTGAAAATTTACGCTTCTCAAGCGAGATCATATCGAGATTTACCGCTTCGTTTCGCAGAGTTTGGTACGGTATACAGGTGGGAGCAAACAGGAGAAATTTCGGGAATGACCCGTGTGCGAGGGTTCACTCAGGATGATGCACATCTTTTCGTGACAGAAGATCAAATTGCAGAAGAGATTCAAGGTTGCATTGAATTGGTGCAAATTATTTTCTCTAATCTTGGGATGAAGGACTATAGGGTTAGGGTTGGATTGAGAGATCCACAATCTGAGAAATATGTTGGTGATGCAAAACGTTGGGACCTTGCTGAAGCAGCCTGTCGTGATGCTGCACAATCCATGGGGGTACAATGGACAGAAGAAGAGGGAGAAGCAGCATTTTACGGTCCAAAAATTGATTTCGTCGTAAAAGACGTTATTGGAAGAGAATGGCAATTAGGTACCGTTCAGGTAGATTACAATCTCCCTGAGCGATTTGATTTGAAGTACAAAGGTTCCGATGGTGAATTTCATCGTCCTGTGATGATTCACCGAGCACCATTTGGTTCAATGGAGCGATTCTGTGGCGTTTTGATTGAACATTTTGCTGGTAAATTCCCAACTTGGTTAAGCCCCACACAAGTGCATATTGTCACAATTTCAGAAAAGCAAGCAGATTTTGCACATGAACTTACAATGAAAATGAGAAATGCGGGCATCCGTGTAGAAATTGATGATTCTGATGCAACAATTGGGAAAAAGATTCGAACACATCGTTCATTACAACCAGCTTATATCCTCGTAATCGGAGAAGAAGAAAAAGCAACAAATACAGTTTCAATTCGTGCTAGGTCTGGGATACAGGAATCCGGTATTCCAATTGATGATTTTATCGAGAAAATTACCGATGAAATCGAGCGAAAGATGCCGATACCATCAATTGTTGCCGATAGTGTAGAGGATGAGGCTAAATGAAGTGGGTTACGCCAGTCATCAGCCATGAATTGAACTTTAGTTCCATTTTTATCCCGGTGCTTGGTGTACTCCTATCCTACATATTTTTCCGTTTGGTTGTCCCTCGATCTCTCGCAGGATTGCAAGTAGCGTTTCCTACTGGACCAAAGCGCTATGAAGTTCACACCGTAACAAAAGATGCGGAAGAAGCGACTATTTTGCTCAAATCTCGTAGCATGAAATTTGGAATTATCGCCTATACCACCGCTTTATCGGGAGCTTTGATAATTCTCATTGAATTTATATCTCTTCAATTGGGACTAATCGAAGCATATCACTCATGGTCATTGGGTTTTGCATTCGGATGTATTGTCCTACCTGCAATACTAAGCGCAACAACATCTTTGTGGGTGCAGCTCATCAAACCGCAAAGAAGATTGAAAGCAACCCTGCAAGACTCATCAGCTTGGGAAATCGTTTTTGCAGTAATTTTAGCATTCATTTGGTTCTTTCTCATCTTTGCAATGGCTCGTTATCTGATTGCAACCGATATGGAAACCTCTCGTGTAATCTCAATTGTTGCTTTTTTCGCCTTTATGCCCAGTATCATCGCATATGGTCGGATCTTGGGTTCAAGTTGGGCACCACTTCGGGCCAGTAGTGGGATGTTAGGAAGAGGCGAGCCAAGTCCATTTCACCCTGAGAAGCCTACAGCAAGAGAACAAGTCGTCAGCCAGTTGGTATTTATCAACACGGCTGTAATGCCGTATGTTGCCATAAACACTCTTCTATCACTCATTTTACTTGCTATAAATCCGGACATGTTCATCCATTCTGATCGAGTTAACTCATTACCTGAATATCGAATTCAGTCTACGATAATGGAAGAAGGAGGTGTTATTGGATTCTTTGCCATTGAACTATTTTCATTTATTGAAGAACCAGGAATCAGAGTGCCCTTGGTTTCCCTTACCTTGATGTTTTTACTGTTTAACGTTGCAATTGTTGGATTTCTATTTGTCTATGAAGTTGCAAGAATACTTTTCTTGGATATTGAAGACGTTGCCGGTTACGGGAGTATAAAACTCGCAGATTCTCGACTCATTCGCTCTGAAAGGAGTCAACAAGCAAAAGTCATTAATTTCTGCTTTACCGGTTTTGCCGGTCAATCTATGCTTTTACTCGCTCTTGCTATGCTGACTTTCTGGGATTCAACATTTCTGCCGACACCATCTCAATGCGGTGTTTGGCAGGATAATATGTGTGTACTGATGGAGAAAAACGCACTTGAGGAACTCACATGGATGTTATCATCTGGAGGACAGGTTGCTTTCTTGTATGTGTGGCTAAGGTCGAAAAAATACAGCCAGTCACTTGAAAATATCAAGATTGATGCTAAGGTTGGAGAAGAGCGTGCAAAGATGGTGGCTTATGAAAAAGCCATTTTCCGGATGCACGAACCTTTTGAAAAGATGATGAACAATGATTCATGGCATAGAGCATTAATGAAATTACAAAGCTTATTTGATGATATTCATGAAGAAAGCGTCCAAGGTCTCACTCTCTCAAAACGTTCAGAAGCGAGTATGGAACTTTTTGCGGGACTTGGAAGATGGGAAGAATCTGAACAGATGGCTATTTCTGTATTGGCGATGCGTTCGGGGAAGAGAGAACGCATTGCTCGTATGCTTTTGCTTTCTGCGTCCCTTTCACAAAGAGACATCAAGGAAGCGACACCACGGTTAGGTTTGATGAAAGGAAAAGGTGTAGAAGAAGCAAGAATACGTTGGATGTATTCGTTATTGAATCCAGCGAAAAGATTGGATACAGATAGCCAAGCCATGTTAATGGTTGATCCTCTTACACGTCGAAATATTGACCTTATCAAGCGATATTGGGATGGAAAACCATCTGGAGACTTAGTCTGGAGGAATGATGGGCCAGGTAGACTACACATTATCGGAGAAATCGGGCGGCTAAGACTATTTGGAAAGAGTGAATTAGCTCTCAATAAATTAGAGGCTTGGATCAACACATTCGAGGTTTCACGTTGGGCTCATGGACAAATTGCTCGATTGTTGTGCATGCTTGATATTGGTCAAAAGAAAGAAGCAATGAATATTCTACATGATTTAGCAGAGCATTCGCCAAGGCACCCTCATGTCAGATGGCTAACAACATATTTTGGAGAAAAGCATGGGTTTGAAGAATTAGAACCTGAATCGACAGGCCTTAATTGGATTGATGAGCGGAATGAGAATTGGATGGACGATTGGCCAATTACTCATACCATTACGCCCTCGTACGTACTCTCTGAGAAACAATTACGCAAACATGCTTGGAATGCAAATGCTTGGGTGATTCGAAGGCACATGAAAGGAACGAACACAAATAAATCGGCGTGGAAGAAATTAGATTGGGACATTGCATTACCGTTTGCGTCGCATTTACTCTACTCTGGCATCATCATAACGGTTGGAGGCTTTCCTGTTGACTTAGGTTTCCCGGGATGGCTTGATTTCGAAGAAGCACTAGACAATGGTTTGTTGGATTAAACCTCTCTGCGTAGAGATTCCATCATTTCATCTACATGAGAGAGCTGCAAGAAGCATTTTTCATACATTCCTGCCTCTAAGTTGTCATTTATTTCACTCATCGTTCCATCAATTTCAACAAATCGAGAATCGGTAACATCCATGTTTGATGCCTCACATTGGTTTCTCAGGATTTTCCATTGTTCCTTGAGATATTCGAGTAGTTCAATGACTTCGGTTTTTATCTGAGATTGTCCATCAAGTTCTTTTGTTAAATCTGAGAGCAATTTCAAGGCATGCGTCCAAGCCAAATTCTCAGCCGCCGATTCAATTTCTTTTAATTTTGCATCCCACTCTGATTTATCTTCTCGATCTTTCCATTTCTTTGTGAGGTGCTTTTTTTGTTTGAGTGCTCGCAGCACATTATCCATTGCAGCACGTTCACTTTCGATTTCTCTAATAATTCCGTCGGAAATACCAGAAACCATCGCCTGATTACCGCTTTGCATCGATTTTTCTGCTTTTTCTAATCGATTAAACAGGTCTTCTGTGTTCAAACCTTCAGTAGATTTCATCGCTTTTTGTGCTTCCTTTAGTTTTTCAGCCGCTTTCTCCATGGCTAAATCTGTGCTTTCTAATTGTAAAGGAATGGTTGATGCTATCGCATATGCTTTTTTAGGCTCTTCAGATTGAAGTAACTTCTTTGCGTCTGATAAAATTTCATTTAATTGAGTTAGTTCAAGGTTTTCTCTTTCCTCAAGCATATTTTTTGCAAGTTGTATTGCAATCCGTGCTTTTTCCCACCAATCGATGATTTCTTTTGATTTCTTTTTCGACTCACGAAACAGCATCTCTCCTTCACGTAAACTTCCAAATTCAATTTCTCTTAGGCCAGCCTTGAATAAATTTCCAGGTTTTTTGGCTTCAATAGCGATCTCCTCGGCTTTTTTGAGGAACTTTTCAGTGTCAGCACGTATATCATCAACGTCATTTGAAAATGAAAGCGTTCTTTCAATTTCTTCTTCCGCTAATGCGATGAGTTCTTCACCGTAGTCTAAATCTCTGTAACCTTGTTGTTTGGCCGTTGTCAAAAGACTCGCCGCTTGGTCAATGACCACTCCATTACTTCTCAATTCGAGCATCCTCATTTCTAGTGCATCGATGTTCTTCCCAAATCTTTTCCTTCTTAACCGGTTATCGTCTGCATTGAGCCATTGATATACGTAAATAATTGCTACGACGATAATGAGGGTAAGTTGCAATCTTAAATTCAAGATAGTCTGATGG
The DNA here is from genome assembly GCA_002719395.1 of Methanobacteriota archaeon. Lineage (GTDB taxonomy): Archaea > Thermoplasmatota > Poseidoniia > Poseidoniales > Poseidoniaceae > MGIIa-K2. Next base: position 34,173 of record PBHM01000004.1, on the reverse strand, counting down.
TTTGAGGAAACAGTGATAGAAACCGCCGATAGCCACCCAATGAGATGCATTACCGACTGGAATCGTTTAACCTCCAACTTTCCAACAAAGGTTTTTTTCTCTTGGACATAGAGTATTCCGGATACAAGGAAAAAGCAACAGCATGCAATAAATTGATTCATTTCAGTAGATAGTTGACCGACACTAGCTGTAGCAATAGGAAGCCATGCGATAGCACAGAGAGCAAAGATTCTGGTTTTCGCTTTGTTATGTTCGCTCGTAAGATCTTGTATGAACATACCCCAAATTAAAATTAAAGCCGAATAACCGAATGTTGTGTAATCAGTATTCCTGTTATTCATGATNGAAGAAATGGCTGGCCAACCAACCAAAAACGAGGCGATGATGATAACAAGAGCGCACGTTGCGGCTAATTTCTCAAGTTTGTTTTGGTAGAAAAAGAGATGATGTTCAATTTTTTGCTGAAGCACATCCCCTCCCTCCATATCTCTCTGTCAACAATTAGTCTTTTTTAGAACTGGCTTGATAAGTGCAGATTTCTTATGGTTTGACACCTCGATTGTCTTACTTTGAGTGAAAATGTTCATGTCCGGGTTTGTTTCAGCCACAAAGAGGGAAGACCATGACGGGCTTGATTACAATGGAAGATTTAACCAATGATGGTATAATTGAAGTCTTGGATGATGCTGAAAAACTTCTGCCAGTCGCTCGAGGACAACTCTATCTGCCTTTGTTGAAAGGTCGGATACTTGGCAACCTGTTTTTTGAGCCGAGTACAAGAACCAGAATGTCATTCGAGACTGCTATGAAACGATTAGGAGGCGATGTGGTCAATCTTGGAGACGTGAAGACGAGNTCAGTGGTCAAGGGTGAAACATTGTTTGACACAATTCAGATGGTTGATGGATATGCTGACATCATCGCAATGAGGCACCCGCGTCAAGGAGCCGCTCAATATGCGGCGGATGCCTGCCAGGTGCCCATTTTGAATGGTGGTGATGGAGCAGGTCATCATCCTACGCAGACGATTTTGGATTTGTTTACTATCCGACAGGCTCATGGTACGCTTAANGGGTTGAAAATTGTCCTTGCAGGTGATTTGAGATATGGTAGAACCGTGCATAGCCTTTCGCACGCTCTNGTTAGATTTGGTTGCAAGGTAATTTTGGCAAGCCCACCATCACTTAGTATGCCATCTGAGATTGTGAATGATATTATCAATGCTGGAGGAGACATTATTGAAACAAACGAATTGCTCACCCACATCGAAGAGGCTGATGTAATTTACATGACACGAATTCAAAAAGAACGTTTCCCAGATGAGGATGAATACAAAAAAGTAGCCGGTGCGTACAAGTTACATGCACGTAATTTGGAAGCGGCTAAAGCTGACATGATCGTGATGCACCCGTTGCCACGAGTTGATGAGATACACCCAAGTGTTGACAAAACTCGTCATGCCAGATATTTCGAACAAGCTTTCAATGGTGTTGTTACCAGAATGTCTCTNATGTGCCGTTTGCTGAACGTTAAAATTCCTGATTCCCCCGAACAAACAGGTGAGGTGATTCAATGAGTGCCAATGAGCAGAGCATGAGAAGGGTGACTGCAATTAAGAATGGTACCGTGATTGACCATATACCATCTGGATATTCATTGACAGTTCTAAAAATGTTAGGAATAGGGAGAGTAATGTCGAATCCAGTTTCGATGTTAATGAACGTACCAAGTAAAAAAATAGGTTCCAAGGACATGATAAAAGTAGAGGACAGAGAGCTCAATCAATATGAATTAGATAGACTTGCTTTGGTAGCGCCTCATGCATCTGTTTCAATCATTAGGGCCTATACTGTGGCTGAGAAACTTAGCATCAACTTAGGAAAAGAAATTGTAAACGTTGCAAGGTGTGCATTTTCAAATTGTATTACAGCCAATCCCAGAGAACCATTACCTCATCGCTTAATCGTATTATCCGACGATCCTATGGAAATAAGGTGCCACTATTGTGGTAGAATGCAAGAAATAGATCAACTTGTAGAACGTCTCATTTAGAGAGACCAAGGTGTATTTTCATTTCACATGCCTTACAAAGAGTTCCATTGGTAAATTCATCACATTCTTCACAAGGGGTTGGAAGTTTTCTCTCACTTCCTCTTGAACTTCTGTGAAGTTNTTTTACACTGTCAGCAAATTTCAGGAGACCATGCCTGGTTCCGGGAACCTCAAGTTCCATTTGAGCAATGGTACCTCTATGTCTAAAACGAAGAGCAACACCTCCGTGAGGGCAGTCTTCATGATGTAATGGGAGGTTTTTGTGAGTAGCATAAAGGTGTATTTCTTTTTCAGGAATCCATCTTAATGGAACGATACGCGGAATCATACCTTCAATAGGCAAGTTGGTGTGAGGTGCGAGGCGTAATGTTCGTTCCATGTCNCCATTTTGGATATTCATGAGTACGGTTTGAGCCATATCATCTAGATTGTGTCCAAGCGCAATGACATCAACTTCAAACTTTTTTGCAAGATGATTGATGCCTTGCCGTCGAAAAACTCCACAATAAGCACATGGCGTCTTTTTGTCATTGGTCTTTTCCATGATATCGACGACTTTATCCATTTCTTCAAAACCAAGTTCGGTNTATTGGATGCTTTCAAAGCGAATGCCAAGTTGTTTACAAAGTTCTTGTGCACAAACCATCGATGGCTTTCTGTATCCCTCAATTCCTTCATCAATACATCCTGCGATGATTTCTACATGGGGTATTTTTCCAACGGCGTGAAACATTCTCTCTAAAAGAACGGCTGAATCTTTTCCTCCAGAAATGGCCACCAAGATNTTAAATCGCTCTTTTTTTGGAATAGAAAGTTGCTCTCTTAGAGCCTTGTTGAATTTTTTGCGAATGCTTTGTTCAAGATGCTTTGCACATAAGTTCTGTCCGCTGTATCTTTGATGGACAATTGAATCCTGTGCGCAATGGCTGCAGCTTGGTATACTCAAGCCACGGGCCATGTTTATGCTAGAGAATTTGTGATAAGAGTTGTATGGTTGAATTATTCAATTCAAAAATCGAATTTCTAATTGGAAAATTTAGTTCNTTAAACAATAATATATTCATCACTTGGTNAANCAGAATTACCCCACAAAACGAAATTTCTGGTAAATGTTTACCGAAACTTCTTGAACTTCAACGATACCTAACTAAACTTGAGTCTTGATGTTAGAGAGGTTGATGGGTGCACTTTGCGNAGTTCCCGGTGTTGAACAATCGTACATAATTGACGATTTGGGCACCATCATTTCATCAGTTGGAGACATTGGTTTTGTTCCATCGACCTCAATGCTCGGATTAATTGTAAATCAAGCAAAAGAATCTGCCAAAGTGACCGGTATTGGTATCGTTGAGGAAATTTGGTTGGAAGGAGAAAAAAGAACGATNATTGATCGATTGAGGACTGACTTACTTTTGATCTTAGAAGGTCGTGGTGGTCAACTAGGCCGATGGCGATATGCGATTGAGTCTTGCCGAGAATCAGTTGAGAGTTTGTGTTGAGGTAGATTGTATGTTTTCATTACCATTCGGGCCTGCATATGACAAAGAAATCGTGTTATCAGATAATAAGATAATTCCTTTTGACCATGGGGCAATTTCAACTTATGTCGGTCGCAGAAAAACTCCTGCAGGTCACNGTTTGGTGAGAGGTGGACGAGTTGTAGCCTGGCTTGCTGAACCTGAAGATGGTGAGGTTCTTCTCTGTGGTTTAGAGGCCAAAGAGCGACTGGAGCACATTGAAGCAGAAAATCATAGGTTGAAAGGAATGGTTTGGTCCATCCATGCCCTTGGAAAAGTTGCCCAAGTTCTTCCAGAAGCATTTGCATTCCCTGCTGATAAACAAGGGCTCCTTCCTGCTGAGGATATATTTCATCAACTCATGGCAAGGGATGTTATTTCGATTCTCGATGCTTTAGATGAACGTCTGGAAGTAAGAGGTGCAATGGCAGTAGACCAAGGTATTCTTGTCGAGTACCGAGGTGATTTGCCGGGAATAGAAGAAGATCTTGCAGTTCAAATTGGTGAAACACTCACCTCCCGTAAATCAATGGCCGAAGATCTTGGTCTTGGCGGTGCAGGTCACTGGATATTGAATACTGGAGATGGCGCACTGCTATTGGTCGAGGTAGGTAATCTGGCATTGGCAATATGGACGGAGTTGGAGGTGAACCATCACAAGTTGGTAAATGCCATCAGCGCGAAAATCATGGGACAAATCGATACAGAGGAGGGGCCTGGTCAAAAACTTCCATCTGGATTTGTTCTTCGAAAGGGGAAAAGTGGAACAGATGCGATTATATCGATGCTCCAGACAGCAATGGAGGAGAAAGTAACAGGCCATCTCAGTGCAGGGAAGTCTGAAAATTCAATTCAGCTCATCATTTCAAATGGTCTGCCCTTAGGCCTCACAGGTCCCGAGGACCTCAGTTTTGAAGACGCCCTAGAATCGATGACTTCCGCTCAAAAGACCCTAGAGCTGCATAGGTTGCCTGCAGGAACGATTTTGACAAAATCCACTGGTAGTTTTCAAGATTTTTCGCTATCGACATTTTGTTCTTTACTCTCTACAACCCGAACGAGAACCGAGTCTCGTCAACAGACGCTTCAAAACAAATTAGAAGTGTTGTTTGGATTTGAGATAGGTCTTGAAGCCCTGATCAGTGACCGCTCCAAGGTCGAATTTGACGTGACAATTGAAGATGTTTCCACACCTTTGGAAGGTGCAACGCAAGTTGCAGAATCTGCGGGTATGAGGAGAGCTTTTGAAAAAGCAGAGCATAAACTTATGGCTTTGGAGCAGGAGAATGCCACTCTGCAATTGAAATTAGATGAAAGTGAAAAGTCCCGCCTTGCTTCGAAGATTTCTGCTGATGATGCAAATGTGCAATCTTCAGATCTCATTGAAAAATTAGAATCTAGTACTATCCAGATTGATGGATTTCAGTTGCAAATCACACAACTCACTCACGACAAAGAAGAAGCGGTAGATAGAGCAGACCGCTTGACAAAGCGTGTAAATGAGCTCGAATATCAATTGAATACCAGAGCTACTGAGTTAGCAAGAGCATTAGGAGATTCTAAAGCGAGTGCCGAACTTGCATCAAAAATTGAAGAAATGGCCAATAAGGAGGCTTTATTGTCTGCTGATATTACACTCCATTCGACAAAACTCACAGAGATAAGAGATAGGATTGATGGAGAAGAACGACGTTTGAGATTACTCAATGATCAGGTTGAAGCAGCAAGAGATAAACATCGTAGATCACAATCAGAATTGATTGAGGTTGAAACCAGAATTAATTCCAACGAGTTACATTTGAAGACCGTTGAGGCTGAGGCAAAAATTGCTATTGATAAAGCCAGGGAAAGTCAAGAAAGAGCCGAACAAGATAGTTCTCGAAGAGAGCATATTCAGATGGAATTAAAGGAATTGATGGAAGAGAGGCGCAATCTTTTGCGAGAAATCGGAGACATTGGAGCACGTCGAGGTCATGTTGAGGCAGAACTTACAGGTCTGATTGAACAGACTGAAGCATTAACTGATGCGCATGAAGAGGCACTAGCCGACATCCAAGAAGCAGAGGTACTTCGCGCTCGGTTAAGCGAGGAGCCCCTTGCTCAAGCCCTTTTGAATGATACAGATACTTTTGCTGCGCTTGGACCTGTTATCGAACGTTTAGAACATGCTCGTATGCTAGGATACTCAGTGACTATGCTTGACAGGGCTGTTGAGCGTGTATTACAGGTTATTCAACAAACGGTAGACCATGTCGCTAAAACACCTCGACATTTGTTATCTAATGAAGTCATGGCTCTCCTGGAAAGACAAGTTCCAGCAACAGCCGGTGCTGTTCGAGGATTAGCCAGATGGTCAGTTCAGCAAAGACTAGAGCACCAATTAGGTGAGACTGTGAATCACCTCATTCTAGACTTGGAAAGACTCTTGGAAGATTATGACCGTTCTATCACGATGCTTCGTCGAATCAAGAATGTATTGGAGCAATTAGAAAAATTGGGTGCCCCTCAAGAACAGATTCAGGCTTTGATGGTCAATTGTAAACGCCCTGAATCTCTCCCTCATCTCGCTAAGGAAACTCGTAGATTAATTCAAGAAGCACTCGATGATATTCATATTGAAAGTGATTTGAGAGATGCAGGTTCTGCCGTTAAATTAGAAGAGACTATTGTAGCATTGGAAGAATTAATCACCCAACTTGACGCATCTGGTTTGACCAATGAATTGCCTATGGGGGCATTGTGGGATTTCCAAAGAGATGGCCTGTTGCCTTGGGAAAAAGAATCGTTGCCTCAAGAGGACCGCTTGGATACTGATGATGATGTCCTACGTCAGATTTCAGGAAAACTCATCGATCATGATGTTGCAATCAAAGCAGAAACGAGTATAATTTCGGAAAATTGGGAAGAAATGGAACCTCCAAAAGATGAAGAAGTAAATCACNAAACACAATCGCTGGAGACAGAATCTGTCGTCGCAGAAGTGACGGAAGTTCCACAGACTAATCAGGATGATGAGAGGGCTATGCTCGAAGACGAATTAGCTCGGCTTGATGCCCGATGGGAAGCTAGAAAGGAACCCAACGCAATTTCCTCAAATTCCGAAGTGCTTCTAAACTCCCTTGAGGATGAACTTTCTGGTGTCGAATGGTAGTTATGACTTGGATGACCAAGTGGATTCAATCAATCCCCAGACTCTCTGCCATGGCACAAAGAATCGGAGTACTGCCATAGTTGCTAGGAAAAGAAGGGCGGAGATGATTAATCCATAAGTGAGCGTGAGTTCAATCGATTCGGAAACTTGTGATGCCCATTGACTTCCAGTAACCTCGCTTACGTACTCTAAGATAACCGAGTGGAATCCAAGAGATACCATCGTAGCAATAGTTGTGATTGATAAAAAGATAACCGTGTGCCTTAAATGTCCATTGAGCAAATTNTCAAATTGAGAGACATATTCAGGGTCCCTCTTACATGATTCAGGCAAACGGTATGCGTATTCTAACTGGCGAATAACTCCAAACGCAGACTCTTGAAAGATCATGATGAGACATGCAATCATAATGAGTGAGAATTGTTGTTCAGTTACCAGTTTCATACCAAAAATCCCGACAGTTGGTGTTCCGATGAGAACATCTAATGTTGCCAAATTATCTACCGAACCTCCAAGATATGGTTGCAAAGCAGGGATAGATAGAATCGCATGTATNGCAAGGAATACCAACACAAATCCAATACTCCATGCAATACCTCTTCGAGAAAGTCCCCAGATACCTCTTGTTCCCATAATTACAGGAATCATATAGATCAACAAGATTGCAAAAGAAAGCATGGTTAGCAATGGCCATTCGAGCGTAGCAAGTGCCTCGTTACTAGGAGCAGTCCACCCATCAACTGTGATTAACTGCCATATGTAATTCATGAAAAACCTTCCAGAAAGCATCACCATTAATCCAAGAACGACAAAGAGCTTAATTCGCTGCTGCCTTTTTGCTGGTTGGAATGAAATAAATGACATAAATCCTCCAACTAGAATGCCAACGCCTAATGGTGCGTAGAAAGAAGCCACACCATCTTGGTCCAAACCTAAAATCCAGTCGCTGACAGGTAAATCATCACCCAGATTTATCTCAAGCATCTGAAATATGATCGTATGGTCAATGCTCCCAACTACATATGTTGATGCGACTTCGATATACATCCAAACAAGCGCTACTGTCGCTATGGCTTGCAGGGTAACGATTTGCCATTGTTTGCGAAGGGTGCGTAAGTGAAGGGTTCGGTTTCCTTCTGCTTGAGGGGATACTTCATCTGCCATAGTTTACACCTCAAACGTCCCTCACTTGGAGCAGGGCTTGACTCAAGTCCATGTCAGGCATCCAATCGATTACCTGAGAGCCAAAGCCTGCAAGGCTTGTCATTCTATTTTGACGTTCTAATTTCAACACTTCATATGACATTCTTGGAATTCTGCTCACCAATCTTTCAAAATCAATGCTGGAGGGAGANAGTACTGTGACCTCATGACCACGTCCGACAAGGTCTCGTACCGCAGCAGGCACCGTCCCGTCTCCTTCACATGAGGAAATAACGAATACTGGACTTCCACGACTAAATCTCGCTGTGAGGCTGTTTGTGACCGCCTGAAGAGGCATAGCGCCTTTAGGTGCAACTCCAGAAAGTGAACTTAAAATTTTGAAATTCTGTTTTTCCCCGGTATCAGGTGGTAAGAAACTCACTTTCTCATCGTATATTATCAACGAAACTGAATCTCTTCTTTTCAGAAAGAAACTGGCTANACTGGCTGCGGCAACGGTACTTACCTCAAGGGGATTTTTTAGAACGGTGCCGATTCTTGAAATGTCACGGCTATCAAGAATAATGTANATGTCCGTTACAGCATCACGGCACTTTTCATTGATCATCAGATCTCCAGTTCTCGCGAACGCTTTCCAGTTGATGTTTTTGAAAGGGTCACCCGGTACATATTGTCTTAGTGCATAGAATTCAGTTCCTTGTCCGGGGGTGCGAAGTGTTGTAGCTCCAGAATACATCTTTGGAGTTTGGGAGCGCACGAATGCTTCCTCAACATCTCTGATTTGTGGGAAAACAACCATGTCTGAGTGGTGATCTACAAACATTTCTTCGACACTCAAGTTGAATGTATTTCTGTATCTAAGTGAAACAGGCCCAACTGAAAAATGCCCTCTCAAAGGGCACCTCAATACATATCTCATCCTNGCACTTTCACCAGGACCTAGGTTCATTCGCATTTGATTGAATCCACTTCTCAGTTTCATTTCATGTGGAACGTTATCGTAAACTTCCAAAGTTTGCGTTCTTCTGCGGCTTCGATTTGTAACCTTTAATTCGACATAAAGGTCATCGCCTTTGTATAGGTTATCTGCTGATAGCGTACGATGTACTTCGACATCACCGTGACCACTTATCCATGAGTTGGAAACAATAAATGCCACAAAGGAGAGACCAAGGATCATCATCTGGTGATTTGTAATCATCATCCCGATGAGAATTAATGAAATGCCACCTGCGAAGGTGAATGAGGCTTTTCTGGTCCACATCTAGGTTCGCCCCCACGCTTTAATCCGTTTGACAATAGCCACCGATTGTTCTAACGAATACGGCTTATTTTCAAACACGAACTGAATGAGAATGGGATCCGCAATCATTTTTTGAAGATCTCGAGCCGGCATNGCATCAAACTCTTCCCTTGTCATTCCGTTCTGATTACGAACTTTAGATAGAAATACTTGTTTGATTTTATTTGGTTTAGCATAGTATGAATATCGGTTTGCGTCACCAAAGCCATAATAGATAATTGAGAATACATGCCTCCATGGTTCGGGGTCTTTCTTTCGTAGTAACACCATCTCAAACAAAACAAAGATGCCAACAAAGAGAATAAGTTTTGCAAGACCGTCTCCTGTAAAGTAAACGAGGAAGAAATANAGCATGTTGTAAGAATCCGTGGCTACNTTCGATTGTACGTGNCTGCTTTCATCAAAAATTACCATCGCATTTTCGGATGGCTGACCAGTGGGGCCGACCTCAGGGTCGATTTCCATTAATGCTTCCGCAATCACATCTAGTGCCCACTTTCGGTTATCATTTGCTGGCATCTTTTTNGTGGGTATTTCTCCATACTCTCCAGCATTNAATCCTTCATAGTCATACATTGCATTGATCAAGAGAGATCCGTCTGCAACAAAATGCGCTCTCCCTAAGCCCAATCCACAAGACGGTATCCCTGGGGCCGTAGGGCATACTTCGATTGAAAGATTGAATTGACCTGAAATGTCAGGGGTGTCTGCATCGATTTTACCTCCTACCCATATTTCTCCATCATCGTTGAGGTCTACAGTTGCTTCGCTACTCGAAACCGCACGTATGTATGGGTCAAAAAGCCCTACAGAAGAATCCACAACCACATCGATTGCTGTAGGGCTACTTAGCAGCATTTGATAACTCGCATTGTATTCAATAACTCCTGCATTCCAATGTTGTTTGCATAGTCCAGATTTTTCCAGAGAAATTGAACTAATGTTTGGATTGACTGCATTGAGATCACCCCATAGGCTGCAAATGTGTTTCTGAAGAATATCTGTGCTATTCCATCTTGAATGTGTNGAAAGAGTTGCAGGGTCTAAGATCGATTCATTCATCCCGCATGGGTTTGTTTGCATGCATGCCCAGATGTAATTATAATCNAGTTCTTCAACGTAAACNGTATCATACAACCTTGCTCCTTTGAAACTGACTCCAAAGGCCTCAGCAATCGAACTCGCATATCCAAAATCTTCGAACACAATGAGGGTTCCACCAGCAATTACAAAGTCTCGCATAGCAGCAATTTCATTTGGAGAATATCCGTCTTCGGTAGAAAACTGAATGACACTTTCCAAATTGAACTGTGGAAGGGAGATTGTATCTCTTTCAACGCCAGAAATCACAAATGTGGTATTTGCAGGGTCTTCAAGTTCTTCGAGTAAAAGAGGACTTGAAACGAGTGATCTTGTTTCGATACCAATGTCTACTAAGTCTTGACGAAATGCTGACAAGTCATCCCAATCATCATCATATGCTGACAATTGACTAGGATTTCCTAGGTTTACGAAGTTAATCAACACACTACTGATCAATGCGATGAGTAAAATCCAAAATGCGAATTGGGTGCCAATTCTTTTCCATCTTGAATTTGTTCGCATTCAAAGCCTCCAGTAGTACACAGTTCAGACGGGGTAGATGAACNGTAATATAGAACGTTCCTCTTCTTTGTTCATTATCTTCTTAAGTGAATTCGAGCAGAAATCTTCGTAACTTCCTCTGATGGGACTCTACAAACACCTCCGTTGGTAGGCCATGGTAATTTTTCTGGATCAATATCGTTTTCCAAAATAACCAATAAATCTGTGACTAATCCGTTTTTTAAGTCAATAACCAAGTCTTCTAGTGTCCCTAAACAGTCTCCNGAGGAATCTAAANCTTGGCGACCGACGAACTCCTTTCCGAAACTGGCCATCCTCTCACCTGATACANGGTGGTTGTGATAGGGTATCAACAAATCGGANATTACATTGTTTCCATGCCNCGAGAAGTATCTCGTGTACGCTTGATATTNGATAGTCCNGAAGTTAACCTTTCTTCCATCTTAGTGTAGTACTCAAGCATTTCTGGAGTAACTGTTGGTCGAATTCTCGAAATCGCTTCTTGGAAGTTAGCTTTTGAGACNGATTTCTTTCCTGCTTTCATTGCAATCAGTGCAGCCTCTCTACAAACNGCTTCGATGTCAGCGCCAGTGAAGCCATCCAATCCACCNAGCANATCTTTTTTGCTGAATTTACCNAGTGGCATTCCTTCGGNGTGAATCTCAAAAATAGCAGCACGGGATAATTGATCGGGAGGAGGTACATGGAGTACTCTTTCAAATCGCCCGCTTCTNAATAAGGCAGGGTCAATCATTTCTGGACGATTAGTTGCGGCAACGACAATCACACCNTCCAATGATTCTACTCCATCCATACTTGCTAACAGTTGATTTACAACTCGGTTTGAAACATCAGAGCCTTCACTGGATGAAGAACTTGCTCGCATGTTNGCNATTGATTCAAATTCATCAAGGAAAATAATNGCAGGNGCTGATTGTTTGGCCTTTTTGAATATTTCACGAATTGCACGTTCTGATTCTCCAACCCATTTGCTGATTAATTCCGGCCCTTTAATCGAAATNAAATTCGCTTTTGCTTCGTTAGCNATCGCTTTGGCAAGTAAGGTTTTACCGGTTCCTGGTGCTCCAAATAACACAATTCCTCTTGGTGGTTTTATTCCAAAGTGTTCAAACAATTCTGGTTTTGTCAACGGCCATTCGACACTTTCTTTGAGTCGATCTTTTATCTCTTCAAGGCCGCCAACGTGATCCCATTCAATCTTAGGGACGTCAACGTAAATTTCACGAAGAGCACTCGGTTCTATTTCTTTGATTGCAATCTTGAAATCTTCCATTTTCACTTCCATTTTTTCCAACACTTCTGGTGGTATTGTATCTTCATCAAGATTGATTTCAGGGAGATACCTTCTCAGGGCTTTCATGGCACTTTCACGTACGAGCGCCGCAAGGTCAGCTCCTACGAAACCGTAGGTATTTTCCATGACCCATTCAATATCGAAATCATCGGAAATAGGCATCTGTCTTGTATGAACTTCCATGATTTCTTTGCGCCCCTCTCGATCTGGTACCCCGATTTCTATTTCTCTGTCAAACCTCCCCGGACGGCGTAGAGCAGGGTCAAGTGCGTCTCTTCGATTTGTTGCACCGATGACAATGACATTATCTCTACCTTGCATACCATCCATCAAAGTAAGCATTTGAGCTACAACTCTTCTCTCAACTTCACCAGACACATCTTCTCTTTTTGGACAAATCGAATCAATTTCGTCGATGAAAACAATAGCTGGTGCTGAATTAGCCGCTTCATCAAAAATTTCTCTAAGCTGTTTTTCGCTTTCTCCGTAATATTTTGAAATGATTTCTGGTCCGTTGATTGAGGTAAAATGAGCATTGGTTTCCGTTGCTACTGCTTTTGCAATCATGGTTTTTCCAGTGCCGGGTGGTCCGTGTAAAAGTACACCTTTTGGCGGATCGATTCCTAATCTTCNGAATAANTCCGGGTGCTTTAGAGGTAATTCAATCATTTCTCGAACTTTGAGNAACTGAGTACCTATGCCTCCTATGTCTTCGTAGGTAATGCCTTGAGATTGACCCATGTCTTCCTCATCAATGGCTTCATCTTTGATGACGATTTCAGTATTAGCAGTCACTTGAACAATTCCTTTTGGAATGGTCCGCAGTACCGCAAATGGCAAGGCCTCAGCGAATAACGTCATACCTGGAATGAAGATTCTATCGCCTGTTTTCACAGGTCTTTTGTTGAGTCCTTTTCTCGCGAATCCTTCAATACCAGGTCCAAACTTGACTTTTTGTTTGTTGGCCATCACGGGTGATAGTACTAATTTTGTACACTTCTTTGTTTCGACCTTTGAAACAGTCACTTTGTCTCCAAGTGAAACTCCAGCGTTTTTTCTTATAATTCCATCAATTCTAATGATGTCCAGATTGACATCTTCTGGNCTGCTACGCCAATAAATAGCCGCTGTAGAGGATTCTTCTCCCTTTATCTCTACAATATCTCCTGGTTTGAGTCCCAAATCATTTTCTCCTGAAATACGAGCACGGCCGTGGCCTACGTCGGTTGGAATCGCTTTTGAAACCCTCAATTGCATCTCGTCATGGTCGTCTTTACCCATGGTTTCCCTCCAAATACTCCAGATTTAGCACCATTATGAACCCTTCATCTAACATTTAGAAAATCGATGGATTGATGAAATCGATNCATTAGCCCTGTCCATGCCACACCTTCTCGAGACCGGTTTAGAATTTTTAGATGCGAACAATCCAAATGGGTTGCCAAAAGTAAAGGGCTACAACATCATCAACGGAGAGCTCGCTTCTTCGAGTAGCGGGGAAACATTCGTTTCCCGTAACCCTGCAATTCTAGATGATGAACTAGGAGTCTTTCCTTTGTCCACAAAAGACGATGTTCATGCTGCGATATCTGCTGCAAGGAATGCATTCGCTACTTGGTCAGCCACTCCTCCGCCTACGAGAGGCCAGATTATCGGAAACATGGGAAGACTGTTAATGAAACATAAAGACGAAATCGTTGCCATTGAAACCAGAGAAATCGGAAAGACCCTAAAGGAATCTGCTGGTTCTGTTCAAGAAGCCATTGACACCTGTCTTTTCTTTCAATCAGAAGGTCGAAGACTCTATGGNCAGACTGTGAATTCAGAACTCCCAAACAAAGAATTGTTTACATACCGGAGGCCACTTGGTGTTTGTGGAATCATTAANTCTTGCAATTTCCCGGCAGCTGTTCCTTTTTGGAAAATGATCCCTGCATTAATTTCGGGAAATACTTGTGTTTGGAAATCACCTCAAGATGCACCATTGTTATCATTTGCATTGGCTAGAATCATGCANCAAGCNGGNTTACCTGATGGTGTTGTTAATCTCGTNCACGGAAAAGGTAGNGGAACAGGACAGTACATAGTCGACGCTGTTGATGAAGGGTTAATAGACAAAATATCATTCACNGGTTCTACAGAAGTTGGAAAAGCAATCGGTGAAGTTTGTGGTAGAAATTTGGTATCCTGCAGTTTAGAGCTAGGTGGGAAAAACCCTCTCGTTGTCATGCCAAGTGCAGACNTAGACAATGCTGTTGAGGGCGCTTATTGGGGTGCATTCGGNACAGCAGGTCAAAGGTGTACAAGTCTAGGTAATCTCATNATTCATGAATCCATTTACGATGCGTTNATGGAGAAATTTATGATCAAGGTTNACAATACCAGAATCGGAGATTCTCTACACCATGAGAACGTATTATACGGACCAATGTTGTCAGAAAAATATGCGTCTGATTTCCTCGAGGCGTTAGAAATGCCAGAAAGAGATGGGGCAAAAAAAATTCATGGAAATGGGAGAATTTCAGGAGATAATAAGCCCACAAATTTCCAAGGCGATCCTGATACAGGAGTGTTCATGTGGCCTCATGTTTATGTCGATGTTGAGGAAAGTATGGAGTGTTTCCATGAAGAGATGTTTGGTCCGGTCGTTACCGTTGTAAAGGCAAAGGATTTCAATCACGCCCTGCATTTAGCAAATGCCAGCCCATATGGGTTATCTTCGGCGATATACACAAATGATAGGATGGAGGCATATCAATTCAAAACAGGAATTAAAGCTGGTATGACTTCGATTAACAATTCCACTTCAGGCGCTGAAGCGCATCTTCCNTTTGGNGGTGTAAAAGGAAGCGGAAATGGTACTCGGGAATCAGGNATATGGGTTATCGAAGCATACACCTACTGGCATGCAGTCAACGATGAATTATCAGGAAAACTCCAACTTGCGCAAATGGATGTGGATGAAATTGAAATGGTCCAAGCAGAAATCGACTGGTCCATCCTCGCTTGAGTAACCCATCACCTAATGACCAACCTCAAAGACCTCGGCGGTTTAGAAGAGCCATAGCCAAAGGGTTGGGTGTACTTTATGGGTGAAGGTCTAAAACTTCCCGTAATCAATGGGATGGGAAAAACCAACAGGATCGATAACTGGATTTCTCAGCCCCTTGCAATGGGCCTAGCATTAATTGCAGCAATGATTTACACTACGTGGCGTTTATTTTTCTATGCAAATTCAATCAGTTATTCACTTGAAGGAAGTACGGTAACTTCGCCGATATTTTCTCCGAACATATTGGAATGGAATTTGTTTAATCTTAACCAATGGAACCATCCCGATTGGGTCAATGCTGCAATCCTTATTTTGTGGGTGCCTTTTGGATTTAGAGGGACTTGTTACTACATGAGGCGTGTCTATTATAGGTCATTTTTCCAAAGCCCTACTGCATGTTGGGTTGACGAACCTCAAATAAACAAGTCAATCGGTTATCACGGAGAAAAGAGATTGTTTATCCTTAACAATTTACACCGATATTTTCTCTATGCTGCGATGATCATCTTAGTCATAAAATGGTGGGATGTGACTCACACTCTAAAATTTGATACTGGATGGGGATTTTCAATTGGCACTTTTGTAATGCTTATTGAGGCATTTTTACTTACGATGTACGTAACATCTTGTCATGCTCTTCGGCATTTGTCTGGTGGCATCTTGGATCGATGGACAAAAGGAGTTTCTGCTCTACGTGGAACCCTTTTCAAAAAGTTGAGTGTTCTTAATCGCTCCCATGGATTTTGGTTTTGGACCAGTCTTGCTTTTGTGTTCATTGGAGACTTGTGGACATTAGCAGTGGCTGAAAGGTATATTGATGATGTAGCGATAATATTGGTGGGGTCATAACATGACAGAATCATATCAAACCCATGAGTACGACGTTGTTGTCATAGGAGCTGGCGGAGCGGGGCTGAGGGCTGCCATTGAAGCTTCAAGAAATGGAGCGAAGACCGCAATAATCACGAAGTCACTTCTTGGTAAAGCACACACCGTCATGGCAGAAGGTGGATGCGCAGCATCCCTTCAAAATGCGGATCCAAGAGATGGATGGAAAGTACATTTTCATGACACGATGAAAGGAAGCAAATGGCTTGCAGATTGGAGGATGGCCGAAATTCATGCGAAAGAGGCACCTGACCGAGTGCGTGAACTCGAGCAATGGGGGGCAGTATTTGACCGAACGGATAAACAACTTATTAATCAACGAAATTTCGGTGGTCACACTTTTCCTCGACTGGCTCATGTTGGTGATTCAACAGGGTTAGAAATTATCAGAACTTTACAAGAAAGAGGTATTCACGAAGGCATTGATATTTTCATGGAATATACGGTGAGGCATTTAACCAAATCAGGAGATCGAGTCACTGGATGTGTTGCTTATACCCGAGTAGAGGGTTCATTTCATGCCTTTTCTGCAAAAACCGTCATTTTGGCTACAGGAGGCATTACTCGTTGTTGGTCTGTTTGTTCTGGCTCTTGGGAATATACTGGAGATGGTCACGCTCTTGCATTGTGGGCTGGAGCAGAACTTCGTGATATGGAGTTTGTTCAATTTCATCCAACAGGTATGGTCTGGCCACCCTCGGTGAGGGGGATCTTGGTTACAGAAGGTGTCCGTGGCGAAGGCGGGCGTTTAACCAATAATGAGAATAAACGTTTCATGTTTGATTACGTTCCTGAAATGTTTATGGGTGATCATGCTGAAACTATTGAGGAAGCAGATCAGTGGGTTGAGGAAGTCGTGAGTGGAAAACTCGCAACGGTTAGGAGACCACCTGAATTGTTGACAAGAGATGTCGTTGCCAAAGCCATCAAAGCTGAGGTAGAAGCAGGCAGAGGATCTCCACACGGTGGCGCTTTCCTCGACATATCTCATCGCGGAGAGGAAGCAATCAAGAAAAAGTTGCCATCTATGTATCACCAGTTCATGGAATTAGCAGAAGTTGATATCACAAAAGATCCAATGGAAGTTGGTCCAACTGCTCACTATGTGATGGGAGGCATACGTGTGAACGCATCAACTCAAGAAACCACAGTTCCGGGATTGTATGCATGTGGTGAAGCAGCCTCTGGACTTCATGGAGCCAACCGGTTAGGAGGGAATTCACTTTCAGATTTGATTACGTTTGGAAAGAGGGCTGGAGAGTATGCTGCCAAATCTTCAAAATCACTTGAACAACCTATTTTGGATGAATCCGAAATTCAATCGGCAATAAAGCAGATGCTTTCACCTTTGGAAAATCAAAATGGTGAAAATCCGGGGCAGATTTATGATGAAATGCGTGATATGATGCAGCAAAAAGTGGGCATCATCAGGCAAAAAGATGAACTTGAGGAAGCAATCGAAGAACTAAATTCGTTCAAGCAAAGAGCGATGAAATCTTCATCAGGTACATCGAGGACATACAATTCTGGCTGGCACCAAGCTTTGGATTTGCGTAATATGGTGGATGTATCGGTTGCGTGTACACTCGCAGCATTAACCAGAGAGGAATCCAGGGGAGGTCATACTCGTCAAGATATGCCAGAACCTGAAGATGATTATTGGGGAAAACATATCAACATCATATGGATGGAAAATGATGAAGTCAAGATTCGTCAAGAAGAGGTTGAACCAATGAGTGGAGAATTGCAATCTGTGATTGCTGAGGTGAAAGATATGATTGCCAAAAGAGCAGAAGAGCAAGGAGGAAGTGCTTAATGTCGCTCAAAGGAAGAAAACAAAAATTCAGCATCTTTCGAGGCGAAGGAGAAAATACTTCTCTTGAGGAGTACGACTTGGAACTTGATGAAGGAATGGTCGTCCTCGACTGTGTCCATAGGATACAACATGAGCAAGAACCTGATCTCGCAGTAAGATGGAATTGTAAAGCAGGTAAATGTGGTTCCTGTTCCGCTGAGATCAACGGAAAACCAAGACTCATGTGTATGACGAGAATGGGTGAAGTAATCGAAGAGATGGAAGAAGGTACTTCGCTTGAAATCCGACCGATGGCCTCCTTCCCTCATGTCAAAGATTTGGTAACAGATGTGTCATTCAATTATGAAGTTGCTCAACGTATCAAACCAATCAATGGACCAAGTTCTATGGATTGGGAGTTTAATCAAATGGAAGCAGATAGAGTACAACATTTCCGTGAATGCATCGAGTGTTTCTTGTGTGTGAACACCTGTCACGTGTTAAGGGACCACGGAAAATTCGATGAATTTGCAGGTCCACGCAATCTTGTAAGGTTAGCTCAATATGAGATGCATCCCCTTGATCAAGAAGATAGAATTCCAGAAATAAAGAATGAGTTTGGTGTTGAATATTGTAACATTACACGCTGTTGTACAGAAGTCTGTCCTGCAGGTATACAAATCACCGATGATGCAATAATTCCTCTGAAAGAGAGGGTAGTCGACAGGTACTATGACCCAGTTATGCGAATTTGGAGAAAGATAACTGGGAAAAAGGTGCGAATGTAATCACAGTATGTGAGTCTTTACCAGAACACTCGATGGTTTTCTCGGGGGATCACTAAAGCCAAAGCCACATGTTTCATCTATATTTGATAATGTTCCCAGGGTTTCATTATTCATGTAACCCTCACACTGAATAACATTTGAAAGGTGATTTATCATGTACCATTCTTTGCGATGATTATTTGTGATACCGTATGTTTTTGTTTTGAAAAATATTTTTGCAAACCATGATTCAACATTCTTGATAAAAAACAAAGAACGGCGGAACGGAATCGTGAATCCTTTGCTCCATTCAAGAGATATTTCAATTGAGTTTGTCTTAATTTGTAAACCATTAGGATTCTCATCAATCGATACGGGTTGTATGGCGACCTCTTCAAAGGTATACATGGATGAGATGTAAGATGCAATTTTTTCATCCCCACAGACAAGAATTCTTTTCTGATTCGGCGTAACCCACATGATGTCATTGAATGAACCAAATGGGGTATCATTCCATTGGCCAATCACAAATCGGTGGCCTGAAGAGAATCCCATTGATGTGATTCGACCTTCAAAAATTTCCAACTGGTGGTATAATTTTTCTTTCCCCTTAAACGGAGTGATTTCACCAATCCAACAGAGAAGAAGGATGAGGATTATTTGGATGACTAATCGAGCAACATGCCAAGGAGTACTGTAGGTAATGCCGTCCAGTGGTATGTTATTGATCCACATGTTTGCGTTAGCAATGTAGAGAAACACCAAGAGCCAAGCACCGGAGAGTGAGGCATATGTACGTGTTTTTGGAAAAAGGAGTCCTAATCCAACCACGATTTCTACTACACCGGAGAACAAAACCCAAAATTTTGGCACATCGAGAAGAGACGGAACGATTGGAACATACCAATCAGGGTTTACAAAGTGGTCTATTCCTATGGAAATAAGGGCAATGCCTATTAGAAAACTACCAACAAATCGGAGCATGTGTGTTGTCACTGACACGATTCATTATTGAAAAAAGGATGTTTAAATTGCAGGCCCCGAACATTGCCTAAGCAATGTTCGAGGCGGTATCCCGAAGGAGTGTTTCCAAAAAGAGGGGAATCAATTCACAAATGTTCGATTCCTACTTTCTTTACGTTGGCTTTCTTGATCTTGTCAGGAAGCCAGTCGGGGCCGTTTGCAGGCTTGTCAACCATTGACACGGAGCCCTTGAAAACGTGAACTTTCTTGGTTCCACGCTCTCTTAGGCGGATGTCGGTTGCACCGCGTGTTGCTGCTTTAAGGGCAGCTCCTCTTGGTTGTCGGCTTGCAAAAACTTGGCTAGTGTCTTTTCCTCCTGACATCAGGACGAAATATTTCTTGTCACCCATATTATTACCTCGTGCTAAGATGACGAAACCGGGTATATAATCTTTCGTCAAAAAAAAGGCTTACTGCGAGCAATATTGTCCGCAGTGAGCCTTTCCGAATGCGTAAGTCCGCAGTCCCCCATTCTACAAAATGGATGTTTCATGAGTTGACTTTGTCAGTCAATTTCGACCGTAAGTATTCATTTTCTTCTCTAAATTTATTCCATTGCTCTTCAGTCCATCCTTCCGGTAATGGTCCATCAAGCCACCAGATGAATTGTTGTGTAGTCCATCCTTTGGGTATGACAGAATCATCACTTAGATCATCAAGGAGATCATTATTTTCTAGTTGAGGATCGTTGGCCTCATTTCTTGAATTCCACAAAATATTTTCTTCTATGAGGTTGGAGTCCCAGGTATCAATTATTTCTTCTTCATTGTTTGATTTTCGTGTGGATAGAGTGATTAAGATGAACAAAATCCCAATAATTGCTATACCTACATAGATTGGTGTGTTGGTGTTTGAGGAGAGTATACTATCATCTATGGTGGTATTTGTCGTTTCGTTATCGCAGATTTCACAGGTATTATTGAAATCTACTGGCACCTGAAATTCGACAAAACTGCTGGTATTTGTGACATCAGTACAAACAATCGTAACGGAAACAGGGCTTATGATATCATTTGGTAAAGGCCATGTCCAACCGATGTATCCTATTTTCTCACTTACCACCACGTTTTGACTATTATTCCACAATGAAATGTTATCTGAATAAACTTCCAACCCGCACATTGTCCCTGTGACGCCATCAGAATCAGAGACAGCCGCATTAATCTTCAGATTTTCAGAGATAGAAACATTATCTGGTGCGATGAAATCGATTATCGGAGCTGAATAATTTAAGTTCGTATCAAATCGTTGCGTATGGGATAATCCATCGATGTCCCTAATAATCACTCTCACAGACGCATTCCCTTTCGTGATTGTTGCATCTGAAACCAAACGATATAATTCAAAATCATCTGTGATACTTACTTCACCACAAGCGCTGATTCCATCAGCGTTATATGGTACTCCATAGACAAAACTGTCATCTTGTCCTAGAGAAACGGCAGTAAAAATGATTGGCCTCACATACTGACTTTCGATGCCTACAAGAAATGGTATTCCAAGCGTTATTTCGTCAATAATTTCGCCATCGAAGTTACAGATACTGATGTAATTAATTTTTGGATTTTGGAGAAGCAGTGGAATCTCAACTAATTGTTGAATCATTGATTCATGAAGGCCATAAACTGTTACAGAAATCTCAATATCACCATTATTTATCGAGCGATCGGGTCCTATTAATGGATGGTATAACACAGATTGAGGTGAGTCAAGTTTGTATTCAAAGAACTGTGTAGCCCCACCCGGCCACTTAATTTCCAATGAAACATCGAAATTTGAATAAGGGTCATCTAGGTCAAAAATAGAAATTTCTAGTAACTCATGATTTCCAGAATTGATAGATTCTATCTCAGAATTATTTTCATTAACAATTCGAAGATTTACTTCAGGAGTCAAATCTTGAAGTTGTATTGTTCTTGTAATCATTTTATTGTTCATGTGGTCGTATAATTCGACAGTAAACGGTATGAGAAAGGGGTCTATTTCGTCTTTAACTGGTAATTCATATTCTGCCACATAACAATGCACGAATGGATTTTCAGAATTTTGACTTCTCAACTCAGACAAATTTCCTTTTGACACAACAAAGCGAGGTATTTCAGATTCAAAATTGTGATCTGGGTCAAGAACACAAGCAGTCATGTTGATGCTAGTTCCTCTAACATAGCCAATTAGAGGTGATGGTGGAAGCACAGATTCACCATTCCAATTGTTGTTATCCACGCCCTCTAGATGAACGCCGTACCAACTTGCCTCGGCATTTGTCACATTTGCGATGCTNGTTTTTTCAAGGAAACCAGTTTGGTTTGAAAGATCATTTGCAATAGCGTGAATATTCAAGAAACCTAGCGGTATATCAGCGGGTAATGANATAATTGTCCACCAATTGNTTCCGTCACTGCTTCCTGCATTTGCGTAGGTATATGTCGTAGTATTCCCTTGCTCATCAGTAATACTCCATCCAACTGTGACTGTGTTCACTCGATCATCATCATCTACCATCACTGTGCAGGAAAAAGAATCTCCTCGACTAAACGTATCTCCGTTACAATACAGGTCTTCAATCACTGGGGGAGAGTTGACCCAGAATTGAATCCTGATTACATTATTATCTTTCACACGTTCAGGGCCAGATTGGTTATGGTGTTCGTAAAATACTGTTACGTCATTCCATCCTGCCCTCATTGAGGTGATGTCAAGATTAAGGATTGTCCGGCTACCTTCAGATTCACCACCTGGAATTGAGATATTCATTCTAAGTAATTCATTCCCTCCAATGATATCTCTTACCACCAGCATACCATCTGCTTGAGATAAACCTAGATTCTGAATAGCGACTTCTAGTTGACCGGATTCGCTAACTGAAAAGTTGCTTGAAGGATATGCATTAACGATTTCGATATCATGAAGTCTNTCTGCAAAAGGAGCCATTTTTGGGTCACCAACAACAACTCCCATCCACCCTGAGGCCTTGTTTGCAGCAAGGTATGCTTCTGCCATATTGAAGCCTTGAGCGTAGGTAGAAAACAGAACGGATGGATAACTTACAGTTGTAAGATAGGGCTCGTAGACATACCCTTTGACCGATGAAATCCCATCTTCGAGAAGGTCTGCGACAAGTGATTGGCCATAGGTTGTATCCCAGGTAAATGATCTACCTCCAGTACTGACCGCAGTGTCACCAATACTGCCGTTCACCCATCTCATATGAGGGCGGATGACTTTGAGATTCATCGTGTCGGCATAAACCGAGCCATTTCTTGAAGAGTCATCGAGTAAGAATATAATTTTAATCGATAATTTTGTTGCGTTTTCATGAGGCCTAAATCGAGCATTCAATCCATTCCATGATGTTGTAAGTGTTGTGATTTGTGTCTCATTTTCTGATAGTGTTTGATTTTGCTGATTTAGGCTTCCTATGACTATTTTAGCCCCCGCATTTATCCAACCTTCTTGCTTTACGTAACCACTAACAATCCAAGGATGTGAAAGGAACTCCTGCTCGATATCGACAACTTGTTCTATTTCTGCTATTCCAACTGGTGCGCCGCCATATGTAGGGCACTCAAAGGCAATTTGTTGAAACACCAAATCCATTTCATGTGAGGATAAACTGCGATTCCATAATTTTACTTCATCGACTTTTCCTTCAAAGAATGTATTGCCAGCACGATTTGCTCCTAGTTTGAAAACCTCAAAATTATTTATTTCTCCGACTCCAACGGTAATATTTGAAGTGAGTTGACCGTTGAGATAAAGAGAAAGATCTTGATTTGAAAAAGTCACTCCAAGATGAGTCCAAGCGGAGTGAATGATTGGTCCTATAGGGTAAGTTTGGTCATGGTATAATTGCCACACAGGGTTATTTCCTCCGCTTGTTTCCAATTGAAAGGATTCATTATCCCCTGCTGTCGTACCAATGGTAAAGATAGATGCGTGCTGATTTTGAGTGATATTGCTAGTATTTACCCATATTGAAAGAGAAAAATCTGAAACCATATCTGGGATATCTACTTCTGCTACATCATCGAGGCCGTCGAAAACGAAGCAGTTGCCTAATAAACAATCTTCCCAACCATTTATCCCATTATTTCCAGAAATAGTGAGATTTACAGAACCGATCGAATCAGGAATCAGCGAGCCCTGAGTCTGGTTGAATTCCCAATGATGAATGAGGTTTTCAATACCTATTTGACTTCCATTTGATAATCTAAATGCGGATTCGGGAATAATCTCTTTACTTTGGTTGGGTCCTTGCCATGAAAGTTCATATCCAGCATAACCTCCATGTTCAAAAAATTCACTCCTGAAGGCATACTCTCCAGCATCGATCCAAGAAGTGTTTGATTGTTCAGACATTCCATGAGTTCCTTGATGTTCAGCGATCAATATTTCATCAAGATACAGCGTTGTTCCATCATCACTGCGCAGAAAAAAGGTCCAATTTCCTGATTCAGGGATGGTGATGTAACCTGTAAATTTTGCAGACCAATATTCCTCAAACCGACTATCTAATCCCCCCCAAGCATTTTGAGTTGCAGGATAATTAATCTCTGTCTCCAATCTCCAAACGTCTGGAGTTCTGTTGGTTAAATCTGGCATGAGACTTGAATTGTAGGAAATTCCATCATTGTCAAAATACTCTCCATACAGTCCTGAAATAGTATTTGAAGCATTGATGCCACAAGAACCGGGGCTAAATCGCCCCTCTATGGCAGCATTACCATTTCGCTTAATTTGTGTTTGACGGGACCAATCAAAGGATTCATCTGGTTGGAGAATAGGTGAAACAGTATTCCAGAATTTGGACCCAGAAGACCATTCATTCGATGAGGTATCAAATCCACTATTTGGAAGTTGATTTTCACCCCATGAACCATCGTTTGAGCCCCAAGAGGCGTACCCCAAAACATTTGAGATATTGGTGAGGAAATGAGAAGTCTCATCAAATACAACACTAAGATTCATTTCATGCAAGGATGTATTTGCAATATAGAGGTCGTCGTTCCAAAATTTGTATCCTGATTGATTCCTATTGGTTGCTAAATCAAGGACAAAATCACCTCTTTCGCTTAGACTGTTATTTGCCATTTCAATTAATTTTAATGCGGTATCGACATCATAACCAGTCAATCTCGTGACTAGGTAAAAACCATATTCATCACGACTAAATGCTTCTAATTCGTTCCCACTTAGTGGCCCATAGTTATGATCGAACCAAAAGTCATCTCCCCTCAAGTTGTCAAATATTCCTCCCACAAGAGCGATTTCTTGGTCAAAGGAAGCTTTGTCATTTCCTCCGTTCACTCGAAGTGGTATCCCCTTTGTAGTCACAAGATAATTGATATCCCTGGTCAGGTTTCTTTCTTGAAGCATTTCAAATAATGGAGTTGCAAAAAAATCATCAAATTGCTCTCTATTGATTGTTTCTTTTGTTGGTGCAGATTCATTCTCAAAGATAAGAACTCTATCTGCTGATATGTTTCTTGCCGTAGCAAAAGCCCAACCTATTGTTCGACTGGCATCACTATTGTTGTTGATTAAGATCGCCACATCATCATAATTATACAATTCTTGAGAAGTAATTCCATTTGGATATGTTTTATTTCCGAAAGAAGTAAAGTTCCAGAAATCATCCATCTCGTCTGAAGAATTTCCGCTTCTATTTGCATCAAACACATTTTTTGGGTGATGAGCAAATGGTGAGACTGTGCAAAAAAGCATCGAAGATGCAAGCATCACAGCCACGAGCGCTTTCCGCACGGCCTCATCTCAGAGCATTTGTCTAAATTTCTGTCGATAAATTGGGTCATAATCCCAGTAAATCAAATCATTTCATCGATGGGAATATGTAGGACGGCCCTCCCTGCTCAACACATGGTCCAATTATTTATGTCCCGAACCTGCAAGTGGGGCAAGCTGAAAGTTATCGGGGCCGATCTTCACAAACAGACCGCTGATGCCCTGATAACACCTGCAAATAACCGCCTATCCGGAAGGGAAGGATTAGACGCAATAACTCATAAATTAGCGGGAGAAGAACTTCTAAAAAAATGCAGAGAAATTAGCGCTGAACAAAGGAAATTGAATTTGCCTCCTTGTCCTGTTACAACCAATGTGGTTACAGAACCGTATAATCTTGAAAAACAATTTAAACACCTCATCCATGTTGTTTCTCCCGATTGCAGAAGGCCGAACCAAGATGAAAGACGTCGAGACCTTCTTCCAGCGACCTATCAGAATCTCTTTGAAACTCTCAAGGAGTTAAAGGATGTCAGAATAGTAGTCTCTCCACCTCTTTCCATGGGAATTTTTGCCTACCCCTCTCGTGAAGGCGCAAGACTGACCCTCGAATCTCTTCTTGGGATACTAGATGGAGATGAAGATCCAGAAATCGATGAATACACAATCATTGTGAAAGATCGAAATTTTATTGGAAACATGCGAACAGTATATCGAGAATCAGAAGACCAATTGCCAGGATTTGACTCAACAAATGAAATGTGAGGATTTCTGAATGAAACTTCCTGATTTAGTTTCATCAATATTTACCGATTCTAACCATCGAATATCGATGGTTTTGATTTTAACAAACAAAACAAAGACAGCTCGTTCGATTTATGAAGTTCTTCCAAAGAAATTATCTTGTAAAGTTATGACGAGTTCAACGAATGTTCATGATGTGCTTTCGAATGAGAAAATACCCACTCAACTTGTTGAAGAATCACTCTCTGCTATGGGGCTAAGTGTCCTGAACTCATTACATGATCTCATTTTACAGGTTTTAGGAGAAAATCAATACAATAGTGGTGAGAAAATACTCGCAGTCCTTGCAGAACCGGTAGACGGGATCGTAATATTTGATACCTCATCACTAAATTCAAATCGTCTTGTGATGATAGCACATGAGCACCAAATCGAAGTAGAGGTTTTGAACAGGGTTATGGAACTTGCCAGATACATAGGTTTCAGAGGAAGAGAAGGACATCCTGTTGGTGCATTATTTGCTATAGGCTCAGTTCCAAAATTAAGACGTTTTTCTACGCAATTGGTTCTCAATCCATTCAAGGGCCATTCTGATAACCGGAGAACGGTTGTGAATACATCAAACCATGAATCACTCGCGGAATTTGCATGGTTAGATGGTGCAATATTCTTTAATGCACGAGGAGTTGCAAGCGATGCTGGAAGATACATACAAGTTCCATCCGGAGTTTCAAGTAAACCAGGCGAAGGGGGAAGGCATCTTGCCGCCCGTTCGATTAGCCAACTTGCTGATTGCGTATCAGTTTGTGTATCTTCTACTGGTATTATTACCCTGTACAGCAGAGGTAAACAACGTTATTCAGTACGTCTTTCTTGAATCATGATTGCCTCATCAAGCGTGAATCTACCGACTGCAACGGCTTTGGCAAGTTCTCCAGAGATTGTAAATCTGCCATTACTGAATTTTCGAGACCTACGCTGCCATTCTCGGATTTCTCCTTCAGTTACTTCAATCGGTAATTTTTCGGTTGTTTTTCTCCCCTTGAGCATGGCGATTCTTGCGGCTGCGGTTTCATGCGATCTAACTCTTGGTCCTCGTGTTGTCCTTTTCTCATTGACGATAATCACTTCGTAATTTTGTGCAATGCATAAATTTACCAACCGATTTCTAACCACAGGTGAACCGTTTCCTATCTTGATCCTCAAGCGGTCGTGCTGGATAACAGAAGCGATTCCTCTGATGTGGTTAACAGTATCATCTACTTTTTCAATTTGAGCGGACCCAATGAGGACTCCATCAGCAAGCCAAGCAAGTCCGGGTCTCGGTCCTGGATCCACGCCGAACGTCAAAAAAACGGCGTCATCTAAACCTCTGAGAATTTGTTGAACTCTTTCGATGCAAAGGTCGATGGTTTCAATTGAAACGCCGATGCCTTTGCCTAAACCAATCGATTGAAGAACTTCTGATTCTGTTCCAAGCCATAATCCGTTTGGAACAGGATCTTTATCGGCGTCCAAAAGTATGAAAGGAATTTTTCTATTTTTTAGGGATTTCATGAGACGAAATCCTAACTGGAAATCATAAGTCCTGATGGCAACCTTGTCCACATTAAATGCACTGCAAAAGGGCATTTGAATATGATGCAATAACCGAAGTCATCAAAAACATTTGACACACATTGAAATTCGATGGGTAGTCAATATGAAAGAGAACTCAGGCATGTTTTAGCAGGAGTCGAAAAAGGCGTCAATGCTGTCATTCGTTCTTGTGATGAAATGGAAAAAGCAAGGATTCGACTGGTACTCGACCGTCCATTTTTGGTCGTTAGAGCCTCGGGAAGTGGTATGAGAGGAACTGGTGATTTACTTGCACTCAGAGGAGATATTTGTTTTCCAATAGAAGTAAAATCCAGTAAATATGACAAATTATATCTCTCGGGAAGAACCTTAGAACAATACAAAGGATTGGTTGAAGAAGGAAAAAGATGCGGACTGATGCCTTTGTATGCATATAGATTGAAGGGAGTGAGAGGCGATTCATGGCGGGGGTTCCGTGTTGAAACTGGCCAACTCAATGGAAGGTTGAGTTTGTTGAAAAGAAGAATCCCTTGTCTTCCATTGACGAGGTCTGGTAATCCTTTTCTCGATTGGAATCAAGGCATGAGCTTAAACAAATTCCTCGCCCTTGTTTGTCGACCGATTGATGAGCATTCATCATTTCCATCGATGAAAAGAAGGATAGGGTCACATACAAAAATAACATCAGAAGTATGGAATGAGCATGATGAACAACAACATCATCAACAAGCCCAGTGACGAAAGGGAAG
Source organism: Methanobacteriota archaeon (assembly GCA_002719395.1). GTDB lineage: Archaea > Thermoplasmatota > Poseidoniia > Poseidoniales > Poseidoniaceae > MGIIa-K2. The sequence goes on along the minus strand of PBHM01000004.1, from coordinate 5,728 downwards.
ATGCCCGATTTGAGATATGGTCAACCCAGAGAGGGTGCAATTTCCATGCCCCAGATTTTTCACCAAGTTTCTTTATGCCATTCATGAATGAATGAACTAGATCCTTGAACAAATGTCCCCCATCAAATGGAATCATTGGTATTAAATTTGTAAATCCGAGTAGAATATTTACCCATATCAGCCAGAAAAACAGGTTCGCTAGAAACAGAAGCCCTTCAATACCCAGGAGAGAACCGAAAAATCCCTCGCCGTTTGAAAGCATATTTTCTTGAATCGGATTGATGGCAACACCTTTGTTGAGGAAAGGAGTGATTAGTATGTTCAATATGTAAAGCGGCACATCGATTAAGAGACTAAATCCACTCCCTTCATGTCTTGGAGAGAACGGACCAGCGATGCGATCGATACCTGCAGTTCCTTCTGCGATATTTTGTACACCAAGAAAGGCATCTCCNGGTTCGATACCCACGGATTCAAGATTTTCNTCACTCCAACCATTGTTAAGGTAATGCGCATACTGGTCACCGAAAGTAACATTTAATTCTTCCATGGTCCCATCTGTTCTTAAAACTTCGATAACCACAGTGTCATTGGCGCCGTAAATATCCATGACATTTCTGAAATCATCTAATGTTTCGACGGTATTGTTATCTATTTTCAAGATGACATCTAATGGCTCCAAACCAGCATTTTCGGCGGCTTCTCCGACAACAATACCCGAAGCGTGAACGCCGGGCTGAGCAGAAACAATTTGTCCAGCCACAAGGCCCATGAGTAAACAACAAAAAAATGCGGCGAATAAATTGGTCGCTGGCCCAGCGGCGAACATTCTCTGTCGCTCTCTTTTTGGTGCCTGCGTAATTTCTGCATATTCTGGTTCTGCAAAAGCTCCCAATGGTAATGGTCCGAGCATGAGTAGGCCAAAACTCCTCACCCGCATGCCATGGGCTCTTGCTTGTAGCCCATGACCAAACTCATGAATGACAAGACAAATGACAAAAGCGATGACTCCCCATCCAAGAGGTATAACCGGATTCAATCCGGGNATGGCCATTAATTCCGAGGCGGAGGGAGGATTGTCTGTTGGAGGTGCGATGATCGACATGACAAAGGTAGCGGCGAGCATAATTGCTACAATGAACATTGCACCCCAACATACCCAAAGGGAAACTTCACCATACATTCGCCAAAAACCTCGAGGTTTTGATACCGTTTCGAGAGTTTTTTTCCCAGCAGATGTGCGCATCATAAGAATAAGACCAAACACCCTTGTCGAATTCCAGTGGTCTAATTTGCCACTCCTTTCCCATGATTTTAGTAAAACATACCAAACCAAGATGAGTAGAAACACCACCTGCCAGTTAAGCGTGATGGAAAGCCACCCTGCGGCCATGTATTTGGGAGGACTTCCTCCTTCTTCAATCCGTGCGCAAGAGATAAGGACAACATGTGTGTGGAAGGCGTGTGAACCATCAATTGAAACTCATTCATGAATGGTGTCTTCGTCAATTTGGAGAAGAACCNATTGAGGCTGTTTTTTGGACACAGGACGAGAATTTCATTCAAGTATTCTTGAGATTGAGCCAACAGGTATTAATTACTGATTTCATTCACTCCAATGGAGAGTTAAATGAACCAAAATACATGGCTATTCACGTAGAGTCATGGATGCCTGGGTCTATTCAAACACGAAGATTGCCTAATGGGACTATTCGATTTAAACACCGTGTGAAAGAAATATTCTTGCTCGCAAAAAATGAATCTCCAGACACAGCACAGGCCCTTCTTGAAGAGTGGTTGATGGAAATGCGAGGGGATTCAGTGAAGCCTCGAGAAAAATCAAGGCGGTTGGCTGACATCAAACGANTGAAAGATCGAATTTCTCAACTGATAAAGCAAGCAGAATTGAATTCAGTGAGTGAAATGCTGATTGAAGCGGAATATAATCTTGAAATGGCCTCAAAACTACTCAGNGGCCAGCATNATTCAGATTCTTGAAGATGATCGATAACCAAAGAGGTTGCTAGTTCTCGTTCGTATTCATCTATTTCTGGTGAATTTAGCATAGACTTACGAACAAAAAATTCGATAGCATTTGGGGCCACTAAAATCCCACCAATTAGNAAAAANAGCCAAATGAAGGACATATTTGGAACGTAGGCTACTCCTGGAGAATCCCCACTATTGATGAATAACTTCACCACTCCAAGCCATGGTATTTCTCCTCCTGCGACTCCCACGAGCCAATCAGCCTTCACGGCGCCAACGACCTGAGTGTAACCAGAGATTCCCGAATACAACGGATTCACTTCTCTTCCCTGGTCGACATTACAATTATTGTTGTCTCCAAGTGTCATGAATCCTTCATGTTGTGGTTTCCAATCGATGACAGTTAGATACTCTGACCCGTGGAATGGCCTTGCGCATACATACAAGCCTATGTTGTTTTCACCATTGAATGTCAAATTAATCGAGGTNACGTTTCTGACATAAGTTCCTGGTACATCCCAAGTGATTATGCAAATTCCTTTTTCTGTATCATATGCACCGGCTTCGCAGTTATCTCTATCGGTTTCCACACTTTGGTTCGCTACTGCTTTCAATATCGCTCGATGGATGATTGGAGTGGAATCTTCTCCATTTTTGCTAAAAATAATCACATCTCCGTACATTCCATGACTTTCATGTCCGTAACTTGGATGTGACTTATCGGAAGCCTCGGCAAAAGTGATGACATGTTCAGCATCACGATCGTGGACTAAAATTAAATCTCCGGCATCAATTGAACCAATTTCACCATCTTTTTCGTGAATCATTGAGCTTGATTCAACAACAACCAGTGGCGGCATTGAGCCGGTATGCTGCCAAAGAGCNACAACGATAATCACAATCATTGAAATAGCAAGAAACACTTCCTTCAATCCAGAAATGAAGGGTGACGATTCAGCCATCTACGCCAACTCATCTGCGCATTTTGAGGCCTTTTTCTTGGAGGAAATTACTCCACTTATCAACAAACATGCCTCCAAGNTCTCTTGCCGCATCATCGCCTTCGGCTTGTCGTCGTCGTAGTTCAGCTGTTGAAGTCAAATTCATCAATTCATTGATTACATTAGCCTTTCCTTTTAGGTGGAGGAATTCAGGAGCAACAATAAACAGGCCAAGACCAGAAATAACGACCATCACAATAGAAACGGCTGTGAAGTCGCCCCAACCTTCAATATCTTGTAAAAAAGCAAGATGTATGACGCTGTAAATGAACATTAAACCGAAGGCAAACGTAACAGTTGCTGTTATTTGTAAATGCTTACCATACCATGAATTCCAAAGTTTTGAGAGTACTCCCATCATCTCACCTACCCTGCACAGAGGGTGTTAACAAATGAGTTTTCCCATAATTTGTCTGATTGACTGGAAAGAGTATAATTCAAATGGTAGGTTTTGTTCCAAGGGACGGGTGAATGTNTGAAAAAGGCAATTTTCATTTCATCACTCATGATATTCGTTATTTTTNTTCCCTTCTCCTCTGCCTTGGTGACTGAAACACAATTTTCCAACGGAACCTCAAGTTATCTTCACACATTTTCAGGTCAGGGAGATGGACTCGCAGGAGAAATTTCAATTCCAAATGGGGCTGTTGTATCAGATGCAAGTTTTACTCTTAGTGGCGCTTCAACTTCCAAGAGTTATTCAAATTTGACTACTGATGCTGACTTTGGTGGCGAAGGTACTAATTCATGGCAATTTCCATATCCTCCGAATGTTAATTCTGCGTACAGAACAAGCTTAGAAGCCAAAGACGATTCAATTCAGTTAAGAGAAACTAAATCAAACTCTCAAAGAACCTTTTCGAAATTAGGCGACTTGTCCTCTGCGGGTTCTTCTCATCAAAATACATCTGGACAATTTGTGTCAAACGGCGATCAGGGATACAATGCACTAACACTCAGAAAATCAGACATTTCGCTATATAATACTTCAAATTGGAATTATCCAGGACCCGTTGTTTCGCAAGAAGATGATTATTATGTCATTCATTGGACCTCTACCAGTTTTGTATCAACCCCTACCGTAAAAAGATTTAATCAATCTAGTGGAAATTTTACGGGGAATGTCGGCTGGGATTATGGTTCTTGCACATCCTCAGTTACCCAATATCTCTACGATGCCACCAGTGGCGGTGAAGGTGTGCTTTGGACGGTTTCTTACAATTCTGGATATCTTGTAAAATGGCAACTCAATGCAGCAAAAACGCTATGGGTTTGTGAAAACACTTGGACAATAGGTACTTACTTTGACATGGCAGGTGTAGATATTGACGAGCAATCAGGGAAAATGTATGTGTACGGTTATCAGGGAACACCCACCTTTACTCGAATGCTATACGAAATAAATCCTACCTCTTCATCCATTGGTATCAATGCCCAATGGAATCTAGGTTCATCCAGCGATTTTACTGGAACAGCGACTGGTCTTGTGGTTGATTTTCCTCGAGTTATCATTGGAAGCCGCTCAGGTACTACAAACTATCATTATCATTATCGTTTTGATGGTATAATGCTTGAAAGACAAGCTATCCAGACCTTTTCCGGTTTACCTCATTATGGCATGGACATTGTTGAAGAAGGAACCATTGGTTTTACTTGTTATTATGGAAGTAGTTGCTCATCTCTCGCTCAAAAAATCATTCAATATGGAGATGGCAGTATCACTGAAACGAGAATGCCTACTTCTACTTCCTCAGTTGTCATTTCTCCAAATCAGGTGACAAGTGTATCTTTTAATTCACTGAAATTTACAGGAATGCTGGGATACCAAAGTTCGCAAGCCAGCATAGAAATAGCAATTTCAAATGATGGTGGTGTTACTTGGGTTTCAGCAGAAGTTGGCGACATCGTATCTTTTGCAATAAGCGGTAATCAGTTTCAATGGAAAGCTTGGTTAAATGGAACAAATACTGAAACGCCTGTTTTAGATTTTGTCTCAATTGAGTATACTTCTTCTTACTACTCTTCTGGATATTTCCGTTGTGGATATTCATATTCAGCGAGTACGTTACCTGCTGCGGCGACGATACATTACAACGCAACAGTTCCAACGGGTTCTTCACTGAGAGTAGAAATCCGTCAGGGTAGCACATCTACAGTAAATGCTTTGCAATTCAGTAACGGGCAAACACGTCAGATAACTCTAACACCAACAGGAACTACCTATCTCTATCTCTATGTTACATTCACTCGGGGATCTAATCCACCCTCCACGCCTATATTGCATGATTTAAACCTCACATTCGCACAAGATGCTCCCACCGATGTGAAAATCGACATTGGTGATGACAATATATTCGAATGGGAATACGCTGACACACTTCTTGGAACAACTGTTGCTTCAGGACAAGATCTCATTGATGGCTTGAACGAACAAATCGAAGGAACTGGTCAAGGTATGAACAACATAAGCGTCGTATTGACGAGCGAAACTGCTGGGATTTTGAGTTTAGATGAATTTTTTGTAACCTATTCCATGAACACACTCAACCTTGATATTATATTCAATAAATCTGAGATTTTGCATCAAAGAAATGCAAATTATGAAGTGATAACTCGCCACATCTTCGCCCAAACCAGGAGTTGCAGGATTTGTTGTTTCCTTTGAATCTGTTGACCTTGGCACGCCAGCGAATAATCCAATGAACCAGCTTAGCAAACAAACTTATTCAAAAACAAGT
>PBHM01000003.1 GCA_002719395.1 Methanobacteriota archaeon | reverse complement strand
GAAGGACACGAGAACATTACTAAATGATCTTCAAGACATCTGCGAAAGAAATTTCGACAAACCAGCCGAAGCCCGTCGACAAATTCAGCAATCTCTTACCGAATGGCAGGATTTGCATAAACAAGGACTCATCTCTGAGGATGCGCTTGATGGGATGATTTTGCGAGGCTCTGAGCTCCTACGATGTAGTGATGAAGAATTTTCAAATATCCTTGATAATCTTGAATTTTGGAAGCCTGGGTGGCGACCTGAAAAAACTAACACTCTTGAATGAGTTGTTCTTGGAATGCTTATGGGCAACAAATCCCAACTCTACATGTTAGAGTCATGTCCCTTTTGTTGGAAAGTGCGAGGACTGGTTGAATACCTGAACATTCCCTATGATGCGATATCCATCAACCCGAGGAAGGCAAAGAAATTACTTCCAAGTGCTCCTGAGTGGACCAAAACACCCGTATGGGTTGACGAAGATACATCCGTTATTGTTGATTCGACACCAATTATGATTCACATCGATGAAAAATACAATCAAGGTAATCTATGGAATTCAGATGATATTCAAAGAAGAGATGAATGGAAAGAGTGGGTTGATACTCGTTTGTCTAAAGCCACCGTTCCAATCCTCTATGGCTCGCTTTTGAGTGCGTTTACTACTACTTTGCGTGTATCAAAGATGGAAAAATTCGGATTTTTCTCTCGCCGCATATATGCCTGGGCTGGATTTATAGTCATGTGGGGATTCATCGCTAGAAAAAGGGTGAAAAGTGATGGAAGAAAACCAAAGAAACTTTGGCATGATCTTCTAGATGAGTTTACTCAAGCCTTTGACAACAAACCTTTCTTCGGGGGAGAAAAACCGGATATGATTGATTTCCTAGCATATGGTTATGTTTCTTCAATTTCACCTTTTTCTCAATTCAAACATATCGAAGAACATCAACCAGGGATCAGTTGGTTCCAAAGAATGAAAAATCAATCCAAGTCGTGAAAATATGGAAACTCATGAAGGTCCATTCGGCATTAAATTCATTAAAATTCCATCAGGTATTTGTGAGATTGGTACGAATAAAGGAGGATGGATATATGCCTCTGAAAGACCAAAATATCGTGCTTCTTTGCCAGCATACTCGATTATGAAGGCACCGATTACTCTGCAACAAGCCGCCGAAATCTTTGATGAAAAAAAGCCTGAAGGCGACTTTTTACTCGACAATGTCGATCATACGATTATTCATGAGATCTGCCGAATTATTTCCAAAGAATCTGATTTTGAAGTACGTCCTCCCAGTCATGCTGAATGGCAAAGAGCTGAAGAGTTGTACGGGCTTGACCTTCCTTGTGGATTTACCGAGGTTTTATCTGATTTCCCGCATGCAAATTATCGTGGTGCTCCGCTCGATGGACGGCCTAGAACGTCAAATGAAAGTGGGGCTTTTGAACATTTCAAAAGTGCTATTGCATGTCATCCCAAAAAAAATAATTTGAGGATTAAAAGTCACGTAAGCGTAGACCGCCCACAGAAAGAAGTTGTCTTTCGTTTGGTAATGGTTCAAGAAACAAGAGAAGAAACCTGCCATTATGTTCCTGATGGAAGTGATTTGCGTTCAAGTATTATCCAAGAATCCATATGGATTACCTTGTTGGGCATCATCCCAAGTTTCACAATCCCAATAATCAGAGGCTTTTCCGATTACGCCGTTGAAGGTTGGGTGAATTTATTGTTCGGCGGCTTGTGCATTGGCTTTGTATCTGGGGCTTTTTGGCGTCCGAAAACCAAAACCTACGAGCTTGATTCCAACGGGGAACTAACTAGTTCTCGTTGATTTTATCCCAATAAGAGTCTTGTCGAATGGCATCTAGGGCGCAAATTGCCGCCATGTTTACAATATGACGTACATCATCAGACCTCGCAACAAGTTGAACCGGTTTTGAAAAACCTTCCAAAATCGGCCCCGTCATTTCTGCTCCACCCAAATTTTCTAACAATTTGTAAGCGATATTTGCACTTGCAAGATTAGGACAGATCAACACATTTGCAGGGCCCTTAAATGTCATAAATGGATATTCTTTTTGAACGTTTACATCAAGGGCAGTATCACCTTGCATTGGACCATCAATAACCAAAGAGGGGTCAATGCTTCGAGCAATTTCGATCGACTGTTCGATTCTTTCGCTTCTCTGAGCTCGACTACTACCGAAGTCGGAAAAAGAAAGCATGGCTACTTTCGGAGAAATTCCAAACCTTCGAGCAACTTTTGCCACCTCAACTGCAATTTCTGCAAGAGTTTCACTATCTGGGTAAACGTTGACAGTTGCATCTCCCAAAAATACCAACTTTCCATTTATCACCATCATGTAGCATCCTACAATATGGTGCCCCGGATTTATTGGGCCTATGACTTCGATGCATGGCCGGAGTACATCAGCATAATTTCTTCTCACACCCCCAACAAATCCATCTGCATCCCCAAGAGCAACCATCTGGGCTGCATAATATGCACGATTCAGAATAAGGCGTTCTGCATCTGTCAAAGTGAGGCCTTTTCTTTTTCTTCTTTCAAAAAAGGCTTCAGCGTATGGTAGTGCATTTGAATTATCTTTTCTTGGGTTTTGGGTTTCATATTCAAAATCTAATCCCAACTCCTTCATGATTTTCTGAATCTTTGATTTATCACCAAGTAAAATCGGTTTACATATTTCTAAATCTACTAACTGAGCGGCGGCTTTAATCACTTTTTCATGATCCCCCTCTGGGAAAACAATCCGTTTATTTCGTCCCTTGACTTGATTAAACACACCTCGCATAATGGAATAAGATAACCCAAGTCTTGCTTCGAGTTCTTCCCTGTAGGTTTCCAAATCAAAATCCTCTGATGAAACAGCAGCAACTCCCTCTTCTACAGCTGCTTGTGCAACCGCAGATGCTTCCCAAATCAACACTCTTCTATCAAACGGCTTTGGGATTATGTACTCAGGCCCATAGTGTATATCCGAATTTGCATAAGCGATAGAAATGTAATCTGGCACCGTTTCTTTGGCAAGAGCGGCGAGTGCTTTTGTTGCTGCCAACTTCATATTAAGNGTGATATCAGAGGCATGTACATCAAGGGCTCCTCGGAAAATGTAAGGAAACCCTAGAACATTGTTTACTTGGTTTGGATAATCCGANCGGCCNGTCGCAATAATCGCATCATCCCTCACTTCTCTTANTTCNTGNGGTAAAATTTCTGGAGTGGGGTTTGCNAAAGCGAATATTATTGGTTTNTCGGCCATNTTCTTAACCATCTCTNTGGTNACCAAACCNCCTCTNGANAAACCAAGNAACANATCTGCACCATCGAGTGCATCANCTAAACCACCTTCTNGAACNTCTTGAGCAAAGGGTGATTTGTATTGGTTTAGTTCTCCATTTTGTTCTCTTTTTTTGGTGAGGATACCATTTGAATCACACATCAAAATATTCTCTTGTTTTATGCCCAATGCAATGTAATACTTAGCACATGCAATCGCACTTGCACCCGCTCCTGCTACAACGACTTTCATCTGATTCAGTTTCTTTCCTTGTAATTCAGCAGCATTCAGCAAGGCTGCGCCTGATATGATTGCAGTGCCGTGCTGATCATCATGCATGACCGGTATGTCTGTCTGTTCTGCGATTCTTTTTTCAATTTCGAAACACTCTGGTGCTTTGATATCTTCAAGATTGATACCTCCAAATGTTTTAGAAATATTGCAAACTGTTTGAATAAATTCTTCCGGGTCTTCAGTATCAATTTCGATATCAAAAACATCAATATCTGCAAAGGTCTTCAACAGTAAACCCTTTCCTTCCATCACTGGCTTACTCGCCAAAGCACCAATGTTCCCCAAACCTAACACAGCCGTTCCATTTGAAATTACTGCCACAAGATTACCTTTTGCGGTGTATTTGTAAGCCGCCTTCTCATTTTTTTCTATCTCAAGACATGGGTATGCTACTCCAGGAGAATAAGCCAATGAGAGTTCGTGACTAGTGGAGTGTGGCTTTGTTGGAAGAACAGAAATTTTTCCTCTGGGATGAGATTTGTGATATTCAAGCGCTTCATTACGCAACCTAAGTTCCCGAGCATCTGGCTCCATATTCAAACTCACTGGAAGGCCACGCTTGACCTTTGTGATTGAAATGTATCAATTTTTCATTATTGCGAGGGATTGATACATAGAAAGAGATGGGGTAAACATGAGTCGAGCCAGAGTCATCGCCACAATCGGACCTGCGTGTGATAATGATGAAATGATACAAACCATGATCGAAGAAGGATTGGATATTGCGAGATTGAACTATTCTCATGGAGATTTTCCTTCGAAGAAAATCACATACGACCGTTTAAGAAAATTTGAGGAGAAAACAAAAAAGCACATCGGAATTCTTGCCGATCTACCTGGCCCAAAACTTCGCCTAGGTCGTTTTGATGGAGCCATTCCACTCATTGAAGGAGAAACTGTGAATCTGTGTTGTGGTGTTGAAGAGGGGACAGATAACGGGCTGCCAGTTCCTTGGGGAGGTCTTTCCAAAGATTTGAGAGACGGAGACCCAATTTTACTTGCTGATGGTTTGGTGAGATTGGAAGTTCTGTCATCCCCACAAAAAGAGGACCAAGTAGTATCATGCAAGATAATTGATGGAGGAAAAATTACCCAAAGAAAGGGCATCAATGTCCCCGGAACTCTGGTTAATCTCCCTGCGGTAGGGCCTTACGACAAAAAGTGTCTCAGTCATGCCCTTGAATTGGGTGTAGATTTTGTTGCTGTTTCGTATGTTAGAACACCTGAAGATTTGCTGCCTGCAAGAGAAATGATCAAGGAAGCAGGCGTTCATACATGGATTATTGCGAAGATTGAGCACCCTTCTGCACTTAATCACCTTGAAGAAATTGTGGCCCTCAGTGATGTGATTATGGTTGCTCGAGGAGATTTGGGTGTCGAAATACCCCTCGAACAAGTTCCCGCTGCTCAAGAAAGAGTCATCCTGACCTGTCTTCAAAGAGGAGTTCCCGTTATTGTGGCAACGCAGATGCTGGAGTCCATGGTTGAAAACCCAAGACCTACAAGAGCTGAGGTGAGTGATGTCGCAACCGCCATTCGCCAAGGCGCTAATGCAGTGATGCTTAGCGGTGAAACAGCGGGAGGAAACTATCCACTGGAATCCTTGAAGACGATGGTGAAGATATCCAATGAAGTCACAAAAGCAATTTCTGACCTTCCGCCCCCTCCTGCACTTGCAGAATTTCTGAGTACTCGTGCTATTGCTCAATCAGCCGTCCAATTGGCGAAAGAAATTGAAGCAGATCATATCATTGTAGCTACTGAACACGCCAATGCTGCCAAATTAGTCGCTGCATTTAGGCCAAATATACCAGTAACAGCCATGACAAATAGAATAAGGGCTTGTCGCAGGACCAGCATTCTACCGGGCATCAATGCCATTGTTGTCGAGCAACAAAATCGTTCAAGAGACACCATCGCTTTAGCAACCTCGAAATTATGGAAAGAGGGGCACTTGAGTGCTGGTGATAAAGTCGTATCAATAAGCGGTTCTCCTGAAGCTATTACCGGTCAAACGAGCACAATCAGAGTCCTTGATATCGGGGAAGATGGTCGAGTGGACAGTTTAAACTAAACTCTTGGTGTTCTAACAAGTAGAACATCCATTCAAATAGGATAGGAGTAAAAGCAAAGATATGGAAGGTCTTTTTTCGCACTCAAGGACCTCATCTGCGAGTGCTATTTTTCTGACCTTACTGATGGTATTTTCAACTACTGTTAGCGTTTTATTTGTCGATAACGTACAAGCACATGATGTCTTAGATGAAGTAACTTGGGAAGAATCCGGTAGCAATGACACAGGATGGATGCGGCTCGATGCGGTAAATGCCCAGCCTGAACTGGGGCAAAAGGCTCAATTTGATTGGCAAATGGATTTTGCTCCTGGTGCGAAGATAACCAATTTATCCCTACAAATACGTGTAAATGGCTCTCTGGGATTGTCGATAGAAGAGCCGCTTATCATTTCAAAAAATAGCGGTGAAGCATTGTTTGATTGGTATGGCTACGGCCGATTAGGAGGAGGTGATTCTCTGTATGGTGCTAATCCTCATGAAGGTCGTTTGACTCCAAACGTGGATAACTCTGCTGAAGTATTGATTCCTGACGGTGCTGAAATTACAGACATGATTCTTCAATCACTATCACCCGCTGACCCAGCAGTTTCTCTAAACCCAATCGACTGGAGTGTAACTTCTACGATACAAAATCCAAATGATGGAAGTATGTTCATGGCCCTTGACGAGGAAGTCCTCGTTGTAGATGCACATGCAGACCCAGTAATCATAGATGTACTGGACCTTTCGTCTCCTGGAATAATTTATGACATGGATTACGATTCCTCCATTGATCGGTTCCTTTTTGCGACTGAAAACAACGGTGTCATGCAAATGTCAGGTTCGAGCTATGAGATGCTTTCTCCGCTCCCGAACCCATTTTCCGCTGGTAAAATTACTCAAATTCACCTTGATTCCAATGGGAAAATATGGGGATTTAGTCAGGGGGGTTTACTAAGTCTCAATTCTGTTGGAACTGGTTGGACAATGGAACAGGCAGGCGGTACTTCTCAATGGCCTTTTGGGATTGTTAAGGAAGTCTTTGAGATAAATGGCATCATATATGCCGCAAATTGGGGTAATGATCTCCAATCAGAAGATGGCGCTGGATTAATGCGATGGGATCTCGCATCAATGACCGCTCTCAATCCTTGGAGTACTGCAAATCAACTGCACAGTGATTTGATCACCGACATTGCACAAGTAGGAACTCAACTGATCATCTCGAGTTGGGATAGTGGTATAGGGAGGTATGATACGAACAGTGGATTTTGGTTGCCGACATGGAACACTGGTAACTTCCTCATTTCAAACAATGTCAACGGTTTAGAAGTTGTTAATGATAGCTTATTTATCCTCCTGGAAAGTCATCTTCAAACCTACAACACATCATCAGGAAGTTTTGGTTCAATACAACCACTATCCTCACTTAATTTGTTCAGAGAAACATCAATCAATCCATCGCTCATCCAGTGGACAAGTCAAGGCGATAGAAGCCCTGTTAACACCACCCTCCTCATTACCGACGGTAGCGGTACCTTTTTGAAAATGGAGCCGGAAAATCCAACTCCAGTTCAAGGCACAATTCGAATTGGAAGTTCACCTACATCTGAAGACATGGTTGATGTAATTGAAATAGGAAATTTAGCCTTCATTGCAAGCGAGTATGATATCGATGTCTTTAATCTCCAAACATCATCATGGATTACGACCATAGAATGCCCATTCCTCATCGATAACCTCGGTTCTATTGGAAATCATCTCGTGATTGGTACTGTAAACGACGGGTTAGGTCTTGTTGACCTGGGTTCCTCTGTCCCTTATTCGATCGAATTTATTGATGTTTCAGATGGTTTGTTGTCCTCGGGCATTACTGACGTTGCAAGTCTAGGAAATCTTCTAATTACCACTCACTATGGAGAAGGAATATCCATACTCAATTTTTCTAATGGCTATTCTCCGCAATCAAGTCAGATAACCACGATGACCGAATCAGATGGTTTGGATTCAGTTTTTGTTTCTGATGTTGCAACATACGGAACAACCGCTTACATTGGATCTGATGATGATGGGGTACTTCGTATTGATTTGCTCTCTCAAACGACACTATCGTCTTGGATTTCCACAGGCGTAACATTCTCCAACTTCATGCCAATCTCCATCTCCCAAGATGTCATCCATGTTGGATTATATGGATATGGTGTTGTGAGAAAAGATCTCAATACAGGAGAAATACTCCAACCGATTTTACCTTCTGGAAACAACGGCGGTAATGGTTTGGCTAGTGATGAAATCTTGGCATTGTGGACCGATACCCAAACTGGAGTGGTTTACATCGGTACTGAAAGAAGTCTTGAGGCTTGGGATGGTTCCAGTGTTACAAGGTTATACAATGACGGAAATTATCGAACCAGTAGTATCACAAATACGCAAAATGAGATATATTTTGCGTCCAATGCTGGTTTGTGCTTCTATTCAAAATCTCCATATCAATTTGAAGGTTGTTACGATGAAGGCGATGGGTTGCCTGAAACCTTTTCCCAGCATGTCCACTTATCAGGAGATACTATCTTTGTAGGAACACCTTCTGGCGTAGGTTTATTCTCTCTCAGCAATGAAACCGTCTATGAAACCTGGGAGGCAAACCCTGACAGCCTCATTGCGGAAACTGAGATTATTGGTAACAAAATTTACGTCGCATTGACAAATATCGGTGTAGCTCGCTACGACTTATCATCAGGCACATGGCTTTCCCTGTGGGATGAAGATAATCTTCTCAATAGTAATGAAATAACATCGATTGAAAAGGATACGAACCCGAATAACCTATGGGTTGGCGGCGGTGATGGTCTCCAACTTATCAACACCACAACTGAATCTGAAATCCTTCACTGGCCAGAGGGTTCGTCGCAATATCCTGGAGGGAGAAACCCATATCAGATCACAATCATCAACGATATTCTTCATTACAGATACCAGTGGCAGTTCTTTGGTAGCAATTGGGGAGAAGACCAAATCAGAAGAATTGACTTGACCTCATCATCTACTCTCTCAAATTTGGATGCTGGTCAGCGTCTAGGGGTAGAGGGTTATACTTGGGGTATGGGCCAAAGTGGAGATTACCTCAATATCGGCGTATCTGAATACAGTCAGGGAGGTGATTCTCCTGACGGGGGTATCGCCCAGTGGGACACTTCTTCGAATACGTGGGCACCAAATATTGAACTTACACCCTCAATCAACGATGTTGAATCAATAAAAACAAGCCAGGGAGAGTATTGGGTGGCATGGGGTGAAGAAAAGGTTGTCAGATATGACAACAGCGGCGTTGTTATCACTGAATTCCCCTCCAATACCATGGCTTTACCGGTACGTGGCATTGTGGAATGGGACAATCAGGTGCTATTTGCAACGGAAGAAGGTATTGAAAGATGGGATATGTCCACTAATTCTTGGGATTCTGCATGGGTACCTGGAAGTGGTTTACCAAATAATGCAGAAGATGAAGTTGATGAAATTTATACTGATGGTACTTATTTGTGGGCAGGAACCTCTCAAAGAGCGTGGTGGGGGGGCTTCCAAGATTCTACGATTTTGAGACTTGACAACACCGGAACTTGGACGACTTGGAAACCGGGAGGAGCAAACTCCGGACTTGAACGTGGATATCCCATTTCCATCGAAGAGTGCGGAGGGAAAACATTCCTAGCAGCCCTTAACTTCAATGGAGGTCTTTCGATTTACGACGGTAATTCTTGGTCCTCAGTTTCTAACCAATATCTGCAAGATGATGATTCAGTCAACTCGCTGGCCTGTGATGATAATCAAATCCTTTACGTTGGATATGGTGGCGACGGTGAAGGGATATCACGTTATGACGTGGCCAATGATGTGTGGTTACAAGTAATCTCTTCCAATCAGGCTTCAATTAGCGACGGAGGAACTGATTCTGATGCTTTAGCTTGGTTTGATGGTAAGTTGTTTATTGGCCACGAAGAAGGCAGGGGTTCTATCAATGGAGGTCTTTCCATTGTACCAACAAGCGGCGTAACATTTCAAAACGGAAATTCGGTCTTTGGTGGAGCAGCAATCTCTTCATTCTCGAAAGTAGGTACTTCTCAACTCCTCATGGGACAAGCAGGAGGAGGGATTAGTCGCATTTTACAATACGACGTGAATACAACATCAGTAGATGTTTTGATTAACTCACCTTCGCTTGAAGATGGTTGGATCACAGAAGTTGTCGGAAACAATACTCACATCTATGTTGCAACAAACGATGCGACATTCGGTGGAGGGGGCGGCAACACTGGTATTCTCGAAGGAATTAGAAACGCATCTGGAAACGTGCAATGGACAAGGAGTTGGAGTACGGATGGGAGGAAAATTTCTGATTTAGCATTTGAAAACGATGGTTTGTGGATTAGTATCAGCGGATTAGGGGCTCGAAGAATCAACCTCACCACCAATGCAGTAACAGGTTCATCTTCTGGTTTACATACCAACATCGGAACGCTCACACTTTGGGAAGATAAAGTCGCCATGGGACTCATTGGTACCAGCAGCACAGGTGCTGGTGTTCAAATTTGGAATAGAACAACCAATAATTTCGATTCTGCAGCGCTCCTCAATGGTTTGCCATCTACTAATATCCAATCCATTGATGAAACAGTGGATTATGTGTTCATAGGTACCAGTGGAGGTATTGGTGTTTGGAATAAATCAATCAACGACTTCGATGCTCCTTTGACCACGCTGGATGGGCTTTCCTCAAACAACGTCAATACAATTACTGCCATACCTGATCCTAATACCGGACAAGAGAACGTCCTCTATATCGCAACAAGCGGCGGCTTAGACATATGGAGTTTGTCAAATCATTCAAAGATCAAATCTCTTCAATCCATCAATGGAATGTCAGGAGATGATGCGTTTGCCATTGCTACATTCACTAACGCAAACGGTACTGAAGCATTCATCAGCCATCGTGGAACCCCTTCTAGTCGCCTTTCTGTGAATCAAATCACTCTGGATTTAACCGGAAACGGGGGAGAAAGTGTGAATGAAATCCATCTCTTTGACCAATTACCATCAAATGAAATTTTGGCTGTTGTATCAGATTCATGGGGGGTTCACATTCTCACCACTCGAAGCCCTCTTGTACATTGGAATGGCAATACTGATACTTTTGATGATGGGGTTCCTATTTTCCAGCTACCTGAAGACCCAATTATGTCAAGTGACGGTACTAGATTACTCCTGGCAGGTGAAGGCGGTGTTGTAGCCGTTTCTGTTTCAGCGCCTCACAACATTATCCTAAGTGATAATGGACAAAATTACATTTCTGGTTTCGTTTCGAATAACGGTTATTGGCTAATAGGCGATAGCGGCTTGGAAAGATGGGATTTGCAAGGGACTCCGTGGAATGAGATTAACTTACGAAGAGCAAATCCGTTAGTCGTTAACTTCGGAACACTCACAAAGAATGTCTCAGCCTTCACTCATCCTGGAGTGTCGTATCAATTGATTGACCAAGGTGCCGTACAATCTCAAGGATTCAATGTGCTCGGACCAAATGAGATTAACCTAAAGAGGATGCCAATTCAATTAACGTCTGATGTCTCAAACGCACCAACTTGGATTAAACTCTTAGGCTACAATTATTCGACTACTTTAAATTTGAGCGAAGACCCAAATCTAATTCAGGTTCTTCAAAGAATGGTTGATTCCGGTGTAAAGGTAAACGGAAGTCAAATTGTCACCTTTTCACTAAGCTCTATCTCTGACGGATCACTTGAATTCCGGATGATATATGATTGGGAAAAATCTGCGACACCGATACAAATCACAGCATTTTATGACACACCAAACGATGGAGGCAATAGTTTAACCGCAGAATGGACATTAAATCATGACCAAGATTTTGGTAATTACCAAATATTCCTTAGTTCTTCACCTTGGCCAACAAATCTCAGCAGTGACGATTTAATGAATCTTGAACCCGATGCATCTATCAGTTTACATGAACTATTGTACTGGGAAATCAATACAGTAAACGGGGTGCTATTGGAAAATAGCGTGCCACATTGGATTGCAATGGTGGTCGAGTATAACGATGGGCGATTTGGAAACCCAGCGATTTACTCAAGCCCTGCAGTTCCATTTGATGACATACCCAGCCCTCCAGATTGGGTGATTGCAGTCAATGATGATCAGTCCTTGAACGGTGGACAATTACTACTTGAATGGGCACAATGTCAAAATTCTGATGATTATTTACAGACCAATATCTATGCCTCTACAACACCTTTCGAAGATTTGGTAGGATTACAGCCTCACTTGATTACATCTACATCAAATTCTTCTATTTTGAATTTGAGTCCGGAAACGCCCTACTGGATTGCAGTTTCTTGTGTTGATACAGCCGGTCAAGAAGACCTGTTCAATATCACTTCCATCGGGCCACTTGTTCCAACAAGTCAAACTGATGATGGCGTACCTCCTCCACGGATGGAAGATGTGTGGGCTATCGATGTACCTGAAGATGATGGTGGAGTGATTGAAGTAGGTTGGGGTGCAAACCCAGAAGATGATTGTGCCATTGTTACCGTTTACATGAAAGCAGCTGACGGTGAAAAACCGTCATCAATTACCAGTGATTTTTCCGCAGTAAAAATAATCCCCTCATGTGAAGAAAATAGTACATACATTTCATCGATGAATGGATTACCTCTCTTTGATTCTCAAATGTATTGGGTAGGTGTTGTGGCTTCAGACTCATGGCTCAATCACGATTTAGGTGATGTAAATATTGTCGAAGTAACGCCACAACGAAGTTTCGGAATGGAAGGACAAGCCCCAGATAGAATCACAGAGTTATCTGCATGGGATTTCCCCGATGACTATGGCAATGCAATAGAAATATCTTGGATGCCATCGAATGCATCTGATTTTGCCTTTTACTCGGTTTGGGTTTCTGAGCACGAAGTGGATGATTTAAGGAGTCTGAGCGACATGTATCCAAGCGATGGATACTTGATGTTAAGTTCCTTTTTCTTGGATAAACAATACATAAACTCAGAGGTAGAACCAATTTCAATCATCGTCGACCAAGCGATTTACTTTGGAGAAAGTATCGAAGAAGGTGAACTAACTGAAATCACACCAGATATCTCTCTCAATGTTGCTGTAACAGTCCATGACATGAAAGGAAACGTACATCTGATGGGGTTGACATCGGTAGAGGTTCTGCCAGTTGATAATATCAATGACAAGGAGGCTCCTCCGCTAATTGAAGGAGTTGTGGTTGACGATTGGCCAAATGATGACGGATCTGCTTTACAAATCGAGTTTGAACCATCTCTTGAAAGTGACATAATGTCCTATGAAATATACGCTGCTAGTTGGGATTACACTGGCGTTGGAGTAGGCAATTCTGGACCAAACCAACCTGCTCTCACTGTCGATGCGAAATTAAATCCTAATCCCGTAAAACTGGATAAACTATCAGACGGAAGTCCAATTATTCCAGGCGTTGATATTACCATTGCTATTGTTGCTGTTGATAGCGCAGGAAATAGTTTTACTGATGAATTAAATACAGCCACTGGCCGTTCCATTGTAGATATCATAGAACTCTCTGAGGATGATTTACCACAAATTCAGAACATTCAAGCCTCATGGAGTGGAGATTCTATCTTGGTCACTTGGGATTTCCCTAATTCCGGCACGATTACTGGTTACCAGATACATCTTTCAGAAACCCAATTTGAAATCATTGATGATGCCGTTCTTGTTGCCTCGAGCGAAGTGTCAAATTCATATCTCGTTACCACCAATGAATACGAATCATTATCTTCAGAAACAAGTTTTTGGATTTCAGTTACTCCGTATGCATCCGGTGTTGTCAAATCACAGGTTACTCCAATTTTCCTCAGCGCGTTGGAAATTGACGGTACCTCAGAAAGTGAAGACAGCACCAGTTTAGAAACCAACGATCTTGGTACAATATTTTCTTCGGATAGCGCCCTTCTAGGATTGTTGGGTATCGTTGCGATTATTCTTGTGTTCTTGCTTGTAAGGCGTGGTGGAAAATCAGACAAGTACGAAAAGCAATACCAAATTCAAGAAGCAACATGGGGTATAAATCCAGAGGATGAATGGGGGCAAATGGGGTGGAATATGCCACCTGCACAAACCCCCATCAATACCGATGTGCCAATGAGTTCACCGATCCCTCCCGCTGTTGAAAGCAATTTATTTCAAGCCGCAGAAAGAATCCAGCAAAGTTCACTGCCAAATTTAGAAACACCTCCAATCTCAAACGGAGAAAATAAGTCAAGCATTATCGATACATCCTTCCTAGATGACCTCTTGTAAGGAATGATGGCGAGCCCTCGTGACGAAGTTTTCACAACGGTGGCTGTTATAAATGGGGAAATTGAATTCCTTGACTTACATCTTAAGAGACTAAACGAACACGCAAATCGCTTGGATATCGAAATCAATGTCCCGGATTTTCAAAATTTTGAAGATGGGCTTGTGCGAATCACTTTCTCTGGTAATTGGAATTATGAACACCGATCTTTTCCAATGTATAAACCCAAAATCCGAGCCATCTATGCTGAGGCACCTGAATTTGAGGATAGCGTGATGGGGACCAAGCATGGGCATTGGCAACCATACCATGAAGCAAAAATACAGGCTAATGCACAAGGTGCTGATATTTCTTTATTGGTCAAAGATGAGTTGGTTATTGATGCTGATCGGGCCTCGCCGATTCTTCTCGACGCCCAAGGGATTGCATGGGCCTCTGATGAGAAAAATGGCAGCGTTCGGTCAGTTACCTTTGAGGCACTCATTGGATTATTTACTCAAAATGGTATACCAATTCAATTTGGAAACATAACCAAGAAAATGATTGAAAAATGTCAGGAACTAATTGTTGTTGGTACCGGGATGAGAGTCGCAATGATTTCCCACATCCATACACAAAAAATTGGAAATGGAACACATAGAATGCTAAAAATGTGTCAAAAATTTTTGGAGGTTCGATGATGAATCTAATTGAGAAAATGATGCAATCCAGTGGTGATTGTGTTTTTCTATTAAGTGGAGGACCCAAATCCCATCTTGCTCGTTCTTCGATGTTAGCCACGGCCTTTTCTCACCGGCTTGTGATACGTCAACCAAACATTGAGCCAAGCATTAACCATTCACCTTTGAACGGCGAGACACAGATTAATCATCAAAAAATTCCGTTTGTTGCCGAATTACAGACCTTTCAAAATGGATGGCTCTCGCAAAGGACTATTTCAGCCGATTCGCTGAAATCTCTGTTTAATGCACTCAAGCCATTCACGAAGATTGGTCAACGATGGTCTGGGATACTTTCCTATGAAATGCTTCAATGGACGCAACCAATAAGATTGCATCATCCTCCTCTTGAGGGGACGGTCCTAGGTGTTCTTTGGCTTGTTGAATCATGGGAAACAACAACTATACCACTCTCAATTGAAGTTGAACCCCTCAAATCAAGCGGAATTGATTATTCAACCACCCCAGATGAAGACCATATAAGCGCAATAGAACAAATTCAACATGCAATTCGGGCAGGAGAAATGTACCAAGTAAACTACGGAAGAAGGTGGAATGGGAGGTTGATAGAGCATCCAAAACAAATCTTTGCACGACTTGCGAAAAACAATCCAGCACCATTCTCTGCATATTTTGAGGCAAAAGATCTTGGTATTGCAATCGCATCGTCATCTCCCGAGATTTTACTTGAAT
Source organism: Methanobacteriota archaeon (assembly GCA_002719395.1). Lineage (GTDB taxonomy): Archaea > Thermoplasmatota > Poseidoniia > Poseidoniales > Poseidoniaceae > MGIIa-K2. The sequence continues at coordinate 13,438 of PBHM01000003.1, read as the reverse complement.
CCGATGGTAAAAATGTCATGACTGCTCCGATCAAAGGAACGATTGGAAGAGGAGAAAGTCTCGAGCATGAAAGAAAATTGACGCAGGAATTGCTAAGAAATCAAAAGGAAAGAGCTGAGCATCGTATGCTTGTTGACTTAGAAAGAAACGATCTTGGAAGGGTATGTGCGCCGGGTACAATCTTTAGAAATAGATTCGATGTGGAAGCATACGCAAACGTTCAACACCTCGTCAGTCAAATTTCGGGTGAATTACGCCCTGATTTTACGGGTATTGATGCACTCAATGCGATGTTCCCTGGAGGCAGTATTACTGGTTGCCCGAAAACAGTTGTTTGTGCAAGCATCAATGAACTTGAGGGGGCACCTCGGTCTTACTGGACTGGGTCGGCAGGATGGATTGATGTTCATTCTGGTGCATCCACGTGGAATATATTGATTCGAACCTTAGAAGCTCACCAAGATAAGAAAGGTTGGTTAGGCCAAATTTACGCTGGTGGAGGCATCACTATCGAGAGTGACCCTGCGGCAGAAGTAGAAGAAGCTAAATTGAAAGCCGCTGCTTTACTAGAAGCTTGTGGATGGCAAGAAAAGAGTGATAAAAAACCAATATCCAAGCCATTAGAAATCAAAACGATTTCACTTAATGAGGCCCCCATTAAGATTAATCAAACAGGTAAGATACATTACTCGTTACAAAAAAATAACGATGTCATTTTTGTTGATAATCTTGACTCATTTTCATATAACATCATTCACATGATTGTTTCACAAGGAAAAGATGTTACGGTTATCCAAGGCCGTAATGGTTCGAGTGAAGACTTAGAGGCGATTTTCGAAGCAAATCATATTGTCATTGGTCCGGGTCCTGGTCGTCCAGAAATTAGTGCGATTACAATGTCAATAGCAAAAGAATGCCTCAATCGAAATACAAATGTGTTGGGTATATGTTTGGGACACCAAGCAATTGGTTTGGCAGATGGAATGCGTTTAATCCGAAGTCCTGCAGGTCCAGTTCACGGAATCCCAGTTGAAATCCTCCACTCGGGTGGGCCCATTTTTCCAAAAGAAGACATCATTAAGATGACTAGATACAACAGCCTGATACTTGATGGTGTACCTAGCACCCTCGAAATCAATGCTCAGCAACTCTCAAGCAATGAAATAATGGGGATAACGAACGGTACAAACCTTCATGGAATACAATTTCATCCTGAATCCGTTGGTTCGATACATGGCGATAGAATTATCAGAAAATTTCTCGACCTTGAGCGTATTGTTGAAAAATGAGGTACGCTAGGAGTCACCATGCCGACATGCCGACATTGTTTCGGAGTGTTCCCAAGACACCAGTTCATTCACGGAAACGGTCCAAGAGCACAAGTCTGCGTTCGCTGTGGACTGGAGAAGGGGCTTGTTGAAAAAGAAGAGGTTTCATCTCTCTATAATAGCGAAACAGCAAATGCTCGATTCAGTCACATTGCTAGATATTGGTCTCCACTTGTATGGATTCTCGCTATATGGACTGCATGGATTCTCATCATTCGTAGTCTGGAACCATGGGGATTGTATTCTTTGGTCCTTCTTGTCATCTTTACACTCATTGCTCCAGTTTGGATGTTCTTAAATCGAGTCAAGTATCTTGCGGGTCTTGAAAAATTAACCCCAGAATATGAAACGCCAAAAGGGCATTAGTTTTTGGCGTGGATTTTGATTACATCCTGATTTGACAACGAATGATCTGCACCGATTGTTCTTTTCGAACGTGCATCGGTTCCACGGATGAAACCATCTCCGAGTTCAGTATGAATGTGGTAGGCAAAATCCTTGGTTTGTATTCCGTTTTTCACAATAAACGCGTCAGGTAAAATTTTCCCCTCGCCATCAATCCATTGATTATCGTCTTGGACTGGAAAAACTACAATCTGGTCAAGCAAATCAAAGATAACATATTGGAAAAGGGATACAATCCCTGTACCATCATGTAAATTTAGAAGCCTATTCATTTCCTGTATTCCTTTTTCTTGTGAGGTCGTTAGGTTGATTTTGTTGGTCAATTCAAATGTAGATTTCTCTGGAAAATAATCAATGAACCCTGATTTATCAGCACGCCTCAACGCCAATTCCGTATCTGCCATTATTGGGAAAATGTGTTGCTGGTCTGGTAATTTATTCCATGGCTGATGAACAGAGAGGTCAGATTTGTTTGCTGCAATAATGATTGGAAATGCTGTTTTTTGTATGTTTGCCGCTAGATTTCCAATCTCTTTTTCAGACCAATCCCAAGGTGAATGGATGTCTACATCAGAAGACTCCAGAGACTGATTTATCAGATGTAATGAAACGCCTATTCCTGAGAGTTTGTCAACCAGATATTTGGTTAATCCTTTGGCTCCTTCAGCCTGTATTTTCCGTATACCACGGCTCCAACCGTCAGCGATTAAGCCCGCAATCCAAGATTCGATTTCTCCTGAAAGAAACTGTATTTCTTCAAGCATAGACTGATGGGCAATTTCAGGTTCTGGATCTTTTGGGTTTCCTTCGATATCGGTTGTATTGGCAGCATCCACTACCTGAATGAGAGCATCGCAGCTGGCCAAGTCATTAAGAAAGGCGTTCCCTCTTCCGCGCCCTTCGCTAGCGCCTGGTACCAGACCTGCAACATCAACGATGTGGCATGGAACTAGTCTTCGAAATTTTCTACATGTTCCCGTTCTTGGCGTACAAATACTGCCTCCTCTGGGGTCATCAGTGGTCACTGGCCCTATCTTCCCATCAGCCTCTAACTTTTCCCTCAGGCCCTTACAAGGACAATCAAACCGTAGAGGGATAAACGCAACCCCAATGTTTGGGTCTATTGTACAAAAAGGATAATTGGCAATGTCGACTTTTGCAAGAGTTAAGGCTGAGAATAAGGTTGATTTCCCGACATTTGGCTTACCTACTAAGCCGAGGCGCATTCGTGTTTCACCCATTAGAATTTATTCGCTCAACCAAGTCTTTTTTGGTTCCACTTGTATCNATTCCTAATGATGTAGCAAGTTCTACTAATTCTGCCTTTTTCATTTTATTTAGATCGCTGATTGAATAATCTGCGGCTGTTTCGTCTGCCTTATCTTCCACGTTTTCTTCCACGTGTTCTANTTCATCGGCATCTTCCGATTTAGGATGCTCTTCGCTTTCTTCCGCTTGTTCTTCATTGTCCGAGGTCGCTTCTTTGGAGTCACCAGAGTCTGTTGCTGTTTCCTCCTCTACATATTCAATGAACTCGATTTCAAGTGCATTTCGTATGCCCATAAGATGGATGTCGATTTCTGGGAGATCAATTCTTCCATCTCCATTCANATCCATTGCATGAACTAATTTTTCAATATCCCACGGAGGTAAATCAGCAATTTCAGCGACTCTTAGCGCATTACTGAANTCGAATAGGTCCATACTGCCACTGTTATCAACATCCGCCCATTCGAAAAATTGGCGAGCAGTGGTACCTCTTCCGGCTAACCACTTCGTCAATTCAACCAATTCTGGTTCAAAATGTACGGGGAATTCAGTTACTTCATCATTATGAAGTTCGGTTGCAACTGCGATTACAGTACTGCCTCCTTCTTCCTCTTCAGATGCACCAATTACAAGATTAGAATCGAGCCCTACCCCTCTGCTTAGTAATTTCCTAATCGAGGTCTCTCCTTGTGTGAGATGATACACCGATACGTCGGTTTGTCCTGCTAGAACGAATGTGTAAGGCGTTCTCGAAAATGCAGTTTTCGCAACAATGCCTGTTGCCATAAGCATTCCAATCGTAACCAAATAGAAACCAACGGAGGCTGTAAGACTGAATCCTGAAACATTTTNATAAGTCGCATCCTCAACAAGTGGGCTAATTTCAATAAACATCCAATTNCCCATCAAGGAAACAATTGTGGAAAATAAACCACCGACAATCACAAACCAAGTAGCCATTGAGGCGCTTCTGCCAGCTAGTTTGTTTCCTGATGCTGCAGGATAGAGGGAGAATATAACTCCAAGAGAGAATAATCCACCTATTGTATACAGGTATCCCATATTCACTGTCGATGCTACCAACTCGAGAGATGCGTCCCCTACCATGACATTGAGGCCTGTGAAGAATGCCAACACGGCAAAAATTGGCAATAAAAGTGCGCCTGCTGCGATAGCAAGTGCTCCAGGCTCTTGGAAAATGGACCCTGCATCTCCTCTTGTTGTAGCAAGAAGATTGGTGCTAGCAGCAAGAATAGGGAAAAGACCCATCGTTACTAAAATGGCCGCTATTGATTGAATAAGGGTTGAATCTGCTGATTTAGAGAGGAAAAAGGGCGAAACTGTGACAAAAAGTAACAGCATGCTCGCTTTCGTTAGGCTTCCACTCCAAATAGGCCTCCCCGTGGTTGCAGGAATTACATGATAGCCTACTGCAAAAATGAGTGCAAGTGGAACCCAACCATTGAGGATAGCATTAGCCATCCACACAATTTGAGTTGAGCCTGCTAATTCAGCGACAAAGCGGATGACAAACGCGAATACCATGGAGATTAATCCCATGATTAAAAACCAACTGCTAACACTTGTTGAGTCGCTGGTTGAAGCATTGGTTATCAGAAGGTTAACTAAGATAGAAGCGATTAATGCAGCATAAATCATACCGACCAAACTTGTTTCAAAGGACCCAACATCAATGAAAATTGGTAGCAAAAGCGAAACGAGGGTGATGCCAAACCAAGCAAAGCCCATCATTGCAGCGTTGGCTTCACTCGCAAGACGCCCCCCATTTGCTCTGCTATGTGCCATAAGACAGCCGCCGAGTAGAATTGAAAATACTGCTGCATAGAGGGTTGTCTGATTGAACGTTTTCATGGCGCTTCCATCGTCCCAAGACCAACCAATGCTAGCCAATGAATCGAGAGCAGTTGGGTCATAGTGGTGCCAAGATGCAAGAAAACCGCCGATTGCAGACACAACAAGCCAAACACTTCCATATTGAATCCAAGTCTTTGAGCCGTTCCCATCGTTATCTTTGAATAAATCAACCAAACCTACCGGTGCTCGATTCAAAAGAAACATGCCCGTTTGTCTCAATGCGTCTCGCATATCACCTACGCCTCGATGCAAAAAATGCGCAGAGGTAATCAAAAGGAATACAAGAAAGGTTGCTGATAAAATTACTCCGAACATAGACTCACCTCAATCAGAAAGAATTTCTCCAACAATATTCGACACAATGAGACCACTCATGATTAAAATCCCTAAAATATAGTACCATATTCCTGATCCGCCTAGGGAATCAAGAAGAGGAATCAAGTCACTAAAAACTGGAATACTGTCCCATCCGAAGATAGAACTAAACATTCCCAATAAACCAATCAATCCAACGATGAAAATCGTCATGAGTACTCGTGATGCTGCTGGTTCTGCGTTCCCTTGTGTGACATCTGGCAAAATGGCAATCTTTGACATTGGAAGTCCTCTATCCCCTAGGGGTGTATTATGCCACCAAAAACGTGGTCATAAACATTGACCAAAACACGATGAGAGAGTGGAAATTATGTCTTCCGAAGGTTAAGCCTGCTCAAGCCCCTTCTTCTTAGGCCGACTCCTAAAGGATTCGGCAAAGACCCATCAAGAGAAACCTCTTCCTGCCAAACCTCTTTACATTGACATGAAAGACCTTCTAAATCAATGAGATCACCGCTAACTGAGTATCTTTCAATGGCAGCAACAACGTCACTATCACAATCACCACAATTGTGGGCACCTCTTGGTTTTCCTCCTGCTGTAGGGTGGATAATTAATCTTGAAACCTGATCTTCATCCCCNTTTACCCCATTTTTTGGATGGATGAATGCATGTGTTTGTTCAATCATGCTCACTAAAGACCAAAGCCATGGCGGACGAAACTGGTCGGAACGATATAGCCTGTCGATGATGGTACCTTTTTGGATGTTCATAGGATTTACAGAGATTTCATCACTTTTCTCTGCAACAGCCTTGACCCAATTTACTCCGTGAAGCAAGGCATCACCTTCGCTCATGAAAGGAGGTTTGAACATGAGATACGTCTTTACTCTCAGTGCGTATTTTTGGAGTAATTCGACTGCTCGATCCCATGAAGATTTGCTAAATCCCTTGTTAACGTGAAAACGCAAAACTCCATCATCATATGCTTCTAAACCAATCGCTACCGTGAAATTCGGATTATGCTTTGTGGCCCATTGCAATTTTTCTTCGGTAATTTGTTCTGTCCGGCTCTCAATGACAAGTTCCTTCTTCAGGTCATGACAATCCTCCAGCACTCGTTGTTGGAATTCTAGAGGGATTTCTCTGTCTTCAAGCAGACTACCAGAAGTGTAAACTTTCACCATACCCATATCTTTGAAATTGTGATATTTTGCCTTCGCTTTATCCCATTGTGAAAATAGGTTTTCAGCGGTCACATCGTCTCTTGTATCATTGAAATATCCGCAAAAAGTACATCCCGATGACCACCACCAGTGGCATCCCTTTGTCCTCAAGATTACGGTTACTGCTTGCGTGGGAGTTCCATCTGAGAGCGTCTCCGGGGTGTGATAAACGGTTGCCAAATCATTAGCATCCCAAGATTGTTTTTTCTCCAAGGCCCATGGTAAATTCGCAGGGGCTTTGATTAGATCATGGATTTTTTTGGGCTTCACATCAGACTGTGGATGCATCACGAGTCTTCTTTCAGCCATGTGTATGGTAAATTCGATTTACGTTTCAAACCGTCGATATTATTCCTCTTCGTGATGTTGCAAACGAAAAAGTATCGAAGAGCCAGCGTATACATATTCTCCCTTTGGGTGCTTTGGATGTTTACTTTCTGCTGAAATTACCTGAGGAGAGAAATCGCGGGCAGGTACGCGAATGTCTACGCGGCTACCCAATCGTATCATACCAAAACGCTCACCCCTCCTTAATTGAACACCTTCTGTAACCCAAGGGATGATGGTGCGGGCCAAGGCTCCTGAAATTTGCGTAACCTCAACGATTAGTCCTTCGGAAGACTTGAACAGTGACCTTACTCTCTCATTGAATTCACTTTCTTTCTTGAAAGCAGGGAGAAATGGTCCTCTACGCAAACCTTTGCCAGTCCTATGCTCCATCCGGATAATTTCAGATGCAATAGGAGACCTGTTTACATGAACATCAAGAGGGGACATGAAAATTGCAATACGCCAAACATCGTTATCTGACTCTTCGCCTTTATTGACGCCAACAAAACGTTGCTCGGTTTGAAAGGATAGAGGCTCTTCGCAAGGCTCTGGATACCAATCTCCGGTTAACTCATCTCTTTCAATTTGGTCTTTTTCAGAATTGGAGGGACGTCTGCCCACCGCTTTTTCTCTTCTCACAAACATGACGTGCCCGTCTGCTGGAGATACGATGATGCCTGGATCTTTCGGGATTGGTCGGTCTGGATCTCGCCAAAATTGGGCAAAAAAGACCGATAAAATGAGTAGCAAAGCCCCGCACCCGGGTGCAAAACCGTACAATGGATCTACGAACATTCCAATAAGAACACAGCCTATCCCGATAAGTGCAGGCGTCAGTACAGGGAGTAGACCTCCCCTAGCTAACATGAAGCTCAGAAAATCACCTCAGGCATCAGCCCAAGGATCATCATTGGTAGCCCACTCAGTCTGTGCGATATTACTGGGCGTTGATTCTTGTGATTCGGCAGGTTCCTCACCGGCTTCTTTCTTCACCCAGTCCAGAGCTGCTGCGCCTAATTCGCTACCTTTGAGGTAACGGTTATTGTCTTTATCGTAAGCTTTTGCAAATTCAATAAAACCTTCTTTATCGCTGATNTTATGTTTTTCCATAACCCCTGCGAGTACGCTATCTGACCAATTCCATTCCTCGTCGGAAACCTCAGATTCTGTTTCTTCTGGTGCTTCCGCTTCTGGAACCTCTTCAGCTTCTTCAGCAGGTGTTTCATCCCCTTCAGAATTAGAATCAGTATCGGTTTGCGGTGATTCTGCATCGATTTGTGCCTCTGCTTCTTCAATCGTCATTTCTGCTGCTCTTGATTCAATGATTTCTTCCATCTTTTCTGTAATAGCTCGGCCCATGTGTTGACTTTCTTTTTCAGCTTCTATCGCCTTCTCTATCATCTCATATCGTTGTTTAATGGCTTTGTTTAAGTCTTCAAAAAGGCCCATGTGATCTACATACCATTCGTCCCTTGCTCGTAATTCGGTTACAGCAAGACGCAAATCGTTATCCAATTCCTCAGCAATGCCGAAAACTTTACCCAAGCGATCTTTTTCTCTTGAATATTTTTCTTCCATCTTTTGTAATTCTGGCTCGAGGTGTTCTACACGTTGAGAAACCCTGGCTTCACTCATTTCCAATTCGTTGATTCTGTTCTGTTTTCTTGCAAGTAGATTATCTTGAGCCTCTTTTTCGATTTCTCTTTCAATAATCTCTTTTTCAAGAATTTCTATCTCTGCTTTCATATCAAGCAGTTCTTTTTCTTGAGCCTCATACGCTGCGTATAGTTTTTTCAACCGGTCGGATTCTTCATCCAAGCGTTGTTGAAGTTCTGTCATTTCTAATTCTGGAGTCACCGTGCCTTCTTCTGACATACAAACCACCGGAGGCCTAGCCTCTAGTAAGTCCACCTGCATTATGCATATCAAATCAACCCTCAACGGGGCGATAAAATGAGAATGTGAAGGGTTTATTCATGATTGCAGTCTTGAAGCATCCGTAATGGACACTAAGGCTTCTGCAATACCAACCTCTGACATTGAATGCCCCGCATCGGGAATAATTATCAAACGACTGTTTTCTAAATTTTGATGTAATTCCCAAGCACTCTTCATTGGGCAAACGACGTCATATCTACCCTGTACAATTGAAGTTGGTATCTGACTAATTTTTTCTGTATTCTTAAGAATAAATTCATCTTCAAGAAAAATTCCATTTACGAAATAATGGCATTCTATTCTTGCAAAGGCAATAGCAAAGTCGATATCTTCTGATTTTTCGATGGTTCCGGGCTTCTGAATCAAGTGGCTAGTTGCCATTTCCCATCTTGTCCATTGTTTTGCAGCGGCTCTTTGCACTTCAATGTCTTCGCTAGTGAGTCGCTTGTAATATGCTGAAATCAAATCCCCTCGTTCCTGAAGGGGGATGTGATTTTCATAATGAGAAAACGCATCAGCGAATATGTGACTTGCTCCATCTTGATAGAACCATTTTAATTCACTTTTTCTACACATNAAAATGCCTCTAAGCATCAATTCTGATACCCTCTGTGGATAATGGATAGCATAGATTAGTGATAATGNTGAACCCCAAGACCCTCCAAAAACCCTCCATTTTTCGATACCCAAATGTTGCCTAAGATTTTCAATATCGCTNACNGAAGCCATGGTATTATTTTCCAAAAGTTCTGCATGGGGTGTTGATTTTCCACATCCTCTCTGGTCAAATTGAATAATGTGATAGAAAGTTGGGTCGAAGTATTGTCTGTATGATGGCTGACTTCCTCCCCCCGGGCCGCCATGGATCACGAGTACAGGTTCTCCGTTGGGATTTCCTGATTGTTCAAAAGCGATGGTATGAAGGGAACTTACGCTCAAAAAGTCAGTTGAAAATGGCTCAATTGGCGGATACAATACCTCTTGTAAATCAGAACCTGGCATAAGTGGCGGTCATGTCATCGAATTTTGGCCCTTTTGGTTTATTTCGAAGTTTCTTCATCTAAATGAATCATGATTGCTTCATCCAANTCCTCTTTTCCTCTCNTGACAGCCTNATCATNCAATGTGAGTAAACGCCCACTTGCAGCCGAATAAATCGCTGGATTTTTGAAATGAAGGTCTTTGTTTTTTGAAATCGTTTTCATCATTCTTTTCAACGCCTCTTGATAGAGTATTAACTGGNGGCGATGGCTTTCTAACAATCGTTTTTCAGCGTCAGAAAGAGGGTGTGTATCCAATGACTTTCCTGAGGTTTGTTGCAAAGGATGTCCNGCTTCAGGATGGGTTTCATTAAACCCATTTATCGCCCCGGTTGTTTTTGCATCAATTACTTGTAAATACATGTCACCCTCTTCATTTTCAAGAATTAAAACCAGATCGATACGGCCCTCAAAAATGGCCTCAGAATAATCGACTCTTGACTTCTTTTTCTTTCCACTTGGTGTCCATAAATATCGGAAAAAGTCTTGATGATTCATTTCATGACGATACCAAAATGGTAACTCTGTCCTCAGACCGATGACCTTCATTCCGTTAACCAGATGTCCATTTGCAAGGGCCCCCAACGCCCCTTCTCTGACCAACCTTCCTAATGCCAATAATCGTCGTTTAATCTCAGTGAAGTTTTGCCGGTCTTTTATCGAAAATTCTGACAATATTTCATCGATGATCTCTTCCGAAGTTAACCCATCCTCGTTGGCTATTAGCCAATTTTCATTCAGTGTTGATGGATAAACGGCAGGGTTGGGTAATCCAATTTCGATTAAACGATGAAACATTTCACCGAAAATGGTGGGTTCTATGTCTAGATAAGGGCCGCCATGTACAAATTCATGATTCGATTCTCTGTGCAGGTCATGAGTTGCCAGATAGATTCGCTGTCTTGTTTTTTTGACCGAAGTAACTGGTTCCGTTTCCTCATTTGAGAACTGACTAAGGCGCTGAATTTGTTTTTTAATTTCAGGGACAATTTCATGCTTTTCAAAACAATCCATGTGATGATAAAGGTGTATTCCATCTAATTGGGCATCCATAAATGCATCATGTTTGTGTAATGTCGATGGGTTAATGACGAAATCTTTGACATCCCCCGACTTGTGTAAATGCGTCCAAATCGATTGCAACAACATCGCTCCATGGTTTTTGATGCCAAAAGCCTCGGATGGAATTACAATTTCCCTACTTCCATTCATTGTGACTTTTTTTGGGGCTCCTACGATAATGAGGAGATCTCTGACTCTTGTCAAACTCACATATAATTGACGTCGGCGCTCAGCCCTGTCTTGGGTATTTTCCATCACCTTACACACATTCCACAAGCCGCTTAGAGGAGCGGTTTTTCCTGGCCAAGGGTTGAATTGAGGAGCAATTAAATCAGGGGTTATTTTTATATGATCTTGAGAAGCAAGGGAGCTATCTCGTTGCCCAATTGAAAATGGGTCAAATAGGATTACTACCGGAGATTCGAGCCCTTTGGATTGGTGAATCGTCATCACTTTGACCGCACCGGTAATCGAGGTCGGTTTTCCAGTTGGCCCGCCGGAATCCAGTAGCGATAACTCACTCAATCTCGCATAAATTGAGGTTGCATCATGTCCTACTTCTTGGGTGATATTTGCAAGGAGTAGTAAAAAATTCTCAACATTCTTTCTATCAGAAGTAGAGGGATGCGATAAGAAAAGGTCTGAATGATCAATCCAAATTTCAAGTGCTTGTTTGACATACCCTGAGGATGATAACTGCTGCGAATGAAGAATGAGGTTGACAAGTTCTTGGTTTTGAATTTGTTCACAGATATGGTCTAACCATGAAACTGTTTTCAGTTTCGTTGAGAATAACTGATTAATCGTGACATCGTCTAAACCTACTGTAGAATTACGCAAGAGACCAATTACTGCGTTTTCATCCTCTGGATATGCCATAAATCGTAAATGGCGCACCAAAGCTTTCACAACAGGTTTTGCTAATAGTGGACCTTCTCGATCAGCAACCGCAGGTATACCTCTTGATTCCAAAGCCCTAACTATTTTTATGATGTTTGCTTTTGAGTGAGCCAAAATTAAAATTTCTTCAGGCTTTACTTTTCGATATGTTTCAGCCTGTAATTCATAGGTGTTGAGTTCACTATTCCATTTTTTAGTAGGTTCGCCATTGATTAAAGAAGCAATACGAGAGGTCATTAATTGCAAGGATTGCTCTCTTAAATCGGATCCTTCGTGTTTAAATGCATCCAATGGTTCATCTAGCCTTATTGGTTTAGGCTCAAGAGATTTCGCCACTGGCATCAGCCATTCGAAACGACCAGGTAGGCTTGATTCTCGTTTTGCGGTCAGCGGTTGGGGCCTTGCATGCCAATCTCCTTTGATTTCATGGTGTTTTGAATCAAAAATGTCTGTGAATAGATGATTCAATGTTGTCAGCAAACTTGATGATGTTCGATGATTGATTGATAATTCTATGTGACCTTCTGACCTTTTTCTTGTTTCGGATTCACTCGAACTTTTCCCATCTTCCCCGAGCCTAAAATCATGAAATCTAACTTCTGCCGGAAATTTGATGTCTTCTGTATCTGCTTTTACAAAGCCTGAGTGTTTTCCAGCACCTCCACCTACTGGCCTTGGATCCCGTGATTTTTCCTCAAAACGGATACCTTTCAAGCGTGATTCTTGGTTTTGCTCGATTCGATTAATCTCCCTGATTGATGCTACCGCCTTTTTCATGACACGAACATCTGCTTGCCTAAACCGATAGATGGATTGCTTCATGTCTCCAACAATACAAACTGTTGGATCCCAATCACCTGCTGGAGGTTCTGGACAATCAGGTTCCCGTTTTCGACGGCCCCATAAGCGGCATAACAATCGGTAATGCTGGGGATTTGTATCTTGAAACTCATCGATGATGTAAGCTCGGTATTTACTCCTGATACTCATGAGAATATGGAATCTTTTTTCCAAGTCTTCCTGAACCTTTGGATGCGCACTTGCATCCAATATTGCTTGGTGTATGTGATGATCTGACCACGGTTCAAGGGCAAGGGAATCAAGTGTCTTAACGATTGAGTTTGGATACCAATCGCGACAAACATGAGGGCATCGTGTCAACAGTAAATCCTCGGCCAATTCATGACGGTCATCGTGATACTGGAGGCCTTTTTGAATTCTTATTTGACGAAGTATTTGTTTAACTCCACGATGTGTAATAAACAAATCTCTGAGAAGAGATAGTTCCATTTCTTTCGTGAAGTTGTATAAATTTGAAGGTGGCTTTTGAAAAACATCAGAGGTCAATACTCTAGGTATCACCGTTTGTTCCTCAGGTAAATTTGGTAATTTGAAAAAAGGTGAGAATAGCGCAGCGGCATTTCCTAAATTTCGAGACAAATATCCTATTGGAGTGTTTAACTTCTCCCTTATAGTTGCAATTACCGATTCGGCCTTCGAATATATTGCATCAATGATTTGATCATCATGTTCGGCTTTACCAGCCTTTTTTGTTTTCAGACCACCTGCCCACTTTTGCGCATCGGAAAGACGATTGTTTGAAAAAAAGGCAGCATTCGATTTCAAAGAATCTTCGAGTTTAGTTGACGAAGCAACCGATACATACCAAATCCATTGAATCTTTTCAAAATCAGAGATAGGATTTACATGTGTTAGTAGGTATTGAATAAACTGGAATCGGTTTAAACCA
>PBHM01000002.1 GCA_002719395.1 Methanobacteriota archaeon | reverse complement strand
CTAGACCAGCAGGGTCATCTCCTGCTTCATTGGTTGTACCAACCGGACATGGGATACATGCGTTTCCGATTACAAACTCATCCTCAAGACAAGGTTCAGCGGGTTCAACTGTCTGGTTACCAGTATTGTTTCCATTATCGTCTGGGCAAGTACTATTTCCTTCTGCAATATCACTGCATCCACACTCATAAATTGCTCCTGGTCCATTGCACACTCCACATGAGTCATATACACCTATACAATCATCTACTACATCACAAATGCCATCATTATCAATATCCGATAGACAATTACCTTCACATACGCCTAATGCATCTAATATTCCGACACAGGTATCGGCATTATCGCCAATACCATCGCCGTCAGCATCCATCCATTCGTTAGGATCGTCTGGGAAAGCATCACCGTTTACGCCGCTTGCATTGTCTCCATACCCGTCACCATCGGTGTCACTCCATTGTGTAGGGTTAGTTGGGAAAGCGTCTAGGCCATCTGGTGTTCCATCGCCATCGCTATCAATAGGTACACAACTTTGTGAATCTCCTATTGTGAAAGTTTCTCCCAGATGAGATGCAATAGTCTGTGTTGATGAATCATCACTGATGTATGCGTCAATATTCCAGCAACCCTCGGCGAACATTGAACCATTGAGATAGTGAGTGAATGTACCTTGGTGTTGGTCAACGAATATTGTATGCCATGTATTGTTGTAAGGGTTGTAGCTATCAATGTATATTTCGCCAGTTGTATTTTCACTTGCGTGTATGAATTCAATGACGATATCAACCTCAGCCGTGCTGTTATAGTGGTGCATATCGTTTAAGATAAATCCTCCATTATGCCAAAACATGATACTTGAATTTGTGTCGGGCATTGAAAAGACAGTCATACAATGTTCTCCAGTGTATTCTTCAATGGCATCCACGCGGAGCGAGTAAGATAAGCAGTGTTCTCCAACTGGGAGATTTGCCACGGTAAACGAATGCTGTTCTGAACCCCAAGTATTCATAATCCAAGCATGGGTTCCATTCATCGATAACAATGGCATCCATTGATCATTTTCATCATAGAATTCAAGTTCCCACATGAATTCAAAACTCGTGTTATTTGGTGAGAAATTTGGCCAGAAATCTGCGTAAATGTTAGCAGTTTCCCCTTCGTAATAAATACCATCAGCACCCGTGATAGAGAAATCAACAAATGGTTCGACCATAAATTCCCAAGAATCTGAATCAACGTAAGCCCAAGTATTGTTCAGTTCGTTGTATGTCGAGAGAATACCTTCAATGTAATATGATCCATGTACAAGATTTTCGAAGTGCACGTCATATTCTGAAAACTGATGAGGGTTACCTGGGAAATACGTTACATTGACCGCTTCAACGATCCATGTTTTGCTTCCGTCTTCGACCGTTAAACCTACTCCGCTTTCTTCGAGTACCCACTCAATCTTGTAAGTCGAACCCCAAAGCGGGCAATATGTGTCAAGATAAACTGACGGTGTTTCTATATCCATCCAGAACTCATAAGACTCAACCTCGAGGTAAACCATGTCATCCTGATTTCCACAATCACCTGGCGCTTCCTCTACATCAAACCAAACCCATTCAGTGTCCAGCCAAGTTTGATTTCCTTGAGCATCGACTTTGTGAAGTATGACCTCAAGGTCATATTCTCCAACGTCGAGAGACATGAATTCCAGAGAGTCGTAAAATGAGCTCATATTTGCGGTCCAGTTGATGTAACCATATTCAACCAAATGTGACATTGAATCGTTCCATAAATTCCATTCAATGCTATATGACATGTTGCTGGAAAGGTTGTATGCAGAAAGAGATGTCATTACGGTATCACCTTCGTTATATGTATCATAGGCTATCATAATCGTGATTTCCTCGCTGGCGCCAGATGCTGCAGTTATGTAGAAACACGTATAATCGAAGTCTATTGCTGAAGAACTTGTGTTGTCATACAAGGTTGCAGAGATACAATGGGAACCAATTGGCAGTCCAGATAAGTTGAAAATTTCAAGACTAAAAGTACTGTAAGCATACCAAGAGAAGTTTCCAACTTGGCTACCGTTGTTGAGGTCCCACTCAAGGAAATAATAGTCGTTAACAACAAGGTCATAGGACTCAATTTCTACTTCAACCAGATCTCCGACCTGGTATTGAACCATATCTGTTCCAATCCAGACGGCTGGAGGATAGGTTGTTGATTGGTTGACTACATCGAAACATGTGTAATCCCAATCTAGCCAATGTGGACCTGTTGCATTGTTGTGGAATAAGTCAACGCTGATACAATAAAATCCAATTGATAGGTTTTGGAAGGAGATTGAATCCCAGTGGTAAGAACTGTTTGCTTGGAATGTAATGTTTCCAGATTGGAAACTTGTTCCATTTAGGTTCCAGTGGAATGTATAGGTTTCATTGTTCGTAATATTGCTGGCAGCAAAATCTACGAAAGCAGTATTTCCGTAGGTAATTTGCGTGTTATACATGTATAGATTTACCATTGGTGTAGCTGCTGACAAAATTTGGAAGCATATGGTATCCGTATCTACACTTGTACCATTTTCAAACAATTCCGCATCGACACAGTGGTAACCAACAGGAAGACCAGTCAGGTTGAGGTATTCGGAATTGTATGTGTTNTANGCNGTCCANANATAATTNCCAGANTGAGTTCCATTGTTCAATGTCCAATCGATTTNNTAAGATTCGTTGTAATCAAGATTCATGGCATCGATACCGATACCAACCGTATCACCAAGGTAATATGTGGCCCAATTACTCCACATGTAAATTGAGGGAGGATACATTGTTGATTGGTTGACTACATTGAAACACACGCTATCCCAATCAAGGTAATGCGTTCCTGTTGCGTTATTGATGAATAACTCAGCACTAAAGCAGTAATATCCGATTGATAGATTTTGGAAGGAAAGATAATCATAGTGATCTGAGTAATTTGCGTAAAAACTGATATTTGCGCTTTGGAATGTAGAACCGTTGAGCACCCAATGCATGGTATGATTTTCGTTAACGGTAAGGTTGTGGGCCCACAAATTAATCCATGCAGTATTTCCGTAGGTGATTTGAGTGTTGTACATGTTTACTTCGATACCAGAGGGGTATGTTGAGGTTGTGGACATAATTGTAAAGCATATCGAATCAGTATCAACACTTGTGCCGTTTTCAAATAATTCAACATCAATACAATGGTACCCTGCGGGTAAGCCTGTTATATTGACATCTTCATAACTAGATGCGTTGTAAGCAGTCCAATTGAAATTCCCTGATTGAGTCCCATTATTAAGACTCCAATCCACTACGTAGGTCTCATTAATCACCAAATTATATGAATCCATATAGGCGCTTACTGTATCTCCAACGTAGTACGTGGCCATACTAAGTCCTAAATTGAGGTAAGGGCTTGAGGTATTATTGTGCGCTTCCATTCTGGTATCTTCTATCATTGATTGAGGCTCAATGTTCGTTTGAATTAAACCGTGACTTAGTGCAGTTAACAACAGCAAAATAACAAGTGAAAGGCTTTTCGCGGCGGGGTTCTCAAAGAATAGATTTCTCTGCATCAGTTATCGANGTAAAAGTTTGGTAATTAAGTTTCTCGCCTATATAGCGGTAGGTGCCACGTGCCCGTCTTTTTTGTCATCAGGTTTGCGAACCCTTGACCAAACGCCGGTCATGAGTTGCTCATGATGGTGAGCACAGTAGTGAAATCTTCGATAGGCCTCTCGAAATGAATATGCCTTTTTTCCAGTCGCAACGAGATATCCTTCAGGAGATAATCGACTGACGATCTCTCCATGATTTTCGCAACCAAGATAATCACAGATTGTACTTTCACTCATCTTGATTTCCTCCATCCTCGTCTGGTTGTATGATTACCAATGGTACGTTCGCCTCGATTGACTGTCCTTCCTCGCATTGGACTGATGTGATTGTCCCGCTTATAGGTGCTTGTATTTCATTCTGCATTTTCATTGCCTCAAGAATAAGAATTACATCACCCTCATTAATTTGGTCGCCAACATTTACTTCAACCGTTACGATTTTTCCAGGAATGTTAGCCGATACAGTTCCACTTTTCTTTGAACGACCTGAAGTTCGTTTCTTCTTGACACTCCCTCCGCCATCGGGAAATTTAATCATGAAGGTTTTTCCCTCAACTGTAGCTTTCCAGCCTTGTTCATCAGCCTCTAATTCGACATCAAAAGTAACGCCATCAACCTCAACTTTCTTGTTTTCAGTCATCTCATTCATCTCCATGCAGTATTACCAGTTCGGTGCCTCAGCAAAGAAGAGCGTCCAACGGCCATTCTTCGATGATCTTGTGCCCATGCCTCTCCGTACTCTCTACCCACATCAGCTTCATTCTCGCCGTCATTCACAATTTGTAGAACTGCCATGATTGCTGCGATTCGTAAAACTTCGAAGTCAGTCATTTTTTCCCCTCACAAAGGTATGTTGCCATGTTTTCTTTCTGGCCGAAGTTCTTCTTTATCCATGAGCATATGAAGTGCCTTTGCTAATTTTTCTCTTGTCTTGGATGGCTCAATTACATCATCGAGATAACCAAGGCTTGCTGCTTTGTATGGATTCGCAAATTTCTCTTGATAGTCTCTTACCAATCTCGCTCTTTCACCTTCGGCATCTCTTGCACCTTTGATTCGGTTTCGATGAATAATCTGGACGGCTCCTTCTGCTCCCATGACCGCTAATTCAGCACCTGGCCAAGCAACGTTGTAGTCGCCACGAATATGTTTGCTACTCATGACGTCATATGCTCCGCCGTAGGCTTTTCGAAGGATAACGGTTAATTTAGGTACGGTGGCTTCTGAATATGCATACAATAATTTTGCACCATGTCTGATGATGCCCCCCCATTCCTGACTTGTTCCAGGAAGGAATCCAGGAACGTCTTCAAAGGTGATAATTGGGATATTAAACGCATCACAGAACCTCACAAACCTTGCTGCTTTGTCGCTTGCATCAATATCTAAACAACCTGCGAGGATTTTTGGTTGATTGGCTACAATTCCAACGGTTTGGCCTCCGAGATGACCAAACCCACAAACAATGTTCATGGCCCAGTCTCGTTGTACTTCCAAAAAACCTCCATCATCAAGAATTTCTGAAATCACGTCCTTGACATCATACGGCTTGCTTGGATCACTTGGAACAATTTCACCAATTTTTTCACTTGAACGCTCAATTGAATCTGAGGTACGTTTTTGAGGTGGTTTTTCAAGGTTATTTGATGGTAACAAATCTACTAGATTTCTAGCAAGTTCCAGTGCTTCCTCATCATCTCCTGCTGTGAAATGAGATACTCCAGAACGTGAACCATGTGTAGATGCGCCACCTAATTCTTCAAAGGTAACTTCTTCATTGGTGACCGTTTTGATAACTTCTGGACCTGTGATAAACATGTGAGCGGTTTTGTCGACCATGATNACAAAATCAGTGATGGCAGGTGAATATACAGCACCACCTGCGCAGGGTCCCATAATGACCGAAATTTGGGGGATCACGCCACTCGCTCTCACGTTTCTGAAGAAGATTTCAGCATATGAACCAAGACTTGCAACGCCCTCTTGTATTCTTGCTCCTCCACTGTCATTGAGCCCAATGACTGGCCGTCCAGTTTTCAAAGCCATGTCAAGAACTTTACAAATTTTAAGGCCATGCATTTCTCCCAGACTACCACCATAAACGGTGAAATCTTGAGCGAAAGCAAATACTTGACGNCCGTTGATGGTACCGTGTCCNGTTACAACNCCATCNCCTGGNATCACATTTTTGTCCATGTCAAAGTCACGACATCGATGTTCAACCAACGAATCAATTTCTTGAAATGAATCTGGGTCAAGGAGCCACTCGAGTCTTTCTCTAGCCGTCATTTTTCCACGGTTGTGTTGTGCATCAACTCTCGCCTTCCCTCCTCCNGCTTCTGACCTAGCTTTTCGTGCNCGCAGGTCAAGGAGTTTTTTTTCGGTAGTCATAGAACTTCGCCGGTTCACTATGAGAGGATAATGTCCTTATGCATTCTCATTGAATTCGACCAAACATGTTCATTAAAAGGAATGATTCCAGAAATGAATAAAAAGGGTCAAAGAATTTGCTCCTTATGGTTAACATTCTACAAATGACGCAAGGATTAGGGCTGTTTGTTGGTATTGTCGTTGGAAGTTTAGTCATTTTTTTGTCNTGGCTTTTTTTCCGAATGAAAATAATGGGCAAATCTTTGCTCCCTCAGGAAGGACCCCCTGGTGAATTTGCTTGGACAACTTTGGGATTGTGTCTGTGGTATTTTTCAGGTCTTGTTCTCGATGGTTGGGCTCATACACACGGCGAGGTAGATGCATCCTTTTTCACACCATGGCATGCATTGTTTTATTCTGGTTTCATCGCATATTCGGGATTTATCATTTGGACACTTTGGCGAATTTCAACAGAGCCATTTTCTTTTTCGAAAAATTGGTTTATTTCTTTTTTCTCAGGAATGCCAAAAGGATACGGTCCCGCTGTTGTCGGTATGATTTTGTTTGGTATCGCAGGAGTTGGCGATATGATTTGGCATATCTTGTTTGGATTAGAAGGGGGTTTGGATATCCTTCTTTCACCAACCCATCTGATGTTAGCAGCAGGCATGGCTATTGGNGTCATGGCTCCATTTTGGGTAAGTTGGCACCATTCACATGACAAAGAGCATTTATTCAAAAATCAATTATCAGGAGTTGTCAGTTTAGGAATTTGCATGTCAGTTTTGACTTTTTTTACTAGATTTGCTCATCTACAGAATCTGAATCTAAAAGAAATTTGTAGAGGTCATGGTTCAGCCATTATCGCACAAGCAGATAATTGCACAACAAGTCTTCGTTTTAGCCAGAATTTACCCACCACTGCTGTGTTCAGCGATGACGGATTTCAGCTTGGAATCATCTCAATGCAGGTTCAGGCCGTAATCATGATGGGGATTATTCTCTTGTATCTGAAAAGATGGAATCCGGCTAGAGGTACCTTGTTAACGTTATTTGCCGTAAACGGTCTAGCTGTTTCGTTTCTTGCACCGGGTCCCTTGGAAGATATTCCTGGAAAATTACTGCTTACGATTGTGATTGGAATCATTGCAGAATATTTATACCATTTTGTCCAACCAAAATCCAATCGAATTCGATGGTTTGCATTTGCTTTTTTACTTCCTCTGCTCGCAAATTTGGCTTGGTGGTTATTCATGATCATCAATCATGGTTTTTCATTCGAAATAGAGAACAGTGAAATTATTCTTGGACCGCTTGGTTGGTCTGTACATGGGACTTTCGGTACTTTTGTGGCAGCGGGTTTCACTGGTGCATTTATTGCCCTAATCTCGGATTCGCCTGAATTACCTAATCATTCCATGGTTTCTGATTAATTTCAGGAGAGTGCTAATAGGGGAATACGCATTCCAATGTTCATGGCTGGGAGGCAAAGAATTGTGATTGCAAAGCCCGGTCTTGATGGTCATGACCGTGGGGCTAAAGTTGTTGCAAGAGCCCTCAGAGATGCCGGTCATGAAGTCATATACACTGGCTTGAGAAGAACACCCGAACAAATAATTATGACCGCCATGGACGAAGACGCTTCTTTCCTTGGTTTGTCTTCTCTATCAGGGGCACATGGTCATCTTTTCCCTAAGATTTGCAAACTTCTAATTGAACAAGGAATGGGTGATGTCATTGTATTTGCGGGCGGGATTATCCCAGAGGACGACCGAAAAGCACTCTATGAGGCAGGCATTCGGGCCATCTTTGGCCCAGGTACTTCAACTGAAGAAATACTTTCATTCATTGATGAAGCAGTGCAGAAGCCAAGTGGAGTAAGTGTTGAATCAGGTTGGAAATGGCAGGGGTTGTGAAGGCTTGAATCGTCGCTTGCTCGCCAAGTCATTATCTGAGATAGAAAATCGTCAACGAATCCCCGAAACCCACGAAGGTCTCATCATTGCATTTACTGGATCTCCGGGAGTTGGCAAATCCTGCCTCATTGATCGATTAATTTACCAATGGTCCACGACCAAAACCATCGCAGTCTTGGCAGTTGATCCCACCTCTCCATTATCGGGAGGAGCACTTCTTGGTGATCGTATTCGTATGACAGTACTCGATGAGCCGGAATTAGGAAAACAGGTTTACTTTCGATCCGTTGCCACTCGTGAAAGTAGTGGTTCAGTACCTTCGATTGTTGGTGATCTTGCAAGTCATTTATTTTCAGAAGGTTTCGATATGGTTGTTGTCGAAACAGTTGGTGCAGGTCAATCTGAAATGAGGTGTGCGGCACTTGCAAACAAAATCATAGTTGTGGAAGGTCCTTCGAGGGGAGATATTATTCAGGCTGAAAAAGCTGGTTTACTGGAATTAGCGGATTTAGTCGTCGTAAATAAATCAGATTTGCCAGGAGCCAGTAAAGTTGCACATGAAATCCAATCCTCGTTAAGTTTGGCAGATGATGCTCCAAATATCGTGTTGGTAAGTGCACAAACCGGTGAAGGGATTGAAGAATTAGCAGAAGAAATCCTATCGACCAAAAGTTCGGTCAAGACAAATCGAGCAAGAATCCGTGAAAGAGTATTGATGTGGCATGAAAATAAGTTATTGCATCGAGAGAATTTTGACCATGTAATCGAACAAATTTCCAGTGGTGAGATGAGTTTTGAAGAAGGTTTGGGGGCATTAAATGACTGAGATTACGAANCACGAATCNAATTCCATAGGTGGGCTAAAAGGNCACCTCGCAAGGCGCTTTTTTCACATATCTCTTGCNATCATTCCATGGCTCTACTATNCNAAAGGCGAAGCAATCGGGGAAANAATANGCATTACTCCCAANCAATTTGTAAGTATTGTTNTNCTTCTTGCGATTGTTGGAGAATACTGGAGGTTAAGGTCTGGTGTTGTTTTTTTCGGCCAAAGATCATACGAGTCTACCCAGATAAGCGCTCTTTGTTGGGGAGCGATAGCCATGGCTACCATCTTCTTGATTTTTGAAGATGGAGCGTATGGTTATCCGCTCATTTGGAGTCTTACTTTTGTGGATCCATTATTAGGAGAATTAAGAAGGTCTCAGATTGGAGAAACAAAGGTTTTGACAATTGGCATCATTGCTACTTTTTTGATTTGGCTTTTATGTTATCATTGGTATGCTACTCCACTCCTGATGGTGATGATTTTACCAGTTATTGTGGTATTATCTGAAAAGCCTCGACTTGATTGGATTGATGATAATGCGATGATGCTGCTTATCCCTGGTTTAGCCGTATTAATGTTAGAAAATTGGATATGATTCCAACATGTTCAAATGACTGTTTGATACCCCGCAACTGGTGAGGAAGCATGAGTGATGAGCCCGGTAGTCAAGATCCACCTCAAAGTGTCTATGTTTTCGCTTTCATGCTCGTTTTTGTTCTCCTCATTGTGACGATGTTTCAATACCCAATTTTTTGAACCATTGAATTTTGGCTTTNTACATGTGCGGCATAGGAGGTATGTTGGGTAATCCCGATNCTCATGTGCTTCACCGCATGAATCNATTTCACCAACACAGAGGTCCAGACGGTCAAAATATTTGGTTGGATGAACAGTGTGGACTCGCTCATGCACGTCTTGCGATTGTAGATTTAGAGGGCTCAAACCAACCGATTGAATCCGACCATGGTTCTACTCTAGTCGTAAATGGAGAGATTTACAATTATCTTGATCTGAGATCATCGTCATACAGTTACAGAACAGCAGGAGATTCTGAGACCATTTTATCACTTCACGAGAAATTTGCTGGTGGTTCTGCAAGAGATCATGCTTCATGGCTAAAACAAATTGAAGGCATGTTTGCTTTTGCGCTGTGGGATTCAAAGCACCAACAATTAATATTGGCAAGAGATACAATGGGTATCAAACCACTCTGTCGAACGATTGTAAATGATACACTTCTGTTTTCAAGTGAATTCAAGGCTCTTCGAGCACATGAAGGTCATGTACCCCAAATCGATTCACTTGCTTTGAAGGCTCGATTGGCATGGGAGTACCCACTTGATGGGACCTCCTTACTCAAGGGTGTTTGTCAAGTGCGTCCGGGAACGGTTGAGATTTGGTCCATGGAATCTGGTAAACCCAAATTAATTGATACTGCAATGTTTGAACACGTTTCTTTGACTCCACAATCGGGGTGGTCAGGTCCTGAAGAATTATTGGAGACTTTTGTGACCAGTGTTCAGCAACGCTTGATGTCCGATGTACCGGTTGGTATCGTACTATCAGGTGGACTTGACAGTAGTTTGGTATCAGCCGTTGCTGAAGAGGCCGCTCAAAGAGCGTCACAACCAATTCCAAAATGTTGGACTGTCGCTGAAGATGAAGATAATCCTGATTGGAAAGCCGCAGAACTTGTAGCCTCAACCCTTGATATGGAACATCACCAAGAGATTATTCAAACAGAAGATGCAGATACTTGGGTAACCGACATGTCTTGGCATGGAGAAGACCTTGATTTTACCGTGATGTTCTTTCAGCCATTGTTTCAATTGATGTCTAAGGAGGTTACTGTTGGCCTATGTGGGCAAGGAGCAGATGAGCTTCACGCCGGGTATCCACGATACACGGATTTGAATGGTCACAGGGATTTGGTCAATCATCGGCTTAGTAAAATGGATCTTCAATTACATGGTTTAGAAGGCGAAGAATGGTGGAATGAAAGCCATACCCCCGACATACATACGAAAAGTCTGAAGGACTTTTTAGAATTTGAAATGAAGCATGGACAATTAACAAACTTTCAATTGCGATTGGTCGACAGACATTCCATGGCTCATGGCTTGGAGGTGAGAGTTCCATTTTTGGGAAGTGCTCATCGAAAGATGTCAAATCATCTTCCAATGTCGTTGCGATTGCCAGAAAATGGCCTTGAAAAGAAGGCGTTACGTGAAGCGGCTAATCTCACGAATTTACCCAAAGAAATCGTTCATCGACCAAAACTTCCAGCGGGTAGAGCCACATCTCCAACCATCATTGATACCTGGATTGATGAACTAAAACCCAGAGCGACCGAACTTGCTTTACAATCCGGTGATGTTGGTGAATTATTGGTTAGTATGCCAGAAATCTCAATTGGTTACGGTTTATTTGTGGCTCAGCACATTCTCGATGAAGGTCGCATGAAGAAGAAAAAGTCGATGGTAGATTTGCTTGATGAGGTGATTGTTTGAATCATCCATTACTTCACGATATTATTGAGCAAAAAAGGCCTGAAATTGAGGCATGGTTTGCACAAAAAAGAGCTGAGATCCCTTTGCCAATTTACGGAAGTGTAGACATTCGTGATGCTGATTGGAAAGTGGCTGTCGTTGACGCAAATCACTTTCCTGCCGGATTCAATAATGTAAATGAAGATGAGAAAGACGACTTGGCCAGATTACTTTCAGAACACATTCGCCGTCAAAATCCTGATTGTCAGTGGGTTCATCTCTATCCTGAGAGTCATTCCAGAAATCAGGCATATATAGAGAATGTAAAAGCGATTCAAGAACTTGTTATCTCAGCAGGTTACAAATGTACGGTTGGGTCGCCAGAATTGTCAGATTTTGATGACCTTCACGGCTTGAGCGGCCCTTTGGTATTAAACAAAACCGAATCGATTGATGATGTACTTCTCGTCGATGGAAAACAACCAGATCTTATTTTACTGAATAATGACCTTTCGGGGGGAATACTTCCTGGGATTTCTGAGATGAATGTGACTCCGGACCCTGCTATGGGCTGGCATCTTCGTCGAAAATCTGAGCACTTTGAGGCTTTAGAATACTACACAAACCAAATGGCTTTATTGTTGGATATTGATCCGTGGCATTTGATGGCAGATTGGTTCGTTTCTGAGGATAAATGTCTTGATGAAGACTCTTGTCGTATCAGACTTGCATCTGAAATTGATGCTTTCATTGGGAAAATACAATCAAAATATGAGACATTAGGCATTAATCGCAAACCTGTTGTATTCCTCAAAAATGATAGAGGAACATACGGGTTGGGTATTTTGGTTCTTTCAGAAGGAAAGGAATTACTCAACTTATCGAATAGGAAAATGAAGAAATTGATGTATTCCAAAAGTGGTTCAAAAGTTGAAAACTTCTTGATACAGGAAGGTGTACCAACTGCCATGAGGTTCAATGACCATACTGTTGAGCCCGTAGTTTATTTGGTGGACGGTCAGGCTGCATCTTGGTTCTATAGGATGAATAAGAAAAAATCAGACCAAGATAATCTAAATTCACCAAGTTCAGTTTTCGCCAATCGAACAGAGGTAGATGAAATTTTAACGGCACGAGCCAGAAATTGGCACGAACTTGTTGCTGAATTGTCCATGCTTGCAATGGGAAGAGAACTACAAATCAGAAGCCAACAACCTCGTGATGGGGGTGTGTTATCATGACTTCACCAGATGAACTTTCCAAAAGGCGGGAACAGGAAGCCAAAAAAATTGCTTTGAGTTTAGCCAAGCAGCGTGGAGAGAAACAGGCAAGCATCAAAGGTGGTGATGGGACGGTTGCTTGGGTTACCGAATCCTTGTGTATTGGCTGCGATCAGTGCACGATTGTATGTGATGATGAAGCCATTGAACTCTATTTCAAAGACGTAGCCTCTCCGCTTATGCAAGTCCCCTCAAATAGGAAGGCAAAAATCATCAGGGATGCTTGTACAGGTTGCAGATTATGTGTATTGGCTTGTCCGACAGATGCGATAGAAATGATTGATAGGTGATATGAATGGATGACGAAGAAAAGCAAGCGTTGAGATTTGGTGGAGAATTTGGCCCTAAACGGACAGGTAAAACTACAGGAGTTTCACTTTCAACATTCAAAACATTGGTTTGGGTATCCAATATTGGTGGACTCTTACTCGTGGCTATTTCCTTAGAACTTATGTTTGTAAGTCAATCATTTGGCTGGGGCCTTGCTTGCTTAGTCGGTGGAACATTAATTGCTTTATTTCCTTCAAACTATGAGATTAAAGGTATGGAAGAAGATGATCAAGCCGAAACTTCTTCTGATTGAATGGAAGGAGAAATTACGTCTTTTGCCTTGGATTTGCTTGCCTCAACCTGCTTGGCAAGGAAACTTACGACATCCAAAATTTCGATATCGTATTTTTCATCACCCTCAAATTTGAGACATTCAAAGTGTGATACACATTTTGGACAGGATGTAATCATCATGTCTGCTCCAGTTTCTCTTATCTCTTCCATTCTAGCGACTCTTAGCGAGCGAGCATTTTCGTTGCAAGACATCATACTCGATACTCCACAACACATTGCATCTTCACCATGGTGTTCCATTTCTACGAGTTTAACTCCCTCGACATCACCAAGTAGATCTCTTGGCTCATCGTAAATGCCCATTTGTCTTCCAAGCCTGCATGGGTCGTGGTAAGTCACCGTAACTTCATGATCTGCTTTGAGATCGGGTTTGAATCCGTTCTCAGTTAGATATTCAGTTGTATGCATGACTTTGATACCATCTAATTCGTAATCTCGAGCGAAGGTTCGGAAACATTCGGCACAACTTGAGACCAAAGTGTCTATTCCAGATGCTTCCAATTTCTTTTGGTTATATGATTTCAATTTTTCAAAGACTTCGGTTAGACCCTGCCACTTTTGGTCGTGTCCACAGCACTTGAGGAAGTCACGGCCTAGGTAGGTGACTTCTTGATTCATCTCTTCAAACAATGTGAAGGCAGCGTTCGTGGTGTCACCAAGATTCATGGAACCCTCATTCAAGTGGCTGAAAACCATCTCTTGGTCGAGGTAATCAACGCATCCTGGATAATATCCTACGTTTGAATCAATTTCTAGTTCTTCAACACTCAAGAACTGCTCATCAGCCTCTGCTTCAGCCTCGGCAGCAAGGACAGCTTGTAGGGCAGTATGTGGGATTTCGGCTTGCGGAGCACCAACGATGAGACTTCTTCGAATATCTACATATGAATCATAGTCTACAAGTTGAGGGCAGGCGTTGGTACACGCTGTGCAGGTAAGACATGAATACATTGGAACGCCATCATCTTCGTTATTCCATGAGTTGTAGATGATGTTGAGTTTGTCTCCTCCGTTGAAGAGGCGCACTGGACAGGCATCATCGCACAAATCGCATCCATAGCATTTGTTCATTTCAAATTCGTATCCTCGCGCCATTGACCTTAGAAGGACAAATACGAGTGCTCCGAAAGTGATACATGGAATGAACATGGCATAGATCAGTTTTGCATCCAATGCCATCGGGTTTACGTGATATCCTGGATTTTCTACGACACTAAATGAGCCCGCTGCTTCAGCGAGTTCAGAAGAACTACTCAGGTTCACACTGTGACCTGCGAGTGCAGCTGGAGCGCTGTCAAGATAGGTGAGAAGTGGTTGGTAAGCCTTGATGTCCATGGTTGCTTCAACTTCGATAGAACTGTTTGCAGCAAGTGCCCCTGATGATTCAACCAAGAAATCATATGTGTAGGTCCCTGCTTCAAACTCGACCCCTGTTAACCCTTCACAGTCATGAATAGTTGTGACAACCTCGCCGCTAGATTTAGCGATGGTCATCGTGCTTGAGATGTATGAGAGTGTGAGTACATCTCCGATTTTTCTGAATGATGAATCGACGCGGTATTCACAGGCAGCGTCGACGGGTACTGTTTTGAGTTCAGATGGCCAATGCTCATTAGTGATGGTAAAAGTACCGGTTTCACTGATCTTATCTTCACCGCTATAATCTCCAGAGAAAGAAACAGCATTGGTCCCAGATTGGCTATCTTGGTGACCATTAACATCCAAAAAGTCGATGATATGAGTCCGAGTTGGTTGATAATCTTCCCAATCGAGCCAAGCCATCGTAGGTACCATAAGGTCATCATATCCAAACTGCGTAGTAAATTCATTTTCCTCGTGAACATGAACATCTATTGGTTGGGTTCGCATTTCTTCAAGAGCATCGTAATCGGCAATGGTGTTGAGTCCTTTAGCTCCCCAGAATCCGTTATCGTAAACAGGATAGGTTACTACGGTGAATGCGGTTGCTAAAGCGAATGCTCCAACAATGAGTTTCTTGCCGTGTGATGGCGTAAATCTTGCTCCCCAAGCGTTAACAAAAATCCATCTGGCTCCGAAATATAATACAATCCATACCAGAATACCGGTGAGGACCCATGGAATACTATTGAACAAATCTGCAACCCATGGTTCACGAACTCCGCATACGAGGTCTCCATGACTGTCCAATTTGCAGTAATCCGCTCTATTTTTCCCGTATAATTCTAAGAAGATGTTGATACTGAATACAGAAATAAACCAAACGTGAGCCAAATAGATGGCTCCTGCCGATGCAAACCAAGGATCTTCGACAGGTCGCTTTTCTCGCCCACCAAGGAATGGAGGTAGAGCTAGAATCATAACTGGGATGCCAGTAAGGGCAGCACCCCACCATGCAGCGTTCCATGGGAATACAGGTTGGCCGAAAAATTCGCCAACTGGTCCGAGTGGAACGTTAAATTGTGGGAGGTATTCTCCCCATCTTAGGTATCCATAACTAAACAAAACATACCAATCGGGGAATACGAAACCCGCTTGTGCGAATGGGTCTGCGGCGCTATGTAGAGGTGGTGGAATGAGCCACGCATAGAAGAGCAAGGTCGCCATAATCGAAGCGAAAATTATTGAATCTCTAAGTACCTCATGAGGCCAAAATCCATGACCCATTCTTTCCCTAACACGTTCCTTTTCAGCAGAGAGCAAACGCTGCTTCTCTTCCATGTAGGTGTCTGCGACACGACCAAGATTTTCCATTAATCCCATGATATTCTCTCCTTCAATGTGGCTCCGCAATGCCTTGTACCCATACGATAAATAAGTGAATGATAATCAATGAAGTGACCACAACAGGTAGGATAAATACGTGCACAAAGTACATTCTTGTCACAGTCGCGCCACTCAATGAAGAACCGCCGAACATGAGTGTAGCAATTTGTTTCCCAATCAGAGGTGTTGAAAGGGCCATATTGATACCAATGGTTGCGGCTCCAAACGCCAGTGAATCCCAAGGGAGCAAGTATCCTGAGTAGCCAAAGGCGATGGTAAGTGCCATCAAAGCAACACCAATGAGCCAGTTAAGTTCCCTTGGGTTGCGGTAAGCACCGGTGAAGTACACACGGCACATGTGAAGAAATACTGCCGCTACCATAAAGTGCGTAGTCCAGTGGTGAACGGATCTGATAATGTATCCAAATGGCAACTCAGTCATGATAAATTGCATGCTGGCATATGCGGGCGTGGGATCGCTGCCCTCTCCACCAGGAACGTAATATATGCCAAGTACGGTTCCAGTAATTACCAATATGATGAAGGCCAGGAAAGAGATGCCTCCTAGGCAATAAAGTGGATACCAATACCAAATAATCCTCAATTTATACTTTTCAGCGTGTGTGAGAGGCATCTGTCGATGCATGTTGTAGTAAGCGCCTTTGCTCATGTTCCAGTAATCCTGAAGTCTGAAACGAGTATCAAGGAATGAGAAAACCCAGAGGAATGTTCGTTCTGCAGCACCCATTTTGCCGGAACTTTCCACTGCTCTGAGGATTTCTCGACGAGGCATTTCCTCGTTTTCTTTTCTCAGCGTTAGTGCAATAAGAACTATGATGAAGGCTATGAAAAACCAAAGAACCCAGAAAAATGTACTCATCTTATCGCCTCAATCACAATATGTTAACCAATCTAGGTAGGTAGTCATGCCTTCAATCACATCGTCAGTGACTGAAACGGGAATCAGTGGAAGACCCATGGGTGCTGGTCCGCCTGACCTGGCGATACCAGCATAGTTGAATTTCTGTCCGTTGGATCTATTTGTATTGGAATTCATTTCGAGCACGGTTGGATTAAATCGACTGGAGTGACAAATACAGAACAATTTGCTACCTTTGTCGTCACCGGTTCCTGGTGTCCAAGTATCTTCGGTATAGTCGTTAGCTACTAATTGCCAGCCTGGAATACAGCAAAGGTGGGTGCAACGGCTGAAAACCATTACAATGTCATCACTTGGGAAGATAGTTGGGTCTGCGTCTGAGAGATCTTCAAAATGACCGACAATCTTACCGGTTACATCGACACCCTCAGTCATTTGGAATCGAGGGACGTTGTTGACCAGTGGCTTGCCTGCGTTTTTGCTGTGGGGGACATAAGTGACGTTGACAGGGACTCCATTCCAGACTCCTTGTGCTCCCGCTACGCCAATCTGGGATTTTGCAGCCTCAGCTTCAAAATCAGACTTGAGCATGGGTTGGAGGTGTTTTGGCCCGTACCATGCATCATCTTCTCTTCCCTTTGCCCAGTATAGAACTGATAAATTTCCTTCACTACCAGCAGACGGCGGCATAAGGATAGAGGCAAATCCCAATGTCCCCAAGGATGCAGTGAGGACACCGGCCGCAGCGTTGAATCCATAGCGAAGAAATTGGCGGCGATTCATCACCGTTTCTCCTGTTACATCAACACCATCTGATGATTTAACAGGAGCAGGTCTAAGTTTCATATCCATAATATCACCTTAAATTTTGTAATCTCGCCAGTCTTTCTGGTGTTTTGGAATGTACTTGTTCGCTCGATGCTTTACAATGACCTTGTCAGGTAGGATGAATCGCATGTAAACAACACCCATCATAATCAATACTGTCAAAGTCATAGCAAGATGAAATGAAAGTTGCTGCTGGTCCCACTTGTTGAATAGGCCATATAACATGGTAAACGACCAATAGCATACCCAAAAGATACCCCATCCGAAAAAGAAGATGGCTAGATATGAACCTCCAGAGGGTGCTAGTTTTGCTGAAATTACTGTCCCTGGTTCTGCGGTGTTGAATACACCGTGATCGATGGCCTTTTCCAACTGGTCTTCAGTTAGTTCAACATCAGAAAGCGCGGTCTTTGCGTCTTCGACACTCACTTCTCCTCGAGAAACCTTGAGCAACAACTCAGTTACATTATCACGGGGCATTATTGGTCACCTCTTCGGTTAACTTTGTATCTTAACCTCAACAAGTTACTACGGCCTTCATAGGATGAGGAGAATCCATACCTGAGCATAAATCCAGCAAAAATAATGACCAATACGACCGAGAGGAATCCGAGTAGACCAAGCCAATGAGCTCGCAAATGCGCCCCCATCTCGTGAATGGGAACGCCTTGTTCTGTTGGTTCTGGTGGGGCTACATTTCCATCTCCAGCTAAGAGTGTTCTTGTACCAAGTCCAGAGTCTTCATCGCTTTCAGTAAGGAAGAAAATAAGCTGGTTCCAAACATCTGCTCCACCGTTTCCATTCAAGCCATCAACACTATTTCCAGTAATCCAGAAGTGTATGGCACCTATTCCTCCTTCTGCGGGGGCATCCCAGACAATGGTCCATTTTCGATCATCGGTTGTAGCCCCTGCTTGAGTGTGAGTGAGTGTTTTTTCGTCATCATCTCCGTTTTGAGTCATCATGTCTCCGGTGAATGAGCCTTCAGATGATCGCATTGAGAATCCTCCTGTATTACTTGCGCTGTTGATGTCTGGTCCACCAATGAGTTGCAGGACCATGGTATATGATTGACCGGGTACCCATGAAAAAGGAACATCATCAAGAATAATTTGTACAGAGTTTGTGGGTACTGCGTTATGGCACGTACATCCTTCTTTTGCAACATCTAGCAAATCGTTCTCAGCATCGATGCTTCCGTCTCCGTTCACGTCGTAAGGTCCAGCGATACCCGATGGGTAGGCTTTTCCTACCGAACGTAGGAGCAGCATTGCCATGAGAGCCAAGGCAATGATGTTACGAAATTTGAGACCTTTGGCAAGCATCTTAGCACCGGCAAAGTAACCCACCTGTAGGTGTCTTATGAACGTTCCTTGATGATGGTGAATTTTTGTCCTCAGTGTCCTTTTTTACAATTTAAATTCTGCCCTTATAAACAAGCAAAACTTCCATATTCCTCTACCTTTTGGAATATGCGTGACTGGACCATCTTTTGACAATATTTACAACCTCTCTTCACAGCAACTTGAAGATTTAGAAAAAGCAGAAGATGCAATGTTACGCGCTGACTTGGGGACGGCAGAAAATATACTCAACAACATGCTTTCGGAAGAACCCGATTGCATACCGGCTTTGAATAATCTCGCGCATCTTATGGGTCGCCATTTTTCTGACTTTTCTAAAGCCGTGGAACTGTACAACAAAGTGCTTGAACTTGAACCGGACAACTCTTGGGCTAGGGATGCTCGACGCCGTTACCAACGGTACATTGGTCGCGATTGATTGATGAACCGTATTCCCCAAGGGTGTCCATGGAGGGCGCCCAAATTCTGATTGCCGGCGTCGGTGGACTTGGTTGTTCTTGGGCGAGCAAGGCACATCTCCGCGTGAATGCAGATGTGGATCTTGTTTTAATCGATGCTGATGAATCGAGTTTTGAGTTATCAAAGCAAGCACATGTGATTAAATTAGGCGCAGAGTCTAACGCAAACGGATGTGCTGGTTTACCACCTCTGGGTGAGCAGCGCATGAGAAATTTGTCAAAAGCCTCAATGATGCTTCTCAAAGAAGTTGAGTTGGTCATACTTTTACTCGGCCTTGGTGGAGGGACTGGTACAGGTGC
The DNA here is from genome assembly GCA_002719395.1 of Methanobacteriota archaeon. GTDB lineage: Archaea > Thermoplasmatota > Poseidoniia > Poseidoniales > Poseidoniaceae > MGIIa-K2. The sequence continues at coordinate 96,849 of PBHM01000002.1, read as the reverse complement.
AGGGATGGAATTCGCCCGACAAGCCAAACGTTCAGGTTCTGTTGTCATTACCTTGGCTGCAGAACCTTTTGAATCGCAAAAAGCCAGAAGGGAAATTGCAAATGAAGGATTACTAGAACTTGAACGAATGAGTGATATCTGCGTCCGTTTATCTCTGGATCGTCTTGCTTGGCAGGCACGTGAGCGTGGTTCGGATTGGACCATGGGTGCTTTGTGGGTTGAGGAGTTTGTCGAAGGTTTGGTGAGGACTCTCATGAAGATGGGACTCATAAATCTGGATATGATGGACCTCAAAGCCATTGTGAGTAAAGATGGTAAATCTACCCTACTCGTAGCCCAAGGAGATGCAAATGAACCAGATCTTCTTTTTGAAAATGCAATGAGAGCTCCACTTGCTGAAATTGATATCTTCGGTGCGACGGGATGTCTCCTGCAAATTGAAGGTGGATTGGGTATGACGGTCAGTCAAGTGAGTCAAGTTGCGGATATTTTCACTTCCCGATTGGACCAAAATGCTCAGGTTATTCTTGGAGCAAGGATATCAGAAGACTTGCACACCACACTTCGTGTTGTTGCAGTTGTAAGCGGAAAAGAAACCGATTAAATCAGTCTTCATTCTCCCAATCTGTTTCGATGTTTTCCTTAGGCGAATCCCAGTTAACATTGTCACCAATGTCTCCAGAAGATGAATCTAATTCTTTGGATTCTGTAGAATCCTCGTCATTCTCTTTCTCTTGAACTTCTTGTTCATGTCCTTCATCATTGGAAGAAACTTCTGTAGACTTGTCTGGTTTATGTTCAGGGATTTGTTTTTGGGTATCTTCATGGGTATCGTCATAACTGTTGATGGTCGATTTGATGGTCGACTTGATGATGATGAGAACTGTGAGTAATGTGAGTGCGTGCCCGAGCATCATGACGCCTCTTATGTCTTCAAATGTCACTGTTAACATGGATACTGAACCAGCATAAGAATATCCAAAAGCGATGCCGAGAGGTAAAGCATTATGCTCTCCCACTATTCCTGTACCTGACTTGGTTGATTTGGATGTAAGTGCCCAAATCGCCAAAACAACAGTGACAGCCATTAGAATTGATTCCTCTAACAGGGTTGCAAAATCGCTCGGGTCTAGCCACCATCTTCTGTAAATCGAGAGAAGGTGCCAATTGATAAATAACTGGGAGAAAATCATCCATCGAAAAGAGAAAGAAGCTAAGCCTTTTTCCTTGCTTACGAGCAATCTTACATCACGTGTCCATCTCAGTACAATCAACTGAGTGCAAAGAGATGCTAAAATAAACACGCCGCCTTTGGCAATCACGTCAATCAGTGATATTTCTGAAAGTTCTGAAGCAATGATTGCAATCCAAACACCAATGAAAGAAATTGTCTGTATGATGATCAACTGGAAGATTGCACTATTACGGGGGTTCCCGTTGTGTAAACTTCCCGGTTTCATTTTCCCTTTGAGCCATTGTTCAACGGCTTCCTTGAACGACCGGCCTTGTCCGACGGACCACAATATGAACAAAAGACCTAGAGCCATTGAAATTTGTTCCAACCACGGAGCCATTGGGATGTAAAATATCAGAAAAACTATACTAGAAAGACTAACGGGGAATATACATATTTTGAAACTTTTAAAGAATGAAACAATGCTGCGTCTTTTGTCTTTGGCCATATCTGGGAGTTTAATCCATAGTGAAACTGTCTCGTTTCTACTCATCATTGCAGTGAGAAAATAGCCTAACCCTAAAGACATGAAACCAGCGCCTCCGATGGTATGTTGTCCATTTCTCACAATAGCATGGAGCCCTGTACATGCCAGAATGACAAAAGCAAGATGAGGGAGTGTTTTTCGTGCAAGTAAGTTTTGTACAAGCGATTTGATCGAAAGAGGTTGCTCTTTGAGACTCTGTTCGATAACTTGGTCAACAACCTTGTTCATGTTGTATATGCTCCTTCCCTTGAATTGCGGTAATAGGATGAAGTTGAAAACCTTCTCGCCTCATCAACTTGCAGAAGCATCTCATGTTCTATCACATATGTCTGCCGAAGTAGCATACAATTCAAAAATTGTTTAAACATGTCTTGGTTGGTATGGGTATGCCAAAAAAACTCACGAAGGCTTTGAGGGAAAAGCGTCGTTGGGTTGGATTTCAATGTATTGAAGGTTCGACAGAAAAAAGCCTGGGGCGAGATTTATCATCTCTCGGTGCCAAACTCATTCAATTTCAAAACGATCGGGCCATTCTTTCGGTTACGCTTTCAAATTATGAGGAACTTCTCAAAAATATCAATGGTTTAGGTCACAAAACACTGACCTCGAGCGGGAAAATACGATTGGTGAGAGAACGAATCGGATTGAAAAAAGATTCCAAAAGATCAAAAAAGTGAACCGTTGGTTTGATGTTTTCTTACGGATTGGCTCGGCCATGGGCGGTTCAGGAGAGGCACCTCCAGTTCGCTCAACTGACGTACTGATTCTTGTGGGAGCATCAATCCTCACTGCTGCGTTTTTCGTCCACGGATGGCAAGAACCAATCTTGTTTGGAACCACTGCTGAAATATGTGAGGAACAAGAAGGAGAATGGACCTATGCTCCAGACAACCTTTCGGGGTCTTGCAAATCGCCATCTGTTACCCTAGAGTATAATCTGTTCGGGGGTGATGAGTTTAAACTGGAGTGGGAAGGGAACTTTACTGAACTGGTCGTCACGATGGACGAGACTTCGATGAATGTTCCAGAACCAGTTGAAAATACCATTGTGTACAAGGCGGGAGAAGGAGGCACCTATACTTTCGAAATTAAGTTTGAAGATGAGGGAGAGGCGGAGACTTCAGTGAGTAGAGCATTTTTCCTTGATTGGCTTCTTTATCCTCTCGGAGGCTTGTTATTGGGGTATGGGTTTCTTTTGAAATCAAGGAAGGCAAAAAATGACGATGTGCTTGAAGCCGAGATTATATCCTAGACCAATCGAGAGTTTCACCTTCGTTTACAATCAGAGATTCGTTTTCATTCGATAATACAAGGAATCCATCCTGAGTAAGGTTTGTAATCTGCCACTCCAAATTTCTATAGATTGGAATCCCAAAGGTACGGATTAACTGAAAAGCCTCTTCAGTAAGAAATTTGAAATCAGGTTTGGGCAATTCTTTTCGACACTCAAAAATGCTCGCTAAATAAGCATGTATCCTGTCATCAAATTGGTGAAATTCAACCGTTACCTCACTTTTCACATGCGGATAGCCTTTCTCATTCAATGACATGTGACTTGAAAGATTGACTCCGATGCCTAGTACAACCTTCATCTGATTGCCTATACTTTGGGATTCGACGAGGATGCCTCCTATTTTCCCCTCATCTGAAAATATATCATTGGGCCATTTTTGATGTAAATCATTGACTTCAAAGGACTTTAGGCAGCGTATAACACACATTCCTGCGAATATTTGGATTAGTCCTGGGCTAATTGACAATTCTGGATGAAGAATCCACGAGCCAGAGTACGAACCAGATGGGCTCAGCCAAGTACGTTGATATCTCCCTCGGCCCATGGTTTGAGTCTTTGCTGTCATGTGAGATCCAAATTTTTCCTGAGTTTCTAGAAGGGCTTGATTTGTTGAACCCACGCTTTCTACATGTTCAATTAGACTGTTATGCCATGGGTACCAAAAACATGTAACTTGGATTTCTTCACCGTCATCGAATACTTTGCGTGAACATTTTCTGGATGCCATCCTATTGAGGCTAGCAATATCAAGAAGAGTGTGGTTCTGTTGATGCAGCATCAGTAAAAGCCCATTTCTGGATAGAAGATGATGCTTGTTAATCTGATGAATCAGTATTTCCATTAGATTGATGTCTCTATTTGCAGATAATGCGGCCTCTTCCAGAGGTCCTAAGTGATTGGCGTAATCTTCGCTGGAGAGGTAGGGCGTATTCCAAACAATCAGGTCATATGGAGCATTTGCAGCCCATTGAATGCCATCAGGCCCGGGTCCACCTTCTCTACAGACAATTTCGAATCCAGCATTTTTCAAATTATAGTTAGTTGACATCACTGCATATGGATTAATATCACATGCTTCTACTTTCCACCCTAATTGGGACATGATAAGGCTAAGCGCTCCACTACCACTTCCTATCTCAAGCGCTTTCCTTCCTTTTCCAGGTCCTAATTTCGTGATTTCATTTGCAAGGAGAGTGGTGTCTTCACGGGGTGGATAAACAGTCGGTGGTATGATAAAATGATGTTGCTGATGAACGCCCCAAACAATTGATTTGCTTTCACGATTTAACAATTCTATTTCTTTGATTGTATCGCTTTCATCGAAATACAAATTCGTTCCAACCTTGTTTCTCCACGGAGAATGAATGGTCTTACAGAGAAGAACTATGGAAAGTCTTCGTCAAAGTGTTTATGTAGTCCATGAAAGTCGGCCGAAAAGCCCAAGTTAAGACGTTGGGCCTGTAGCTCAGTCAGGTAGAGCAACGGGCTTTTAACCCGTTGGTCGCGGGTTCGAACCCCGTCAGGCCCGCCTGACAAAGCCTCAGGACTACGTTTTTTTGGGTTTGAGGGCGTGAAAAAATGGTTGTCAAATCTGCTACAAAAAAGCGCCTCATGGAGTTGGGCGTCGAGGAAACATTGGCTCATAAATTGGCCACGGACAGAAACATGAACGATATCAAAGCCATGACCTCGGATGAGGTCGCAATTGCTTTGGGTATTTCGAAAGAAGATGATGCTTTTCAACTAACAATGAATGTACTCGGAGAAATTGGAGCGAGAAGAAAAAAGCGACGCTCCAAGAAAGTTACCATCAGCAAAACCGCCGTTGATGATGATGATGACAGCATGAATTCCAAGTTCAAATTTAACGTACTTAATCACCATCTCGTACCACATCAAGAGATTGTCCCAGTTGAAATGGAAGAAGAAGAATTGGCACCTTGGGGACTTATTCAAATGGATGCAGAAACCGGCGAAACCCGCCTTGCCAAGGAACTTCTCCCAAAGATTCTCATTACAGATCCTGTTGTTCAGACCATTAAGGAAATGAGAGAATTAGAAGATGCCAAAAAAGCGGCCGAAGATCCAGATCATGTTCCTTTGCCGGCAGGTTGGTTAACTGATAGAGTCGTAAAGGTCATCAGAAAATCGCCATCCTCTGGTAAAACATATGCGTACAGACTTATTGTCGAGGGAAGTTAAGAGGTGATATCATGAAAGAAATTATCAGAGCATATTTCAAAGAAAGAAGTTTAGTTAATCACCAGCTTGCATCTTATAATGATTGCATTCCGTCCGGAGATTCGACGCAATCTAGAATGGAAAAAATAGTACGAGATATCAGAGTTGGAACCGATGAGGAAATCGACCCAGCTCATGGTGGTATTATCAAACTCGACGTTATCGACCAAGATGTTGTCATTCGAATCAAGAACATACAACTCGGTGATCCAACCATTAGAGAAGCCAACGGAAGCGAACATCCTTCAACTCCAATGGAGTGCCGCCTAAGAAAATTAACATATATGACGCCAGTAACTCTTGACTTCACAATTTGGAGAAATGGTGTACCTGGGGCGCCTGAAAAAGGAGTGCCAATAGGGAATATGCCGATTATGGTTCGTTCAGCTCGATGTAATTTACACCCACAGCATATCGAACAAGGTCGTGTTCTTCACCCCAACAACAGCGATGAAGATCGCAAGCTTCTTCGATCCCGATTGATTCAGCAAGGTGAAGATCCACTTGACCCCGGCGGTTATTTCATCATCAACGGTACCGAACGTGTACTCATATCGATGGAAGATCTTGCCCCAAACAGAGTGACTGTAGAAATCAACAAAAGATACACAAAACAAACCGAAGTTGCGAAAATATTCTCCCAAAAAGATGGAACAAGGAAGCCACTTACTGTCGAAAAGCGAAGAGACGGTATGTTGATGGTCAAAATTTCAACAGCAGGAACCACAGCAATCCCTGTAGTATTGCTCATGAGAGCTCTCGGTATTGAAAACGACCAGGAATTGTTCCAAGCCATTGCCGGTCCAACTGAGACTTTCAAGTACATCGTCGCAAACATTAACGAAGTCAAAGATAACGAAGAGTACGACGTAGATAACATGGCTGAGGCTCATCAGTGGCTCGAAAAGAAATTTGCTGCAGGTCAACAAAAAGAGTACAGGGAAGCACGTGTAAAACAATTACTCGACCGTGAACTTCTACCTCACCTGGGAGATCGCTATGATGAAGAAGTCGATGACCGAAAGAAGAAAGCCATTTTCTTGGGTAGAATCGTACGTCAAGTTCTCGAGATGGCCATTACTCAAGGCAAACCCAATGACAAAGACCATTATGCGAACAAAAGAGTTCGTCTCGCAGGGGACTTGATTGAGGATTTGTTTAGAGTCTCAATGGGAGGTCTTGCAAGAGACCTGAAATATCAACTGGAAAGACATCATAACAGAAAGAGAGATTTGAAGATTACATCCTGTCTTCGCCCTGATGTTATGACAAGCAAAATTATGCATGCGCTCGCCACCGGTAATTGGGTCGGCGGGCGAAGCGGTGTAAGCCAACTATTAGACCGTACAACCTATCTCTCTGCGCTTTCACACCTTAGACGTGTGACAAGTCCGTTAGTCAGAAGTCAACCACACTTTGAGGCCAGAGACCTTCACCCAACACAGTGGGGGCGTTTGTGCCCTAACGAGACGCCAGAAGGGCAAAATTGTGGACTTGTAAAGAACGCAGCCCAGATGATTGACGTTTCTGAGGCTGTTTCAGAATACGAAATCAAAGGCAGACTCGATGAAATGGACGTTTTCCAGCCCGAAGACTGGACCGACGGTGACCGTGTTCACGTAAATGGTGATATTTATGGGGTTCACAAGCGAGGTAAGAATCTGGTGACGCAATTCAAGAACGCTCGAAGAAGGGGTTCCATCAGGCCTGAAGTTTCTATTAGGTATGATGCCCCAAATCGTGATATTTTCATCAATACCGATAAGGGAAGGATTCTCAGACCTCTCTTGATTCTATATGATGGTGCACCACGACTTACGCCTAAACATCTTGAGAGCGTGGCAAAAGGTGAAATTTCATTCAATGATTTGGTACACGAGGGTGTCGTCGAATGGGTTGATGCAGAAGAAGAGGAAGACCTCTTCATTGCACCAAGACCTTATCGCCTACCTGAAGTCATTCCTGAGGGCGCAGACCATGCTGGTAGACCGATTTCTCACGAAAATGTAGAATGGGTCAATCTTGGAGAACCAGGTTCAGAAATAGCTCGCTTGAAATGTACAATTCGCCTTCCAAATTCGGAATGGGCAGAATCCATCATTGAAGTCCCCCTAGAATATTCTAAGGAACATACGCATGTAGAAATTGATCCTCAATTGGTTCTAGGAGTCTGTGCAAGTCTCATCCCGTATCCTGAGCACAATTCGACACCACGTGTTACTGGTGGAACTGCAATGGTAAAACAAAGTCTTGGTCTTCCAAGTTCAAACTACAGGCTAAGGCCCGATACAAGGCTCCACGTTCTGCACTACCCACATCGTTCGATTGTGGGTACTCAAGCAATGGAACATACGAACTTCCTTGAGAGACCTGGAGGTCAAAACTTTGTTGTTGCAATCATGAGTCTTCACGGATACAACATGCAAGATGCCGTCATCATGAATCGCTCCAGTGTTCAAAGAGGAATGGGTCGTTCTGCGTTTTACAGAACTTACAACGCTGAAAGGAGAAGATTCCCAGGTGGACAAGTTGAAGAAATTGAGGTACCTGGTACTGGACTGGAAGAAGTCAAAGGACTGAAGCCAGCAGATGCGTACAGCCATCTTGAGGATGATGGATTACCAATACCAGAGACCGAATTGACAGGTGGCGACGTACTCGTAGGGAAAACCAGTCCTCCTCGATTCTTGGAAGAAACAGGAGCAGGTTCGTTCTTGCAAGCACAAGAAAGACGCGAATCATCAATGCTGGTAAGGCATGGAGAAAAAGGTTGGATTGACAATGCCTACGTTACTGAATCTCTCGATAGCGGTCGCTTGATTCGAGTTATGGTTCGAAGTCACAAAGTTCCTGAAGTTGGTGACAAATTCTCAAGCCGTCACGGTCAGAAAGGAGTAATTGGACGACTTGTTGATGAGAAGGACATGCCATTCACAAGGGATGGAACCATACCAGACCTCATCATCAATCCACACGCTATTCCAAGCCGAATGACCGTCGCTCACGTTCTAGAAATGATCGGTGGCAAAGTTGGCGCAATGGAAGGAAGGTACATCGATGGTACTGCTTTTGGAAACGAAAAAGAACAAAGCCTCCGTGATGCATTGGTTCGTTCTGGGTTTGGACACACTGGCAGAGAAAAGATGATTAATGGAGAGACTGGACAAGAATATCCTGCTGAAATTTTCGTCGGGTGTATCTTCTACCAGAAACTACACCACATGGTATCTGGAAAAATACATGCAAGAAGCCGAGGTAGAGTTCAAATTCTTACTCGTCAACCTACTGAAGGTAGGGCAAGACAAGGTGGTCTAAGATTCGGAGAGATGGAACGTGATTGTTTGATTGCACATGGTGCGTCTATGGTCATCAAAGACCGTTTACTCGATGAGTCTGACGGAATTGACTTGTTTGTCTGCGCTCAATCCGGTCACGTCGCTTGGTTTGATCCGAAACGTCGGACATATGTGTCTCCAATTCATGGAGACGGTGCGGAAGTTTACAAGGTACAAACCTCTTATGCTTTCAAACTCCTTCTCGATGAAATGAAAAGCCTTGGTGTGGCCATGAGATTAGAACTGGAGGACCGAAGATGAACCCTAGAAATAGCACACTTATTCCAAAGAGAATTGCAGGTATACGGTTCAGTTTGATGGACCCCAAAGAAATCAGGGAAATGTCGGCTGTAGAAGTAAAAACAGCTGATACCTACAAAGATGATGGTCACGCATACAGACAAGGTCTCATGGACCCCCACATGGGTGTGATTGACCCTGGTCTAATCTGCCCGACTGACAATTGTAAGTATGACGAAAGCCCGGGACACTTCGGTCACATTCAACTTGAATTGCCAGTAGTACACATCGGATTTGTGAATTTGATCAAGACTGCATTAAAGGCAACTTGCAACAATTGCAGCAAAGTTCTGTTGCACGATCAACCAGGTACTCACCCTTCAAATCCAGAACTTTCAGAACAGGATTACTATCGTGCCAGAGTTAGAGATATTATCATCAAGCACGGTGTTGGTTCCACTGAGTTTTCCAAAATCATCAAGGAAATTGAAAAGAAAACCTCGGGTGCAAAGCGAGCCATTTGTATGCACTGCGGTTCGCAGCAAGGACGTATTATCCTCGATAAACCAACCACGTTCAAAGAAAGTATTCAAGCACAAACTGGCGGTAAACCTGTGGAAAAGAAGCACAATGCTCGAGACATCAGAGAGTGGCTAGAAAGTATTCCTGAAGAGCATTTGGTTTTCATCGGGATGGACAAGGTGAATCGCCCCGAATGGGTTGTTCTGAGAGTCCTTCCGGTACCTCCTATCACCGTCAGACCTTCCATTACTCTCGATAGCGGCGACCGGTCTGAGGATGACTTAACTCACAAACTCGTTGACGTACTTCGTATCAATCAAAGGCTTAGAGAGAACCGTGACTCAGGTGCCCCTCAACTTATTGTTGAGGATTTGTGGGAATTATTGCAATATCACGTGACAACTTACTTCGACAATCAAACCAGCGGTATTCCCCCAGCCAGGCATCGTTCTGGTCGAACCTTGAAGACACTTACACAAAGACTGAAAGGAAAAGAAGGCAGATTTAGAAGCAATCTTTCTGGAAAGAGAGTGAACTTTTGTGCCAGATCTGTAATTTCACCAGACCCATATCTGATCGTCAACGAGGTTGGTGTTCCAGTCAAGATTGCGAAAGAATTGACCGTCCCGATTAGGGTTACAACAAGAAACAGGGAACAAATGCGTCAAATGATTTTACGAGGTCCCGATGTCCACCCCGGTGTAAATTACGTCGTGAGAGGGGATAATCGTCGAATTAGAATTAATGAGCGAAGTCGTCTCATCAACGCTGGATTCCGGTGTCACAATCCTGAGTGTGATCAAGAAACGACCCAACGTTTCGACCTCAATGCGGTCTTGCCAGCACCGAACTTCCTTCCCGGACTCGTAGTAAACCGATATGAGAAGAAAGAAGGAGACATGGTCGAATATACGTATTCGGTGAATGAAGATGCAACTATCGCAAATCTGAAGGGAGAAGATGCGAATGGTCACCCTCTCCCAGAAGATGACCCAAGAGCCATCATGCACCACCGCTGGAAGTGGGAACTTGCTAACCCAGATGAGCCATTCCCTGAGCATCTTGAAGTATACTGTCCACATTGTGGAAGTCCAGACAATGAATGGGGAGAAAGAACCAGAGTAGAAGATCGTCTCTCGACAGTCGACCTTAACGGAAATCCAAAACCTGGATTGGTTGTTGAACGACACTTGATTGATTCGGATGTGGCTATTTTCAATAGACAACCTTCGTTACACCGAATGTCTATGATGGTCCATGAAGTAAGGGTTGTTCAAGGTCATACCTTCAGATTCAACCTTGCGGTATGTACCCCCTACAACGCGGACTTTGATGGTGATGAGATGAACCTTCACGTCATTCAATCTGAGGAGGCAAGAGCAGAGGCCAAGATTTTGATGAGAGTTCAAGAAAATATCTTGACTCCACGATATGGTGGAGCGGTTATTGGTGGAATTCACGATCACATTTCTGGTTTCTACCTACTCAGTCGTCCAGAGACAAAGATTTCCAAACGCCACGGTCTTGAGATTCTTGGAAGTATCAACTATGATGGTCCATTGCCAGATACATACACCGAAGATGGCGTTGAATACTTCAGAGGTGAAGATTTGGTGGGTGTTGTTCTACCTGATGATATCCATCTCCGCTTCAGAAGCCGTTCCAATGATGATGTCGTCGTAAAGGCAGGACAAGTATCTGGGACTCTCGACAAGCGAGCAATCGGTGCTGAAGATGGTCGCTTGTTGGATGCGATTGTACAAACCCAAGGTTCAACTTACGGAGCTGAGTTCCTTGATAATTTCACAAGGCTTTCGATTGCGGCTTGCACATCTCTTGGTTTTACAACCGGAATTGATGACGAAGATTTGCCCCAAGAGATTCTGGATAAAATTGAATCAAACAATATGGAACATCGTCAACTTGTTAGAGATGAACTCGAAAAATATGGAAAAGACGGCAGAAAGTATGAACCTCGACCAGGACGTACCCCACTGGAAACCTTGGAAGAAAACATCATGGTTATTCTTGACCAAGGTAAACAAATATCCGGTGACCACGCAAAGGATTTCCTCAACATTAGAGGTTCAACCAATGCAGCAGTAAGTATGGCTATATCAGGTGCAAGAGGGTCTATGGATAACCTCACCATGATGGCAGGTTCTATCGGACAAGCTAAAGTTCGTGGAGCACGATTAGAGCGTGGTTATCAAGACCGGGTACTTCCTCACTTCAGAAGAGGTGGTTTGGGAGCCACTGAGAAGGGATTCATTTCAAGTTCTTTCAAGAGAGGTCTAGAGCCAACGGAGTTCTTTATGCTGTCAGTTTCAGGAAGAGAATCCTTAGTCGACACAGCGGTTCGAACTTCTAAGTCAGGGTATATGCAAAGAAGGCTAATCAATGCAATGGATGATTTGAAAGTCCACTCTGATGGCCAACTCAGTGTAAGGAATACTGCTGATAGAATCATTCAATTTTCTTACGGAGAAGATGGAATTGATCCATCAAGAGCGGTTCATGGTTCACCATTCAATGTAGATGTAATTGTTGATACAGCTTTGGGAACTGATGGTCCTGTGAAGAATCTAATGGAAGATGTGGTCCTTGATGGCGGCATCGAGAGAGACGAACTAAGCGGTTCTGAGGCTTACTTTGCTGAGACTGAAATGGAAGGGGGGGATGACTGATGGTCGTTAAGAGTGCAACAAAAAAGAAACTAATGGACATGCTGGTCCCCGAAGAGTTTGCTCACGTGCTAGCAGATGATAGAAAGTGGGACGATGTGAAAATTCTTAGTTCTCAGCAAATAGCAAAAATTTGTGAGACGGACCCAGAAACGGCCACAAAAATTCACGGTATCATCACAGGGTCTGGAAAGGCTGGAAGGAACCTCGCAGAAGGAGGCGCTTCTACCAATGTACGTTTGAGAAGATCAAGACGAAGAACCAAAGCAACGGTTCAACAAGAACTTCAAGATTATAACGTGGAAGCAAAAATGTCCACGTATGAAAGCGAAAGAAGTGACGATCCAGTATTCAAGTCACTACAATCGGCAAATGAATCCCTCGGATTGAACCTAAATCAGAGAGTAATTCACGATTTAACGAATGCCTGTCATGCAAGAGAAAAATCCAAACTGACCAAGACCCAAGCAGAGAAAGTTGTCAAAGAAGCCAGTTCGGCATTCAATGATGCGAAAATCGATCCATATGAGGCCGCTGGAATCATTACAGCGCAATCAATTGGCGAACCAGGAACGCAGATGACGATGCGTACTTTCCACTATGCTGGTGTGGCCACAGTTAACGTAACCCAAGGTCTACCAAGAATCATTGAGATTGTCGATGCTAGGAAAGTACCAAACACTCCAACGATGATTATCTATCTTGATGAAACAAATCGTGTCGACCCAAAGAAAGCAAGGAAATTAGCAGCCGCTCTTGAGATTACGACGACTGTAAACATTGCAGACATTGAAACAGACGTTGCACAGAGAAAACTCATTCTCAAACTCAAAAAGAACATGCTGAGCCAGAAAAACATGACTGGAGCCGAAGTGAAGGATAAACTTGAAAGAGCGCTACGCCTCTACATTCAAGCAGATAAGGACAAAAATCCTCGTATTCTGACAATCATTCCGGGTGTTCAAGATGAAGAAGATCTGAAAGAACTTGCACAAAACCCACCCTCATATACAGAATTACTTCAACTTGAAGACAAGATCAGAGATTTGAGATTGAAGGGTGTACCAAGTATCGAGAGAGCGAATGTACAACTTGATGATAAGTCTGGAGAATATTACCTTTCTACCATCGGTTCCAATCTTTCGAGAATTTCTGACATCGAAGGAATTGATAGGACACGCACTTATACCAATAATATCATCGAGATTTACAATTATCTCGGTATAGAAGCAGCAAGACAAGCTATCGTTAATGAGTTACAGGCGACCTTGGACGGGGCCAGACTTGAAGTTGACGTCCGTCATTTATTGATGGTATCCGATGTAATGACAAGCGAAGGAGAAGTGAGAGCAATTGGACGACATGGTGTGTCAGGAACCAAGCACTCAATCTTAGCGAGAGCCGCTTTCGAGGTTACAGTGAACCATCTGCTTAAGGCGGGTATTATCGGTGAGAAGGATAACCTTTCGGGTGTCGCTGAAAACATCATTGTCGGACAACCAATCAGCCTTGGGACTGGCAGTGTAGAATTGTATTATATCCCAGAGTAATATTTCATCCATGAGAAAATGATTTGGAGTATGGAGGAGAAAAAATGGATTTAAGTCGTCAGTTAAAAAATGCAATCGGAACTGGAAAACTACTTTTTGGACAAAAACAAGCAGAAGACGCTTGTGCGAGAGGAGATGTAAAATGCGTAATTTTCGCCTCAAATTGTCCTCAAGACTTCATGAAGGCCTTACAAGCAAGACACCCAGAAGTTCTCTTTCATCAAACAATGATGGTAAATCGTGAACTTGGAGTCGCCTGCGGAAAGCCTTTCAGTATCTCAACTGTTTCAGTTATCGAATCTGGAAACAGTGAACTCTTGAGTTTACCAAGCAATATCCAGTGAGCACTATAACTGAATTTGCACTGGCCTCATTATGTCCTTTTCAGCAGAAGATTTGCTGAAATCACTTGATGTTGAGGTTGATAATCAACATCCTCTTTCTTCCCTGTCTGGTATCATTAAGTGGAAAATGCGGATTGTTGAACCAGGTGTTTTCTATTTGGACGGAATAGAAAAGGGAACAAATGTTTGGCATGCCGGAAGTGGATATGCTCCATTAGATCTCAATACCATAAATTCATGGAGATATGGCTTGCCAAAAGGCAAACATCTTCTCATTTGCATGAGGCCAACGTTGTTTGATTTGAGGGACTTATCCCAAGATTTAGATGGCCAAACAAAAATTAGTGTTTGGGACAAGGAAATCTTTGCACAAAGGGTTGGAGAAGCATATCTATCAGGTTATTTGCAAGCAAAGCAACCGATTGAAACAAATAACATTGAAACTGATGGAATAACTCTTCTCAATGATATATTCATGTCTGAAGAATCACAGATAATATTGACTGGTAATAAAAAAATAGAAGAGACTGAGTTTAATCAATTAGAGCAAAAATCCCGCAGGCCAGTTCTTCTCAAAGCAAGGGTAGAAGTAATACAGGGGACCTTACAAGGACCTAATGATACAAAAGACATCAAAAGGCTGTTACTTGTCACTGACAGAGTTGATGTATTAACAGAATATGAACTGCTTGATGTCAAACCTTTGTTCGATTCTCTAGAACTTACAGGCCCTGAGAGTATTGACTATGAGTCCTTGTTGTCAGAAAGAATACAAACTCCATCGAAAACTGGTGGTACATTTTTGAGATGGTGGAAATTTAATCTTGAATCAATGAATAAAGTTTTGAAAGAAGCGCTGGTCCTTTGCGTTCGATTGAGAGATAAATTTGGGAATGAATGGCTATTTAACCCAATTTCAGGAAATATTTCTCAACTTCATCATTAAACAGAAGGTTTCATCTGGCTTCGGTAAATCGATAGTCTCATGGGAAACATTCGCGTAGTTATTGTCTCCCTCATCCTCGTACTATCAGTCCAGTTAAGTCTCTTGGTCACCCCCTTACCAGATGAACTGAAAAATGAATCTACACAATACGCTGATTCGGAACCAGTTCTTCTAGCAACAGCTTCAGACTCCTACCATGTTTATGCTCAGGGCATTGCTGCTTACAATGGGGGATGGGTTGTAGCAGGTGACATGAATCGAACGGTTACATTTGGTTCAAAGTCCCTTCAAGCAAACAGCCCGTATGATTTACCACAATATAACATCAGGCCCGACCTTTTTGTCGCATATGTGAACAATGCAGGGCAATGGCAGTGGGCAAGTCAACCAAATGCGATTCAGGGTATCGCTCTATTTCGTTGCATTACGGCATCAGACGATGGAGGTATCATTGTTGGAGGCACCATGATTGGAAATCTTACATTTGGATCTACAACGCTTATTGGAGATTTTTCAACCGATTCATTTATCGCCAAACTAGATGGAAATGGAAATTGGGTTTGGGCAACTCAATTTGATACGATTTCTGAAAATGGGGCAGTTTCTGTGACTGGACTCGATTTAACTCCTACTGGTGATGTAATTGCAACAGGAGGACACACTGGAACAACCGATTTCGATGGCACAACTGTGACAAGCACAGATGACGATGTATACATCGCAAAACTTAGTTCTTCGACAGGAGCGATAATTTTTGTTAAGAATGCTGGAGGTATTGGCCAAGAGGTTTCAACAGACGTAAAAGTCGATTCAAGCGGGAACATATGGCAGTTAGGATATGTGTATGATGCATTCACTGTTGATGGAATTATATTTGATAGCATAGGCATTGTCGATACTTTCCTTGCCAAATACAATTCACTTGGTACTGCCACCATGGTTACAGGCGCTAAATCAGGTAGTGATAGTGATCTCGTAGCATCCTTTTCCCTTGCGATTGATGGTCAGGATAGTCTATACTTTTCAGGCTATTTTTCTGGTTCAGTTAATGCCCAAAGCATTAGTTTAACCTCGAGTGGAGGAAATGACATGCATGTTATGAAAGTCTTCAATAACGGTGCATTTGATTGGGGTATTTCTGGTGGTAAAGCATCAACGGATGATTCAATAGAAAAAATTACTGTGTCTGATAGTGGTACCGTTTTTGCGACAGGTAACTTTGCAGGTACGCTTACATTAGGATCGCAAACTGTTACCAGTTCAGGAAATGATGATGCATTTGTTGCATCCATTACGAGTACAGGAAGTTGGGGCTGGACAGAATCTTTTGGAGGTAACTCCTATGAAACATCCTTGGGAATCGATTACCAATCAAATGGGAACATAGGTGTCGCAGGAGCGTTTGCAGAGCAAGTAACTAAGGGTGCTCAAACAATAACAAGTGTGAATGGTATTGATTTATTTGTCTGGGAGATTGATCCCAGTCGTAATCTAGACACCGATCTGGATACGGTTCTTGATAAGAATGATAATTGCCCTTTCGTTTCAAATGTGAATCAAGAAAATTGGGACAGAGATGAACAAGGAGATGCTTGTGATTATGATGATGATAATGACGGCATCACAGATAATGACGGCGATGATTGTCCTCGTGGTGGAGCATTTAATTGGACAAGCGACTCTTCAACAGATCATGATTATGACGGATGTCAGGATAGTCATCCAGAAGATATTGACGATGACAATGACGGTATCTTCGACATCAATGATGCATGTCCATTCACATCATTCCCTCCGCTCAGGCAGTGGTGGATTTCGGACTATGGTTCTGATAATGATGGTGATGGTTGCAGAGATGCTGATGAAGATTTGAACGACGATAATGATGCTTTCAATGATTCAAATGATAATTGTCGGCTTATACCTGGCAATTCATCGACATATGGGAATAATGGGTGTCCTGATTTTGATGGAGACGAGATTGCAGACATGATTGATGATTGTCCGCTTGAAAAAGGCTATTCATCGATACAACTCATAGGCTGTGTCGATACAGATGGTGATGGAATACCTGATGAGTTAGAACCGGATTATTTTGTAAATGACCCTACACAATGGTCCGATATCGATGGTGATGGATACGGCGATAATGAATCTGGTAACCTCCCCGATGCATGTAAAAATACGTTTGGAAACTCAAGTTTTGACCGTCTAGGTTGTATTGATTCTGATGGAGATGGATGGTCCGACCCAGATGAAGATTATTCTGTTTCTCAAGGGGCTGATGCAAATGATACAGATCCATCTCAATGGCATGATGAAGATGGAGATGGATATGGCGATAATTGGGGGAATAGTAGCTGGACTGATAGAGACCCATCTTGGCCAGGTTCGTTTCTACCAGGTGCACAATATCAGGATGCATGTCCATTGAGGGATGGAACATCATACCAACTAGGAATTTATGGTTGCACCGATAGTGATGGTGATGGGTGGGCTAATTTCATTGATGACTTTCCCGCAGACTCGAGATATTATTTGGATACTGACGGTGATGGATCTCCCGATGAGATTGATGATTGCCCCACACGTAACGGTAATTCATCTATCATCATGATAGGTTGCCTCGATTCGGATGGCGATGGAGTGCCAGATCCTATGCAAAGTATCAATTTCGACTTTAACCAAGGGGCTGATTATTTCCCTTTCGATTCCACTGAATGGTCTGATTTTGATAAAGATAATTTTGGCGATAATTCCGATGATTGTCCTGAAGATTATGGTAAATCTACCTTTATTGGATATTTGGGCTGTCCTGATGAAATGGTCCCTAATACGGAAATGCCTTCTAACATCATATCTGGTCAATCAGAAGGTCAGGAAGATGGTGCCATTGGTTTACTTGTCTTGGTATTGTTAATTGCTATGTTCTTGATTATCATTGGGAGTTTATTCTTGCCAAGTAAAAATTCAAGTTCATTGTCCGGTGGGTTGAACCAACCTTCTGCGTATGGTCAAACAATGCCTCCAATGCCCGTCCTCATGCCTGTTGTGAATACTTATGCTCAAGACATTGCTCCTCCAATATCGATTAATGGACAGATGCGTGTAGATGGTCAGGAATGGTTGGAGTATCCTCCTTCAAGTGGGCGCCATTATGTGAGAGATGTGTATTCTCGACAGTGGATTCGGAAGATTTGATTGAGATGTCGATTAATGTAACCGTTTTAGGGATTGCTCAAGATGGGGGTCGTCCACAACTTGGATGTAAAAAATCCTGTTGCCACGAAGTAAAAGATGAAGCCTACCCGGCAGGTATTGGAATTATCGATGACAATGGGAACAGGCATATGGTTGATGCTAGTAGAACAATGGTACATCAAATGGAAATCTGGAATCAAGACATGCTTGATTCTCTTTTCATCACCCACGCCCATCTTGGACATGTAGACGGTCTTGGTCTCCTGGGAAAAGAGGTACTCGCCACAAATGAAGTGCCACTTTATGTTTCGTCCACAATGGGTGATTTAATTGAAAAAACACCATCTTGGAAATTTCTTGTGGATGAGAAGAATGTGGTGCTTAATCAGTTCCAAGAAGGTGATCAAATTCCAATAGGCGGAGGATGTATCGTGCCATTTTCAGCCCCACATCGCTCAGAACTCTCGGATATGCATGGTTTCATTATCAGAGGAGAAAATAAGAGTCTGTTGTATTTGCCAGATTTAGACGATTGGCCTTCTCTATTATTGGGATTTGAATTGAAAGAATGGCTAAAATCACTTAGGGTCGATATCGCCCTTATCGATGGCACTTTTTGGTCAGGTGAGGAATTACCTCATCGCAATTTAGAACAGATACCTCATCCTTTTGTCGAGGACACTCTTCAACTTCTTGGCGTTAAACAAGATGGAGATCCAGATATAGGTTTCATCCATCTCAACCACACAAATCCTCTTTATGATCAGCATAGCCAAGAAGCCAAACTGGTAAATGAGAATGGTTGGTTTATTGCTCAGCAAGGCATGACTTTCCTGTTATGATAATTCAAAGAAAAGATAACCTTTCAGTTTTGAAGGATGAGCCGAAATGCACACTGGTTCAAGGGAAATCAGGCAATAATTTGATGAAATCATGAACTTACAGGCGAAATAACGTAATCTAGTATCATTAAGTGCAAAGTGTAATCGATTTCTTCTCCATTATCCTCATGATTACAACCTGCTCATCCTCCGCTTTCAGCAGAAACTTCGATACGTATCATATATTCTCCAGTGCCCTCACCTCGGCTGTCCAATTCTTCAATGATTTGAGATTCAGACAGTCCACTTACTTTTCCATTCAATGAAGTGTTGTACCAAGAGATGCTGACATTATGACTTGCTTCCTCACCTTCTTGATTTTCTCCAGTAGCAGATTGATTTGATTCACCATACCTGATTCGACTTAAAATTGAGTCGGGTTCAGCATCACCTTGATTGGGTAATCCACATGTGGGGCCGTTACTCGTTTCGTCCTCTCCATATTCCAGAGTTAAAATAGCGCCAACGATGTTCTTGCCATCAAGGTTTATTTCACTAGTATTTGCGGTGATTCTTACCGATTCACCATCATCAAAATAATCAGTGTCTTCGTGGATAAGAATCAATGAAAGGTTCGTGGAAACATCATAGGTTCCAACGCCTCCAGATGTCGGTTCTTCCTCAAGATAATTTAGGGCGTATACGGTTTCGGTCATTGCAACCAAAAACAAAACAACGAGACCTCCAGTTCTCAACTTTTCCTTATGTGTATCCAAAATCGTAAATCTTCCAAAAGGCTGAGATGATGATTCTTCTCGGAATGCACAATATACAAAATGAACGGTAAACGCGGCAGTCATCGCAGGTATGGATTCAAAGACATGAACATTCAATCCAGTGACCCGCCAGAAAATAACAGCTGATAAAGCGGCAACCATCATAGAAATCGTATGCTTAGAGTCCGGTTTGTAACCCATCCAACGAATAGTCAGCAAGGGTATGAATATGCCTCCCAGGCCGTAAACTGCGAGTACAACCAAACTGAACACAGAATCACCACCAGGAATGTAAAGTCCGGCTATTGAGATTATTGTTGCAAGAGCAGCCATAGCAAGGGTGACTTTTTTCGTGGTTTTGTGGTCTTCTCGCCATTCAGGTTTGATGTCATCGGTAATTGCTGCTGTACACGCAAGAACTTGACTGTCTGCGGTGGACATTGTTGCTGCGAAAATTGATGCTAAAATCATCCCCACTCCAAATGCTGGCATGGTTTCCATGGCCATACTTGGCAAGCCAAGTTCTGGATCAAAATCAGAAGCGGTGAAAAGAATGCGGCTGCACCATCCCACAATCAGCATCAAGAGAATGAATGGAGTTTGCCAAACAAAGAACCAAATCATTGCTTGTACTCTGTCTTCATCTGTTTCAAGAGTCATGACCCTTGAAACGACTTGTGGTTGACCTGCGACTCCTAAACCACCCAAAAAGAAAGCAGCAATCCATATGCTGACTCCAAAGAGAAGCCCAGATGGGAATATGTTCGTGAGATTAGGATCTTGGGACTCAAGTGCACTTCCGAGGTTTGAGAAGCCACCTACCGCATCAAGCGCCACATAACACAAAATGGTTGAACCCACAATCATTACACACGATTGGGCTGCATCTGTCCAAATGGAAGCCCGAATGCCTCCAGCATAACAATAGGCTACTACTAAAACAAAACCTATCAGAATCCCTACCAATTCGGACCATCCCATCATGACGAAGAGAGCCTTTCCTCCAGATGTAAGTTGAGCAGCAGCATATACTGCCAAAAACATGACAGACAAAACAGCAGCCAGTTTTGCTTCTGGGGAACCCGCTTTATCCGATACTAAGGATGAAAGTGAACGAACACCGCGTTCTCTTCCCTCTTCTTGGATGAATTTATACAACCACATCCATGCAATGACCTGGCCAATGGTAGATGCCAGACCAATCCATATGACTGAATATCCCATCACATAAGTAAATCCGATGAAACCAATGAACATGTACCCAGAATTCCATGTGCTTACTGCAGATAATGCAGCAAGTGCAGGGTGCATGCCTCTTCCTGCAACAAGATAATCATCGGTCGTGTCTTGTTTTACCAGCATTGATGCAAGTCCAACACCTGCAAAAATTAGCATGAAAAACAGAAATGACAGAAGAAGCATCATGTTCATGTGTAACAATCTGTCCAGAATGAAAGGACTATTAGGTTTTGAGTAAGTTAGGTTAAAACTTCCAATAGCCTGTCTTGCTCAACGGCTCTTCTCAGTTCGATGGCAATTCTGCGCCCACTTGATACTGGTTTTCTCCATGTCGCGTTACCATATGGGTGACCCATGTTCAAGTGAACATTGGTTCCGCCACCTAACCGAGGTGCGACATCATAGATGCTGTAATTCATGTCTTTATCGATGCAGGTTTGAAGACAGAAGGGCCCTATTACGCCAGGGTCATAATGTTCCTTACTGGCTTTAACAAATTTCTCACCCAATGCAAAAGCATTTTCGAGCAATGACTCTCTGATCGTGGCAGTATTATGTCCAACAACGGTCATCTCTGGAATCATTTGGTGTTGAGGCAATGTCATTTGTTGTGGTGCAGGTAATCTCACGTGGCCGTCCAGTGATGACTCAAATCGCCAATCGACACCTAAGAGTTCGAGCTTTGGTAAATCCTCTTCTAGAGGACTGTAAAAGAAATTAAGATTGAACACAGGCCCTATCACATAACGTTCGATTCTTGCTCCATTCAAACTTTCCTGGTCGATAACCCCTGATTTTAACAGCGTTTGGCTTTTCTCTACATATTCCTCGTGTGAAGCACAGGTGAAAAATCCGCGTTCAAGTTTCTTTTGAGAGTGATGAAGTTTTACAATGACCAAGCAATCAATGTCCTCAGGGTTTTCGATTGGTTCGGGAAAAGGCAAACCGGCTTTTTCTAACAGCCAATAATAGTCTTGTTCTTCTGTTCTCTCTTCCATTCTTAGCATGTTTCTGCTACCAAACATTGGAATTTTGAAATTATTTTCAATATCATCGATTGAACTGTAAGATGAGAAGGATCTATTTGGAATGTAAATTACATTTCGATCTCGCATTTGGCTTTGCATCTTCTCATTCATAATATCGTTAAATTTGTCCATCACGATGGCTTTGTCGACCATGCCTCTTCGCACTCTTCCTGAACCAGTGCGCTGAGTTTTGAAATATTCACTGTAGGTTTTCTCCCTTCCTTTTTGACAATAAGCAACTGTAGAGAACCCTTCTTCGATTGCTCCATCGCATATGTCTAACGCTGAGTGACTTGCGGTGACACCAATCCGTAATCGAAGGCGCTCATAATTCTCCAGAATCGTGGCGATTTCACTTCGCTCAATCATGTCTTCACCTTTACTCATTACGTTGAAGCTGCATGAGTTCTTCGGTTGAGAGTGTTTCTCCACTCATCAATTTGGCCATGAGGTCTTGAATTTCCACTCTTGCGCCTTTTGATGGTGAGCGCTCTGCTTGCCCTCTTCTTGCTCTGAGAATATCATGTATGGAATGAAGACATCGAAGGCTCACAATGTAGAAGTGATGGGCTTTATCACCCTCAATTTTTGATCTTCGAAGGCTTCGATGACTTGACTCAGCCTTTTCTCTTTGGCGATCGACTTCTTTATTCCATTGGAGCATGAGTTCATGTGCATCTTGTGCAGCGTTTGCTGCCTTTTGGACTTCGAGGTGAGCGGCTTCTTGAGCATCCATGGCTGTCTTCAATAATTCTCTAGCCTCTTTCAGGTCTTCATTTGAAGACTCTTCTTGTTCTTTGAGTTTGATTTCAGCATAGATTTTTTTGATTTGTTCAATAACTTGCTTTTCCTTCTTACCCATGTATTTACCTTGCTCGAAGTCGTTTTCCAGCATTCTTGCTTTTCGGCGAAGTTGGTGAACGGACATTGGTCTATCTTTCCCTCGTGATTCAGATTGTTCGGAAGAATTTGGGCCTTTTCTTGCAGCCTCTAAGTTGGCCTTTGCTTCCTTAACTTGGTTGTTTGCATCAGCACGTGCTCTCTTCATGTCTCGAACAACTTCATTCATTTGTTCTCGAATTTCCCTTTGTTGTTTCACATTTTGGATAAGCTCTCGTACCTCAGAGTTGTGCTCGTTGCGTGTGGCGGTAGCTTGCTTTGTCTTCGCATTCCAGTCGTCTCTTACATTTCGGTAATTGGTCGCTTTTTCGTCAACAAGTTTTCGTTTTTCTTCGAGCACTTGTTCAAATTCCGACATGAGATAATCACCTTTGTGTGGATAACTCCCGCATCCTACAACGGGCCGTGGAACAACTCCCTTTTAATGCATTTGAAAGACAGATATTATTGCAATAAGGCAACAAGTCTGTTAGCAGATTCATGAAAAGTCGCCCGTACTTTTCCTAAATTCACGTCATTGTCAACCTTAATCGCTAAATAGTGCCCTGTTTCGAGTTTTTTAACGAGTAAGTATCCATTTGTTCCAGAAATCGTAACCGTATCTTGATCACCAAAATCAAAAAGCCCTGGTAGCGTTCCTGCTAATTGATTATCTGCCTTTGGTAAGGCTTGAATGACAAAGCCTTCATGATCGCATAATTGACATAACCCGACGCCTTCGATTTGAATTAAATCCTGCAATAATCTTTCTCGCACACCCATTGCATTACTTTGCCGTGTTTGATTATTCTGCTATATCTTTCCCTGCATGACATATCCTAGGCCACTTGAGTAATAATTCTCAAGTTTGCCTATGATTTTCAATCCCCTTTTCTGGTAGAATTCGATTGCTCGTTGATTATTTGCTCTAACTTCTAACTGAATCTCTGATATGGATAATGTTCTTGCATGCATTACAAATCTATCCCATGCCATGCTTCCAAATCCTTGACTCTGGAATTTTCGGTCGATTACAAATGCAACGACTCTCGCTCTTTTTTCATTAAATCGTAAGCACCAAAATACTCCGTGAATATCAGTTGGAGTGTTTTTGTCAATAAGAATCAAATTTCCTTTCCAAATTGGAATCGGTAAAGCACGAATCGTATCGGGGATGTAATGTTCTCCAGTTTCGTTTTTGAAGAGATTTTGTATGCAAGAAATATGAGTTTCACTAAGACTTTTCAAAGAAGGGCCGGAAACCCATTCAATCATGTGTCTTCCTCATTCTTTTCGAGAGTATTTGTTTCTTTCACCTCTATGCGGCGATAGATTATTGAGATTTTTCATTTTACCTTTTTTCCTCTTAGGTCTTTTTTGCGTGGAATCATTTTTTTGGTTGAGGTTTGAAATACCTCCTGATTTCAATAATGCATCGAGGTCACCCAGACTTATCGAACCACCTGAAGCAACAGTTTCCCTTATTTGTGACGTGGGTCTATGCTTTTTGTTCCTGTTGTTTCCTCTTCTTTTGGCACTGTTCTTTTGTGCAATTCTCATCCATGCCTCAATTCTTCCTTTTTCTCTTCTGAATTTGTAGAGTTCCTTTTTTCTTTTTCTCAAAATCATTGTAATTTTATTTGCTCTTTTATCCCAAGAACGGTCATGACGGTTTTCCAAATCTTCTTGTTTGAGCAGTGGTTCTTGGTCGAGAATATTTTTCGCAGCTTCATCGTGCTCATTTTCAAATTTCCTAAGATTTTCGATATCTTTTCTTTGTTCTTTCCTTAGTTGGTTGTACTTGTGGTGTAATTCAGAGGAGGATTTTGCTTGGTGATGCATTTTTTGTAATTCGAAGAAAAAGGAGAAATCTCTTTTTTCCCTTTCCAAAGTTTGAACCCTCATCAAATCTAAAGAATCCGTTAGGCGCGAATAAATCTTGACAAGTTCTTCCTCTATTCTATGGAGTGGTAAAACAATATTTTTATTGATTAAATCTCTTTTATTTTTGGTTAATTCAATTTCCTTTCCTCGACTTTTCAAGGACAAGATGGTTTCTTTGTGTTTTTTCCTGATATCACCAGTCTCTTCGATAATTCCTCTCATGGCTTTTGCCATTCGAATCGCACTCGATCTTTCAGATTCAAGGGTTTCAATTCGTTTTGTAACAACTGACAAATCATCCAGTATATTTTCGTGGAGAATTTTCACCTCATGCGGCTTTAGGTTTCGCAAATCTTCAAACAAGTCATCAGGGCTTTTGGATTCAAAACGTTGAGGCTCAACGGTTTCACAAATTTCGTCAAAACTTTTTCCTTTGCTAAGCATTGAAGCCGCTCTTAAAAACTCGTTGAGGATTGTTAATTCTCCTGCGGGTTTGAGTACTCTCCCCAAATCAATTTCCGTGTCCAGTGGATCTTCTATCGGTAAATGGTATGAACCCATTCGCAATTTTTTATCATCACTGTGGTGTGCAGCAGAAGCAGATGGTTTTTGTAAGCTCCATCCTTTTTCGTTTCGTTCCATTGGGATTCCATTTCTAACTGAAACCACTTTTTTACTCCAATCAAATTCAAGTCCGTAAAAGAAAATAAATTTAGCAAAAATTTCACCCACGTCAATATCAATTTTGTTTATTTGGACTTCCTTGTTGATGGTAATATCATATTCATGGTTATCAATCGTAATCAATTCACGGTTTTGAGATGACTGTAGGTTTGGTAGTTTGATTGATTCCATGACTTGTAGGTGTTGGAGGGATAAAAGTGACCAAGAGTATGAGGAAATTGTCCCTTGGTAGGCATTGGCAATATTTCTTTGGACAGCCCAATATTTCACGGCTAAAATTGCATCTTTCACGGCTGGGTCTAATTGAGCATATGTAGATAATAATTCAGTATTATGCAAAGCAAGACTGTTGTTAATTGATATATCAACATCAAACCCACTTTTAGGATCATGAAATTTTATAATTGGTATTCTCGCTTTGGAGATGAGAGTGATCTGTTCCATTCCTCGTGCATCAAGTAATCCTTTGAGGCGACGAAGTATCTGTTTTGGATTCGTATCTGGAACCTTGAGACACAGATCGATATCACCTCCAATCAGTGATAGGCCTGATTGACTTGAACCAAAGGCTTCTAGAGTGACGTCTTTAATTTTAGAACAAATAATTTTTCTCAAGTGTTTGATGAGATTTTGTCGATTTTCTTCCCCAGTCGAAGAATCCTTGACTTTTAGCACTTCTTTAATGCCTCTATCTATAGATTTAATTAAATCTTGGTTCGGAAATTCGTTACTTTGTCCACTTGTAAGTTTCCCCCAAAGATATGGCCATCTTTCTTTGGACTTTTTTGAGAACCCGGTGGTAGGACAAATTTCACTCATTCTTCCTCACTCCTTTTGTTCTCTTTACGCAGTGAAAGTGTAGATTGTCCACCCTCTTCGACACGCTTCGCATCGATGAGCAGTGCTTCAAGTCCTTTTTCCAATGTTCCTCGCCAAAATCTGACCGCCTCTTCACTGGATCTTTTGGCAGTTGTGAGTTTCCCACTGAGTGAAGTATGTTTCCTTCTTTTTTCTTCCCATCCAACAAAAGAAGTATGGCGATCTTCATTCGCTTCGACAAGTTCAACCATGCTTTTATGTGCCTTTTCAGCAGCNATAATAAGTTTCTTCGCTGCTTGTTGNTTCTTTTTCATTTCNTTCATGAGAGGCGATGCGTTCGCTCTTTGTGCNACCCATTCTTCATGCTCTTTNATCAAAGCCTTCATNTCATTGATAAATNTCTCTTCTGTTTTGTGGTTCCCGCCAGTTGTTTGGATTTTTTCTTCAATTCTTTGGATTTTATTGAAAAGTTTATCTTTCGCCCACTTAGGTTCGGGGTTTTTCATTTCGCCTTTCTCAATAAGTTCNTCTCTGGCTTTTGNTGNTTGTTCAAAAAGTTGTTTTGCTTCATTTTGCGCATGATTACGCTCTTTCTTTAAATTGGCAACTTTTTGGTTAATTTCATCTCTCGATTGCTTTGCATTTCTTGAATTTTGTTCAGCCTCCATTTGGAGCGCTTGTGCTTGTTCAAGTTCAGACGGTATGAGTTCCAGTAGTCTCTCTCTTCGGTGAATAATGGCTTTTGCCAAAAATTCAGGAGAAACACTCAGCAGCTCATTTGGCTCCATAGCAACGGTGGCGCCACCGAAAACCCTTCAATAAAGGTGGCGTCTAACTATTTTTAGGCAAATGTGCTTAAGTGTCCAGTTAAAACCCNTATTTATGCGNCGAGTGCTAGCAGTAGTATTGCTGTTTGCAATTAGCACCATTCCTCATGTGAATGCAGCATCGGGTGGAGTAATCGATATAGATTCCGTCGAGGTTTCAGGACATGGTGAAATCGGGGATGGTTCTATTTGGGTCAACTTCTCGGTACAAGCAGTAGAAAATCCCGTTGAAGCAGTGGTTTCTTGGCAAGTCAATTTGAATGACTTAGAGGGCGAGGCAATTTTTCAAAAGTCGGATACCATATACCTAAACTCAAGTGAATCCAGCGAAGTTTCTGTTGAAGTGACGTCAGTTCCCATTGGATATTCTAATGTTTCAATACAACTAACAGGTGATGTTGGTACACCTCAAGCNGGGCAAGACATTGAATGGTGGCAAATTTTGCAAAGGCTCAGACCNCTCGATATTGGATTAAGTGGNATTCTCATCGAACCAGTNCTCCAAAACGGAANTGTGACCGGAAATTCAACGATTCGTTCTGGTGATTACGTTCACTTAAGCGCTGATGTTCAAAATGAAGGAGATGTGAATTGGACTGGAGAAGTNGTTGGNATGTTAGATGGTGTTGAGATGTATAATTCAACTATGAGCATAGATGCACAAAATACCGCTACAGTCTCTTTTGTATCTGAAAACTTAACTGAGGGAAATCATCAACTGACATGGATTTTGCGAGAAGCAGAAGATATGGACTTATCTGATAATGAACTGAGCATGAATTTCATTGTTGAACCACCGCCCTTGCCAAATCTCGATATGGTGATTGAAGAATTAGGAAATATTGAGTTGGGAGAATTAATGCAGTGGAAACTTAATATTTCTAACGTAGGTGATTCTGAATTCAATGGAATGATTTTGTGCGACTTAAACGGAAATGATTTTTACTCTGAAGCAAAATCCATTGGGATGAATTCCTCCATTGACGTCATACTCGAAACGTATCCTGTCAAGGGCGTCTTAACATGTAGTCATAACGGTACAAGNACCATNCAAACTNCGATTAGCAATATCACCATTGATCTCGAATCAGCATTTTTCCTCACTGCTGGCTCACCGGTACCTGTTTTAGGTGGTGGACCATGGCACGCAGGAGATACTGTGTCAGCATCTATGTTGGTAAGAAATGAAGGAGANGTAGGGGGTTCAGTTCAGTTGGTTGCATCATATGATGGNAATGAGGTTGCAGGCGATGAAGTGCGATTAGAATCAGGGCAAGCTGGCGAGGTATCTCTGGAATTTCAACCAACAGAGAGTGGAACTTTGGAGATTGAATTTAGTTTGCAAAGTCAAGATGCCGTCATCGAATCAGGTCTCGAATCAGAGGTAGAATTACCCATACTTGAAAAGCAACGACTTGATTTTTCGTTTAAAGAAGATGTGGATGAAAATACAATTTCAGAATATGAATGGCAAATCAATCTTTCATCAGGAAATTCTCGAATNGTTCAATTAGAATTTGGATATATGGATGGCNTTGAACGAATAGCAATNCATTCCATGCTTAGAGAAATNAATCCNGGTATTGAATATGAAATCATAACTCTTGGCGATGTAGAATATTCAAATCTTTATGCCCAAATCTCGCCACTAGAATGGTCTCCAAGTCTCGATTCTAATTTACAATCAGAAATTACTTCCCAGGTAAACGAGTTTCTTCCAGCCCTGTCATTGACACTTTCTACATCTCCTTCACAAGGTCAAGAAGTCGAGTTTTCCTTGTCGATTTTGAATCAAGGTAATTCTGCAATTCCATCGGGTGTCATTCTGATTACAGGGCCGAGTAATGAGATTCTTTTTCAGACCAACACGGATGTCATCGCTGATGAGGAAAAAGTGATTGGTGCACTACTTTGGCCCCAAGGGGAAACCGTGACAATAACGGCTCAATTACTCATTAATGACCAAGCATACAAAACAACACTAACAGAAAGTGTTGTTATTGATAGCGAAGCTTCAGCATCAACGAGTCAATCTCGTTTTTCTTGGCAAGGGCCAATAGGTGGACTAACGATTGGAATTGGGATTATCTTATTCTTGCGAATCCTGCAAAACAGGCCTCCTTCCGAAACCAAACTCTCGACAAAAAAGAAGAAGCCTTCGACAAAGAAAAGTAAAGANAAGGTGATTGTTCATTGCCCTAACTGCGAAATTGGGCTAAATGTTCCATCTGATTATTCGGGAAAAATCAGGTGTCCAGATTGTGAAACTCAATTTGAGATCTCTCTCAAAGAGCAGCAGAAAAATGATCAAAAGGATGACCAAAAGGACGACTCTNNTAATCATTCAGAAGATGAAATTCCTTGGTCCTCCTCAGATAATGATATTCTAGACTGTCCAAAATGTAATCGTGCGATTAAAGTGCCACTGGAACGTCGTCCTGCCAAAGCGAAATGTCCACATTGTGCGTTAATATTTGAGGCGAGAGAAGATTAGGAAGTGATATATTGGGTTCGGGTCATTTTCAAGAATTTGAAGACGAATACATGGAGATGATGTATCAATTTCACGAAAAAGCACCTTCCGTACGTATTCGAAATCGAGACCTTGCAGATGCCATGGGTGTAAAACCAGCATCAGCCACCGAAATGGTTCAGAGGCTCGCTAGCAAGGGTTTTCTCGACTACAAACCCTACAAAGGAGTCCGATTAACAGATTCTGGACTCATATACGGAAAGAGAATGAAACGCCGCCATCGTTTGGCGGAGGTTTTCCTCTCTTCCATTCCTTTTCGAGGAAATATACATCAAACAGCCTGTCGGCTTGAACACGCCATCAATGACGATTTAGAAGCGAGTCTGACGGTGATTCTTGGTGACCCCGACTTGGACCCTTCAGGACAGGTAATCCCTGAGGCTGATCAAAAAATCAGGGATTTGATCGATGAGTATCAAACCTTTCATCCCTTAGGGGAATTGGCATTAGGCGAAAGTGCTCAAATTGAGTGTATCTTTTTGGAAGACAAAGTAAAATCCTCATTGGAATCTGCAGGATTGAAAATAGAAGCCATCATCCGTAGAGAAAACTCAGGNTTTTTCATAAATCAGACGAAAGTNGAAATGACNAAGCGNATNTCNGATTCAATAATCGTGAGGAAGGTTTAGGCATGACCAAAGATGATGAGGTCGCAGATGACTCAGCCGAAGAACCACCTGTCGAGGAAAAAGACACCGATGAAGAGGTCATGGCCAATGATACCGATATTAATGACCATCCAGAAGATGTCGAAATTACCATTGAATCCTTGGATGAGGAACTTAATCGTTTGAAGAATTCTGAACTTCTACTCTACACTCTAGACCGTCAACTATTATCAGAGGGGCTGAGTTTAATCTTAGTTCTTCCAATTACTTCAATGATTTTCATGCTCGCATCTTGGGTTTATGCTGGTCCGTCCCCTGAATGGTGGCTCAAAAATATTGAACCCACTGCGGGNATTGATTTTTCAACCTTGATGATATCTCTTGCTTGTGTAGTGAATGTTGGTTTACTTATTGTCATGGCTCTACACAGAATGAGGTCCAGGGTTACACAGAAGGTCTTTGCCCATCAAGTCAACATGTCTCGCTTCCAATCAAAACCAGTTGATGTCTTGCACGGTTATGACATATTAGACAAGAAGATAAATGAATTGATGAATAGGCACGCCTTTGGGATTTTCTTGGTCTCCTTAGCCCTTATTGCTGAAATTGTTGTGATTTTTTCAGGACCNGAATCGACATTGGGNGGCAGAGGTATTTTGGTATCAGCCAGTCTTGTTGTATTAGCATTAGGNCAACATTTGTCNACTCGTCGAAATAAATTCAATATGGTTACTCCCGCTGGAATGCTGGATNCATACANCCCACCGATGCATCCATCTACATTGGACATGCCTTTCTTTGAGATTCTGGAAACATACATGGATCCATTGTTGAGGAACCANTTCAACGACTTGGTNATTGANTTACATGCATTCTTTAANTCGAAAAGGAATAATTCNAAAACNGTAGAACGTATTCTCCTTGTTTTGTATCGCAGGTACAANGGAGCACTCGATCGNGANATGTTACTCACTGAGNTGAGAAAAATNTTGAANAATGATGGTGTTGATTTCCTTATCAAACATCCCATTTTTTCTGTTGAGATTTGGGAAAGATTATTCAATATTACTTCTAAAAAGTGCCCATCCTTCTATCGAATGATTGATCGAAAATTACAACAGCTCGGAGCAGGGATTCAAAGCCAAGCTGACGACTTCGCTTTTGATGTAGATTTAGAAAATGTCGTCACTAACAAGGCTAATTTGTTTTGTTTATTTCATAATCTTTCAGAGGTACCTCGAGAGATTGTTTTACGTGTGCAGTCGCCAGATTTTAGACCACACGACATTGCGATGAAGTATCTTTTGCAGCCAGGTTCACAGTCCATAAATATCGATAAACCTCTTCCTCTATCATCAAAATCTAATGAAGATCAAACGAGTATCATGAATCAATTACTCGAAGATGGAACCCTTGCTTGGCAAAGTTTGATACCAGAGAGAAATGGGGAAGCATCGGTATCAATCCGCCTTGAAGATCCATCAGGTGATCTGCTTGAAGGTAGACAGATTAATTTGAGAGTGAGGTCTGAATTTAGAACTCTCATTCGAAATACATCTTCAATCATTTGTAGCCTTGCTGGAGGACTAGGATTGTTTACGATTATGATGATTCAGTTGGTCGAAATATTTGCCTCACTGTAATACCGCAGTTTTGATATCGACGACCTTTTCCCCCAGACATGACAGAGCCATCCAATCCCGAAGAGAAACCGGGGGAAGATTTACGCACAAGACTGCATGCTATGGAGAGCAAAGTCCGAAAACTTAGGGACATGCGAAACATGCACAATGATGAAGCAAAAAGGCTTGCAGACAAAAGAAATACGATTCAATCTCAATACAAAGAGCATAGAGAAAAACTCGATGTCGAACTTGCATCAGTTAGAGCATTGAGGGCTGAAATTAAAGCATTGAAGGAAAAAAGAAATGCTATACAATCTCAAATCCGAGATTTGATTGGAGCTTCAAAGAAGCNAAGAGAAGGAACAAATGATGGCAAATCAGCCTCTCATGAATACCACAAACTCATCTCAGAGGTCTCTTCTCTTGAGAATGTGTTTGAAACGAGAGGTGGNATGTCTCCGAAGAAAGAAAAAGAGACGATGGAATCTATCAAGAGAATGCGAAGGAGAATTCAAGAATTGGAACCAGAGGTTCGCAAATTAGAATTGGTGAAGGTAGATTTGTCAGATCGGGATGGAGCCATAAAAACGCTCAAACTAGAGGCGGATGCTGCACATCAGTCAATGCTTGATGTGGTGAAGACTGCCAATGAGGCATCNGAGGAATTGGATGAGCTTTTTTCACACAGAGACTTTTTGAAATCTGAAGGTGACCGATTTCATAACGAATATGTTGCTGCAAAAGAAAANGCGAATGAAATACATGCCAAAATAGTAGAAATGATGGATCAAGTGAATGAAGTTCGTGACAAACTCAAACTTGCCAGAGAAGAAAGAGAGTCTTGGATGACTGACCACAATGATTCAGTAACAAAGGAAATGAAAACAGGTGCAGATTCNGATGAAGTAGCAGATGCTCTGGTCAATACTCTTTTGAAATCTGGAAATCTTACTTTTGGTGGCACAATGTCATCAGACCGTTCAGGAAGAGCNACCTCAAAAAGGAAAACCTCTGGTAAAAAATCTCAAATGCGGAAAGTAGACATGTCAGCGGCACGTTCAAGGAAGTGATTTCTTTGCTNGGGGTGATCATGGCCGGTGGTCGTGGAACAAGATTGATGCCGCTCACCAATAATCGTCCGAAACCGATGGTTCCGGTGCTTGGAAGACCCGTTTTAGATTATGTCAAGGATGCAATGGTTGGAGCAGGTTTGAAACAAATTGTAGTAACGACAGGATACAAAGGTAAAGAAATATCATCTCATGTTAAATCTTGGAATCAGAATGATGTCGTAGCCTGGGTCAACCAAGAATCAACTCCGATGGGTACAGCAGGTAGTGTACGCTTATTAATGCAAGAAATTGAAGAAACAATTGTTGTTGGTTCTGGCGACAGCGTAGCATCGTTTGATGTCATGGATTTGATTGAAACGCACAAGAAGCATCAAGCCGCTGTCACTATGGCCATTTGGGAAGTTGAAGACCCAACCGAGTATGGAATTGTTGGACTATCTGATACTCAAGGTGGGAGNGTTGATGGAAATTTGAAGGAAGGCTTCATCGTCAAATTCAAAGAAAAACCATCTGCTGAAGAGGCTTTTTCTCGAGTGATTAATGCAGGTTTNTACATCATNGAGCCTCATGTNATTGAAATGATTCCAGAAGGAGAAAAATATGATTTTTCTAAGCAATTATTTCCAATGGTTTTAGAAGCAGGCCTGCCAATGTACGCGAAAACAATAGATGGGATTTGGTTTGATGTTGGTCACCCTCTAGAATTGCTAAAAGCGCAGAAAGCATTNATTCAAAATAAGGATAAATTACCGTTCCCGATGCCTTCTGGACGCGTTCTTGATGATGGTTCATTCATATCATCTACTGCAGAGGTGAGAGGTCAGGTTTTTTCCAGTGTAATTTCTGGTGATTGTGTGATTACAGAAAATTCTGTTGTTAAAAATTCATTAATNATGCAGGGCACGATTTTTGACGGAGTTGCAGAAACCAGTGTAGTGGGTGAGAATTGTAACTTAAAAGGCGTAGATTTGCATGATGCTGTAATTGGTGATTTCGTCAATGAAACATCTTTGAAAATTCGAAAAGGAAAATATCCTTGAAGAGGAAAGAAAGTAATACCAGACCTCCGTCGANGTNGTTATGACCACNCCATCGAGATCTTATGACCGTAGTTGGGAAGAGATTGAAAATATGCTAAACCTCGCGGTTGAAAAAATGAATGATTGGAAACAAGAATTCGAATCCTGTAAATCATCNAAAGACGCAGATGGGATGAAAATTGCCGCCCGTAATTACAAAGCCCTTGAAGGCGTCATAAAAACCCTAAAATGGACGCTCGGCGAAGATGGTATTGAAAATCCACTTGAGTGATTAAGCAAGTTCATTTGGNACTGGTGTTTGGTCCATGTGAAGGAAGGCATAGACTGCCCACCATGTTACAATGTCCCATGAATGAACGAGGTTAGCAACACCTGTGGGATTTTCATCTGTACCCATGTAATCAAGCATTGTTTCCATGGTGTCACATTCACGATGATAGCAAGGATATCCATCNACTAATCCGTTCCANCCCAATGTTGCAACGTCAATATTTTGGAAAGAATTGTGATCACTTCTCGCTGTTGGTGACTCATAAATCGCTACTGTATCTTCATAGATGTCTCCCCACAATGGGCTTTCACCGCTCTCGAGCCAAGCTTGCCTGCCACGCTCCATTTCATAACCAAGATCGAGTGCATCTGCACCAATCCATTCGGCTAGATGGAACATGCCTGGTTGATCTATTTCTTCTCCAGTCCCGTCAGGACCCAGATAAANCGATAGTGCGTAATCACCGGGATAATTTACACCAGCCATATCTAAATTGAGGTAATTACTCACTGTTACACCATCGGGCAAATCATTAGCAAAAGAACGGGACCCCCACAGGCCTTCTTCCTCGGAGGACCAAAGACAGAAAACCATCGTTCTTCGAGCATCAAACTCTGCTAACACGCTTGCGGTGGACAAAACCATACTTGAACCAGCGGCGTTGTCATAAGCTCCATGCCTTGTGCCGTAACCGGGTATGCCGATTTCAGCACCAGGTGTGTATGCCACGGGGGGTGCGATATCAAAGTGTGCTCCAAAAATTAACCATTCATCTGGATATATGGAGCCGTCTTTGTACCCACAAATATTCACAGACCAAGCNGTGTTNGATTGGAATCGATGCACTTCGACTCTNTCTAATCCGTAACCCAACATTACGCCTTCAAAGTAAGTAACNGCGTGCTCNTAGGATGGATTTGCATTGCCAACCCATCGGTCAAGATATCCAACAGCACCATCAGGTCCACAGGTGGCGCATGGCGTATCATCGGTGATGAAATCAACCCATTCGTAAACGGACCTTCCGTCCACCCATCCATCAGATGCCTCTTTGCCATCCTCGATGGAAATATCACTTCGCTGAAGCCTGGTAGTACTCATCATTTTGATATCAACCGGGCCTCCATCTTCTGAAGATGATATCAGCCAATCCCAAGTGCCATTGTCTTGGTTCTGTGTGGTAGTAATTCCTCCTTGGCTATTTCTTTCACCAAGCCAATTTGACCAAGACTCATTCGCAGATCTGATTGGCCAATGTTTGCGTTGATACTCACCAACCATGAGAATTACCTCGAAATTACGTGGTGGAAGGAGCCACTCGACAATTTCAAAATCACCTGCTTTTATGTCCAAAACTGTGCCATTTTGTGCTCTTTTTGATCCTGGGTCCACAACAAAATAGGGAATGTATACAGATAAATCCGCCTTTGCGGAGAGCGTTACCTTCTGCCAAGAGCCTGCGAGTAGATTGTCTTCTTCGAGAATGACCAAATCTGAGGCGGATAGTTCAGAAGGCACATCCTCTCCAAAACACCCCGAGAGAACAGGTAGTAACATCACCGTGCTTAAAAAAACAGCAAGCCGGTTTGTTCCCATGTGTAGATGGCCATCGTCATTCAACAAAACAATTACCCATTTTCGACACAATATGCTCATTTGGTGTAAGTATTTCCGGAAGTCATGGGCGTACATCATGTGACATGGGTTTGCCATGGTTCGGCGGTATCGAACCTCGACATTATTTCAGATGCCATGCGATGGTTGAGTTGCGATTCGGGAGAAATAGAAATTTCAAAAATCACGTCACATCACGGTTCAGACCAGTTCATTTTGAAGGTTAAGATGGGCAAATCAAAGAAATCTATCCAATCACTCGTCAGATTGGGTGAAGAGAATCTGAGATATTTGATAGAAACTATCGAGGATAAATTAACTGAAAAAAATGAATTACATCTACGTATAAATTTGGAATCATTGCTCGCACAGAATGTTATCTTATCGAACACTGCTGGTACGCCAGTTGTGAAGGGCGTGATTAAATTCCAAGTATATCCAAATCAGTCCGCTCGGACTGTGGCATCAGAAGTCCTGCAATCTTGTTTGACAGATGTTTGAGGATGACCTAAATTTGTCTCCTTATCATAGACAGCCATTTATATATGTTCAAAATAACATGGAAACATGACTCATGTAGTAACATCTGCTTGCGTTGACCATAAATACCAAGATTGCGTTGCTGTTTGCCCTGTGGAAGCTTTCAGGGAAAAAGACACTTACCTCATCATCGATCCAGATGAGTGTATTGATTGCGGAGCCTGTGTTCCAGAATGCCCTGCTGAAGCGATTTTCGCCGATACCGATGTTCCTGATGAGGAAGAATNTTGGATTGCNAGAAANGAGGAAGAATCCGTAGACGCNGAAATTGCGACTGGAGAGTCTCCTGTTCTTGCAGACTCTTGAGAGAAACTAACCTTCAATAGGTAGCCCTCGCACCGNTGGTTTGATACGATGTCCAGTGNTNTAGATTTTAANCAGTTTAGGAAAGGAACCGACCTTCTGAAGCGNGGTTTTGCTCGCATGCAAAAAGGCGGNGTGATNATGGATGTGGTCACACCGGANCAAGCAGCAGTTGCAGAGGATGCTGGCGCAGTTTCAGTGATGGCACTGGAACGAGTTCCAGCTGACATACGGAAAGCAGGTGGCGTAGCCAGAACTTCTCACCCTTCAATGATCAGTGGAATCATCGATTGTACGAGTATTCCAGTCATGGCAAAATCACGCATCGGGCATGATGGAGAGGCGCAGGTTCTTCAGAGCCTCGGGGTGGATATGATCGACGAGTCAGAGGTACTTACCCCAGCAGACCCGTTTTTTCACATTGACAAAAATTCCTACGATATTCCCTTTGTTTGTGGTGCTACAGAATTAGGAGAAGCCGTTCGCCGTATCTACGAAGGAGCGGCCATGATTCGTACCAAAGGCGAGGCAGGAACCGGNAACGTTGTCGCCGCTGTGACNCATGCTCGCATTATTTCTCAGGAAATAAGCCAACTTGAGCATCTCGATGAGCAACAAATTGGCGAAGCAGCAGATCATATTATCGACAGATATCGTGTCTTGTCGAAAACGTCTTCCCTCCCGGGAACCCATGAGGTCACACCTTTCGGAGAAATTGATGAAAAGATGCGCGAGGATTTTGTCGACATATTAAACCAAGTTAAAACAATGCAACGCCTACCTGTAGTTACATTTTCTGCAGGAGGCATCGCTACACCAGCAGATGCTTCACTCATGATGCAAATCGGCATGGATGGAGTCTTCGTGGGTTCAGGTATTTTCAAGTCAGAGGACCCACAAACTATGGCCGAAGCCATCGTTCTTGCCACAACACATTATGATGACCCAGATAAGGTTGCAGAGGCCATGTCAATGATGGCTGGTGCTCCTATGAAAGGTGATGAATTGTCAACACTTGAAGTAAGACTTGACGAACGCGGTTGGTAAACAATAACCTGCTCATTGAAATATGCGATTCTTGTCGCCGCCATGCTAGTGGGGTAGCCCCCGCAACAACTCAAGGTGGAAAAAATGGCAGCGAAGAAAGGGATGAAAGCTCGTGCAGCAGCACGAAAACAACGTGATAAGTGGAAGGCTAAGCGATGGTTTACCATCAGAGCACCTCGGCATCCCTGGAACTTTCAGCGCATTGGTGAAACCTTGGGTGAATCAGAAGAACATATTGTTGGAAGAGTTTACAAAATGACTCAACAAGAATTCAATGGCGACTTCACTAAAATGCATGTTTTGCTTCACTTTCGAGTCACAGAAGTGCTGGGCCAAGACGCGTTAACAATGTTTATCGGACATTCACATCAATCGGACCATACAAGAAGACAGGTTCGAAGATACCGTGGTAAGATTGACAGCGTTGTAGATATCATCACTAAGGACGGATTTTTGGTTCGAATTAAAACAATGATGATCACTGAGAAAAGGATACAAACAAGCGTCAAAGCGGCCATTCGTGCCAAAGCAAAGGAAATGATTGTAGGATTCGGGGCCAAAAATGTCTATGCAAAATTACAATCCTCTCTCATCAATGGGGACCTAGAAACAGAGTTATTGAATGCAGTAAAACCAATTTATCCA
The DNA here is from genome assembly GCA_002719395.1 of Methanobacteriota archaeon. GTDB lineage: Archaea > Thermoplasmatota > Poseidoniia > Poseidoniales > Poseidoniaceae > MGIIa-K2. The sequence goes on along the minus strand of PBHM01000002.1, from coordinate 58,515 downwards.
ATGCGAACATGTGTTATTCGAAAGAGTCAACTTCTCCAAACGGGTGTGGTTTCGGACCAAGGACCTACCCTTGATGAGATTCATGCTGAAGAACAGCGTCAAGATGCAGAAATAAAGGCAAAGAAAGCGGCTGCGCTCGCAGCAGCTGAAGAAGAAGCCTCAGATGATGCAACCATTTTGGATGCTGCAGAGGCGATGGAATCTATTTCAGAAAAATCAGAGGTTGTGTCGGAATCGACTGAAGAAGCATCTGAAGAAACACCTGATGAAGCCTCTGCCGAGCATGAAAGTGCATCAGAAGAAGCAGTTCAAGAAACTCTCCAAGATTTCAGTTCAATGACTGTCGCTGAATTAAAGGAATTATTGAAAGCAGCAGGAAAGCCAGTCTCCGGCAAGAAGGCGGAATTGATTGAGCGATTATCAGAGTAGAGTGACCATTACTTAATCTGGTGAATCAATGAAGCGATTAGGAGTGATTGGCGGAACGGCTTTGGAAGCCATCTCTGAACAACATTCCACTTCAAAAGAAGAAATCCTTTTGGAGACTCCATATGGGGAAGTTCCAGTTTCTTGTCTTGAATTTGAGAACGGCAAAAAAATAATTTTTCTGCAAAGACATCACGGAAAGGCCATGAGACCTCCTCATGAAATCAATCACCAGGCAAACATTTTTGCCCTTTATGAGGCAGGTGTTGAGGCTATCTTGAGTGTCTGTAGCGTGGGCGCTATCGCTGAGGATTTTCAACCTGGCCAGATCGATTTTGCAAATCAATATATCGACTTCTCCGGAATTGCAATGAGTTTTCATAGCGATGAAGCGATTTTCACTTCAATGACCTCGCCCTTTGATTCGGAAATGAATCAAATCATCAAGGAGAATATAGTCTCTTCAGTTGGAAGAACGTATTGGCTTGCTCAAGGACCTCAATATGAAACGCCCGCGGAGATAAATGCAATTGAAATTCTAGGTGGTGAGGCAGTTGGTATGACCATGCCAAGGGAAGTCAAGTTGGCTGCTGAATTACAGATTCCTTATTCGGCTCTATTGGTAAGTAGCAATTGGGCGGCAGGGAGAGATCCTGGTGATCCTCAAGCCAAATTAGTACACGAGAAAGTTAGCTCTCAGGCCAATAAACACCATGAAGAGATTTATGACTGTATCAATGCAATAATGCAAAACAATCATTGAGCCCATCTTATTGTTGGAATCATGTCCTTTAGTGTGGATGGTTGGTTGGAAAATTCTGATAATGATGAATGGTCAAAGATGATGAAAAAAGTAGCCCAATTTCACAAAAAACATGACTTTGCAGGAAATAATGGTCACGATATGGGTTACCGAATTGCTCTCACTGTTGAAGAGTTAGGTGAACTCGCTGCAGCAATTACGAAAGGTAAGCCGATTGAGGATTGCGCTGAAGAGATGGCCGACATCCTGATTTTGCTCATGGGTCATAGCCTTGCGATGGAAATTGATCTTAAATCTGCATTTGAATCGAAATATGAACGTATCATGCAGAGGCCTGCAAGAACCGGTCGCCTTGGTGTAAGAGTTACAGAATATGAAGGCTGAGATTCGATTCACTGGAGTATTCTTTGACTTGGTGTAAAGATTGAAATCATAAACGCTAACCTCCGGTAGTCTTTGTTGAATTTTTATTTAATTATTATGATAAATCCGTCTTTTTCCATGATTAAGTCACTAATTGATAATCTTCACGACACATTTGGTTGACGTTTGGATGGATAGTTTGAAGCCCTTCCGTATATCACGTCGAGACATGAAGTGGTTCACATCTGTGTTGACTGTCGCGATGTTCGTAGTCATCTCAATACCGTTACCAACCATTCAGGCACAGACTGATGATGTTCATATCAGTGAAATACTGGTTTCACCAAATAATGANGATTATGGGGGTACNGATTGGAATGGTGATGGAAATTTTGGGGCTGACAGCGACCAGTTTGTTGAAATTTTTAACCCNNATGATGTGGAGATGGANCTCTCTGGTTGGGTCATAGANCACACAAATACAAAGGGTGCAAAAAATTGTACGCTTTCTCCCCAAACCATCATACAACCACAAGAATATCTTGTTCTTTATCGGTCGGAAACGCTCATTGAATTCAANTTCTTTGATGGTGATACNGTACATTTNTTCAACANNCAGGGGGCTTTAATCGATNCAGTNAGTTATCCGGGTGATGACTCTGATTGGGATACACCATATGGTATCAACCAATCTGGAGAATGGTCTAAATTAGCGAACATAACACCAACTCCAGGAGGTCCAAACCATGATTCATGGGTTGGAGTAAACCATCAACATGGAACTTGTGAACGATCAATCGATCATATTCAAGAGGAGAGTTACATCCTTTCAGGAAAAATTGTAACGATGGTAGAACAGGATCAGATCATTGAAAATGGCCATTTGTTGATTGAAGAAGGAATCATCACCGCAATTTGGTCAACGCAGGATCCCACTCCACAACCAGCCCTTACCATACCCGATTCAATGTGGATTGAAACAAACGGAGTCATTTATCCTGGTTTAATCGATGCACATAATCACGCTCACTACAATTTCATCCCACTCTGGGATCACGGTGGTGATGGTTGGTCAAATCGATATCAGTGGCAAGGTGATTCTGGNTATAAATCAGCAGTATCTNCTGTNAAAGGGAAAGTNACTGGNGGAAGTTCNACNCAATGTGANTTAAACGCAGAAGGCATGAAATTTGCCGAGGTACGTTCGCTCGCAGGTGGAGCAACGTCTATTCAAGGTAGTTCAACCAGTGATCGAAGTAGTTTTGATTCAATCTTGGCAAGAAATGTCGAGTATTACAACTTTGGAAGAGACAATGTCCANACGAAAGTTACNGAACTTGAGTCTGACTATGAAGGAAANCACATCAAGTCTGGAAATGCTTCNGGAAATCTAAATGCATGGTATTTACACCTNGCTGAAGGAATTGATGAATCTTCACGGCANGAATTTGATGTGCTTGTACAAAATGANTTGTTGGTAGGTGAACTNGTTGTNATTCACGGAACGGGACTTACTGAAACCGAATTCGATGCTCTTGGTGCTGTTGGGGCAGATTTGGTATGGTCGCCAATCTCTAATCTCCTCCTCTACGGGCAAACCACGGATGTTACAGCCGCAAAGCAAGCTGGAATGAACATTGCATTGGCTCCTGATTGGTCTCCTTCTGGTGCCAAAAANCCACTTCATGAACTAAAAGTAGCTGATTGGTGGAACAAAAATGAACTCAATTCTTTATTTTCAAATTATGAACTCGTGGAAATGGTTACGACAAACCCCGCAGCTTCCGCAAATTGGCTTATGGAGACGGGTTCTCTGCAAGTAGGATTGGCTGCGGATATTCTTGTATTGGAAGAGGCTCATCAAGACCCCTATCGAAATTTGATTGAGGCCATCGACCCAGATGTAAAGTTGGTTGTTGTGGCGGGTTTGCCTGTTTTTGGCGATGAAGNANTTTTCTCACAACTCGATNATGAGTATGAAATTCTTCAAGCCCCCGGATACCAAAAGGTAGTAGATGTNACCTACGAAACTATTTCTGGTGCGCACAAAGAGATGAATCAAATTATTCANGAGATTTCTGATTGCATGGCGACGGTAACTTCAACGCCAATGGAGAAATGGTATACGTATGGTGATGATCGATATTTTTCGGTCCTCAATGGCTCGAATACCTTTCAAAAGAATCGCAATATCGATATTTGGACTGAGTATTACGATATAAGCATCGATCAGTACGGGAAAAGAATCGGATTGTCAAATACCGCTTCTANATCTGAAGATATGGATAATGATGGTTGGAGAAATACGGTCGAGGTTTTATGCAATACAAATCCAAACAGCAGTGTAAGTGTTCCCGGAGATTTAGATGATGATGACATCTGTGACTTCCTGGATGATGATATTGACGGAGATGGTTATGCAAATGATGCCGATGCATTCCCTCAAGATGATTCGGCTGCTGTCGATACGGATTTGGATGGTCTGCCCGATCAACTGTTTCATGAAAATGGAACATTATTCGCAGATATTGATGACGACGGCGATGGATGGGCTGATGATGTAGAGTCTATCTGTCAGAGTAATCCAATGTCGAATATGAGTATTCCTGCCGATCGTGATGGAGATCAAATTTGTGATGGTATTGATTTATTCCCAGATGATCCAACTGAATGGGAAGACTTGGATGGTGATGGATTTGGAGACAATAATGGTTCAAAATCTTCTGAAGATACGANCATTGAANTCTCAAGTAATGANAATNCAATCACGGGCAATCCTCTGTTTTGGGTGGCAGGTATCATCATGCTTGTTTCGACAATAATGCTGACGATGTTGATTTTATCATACCGAGATAAGTAATCTGAAACTACATGCTAGGGGGAAACACTTCGGCCCCATGTCCTGAATGTCATAGGAAAATCATCATTTGTTCCGGCTTCAGAATAGGTTTCATTAATCAAATCAAATCCTTCAATTTCTGGAAACCAAGTGTCAGGTTCTTCCACTTTTGTATGAATGATTGTCTGTTCAATTTTTTCTGTTACTGGAAGGAAAAGACGGTAAATTTCTCCACCTCCAATGATGCAAATTTCGGTTTCCTTTAAATCAAGAATTTCTTCAAAATCCATCTGTTCAACATTTTCAAGTTGTCTTCGTGACATCACAATGTTTCTGCGGTTTGGTAGAGCACTTGGCAGGGAATCCCATGTTTTCCTACCCATGACGATTGTTTTACCTGTAGTGAGGCTTTTGAATCGCTTGAGATCGGTTGATTGCCTCCAAGGCAGGTCGCCATCTTTACCGATGGCTCCATTTTCATCACAAGCAACAATCATCGTATACACATAATCACCTAGACCGATATTGGTGCCTTTATGTGAGGGTGATGTTGATAGTTTTCAATAGTGAAATCNTCATAAGAAAAATCGTCGATATTCTTGACATCAGGGTTGATTTTCAATGATGGCAATGGAAGTGGCTCTCTGCTAATTTGCAAACGAGCCTGTTCCAAGTGATTATTGTAAAGATGAGCATCACCTAAGGTATGAACGAAAACTCCTGGTTTGAGATCACATACTTGAGCAACCATGTGGGTGAGTAATGCATAAGAGGCGATGTTAAATGGNACTCCTAAGAATACATCCGCAGATCGTTGATATAATTGGCAATTGAGTTTTCCATTCGACACATGAAATTGGAAAAAGGCATGACATGGCATCAGTGCCATTTCTTTTAATTCCCCAACATTCCATGCACTCACAATGATTCTACGACTGTTTGGGTTTGATTTGATCGTTGAAATTGCCTCATTCAGTTGGTCGATGATNTGACCATTTTTGGTCTCCCAATGCCGCCATTGTCGGCCATAAACAGGCCCAAGGTCACCGTTTTCGTCAGCCCATTCATTCCAAATTCTCACACCATTGTCTTGAAGATATTTCACATTCGTATCTCCTCGAATGAACCATAATAATTCGTAGATAATCGATTTTAAGTGTAGTTTTTTGGTCGTTACCATTGGGAACCCTTTTTCCAAATTAAATCGCATTTGGTGCCCAAAAACGCTGAGTGTCCCGGTTCCGGTTCGNTCTCCCTTCGCTTCTCCTTCTTCTAGAATCAGTCTCATCAAATTGAGATACGGCTCCATGACCTGTCCAGATAGAATGAAGCCCTTGAGCCTTGTTACGGTGCGCCAAGGAGTCCTAATCTTTGCATCAAGTCATCAGTGAATTTTCTATAGAGTTTTGAACACAGGTCATTTACCTCNNCTTCATTACTTACCTCAATCGATTTCACTTGTTGCAGTTCTGGCTGTTCACCTAACCACTGATGCCAAGTTACGGGTTCTCCGTAGGCGATTCCAGCTTTCCGCCAAAATCGAGGCCATTTGTGTTTTTTTGGAATCATCATTTCTCTTGTTCCCCAGTGCGCTACGGGGAGTATTGGCATGTCGGGGAAAGATGCAGCAAGCCTTGCAACGCCTGTTTTGCCTTCTGATAGATAGGGCGGCTCTTGAGATTTCGATCTTGTTCCTTCAGGAAAAATACCGAGGATTTTGTTGTTAGCAATCACATCCGCAGCCATAGATAGCGCTTGTTTTCCTCCCGTGTCTCGATTTGTCTCAATTTGTCCGACAAGTCTCATAAAATGGCGTAAGAAAAAATTTTGAAAGTGACCGTCTTTTGCGAGATAATGTATTTTTTTGCCAGATGTGATAATAATCACAATCGGGTCAACGTGAGATAAATGATTACCTGCAATAACAAACGGAGAAGATTTCGGAATGTTTTGACGTCCAGTGGTTTTAATGCGTGTTACGATTTTTAGAAGTGAACCGACCGTGTATCTTAGGAAACCATAGCTTCTGTATTTCCCAATCTTTTTGCCAGAGGGTTCGATTTTCCAATGTTTTTCCAAACGCAACCATGCTTGAATAACATCTTCCATTGAACATTTTAGGTGATGTTTACCCTTTGATTCTTATCCTTAAATTCAATGACAAGTCTCAAAGCATGGTGCACTTGAGAATTAAACGTGCGCTTTCTTGTGTTGTTGTTGTTATTTTCTGCGACATACTCTCCCGTCCTTGCGGAAGAGGCCACATGGAAATCGGATGGATGGCTGGCTACAATTGGTCTTGAAAGACTCGACAAGGGAGACGAGTTTGGCTGTTATGGAATGCCAGATGCCAACTGGGAGGCTGACCCTGTGGCTGTCACATCGCAGTGTCGCCAATATCTTGGAGATCACATTGAGGCATCACGCTGGGGTGGAAATGCTCTATCAGTATATACGCCGGATTCCTTATCCGCAACTGAACATGAAGATATTGCTGATTTAGGATTCATGATTCATGGTGATAATACCGGCCTCAGGCATTCTGCCTGGCACAATGCGGAGGATGAACCTAAAGATCTCTGGGATTGGCACAACCTTGGTCGTAGAGGAGGAAGTTTGGAATTAGGTATGGCTAATCAATCAGCATTAGAAAAGGAACTCGATGCAGGTGGNCTNGTNAACTTGTATTGGATTGGACGGATTCATGATGCCATTGTCCGTCATGACAAGGACGTGGTGGCAATGCTCGAAGAGAGAGATGATGTNTGGTTTACCACTTGGGGAGAAGCATGGTCATATTGGAGCATCAANAGATGCCATGAATTNTCTCATGANTTAAACGGTACGACNCTTGTTTTNACCTCTCTTCANACACCNGAATGTCAATCANTGACTCCTTTCCGTTGGAACGTACCCATTACTTGGNTTATCGATCTNAANNATTCAGAGGTNNNAAGCATCAACCTTCCAGAAATTTCTTCNGAAGAAAATCAGTTACAATCNGGTTGGCGCGTAGAACAAAACTTGCTATATCTTTCAGTGCAAAATGGATTTACCGCGCAAATTAATCTCACATATTCAACTGATTATGATATTCTAGGCCGCACCTCATTTTTCAATAATCATTCAACGGCTTTGACAATTACTGGACATAGTACAACCGACCTTTTTTCTTGGTCAAAGCGATTTGACGATCACCAAGATTTGCGATTTACTTGGCTTGTTATGCCACAATTGATTGACCAAGGTATTGCTTGGTTACCTGCAGCGGCTGTTGTTATTGCTGTGTCCACGCTCTCGCTCATATTCTGGGTGGTGAAAAAAGACCTCAATCAAGATAATTCTCCTAATGGTCTGATACCAGATATACATTCGAGCGAGGAAAAATAACCATTCAATGATTCCGTCGCCGAGTTTTCATCTTATGAACATGAAAAAATAAAATGATGATTATGAGTTAAATTAATCTCTAACCCACAGTTCCTTNCTCCAAAATTATNGCATGAGTTTCTATGGTTTGAATCTTAATTTNCTAAGGTTTTCGGGCAANTCAGCCTCAGATTCCCCNTNGTCAATTATCTGTGCCCACTCGACAAGTTCCTGNTATTGTTCGTCACTGTCTATTCCACCTAGCCAAGTCCTTTCTCCTTGATTTGTAATTAGAACCACATTTTTTTGGCTGCACGGTCCTAGGCAAGTTGAGATTGTTAATTTGACATTGCTTGAAAATTCGTACTCTTTCCATGCTTTTTTTAACTCTTCGACAGGCACTTTTTTGTTTCCNTTATTGACATTACCACAGCAGCAAGCATTGCATACAGCAATCTTAGTAACCAATTTTTCACGCTCTTTATCACATTTTGATTACAAATTGGTCATTGTCAATTGGAACCCAAACATTCGATTTTTCATCATCTTGAATTTCAACTCTGTAAGGGTTCCCTTCATCCCAGCATTTCAAAATCTTACCCTCTGCAAAGTGTCCAATGTTAGCCCATACAGTATCGCCAACAGAGAATCTCAGTTCTTCTGCCTGACATTCTAATAGGCCCTCAAGTAGGTTGGTTTCGTCTAAATTTCTTCCGATAAACACGAATCTGCATTCCCTAGGCTCGTCATCTTTCCATAAACCTATCTCGCTTACAAAATCCCCGCCAAAAAGCATGTGTACGCCTTGGAAAACAAATTTCTCNTCCATCCCTTTTACGGCTAANACTCCTTTGTATCTAAATAGGTCTGCACCCTTCTCGCGCATTAATTTTCCAATCCACCTTTGTAACTTGTTAACATTTAGTTCCCCAATAAATCTAGCACTAGTGGAGGTAACACTCTGGTCATGCTCATGCTCAGATTCTGTATCCAAAAACTCAGGGTCCATCTCTAAGGTTCTCTCCAAATCAAACGAACCAATATTTATCAATTCTTTCGGTTCTATGAGGCTATTTTCAGTTTGATATATTGGTGCAAAATTATTAATGGATTTTATTCTTGACTCAACCTCTTTAATTTCATCATCAGATACGAGATCAATCTTGTTCAAAAGGACCCTGTCAGCGAAAGCAAGTTGTTCTACAGATTCGTTTTCGATGCCTTCTGGCTTTTCTTCATCGAGATGTTGAATGATGTGTTTNGCATCGACAACAGTGATTATTCCATCTAATTTGTATCGTTCGACTACTTTGTCATCAACAAAGAAAGTTTGTGCAACAGGTGCAGGATCGGCTAATCCAGTGGTCTCAATTAACACACCATCAAAATCCTTTATTCGATCATAGATTTTGTCGAGAGTTTCAGTGAGATCGCCCCGAACAGTACAACAGATGCATCCATTCATGACTTCAATTATTGTCTCTTCAGAACTTTCAACGAGTATGTTTTCATCAATGCCAACATCTCCGAATTCATTTTCAATTACAGCAAATTTCATGTTATGTTCTGTACTAGTCAAAATATGATTCAAAAGTGTAGTTTTGCCTGAACCCAAAAAGCCGGTCAAAACCGTAACAGGGATGCGTCGTTTTTCACTCTCTTGGATTGTCATCAATTTTGAGTACGGGTAGTACCTATTTAGACAAAACTATTAATTAGAAATAATAAATTTATTAACCAAGTATGTGGTTCTTTTTTTTCGCTCAATTCTTTGACAGCAAAAATAACGATAATCTAAACAATTCTTCCGAAGCCTTGATGCCACAGATGCCTTCAGACGATAATGATGAATGACGGCTTGACCATCAATCCATGGAGCAGTCAGCAATCTACAGACTATGGCAGAATCATTGAACAATTTGGCCTCCAATCAACATCAGATATTGANATTCCTTCTCCTTCAAAACTGCACAGAAGAGGGATTGTTTTCGCACACAGAGACTTTGATGTCGTACTCCAATCCCAAAAAAATGGGGAAGATTTTGGCGTTCTGACAGGTCTCATGCCTTCAGGAAAAATGCATATGGGTCACTCCATGGTTATTGACCAAGTAAAATGGTTGCAATCACTTGGAGGGGACGTGACCATCGCAGTTGCAGATTTGGAATCCAGTGCTACAAGAGGGATTTCTCTTTCAGAAGGCCGAAAAACTGCACTTGAGGAGTATATCTCATATTATGCTGCATTAGGATTAGATCCTGAGTCGACTGAGATTTACTTCCAGTCAAGGCGCAATCAGGTTCAAAAGTTAGGTTTTCTACTCGGGAAAAAAACCAATATCAGTGANATGGAATCGATATATGGGTTCAATGGTTCAACGAACATGGCTCATGTTCAAGCACCTCTTGTCCAAGCTGGTGATATCCTTCACCCTCAACTGGATGAGTTTGGAGGAATTAGACCAATTGTGGTCCCAGTCGGGGTAGACCAAGACCCACATTTGAGACTCACGCGAGGTCTTGCTTCGAAATCAAATTGGTTTAACATCGCACCCGATAAGACAAGAGGTTTGTCAATCAGTCTTTCTATAAATGAGGAAAGTGCTCAGAGTTTTGGTGTTGACGCCCACGGTCGAATTAATCGTGACAAGCAAAAAGAAACATATCAAAAAATAGTTCAGACACTTTCAGCACTAGGCTTTTCTGATATTTCATCGAATCCAAAACACGGGACAGTTTCACTTCCTGGTGCGAAAAGAACGGATATCCATATGGTGAAAAAGGCACTACTGAAACTTGAGAGAAAACTTGGTGGGATTGGATTAATGGCACCTGCATCAACCTATCATCGATTCGCTGTTGGATTAACCGGCGATAAAATGTCCTCATCGAAACCAAAGACAACACTCTTCCTAAGTGATGAATTAGATGTCACTGCAAAAAAGATAAAAAAATCTTTTTCAGGAGGGCAGTCCACATTGGAAGAGCATCGTCGTTTGGGAGGAAATCCTGACATTGATGTGGCATATCAGTATCTGATGTATTTTTTCGAAGAGGATGATAAAGCATTACAGGAATTATATCAAGGGTACAAAAGCGGTAAAATCCTTGCTGGCGAAATGAAACAGATTTGTATTGATAGAGCCTCTGAGTGGCTAAAAGAATTGAAAGAGAAGAAGGATGAAACAGCCCACTTGATCAAGGACTTTTTGTCTACGGATTCGAAGGATTAGCCGAGAATACCGGTGGTTCGGGACCAACAGGTAAACGTTCAATTTCATCAGGATTAAGTGGACGAAAAACAACGTCTTCATGTGAAATAACACTGTGTCCTCTCGGATCAAATAATTCAAGCGTTATCTCTTGACCTGAATATAAAAAATCATGATTTAGTAACATGTTTTCCATCTCTTCTAATACAGTAATTTCTTCCTCAATTTGCTCGGAAATTGATTGGTGTTTGACAAGCCTAATAATTCTGAGAAATCGTTCAAAAACGCCTTCTACGTTTGAAACATAACCGGTTGAATCAGCTCCAGGATTAACTTCTAAATCCAATTCTGGTATGCGGATTGTGCAGGATGAAGATCTCACTACTCGAGCCTTTAGGTGGTTTCGAGTGTTAACAACGAGGGAATGCTTAGATGGTTCTTTTTCCTCTGCTGGAATAAAATCTGATTGTTTCCAACCACAGGACAGACACGAAACGGTAACCTGTGTATGTTCTCCAAAATACGGAATTTCATCAAAGAAGGTGGACATCTTCAATTGATTTTCTACACCACATAGAGGGCATGGTATGCTTAAATCTACCTCGGACATACACTCACCTAAGTCATGTCATCCTCGAAATCGCTGGCAAATGCTTCCATCTCCACGCCCCTGATGCCTCGGCTACCAGGTGGAAGAAGCAGCAATCTAGTATCTGTTATTTTCACCATCTGGCCACCCATGTCACCTTCTATAAAATCTGCTAGCTCTTGCAGGGCCGACTGCAGTTCGACCTCTCTTGCCATTAAACGACCCATTTCTACAATTACAATTTCGTTATCTGATACCCAATCAAGTAATTGATTGATACCAGTGAGGTCGTGGAGAACTGAACGATGGATTACGCTCCCGTCGTGCTTTGTGGGAAGTGGTGGGTGAGGGTAGATTTTTGCTAAATCTCGATAGGATGCACGAGGTTTTTTCTCAATTGGAATTTCGCTCTTGCTGGGTAAATTGATTCTCCGAGGTGGTTGCTGCGTAAACGCATCGAGTGACATCTGCTTCTCCTCCTCGTCGGCCATGTGATACTCAGGCGACGGTTGGTTGATAAGGGTCCCGCGTTAGGAAGTAATTGGTCAGCCATTAGACGGGGACCTATGTGGTGATATTGTGGACAATAATGAAGCAACTACGCTAAAAACTGGAACAAGTACGGTAGGTATCACTTTTAGAGGAGGAGTCGTTGTTGGTGCTGACCACAGAGCTACCATGGGTCATTTTATTGCAAACAAGAGCGTTCAGAAATTATTCAAAATTGGTAATAATCTGGCGTTAACGACAGCAGGTTTAGTAGGGCATGCTCAATCTCTTGCACGTACTCTTGCCGCAGAAGTGTCCTTGTTTGAACTCAAGCGAAACCATGCAATGACTGTCAAAGGTGCAGCAACACTCACAGCAAATATACTCTCTGGACGCCCACACTGGGTTCAGTTACTCATCGTAGGTGTAGATGATGACGGACCTTCAGTCTATTCAATCGATTCAGCAGGAGGTTCCATTCCAGATGTATATTGTGCCACAGGTTCCGGTTCACCTTACATGTATGGTGTGCTTGAAGACGGGTTCAAAGAAAACATGACTCGCCAGCAAGCCGTATCTCTCGCAGCACGTGCATTGTCGGCCTCAGGCCAAAGAGACGCTGCTTCTGGTAATGGTATGGATTTAGCCGTTATTACCAAAAAGGATGGCTTTGTCCTCTTAACTAACTCCGAGATTGAAGCAACCCTGAAATCTTAGAACGAAACATAACATTATTCCTCGATGTTTGGCCTAATGGCCTTCTTTTCGAAGGAGGTATTTTTGATGAGATATACGTTCAAAGAAATACAAGATACAATTAAGAAAATCGTCCCGAAAGATATCGCATATGATGTCGACTTGGAGGCAGGAGATGTTTCCATCATCACTCCTGTTCCAGAAGCCTTTGGAGGCGGAGATGGCCTCATTGGGAAGATTGCAAAGGAAATAAAGCGGAAAATCGTTCTTCGACCAGATAAAAGTATCATGAAGAGTGAAGAAGATACTGAGCGATATATCCGTGATCTCATTCAAGATGTTGCGGACATACATCAAATCTATTTCGATGCTTGTTATTGTGAGGTGACGGTAATCTGTGGAAATCCAGGTGAAGCAGTTGGCAGAAAAGGCGCTAATGCAAAGAAAATCCGAGATGAATGTGGTTGGCTTGTCACGTTTGAAAGAACGCCACCAATCTTGTCTAAGACAGTTCACGATATCCGTGGATATAGGGCTGCTCATGCTCAAGAACGCAGAAAATTACTCAGAGAGTTTGGATTGAATATCTATCGCCCAGTACGACAAAGTTCTACATGGGTAAGAACAACGGCTCTTGGTTCATATCGAGAGGTTGGTAGAGCCTGTCATTTGGTAACAACTAACGAGAGCAGAGTTATGATTGATGTTGGCGTAAATATTGCAAGTGATACAGATCCAATGCCTTATTTCACCGCACCAGAAGCATTACCGCTCGAAAAGTTGGATGCTGTAGTTCTAACTCATGCTCATCTTGATCATGCTGGTATGCTTCCTGTGTTATTCCGTTATGGATACAGAGGTCCCGTTTATTGTACTCCACCGACTCGAGATTTGATGTTGTTACTGCAGTCTGATTATCTCAAGGTAGGGGGCACAGAAGGAAAGAGGGCTCCTTACGATATGGAAGATATTCGCACTGCTATGCGCCATGTCATTGATGTCAATTGGGGACAAACTGTTGATATCTCTCCTGATGTGAAATTAACTTTCCACAATGCAGGTCACATCCTCGGCTCTTCGGCTGTTCATTTGCATGTTGGAGAAGGGAAACATAACCTTGTGTTTAGCGGAGACCAGAAATATGAAAAATCATGGTTATTTGACGCAGCAAGTGTTAGATTTCCTCGATGTGAGACATTGGTAATCGAGTCTACCTACGGTGCGAGTGGTGATTCCCACCCGAGCCGTGAGGAGGCTAACCAAGAGTTGCAAGATGTTGTTTCCCGAACACTGAAAAGAGGTGGGAAAATGATGTGTCCGGTGTTTGCTGTTGGAAGAAGCCAAGAAGTGATGATTGCCATTGATGAATTATTCCGCTCAGGTTCTGTAAAACCGGTGCCTGTGTATCTTGATGGAATGATTCAAGAAGCGACGGCAATACATTCTAGCCATCCCAACTATCTGACAAAAGCNCTTCGGCAATCTCTTCTCAAGGATGATGGTGACAACCCTTTCACAAGTACTTGGTTTAAGCAAGTCCAAGGAAGAGATATGCGTGAATCCATTGTGATGGATTCCAGTCCTTGTATTGTTCTGGCGACAAGNGGTATGTTGAACGGAGGTCCAATCATGGAATACTTCAGACANTGGGCTTCNGAAGATCGNAACAGNCTATGTTTTGTTGGATATCAAGCAGAGGGAACTCTCGGTAGAAGATTGCAAAAGGGTTTTTCCGAAGTGCCTATGGTCATTCAAGGACAAACAGAGATTGTCAAAATTGGGTGTGAGATGGTTACAATTGATGGATTTAGTGGTCACTCGGACCGAAGGCAATTACTGGAATTCATCGAGAACATGAGTCCAAGGCCAAAGAATGTAATCTGCCACCACGGAGATTATCAAAAGTGCAATGAACTTGGTAGAACGTTGAGAGAGAAATTCAAAGTTCGAACCTTCGCTCCAAATAATCTAGAAACAGTCCGACTAGTTTGATCATAACATCGGCATTTCAAACCCCACATCTTCAGGATCTGGAAGTTCAGATTTACCCTCAGTAACAGACTCACTTATTCCATCATTCTGCTTAGTGCCCTGGAGAGAGATTTCTTTTTCCGTATTCTTTGANTCGANCAAGAAAGAGAATAATACAACTACNAGGATGCTTATGGATAAGAATATGATTGGCATGAAAAAATCGCCACCTCTTGAGGCTTCGGTAAAAGAGATGTAAACNGCAACTACCAAAACACATAGGGTGCTAAACCATCGCAAACTTAGCCCCATGAGGCAGGGATGACCATTTCCTTGATGAACCTCCCTGTGCTGGGATTCATATGCAGGGTAGTTCAAATCACTCATCGGGTAGTTGTCCAGGCTGGCTTATGACAGCAGTCGCTCCTTGGGGAGAGAATGCAGAAGATGCTTATGANCAAGGCCTCGTTGAATTGGGTTTAGGTGATGCAAGATTGATTGAAGTTCAAGGAGCATTTCTACCAATGGGCTTTGTGGCGGTCCCACCTGCTCACTTACCCATGGGTTCGCTGGTTGAATGTCATCTAGCATCCTCTTATGCATNCAATGGTTCTACTGCTTGTGCAGGTGTTGCTTGGGCTTCTTGTCAGACTCCCGAAGAAGAGCAAGTTGCGGTTGTTGCAAAAATTTCTACAGAATTAGATTATGAAGAAACTGAATCGCTGTTGAAGAGAAACTTGCAAAGAAGATTGGCAAGCCGTGATTTGGAAGTTGTGAGTTTTGATGTTGCAGTGGATGAAGTTACTGCTGCTCAAGATCATTTTGGTGTAGCCATGGCTGCTCTTATTCTTCCTGATTCACTGAAGATGATGGCCAATACTGGAAGAACCAGAGGTCTTACGAAATCAGCGACAAAAGCCATCGAGACTGCANCAAAAAGAGNGGATACAAAGGCTCCTGCAGCTCCTGCAATGCGCCCAGGGTCAAAGCGACCAGATTTCAGTTTGTGATGGTGACCTCATGTGGTCAGTTGTGCGCTGTCCACAATGTGGTATGTGCAGAGGAATAGGAAAGCATGTTTCTGGCTGCACACACTGTGGATATGCGGGCAAAGATGTCGAGTTAGTAGAGACGGTGCATGACCCGAAGGATTTGCAAATACTGGTATCTCGAGCAAACATCCCTGATAATCTCCAAACAGATCAACGCTTGATGGGAAATAGAGAAGTTGAAAAAAAAGAAATTTCATCGTCCCTANTGGTAGAACTTCTTCGAACTTCTGCTGATGAAAATCATCAAATTAATCTTACACAACTGGAGAAATTATTGAGGAATAATCAACTAACTCAATCACTAGAAGAGGTACTTGAAACGGGATTAATGCACGGATTTATTCTCCAACCATCCAATAATCAATATTTGCTGTTAGAGTGAGATTCAAAAACCCAAGACACGGGGGCTGTCTTGGGGCCCGTGGGTTAGCTTGGCCAATACTCGGGCGTTTGGGACGCTTGGACTCCGGTTCAAATCCGGACGGGCCCACTCNATTCACTGATNGTNAGATTTTGTCGTGAGATTTCGACTCCATGTTGTAACAAGTATTCCTGAACAAATTTCCTCAGTCTTGGTGATGTTTGTTCAGGAGCAAACACTCCAGGCTCCATTTGT
This sequence comes from Methanobacteriota archaeon, assembly GCA_002719395.1. GTDB lineage: Archaea > Thermoplasmatota > Poseidoniia > Poseidoniales > Poseidoniaceae > MGIIa-K2. The sequence goes on along the minus strand of PBHM01000002.1, from coordinate 42,131 downwards.
TCATCAACCTCAAGCAAGTATACCAAGGTTGCAGCGGTAACAAGTCCAGTTGTTCTCGACATAGAACTCCCGTCATCTGCCCCTTTGTCAAACACATCCCACACAATGGTAGAATCGTTTCCTGAGGCTTCCACTCTCAGCCATGTAAATTCCTTGACCATAGGGTCGAATTTCCATTNATCAAGTAATTCTCCCAAGTCAAAACCATCTTTGCAACGAAGCCATTTATCGATATGTCCCGGCCACCTTAGTGTATATTCTTTCATATCTNTACAAGCAATATTTTCTACAAGACTCCTCAATCCATCCGTAATCCAACCTTCTAACATTCCCAGTTCATCATGTCGTATCTCTATTTTTTCACTAAGAGCGGGTACGATGATTATATCTTCATCCTGCAAAATCCTTGCAGGCCGAGTGTACTCTTCAATCACATCAACAGGAGAAAATGGTGCCATATACGACCAATTATCATCNGGTTCAAGCGGGTTTCCCCCTACCATGATATTTACAGAATCAAGATGTCCTAATTCTTGAAGGGCATCCGCAACAAGCATGTTTGACAAACCGGGAGCAATCCCAACATCCCATATNACACTCGAACCGGCTTCTTTTGCATACCCATCAAGTGAATGAGGTAATTCATGAGAGAATGCTACGTCAACGAGTGTTATTTTTCTTGAAATNAGTTNTTTTCTTATCTCGTGTCCAAATTGGCCTGGCAGAAGGTTGATGACAAAATCATTTTCAACTATATTGGTTACATAATCATAGGCATTGGTCTGAANAAAGGTTATGTTTTGGTGTTCGGAGTGTTTCTTCTCTTGATCGATTACCGTGACGTTAATTCCTCTTTTCGCAAGATGTAGAGATACATACTTGCCAATTAATCCATATCCAAAAACAATGACATCTGGCATTATCAAACCCCTTTTTCCATGATTTTTGATTTGACCCATAAGCGGTCAAACCCATGAGCAATCAACCAACACAGTATCTGCACCCCTATAAAACTCCAAAAAAATTCNCCGAGTGTCAAAATATTGAGCAATAAAGAACCCCAGCCCCCAATGTAAAACATACCAGTTGGAATGCCCCAAATAGATTGCATTGTTTCCATATCCTCTTTGATCCAATCTTTGGACCTTCTATGCAACGCAAAAAACATCATCGGTGCTACCTTTGAAAAAAAGGATGAAATTTTAAGTCCGCTATGCTCATTTCTATAGATTGATTCAACTGGAACGGATTCGAAATTCTTTTTGTCATGAGTAAGTTTCAACAGCCACCAATTTGGATAACCATAGCCTTTCCACGAATTCGTCCAATCCCATTGCTCAAGAAGTTCATTTGAAGTAGCAGTATATCCACATTGAGGATCTTTTACGGTTCTTCCACATCCTAAACTCATGATGAAGGATAACAAAAAAGTCCCAAATTTTCGAATGAAGGGCATTTTACCTAGCCCTGTTTGATGTGAACTTCGATCGCCCTTCACATGTNAACATCTTTTCTGGATTATTGGTAGAAGCAATGTTTCCATCTCCAGGGGATTCATTTGACCATCACCNGCCATNACTACACTAATGAACGGCTTCTCCATACTTTCAAGCATCCATCTGTGCCCAGCATCAATCGCTGCCCCTACACCTTCTCCATCTAGATGAATCACGTTTTTTGCACCTGATTCATCAACTGTATTATCAATTGAACCATCATTCACCAATACATACTTATCAACGAATGAAGGTAATGTATCAATGACATTCTTGATGTGTTTCTCTTCATTTTTGGCTGGAATCACAACGCCAATGTTCCATTGCTCGAACATGACTTCCAATCACATCCATCAAATGAATCTCTTGCTGCTTAGAAGATATATTTCTGTTAATTCTTCAATACTTGGGCATTCTTCGTTGTCAAAAAACCACCGGAAAATCTGGTGAAGTGAAAAATTGAATATTTATTCGTTTGAGAAGCCACGAAGTTCTTGAAACATAACTTGAGGAACGGGTGTGAGCCGGAGAAGAATCATCCTCCTGGGTAAAGATATCGAAATTCGATTTGTTTCCCTTGTGAAAAAAGCAGAAGATGTTTGTGAAGAAGTGGTTTTATTCGATTATGGAAGTGAAGATGGAACGGTTGAACTAGCAGAGAAGTTATCAATCTCAAGTATCCAATTTGATAATCGACCGCTTGCGAATGAAATTGCAAAAAAAATCTGTGAATTGGAAATGTTCGAGAAAAATATTATCATCCACATTACATCATCATTTAGGCTGAAAGATTTACCGATGCTTATCAATCGTTCAAATGAAGATTGGGACGTGCATATGTCCCTTTTGTCTGGTACACTGGTGATAGATGACCCAATTAATGTACCATTTAGCGATGTGAAATTTCAACATCTATGTTTGTCATCAAAAGGCCTGCATAGCCTTTCAGAACTGGAGTCAGCACAATCCTCCCAAGATTTACCCGGCCATCTTTCAGTCCGTGTCCTTCACCCTAACCCTGCCACTGAAATCAATCAACGTCAATCATTGACATCTGCGTCAAGATTCGCCCAGTGGTTTTACTGGGTCATCCATACTCGACATCCACTTCTTTTGTTTGGAATCCCTGGTTTTGTTCTATTCTTTGTGGGGTACCAACTATCTGGTGATGTCTTAGATAGTTTCAATGAATTGAACAAAACCTCTCTTGGATTTACACTAGCGGTGGTTGCCGTTACACTCATCGGATTATTTGCAATGATGGTCGGACTCATTTTGTATATCATGGGAAAACAGGTGAAGCAATTCAAAGCACAATATGAAGATGCAACCTCAGACTAGGTGAAGAAATGCTACCTCATCTGATATGTTTTGATATGGACAGGGTTTTAGTCGACCATTTTTCAACATGGCAATTTGTCTACGACAAATTACAAATCAATAATGATGAATCATTGAATTTGTATAACCAAGGAAAACTTGACGAATGGGAATGGCTGAAATTGGATTTAGCACTCATAAAGGGAGCGTGTGAGGCGTTCACCGATCAAACCTTGAGAAGGTTAGCACATGGTACGCCACTCATGGAAAATCTTCATTATTGTATCGAAACTTTACTGGATGAAGGACATCATGTCGCAATTATCAGTGGAGGTATGCAAGAAACTGCCAGAGAGATTGCTTCAGATTATCCCACAACAGAAAGTTGGAGGCGGAGGTGGGGTGGCATCGATAATCGCTCTNACTATGACACGAAGTTGCATGTATTTACCAACGGTTGGGTTTCCGAATTTGGTCAAGTTCAATTGTTTGGGAGATATCAAGTGCAGATGAATGGCAAAGGAAGCGTTGTCAATATTTTGCAAAGAAGATTATCCATACCAAAATCAAGAACGATATCAATTGGAGATTCAGCAGGTGATATCGATATGTTTCATCAAAGCGGATTCGCTATTTGTTTCAATCCATATGATGATCGCCCACTCCAGCACGTTGACGAGGTGATTAGAATAAAAGATCTTCATTTGGTACTTGAGTCGATTCAAAAATGGATCAAATCAAGGCGTGACTCTCCTTGAGTCTCTTGGAAATGGAATTACCTCTCTGATGTGTTCAGCCCCACTCAACCAAGCACATACGCGGTCTACACCGAGCCCGAAACCNCCATGAGGGACGCCTCCGTAACTTCTTGTGTCGATGTAAAATTGGTATGGCTCCTTTGGGACTCCTTCTTCATCAATACGTTCGAGAATTTCTTTTTCACTCCATGTTCTCTCTCCACCACCGATTATCTCTCCATATCCTTCTGGAGCCAGTAAATCATGACACAATACGTAATTTTCATTTTCAGGATCTACTCGATGGTAAAATGGNTTGGCAATTTTTGGGTAATGAGTTAGGAAGTGAGGTACATCAAAGTCTTGTGTGAGTATTTTTTCTTTGGAATAATCGAGGTCTTGACCCCATTCAACTTCCACATTCTTTGACTGAAGTATCTCAATTGCCTCGTCATAGCGCATCCTTGGGTAAGGGTTATCTGCATATCTCTCAACCAATTTCAAATCTCTACCAATATCTCTTANCTCTTCATCTCTTTCTTCAAGGAGCGTCTTTGCAATATNACGNACCAACATTTCTCCATGGTTCATCACATCTTCATTGCCACCCCATGCTATTTCCATTTCAGCATGCCAAAATTCGGTTAGATGCCTCCTTGTTCTGCTTTTTTCTGCTCGAAATGATGGTGCAATCGTGTAAAGCCTTTCTAGTGCAGGCATTGCAGCTTCTGCATATAATTGCCATGATTGTGTGAGGTAAGCTTTCTTCCCAAAATATGGGACTTCAAACANTGTAGAGCCTCCTTCTACTGCTCCTGCAACAAAGCAAGGGGCCTGATACTCAGTAAACTCCTTGTTTCGGAAGTAGTGGTGGATAGCCCCAAATACACTTGAGCGAATTTTGAGCATATTTGTCATCCGGGATGTGCGTAGGTACAGGTGGCGGTTATCCAACAAAAACTCAGTCTCTCCGCCATCGGCGCTTTTCATGGCTGATTCTGTAATCGGAAACGGTGTTTCAGGGTTGACTTCCCCAACAATTTCGAAGTTTGAAATATCAATTTCATGACCGCCGGGGGCNCGCTCCTCTNCGCGTACTTTACCGTNAACNACAACAGAAGTTTCGATTAATGCAGAGGCGATAGCCTCGAAAATAGTCACACCAACAATATCTTTTTTTGCCACACATTGGATAGATCCAGTTGAGTCTCTGAGCACAAGAAAGCGAATTTTATTCGAACCTCTTGCTCTTTTCACCCAACCCTGCAACACAATTTCTTGTTCATNGTGAATTCCAGACTGAACATCTCCAATCCAAAATGTCTTCGCCATGTAATGGCGTGTGAACCATTGTGTTTGAATGCCTCGCTTCAANGAAATTTAGAGGNAATACTGAAAACAGGAACAAAGATGGAGGCGNTATGAGCAAGTTGGTTGTCTATGCTATCGGAGGAAATGCATTGTCAGATCCNAAAGGAGGTAGNTTNGAAGAAACGGCTTTGGTTTTAGCAAAAGTNCTCAGTGATGTTGTCGATCTTCTTGAAGCTGGATGGAGCGTTGTTCTAACTCATGGTAACGGACCACAGGTAGGTGAATTGCTTCAACTTGACAGCGAAAATAATCAATCAATGGATTCGTGGGTAGCAGCAACTCAAGGAATGATTGGACATGAACTATCGCTCAACCTTGACTCTATTTTGGATCGAAGGGGAAGGCCTGAAAGAACCGCTGTCATTTTGACTAGGGTAGAAGTTTCTCCAGAAGATGATGCGTTTTTGCACCCAACAAAACCGGTAGGTCCAATACTTTCAGATCAGCGTGTTTTTGATAATGATTGGGATATTGCAGAGACGATTAATGGACCTCGAAGAGTTGTAGCCTCACCGAAACCAATCCATGTTCTCGATTTGGATGTTATTGATTCTCTTGTCAAATTAGGTGCGGTCGTAATTTGTGGTGGAGGCGGCGGCATACCAGTTATCCGCAAAGATGAGCACTGGTTGGGCGTTCCTGCAGTTATTGACAAAGATCATCTCTCAGGCATGTTGGCCACAGAATTGGATGCCAATGCATTGATAATTTCAACAGGTGTTGATGCCGTCAAATTAAATTTTGGAGGAGATAATGAAGAAATTCTTCGCAAAATGGAATTGAAAGATGCAGAGAAACATCTCCAAAATGGAGAATTTCCCGTCGGTTCCATGGGTCCAAAAGTAGCAGCTCTCATTGACGCTGTTCAAATTAAACCAAGTCTTCAGGCCATTATTTGTCAGCCTGGGGATGCGCTTGCTTCAATACGAGGTTCATCAGGAACGACCGTGTTCAATGAGCGGGCCATACGGGGTTCGAACCCGCGACCTACGGATTAAGAGTCCGTCGCTCTACCTGACTAAGCTAATGGCCCACTGGTGGCGGGGTACTCCCTCTATTTACTCTTGCCGCAAAACCTACTCCTCTATTTTGAAAGAACCTCTATCCCGTCCTTTGTTGCAAGTACTACGTCATCACACATGTCTACGAATAGACCCACTTGTACAACACCGGGTATTTGCAATAATTTACTTTCAATCTCCTTTGGATTCTCAATTTTTGGACCTACATGGGCATCGAGAATGAAATTATCATTATCCGTATTGAATATATTTCCATCAACTTTGCGAATAATCACTTCACAATCAAGGATTTCTTTAATTTCATTCATCGTACATTCATGAGCGAATGGGGTCACCTCGATTGGGAGGGGGAAGTTACCTAGAGTATTCACCTGTTTACTTTGGTCAGCAACCACGATCATCCTCAAAGCTCTTTGTGCCACAATTTTTTCTCTAAGGAGAGCACCCCCGCCTCCTTTTATCAGGTTGAATCCTAAATCGAATTCATCCGCTCCGTCGATAATAATGTCCAATTTTTTATCAGGAGGTAGTTCAATGAGTGGAATGCCAAGTTCAAGTGATAAGGATTCAGTGGCCAAACTTGTAGGCACTCCTTTAATCTTCAGTCCATCATTTTTCATTCTTTTACCTAATTCCAGAATCGTATATCGAACAGTCGAACCTGTTCCTAATCCGACAAGCATCCCCGATTCAACAAAATCGCATGCCCTTATCCCGGCTAACCTCTTTAGTTCGGAAACCTCTGCCATGGTCNCGATACATGCATCAAGTCAATATGGATTTTCAATGAGAGAATTATGTACTATGAAGAATAGGCTATTGTATGGGAATGGGCCGTATCCCATTTTTTTTGGTCGCTCTGATGTTGGGGATGGTTTTCACTCCAATAGGAAATGCTGCTGCATTAGNNGAGTCTGAGACCGTNGATATTGTAGTAGCCACTGGTCCAAATGGTATTTCTACTCAGGCACACATAGANGTTCCAAACAACCATGTAGTCAATGAANTTGAACTTGAATTAGAGCCNAAAGTTTGGCCGATTAACAGGGCATTTAGTTGGAAAAATCAAATAGATTTTGAACACTCTGATGCAATCTTCGATGGAATCGATGTTAATTTATCTGAAGGGATGAGTCTTCTACCTGATGGTTTTTCAGATAATTTTGAATCCGGAAACCTACAATCTCATTGGACGACATCAGGTTCATCCTCTTGGAATGTTCAATCNAGTAATGCAATTTCTGGTACATATTCAGCAAAGGCAGGAGGCATAACACATGGACAGTCGACTGCCCTTGAGGTGCAGGTATCGACTCCATTTGCAGTCGATGGATTCTTTGACTACAAGGTTTCTTCAGAAAACAATTATGATTATCTGATTTTTTGTATTGATAATACAGCGTGNAGTAGGTACAGTAACTACCAGATGCGATGGTCCGGCATTAACTCAGGTACTCATTCATTCACAGCCGCAGCCGGNACACATACTTACACTTGGAAATATGAAAAAGATGGTAGTGTTAATTCAAACTCAGATACGGCATGGATTGACAATGTCATCATCATCCCTCAAAATGGTGTGGGTAATGGTGAAGGCAATTGGACATCACCTGCTTTTGGTCCAGAAGGGCATAGTGACTTTAAGACAAATATAGACAGGTATGGGCTTATGAGCCTCGATGCAGAGATACCTATGGATGCCGAATTTTCTTGGACAATTGTTGATGGGTCAACATTTGATAGCATCCCAGGTTATGTAGAGCGAACAGATATGAAATTTGATTTGGCTGGTATCGATACAGATGAACATCGCTCCTTGAGAATACGCATCGATTTAGGCGCTTCAGAAAACGGGAGTCCGATCATCTATGGTTTGCATATGGAAGGCCAAATTCAAGAATCCTTCAATAATGATCCAATACTTGAGGGCTGGTCCTTGAATGGTGCAACCTACTCTGGAGGGAAAATCAGCGGTGGACCTTCGGATTCTTTCATCTCCCCGGCTTGGGGATTCAATTCTCCTATTGGACGACTGAAGCCATATCTTGATTTTTCAGGTCAGGGTGAACTGTCGTATCTGGATGCAGATGGTCAATGGAAACCGCTTGAGTTGAATCGCACAAAAACTCTTTCCAAACCTATGGGAGAACTTAAGTTCAAGTGGACAGGCTCAAGCACATGGAAAGTTGATGGTTTTAGAGTTGAACTTGATGACCATCAAACACCAATGAACCCTAGGATTGATGTCGGAGTTGATGGAATTCTTGAATGGTCTATGGCTGATGAATCTCTACAATCTTGGGGTTTTCAAACGATTTTTACCGATGGTGAAAATTCTAAAAATTTACTTTTAGGGACTTCCTTGGAACAAAAAATATCTTTTTTGGCTCCTAATAATGAACTCAATGGTCTTTCATTTACTCTATCTCCGTTGGATGTTGCTATCTCCAACCTAGATATTGTGTTCAAAATCGATGGTAATGAAGTATTGCAAAAATTAGTTGGCACCGTATCACAGGCAACATGGGTACAGCTCAGTGAATCTGAATTAGATATAATTGACCAAGGAATCGATGCATCATCCAACAAGAAAATGATTGGTGGATCATACTTCAAAGAAGTAGAAGTTGTTGTAACAGGATCTCCCGGACCAATGCTTGTTAGTGGTCTTTCGGTCATTTGGCATAACAAAATAATGATTTCAGGCGGAGTAAATGATCTAATTACTCGCTCAATAAACACCATGCTCCCTTCGATTTCCTCAAATCAAGGAACGAAAGAAGTCCAATTACCAGTTTTAATGGATAGGTCAAGTTCTATCTCGATGACGCTAAAATCAGTTGATTTTTCACCATCCCCACCCTCGAGCACAGTAACCCTTAATCAGTCCCTATCGACCTTGACTGCATCGGATGATTGGGTTGAAGTGACCTCAAGTTTAGACCTCTCAAGCCTTGGAATTTCTGATATTGAAACTCATCTCAATCAACAAAACTGGGCTGCATACTTGTTTGTTGATGGAACCTATCATTCTGAAGATGTTATTTGCATGGTAAAATCTTCAGCGGATAAGGAAGATTGTCAATTTTCGGGATTAATCGATTTAGCAGAATATAGTTTAGTTGTCGACGGACAAATCATTCATTTTTTCCATAAATTAAGGATAGACGCTTCTTGGCCTTCTGAACCAAGCCTCCGGCTTTCCCTATCAATCAACATGGATGGAGTTTTCAGCGTACCAGGTGAATACCTTCTTGGATTAGGTTCTCAATTAGGTGTTCAACAGTCATTATCAGTAGCTGCTTGGGGTGTTTTGTCAGAAAACGGTATGCGATCACATCCTGAATCTGCATTTTTTAACCAAGATGGCAATAGTAGTGTCTTTGTCCAACTCACGTTTGAAGGCTTGGAATCATCTCCAAGATCAGGAGATGTGATGATAAAGGCATATCAAGATGGTGTTCTGGTCGGTGAAACAGATGTTTGCGAGAATGGCCTCTATAATGTTCCAATATCCTTTGAAACTGGTGTAACACAATCTCGAATACATATTGAGATTATACCCCTCGCAAATCAACCATTTACGGCTTATGATCCAATGCTTGCAGATTTTGTGCTCGATGAGACACCACCCGAATTAATCTCTAGTTCGCTTAAACCACTACATCATGTCTCTCAGGGGCAGGATGTTCAGGGTATATTTGTGATAAGCGATAGGCCAATTTTGCCTCTTCATGCCAAGGCTTTCCTCAGGGATTCGAGAGACGGCACAATTTCTCAACGGAACCTAGAGATTCCTTCTGACATATATTCACCATATGGTGAATACAAATTAGATCTAAAAATGGATGGATACGCAGTAGGAGACTTCATCGAAGGATGGTTGGAAATATCAGACCCCGCAGGCCATATGGTTCAAAACACCGGAAATGCCTCTCATCCAATGTTCGTAATTAGTTTAGAAGAAGACCAGCCCTCTTCATTTGATGTGCAAAAAGTTGCTTGGGAACATGATTTTTCTGGATGGCTTCATCCAGAAGAAGTATACACACTTCAGATCGAACTGAGTGATAATAATGGCATTGGTGATGTGAAAGAGGTAACATTGAATTTGGATGCGGATGAAAATAGCGAAGACATTCTTATCACTTGGCAGCAGCAAGATAATTCTTGTACCTCAAGTGATTCTTCTGTCATCCTCATACATTGTGGTTTACCAGAGAACAGCACCATTTTTGATACCGAGGTATTTCTAGAGTTTAAGATTAAATTTGAGTGGAACTTTAACCCTGACCCTTCGATATATCGGTATGCTTTCATCAGTCTTGAAGATTACTCTGGACAACTCTTCCAATCGAGTGTGCCTCAATTAACGTGGCGTTTTTCTTCGGAATTTTATGTTGATGTTGAGAATAGTGAGATTTCGAATGCGAGCCTTTGGGTTCAGCCATATGCTAACCACTCTTTGATTGTTGAATTATTTTGGTTTAGAGACCATTCATTCATGAAATCTGAACTCAGTGTTGAGTTAGAGATTGGTCTTCAAAAATTCTACTCAGTTGCTTCAGAAGGCCGAGCGGATATACCATTCATCACTCCTTCCGAAGAGGGAATCTTTGATCTCATGGTCAAAGGGAGAAATTTACCAGAAGGAGCCGTTGAGAGAACTCAGGATTTCAATCAAATTCTGATTGTAGATTCAACTTCTCCAAAAGTTGTTCGCGAAAATATAATCCATGGCCTCACATCTCCTGCCATGGATGAAATTGTTCCAGAATGGTTATGGACAAATATTACTTTGGAATTTGAAATAGATGAATTCCAAGGCATTAACATTTCTTCGATGACACTACATTGGTCAATCAATAAAGTTGGAGTTCAAGCATTTCCTATTCATTCTGGAAATACCTCTGTTAAATTTTCATCTGCAATTACCAAGGGTGAACGAATCCCGATGAATGCCATTGTCAACCTAGGAGACGTCATACCTGCTAATGCGAGGACGAATGCATTTGAATTGAGAGTTTGGGTAACTGGTAAAGATATTGCAGGAAATGATTTGGAGACCGCTTCAAATAATGAGTTAACCCCTCTTGGAATCGTGNNATTAGAAAATAGAGAGCCACACATTTCATTCTCTTCCGTNCCGATTCATATCGANCCTGCAGATAATCTTCTAACAGAAATGAATGCTGAAATTCGCTTTGATGTAGTGAACACCGGAATGGCTGATGGTGAAAGTCGAGTCAAGGTTGAAGTTGTAAATGCAGAAGGAGAGAAGACTGAGTTAGGCGTCTACAATATCCAAGTAAGGGCAAATTCTTCGAATAATATAACGTTTGATTGGACTCCGGATTTGGAAGGAACGTATTGGTTTGAATTCACTTTACTCAGTGGTGAAGTAATGATTTCTGATACGGTGCAAGTAATTCAAAGCGGAGATGCATTCATTTCCCAAACATATCAAAAAGCAGATGGAATCTCTCTTTCCTTCGTGTCTTTTGTGATTCTTCTTCTATTGATCCTTATGATTTCGATGTTAAGAAAACCACGCAATCATGATTTTGAAAATGGCGAATTGCATTGAGTAATTCTTCCACATCTCGTTTCTGAGGTAATTACATAACCTACCTCTTTTGCATTTGGCTGGGGGAGCAGGAGGACTGCTGACAGGGTTCGACCCTGAGGAAAGTCCCCTCTCCATAGTGCAGGTGTCCGAAAGAATTCGGTGGACAGAAATGGCCAGGTCAATGAAGAAGAAACGAACAAAATCAGGTGTGTACAATGAATCGGAAACGACGAGGTTGCTTGAATTTTGATGGAACGATCAACCACACTGGAGCAAGTCCAAATCGTCTCACTGATGTTGCACGTTAGAGACAGGTAGGATGCTAAGTTGAATGCAGTCACCGAAAGGGAACAGAAAGGGGCTTACTCCCTGCTCCCCCCCTTATTCTAAAACNGCATCAATGCTTGACATATCTTCAGATGATAATACAGGGTCATCGCCAAAATCAATCCAAGAGTCCTTTCTCTGTAATTTTTGCCGAATTACATGTTCTGCAGTAATGGTTGCAGGCAATAAAAACACACTTGTGAGGAAAGCAAAAGCAATCAGTGCCATCATCAACAAGAAAAAGTTTTCCAAACCAGGGAAAGCAAGGAAAAGCCCTGCACATAATCCTGACACAGTGGTGATTGTGGTTTCAAAAATAGTTTGTCCAGTTTCACTGATTGCTTTTGAAATGCCNACAGGTGTTTCCTTTTCTTCCTGAATTCTATGCATCACGTGTATGGCATCATCTACTCCGATACCAAATACAATGGTGCCGATCATGGCAGTGAAAATATTCACGTTCACATCTCCAGACCTCATAAGTAACGGCTGCCATAAGATGACAACAGAAACAGGGATCATGGTATAAATGCCCAGTCGAGGAGAGCGAAACATAACCATGAGTACGAGAGTTAGAACGATGAGTGTGATGATCGTTGTTTGACTTTGAGAATCATGTATGCCTTCATTGATGTCCAAACTTACAGGAAGTCCTCCTGTAAGGGGTGAAATTCTGATACCTTCCTCGGGAAGAGGTTCTTCGAGCATTTTATCGATATCTTCTCTCAAACCTCCCGCATAATTTAGATTCAAATAGGGCTGCGTGACATAAACTAAAGCCTTCGTTCCATCGCTGTTTGTAAGCATTGAGAGTACTTCAGGCGAAAGCGTATCGAATACTACATCGACCATGTCTCTTCTCATTCCTTCTCTTCCACCGCCATTTACATCTGCATCTAGAGCCATCCAGTGAATACATTCGGGAGAATTTGACTCCCAGCATTCTTCGTGGAGCAAATCCCATAGAGAGCCCTCGTAGAGTGTAACGCCTTCTGTTATCTCAATTGTAACAGGGATGGCTTTCAAGAAGGTGATAACACTCGTAGTATTTGTTTGGTTTACTTTGTCAACTTTCATTTCAATGGCATCCATATTGTCCAAAACNGGAAGGTCGCGAATGGCGGATGTATCATTTCTCTCCCCCCTTATCGAGGCATCAAAAATGAATAAAGAGGTTTGACCGCCATCAAATTCCTCCGAATATTCAGCTAGTGTTTCTAACGATGCGATATTATCTGGTGCTTCGCTTGAACCAGTAATGGGTTTNGATAACTCATCNATCATCATTAAACCATAACCAGTAACTCCAACGGTGATAAGTAAAATGATGACAAAAGATTGAATCGGTACTCGTCCGATACCNTTCCACATTGATGGATTCGTTCTTTTGTTGAATCTCAACAACCAAGCGAGAACAGGTACAAGAATAAGGCTCAAAATCAATGTAGAGGTAATGCCTACAACCAAGGTCAAACCAACAGAGCGAATTGGTATAATCGGAACTATCGAGGGAGCGATGAGGACTGAAAATCCGATAACGGTGGTAGCACCTGAGAGAAGAACTGCAACGCCAGTGGATTTTGTCATTCCAATGACGCAATCTCTGTAAAAATTGAGGTCCCAAAAATCAGGTTTTTCGATTGGAGGGAGCCCNTTCCTTCTTCTTCGATCGTTTTCATTGTCATGTTCCATTACTTTCTTTCGTCTTATCTCTTCAATGCGATTAACCATATGCAGGGCGTAATCCACACCCAAACCAATGAGTATAGGGAAAGTAGCGATAATCATAGGAGTCAGTGTCATATCGAGTAAGACGGCAGAACCAAAGGTAACAGCCAAAGCCATGATAATCGGTGTTCCAGATATAATGACCACTTTCCAACTTCTGTGTAATAATGTAATGGTTAANACCGTTAAGAGAAGTGAAATTGGCAACATATCTACAAGATCATGATAAATCGCCTCAGAAATATCTTCAAGCACCTTGGATAATCCTGTCAAAGTCATGTCAGTAATCGCATACTCAGAGGGCCTATTTTCGATACTAATGACTTCGTTTACATGGACAAAAAAATCAGAAAAATCTTGCCATCTGCCCGTTACTGACATATCATGAGTCATCCCAACTAAAACTGCAGTGGTATCCCAAACGCCATCCCCGTTGGTATCTCTTGCCAAAGCATCGATGCTGCCTCCTGATCTCCCGATGATTTCATCGATTCGATCTTGGTCAGGAATGGTGTAATCTCCACCTCCTCCGCTAGCAGCTAGTGCGGCCTCGNAGTTGATGAGACCTCCAAGTCTATTGTTGAGTCCACTCTCACACATTGCCAGATTAAATCGACCATCGCTTGANTTTACTTCTTTGATAACCTGGGCAATCGANATAATCCAGAGTACTCCATCATCCTTACCTCTGTCCTCTTTATTCCAATCAATGCCTCGCTTGAGGTCGCTTTCCCCACGATTTTCATCATCACCCTCAATCCAACTTATTTCTCTGAGTATGTTCACATTTGTGATGTTCGTCGAATTATCACCAGGAAATTCAACGTTCGGAGATTGAATGTAAATGACAGAAATATCTGTAGACCATTCTTCACGGACTTCCAAAAGTAATTCTGATGATGAGGCTCCTTGTGGAAGGAATATTTCTACATCATCTTCAATCAATGTGGCAAAATTACTCCCGATATATCCCATCCAAATTGCAACAATTGCGGCCAAGACAACAACGGTCTTAGGTTGGGTAAGGAGGCTTGTATAGGTTGATTCAAGCCTTCTTTCAGTAATTTCTGAAGATTTTTGGAGAAAGCCCTCAAATCTCTGAGGCCATTCTCTCATGAATGGCCCTCGTGCCTCTTGGTCAATAACACTGCGTTAAAATTCATCAATTTCGAGTGAATTCCTTAACCAGAATGTGTCGCAGGAAATTTCTTGCACTTTGAAGTACAAGACCAGTTGCCATCATGGCTAATCCAAGCACGCCGATCCATATGGCTGTGAGACCAGGTCCAAGGAACATATCGACTTGTTCAGTGAAACCTGATACAAGATTAAGCGCCATAGCTGCAGAGGTAGCGAATAATGTGAGCCCAGGTAAGCCGAGAACTAAAAGTGGTTTTTTGTGAGAAAGCGTCATCATGGCATAGAGGAGTACNGTTAATCCATGACTGAAGGCTGTGAAACTNCTGCTTTTGGGGACATCGTAACGAATGTCAACGGGGACTTCTGTNATCTTCAAATTCTTTTCATGAGCGTCGTTGAGCATTTCAAGGCTTAACTCCATGCCTTCGGATTCGAATCGTAATTTTTCGATAGCGAGTCTAGAAAAAGCTCTGAAGCCTGATTGCGTATCTTTGATATCCAAGTCACTGGATAGGTTATTCGCTGCATTGATGACCTTAATGCCCACTTTTCTGTATAGTGGCATATCTGTCCCAGTTCCACCCTCAGTGAATCGACTCCCGATAACAACATCAGCCTCGTTATTNATGATTGGTTGAATCAAACTTTTAATTTCAGAAGTTCGGTGTTGTCCATCACTGTCCATGACCACAAGTATGTCGACATCATCCTCCAAAGCGGTGGAAAAGATTGTCTTCAATGCGCCTCCATATCCTCTATTGACTCGATGCCTGATNACTCTTGCTCCGCATCTTTCTGCGATTAATGCACTTGAATCAGAAGATCCATCGTCTACACAAATCACTTCTTTGACATAATCAAGAGCTTGNGTGACGACAGTTCCAATGGTTTCTTCTTCGTTATACATCGGCATTCCAACGATTACACGTTGGTCAGTGACCGTGCCCATTGGTTCTATTCCGACACCACTCCCACTTATGTCCTTCGGCAGAATTAAATGAAAAATTATCTTTACATCAAGCCATTTTTGGCACAAGAATAAACCAGACGGGCGGTTTTGAAACCGCCCGTCTAGAATTGTTTATTCGTTGATTTGCGAGATCGATGTGACCGTTTTCTCATCGTTTAAGATTCGAAGCAAGGCTTTCATGCCAATGAGAAGTTGAGTGTATACTTCTCCATCTGCTGAGGTGTATGTTTGGCAATCTTGAAATGCTTCATTGTGNATCGANATTTTCAAAGCTCCACCTGCATNTGATTTTCGCACATACCCAACNAATAGGTTGCTATTTTCTTCATCTTTCATTTNTTTATTCATTTTTATNTNCTCCTGANTCTTTGGTCGAATTGGGCTAACCAAATTTACGATAATCAAAGTTATCATAAAAGAAAAAGAATCAAACATTGAATCAATCAGGGTCAATAATGCGAGTCATGGTAACTGGTGGTGCTGGTTTTATCGGTTCCCATCTCATTGATGCACTTCTGAAAAGAGGAGATAATGTCGTTGTGATCGACAATCTCAGCTCTGGAAAATTATCATTCATACAAGACCACATAAACGATGGCAATGTTGAACACATTAATCACGACCTAACAAATTTAGAAGGCATGGCTCAACATTTTGAAGGTATTGAGATGGTCTTTCACCTCGCTGCCAACGCGGACATTCGACTTGGGACACAAATTACCGACACAGATTTACGTCATGGTACAGTAGCAACTTACAATGTTCTTGAATCCATGAGATTAACGGGAGTAGACAAAATTGTGTTTGCCTCATCATCTGTTGTGTATGGCGAAAACGCACCAATGCCAACACCCGAAACATATGGTCCGACCATTCCTATCTCCTTGTATGGAGCCTCGAAACTTGCTGCAGAAGGTTTGATTGGCTCATGGGTAGGTACTTTTGGGTTCCAAGCCTGGGTGTTTAGATTTGCAAATATCATCGGAGAGAGAGGCACACATGGTGTTATTTTTGATTTCATCAACAAACTTAATGCAACACCAAATAGACTCGAAGTATTGGGGAATGGTCTCCAAGAAAAATCCTACATGGAAGTTAAAGAATGTGTTACTTCTATTCTTCACGTTGTTGAGCATACTGATTTACCATTCAATCTTTGTAATTTAGGAAGCGTTGATACCATTTCAGTAAGGCAAATAGCCGAAACAGTGGTTGAAGAAACGGGTTATCATGACGCTTTAATCGACTACACAGGAGGAGATCGGGGTTGGGCAGGAGACATACCTCGTGCACGATTAGCCATTGACAAATTAAATCAATTAGGATACATTCCCTCCATGAATAGTAAAGAGGCAGTACGCCATACAGTACGAGCCCTTATCAAGGAAATCGGCTTGCGTTAAACTCATGAAACTGCCATCAACCAATCAGGAAGGTGCTGCAAAGACTGATGCCGGTATTTTGATCATGACCATCTTTTTTGCAGGAATCCTGTTCATCGCTTTTACCACAAATCCAGTGTATGTTGGCATTAAGGAAGGCGATAGGGCCCCCATGCTCAAGGGTACTGCCTATGACGGCAATTCTTGGGTCTCATTTACCTTAAATGATGAATTTAACCAATCTTGGGAAGAGGACTCCTCANANGGNGATTGGTACATAGTGGAGTTCTTGGATATCAATTGTGGTTATTGCAAAACAAGTGCNCAAACNATTGCTGAAAATCAACAATTAATCGATAACAGTCCCGNAACAGGATACGCNAATGTTAAATTCCTTGCNGTTGCNTTAAAGCTTCCACTNCAGGGAAGNGAGTACACGCGTGAAAATGTTGTCGCNTTTAGGGATAATTATGGGCATAATTTCCCGTATGTTGACGCTATGGATGGTAATTTGAAATCCGATTGGAAAATATCAGGAACGCCTACATATTTTCTCATTAAACCAAACGGTGTAATCGCTTGGGCAAGTCCTGAGCATTCTAGTGAAGACGTTTGGGAGGCTTATGGAAGATTGGTNCCAAAGTTATCNTCNCAGGAGGCGAATTAATGGATGCAAATACCCAACTTTTGTTTCACTGGGTGCCCATACTACTCGGGTTATTACTCCTCATTCCTTTTACTGCAGAATCTGTGAGTAAATTATTTCTAAAAAAGTGGCCTTCTGTTTCCACACGACGAGGGCAACTACTCGCTTCAACTGTTATGTTTCTCATAGGTGGCTTCACCGTGAGTGCNCACACACTTTGGATACANAATAAAGCATCAGAATTAGGAAGCGGCAATTTTTGTGCTGGAGACGGCGTTTGGGATTGTTCAAGTGTGATTGGAAATGCAAAATGGAACGTTGATCCGATGCTTGGACTACCTTGGGGTCTTCTNGGAATGTTNNCTTTTTCAGTCATGCTCTGGCTCNTCGTTTCCATTTGCCTCGATCCCATGGCATCATGGGTGCGAAACCACCTAACATANCTTCGAATTATTGGGGTAATCGGTGTTTTTGTAATTTTTTACCTCATNTATGCTGANTTCGCAATTGGAAAACTTTGTCAATACTGTTCAACNGCTCATTTTGCNCACGTAATGACGCTTCTAAACANTCAGTTGTTGTTNACCATTTATGACAATCGTAAATGGTCTAATNCTNACGCAGATGATGNTAGCAGCGATGAAGTTAGAGAACGAAAAAGNAAGAAAGGNTANGTGAAGCCTAAATCTTCTGCAATGAATGCTCCTTACGAAGAGGAATAACATGAATAAAGACATTGCAATTTGGGGGACTGTAACATCANTCAGTCTTGTTTTNTTGTTGCTGATTCTAANGGCAGAGGGATTCTTTGAACCNGATGACGANATCATNGAGCAGGTTTTACCCTCTAGTGCAGANGAATTACATCCCCTNGCAAAAGAATGCTTAAATCATGANACATTNGAGATGCATATCCATCCTAAAATNACAATCGTCATCAATGGTTCGGAAATAGAAATCCCAGNAAANATNGGTATTTCGACAAGTCAATGTAATGGGGAGCAAAACATGCACGTAACTCACACNCACGGAAATGATGGCACAATCCANGTAGAAATGAANGAACCNGGAGATGTNNCATTGGAAGTATTCTTTGACGTCTGGGGTAAGCATTTCAATGAAACAGGTGTNCTCGATGAAAGAGTTGACGCATATCACAAANTCGAGATGTANGTTGANGGNGTAAAAGTCANNACNTATGAANATCATCTNCTTGAAGANAAGCAACAAATCTTAATTGAATTCGGACCTATTCAAGGGGAATAGATGTTCTCAAAGTCTTGAGATTCAATGACTTCAGCAATGATTTCCATTCGAACAACTCTCACTTCAACAGGTCCTAAAGTCCCATAGATNTGGTGTAATTCTTTTANCAAAGCTTTGTGNGCNTCCTGTTGATTTTCTGCATGTAATATGCTCAGNTGATGAGATTCATCTCCNTTACANTATGCATAGTATTCAACCAACCATGTCGTTTCATCTGGTACGAGCGAATCGATCTCGCTGAATTCCGTTCCCATGAACCCCACTCCTCTTGGAACATTATCAATGATTCGGTTTTTTGTATCTAAATTTCGATATTTCACTACTTTCTGAAATAAACGAGAGAATTTTTGATATATTATTCGGATTCATCAGATTCTGAACTTTTAGGGTGTGCCCAGATAAATATGCCCCCGGCTCCGAGAGTAATGATTGAAATCCAAAAAATTGTGATGTTATTTTCATCGGGANNTTCCTCAAGACGACTTATTTCAACAACGCCGTATGGGGCAAAGTNTCNNTTGTTCAAAGCCTCNTCAATACTTGGTTCATGAACGATAATCACACTAAATTCTGGCGGAGCAGAAAACTGAATTTGGAGACTATCTCCNTCAANTGCAGTACTCATCACNTCAGTNCCATTGATGATGGTTTGATTTGCGTGAATNGTTATCATNTCGATAAGTACTCGATCNCGTACAGATGTGCCAGGGTTTGAAGCACCTTTAGGGACATCCTTGTTGTGTTCTAANAGNATAACAGAGAANATNCCCNTCTCTGGAAATGTCATNTTCAGCACTAATTCNTCTGCGATTTTTTGCAAACTNAAGTTGTATNAATCAGGATTNTCTCTCTTATTTTCTTGGGAAAAAATGGCTTGTTGAACGTCACNCCATGCATCATACCCNTCAGANATCATCCTTCCATCCACTAAGAAGGTTGGAGTTACTCCCAAATTTTCGTTAAAGTTTTCGTGACGTTCCATCCTCTGCTTAGATGCTTCATTTCCAAATGGATCTATCTCGTCAAAAGGGTGGACTCCGATGATTGAAATTCTGTTTCCATGTTTTGATGCAACTTCTTTGAGTAGTGGATCAAATTCAGCACAAATATCACACCATACTGCGGTCCTCTCCTCCACCAAAATAGTCCGTTTCAGGTTGAAGGATACTGATTCTTCAAATGTAGTATCCGTATCATANACTATGGCACTTGAAGATTGAATAAGACACAAGCAAGAGAGAAACACTGAGAGAATCACTCTGCCCATATACATACCAAAAAGTCGTGTGACTTGAATGATTGTGCATGTGTATTGAAAAACGTGATGTTCTACGAAGAATGATTTCTGTGGCAGACCGATGGGCGCGAGAGGGTAAACAAGACACTTGGTCAAAAAAGGCTAAAGCAAGCGGATATCGTGCGCGNTCTGCATTTAAACTAAAACAAATTCAGGAAAGATTCGAAGTAATTAGGTTTGGAGATGCAGTTCTAGATGTTGGTTGTCATCCTGGAGGGTGGAGTCAAGTTGCGGTGGAACTAGTCGGTCCCAAAGGCGAAGTGATTGGTGTAGATCTACAGCCATGCCAACACGTCGATGGTGTTACATTCATCACCGGTGATGTGACTGATTTGGAGGTTCAAGAACGAATATTGAATTCACTCAAAGGTGAGGCATTTAATTCTATTATCTCTGATATATCTCCACATATCACAGGTAAGTGGGATATTGATCAGTCTATTTCCCTCTCATTGGTCGCAGAAGTTGCAGAATTTACGTTTCCGTTACTTTCTCCAGGTGGTTCATTCGTTGCGAAATTATTCCAAGGAGTAGGGATTGAGGAATTTATTCAGTTGGTCTCAAAACATTTCACAAAAGTCAAGCGTTTTTCTCCAATGTCGAGTAGAAATGCTTCTTCAGAAGTCTACCTCGTATGCAAAAATTATGTTCCATGGAAAGCGAAGGAAAAAAATTTGAAACAACGCTTTGAATCAATTATGGACCAAAGGTTGGGAGAGAATTCCATATCCACAGATGTTGCTCCTACAAAATCGACCTTCAAGGTTTATCAGAAGGCTAATGACTAGGTTTGTATTAATTATGAAAACGCCGTTCCATCACTCATGGAACTGAATCTAACCAATCTCAGATTCTAAGACAGATGCGTTTACTTAATCGCCAATCTGAATGAATGCTGATAAAAGATTTGAACCAAACAAGCCAATCCACGGGTTAAAGTTGAAAATTATTCGCCGGTATCCGCCAAAATGTGTAACGTCCAAATTCTATACAGGACAGATTGCGGCTGCGTGTGGAATAGATGAAACAGGTATTGTCGGTGTTGTGTTATGGTCGTTAGATGTTGATACAATTCAATCTGGTGATCTCATAAAATATGTCAGTGGATGGTGCCGTTTGAGGTCTGGTAGATTGATTGTTTCAACTGAAAGAACTGGGCGTTTGATAAAGATGAATGGCTGGAGTCCTTGAGCAACAATAAAGAGGGAGAGGTCTTGGCCCACTTGAATCCGAGGGTGTATAGTGACTGAGAGAGCGACTGTTTGTACGGCTTCTGGTGTACCATTGGTGGACAAAGGCTCCACTACATTTCCTTGTCCACAATGTGGGCATGCAATTGGTAGAAGTCCNCTTTGTCGTAATCAAGGTGTAGCATACGTTTGCCCTAGTTGTGGATTTCAAGGACCCTAGGTGATTTTCATGGGTATGGTTGCGATAACTTACAAGGTAATGCCAGATTCTGAGATAGAAGATNTTTCGATTGATGACATTGTTTCCAATGTTCAAGGATTTAAGAGCGATGTATATGATGTTCAACTTGTTGAAACCAAGCCACTCGCATTTGGATTGAAATTTGTCCAAGTTCACGTTGTTATGGATGATGGCAGCGGCCTTTCCGATAAATTCGAGGATTCCCTTAAGTCCGTNGTTGGAGTAGGGGAAGTTGAAGTCCTTTCGATGGGATTATTGTAATCATAGCTGGTCGAGCGGGCATTGCATGAACTCTCTCATGAGGGTAGTTGCATACGTACCAGATGAAAGATTGAATCGAAATCTCAGGCATGCACCCTCTGGATGCCATATACTGCCATCAGTGGGCCCATCGCTCCAAGGTGGTCCAAGAGCTTCAAGATCAACAATAGGGACTTCATCCACAATAAGATCGCTGTATATGCTTGAGAGTGAACGCCTCGTACCGGATGTGCTTAGCCTTGGAATATCACTAACGGTCCAATTGACGTCCTTCAATCCGAGCTCTTCAACGATGCTTTCTTCTCTTTCAAAACGGTCTTTACCGCTTCTCATTACATTTGACCCGGGTAAAATACCCGAGACAGCNAGTCTGTTGAGGAAACAATTTCTGGCGATACGTGGCATGGTTCTTTCAGAAACTTCTACCATGGAAGCAGTATCAAGTTGACCTTTTTCATCAATTCTTCCGACGACATCTCCATCGATTGGTTCAGAAATGGAGATGCCTTCTTGAATTCTGTTTCTTAGTAAATGATTGAAAACCAATGACTGAAGAGCATGAACAGTCATGAGTTGGAGATTATTCGGCAACTTCCTAAAGGCTCCAATCCAATCATCTGGTTGAGTGAGAAGGTGCTGTACCATCCTCGCTTCAAATTCGAGCCATTGAGGAGCAGCATCTGCTAATTCTTGAGAAATTCCACTGTCTCTTGCCATTTTTCTGAATGCCGAAACGTCTTCATTTTCATTTTTCCCTTCCATACTGATATAGGTCATGACGGCTTCCTTCCAATTTCCAGCCACCACGTGTCGTCCCACTTCTGAGGTGACAGGTCGGCCTTTTCCAAATCGCTGTGGTCCAATCCAATTGGGGAATTTATCGGTTCCATATTCTTTGTTCATTTCGTCAATCCGTTGGTGAACTCTTGCAAGTGCAGATTCAACATCTAATGGTTGGCNGTTTTCGTCGGCGCAACCTCTCACAATTACTGTAAATCTGTTTCCTCGATGGTTTCCAAAGCCTATTTTTTGGTGCGTTCGACCTAGAATTGTGATCGTAACATCGGTAATCTCTACTNTCTCAACTTTGTAAACCGGGGCATCGATGACAAAAAGTTGCTTCGTAATTGCCTTTTTGTCTTTAGTTCCAGCAAAGAATATTCGATTTCTAGAGATTCCTAAAATTCGTGCAAGTTTGTTAACAAATCGATTTGTTTCCCAATTGGTGAGCGAAATCATTGCAGCAGTAAATCTCCCGCGGGGGTCTAGTTTAATTTTCGTAGCAATTTCATCGACTCTGAAATCCTGTATTCTTGCTTTGAGTATTCCACCTATTCCAAGGCCTAACTTTGGTGGCGACATGCCTATTTCTTCGGCATCAAGCAGCTCTCCGGGCAAAGGACAGCCCTCACAAGGATAACTTTGAGAATTGNTTTTCCAAGTTATCAACAAGATCCTTGAGAATTTTTTCTGGGGATGACTTACCGTTAACTCGAACGTAAAATTCTGGATCGTCTAAATCAGGGTGACCCGGAAAGTAGTTGGCATAGTCTACACGGTCATCAGCATTCAATTTTTCACGAAGAACCTGTAAACTGGTGTGACTTTCACCAACGAATCTAAGTCTCAGTTCATTTTTGTCTCGGGCAAGAACTTTCACTGGCATGCCTATCAATCCGGCGAATTCGGTCCTTCTATTGAACTTTGGCATCTATTTTCGTCTCTGTGGATTACATTAATTCCCTTCATAAAGCCATCTGAATTAATTACTCATTGCAATTCCGAAAGTCATGGGAGAGCGAAGGATAGAAGAGACATTGGTCTCTTTTGCTCCTCGATTCGCCTCCCTCGCTTGGCCAATATTCATTAGTGGTACATTATTGACACTTGGATTGCTCGGTAATTTGATTGTCAACCCACCAACCTTTCACACNGAACTTTCAGACTTCTCTCCTGATTCAGAATCCAANTTGGCTCATGACCGAATTGCGGAAGAATTTGGTGATGAGTCACGGCCGATGTTTATTCACGTAACGGTTGATGATTCTTCAAATGCGCTTGCTTTAGATTCCATACATCTCATGGCGGCACATTTGGCAGAGGTCCAAGCGATGANTCAATTTTCCAANCAACATGTAGATTCATGGATNACGGCTCCTTCAATTCTTCAATTAGCACTTGATGAAGAAGCAAACGGCGAAAAAATCTCAGATTTAGATTCTTGGCCAACGCTTCTTGATTTAACGGTCGATGATGATGTTACATGCACACTTTCTGCCGATGATCAACTTGAATCTGCAGCCGCATTNGCCTCTTCCTCACTTTTGCATAAAGACTTGGACATAGGAGAAATATGCCAATATCTGGAAGATGGAACTGGTACAGGAGAACCTTCTGCATCTTCGACGATGTGGATCGTTGAAATTAATCCCGATTTGTCAACAGAAGAGAGGCAGGAAATTCAGCGAAACCTTAGAGACAAACTCAACGAATTATCTTCCACATCACCCTTAAACTATGAATCAGCAAGTATCGATTTAATCAGTAATGACATCGATGAGAATGCATTTGATAATCTCCTTTTNCTCATATCAATTGCAGTTATTCTTGTTGTTACATTGCTCTATCTTGCATTCAGAACTGTTAACAGGGTTCTCTTTCCATTCATTGGTTTAACCTACGCCCTCATATGGACATATGGATTAATGAACTTGTTTGGAGGAAGATTTACAGCTTTGGAAGTGGCCGTTGCTCCACTCGTTTTAGGATTGGGTATTGATTACTCGATTCANCTNCAACGTAGATTTGCGAGTTATTTGGAATCAGAGGAAGATACATCGAAGGCATGGATGGCAACATGCGGTCANTTATTTGCGCCACTAACGCTTGCCGTNGTCACGACCATCGCTGCTTTCTTAGCCAATTTATTTTCTCCATTGGACCCAATCAGATATTTTGGTCTCGCACTTGCTATTGGCGTAATCTCTGCATTTGTCTCTTCTACTCTGGTCGTNGGTTCTNTGCATGTTTTGTTCTCAAAAACCTCTGAAAATACACCAAGGACCCTTGAACTTCCTAGGCTCTCCTCTTGGCTTTCGAGTCTCCACAGAGAACAACAGGCTGCGATTTTACTTGGAACAATCATCATTTCGGGTGCCTCNATCATTGGTGCAACAGGGCTCGAGACGGAATTTGATCTCACAGATTTTCTCGATGAGGATATGGAAATCATGCAATCAAGAGGCATGCTTGAAGATTCATATGAAAGTGCAGGATGGAAGTTCATTTATGTATTGATGGAACCTGCTGATGGGGAATCAATTCCAGGTGATGATAAGCTACTCGCAGAATTACGTGGTATGCATAGTGATTTTGAATCAAATGATCAAGTGGTAGGAACTCAATCGAGAACGGCATCACCCACCTATGAAGGGCCTTATGTCGTGCTTCGAGATGCGATTTTGAGAAATGTTTCTTTTGGAGAAAAGTACGGGCTGAAGGTTTTCAAGGGTGATGGGCAAGTGTATGCTGAAGGTACACTGAATTTGGCTTCAGTTTACGCAGATTTGGGACAAAACAATTCTGTGGCAGATCCTTTGACTGGAGATACTTGGGCAGACAGAGTCAACCATACGGTNCACTTGGAGAATAATCAGATTGTNTATCTNAGGAATGAAATAATGGTCGATGCCAGAACNTCNGCGGATTCAAACAAGGTGGTTGATGACTTTGAACTCATGTTGGGTACTACTGACGAAGCTGGCAAACCTCGAGGCGTTTTGGCCAATCACGCAATCATCCATCTCACAGGAGACNTGGTTCAACTCGATCATGTGTTGACNGCTCTTAACACGAGCCAACTGAATTCTACGGCCTTCTCACTNTTTGCTTCCTTNGTGGTTCTGTTCTTGNTAACAAGAAAAATTGTGCCAACACTGATTGTTCTGCTTCCAGTAGTTATAGCGACATTGTGGGTTGTTGGTTCAATGATTATTCTNGGCTTNAAGTGGAATGTACTTACTGTTATGGTTACCGCTCTTTCAATTGGTATCGGTATCGANTATACNATACATATGTGGCGTCGATACGAGAGAAATAAGGCAGAAGGTATGGAGAGAAGAGAAGCACTGGAAGATTCTATTGCGACCACAGGCGTTGCGCTCATCATCAGTTCTGCAACGACGGCTCTGGGTTTCATCGTATTGATGCTTTCAAGAATGCCGTTGATTCAGGATTTTGGTTTGATCACTGCGTTGACAGTGATTTCATCTCTTGTGCTTTGTTTGGTCGTACTTCCTGTTTTGTTATCCTTGTCTGAAAAGCAACTGTCTTCAGGCGACTCTTGATGTGGATAAACTTTCAATGATGTCATCCATATCCAAATTCTGTTCCCTCGCAACCAATGACAATGCCATCCAAGTGGTACAAACGACAAAACTTGTTTCTTTTCGCTTTGCTCTTCGTAAGACTTCAGCCTTTCCAAGTCCTGATTTATCCGAGATATAGCGAATCAATCTCCTTTCTTTTCTTTGGCGTGCATCAGTTGTGACGGGTGCTTTTTCAGAGAGTTTGTTAATGGCCAGAGCCGTTTTTTCTCTTGGTTCTACCTGCAGTACGGTTGGTCCAGATAAGTCAAGTAATTTTTCAATACGGGGAAACCATCCCAAAGGTGCCGATATATTCTTTGTAGAAAAGGTGGGAGTAAGAGATTCAACATCTCCAACCAACCACCCATTTCTGATAAATGAAGCGATGAGCACCTCTGCCTTTTCATCATCCATCCATCCAAGTTCAAATGTCAAAATTCGGATGATATCTTCTGAAGACAATGTGTCATTTCCTCTAAAGCAGGCTGCAAGAATTCGCTTGATATCAGCTTCATCTCCTTGGGCCACGTTTCGCCAAGTCGACACTCCTTTCAATATTCTTCGATAGACCAAGGGTTCATGTTTGACGATGAATTGCGACCCCTTCATGGGTCGTGAATTCATTGCTCGAGATCCTCGAACCGGGCTCCCGATTTCACGTGGTACAAAGAAACAGAAGGCCATGACGCCTCAAATAGAAGAGGGTCCATTTATCGCGATACCCAATCATGAAATCATCCCATTAGCCATGGGTGAACAACAAACATCACAGGTAATGTGGAGAGGGAAGAGAAAAGATTTGGGAAGAATCGATGGAATCAGGGCGCTTACAAGACTGCACGGAAGAGATGTGATCAAAGCACATAGTGCTCTTATACATGCCTTGCAAGATGAAGATTCAGACATCAAAGCAGCGGCTTTATTCTCGTTACCAATTGTGGCTCTACAGCGTTCTTATGAACTGTTTGACTACCTTTCAGTACTCCTTGATGATGAAGACTTGTCGGTACGAAAAGCAGCGAGTATGTGCTTGGAAAAATCGGCTCCTATTTTCCCTTCTGCGACCGAAAGCACGTTGGCATTTGAATTGAGACATGGTATCGCTTCTAGAAGCAAGCATGCCTGGAAAGCCCTCACTGAAATGTGCCAAACTTGGCCCGAAGTTGCATGCTTGCATATCGATGAAATGTTGCTTGAAGAAAATGTCACTTGGCGGAGAAGCGCCTCTAATCTGCTCAAAAAACTTGTACACAAAAAGGATGCTTCGGTTTGGGATCTCATTGGGTGGGCACTAGATGATGAAGACCATGTTGTCCGACAAAATGGAGCGAGATGTCTACCCCCCATGGCTCAGAGAATGCCAAAAATGGCCACGATTTTGGCAGAGAAGGCGATTTTCGATTCCGATGTCAAGGTTATCGATTTCGCCATACGTTGTATTGAATCGCTTGATACTGATTACGGTCGAGCCAGAGATATGATCGTGAATGCTTGCCAACATCAAAACCCGAATGTGCGATTGGCTTGTATCAAAATTCTTCCGAGGATTATGGGCGAAGATGCTCTAAGAGACTTTGCCGCAGAATTGAGGAAGTCAGAGAAAGACCCTGTGGTCATTAAGGAATTAGATGAATTACTCTTTGATGTTCAATGGGGTGGCTCAGAGGATGAGAAAAACGCTTTCCTTCAACCGGCTCCATCTGTACCACAAATCGACAAGGAGATTATCGAGTCGGTAGGGAAATCTGTGAATATGACCCCCATTCGTGATGTAGAAGATGGCCGTCATGGTTAAAGACGAGATGGTTTTGGGGCGATTGCTTAAGAGGTGTTGTGATGTCTGATGGCGAGTTTAATGACAAGTTGCAGCAGTTCAACAATCTGTGGGATGGAATCACTCCCAAAGGTATCAACAGAGCGAAGTCACTCAAATTTCGACAATACATTCTTGAGCATGTTCGACAAATGCAGAGGCCTCTCACTCGCGAAAATGCCAGAAAATACTGGATGGGTGAATTGAAGGCTGAGGTTCTCGAAAGAGAGACATTCTGATCGTGGAGAGGGGGCCAACGCCCGTGGCCCGTTTGAGTTGAGGGCAATATGAGTTGGTCGCATGTTCACAAAAACCGGTTTTTCTGATTGGGATCTCAAGGATGCTATACAAGAAGGGCTACAAACAGCAGGATTTGAATTCGCTACAGAAGTTCAAAAAGACACGATACCGTTAGCGCTCTCAGGTGAAGATGTAATCGGCCAAGCTCGAACGGGAAGCGGAAAAACTGTGGCTTTTGCGATACCTGTGCTTCAAGATTGCGAACCAACTGGCAAATTGCAGGCTGTAATTATCGCACCAACAAGAGAATTGGCTTTACAGGTTAGTAAAGAGGTAGATCTGGTTCAAGGAAAACAAGGACTCAAGGTTGTCACCGTCTATGGCGGTACGGACCTTGAAAAGCAAGCCAAAACTTTGGGCAAAGGCGTTGACATCATCGTTGGAACCCCAGGTAGAATCATGGACATGAATAAAAGAGGTCATGTGAATCTATCCATCGCAAAATGGTTGGTATTAGATGAAGCCGATCGTATGCTCGATATGGGATTCTTTCCTGACATCAATTGGATAATTGGCGAGATGAAGTCGAGATCTCGAACACTCTTGTTTAGTGCAACTTTTCCACAAGAAATCCTTGATGCTTCAATGGAATTCATGAATGAGCCAGAATTTGTAATTGCAGATACAGAAACTCTGGATATACCCGATATCAAGCAATGCAGCGTTCGAACCAGCCGCGGCAATAAGTTGTGGGTTTGTGGCCGAATTTTATCTTTGATGAATGAAGAAGACCAATCTATTATTTTTACCAATACCAAACGAATGGTGGATTTATTGGTACAACGTCTCAAAAAGCACGGATTTGAGGCCGATGGCTTGCATGGTGATCATTCTCAAAATCAGCGAGAGAGGATACTTGAGTCATTTCGAAATGCAAAGTTGAAAATCATCATTGCAACAGATGTTGCCGCAAGAGGTATTGATGTTGATACCGTTACTCGGGTAATCAATTACGATGTACCCGATGATGTAGACAGTTACATCCATCGAATCGGTCGAACAGGTCGTATTGGAAGAGACGGAGAAGCATGGACACTTGTTTCAAGAGATGATGTCCCACAGTTGAACAAAATTGCCGCCACGCACAGTTTGGTCATTGAAGATGTGGAACCTCCTCAACTTCCCGAACATGTTGAGAGAGACCCAGTCAGAAAAATTCAAGATTTTTCAGAATCTGCTGACGTTTTTGGTATGGTTCAAATTCAAATTACGGGCAATCCTTTAGGAAGAAATGGAATTGAGGATTGGTTACTCAATGAACTAAAAGCCGATGCTTTGGTCATTGGCGCCATCAGTGTCGGTCCTGAAACCACGGAGGTTGAAGTTCATATCTCAAAGGTGGAGTTGGCATTGAAAGCCCTCAATGCAAAGCCTGTTGGTGGAGAAAAAGTTGAAGCTACTGTATTGTAGCCTGATTATTCTTCTTCCAAATCCGGATGTTGGACGACTAAACTCACTGCAGCGATACCAACCAATCCAATTGCTGTCATTGACCAAGAACCAGCAATGGCATTGTTCCAATCATTTTGAGCATCATTACATTGAGAAGAAACGATATCCTGGAATGTACAAAACTCGACGATTTCCCTTGCTAGCATGGCCTCACTTGAGGCGGTGACAGCGTAGATTGCGTATGCAATGAGTATGAGGCTCAAACCTAAGATGCTCCAATGTACTTGGCTCCATTGTGTTCTGTAACGAAGAGTCCACATTTCTCGTTCTTTTTTTGCCGCTTCGCGTATTGTTTTCGACCCATCTGCGATCTTAAACCAGACAAGCCACATAACCAGGAGGACGATCAAGAATCCCCATTGATAGACAAAGGTATGAAACTTCCACATTTCAGATTCACATCCCAACATGTTTGGATTGGATGCACAACCAGAAACCGCAATTGGATACAAAACAAGTAAACGAATAATGTTCAAAACGAACACAATAGCACACATTACACCAACGGATTTCCACCTAAATCTTTGAGGAAGTCCATCGGTCATCATGACCAGAGTTCCAATGAAAATCATTTCATGAACACCAGCGCATTCGTCGCTTACATACAGGCTGAGAGTGTTTCCATTAGCGTATCTATAGAAGTCTGGATGATGAAGTTCAACCATTGTTGTCCAGCCTTGATGTTGAGTCAGCGTGCTCGTTCCTGCTCCAAAAATGATTTCTGTGAGATGATGCCATATCCAAGCTTCTGTAACTTGAAGGGGAGCAAGAGTATCGGTTGGTTGAGTTAAGAACCAATAGAATGCCTCAACCAAAAAAAGAGCAAAAGGTATTCGCAGATATCGACGACCGAGCGTAGCAACCTCTCCCCAGGAAAGGTCTTCTTTGGCTCTGGCCATGCTATCCTCTCTATCTTTAACTTCATGAATACTACGTGATTTGTTTCATAAATGTGGAACATTTCCATTGTTTAATGCAGGTCACACATCAGCTGAATGTGTTGGGATATCTTTGTCCGATTCCGGTTGCTGAAGCCAAAAAAGCGCTTCGGGAGTTAACGACTGGACATATTCTGGAAATCATCGCAGATGACCCCGAAACACAGCATGATCTCCCCCTGCTCATTGATCGTACAGGTCATGAATTAATTGAAACCAGAGAAGAAGCCGGGGAATTCTTTTTTTTAGTAAAGGTGTTACAAGATGATTAAAGAAATCCCTTCACAAGCAAAGTTACCTACTCCTTACGGAGATTTTGAAATCAGGGTTTTTCATGATGAGGCCTCAAATTTAGACCACGTCGCATTGACTCTTGGTTCGATGAAAGGACCAGACCCCGTGTTAATCAGAGTTCATTCTGAATGTCTCACTGGAGATGTCTTTGGCAGTTTACGATGTGATTGTGGTCCACAATTGGACGAAGCCCTCAAGTTGGTAGCCGAAAAAGGCTGGGGTTGCATACTTTACCTTAGACAGGAGGGTAGAGGAATCGGCCTTCATGCAAAAATACAGGCCTATCATTTGCAAGATCAGGGAGCGGATACCCTAGATGCCAACCTTATGCTCGGTCTGCCTGCCGATGCCAGAGATTATACCATCGCTGGAAAAATGCTCAAGGCTCTTGGAATTACAACTGTAGAGTTACTTTCGAACAATCCGGATAAAGGGGAACAATTGCAATCTCTAGGTATCCATGTCGCAGGGAGAAGAAACCTCATTGTTGGTGTGGGAAATCACAATAGAGATTATCTTTCTACAAAATCAAAAAGAATGGGTCATGATATCCAAATGGAATAACTTACCACTGTTCTCTCATTGGATTCATGGGTGACATTGCCTGATTTGGTCGAATCCCTTGGTGCATTGGATATTCCGTAGGTAGGCTTCCCCCTCCTTTTTTGCCAAGTAACATAAACAGTAGTATGACGATGATAATAAACGAAGTGAATATAAGAGCCCAGCCAACATAATCCAATGAAGTTGCATCTTGTCCTCTCAAGTCATCCTGATTACTCTCTGGGCATGAAACGCAATCATCAAGCACGTTGATTTGACCTTGTGTACATGCACTCCCGCCTCTGTTCTCAACGCATACAACCCAGGACCATATCTTCACTTCATCAAAATTGATGCTGAGGTTTGTTCCAAGGTAGGTAATATTGTCGATAATCCAGCGAACTTGAGTTTCTTCTCCACTAAAATTAACACTTAGTGTCCCATTGGTATTGATTTTTGCATCTACAGGCGTCGATGTTGAAAGAATATACGGTGGGTCAGGGAGAGGTTCAGTAAGGTTTTCATCAATCATCATGTCACAGTCATCATCAATTTGATTCCATATTTCTTCTCGTTCAGGATATACATCGGGGTTCGAGTCATTGCAGTCTTCAAAATCAAAATATGTATCAGTATCATTATCAAAATTTGCTACCAGTGGATTGCTCTTGAACACATAAACCTCTTTTCCATCAAGAAGGGTATCTTTGTCGCTGTCGTCATCCAAGTGGTCTGTGTTGTAAACATAGTATTCCTCATAATCCGACAACCCGTCATTATCTGAATCAAGATCTGTAAACCCTTCATCGATTATTTCATTGCAATTATTGTCCACGCCATCTAACTGTTCAGAAGCATCTGGAGAAATTCTCTCTTCACTATCATTGCAATCTTGAAACCAATAAAATCCATCCCCGTCACTGTCATTATCAAAAACAAGAGGATTTGTGAGGTATAGATAGGCTTCGTCCCCATCATTTAACCCATCCATGTCGGTATCTTCGTCGAGATGGTTCGTGTTCCAGGTATGGTATTCATTGTAGTCATTAATGCCATCATTGTCGGTATCCATCGATTCAAAACCTTCATCGATCAAATCGTTGCAATTTTCATCGATACCATTCAACAATTCGGTTTGATTGGGGTAGATGTTTGGATTGGTGTCATTACAATCTGAAAACCAATACCAACTGTCCATATCTTCATCCTTATCGAATACCAATGGATTTGAGAATGTAACATAAATTTCATCCCAATCGGTAATCAAATCCCCATCAGTGTCATTATTCATGGGATTGGTTCCATGAAGGTTAATCTCAATAAAGTCGTCGAGTAAATCCGAATCTGAATCGTTTGATAACGGGTTGGTAGAGGTGTTGAAAATTTCATACCCATCGAGCAGGCCATCTCCATCGGTATCATTGTTGTAAGGGTCTGTCCCGTAGCCATCATCTCCTTCCTCATTGTCGAGTAACCCATCTCCATCCGCATCTTTGATGAGTTCAGTTCCATGCATCATTAATTCCCAACTGTTCCAAGTGCCCGCATCAGGAGAATCGGTATCTCGAACGGAAAGAGTCCACTCTCCCTCAGAATCTTCATCCCAGTGACGCATGGATGTGAATACCCACTGATTGTAGTCATTACCACCATCTCCATGCGATTCTGCCAAGACAGATTCTGTTCCAGATGGAGAAGTAAGTTTGACCTCTAAGTCGCCTCGGTAATCGTGGTCAGCATCAAAGACGACCTCCACAGATTCAATGGAGATGCTTTCGTTAACCTGAATGGTTTTGTAGGTCCAAGCATTTGAGTCATCAGGAATCTGTTGGTTCACAATCATTTGTCCAGAACTCCAATTTACCTCTTGGTCAACGTTGTCCCAATTAGTGGAAAGGTGTACGGCTAGTCCAGCATCAACCACGCCGAATCCATATTTGTGGTTGATGTCATGCCCTGCGGAGTTGATGCTCCAATCTGAATCGCTGGCATCGTTTTTGCGAGCACTGTTCACGAGTATGTGTTGTACGTCTCTCCATGTAAGATCAGGATTTTCATCCAGCATGAGCGCAACCACACCAGAAACCAAAGGAGTCGCAGAAGATGTACCTCCGAAACTATTGGTATAACCACCGTTGAGGTCTGTGGTCGTAATCCCGCTTTCTCCTCCATTCGATGGGGCTGCAATCAAAATATTCGCTCCGTCTTCTGAATACCAAGACTGACCACCCCAATCGGTAACGGCTGCAACAGCAATGGTAAATCGGGAGTTTGCATAGCCATCATAATTTGAGTTATCATCATCTGAACGCCCATTTCCACCTGCTAATGTGATGATGATGCCTTTGCCATCTCTTCCTTCATAGACATTTTTCTCAAGAGAATTCAACAGTAATGGACCTGGTCCTTCCAGAGTTTGTCCATCATCAGGTGGTCCCCAAGAATTTGATGAGATATCGATTTCACTTCTCGAATGACCGAGTGCGTTTGCTTCTCTGGTGTCTGAAAGGGAACAAGCAATCAATCGAATACCGATCAAATCAGCATTCATGGCAGCACCCGTACCTCCAATGCCATTATCGCCAATTGCAGCGGCTACGCCGGCTGATTTTGTACCGTGGGCATCGTTATTTGATGGATTAGGATTGTTATCATTCCCACAGTAATCGTAATCGAGTGAAGTTTTGTAATTAGGTGATAAATCTGGATGATCGGTTTCAACCCCATCATCAACGACAGAAATCAAAACACCGGTTCCATCTGCAATATTCCAAGCCCCTGTAATATTCGCATCTTCACCACTTGAACCGGATTGGCCGTAATTTTCAAGATGCCACTGGTCGGAGAATCTTGGGTCATTTGGGGTATACCGGCTCTCCCGAGTCCATTCACTCAGCGGGTACCAAGCCTG
Organism: Methanobacteriota archaeon; assembly: GCA_002719395.1. Taxonomy (GTDB): domain Archaea; phylum Thermoplasmatota; class Poseidoniia; order Poseidoniales; family Poseidoniaceae; genus MGIIa-K2. Next base: position 7,550 of record PBHM01000002.1, on the reverse strand, counting down.
AATGCCTTCATCAAGTGGGGCAGGAAACACGATTTCTTCCATGAAATCAAATTGCCAAATCCCTGAAATGTCTGGCACCAATGCAGCATTAACCAGTCCAAGGGAGTGGTAGGTTGAAAGCACCGATTCGGGTAATTTCTCACAATATGGCGTCGATATGAGCCATGAACGGCTCGATTGATGCTCGTCCGTACTTCTCTCAAAAGCAACTTGAATATTCCTCGAAAAGGTCTCAAAACCACAACGCTCTCTCTCTTCAGCGGTTATTTGCTGAGGACTGAAATTTCCAATGGCTCCAACAACAAGTGATTGTGATGATATGAGGAGCAAAACCAGCAATGGAATGCGCTGCACAGTAAGATTCCCTTCCTCTACCTTGATAGGAGTGTCTATGTGTCGTATCACTCTAATTTGGTAATGATGGAATTCATGGCTGTGCCAAGTCGGTTTAGTTCTGAGATCAAATCTCGGCCTGGTAATTCAGGTAATTTAATTCGTTTTTCGCTTTGAGCAAGCTGTTCAATAGTCGATAGAACACCCGCACCACTCATCATCCACAATTGCATAAACGTCAGCAGTTGAGGGTCATTCTCGATTGACAACACATCGTCTACCATGGATTCTCCTCTATGGGAGAGTCCTTAATCTTGCATCAGGCTTTTGGCAGGGGTACTTCGCTCTTCAAATCCTCTTTTTCAAGGAGTAAAGTAAGTTCTGTATCCAGTTTCCATCTCAGTTCTGCGCCCACATGTGTTGATAGTAGACCGGAACGCTCAGCACGGGAAATAGCCGATTGCTGAATGGCTTTGAGTCGTGCTTCAATTCGACCTTCCAATCTTGATTGGAATTGTTCTTGTTGAATGATATTCTGCAGGTTTTCAAGGGCTTCATATTTTTGAGCCGTGAGTTTTTCTTTCTGTTTATCCACTATTTCTTGCTTGGTGATTCCCAATTCAAGCATCCGGTCAAGTTCATCCAATGCTGCACTGCACTTCACCAAAATACCGATATTCTTCTCAAAATCATGTGATAGGCCATCCGCAGAATCACCCACTCCCAATTTTTTCATCAGTGGCTTGATCGTTAATCCTTGGACAATCAGCGTCCATAATACCACTGCAAAGGACATCACCAATATTTCATCATAAACCGAGGCAAGTAATGATGCATCATCTACCAATGAATCGGCAGGATGGGTTATCCACAAATCAAGCAGAATTAGCATCAAGGCAAGTGGTATACTACCTCTCAATCCGCCCCAAAACAACACATGTCGCCAGGCAAATGGAATATTGCTATCATGCGTTTTCTCAGTGACGAACCATCCAATCGGGTAAACCGCTAAGCGGGCTACGAGAGAGGCGAAGATAGCGGTGAATGAGAGCATGATGATGTTACTGGTGAATTCGACCCGATTGATGATTTCGAAACCAATGAGAAGAAACAGGATACTGTTGATCAAAAAGGCCACCATTTCCCAGAAATTGTCCAAAGCGACCCTCGCTTGAGGTGTCATTTCGTCATGTTTTCCGGTATTTCCAAGCACCATCCCAGCGACGACGACACCGATAACACCACTTCCATGGAAGGTTTCTGCTAGGAAAAAAGAACCAAATGCAAGAGTCACCGTAACGGCCACTTCCAAAAGATGGTTTTCAGTCCACCTCAGAGCCAAGTTCGAGACATAAGCCAAACAGCCTCCTACCGCACCACCAATAATGACCATCTGTGCAAACATGGCCGCACCTGAAAGTAAGGTGGTGCCTAAGCCAGTTGTATCTCCAGATAGAGAAGCAATGACCAAACTCAAGACCACTTGAAACATGACTACGCCGGTACCATCATTGAACAAAGACTCCGATTCAACCATGGCTGCTAGGCGATGTGGCGCACCACATTCTTTGAACAAAGCCAATACACTCACAGGGTCGGTTGGTGCTAAAATCGCTCCAAGAAGCAGAGCAAACAAGAACATCTCACTATCTGCTCCCCAAACCAGTACCCATGTAATCAAAGCAATTACGAACATGTTCAAGATCACGCCAGGCACAGCCAAAAGAGACGTAAGTCGCCAAATACGTTTGAATGAACCCCAGTCTAATTTTGAGGCTCCATCGAAGAGTAAGGGTGGAAGGATCAAGAAGAGAATAATCTCTGCCGTCAAAATACCATCTAAGTCAAAGGAAATCTGTGATTGAACTTGGGCAAATAAACCCAACAGCAGCCCAGTAATCACCAAAGCAATGGTGTATGGCATGTTTAATTTTCGAATGAATAAGGCCACACAAATCGCTGAAAAAAGGGCCACTAATATCGGTGCAAGATAGGCCGGGGGGACTGCGCTCATGGTATCAAATTTTGAAGAAAAGAAATGAACTTATGCCAATGGTTTGACCGTAAGAGTTGAAATTTAGCGTATCACTTCAAATTGGAATAGGATGCAAGTCAAATCAAACGAATTATCTCTCTTAATCTATTTTGTCAAGAAAACCACGAGTGACGCCCGAAGTGGTTTCTTGGTACTGCCTCTCCGGTACGAGCGACATATTCGAATCCTGAGACAACAGAATGAAGATAACGGCGCATTTTTGGTCGAATCCAAAGTTGATATGGCAGGTAGGCTATCAGTTTTGGAAACTTTGCCAAGAGGTAAGGATGGACCGTAATTGTCAACTGTGAATGGTTTTTGGAGGCGGCCTCTATTTTCCACTCAACAAAGGACTGCGAACCATTTTCTTCACCAATTTTTAATGTGTAACCCTCTCCTTCATTCCAAGTCAAAAATTGACGCACATAGGTCCGTTCATTGAGATAAACCAGTCGATCTACATGTCCATCATTATCCCATTGAATTACCTCATTCAATTTGCAAAATGGGTGACAATCATTGAGATTTCCTGAATCGCTGATCAACTTCCAAAGTTTTTCTTTCGACAATTCAAATGTTTTTGTGACCGATATCGGAGGACTTGTTCTGAAGCCTTCCATAGAGGTCGTTCCGTTGTTTGCCAATTGAACTTTTGTTTGTAAATCAATGACATACAGTGTTCTGTGGTCGATGGTCAGGAGTGATATGACTACAATACTCTATTGAAAAGATTGCAATCTTTTGTCTATTGATTACTTCAAACGACTCCAGCAAAATATTATTATCGTTCGGAGGTGCAATATAGAATGTGCTAGTTAAGTGCCCTCATTGTGATGAAGAGGTAGAGCTCAATNTAGAACATGGTAGGGTCTTTGAATGTCCGCATTGTGCTTCTGATTTTGAATTTGATCCAAAATCAACAACTGATGTTGATTATTCCGACCACTTTTGGGGGCTCGCCTTGGATACAGCGTACCCAGAACATTGCTTGGAATATATAGCGCAAGTAGATGGTGAATTACCACAAAACCGCTTGATTGAAGTCGGTACTGACTCATATTCATCAATTGGAGGGGTTGTGTTTATGCTCATTGGCATTATCACAATTCCAGTTCTAATCATAGTGCTATTGGTTCACGTTGTTCAAAACTCAAAGAGAGAACATCAGCATTTTTTTTGGGTCAGGCGGTGGCACCATTATCTCGATCCCTCGGAGAAAGCAATCATCACCATCACAGATTTCAAAAACGGTTCATACCCTACGAATGTGGCGTACTTGGAGAGGAATCTGATGATTTCAAAACATACTCTCAGCGAAGGGCAAGGAGCATATTACAGCCTTGAATTAAACTTGAAACAAAGTTTGCGTTTCGATAATAAAAAACATGCAGAAACCTGCCGTGATAATATCAGATCAGCATTGCAGTAATCAGAATGTAACCCATTATGTCCTAATTAAGTCCATGTTTCTTAACAAGAGTGCTCGTACCGGGATTTGAACCCGGGTCGAAGCCTCGAGAGGGCTTCATGATGGGCCGGACTACACCATACGAGCGACAACCAAGCGAAATGGCTTAGGTATTTATCTTCGCTGCCAAGATTCACATTCACTTTCACCTTGATTTGAAAGTAAAAATGAAGCGTAGTAAGTCTTTTGTCCAATTTAGTCTCTTTTTGCTCTCTCATTATGCGCCTCATATACNTGGATACTAAGTCATCATCATGGACAAAGGAACNAAATTTGAGGATTTATTTTGCTTGGATGATGTCGCTGAATCTCCGCTGTGGGTTGATAAAACCACCACGCATCTTGCAAGTTCATGCGGCATGCACACACAAAAACCGAATTGGAAACCATGTACTTTCACCACAACCCCGTCATGGCGCCATCTGATTCGAAGAGCACATATCAGAGGTGAAGCTTGATGGGAAGAACGACCAGACTAAGATCTGAAATCGCAGAATACCTTTCTGCAGAAGGCCAAGCCAACACCAACGAAATATTAGAACACGTAAACAGCCGATTTCGCTGGGGTGCTACCATGAATCAAATTGGTAATGTCTTAGCCAGAGACAGAAGATTCGCAAAAGCAGGTTTCCAAGACGGAACCGGACTTGGAGGCATTCGCCAAAGAGTGTGTATTTGGGAATTAGCAGCGAACTGACCATTTAGGTGACCCTCCTGGGCCATGANATGTGGCGAGATGTTGTAGAGATATCTCGTCTTAAAAATTTGATATTAGCCTCAATCACGGTTCCACTAGGCGCCCACATCGCGCTCAGTGGAGAGTGGAGTTCTGATGCTATTATTCAGATTTGCATTCAAACATGCTCTGTGATTTNCTTCATGGCATCAGGTAATATTGTGAATGATATCTATGATCTAGAAATAGATCGCAAAGCACACCCAGAACGTGTTCTTCCTTCTGGAAGAATGTCCATATCAACTGCCAAGAAATTCACACTTGGTTTTGGCTTATTCTCATTTGTTCTGATGTCTATTGGTTTTGCTTTGACTCAATCTTGGTATGCCGTTTTGATATGGGTTCTTGCCTTCTTGTTGATGATTTCTTATGATATGGGATGGGCAACCAAACAAAAGGGAATTCTTGGAAATGTGGTTATTTCACTGCTTGTAGCCGCAGTAATACTTTATGGTGGGGCTTCGGTATCTTCGCTTTCTTCTCCATTACTTTGGTATGCCTCTGCTGTTGCTTTTTTTGCTAATTTAGGTCGAGAAATTATCAAGGATTGTGAAGACATGGAATCAGATTACAATAGAGAAACCTTACCAAAAATTGTAGGTCTCGAAAAGGCAAGGATGTATGGTTATGTCTCTGTGCTGGTATCTCTGGTCCTGTTGTACATCCCTCACTGGAAAGGGCCTCTATCTTTTGGGCTTCTTCCTTTACAAATTCCTGCGATTCTTATGTTGATTACTTTGAATGCTCCACTCATGAAAGGTGACGATTATGTGGCCCAAAGACGAGTTCGTCTTGCTATGCTGTTTGGTTTGCTAGGATTTGCCGTTGCTGTAAATTTCTAATCCCACAAACCGACACCCATCATTTCAGCAAGGGTCGTCCATGATTCTCTGTCATACAAGTAAGTAAGTATTGACATTTGAGCCCACATGCGATTTTCGGCTTGGTCAAATACAATTGATTGTTCATGATCCATCACCCAGTCAGTAACTTCTTCGCCCCTATGTGCAGGTAAACAATGCATAAATTTCCAATTCTCATCAGCCGCAGATACAAGTTCTTCATTGATTTGAAATCCGTCGAAATCTGAGAATTTATCTTCAAGATGTTCTTCACCCATTGAAACAAATACGTCTGTGTAAATAACGTGAGCATCCTTTACCGCTTCTTTGGGATTGGTGGTTGATTGAATATTGCAGCCGGTTTCTTTGGCAAGNGCTAAGGTTCGCTCAACAACTCCTTCATNCGGTTCATACCCTTTTGGTGTAGCGTAATGACAATCAATGCCTAACATTGCACATGCCAACATCAGGTCATGTAATACGTTATTTCCATCCCCAACCCAAGCAACTTTCAAATCATCACGGTCTGGAAGGTGTTCAAGAATTGTCATCAAATCAGCAGCCGCTTGACAGGGGTGATGTTTGTCAGATAGGGCATTGATGACAGGAACATCTGCTTCTTTAGCTAAGGTTTTCACATCATCATGGGAAAAGCAGCGATAGGTGATTACACCAAGATATCTGGATAAAACAGCAGCNGTGTCTGCGACAGTTTCAGATTTACCTAATTGAATATCTCCTTTAAGTAACGTAAGTGGTTGGCCTCCAAGACGGTTAATCCCGACCTCAAATGATACACGTGTCCTTGTGCTTGGTTTTTCATAGATGCATCCGACGGAAGTATCTGCAAGAGGATGAAAATATCTGCATATTTCATCACCGGCTTTCCATGAACGCTTGAATTCAATCGCCCAATCTAATATTCCACGAAAATCCTTGCCAAGGTCATCAATCGCCAGTAAATGCTCTGTCATAGNCTAAACACTTCAAGCCGGTTCAAAGCATTTTCAATCGATTTCGTGTTCGATATCAGGAGCAAATCCGTCTCGTGCGTCGGCCATACCTCCAAATAATGCCTGAGCAAAAGTAAGTATGTCAGCTAATCCATCTTCCATTTCAGATGAAAGAGGAATCAGTCCAGGCTGCTGAGCGAAATCTTGCAACATACGTAGTTGGTTGATCGCAAACTCAGTTCTCTGTCCTCCGGCTTCATTGTANAAGGCGAACTCAAGAATTTCAAGACGTTCAGACCATTCAATAATCTGCTCCAACTCTTCATCAGATAGTAAATCAGATTTTGAAAGTACATTCTTGGTGGGAAGACCAAGTCTAAACTCGACGATACTGGATAGCAACATTTGACTTACGAATCCTGAAGGGCTTTTGGAGAGCATAGGATCGAAGAGATAGATAATTGCAGCNTGGTCCCTTCCCAANACCTCTATCAAATGATTACTTGCTTCTCTAAAAGCAAATAATTCGACCTGTCCTGGGGTATCTACTACGACTAAATCACCAGCGATGGCGTGTAGTTCTTCTGCCACTTCTGATGCTTGGGCTGCAACTAAGTCAGCAGCCAATATCTGCGCTCCATTTGGTCCCAAATCATATTCATCCATNACTTCAGAAAGGGAAATAAGGTCTCTCACATCAAATTCTGCATCATAGTGAACTCTTTCAGCACCAGGATCTAAATTTACTGCGATGACCTCAGTTTCGAGAAAACGACTCCAGCGCTGAAANGAGGTTACGAGAGATGACTTTCCCGCACCCGCAGTTCCAACAATAAATAANACGGGGGGGTTTGATGCGTCGAGTCCTACCATGATTGTTCCCACAAATTCACTTAAAATAATCTGCCGATGGAAAAATCTGAATGAGAATGTTCGGGTAATGGTTATACGCTTGTCAAAGATGGCGAGACTACCCCCATGTTCTGAGGTGAAACCATGTCTGAAGAAGAATCTATGATGCCGCCGCCGCCACCAGGAATGCCACCTGCACCACCAGGAATGCCACCAGCACCGCCAGGAATGCCGCCTGCACCGCCAGGAATGCCGCCTGCACCGCCAGGAATGCCNCCNGCACCNCCAGGNATGNCACGCAGCACCACCGGCTCCGCCGGGTATGCCACCA
>PBHM01000001.1 GCA_002719395.1 Methanobacteriota archaeon | reverse complement strand
GCGTTCCTGAGGAAGGTAAATTTAGTCTTTGAGAATTGATTGTTTTTACAAACCAGTCCATTGCTCCATACTCAATTTCACTCTGAGCATGATATCCGATACCAAGACCGTTGATGAGGTAACGTCCAGGATTAGCAATAATCTCTACTTTTGCGAGCACGAAACTTTGACCTTCTCGGTCAAAAATTGCAGGCCTATTTGCCAATTCACCAAAAAGTGTAGCCCTTTCCTGTTCGTCCATCTCTAATTGGTATTTTGAGGTCGAAAAGAAGTCTCTTGAAACAATGGCTTGACTACCGATTAATACATTCAAACCTTCCAACCCATTTGCACTGTCAAGGTCAGTGGCTGTTACTTGGAAGTGGTGGATGTCTTGTTTTGGAATCCAGACATCAATAACTGCTTGACCATTGTTCGTTAATGTGGTTTGATGACTGAAGTTTCCATCCCAAAATCGATCTTGCCAACCCCATGTTCCAATTGAAGGATTTTCAAATGACCATTCTTTTTCTTGATCCCATCCAACATCAATAAAAGGAGCGTAGGGAAGTTCTGAGAAAATAAACTCGACTGAAACTTCACTTACATTCCAATAACTACTTTCTCCGGTGATTCTTAATTTTGCATTGTAAGAAATATGGCTAAACTCATGTTGTGCGTTGAAGGATGCAGTAACCCATGCACCTTGATCATTCATGACTTCTAACTTGAGATTACTATGTGTAACGCCATCAATCTCAATTGCATAAAAGGGCAAGCCAGGACTCAACCAAGCCGAAGTGATAGAACTGCCAATGGCGCCGTAGATCGTTTGACTTGTTCGTTTCGAAATTGGTTCTTCAAAACTATCCAGCAGAGACCAAGATGAATTTGTGGAATCCTCTAAATACATCATGACCTTGAAAACGTATTCACCTTGTGGTGAGTTCTTTGCAAATTGCGAAGTGAATGTCGTCGACATCCTTGACAAAATTGAATGAGAAGGCCAAATATCGCTACCTGAATCAACTAATGAACCATCAGTGCTCAAAATATCCCAATCAATTTTGATTCTTTCTCCCCTATCTGGTATCAGGCAACCAGTGCTGATAGTAGCCGAATACGACTCTTCATCATACAACGTCATCCCAGAATCGTAGGAAACGATAAAAGAATTCTCTTCAGCAACGGAACAACCTTCATTCTCCGAATAAGTAAATGTGCTGTTCGATGTTGAAATCTCTTCCCAATTACCTGTTTCATCTTGCTGATTCAGGGATGATTGCAGCAAAAAATCTCCCGGATACGATGGCGCAAATGATGGTGCAGAGATGGTCGCAAATTTAGACAAAAGTGTACTAGTCCATTCTTCTGAATTTGGACCTTCCAACACAAAACCAGTGCTGTTTTCAATCCACCAGTTAAGCTGTACCGGTTTCTCAACGAGATTACATCCAACAGCATAGGCTCCCAAAAATTGCTCTCCAATTGCATATGATTGATAACCGCTATGAATTTCTACTGTGCTATCGTTTCCATCAGTTCCACAATCGCTTTGAAACTCAAAAGGTCCGCTGCCTACATCACTTTGATTAAGAATTTCAAATTGTATTGAATCAGAATCAAATTCCACATATTGATTGGAAGAAGTATTCAAACGCGAAATATTTGCAGAGAAAAGATAATGTCCACCTGTGATGTTGTATATGGCATTCGAAGTTATTGAACTGGAGTCAAATGGAATCGAACCACCCACCCATAAATCCGATCCTGAGGTGATTAAATTGCCATCAGAATTAGTAATTTGCCATTGCGTTTTCATAGAATCCCCAACGGGAACACACCTTGAAAATATTTCACCACTAAAGGTATCCAAAGGCATGTACGTATCATTGACTGAACTTATTTCTACAGATGTCAAATGTTCATTCTGTCCGCAGACATCATTTTCATAGACATCAAAAAAGATAACATCTGATGCCAGTTCATCGAAAAAACCTGTAGAAATATTCTCTGATTCAATTGTTGCAGTCAGCGTCAAGGAGGGAACATAGGATTGCGTGAAAGGATTTTGCCCAGTTAGGGATAGTGTCTTTGATTGACTTCCTGGAGTGTACGAAAAGATGCCATTATCAAGTATGAGGCCTGAGTTTGTTTGGAGTTGCCAATTTACCCGTGTACTGATGCCAATCAACTGGCAATCCGCATATATTTCTGCTGCAAAAGTTTCTCCCTCCACATAAGAGTTGTAATCAGCATCAATAGTGATTTTTGCCATATTTTCATCATAACCACAACCCCTTGTATCGGGTAAATTTTCATGTAAGGGTACGTATTCTGACCCATTTAAGTCCCAATTGGATGGACTTGGCTGAGTGAAAAATGCGTCATTGAGAGCCCCTCCTCCATTAATTGACCTGATTTGAGGACCGAAGCCACTTGCATTACCTGCCATCTCAATCTTAAGTCGTAATGACGGATATTTTTCCCAATCAATAGATGACAAATCAACAAATTCGCCTGTTTGATTAACATGACCTTCTATTGATTCAAAAGTTGTACCATTTACTACTGTCCAGTTCCACTGAGCATCAGGGTTGGCAGCAAAATCAACATTCATTGAAGCATATGGACCCTCTGACCACTGATAACTGGCCCCATTTGCATATCCAAATGACGGCGATGTCCAACTTCCGTTGGGATAGACCAAAGTTCCAAGTCCTGGGTCCACTGGAAAAATCTCTCCACCACAAACCGTGGTACAAGTGATGGACAAATCATCAACATTCCATCCAGTATACTGGACGATGGTATCAGAACTACCAATTCCAAATCGAACCTGAAAATTGTCATTTCCATTGACATAACTCGATACAACATGGGACTGGAAAGTAAATTGTTGTTCATTTACGGGCGAGGAAGGATTGTGATAAATTTGAACCCATGAACCTGATACGCTTCTTACTTGGACATATGCGTGATCCCATGTACTACTTTCAACTCCTAATCTGCGGTAATAGTTGAGGGACCAAGAACCAGTACACTCTCCACATTCTATCGGAGGAGAAGTTGCCCAATAGGTCGTACCAAGGCTGTTTGGATAATTTCCATCAAATGAATAGAGCGCATTTGAGCCAGAATTCACGCCTCCTGGAAGCCCTAATGATGAGTCATGCCCGACCTTCCAACCTCCTCCAGATGCTAAGCTCCATCCGTGATCGATTGATTCAAAGTCAAATTCAATTGAACTCGCTTTAGGAACAGAAAGATAACCATCCTCTACTGATAAATCATAGTTGATGGCATCAGGATGATTCCAATCATCTAATGTAAATGCCATCTCCCTTGCTTTAGGGTGAGGAGAAACGGTCATTCCAAGAGTTTGTAGCGTTTGGTCATGAGGGATTTCTAATTTGAGTTGACTTGAACTTGCACCTGCAGAAGGGAAGTCAACCACTACGCTATCTCCTTCTTGAGAAAGCAGACCATCACTGGTTTCGGGAAGTTCCTGACCGGCATCAGATAATAAAGGAAGAATACCGAATGAGATAGAACCGCCAAGAATGAATAAGATGACAAGGCAAATGGAAGTACGAAAAGAACCGCCACGGGCCATATGTATGCTACACCTTCCTAGTAAATCAAACAGATGCTCAGTGGTGAATTTTGAACGGTTGATTTGAAATCCAATGGCAATTTGGCTATCTCATGCCTGTTCCCTCACCTGCTGGTGAATTTGACCCTGTCAAACTGGAGACTGAGTTGCTAGCCACTTGGAAAAAAGAAGAAACGTTCAGTGAATCAGTTCAAGCACGCAAAAACGGAGACCCTTTCATATTTTTAGAAGGGCCTCCTACAGCAAATGGTAAGCCCGGAATTCATCACGTTGTCGCTCGCACGTACAAGGATTTGGTTTGTCGATGGAAGACCATGCAAGGTCGATTTGTAGAGCGTAAAGGCGGATGGGATACTCATGGATTACCCGTTGAAATCGAAGTGCAAAAAAAGTTGGGTCTGAAATCGAATCAAGACATTATTGAGTACGGAATGGAAGCATTCAATCAAGCCTGTCGAGAATCGGTTTGGACCTACGAAGGGGCTTGGAGAGAGATGACTGAGCGCATGGCGTACTGGTGTGATCTTGATGACCCTTACGTGACCCTACACAACCCATATGTCGAAAGTTGCTGGTGGGCGATAAAGAAAATGTTCGAACAAGATTTATTGTATCTTGGACACAAGGTCCTTCCATATTGTCCAAGTACGGGCACTTCTTATTCCAGTCACGAAGTTGCTCTAGGTTACAAAGAAGTTGAAGAGCCATCCGTATACGTGAAGTTTAAACTTGTTGAAGATGATGCATCTATTCTTGCTTGGACCACAACCCCTTGGACATTACCGGGAAATGTTGGCCTTGCTGTTGGACCTGATGTAGAATACGTCAGAGTAAAGGTTACCAAAAATCCTGAGAAGTGGGAAGGTCATGGCGGAGCAGTAGTCGGAGAAGAACTTATTCTGGCAAAGGATTTATTCAAAGAAGTAATTCGACATCATTGTGATGAAATTGAAGTTATCAAAGGCTCCCAATTGGTTGGAATGGCATACGAACCTCTATTCCCAGGCGCAGTCGAAAGAGGTACATCCAAAACTGCGTGGACGGTTATCCCTGCAGATTGGGTTACAACGACTGATGGTACTGGAGTAGTTCATACTGCAGTGATGTATGGTGAGGATGATTACAATCTAGGAATGGAAGTAGGTCTTCCTGCCCAACACACGGTAGACATGAAAGGATGCTTCATGGAGGGGGTTCACCCAGATTTGGATGGAAAATATGTCAAATCGTGTGATGATATCATCATCCAATACTTGCATGGTCAAAGTCTACTCTACCGAGAAAAAATGTACGTACACGACTACCCACATTGCTGGAGAACCGGTGACCCATTGTTGTATTATGCCATGGATTCTTGGTTTGTGAGAATGACCGCTGTCAAGGATAAACTGATTCAATTCAATAACGAAGTGGAATGGGCACCAAACTGGGTCGGCGAAGGTCGATTTGGAGAGTGGCTTCGAAACGTGAAGGATTGGGCCATCTCAAGAGAGAGGTTTTGGGGAACTCCATTGCCAGTTTGGCGTTCTGAAGAAGGCGAGATGAAGTGTATTGGTTCTATTGAGGAATTACAAACGGAGGTGGAAAAAGCAAACCAAGCCGGATTTGAAAATCCAGAATGTCCAGCTGATGTGGATTTACACAGACCCATTGTCGATGACTTTGTCCTTGTCTCCAATTCAGGTAAGCCAATGCAGAGGGAACCCTTTGTTATGGATTGCTGGTTTGATTCTGGTTGTGCATCCTTCGCACAATGGCATCATCCATTCGATGGTGGAGAAACATTTGAGAATAATTTTCCAATTGACTATATTTGCGAAGGCGTAGATCAAACTCGGGGTTGGTTTTACACTCTTCTTGCTGTTTCGACGACTGTATTTGACTCCATTTGCTACAAAAGTTGTCTTTCTTTGGGACTCATATTAGATGCTGAGGGCAAAAAGATGTCCAAATCAAGAGGTAATATTGTCAACCCATGGGACCACTTCAATCGAGAAGGAGCAGATGCCACACGATGGTATATGGTGACGGCAGGTGCTCCTTGGAATCCCTTAAAATTTGATGCAAATGGACTGCGCGAGACATATGGAAAAATGTTCTTGACTTTGTGGAATACCTACAAATTCCACGCTGATTATGCGGCATTGGACCAATTCGACCCTTTAACATCACCAAAAGGAGTCAAAGCACCTCTCGACATCTGGATTGAAAGCCGATTGAATGAAGTCATCGAAGAAACAAACGAGCATTTTGCATCTTGGGACTTCCACAAAGCCGGCCGTTGTATCGAGAACTTTGTGGTCAATGACCTATCAAATTGGTATGTCCGTCGCTCAAGAAGAAGATTGTGGGAAGAATCTGCGAGCCAAGATAAATTGGCATGTCAACATAGCCTTCACCACGTTCTTTCAACACTTTGTCGGCTCATCGCCCCAATCTCTCCATTCATGGCGGATTCGATGCACAGAAATCTTGTGGGAACCTCAGTACATCTCGCTGATTGGCCAGAGGTTGGTCAAAAAGATGGAACGGTGCTTGCCAATATGAACTTGGTCAGAGAATTGGCAGAAGCAGGAAGGAAAATCCGTGTTGAACATAAAAGAAGGCAGCGACTACCTTGTGCTCAAGGATGGATTGTTTCAGGACCCGATTTGACGGAGTACCATGAAATCCTCGCTGAGGAATTGAATGTGGAAGCCATTGGTTTAGAGCCCGATCTTAATCGATTCCAAAAAACTGAGGTCCATCCAAATCGTCGAAAATTAGGGGCAAAATGCAGACAAGACCTACCCAAGGTCATTTCTGCTTTCGATGAATTAGATCACGAAACGCTTTGGTCAGAACTTCAAATTGGTGCAGTCATGATTGAAGGTTATGAAGTGAGTCTTGAAGATGTAGAGCGAAGAAGAAGTGAAAGAGAAGGATTTGCTGCTCTTACAATCAATGCACATGATGGTTCGGATGTAAGTCTCGTGCTTGATATGAAAGACACCCCCGCTTTGTTATCCAAGGGATTAGCAAGAGACATCACCCGAAGGATACAAGCCAAAAGAAAAGAAATGGATTTGGCTATCGAAGATACCATCAAATTACATGTGTGGATGAATAATGCCCCAGCACTTTTCCAGCATGACATCGATTGGATTGTCCAAGAAACAAGAGCATCCGAGCATACCTTTGAAGAAAGTGAAGGCAAAGGAGATTCTTTCGAAGTTGACGGCAGTACGATATGGTATTCCGTTCAATGACAAGAGAACGAGGGATTGAAAGATAAGTTAAGTCAGGGATTGACATGCAAAGAACCTCGTTTTGTGCGATAACGATTCTTATCATGCTTCTTGCAGGTTGTTTTGAAGAACCGTCAAATGATAATATAACCATCACCCCCAGCATCTTTGAGAATTACGTTTCAATTGGAGAATCACTTCCAGGAGACGTCCGAAATTTTACCAGTTTAGATTATACGACTGGTACAATCGTCGAATTTGATTGGTCATCTTTTGACAAGAACTTCGGCGGTAACTGCTGTGAACACTATCTTGCAACCACAAAAGAGGGATGGATTCTCAATTTCGGAGGCGAATATCCCACATGGAGCGAAGACAGGGGCAACTCTTGGAATGTGTACATGCCAAGTACGTTCACTGACCCAAGTTGTCGAACACCCAAACCTACCATTTCCGGTCAAGAAGGCCTTGGAGAAGGAAGTATTGTACAAACCATCAATGGAGATTTAATTTCAATGGGCTGGTTCCCATACCCATCAAATAGTGGAGGCGACCAGTTTTACGCCTTCCTTTATGACGAAGAATCAGCCTCTTGGTCATGGTGCTATAACCGGCTCACTGAGCCATTCTATGATCGCTCATGGCAAGTTGAAGTCATCGGGCCGATTTCTTCAACTATCGGAAGTGGAGAATATGCGAGTTTGGTTATCTCAAATTTTTGGCATCAGAGTTCGAATCGTGGGGGACAAATCAGCGTTGACGGACTCAACTACTATTATTTCCAGTTCCCAGACCGAGATGCGAACCTCGAGACAGTCGAGGTCAATCTCAAGGAAGACTCCCTCGAGGTTGCTTGGGATCACAGCAAACCACACAAAGAAATGAGAGCGTTTCCCGTGCCTTCGGGAGGACTGTATTTTCCTGATTTCTTCGACGATGGCGGCGACGCATGGCTGGATACATCATTGAATTGGTGGAGAGCCACAACCGCTGGTGGAGAAAGTTTGCCATCAGAGTATTGCGCACTCGATTCCAGTACTGCTCTCCATTGTCTCAAAATTAATGGCGTCAATATACTACACCAAATTTCTTGGGATGGTGGAGAGACATGGACAAACGAAACTTACAATCTTAGCGACCCAAACTTTGTAGAGGTCCCCGCCTCTTCAATCGAAGAATGGGAATTCCATTCAAATGGAGCCCATGATTTGTTTGTTCTTGCCGTAAGATACCAATCTGCGGAAGGTCCTGACATTGACTTGGCTTTTCACGTACGAGACTTTAGCCAAGGCATCACGCCTGATACCATGACAAAAATAGGTCTTGGTGATTTGGATAGTACCTCTGGCGCAGGGCAAGATATCAGGTTTGATTTTGCATCCATGGCCATACTCAACGATGGGGGAGCAGTCATTGCTTACCATGATTCCTCAGATGAGGATCCGTTGTTTGCTGTTGAGCATACTTTGCCACCATATGGCACTTATGTTTGACCAGTGGTTTAATTGAGGGAATTCTTTCCCCCCAACATGCGTCGTGTAGCCATCGGCATATGCCTTCTCTTGACACTGTTCATACCAGTAGAAGCCGAACCAACCTCTACTGGAGGTATTGTTATCAGTGAAATTTTGGTATCGCCTAACAATGAAAATTTCAATGGTACTGACTGGAATGGAGATGGTGTATTCGGCTCATCATCAGACCAATACATCGAATTATGGAATAGCGGCGATGCACCAATATCTTTGGCTAATTGGACACTTGATGACGAAGTCGGTTTTGGCTCCCAGGCTTGTGTTTTTGGCAGTGACGTAGTGCTAGATGCCGATGAGCGAGGTGTGATTTATCGAGTTGATTCTGAAATTATGCTGAGTTACTATTATGGCGATGAAATCAATTTGTTTGATGCAGATGGTCAGTTGGTTGATAATCTGAGTTTTGGAGCGAATACCTCTGACTTTGATTTGAGCCTATATCCAAACGGTTCGGGACCTGACCTTATCAATGGAACTCCAACACCGGGTGCTCCAATGGGAACTGAGGTCAATGCAACCGTTCTAGGCCTCGATTGTCAACCACCTGCAGCGGTTGAAAATACCATCTTTGATATTCAATCAGGGAATGTTTCTACTGAAACCTCAATCACCTTGACTGATGTAGTGGTTACTTCACCCAATGACCGGTCAGGTAATTTCTATATTCAAGAGAATGGAGGTGGCGAATACAGTGGAATTTACGTTTATCTCCAAGGAGTTGACTTTACTGCCAATGTTGGTGATGCCCTTACTATCACTGGAGAATATGTCGAATACTACGACCTCAGCGAACTTAAAGTCACATCAGTCAACGATATTGTCGTTACAGGCACCCATGAACCTATCGCCGATACTATTGACCAAGTGCCCAGTGATTGGGAAAGTTGGGAAGGTTGCCTGATTTCCCTCAATGAAGTTGAAGTTACAAGTCCAGCAAATAATTATGGTGAAGCAAGCTTATCTGTAGGTTTAATGCTCGATGATGCGATATACAACCATGGAGCATCTCAAGGAGATATACTGAATATCACCGGTTTAGTTACGTATTCTTATGGAACTTACAAGTTAATTCCAAGGTCCGGTCTGGATCTTCTCGGTGGAGATTTAGATAATCTTCAACCAACAGTCGCTGGTATACAACAAGGCATTTTCCCAACTGGAACAGAAGTTACACTGAACGAAGTAGTGGTCACTGCCGATGTCTCGTGGGACCGATTTTTCATCCAAGACCAAGATGGTGGAACTTTTACAGGAATCACCGTAGAAACGGGAAATTTCTATATTGGCGTTGACGTCGGTGATGTAATCAATATAACTGGAAAAATCATAGAGCATTATGGACGCACGCAACTAAATATTTCACAATATGAAGATGTGGTAAAAACGGGTCAAACAAGTACTCCAGTTGCTGTAACCATTAGTTCTGAACCTGTTTCATGGGAGCCATACGAAGGGGTTTTGATACGGTTGCAAGGTGTAAAGGCTGTGACCGGTGAAAACACATATGGTGAGGCTGAACTTTCATTAAATGTGTATATGGATGACCAATATTATGACTTTGACATCAATCCAAATGACCAATTTGCTTCGATTACAGGTGTACTGGATTATAATTATGGAAAATTCACTGTTTATCCCAGAGATGCCGCTGATTTGGAAGTATTGATAGTTCCTGTTGACAACAGTGGCCAGGAAAATGACAACTCACAAAATCAACAAGAAAATCAGAGTATCGATGAAGAAGATGAGAATAATCTTGAGGTTGACCCTACCAAAAGAGATGTCTCTTCAAGCACAAATGATGAACAAGATGCAGGGGCCTTGTTACTGGTGCTGGCAGTCACAGGAGCCCTTGGAGTCCTCATTGGACTCGGCCTCTACAGTCTCAATAAGTCAGGAAAGGAGGAAGAGTTAGTTGAAGGTGCTCTTATCGAAGAAGAGAATTTCGTACCAGATTTACCAACTGGACCTCCCCCAAAAGAAGAGTGATCACATATTGCGGCGATATTGACCGCCAACCTGGAACAAAGCGTCGGTGATTTGTCCCAGACTCGCAGACTTGACAGTCTCCATCAATTCGGCAAAGACGTTGCCATCATCTCGTGCCACTTGTTGTAATTTCTTGAGAGCCTCCTTAGTTTCTGATTCATCGGCGTTTTGTGTTTGAATCACTCTGTCCAAGCATGCTTGCTTTTCTTCAGGAGTGGCTCGTGCCAACTCCATTTCAAAATCATCAGCAGAGGATTCATCAAATGCTGATGCATTTGGATTTTGAAAGGTATTGACGCCAACAATCGGTAATGTACCATCATGCTTGAGGTGTTCATAATACATGGACTCATCTTGAATTTTACCTCTTTGATACATCGTCTCCATGGCCCCGAGCACCCCTCCTCTACGAGAAATGGCTTCAAATTCTTGAAGGACCGCTTCCTCGACCAAATCTGTTAATTCGTCAACAATGAAAGCACCCTGTAATGGATTTTCGGTTTTTGTCCACCCACTCTCTTTGTTGACAATCAACTGTATGGCAAGAGCCCGCCTGACTGATTCCTCTGTTGGCGTAGTAATGGCTTCATCATAGGCATTGGTATGCAATGAGTTGGCATTATCTTGAATGGCAAGCAGTGCCTGAAGTGTGGTCCGAATATCATTGAAGTCAATTTCTTGAGCATGTAGGCTTCTACCACTTGTTTGTATGTGGTACTTTAACTTCTGAGAACGTGCATCACCATCATACAGATTTCGCATTGCAATGGCCCAGATACGACGCGCTACCCTGCCAATTACGGTATATTCTGGGTCCAAACCATTGGAAAAGAAAAATGAAAGATTAGGGGCGAATTTGTTCACGTCCATGCCCCTTGACCGGTAATACTCAACATACGTGAAGCCATTTGCTAGTGTAAATGCTAACTGAGTGATTGGGTTTGCTCCAGCCTCAGCAATATGATAACCTGAAATGGATACTGAATAGTGATTTCTCACACCATGATCGATGTAGTATTGCTGGACATCACCCATGAGTTTGAGAGCAAACTCAGTAGAAAAAATGCAGGTGTTTTGTGCCTGGTCTTCTTTGAGTATGTCAGCTTGTACGGTACCTCGGACTGATTGAAGTGTTCGTTTTTTTATCTCATGGTAGGTAGGGGCATCAACCAATCGGTCTCCGCGTTTTCCAATTGTCGCTAAACCAAATCCATTGTGAGATGAAGGTAACTCGCCGATATAATTCTCTCCGCTTTGCGTTTTATCAAGAAGGTGATTCTCAACTTGCTGATCGATTGCAGCATTCAAGAAAAATGCCAAAATAATCGGCGCTGGCCCATTAATCGTCATCGAAACACTCGTGTTTTTATCACACAAATTGAATCCTGAATACAGACGTTTTGCATCATCAATTGTTGCAATTGACACGCCTGAGTTTCCGACTTTCCCCCATACATCTGGTCGCTCGGAAGGATCTCGGCCATACAAAGTCACGCTGTCAAAAGCAGTGGATAAGCGCACAAAGTCTTGCCCTTCTGAAAGTAAGTGAAATCGATGATTGGTCCGTTCGGGTGAACCCTCACCAGCAAACATTCTTGCAGATAATTCATCGGTTCTTTTGAATGGGAAAACACCTGCTGTGTAAGGAAAACGTCCGGGTACATTTTCTTTCTTTAGCCATATGAAAAGGTCTCCCTCATCAGAAAAAGAGGGAAGGGCTACGCGCGATATTTTCTGATGCGAGAGACTTTCAGTAGTCGTTTCAACTTTGAAGTCCTTACCTCGAACATCATAGGTGTACTCGCCTGAACGGTATGCTTCAGCCAATGCGCGGAAATCATTGATTTCTTCAATCTCCGCGCTCTTTGATTCTTGTATATCTTCTATTTTTTCTTTCAACAGATTACCAGTTTCTGGCACTTCTTCTCTTGTTATTCTCATTGATTGAAGTGCTCTAAGGCGTTCTGCAATTCGATTATTTTCCTGATGATAATCACGAATACTACTGGCTATTTCTGCCAAATAGTGGACTCGTTCTGGAGGAATAACTCCTTTCTTTTGACTCGATGATTTGGACGATGTGGATGCATGAAATCCTACTTTGGTTGCTAGTTTTTCCCAAAGTAAATCAACGCCTGGATCTGCAAACTGGCTGGCGATTGTTGCCACTACGGGTAGTGCCTCATCTTCGGCATCAAACAGATTACGATTTCGTCTAACCTGTTTTTTTATGGCCCTAAATGCATCCTCAGAACCTCGTTTCTCAAACTTATTGAGAACGACTACATCTGCTACATCCAGCATCTCTATTTTTTCTAATTGTGTGTGGGCACCAAATTCGGCTGTCATCACATACATGGAAACATCGGCCACGCTTGTGATTGCATCACTGCCTTGTCCGATACCACTGGTCTCACAAAATATCAGGTCAAATCCTACTGATTTAGCCACCTCAATGGCTCGGGGTAAATCTTTGCTTATTTCACTGCCAGAACCTCGACTTGCAAGACTCCTCATGAACAGGCGGTTGTTTGAAAGGGAATTCATCCGGATTCTATCTCCAAGTAATGCTCCTCCAGTGCGTTTTCTTGTCGGGTCTACGCACAAAAGACATACTCTCTTATCTGGATTATCATGCATTATTCGCAGCATTAACTCATCCAATAGACTGGATTTACCGGCACCTCCGGTTCCAGTCACTCCAATAACTGGCACCTCTTTGCTTGAAGAGCGACATTTCTCCACCATCTCTGCAAATGTATCATCATCTGCTGATTCAGATAATGTCAGAAGCAAACCAACTTTTGCCATATCACCAGCATCTACGGGTCCGCTGAGAGTAGCAATACGTTGGTCTTGCACAAGGTCAACGGTTGAGGCTTCGCCCATGAGATGGTCAATCATACCAAGTAGACCCATCGTTCTCCCATCATCTGGAGAGTAGATTTTTGTCACTCCTGATTGATGGAGGTCTCTCATTTCAGGGGGCGTAATAGTTCCACCTCCCCCACCAAAAATTTTGATATGAGCGCATCCTGCCTCATCGAGTAATTGTCTAATGTAAGTGAAATATTCCATGTGACCTCCTTGATATGAAGTCAAGGCCACGGCATGAGCATCTTCTTGAACGGCACAATCGACCACCTCTTTTGCTGAACGGTCGTGGCCTAAATGAATGACTTCAGCGCCTGCATCTTGAATGAGACGACGCATAACATTGATGGCTGCATCATGGCCATCGAAAAGAGAGGCTGCCGTGATAACACGAACCGGCCCAGTCGTTGTCTCAAACGACGGTCTGGGCTCGCTCATACCAATCCCACTGCAAAGAGATTCATGAGTTCATCGCAAAAGATGCTTTCATGAACAGAGCCCTCATGGTAGCATCATGCCTGAAGTATGGCATCTTGAACCCCTAGAAGTTGCAGTTATCGATGCTAATGCTGCGGCTATGGGCGTGGACATGGATCAGTTGATGATACGTGCTGCTCAAGGACTGCATCGATGTATTCAAGGGAACAAAGGTCATGTGTGGATTTTATGTGGACCAGGGAATAATGGAGGTGATGGATTTCGTCTGGCGATGATGCTTGATGATTGCAGCGTTATTGTATCGCATGAAAAGCAAAAAACCGCTCTTTCTGAACGTGCTCGAAATGACTGTCAGCGAATGATGTACAACGCCAGGGAAATGCCTAATCAAAAACCCGTAATCATCGTTGATTGCCTCCTTGGTGCTGGGAGTGAAGGAGAATTAAGACCAGAAATCACGACCATCTTGCAAAAATTACCGCCACAAATTCCGATTCTTTCCTGTGATATTCCTACTGGTTGTGGCTCAAATTTTGAAGTCAAGGCTACAAAAACAGTCTCTTTCATCAGTGCAAAAACCAACATGTATGAAGTCAACGGCCAACTTCGTGAATGCGTAGGAGAACTGATTATCGATACCCTTGACTTAGATGAGAGGGTACTCCAACCAGGACCAGGCGACTTACATCGCTATCCTCCCTTCGAACTTAATGCCAAAAAAGGTCACAGAGGAAGGGTATTGGTCATTGGAGGAGGCCCCTATCACGGAGCACCTATCCTTTCGGGATTATCAGCCATGAGGACAGGTGTCGACCTCGTACATGTTGCGATGCCTCAAAGGGCGGCAATGAAAGTAAAGTGGCCTGCTTCGATGATTCATGAACAAATTGCTGATGAGAATATTTTTACAAATCCAATGCAATTAGTTAAACGATTTAGTGAAGGCAGAGGAATACAATCAGTCGTAATAGGGCCCGGTTTAGGAAAGGACGAGGTAACGCTTGAAGCCGTTCGAACTCTTACCAAAATATGGAGTCACATACCATTCGTAATCGATGCAGATGCAATTTCTGCCTTCAATGATTGGCCAACTCACATCAAAGGTGTGTTTACGCCTCATGAACAAGAATGGATGCACTGGCTTGGTGATGAAGAAAATACAATCAACACGCTGAAGGGATATGATACCTCTCGGTGTGTTGTCGTAACTGGGTCTTGTGATAAGATATTCAGTGGCCAAGGTCGCCGATGTGAAATTGATGGAGGCCATCCAAGAATGGCCATGGGCGGTACCGGAGATTTGCTCGCTGGAATGATTGGCGGGTTTTTGGCTCTTGGAATCAATCCATGGGGTGCAGCGAGACTGGCTTGTTGGACACTTCGAGAGGCAGGTCACAGAGCTGCTGAGGAATTTGGCCCTGGAATGTTACCTGAGGACGTAATTCCGTTCATTTCAAAGGTCCTTAAACTCCACTGATTTCATCTTCTGCCAAGGGGGGAAGTCCCTTTTTTGCTCTGATATAATCCGTGTAATTTCCGTAATATACGGTTACAACTCCATTTTCAAGTTCCCAAATTCGATTCACTACTTGGTCTAGAAACCATCGGTCGTGTGAAACGGTAATAAGTGAACCTTCATAGCCCTTCAATGCTTCTTCTAAGGTCTCTTTTGATTCCATATCTAAGTGATTAGTCGGCTCATCCATGAGGAGTAAATTATTATCTTCGAGTAATAATTTGAGCAATGCTACTCTCGCTCTCTCGCCTCCAGACAATTGCTGGAGTTTTGTATTGACTTGTTCCTTAGAAAATTGAAATCTCCCGAGGGCTGCTCGGATATCTCCATACTCAAAATCTGGACGAAGAACCCCTATTTGCTCGACAGGAGAGAGTGAAAAATCAAGTGTTGCATGGTCTTGGTGGAAATACCCAATCACGCAACCAGGTGCTACTTCGAGGGAGCCTGAGGTTAATTTTTCATCACCGTTTATCAATTTCAAGAGCGTCGTTTTCCCTTGTCCATTGCCCCCTACAATGCCAATACGATCTCCCTTGCGGACCTCTAAATTTTGCTCAGAGAGGATTTGTCGATTGAGACCATCAAAGGCCTTTGTTGCTTTCTTGAATTCCAGCACATCTCGACTTGACTTTTCGATGGCTTCGAGATTGAGCACCAATGGTTTCCTCTTCTTTGGAACTCGGGCTTTGAGCGCTTTCAATTCTTGTTGCTGGCGAGTGAGAATCTTATGTTTTGCAGATATTGATTTGTCATATTTGTTGGCTCTCTTCATTTGTTGAATGGCAGAAGTGGTTCCCGACATTTTCTTTTCTAAATTCTTGATGGCCTCAGAGAGTGCTTGTTCGCTGGCCGCTTTTTGGCGGATAAATTGGCTGTAGTTTCCTTTCCATGGCCAAGCTCTAAGATTATCGATTTCTACAATTCTATTGCAGACTTGGTCAAGAAAATAACGGTCGTGGGAAACAATCAATTGGGCTCCTTTGAAATCGACCAAAAAGGATTCGAGCCATTCCGTTGTTTGAATATCGAGGTGGTTGGTTGGCTCGTCCAAGAAAATCACATCGATTCCAGCAAGTCCAACCAGTTGACGAGCCAGTGCGAGTTTTGCTTTTTCACCGCCAGAGAGTTGGTTCACTCTCATTTCCATCGGATGACGATCGAGGCCAAGTTTTTCCAGTATACCCTTTGCAATGCCAGCCACATTACCCCCACCTGATGAAGCGAGAGTTTGCTGAAGTTCAGAATAACGGTCCATGACAGGTTGCCAATCTCCTTCATAGAATGCGGGATCAACCATCTGGGCTTCAATGGCTGCAATCTCATCTTCTAACTCTTGAAATTGCCTTCCCTTTCTTCCTAATTCTTCCTCTATTGATGAGTCCGATTCGATATCACGTATTTGGGTTAAGTATGCCAAACGAATGCCAGGTGCAAAATCGATATCTCCAACATCTTGTTGTTGTTCTGATATCGTGTTGAGGAGTGTGGTTTTTCCGGCCCCATTGTGGCCAACAATACCAACCCGCTCCCCATCATTGATGATGAGGTTGATGTCTTGGAGCACATCGACTGGTCCAAAGGAGCGGTCAACTCCTTCTACTCTGATTAATTCTCGGACCATGCTCTTCGCCCACCTCACGGTGTTTTTGGTTTGTTGGTCGAAAAATCACAGAATTGCGTGCAACTATACCAACTTGATTTCATCGAAATTTGATTCAATCAGGATGATATATTGTCGATCTCATCCTTGTGTTTTGCCAAAAGGTTTCGAAGTTTTACCTTCATCGATGGCGTAAGCATGTCATTGTCTGTGGTCCATTCGTTTGGATCCAAAATCAGGTGACGAGCGATTTCATAGCCCTTCCATTTGGGCGCTGTCATGTTGTTTGTCTTGAGATGCTCGAGTAACCAGTCACGGACGCCTTGGTCATTACACAAGGCCTCATTGTCACCTGAAGCAGCAATTCCAGCATCTTTCAACTTTGCACGTAGTGCGTCCATCGATGGATGAACAATCAAGAAAGTGTGCCTCATATCTCTTCCATCAAGGACACATTGTTCAACCAAAGGACTGAGTTTCAGATTTTCTTCTAAGGAAGATGGGGAAACATATTTTCCATTCTCTAACTTAAATTGACTCTTTACACGGCCTGTAATTGAAAGGTATCCGTCTGAAGTTAATTTACCCAAATCACCGGTTCGGAAACCACCATCTTCCATGATAACTTCCGCTGTGGCTTCAGGCTTGTTCCAATATCCTTTCATGACGTTGGGACCATAGACGATGATTTCACCTTCATCTGGTCGTTCAGGATCATCCCATGCATCCGTATCAATTTCTACTCTAACGCCATTAGCCACCTTTCCAACTGTGTTTAGTCTGCTGAGGCCTTTACCCATCCAACCGTTTGCTGAAACCAAAGGTGCTGTTTCTGTCAGTCCGTATCCTTCGTAGCAATTGAATCCTACCATCTGAATAAACGAGGCAACGTCTGGCGATAGTGCAGCCGCTCCTGACATACAGAATCTAATATTTCCACCAAATCTAGCTCTTACCTTCTTCCAGATTATTTTGTCATAAAGTTTGTCAAAGAATCCACTTGGAGGGACGGCATCACATTCGACACCTGCTTTTTGAATACGCTTTTGGGCGGATTTCCTTGCTTTTCCGGACAAAAATCGCTTGACACCAGAAGCTGCAAATTGTGAATTGACTCTATCATAGAATTTATTCCACACACGTGGGACTGCGAGCAATGCTGCCGGTTTAATTTCAATACATTCATCCGCAATTCGAGTTAGATCCGAGATTAGATTAATGTGCACACCCATTCGAATCATCCAATGCAAATCAAAGGTTGAACCAAATGAGTGAGCCCAAGGAAGGAAGGCAGCATTCTTGTCTCCAGGATATAATTCAAAAACACCTTGAACACAAAGTACGTTTGACAGGGTATTCCAATTTGTGAGCATGACACCTTTTGGATTTCCTGTTGTCCCAGAAGTGTAAATCAAGGTAGAAAGAGCAAACGGGTCGTCTGCAATTTCAAACTCGTTTGAATCGCTCCTTCCTTCGCTGACCAATTGCGTCCACATGGTAACTTCAACCCCTTCTGGAGGAAGTTGATTTGGCTCCTCATCCCCAAGCAAGATGACTCCTGAGGAAGGCCAAGCGTCCGCATCAAGGTTTTCACACAATTTGTCAAGAATCTCAGTATTTGCTACCGCAACAATTTTTGGGTCTGCGTCTGCAAGAATATATGCCCACTCTTTTCCATGTTGATTGGTATACATGGCAGTATATGCCGCACCTAATCCGTTGGCTGCGTAAGCGAGTGCTGCCCATTCTACAGAATTGTCGAGAATGATTGCGACTCGGTCTTCGGCAACTACGCCTTTCGATTTCAATCCCTTTGCGACGGCTTCTGCTAAACTACCAAATTCATTGTAGGTCAGGTGAATGCGAGGCATCCCCGCTTGTTGAATAAAGCCAAAACAAGGGCTGTCTCCAAACTTTTCAACACTTGTTCTCAACATTTGATAAAGCGTTCGAGGATCATCACCCTCTGGGTTTTCCCATTGTCGGCTGTCAGATTGTCTATCCCATGCCATGGCTCTTCCGGACATGAGGTGAGGTAAACTACATCACGTTTCAAGTTATTCCATCTAGTGTGAATTATTACACCGCCGTAATGAGCCGAAGTACATTTGATACATTCTCTCTCCAATCGGCTCCACCATTGCGATTTGCGAGTGGTGAGGCAGGCGAGGGATGCCAGACTGTATGAACTTCCACACCATGTTTTGATAGAGCCTTGAGCGCTCTATGTTGCGCATACTTACCCACACCAACTACGTGCTCAATCTCCATGGCCTCAACCACCCGTATGAGGTGTTGATCACACACCTTCAACATCGATTTGACAGCAGAACCTGAGATTTTGTCTGGAGTAACGTTCCTTGCTCTCTCATCAAGAATCAACAATGGACAATGATTAACCAAGTATACCTGCTTGTGAATGGAGGTACTATCTCCATACAAATCAGAAAGTAATCCCCAGAATCGCATTCCAGATGCTTCCTGTCTCTCAAGTGAAACTCCGATGACAGGTCGTTTGGGATGAGCCTTTGGTGGCTGGACAACTGGATAATCAATCTTGAGAAGTTCTCGTACAGGATTTGTCGCACCAAAGGGAACTCCAGTCTGGGCCATTCCCCAAGGACCCGGATTCATTCCCAAGAGAAGCACCTTAGCGCCTAAATCAGCATATTGTTTGATGTAAGATTCATGGCATTTCCAAGCATACTCGATGGGGTTTGTGACATGGGTGGCGATGGTTTGTTTGATGATTGAAGGAATCAATCGATTACAGGCCTCTGAAAGGTTACGGGCCGCATCTAGAACTGCCTCCATGGAAGCGGATGGCTTACAATTCATAAGGCCAATCTTCTGTATTATTACAGCACTAACTCTAGGAATCAAGATTCTCTGGTGTAAGATCACTCATAAAAATGGTGAATGGGATGCTCCAAATAACACCAGCAACGCAGCCGACGAGGTATAGCGTCAACCACTCAAAACCAAAATCTGGCCCTCCTGCAGCAGAACCAAAGATAGGGAAGAATGTGAGAATAGTGACTGAAACCAAGTAGGTTATCGGTGGATTAAATCCAAGTTTTTTGATGGAGAATTGTTTTACCAAATAGGCGGAAAATCCCATGATGACAACAAATGAAATGATGACAGCAAGAAAGGTAGAGAATGCTATTTTTGTGAAAACTGCAACCAACATCATGGTGGTCATCACGAAACCCAAACTGAATCCAAGTACCAAGTATTCCTTATTTTTCACGCTGATGATTAATTTGGATTGGTAATTAATATTGTCTCTTCAATTCTGGTCTTAATCTCGTCATGGTTGCAAGATTTGCTCGGCTAGTGGAGAACAATTCAGATTTGATTCTGCGAATATCTCAGCGATTGTGTCTGGTTCAGATCGCTTCTTAGATTGCCGTTTTGCTCGGTTTGAAACAAGCCTCCAAGCCGCTTTCTCGCCAATACCGGGGATGCTTCGCAGTTGAGCCATCGTTGCAGATTTGAAAGGTATTTGCGATTCAACAGCGGTGATCGAACGCTTTCCATGGCCAATCACAATAACTTCGCTCTGAGATTCCAATGGAGCCAAATAAGGCATTCCAATCAAAATTGGATAGGCACCGATTTGTCTCCCAAAACTAACACCGGGCTTGCCCCTTATTTCTTCGACTCGACAGGATTCATCAAGGTGTCTTGGCAAACGTGTTCTGGAATCATGAGATTCCCACCACACTTTTCCTAGTTTCTGCCCTACTGGAAGCATTTCTTCAAGCCACTTTGCATCAAAATCATCCCTTACTCTTTGCTTAAATTTGGAAAAATCGGCCTCATTAACCTCTTGAAAACCAAGACCCTCGACTTGTCTGAGATTGATTCTTCTTAGCCAATGCCCCTCATCTTTGATCTGTTTGAGTAAGTCGAAATTCATCTGATAGGTTTGCGATGTTTCACCGTTCAAGCCGGCAATGAAATTCAATCCTGGCAGAAGTTTTGGCAAACCCCTTTTTCCTTTTTCTCGCCCATATTTATTGATGAGACCGATGGCTGATTTGAGTTGGCTTGCATTACAGTTGAGCCAGTTATTTTCATGCACAGTTGGGTCGGCACTTTCAAGACCAAAAGAGAGAACGGCGCCATCAGATAGTGTTTCTACAAGCGTCTTTGTGATTTCTTCTGCTTCATCGAGATGTTCGGCTATGATTGAGGGGTTTGCATTGTCGGTATGTAAAATCTCAAGTCTTTCATCCTCTCTTAGTCCATGCAAAAGTTGGGCGATTGGTTCTGGATTTGGAATGGGATACTCCAACTCAACAACACCTTCTGCCTGATAGGTATACGTGTCAGTCATTCCTCCCAAGCGAACGTGATTTACGCCAGCATCCAGAGCCGACGTAACCTCGGAAATTATGTCCTCAGGTTGCCTCCAAATTGGTACTCCTTTTTTGGGTTCAATGCAGAATTTGCAACCTCTTTTGTATCGAACACAGCCTTGGTATACCTCTACTTCCAATGTAAGGGGACCACCTAGGTCGTCATGAGTGGTGACGGCCTTGCTGGACGCTCCAAATTGCGCCCACTGAGACCATTGTTCTCCAGATCGACGAAGATGCTTCCATTCCTGATTTTTCAAAAAATAATGTAAACTTGCATCCGTGTCTTGAACAGAGAGGAATAAGTTCGGCTTAAGTGGCTGCCATCCACTTTGTTTCCAACCTCGAATGGCCCAACCGCCACACAATATTGGAGTCTCCTTTTCAATTTCTGAAACGTATTTCTGTGCTTCTTTGAGTGAAATCGGCGTGCCTCTGAGATATTTTCCTGGTACTACAGCCCCAGCAAAAATAACCACTCCTAAACATTTGGAGAAGTCAGGGGGTGACAATCGACAGGCATCAATGGATTTTACCTCATACGCTACGTTCATCGATTCGAATACACCACAGATATAGCGAATATGAAATCCAACATATGGAGGTACTCCAAAAGCGGCTGGTTCATCTTCGTAACCATCGATCACGAGCCAATGCGGCTCGTCAACCTCGCTCATGCCTCAAACCTCAGCGCTTTTGTCGCTTCTTTGGTGAAGCATTTTCCTCGCGGATCGCACGAAGTTCTCTAGCAGACTTTTTAGAGGACTGGTCGTTATTTCCTCGGTTTCGAGAGCGAGTACTTGATTGTGCCTTATCGACTTTGATTTTACGCCCCATGAACTCTTTTTGATGTAATTCAGCAATGATTTTGTCATTGTCGACATCACCTTCCATGGTCACAAATGCGAAACCTTTGGCATGTCCAGATGGGTCCTTAGGATAATCAACTCGAGAGACGGTT
This sequence comes from Methanobacteriota archaeon, assembly GCA_002719395.1. Taxonomy (GTDB): domain Archaea; phylum Thermoplasmatota; class Poseidoniia; order Poseidoniales; family Poseidoniaceae; genus MGIIa-K2. The sequence continues at coordinate 43,948 of PBHM01000001.1, read as the reverse complement.
CCATATGCTGAAAACAATGTTTTCAAATCTTCTTCGGTTGACTTGAAGGAAAGGTTTCCAGTGTAGAACCTTGAACCTCTTGGACGTGATGATGATTTACCTTTTGAGGAGTCATCCGCATCTCTAACACCAATTTTTCGACCTTCTAGTTTAGATTGATCAAGCGCCTTAATTGCTGCTTGAGCTTGTTCTTTCTTTTCATAAGTGATAAAACCAAATCCTTTCGAAACACCCGCAGGGTCAGTGATTACAATCGCATCGGTAATATCTCCATGCGGAGCAAATATTGATTGTAATTTTTCGGTATCGATGGAGCGAGGAAGTCCACCGACAAATAAACGACATCCCCTCGGTGCTTTTTGTCTTGAAGAGCGACCTCCTTGGTCACCTTCAAATCTGAAAAACGTCCTTTCTCGGCCATCCTCTCTGACATCAGCCGCGATGATAGTGGAGCGTCCCGAGGCTCCCTTAGAGAAAAGTGTCTCTGCTTCTTTTCCCCATCTTTTGCCAGCATTATTGAGAGTTGCAAGATTCTCACCATTGCCGTAATCATCGGCAATCGCTCGGAATGATGTTCGCTTGCAGGCGGTGCAAACCATATTCCAATCCTGACTCTTTTGTGTTTGAAGCGTCATTCCACAACTTGGACAAAGTGCCCATAATACGCCTAATTCATCCGCTGATTTCATCTCTACTTTGATTACCAGCGCATCTTCGGTTACTTTTGCTCGAACAATATCTCGAACTTTGACCCCATCTGACATATTGTGAAAGTATTTTTCGCAGAGATCGGTGATGAAAAATTGTGCATGTAGGTCTTGCGGAAGGAAATCTTGGCGAGGTGTTCCTTCGATACCAATAAGCCGAATCTCTCCATTTTTTTCATTCAATTTAACGACTTCACCGATGACGATGTCATCTTTTTTAGGGCGAGTAATGGGGTTCATCGACAACACAGAAACTACATTTTCAGTTTCTTCAATCCTTCCAACCACGGTAGCGATAAGACGACCTTCGTGAACGGTTGCACCCTGTCCAGCCTCTTTAGCATCACTAGGTCCCAAATCAAAACCGGGTATGGCCATCTGCTCTGTCAGAGTTTCAACTCCTCCGTGTAACGGATGGTCTATCGCAGAAGTTCTTCCTTTTGAATGCCACCTATGCTTCCCATCGGTAACATGTGAAGGATGTCTCGCTGTTTTGAGAAGTATGATGCGTGTATTTTCCCGGTATACGGAAGGTACCCTGCATCACTGATTGAAATGACTTGAGATGTTGGGCATGGGAACTGTGCATGAAATGAACAATTTTAGCACTCGCTTTTGCCGCCTCCAGAAAAGGCCGATCTGCGCCCTTATTTTGAAATCCCCAGGGAGGATTCATGATCACGATATCGACTTTGGGCAACTTTATTTTCGTTACATCTGCACAAATCGTTTCTCCCAAATGTTCACACAATGAAGCAGCCTCTTTATCCACTTCTACAAAAGTGACATTTGCTCCTAATAATTGGGCGCCGTGTCCTAAAATGCCATTTCCAGCACCCAAGTCGAGTACTGATTTACCAGATAAATCGTCCAATGTATGAATCAAATGCAACCATTTTGCAGCAATGTTTCCTTCAGTTTGATATTGCTCAAGAAAAGCACTGTTTTGTGGATGGACTGGAAGTTTTGACAAGGCAATAGCCAATTGTTTGACTTTCAGACCATCACCATTGGCGTTGCTGACCATTGTTTTGATAGTTCATTGGTTGTTGTTGATTCATGTAACCTTGAGGCATTTGATTAATATTCTGCCCCATATTTTGTTGTTGCTGGAACATTAATGCTTGAATCTGTTGGGCTTCCATTTGTAACATGGCAATAACCTGTTCATTCGGTTGTTGAGAACCGCAGAAACGACANAAACGCATTCCTTGCGCAAGGAACTGACCGCAACCAATGCAATAGGACATGTCANNACGTAACGTTCATCATTCTTAAATTGACACCATTTCAAGGAATATCGGCCAAACTTCTAAATCTACTGCAAGAGCACGCTCGTTGAGGATTGCAAATCTTCCGTCTTCCATCATATTTGAAGGTTCAATGCCTTCTTCAACCATTGTAGAAATAAGTGCTCGAATCTCAGACTCTAAGCCACTGTTTTCATTTGGTTCGGCCTCATCCTCATCATCATTCATAGACGGACGAAGATGTTGCTCAAAGGATACCTGTTGTTCTGTTTGCTCCTCTTGTTGAGGCGCTTCAGAGGGGGGTAGGGGAATAGATACGACCGGCTCGTTAATTTGTTCTACAATTTCAGGTCCCGTAGATTCAACCTCTGTAATAGAATCGATTGATTCTGCAGCCATAGCCGGCGATGGTGGTACAACGGATGCCGGTTCTGATTCCGTAGGTTTTTCGACCACTGGTGCTTGAGGCTTTGTGGCTTTACCAACACCAAGAATCTCAGCCTGTTGTTTTGCAAGTTCTGCCGCTTTTTTATTTGGAAGACTCACAAATGCTTTTCCAGATAACGCATCGATTGGGAAAGGCATGTAATATCGTTCAATGACATCTAGATCAGGGTGCTGAAAACAAAGTATTGAGTGGGGCTCGAAGGAACGCTGATTCGGAATTCCTAGAGAAATAGGAGTGGGGAAGATTTCTATCGTTCGCCTCCTCCAACCTTCATTATTCACGAGATATTGCAGCCAAGATCCCATATCCGATGATGCGATATCAAGAAATTGGAATGATGCATCTTTAGGGTTAAGTCCCTGTTCTTCAATCAAGTGTGCTTCCGTTCTTGGACGGTGAAAAATACCCATTACAGGCTGGCCATGGTCAATCATATCTCCGTGCAATTCCAAGAGTTTGCGTTCTTTTCTTTTACAAATGATCATGATTTGCATTCGAGTAATATCTGATTCCCAAATATCTCCCCACCTTTCAGTCGCTTCATCATGTAGTTGACGGAATGTCATTCCTGGCAGCATGGCCGTGACGCCCATGGTTTGGACAGATGATACATGGTATTCAAGATTTGGAAATGAATCCTAATGAATGAGCATATTCAGCCAACAAAATCACGCCTCCTGCAGCGCCCCTGACCGTATTATGACTTAGTGCAGAGAATGAAAATGTTCGCTCACCAACATTCTTGAGGTCACCCACAGTTATACCCATACCTGACTTTTTCCCAAAGCCGCCGAACCAAAGATCTGCTTCACGATTTGGAGGCCTATCGACCAGTTGAATGACATGCTTGGGGGAAGAAGGTAAATCCAAGCCCTCTAGTTCGAGATAAGTTTTCAACTGTTCAACAGAAGTAGGGGCATCTACTTGAAATTCAACATGGACAATATGGCCAAAATCCTCGACTACTCTTTGGCAATGGACATCAACATGTAATTGTGAATTTCCAAGAAGATGCTGAAGTTCAGCCACTATTTTTTCTGCTTCTCCGGGGATTGAATCGTCTGACAATCGGTTCGATTGATTTACTTCTTCCATGAGCCTCCAACCTGCTCCAGAGAGAGACTGTTCTGTACGAACTGAAACCGAAGAGATTGAAGCTTGCTGAGTTATTGCATACAGAGGAATAGCCACAGGTATCACTGTACAATTAGTTGCACATGCGTGGTTTTGGTAGCCTTTAAATCCAGAATCATCCATCTCAGGAATAAGCATTGGAACACCAGTGACTCTGCGAAATGATGATGCATTGGAAAAAACGTTCATTCCATTTTTTGCCAGTTTTTTTTCCCAGATGGCTGCAACATCCGAAGGTAAAGCGCTGAATACTATTTCAACATCTTTTACATCATCCAACGATGAGATTTTGAAATCATTTCGAGGTCTTTCAAATGGTAACCTCCACTCAAAATCAGAAGTGTACCTGCCCACCTTTTCCTCACTACCAGCCACTTGAACAAGTTCAAACCACGGATGATTTTCCAGAAGATACTGGATTGTTTGGCTCACTAAGCCAGATGAGCCAAGGATTGCGCATCTATTCATCACTGCTCAACTCCTCGAACGGAACTGGGAAAATTTTCCTCACCAAGAGTTTTCTTGCGATTGAACTACCATCTTTGACACTACCGAGTTTTGCCTCACCAATCCTTGGATGGTATGCGACATCTACTTCGCCGATGGATAAATCACGAAAAACAGCAGAAGTATACATTTCAGCTTCAATCTCAAATCTCATACTATTGAGTTGTAACTTCTTGATAGCATCTCTGCTAAATGCCCAATACCCAGAACACAAATCTCGGATATCAATGCCATATAATGCTACTGCGAGCCATGTCAGCAAGTAATTTCCAACCCAATTTAATCGTGTCATCGCCTTTGAATCAAGTCGATGATTCAATCTGTTCCCAATTACTACATCATGATGATTCAATTTTTCGAGCAAATCTGGAATCTCTTTTGCATCATACGTTCCGTCAGCATCAAGCATCACCAAAAAATCTCCATTTTCCTCAAGGAAATACTGGAAGCCCTGCCTTATGCCTGCACCTTTCCCATCTCCAGATTGCTCGATGAGATGACATCCTAAATCCATTGCAAGTTCAACTGTCCCGTCAATACTTCCCCCATCGATAACGACGATTTGAGTTTCAAAGCCTTGACTCTTTAATTTGTTAAGAGGAATTCTCTTTACAACCGACTCCAATGCATGGAATTCATTGAGCGTGGGGAGCATCACGGTCAAGCGTTGCACATTTGGGGCAGAGCATGTCTTATGTCAACATTATCTGAAATTTTTTCCCGAACCATTGATTTAATTCTCTACATCAGTACGTAATTCAAACCAATGAAGACGTGTTGAGGTTTCGTCAACAAATTCGGAGGATCGACCAGAAAAATACCAAGGATTCAACCAAGAACTTGTCATTGGAGCGAAAGATAAATTCAACGTTAATTGATCCTCTAGCACCACTTCCCAGCACCATTGTTGCCAACCTTGTGCATGAGATTCAATGAACATGGAGTCGATTGAAATGAGTCCTTTTCCTATGGTTTCACTCACTACACAAACTGAAGCCATTTGGCCTACCAAGGCTTCTTCAATTGAGGCGTTGATGGACAGTTCACCGTTGTGTAACTCGACTCTTTCATCTCCCAAATTGAATGGATCTGAAAATCTAAATTCATTCCATGGATCTACGACCTTGTCACAATCACAATCATGTGCCTCAATTTTCATGTAGGTTGAAACATTACTTGTTTCGGAATTTGGTTTGAATTCCCATAATCTTGACCCATCATAATCTGCAAGGATTTCCCAGTTTGGTGATTTAGACAAATGCCAACCGACCGTTCCCTTTGGAGAAGAAATCGCATGAGTTATACCCAAAGATGAGATTCGTGAAACGTTGTTGGATGTAATAGCAGATGTGGCTGCATTTTGCAAGGAATTATCACCATTGAGTATACCTAGGTTTGGGAAAGAAGTCATGCCAATATTATCGCTCAATTGTGTCGAATATCCCCAATGCACATTTTCATTGTATACAAGAACACCATCCTCTAATTCATTTACTAATTCATAAATACGTAAATCTCCTTTTGTTTGGGCCATCATTTCATCATGATCAATCATGGTAATCATCGCTACTTGAGATGCAATCAATATACTACAGGCAATGATTGCGAACACAATTTTGCCACGTCTTTGCCAAAAAATACTCTCTTTAATGCCTTCAACTTGTTCACCTGGTACTTTCGTTGTATTTTTCCGAGTAGTTTCAAACAACCAAAATCCTGAAAGCAATGCCAATGGTATGTGAAAAGCGTGAATTCCCATTGAATACAATGATAAGGAAATAACACTGAAGAGGGGGAGTATTTTCCATCCTTCAAAAAATTGTATAAACGAAAGTAACCATAGCATAAGAAGCCATTTGATTAGGATACTAGAGAACACAAAACCAGTTCTTAGTTGAAAAATAGCAACCAAAGCAATACCGACGAGGATTCCATTGTATAACAATAATGTAATGCCTCCCTGCCAACCGTATTCTGCATTAATTTCTGATGAAACACCGTAGTGCCATAGGATAAAATTCGATACAAGGAAAATAATCAGTGATAGAGATGTTACCTGAATAATTTGACGCCTACTCCATTTCGTAATTTCTCTGAAGTTTAAGGAGGCGAAACAAAGTAAGAGGTAAGAAATACCGCCGCTGGGATGGATTGAAAAGATGGTTAAGCCTAAAATTGAGAAGATCAAAACCTGTTTCCAAATAGGATACTGATTCTTGATAGGAATGAGAAAAAGTGCCAATATGATGCCAATTTGACTGGCAACAGTTGGCCATCCTGAATCGAAGGTTTTTGCAAATAATCCTGCACTAAGAATTATACAAATCGAACCCTCTAACCCAAATTTATGATAATCACAGAGCGCCAGAAATGCAAGCAGCAGAAAGAGCAAACTTGTTTGACCAAGCAGAAAATTTGCTTGTACACTGCTCAATTGTATCAATGATTGGTACCATGCTGCAGTGGCTACAAAAGAGGGTGGGTACAACCAAGAACCCTGATTTGGATGGGGGAATTGAAAACTCCCGTGTTGGTTGAGAGACTGAGATAAACTACTGAAACCAATCCAATCAACACCCATTGGTATTTTGAAAATCAATAGAGGAAGTAAGGTAACAAGGGCAAAGGAAAATATGACAAGAAAAAACCATAATTTTGAGGTATTCCTTAATGATTCAAGTCTGGTTTTTATCGATTTTTCCCAGACTGCTGCTTTGAATATACGTAGTTCAATTCTCATTGAAATCAATGAAAATATGATCAGAAGAAATACAAAAAATGTTACCAGTTCAAATGACCATAAACCAATGGTAAAGAGCACTGCATTCAACAAGAAAATAGACATTAATCCCGAGGCAGGAGCCAACAAAAACATCGCTTTCGCATCAAAATTGGGATGGAGGTTTTTTGCTACCACCATACCTGAAAAGAAACAAATGCTGAACAGTACCAAGAAGTCTAGCACAAACACCGGTTTATCCTTTACAATTTTATTTTGTCTGAACATCTATGTAGTTTGAACGCCACCTAGTATCATGCACCCAGTCATCAAGCTACCCGACAAATATTGGGTCTTCGATTTCACGAAAGGTCCTGATACCACATTTTCATGCCCCTATCCATACTCGATTGGAAGATATGATGAGATAAGACCGAACATGTATACACACGAACTTTTTGAGGGTGAAAGAGACCTTCATGTTGGAATAGATATCGGAACACCGGAAAATGAGCCTGTTTTTGCATTCCAAGATGGAGAAATTTTTGATATCGGACTCAATGATGAACCAGGTTCATATGGCCCTACAGTCATCACACAACACCAATGGGACGGGAAAACACTCTGGGCTTTACATGGCCACCTCTCTATGGAAAGTCTACAACTTTTTGTGCCAGGTCAGAAAATCAAATCTGGAGATTGTATTGGTTATGTCGGTTCGAAGGATGTTAATGGAGGCTGGGAGCCACACTTACACTTCCAATTGTCATGGATAAAACCTGAAAATTGTGATTTGCCCGGCGTAGTCAGAAGAGATGAAAGAACAGATTCTCTGGCTATGTATCCTGATCCTAGGATGGTCCTTGGCGAAATATACTAGTTGACGTAAATTACGCTCAAAACAGACATGAAATCAAGTTTCAATCGATTGAAGATATTGCTTCAAGGAGATAATTGGGTCAATTGAGGAGGGATCTTTACCGTGTACGAGAGCCAATGCTATCGTCAACCAATCCATTGTCAAGCAATGATGCAAATAGGCCTCAACCAAGGTATTACCTTCCCCGTGAACCCTCCAAACCGTTTTAGTTGGACAGTGAGCCACAAACCAATCAAATCGATGTTGAACTTTAGCGGACATATAATCCCAAGTAAATAACAAGAGATTCTGTTGTTCTGCATAAGGGTCTGAATCATCCCCGACACCTCCCCATGCCACAACCTCGTTGTGGTTCATTTCAGGAATTTCACCAATTCGTACAAACCTTGAAGCATTTTCGTTGGCTTGGTTCTTGAATCGTATTAGCACAGGACCCATCTCAATCGGACCTATGGCTGCAATTGGCCCTTCTGCCAAAGAGAGTGCGAGAGATGGGATGGAGCCATCTGGATTCGAAATGATATCTGCCTCTTCATTAAACGATTGAAGTCTGTTTAATGCCTCTTCATCTATCTGCGCTGGCAAAAAACCCATGTATTCAAACAAACCTAATTGTCGAGAAAACAAGTGACCGAAAGCCGTTCTTGGAGGTTGTCCAGCGGGGACTGTAATGAGATGTGCTTTATCGTTCATTTCTGCTAAACCAGCCAACTCGCCACCACTCGAAATCACGATAATCGTGGCCCGGAGTTCAATCGCTTCTCTTACAGCAGTTACAGTTTCCTCAGTGTTTCCTGAATACGAGGTTGCGATGATAAGCCAATGTTCATTCCACCAGTTTGGTAATTCGTATCCTCTTGTAACTCGGACTGGAATGCGTCCATACATATCACAAAGAGATGAAAGAAAATCGCCCCCTGCTGCCGAACCTCCCATTCCCAGACACAATACACCTTTCCAAGGCTGTTTTGAAACCTCATCCAACCATGGAATAAGGCCGTTATTTAGCATTGAAAAACCAGTTCTGATGTCATTTACGAAGGAACGGGTTAAGCCAATCATATCCTCAGAATCATGCATTAATGCAAGTTTTGTCAAGCCATCACTCATGATTTCACATCCATAGGGTGTTGTGGGAGAGAAAACCACTCTCCTTCAATTCGTGCCAAACGGAGGCTTGTTTTCCCCGCATGATCGTAAGGTAATCGAACGGATTCCATATGCCATGTATCTGGATTCAAAAATTCACCAACTGTTAAATCTTGATTCACTAAATCTACAACATAGTGCTCACTTAACGTAGCCATGACCACACCGCTCTCTAAATCTCGCCATGACGCCCCCGTTTTTTCTTTTCTCTCTATTTTTTGTAAAATAGCCCCATCCGAAGACCAAGACCATATTCTCCAGAGGTGATCTCTCCAGCGAATTACATCTCCCAAATCATAACCTGGTTTACGATAAAGCACCGTTAATCTTGTTAAATCCTGACCATCTTTTCGACCAACAACCGAAGCGGTAGTGGTACTTTGACCTCCGTAACGATTGATTAGAAATCTTGCCCATGATTTTGCGAGTCCTTTTGAGCCCAAAACCACGTCGTATCCGCCAGTCACAGGACCTTCCTTCGTAATGAAAAACATGGGGTCATCACCTAAATTTTCAATGACTTCATCCAATGTCTCTCTCAATTGTTTAAACTCAGATTCCGAAAGTTTTCGGGCTGATGAGCGTAATTGAACCGTCGCTTCGAAATAATTTCCATCTTTTCTCGAGCAGGTTAAGCACACCTCATTTGACTTTCTAGCCCGCATTACATGCTCTTCCTCAAACAATAAATTTTCAATTTTAGCTGAAACTTGAACGTGTAACATCGTATTTCTTTCGTCAACCATCTGAGTATGTAATCCGATACTGATTTCCTTGGCATCCTCATGAACATGAAGATTTTGCTGCATTAACTCATCCCAAAGCCAATCATCATCTACTTTCACCCAAGATTTGTCAATCTTAGTGATCTGGCATCGAGGGCACCTTGACCAATTGATGTTTTTTGGAATCTTAACCAACTGAAGACGTTCCCTGAAACATGCTTCACAAATTCGCTGACCAAAAAGCGGAGGTGGCGAACCGCAAACAAGACAAAATTCACCCCCTAACTCCATAATCTCACCAACCCCCGAATCGCACTCACAAAAAAAGTTTGAGACAGAGAAACAACTATTCTTGTTCAAATCCAAGGCTTGACTCTAGAGCCGTTATTCTTTTTTCAATTTCATTTCCTCGCTTCATCATAAAATAAGTCCAAACGGAGAGCCCAAAAATCATACCTAAGTAAGAAACCACTAAAAAATTCATACCTTCCAAAATATTCACCTCTCATCTCTTTTATCTTGTAGCTGTGTAATTCGTGATTCTAATATCGTCATTCTCATACTTTCCATCGTATGTCCTATAACCAGTAATGTAAACGAAATGGCTCCTATAGCGAGAACGAGGGCCATCGAGGACTCCAAACTGCCATTATCGGTTGCAATGACCGGCCCAGGATGACGAATTTGCCAAATTCTTGTCGCAACATAAGTGAGTGGAACAAGGATAAACCCATACATTCCAAATGTCGCAAATGTGTCTCTGGTTTCGACACCATCTGGTTGAGATTGTCTACCTAAGACCAAAAAAAGAGCAAGCAACGTAAGTAGAGCGAATGTGTTCAAACGGACATCAGTCCAATCCCAAGGCACCCCCCACTCTGCTTGTCCCCAAATGCAGCCTGACCAGACCGCCATCAATCCAAAAACAAGTCCACTTTCAGCACTCGCCACATGAAGATTCCAACCCCAATCCTTCCGAGAAAAAAACCAAGCTGTTGAACCAATAAATAACATAGTAAAAGCCAGCATAGCCGCCCAAGCACTTGGTACGTGCCAGTAGAATATTTTCTGAGCCAATGGTGATTTGAAGGCCTCTGATGAAACAGAAGGAGCCCACAAGAAACCCAAAAATAACGTAACCGACGCTCCGGCTAGGCCAGATAAAACGAGAACTTGGTTTATCCTGACCATAGACTTCCCTCAAGCCGAGTCTTTTCAATCATGTTGTTAATCGTCCCACCATCAGTGCCCATGGCAAAATAAAGAAAGGAGTCAGTAATCTCAAAGACAATGCTTGAGGTCTGGCTAAACGACGAGAAATCATCGATAAAACCAGCATAGAAAAGGCACACACTGCGCAAAATAACGTTCCACTCAATATCAATACAATTGAAAAATCTTGAACAAAGATGAATGAGGATAGGCACGAGTATATCAGTCCCAATAAGATTGTGATAAACAATCCATTTGGGGGCAGAGCCTTCATGGCATACCACCAATCATTCGATCGTGATTCTCGCAATTTTGCGTACACTGCATCTCCACTCAAACCACATGCAAGAGACGGAGCGAGAACCGCTGCATGTAGTAGCGAATTTGGCCAAGATTCTATTTGAAGAAGTGCCAATAATGCACCCATAACCAGCAAACCAGAAATCCCATTCTGTGAAAGTGAGGCCATCGTACGAAAATCGAGCCTTGTCCCGACAAAAGGATACGAGGAATTGCTGGCTTCTGATTTTATTGAAACACCCCCCTCTACTTTTTGGGTTTGGATACCACCGTCAACATCTATGATTCGGTCGGCTCGCTTAAGCAAGTCCGGATGATGAGTTGCCATCAAAATACCATGATTAGAAGCCCTAAGATTTGCCAAAGTATCTGCTAATTTTTCGACACTCATTGCATCCAAGCCTGCATCTGGTTCATCTAAAAGGATCAAAGTCGATTTATCTTGTATGATCGCAGGAACAATGCTTGACAGAAAAGCAACCTTTCTCTTCTGACCCTTTGAAAGTGTTGTCAGTAAATCGTTTGAGCGATGGCCAATATTCCATTCATTTAACAAATCTTGAGTTTCAAATGTCTTTCCGTATAACCTTGCGACATCTTGTAATCGCTGTGAAAGGATTTCATCACCGGTGAATCCGTCTGCTTGAAGACACAATCCAAAAAGATGTTCAGGTCTTGAACGACGACCATGGCCATCTGCGACCAAATCACCATGAACATGAATACTTCCTGATTGAGGTGGGATAATTCCAGCGACTGCCTCGATAAGCGTTGATTTACCAGAGCCATTCTCTCCTGAGATAATCACCAATTCACCGGGCAATATTTCCAGGTCAAAGCCTTTGAGTACTTCTTTTCGACCTCGTTGAACGTCCAAACCAGAGACCTTCAACAACTCCCCCATGGATGGTCCAATAACCGCATTGGCTTCAAAGCCACGCCCCTTCGGGTGAACATGGACGGATGGATGTTGCTTCTCCTTTTGGCGTGGGTAGGAGCAACGTTTGGACCCATATTCTGGGCTTGGAAAGAAAATGCACTTGTTTCCCTAGGCCTTGTACTCGGACTGTTATTTGGCTACATTGTCCAACTGATTTGGTTGTTTAGCGGGAATATCATCATCATTGACATGTTATGGATGAGACCGAATAACCTATTTGATCTCAATATATTTACCCTTTTTACGAGTGGATTTCTTCATTCAACCCCGATGCATGTTCTCTCGAATATCGTCATTATCGCATTGGTTGGCATACCACTCGAGCAACGTATGGGTCGAGCGAGATGGTTGGTAATTTATGTCATTGGTTTGCTAGGTGGATCTTTATGCTGGTCAATCGCTAATTTGGGAACAAATACTCCTGCGCTTGGTGCCAGTGGTGCTGCGTTTGGTATTCTCGGAGCATATTTGGCTGGCTGGCCAAAAGATGAAGTCTATTTTCCACTGATTATCATTCGCCCTTGGCCAGTCTCCCTTATCGCTTTGATTTACTTTGGTTTGGAAATAGTGAGGACCTATCAGACACTCGGTTTGTCTCAACCAAGTCATGTTGGACATCTGGCGCATTTGGGTGGATTTGCTTTTGCATATGCTTGTTTGAACACCGTGGCAAAAAATGGACCAGTTCCCCCTGGAGAGACATCAGAAAAATTTGGTCCTTTGAAGGACTTACCATCGGAACATCCTTTTGAGAATGTAGCACACATCATGGAGAAATTGTACGAAGAGGGAGACCAAAAGGAGACCAGGCAAGCGTGGATGGAAGAACTAACTGAGCAAACAACCTGTCCAGTCTGCCAAGGACCACTTATTGTCAAAAACTACAGAGTTCGTTGTCAAACCTCTACTTCCCATTTACATTGGCCATAAATCTGTACACAGAAACAGAACATTCATGACAATATTGACCACCCATGAATTTGGGGGAGGCCATGAGATTACGAGCAATTGGCTTATTCGTCCTCCTCATAATCGCCGATACATCCGCTGGCATCTATATTGAGACGGACGAAGGAACGACTCCAAAAATTGTAGAAAATGTACCACCACTCGACTGTGGAGAGCATCTATGTCTTGTACCTGACAGAGATATTGACCGGGGAGAAAGACCGGCTTCAGAAGAGTATGGTTGGTGGTATGCCTACGGGCCCGACCGCGATTTCAATGGAATGGATGACCGCCTTCAATGGATTCTTCATGGAGAGGAGTCCATCTCACCAACTGCAATTATCGGTGCAGACGGAAGAAAAACCGTTGCTATTGTCGTTGATTTTGCATGGCACCCTACTGGAGAAGACATAGAAATTTTGAAATCTATTTTGCGCAAACATGGATGGGCTGAAGAGGAGGCATGGTTCTTTGCTTATGACTCGACTGATGCCATATCGATTGACAAGGTTCCCGTTTCTGCTTTAATCGAGATTTGGCAACTACCCCAAGTTGTGGTTGTCGAGATGCAAAATGTGATGGTACCTCTCATGGACGTTGCGGCAAGAGCAGCACGAGCAAGAGAATCTGAAGTATACACCGGCACTCTTCACGACAGAGGATACACCGGAGAGGACATCGTCATTGCAGTACTGGATAGCGGAGTTGATAATGAACATCGTTCTCTGAATGATTTTGATGACAAAGATGACGACCCGGACCTTGATGCTAACAGTTATGATGATCAAAAATGGTTAGGAGGTTTCGATGCTACCAGTACTGCTTCAGATCAAAGCGGCAACCAAGATCCTGATGATGGGCAGAGCCACGGTACTCACGTTGCGGGAATTGCCTTGGGAACTGGCGATGCTTCTAGAGTGCACACAGGAGTAGCACCAGGTGCTTACCTGGTTGATGTAAAAGTCCTCACCGATACCGGAGGAACCAACTCAGCTTATTCTGAAGCAGGAATTCAATGGGTTATCAACAATCGAGACCGTGAGTGGGATGGAAGTGACAGTGCNAGAGGNATCCAAATTGCTCAGATGAGTTTTGGTTCCATNGGAAATCCAATCGGAGGAGATGACACTGGCGATAANGGAACGAGCAATCAAGCAAGACTCGTGAATAATGCCACCGAAAATGGCGTAGTTTGTGTAATCGCTATCGGTAATGACGGAAGGCAGAGGGTAGCATCACCAGCAAGTGCTGACGGTGCAATCACTGTTGGAGCAGTTACCGACCGAGACTCGATTAATCGNACTGATGATTCCATCGCCTCTTATTCAAATTGGGGACCGAGAGATGATGATGGAGATGATGATGAGTGGGATGAACTCAAGCCAGATATNGTTTCTTATGGTTCTGGAATCATGTCCGCAACCTATGCACCTGGGACCACCGGTTTCCCCGGACAGCCAAGAGATATGGCCAATGATGAATACGATTCAAAAGATGGAACATCAATGTCAACACCATTGGTTTCGGGGATTGTTGCACTGATGCTCCAAGCCGATGACAGTTTAACTCCCCTGGAAATNAAAGATATTCTGAGAAATTCTAGCGAAGTTCGAGAAGGAGTGGACGGGCAAGCATCTGAACCAGATGTTTCAAATCGATGGAATCACAAATGGGGATTCGGACTTGCGGACGCTTCTTGTGCAGTAGACACAGTGCTTGATAGAAAATGCACACCTCTGTATGGAGGCGGAGATGGAGTTGTCGTTGATCCCGATCCTGACAACGAAACAAAATACTTCACTGAGATNTTATCACCCACAAATGCATCTTGGCTTTTGGTGGATGAAACAATAAGAATCTCGGGGAAAATAATCGATGAGGCTCCAGATGAATTCGATGACGTGTTTATTTCCATAGAGCAAGTTGACAATGAAGGCGAGAGGATTTCGCTCATGGATTGGACCGCAGCTGGAGGAGATAGAGAGGATTGGTATCTGGACGTGAAAATCAAAGATGAATGGAGAAATGCTCAGGAGGATTATACCCTTATTTATGCCATGGCTGTTGAATCGAGCCAAAGCGGTGANATTCTCACTTCATCAACCCAAGGTTACGTTTTTACCTATATCGGTAGAATGCAAACCTCCATCTCAACACCTTCTTCTGGTTCATCAATTGATGGAAGTGTTACGTTTTCGGGCACAGTAGAAGGCATTGAGCATGATATTCTTCAATACAAGGTGGATAATGGCGACTGGAATCTTGCTGCTGAACTACCTGAGTTNGAATCTGGTGCTCAAGAATGGAGTTTTAGCTGGGATTCGACAAGTGTCAACGATGGCACTCACAAGATGAGTGTTCGGATGATCAACAAATCAGGAATCAAATCNGAGGCAATGACACGGACATACATCGTCGATAACCAGCCTCCAGCACCTGCTCTTTCCTTCCAAGGAACGGTTGAAGTCATGGATGGAGCACTACCCGCCCTCGACGTTGTTGCAGGAACCATCTTGGAAATACGATTCAATGTTGCCAATACAGGAGACGCTACTGCAAGAGATGTTTTTGTGAAAATTGACGCACCTGGTGAAGCNTCAGACACCTACCCTCAGGAAGGCATCATACCCTCAATCAAATCTGGAGAATCAACTTCGATGAGCCTATGGTGGTGGGCAACAGAAAGTGGNAAGCAAACAGTGAATATTCTCATCGACCCAAACAAGGGCATAGAGGGAGAAATGGATACAACTGACAACACTTACTCATTTGATATCACCATCAAAGAGAGGCCATTCACTCCAATGTTACAATTCCTTAGCGGCGCAGTTACTGTACAATCTGAAATCCCAACCCCTGAGACAGCATTCTCCATCTCAGTTAGAATTGATAATCTTGGCCAAACAGCAGCCACTGATATTGGCGTTCAACTGCAAAGATGGAGTGAGGAGAGTGGCTTTACGATTATTGAAAACCAATCAATAAGCGTCATACCAGGATCAAACACATCCAGTGGATACGCAAAGGTTACCTTTAGCGACAAAACCGGCGGTGTTGGAGGTATTGATTACCGAATATTGCTATCTGGAAACGGCGTTACATCTGAACACTCTGAACTGAGGTTTGGTATTATTTGTGACCTCTATAACGTAGGCGCGGGCATTGAAACAACATTGTCTGATGATGAGTATGTTGTGGATTTCATTTCGCTCGATCGAGGATCGATTCTCTTTACTACGCGAAATGGGGAACTTCATGCACGTACAATTTCTGGAGCATTAGCCATGCCATCTGATACTCTGATTGAATCTGATTGGACTGGCGAATTTGCAGTTACGGACCGTGAAGATGGTCGTGCTCAAATGGTTTGGTCAAAAGGAATAACCGATACAAGTGGGTATGTCCTTTCAGATATTGGAATCGCTTCAATTGGAGTATCCGGTGATCTTAGCCCAATTCAATCACATCTACAAGCCATCAAGCAATCTGAGGGCAAGTATTGGGGATTTTCTCTGGATGAGAAAGACGGAGAGGTTGTGATTGCGGCTTACCACAGAGATATTGCAACAAGCGGATCATGGCTTGACGTAACAAGCATCTTCCTCTACTCAAGCTCTAGTCCTGACATCGAAAATTCATGGGTGCTCACAGATGATGTCGTTTCAAATATCGACATAAAGCCGCAAGAGGGGAACGCACTTGCAGTGGGGATTGGAGTGAATTATATCCACATACTCTATCAAGAAATGCGCGATGATGTCACTGGATTAGACCGTACTGGAATGTTTTATGCGCATGGTTATCTCAACTCCAATTCTTGGAATTTCCTCTATGCAGTCGGAGATAATGCCTCTGGGCAATCTATGAAAATAGGAACCATAGATGATGAAGATGTCATCATTGCTGCTTGGATTGAGGATTATGGTAAAGAAAGTAAAGTGGTCACTGCCGTGACTGATCAATCCTGGAGTCTAAAAAATCCGCAAAGAGTCAAATCACCCGGAGTCACCACAGTGACCTTAGTAGAAACAGATACATCTGTGCAATTATTTTATGACGAAGTAGGCGTATATGGTCCTTTGACTAAGTATGCACTGTATGTTTTTGAACAAGATTCTGAATTTTCGTTTTCAAATGCCTTGGAGTATGGCTACTTGTTTTCTGCTGGGAAAACGAAAACAGATGGAGTGATGGTTCTCGTATCTCCTGCAGGAGGCATAAGTTTGGTGCCGATTGTTTCTCTTGAAAAAGAAGTAACTACAGCAGATAAAGACAATTTCTTTGATGTATTAATCGAATCCATGCCCGGAGATTCAACTGAAGCAAAATTAGCATTTTTNGGTGTTGCTNTATTTTCCGTGCTCATCATTCTNATAGGAGTAGTAAGAACGCTTAGAAAATCAAGAAAAGAAAATTTGCCTCTGACTGAGGACATTTTAATCAATACTTCAGATGAAGATGACATTGAATTACTCATCGACCCTGAAGAAGATATCCCAAATGAAGAAATCGAAATCGAAATGGAGGAAGTCACTGTTGACATTTCCTCATCTGATACAATAAATCTTGCAGAATCACTAGAACAAAAATCTCAATCTGGAGAAGGATCTCTGCGTTTGGACCGAAGAATAAAGAGAAAAGAAGAAAGAGAACAAAAGGAAAAGTTTGACTCATTCGTAGCATCAATGCCTCCTCCGCCTTTACCTGGGCAAATCACCCACGCAAGTGATGATACACAACAAGAGACCCCCTCTCTTCCAGATATGCCTCTGCCATTGCCTCCTTTACCAACCCCGGAGAGAAATATCGTTTGTCAAGAATGCTCTGCATCGTTTAAACTAAAGGACATGATGTTGGTTAAAATTGACTGCCCAGTTTGTCAGACTGAAATCAAATTGCGGTGAAAGTATGTGCGGAATCTTTGGGTATATCGGCGAGAAGGCTGCAAGACCAATCCTCATGGAGGGTCTGAGGAAACTCGAGTATAGGGGTTATGATTCGGCGGGTATTGTCATCAAAAATGGTACACTTCAGATTCATAAGAAAAAGGGCAAGGTTTCAAAACTGGAATCGATATTACCTAATGAATTGAAAGGAGAAGTAGGTATTGCTCACACCAGATGGGCAACCCACGGAGAAGCAAACGACACCAATGCACATCCTCATTCTTCTGCAGATAAAAGTATTGCAATTGTTCATAATGGCATTATAGAGAATGCAAAAAGACTGAGGAAACACCTCGAAAAGGCAGGATACAATTTTCTCTCAGAAACAGATTCAGAAGTCCTCGTACACTTAATCGATCGAGAGTACAAGAAAGGTGCTAAACCGATTACTGCTGTGAAGCGTGCCCTGAAAAGGGCGAATGGAACTTGGGGATTGTGTGTCATTTTTAGGGAAGAAGAAGAAATCATAGTAGCCAGGAACGGCTCTCCAATCGTCCTTGGTAAAGATAACAATCAGATGTTTATCTCTTCAGACCCTCATGCGTTAAGCAAGCATACAGACAGAGTGATTTTTCTTGAGGATGGAGAAATTGCCTCTGTAAATAAAAATGGCTTTGAAATTACAACACTGGATGGAAAAACTTCCACCACAACAATTACTATTCTTGAAGACGAATGGGGAGATGCCGAACTAGGAGATTACCCGCATTTCATGCTCAAAGAAATTCACGAACAGCCAGAAGCATTGAGACAATGTATCTCAGGAAGATGCCAACCAGGAAAATCGAACATCCGATTAGGCGGTATTGGGCTTTCGCCTTCTCAATTGAGAAGCATCCCTCATGTTCGCCTCATTGGTTGTGGTACATCGCTCCATGCGTGTGAAGTTGGGCAATTGGCCATTGAAGCACTTGCAAGACTTCCAGCAGTTTCTCACGTTGCAAGTGAGTTTCGTTATACAAATCCGGTGATAAATCCGAAAGCGATCCACCTAGCCGTTTCTCAATCTGGCGAAACAGCAGATACACTTTCTGCGGTTAAAGAAATCCAATTACAGGGAGCAAATGCATGGGGTATCGTCAACGTTGTGGCTTCTTCAATTGCAAGGCAATGTGGCCAAGGCGTTTACATCCATTCTGGCCCAGAACAATCTGTTGCTTCTACCAAGGCATTTACAAACATGGTCGCTGCATTATCGATGTTCGCCATACAAATTGGTCGGTCACGTTCCCTTTCTTCTGAAATTGGAGAAATGCTTATTCAAGAATTACTTGGAGTACCCAAAAAAATTGAAAAGTATTTGGCATCTCAAGGGCCTATAAATTCAGCTGTTGAACTCATTGAGAATGCAAAAAGTGTTCTTTTCCTTGGCAGGGGGTTTTCAGCCCCTGTAGCAAAAGAAGGGGCACTCAAACTNATGGAAATCGCTTACATTCCATGTTTAGCGTATCCTGCGGGAGAAATGAAGCATGGACCGATCGCATTGCTTGAGGAAGGTTCACCTGTGATTATGATTGCACCAAATGACAAACACAAAAAGAAAAATTTGTCAAGTCTTCATGAATGCCGTGCAAGAGGTGCAAAAATTATACTTATACATGAACAAGGTGATTCTATTGCATCGGAAGGCGATGTGTCTATTCCCATTCCGAAATCACATGAAATATTTTCACCACTAATCTCTGTGGTTCCACTACAACTAATTGCTTACCATACCGCATTAAGACTAGGTAAGAACGTCGATCGACCAAGAAACCTCGCAAAATCAGTGACAGTCGAATAAATTTATTCGACAACGAACTGCTGCTTTTCGGAATCCCATTCGAAAGGGATGTAGCCTAATCGATGATTCGTATGCCTCATTTTTACGACGCTTAATTTACGATTTACATCGTCCCCATTCCTCTCCATGACCAAGTGAATGACGCCATCTGAAAGATAATCTTCAACTCCATATTCTCCAAATTGCTTGTGATCGACCCCTGTCATTTCACAAATGAAGAATGACGTCAATTCTAATCGTCGCACTGCTTCAAATAATCTGAAAATTTCATCTCTTGGGTTCTCCATTTTGGTAAGTGTAAAGAAGGCTCCAAGAGAATCAAAAACGAGGATTTCAAATCCAATAGACTGCCTGTATGAAGTGAGTTGTTTAATCAATTGGCCCATCCAATCGATTCTATTNGACATACCTTGTTCGTCTAATTGTACTCTAAGGTCTGCGAGGTCGATAATTGCAATTCGATTTCGAACTCGTGCATCATCTACATTCATACCCATATTTGACATATGGGCTCTAAGACTATCTTTTCCCTGTTCTAACGTGACGTAAATGCCACTTGTTTCCCCATACAATACGGCATTGTATAATTGNGAAAATGTAACTGANGATTTCATCGCACCCGATGCACCAGCAACGATAACAATGTGACCTTGAGGTATGCCCCCTTCCATACTCTCATCTAGTCCAAGTATGTTTGTTGGAATTCTTTCAATGTCACTCATGTCCTCGCCAGTTAGCCGATGGGCGATGAACTCTTCAAGATGACTGTTATGGNAGAATTATGCGGGTTTGGCTTGCTTCAGCATCTCAAAGGCGATGTCAGTGGCTAAANGAGAGATTGAAGCATGTTGAATGTTATGCATTGGAAGGAATTGATGAAAACATTCGTCATTCAACAGTTNGTGAAACCGTAANTNAAATATGTCGGATTAAGGCAAATGCAGTTCCAAAAAACCATGGTTATGATATCGTCATCGTAAGTGACACCCTGGTGGAAGATCCAGATGATGAAACGCAGGCACTTGGGAAACNCATGAACAAGGAAGAAGCCCTGCGCATGCTTCTTAGAATTAGAGGAAGCACCCATAAAGTATGGACTGCAACAGCTGTTTTAGAGAATGGAAATTGGAAGTTTAGCCTTGAACATGCGGTCGTAAAAATTGATTACTTTTCTGATGACGTTTTGGTTGAACTTATCGAAACTGGATCATGGAAAGGAAAAGCGGGTGGCTATGACCTCGCTGGGCAAATGGGAAAATATGCGTATTTAGTTAAAGGAAGTGAATCTGTTGTGTTAGGTCTTTCAATTGAACCATTCAAGCATCTTCTTCGGAAAACATGAAATGCAAGCGAATCCAAGCATTACCATGAATGATGCCTCTAAGCCGGTAGTCTACTCGATGTGGGCGTTTGTTGGCATCGGAGTACTACTCATGGTCACAAGTTTACTGAGTCTGATGATTTTTAGTGCAGAGGCAAATGAGATTGAAAGTTTTGAAGATGGCACGTTTTCTCCAGAAATAGATAACGATGGATATCGCATTTACTCAACAGCAGAATCATGCGAAGATGTAACTCTNTCGATTACAACCAATCCACCTCAAAAATTCTATGCAGGATATGACACANAATTTTATTCCGGATGTGAAAAGTTCCTACGTGGTTTGTTTTGGGATAGCGGCAATCATGTTTTCATCGGAGAAATTAGCGGAACACATGATGATTGCGAAGGAATGTGTGAACTAAAATCAAGCATTATCATCAATGCAAGTGCAGAAATTTCTATCGTCTCTAGGGAACCTATTGAAAGCGCTAAGGATAACCTCACCTTAGGATTTATTTTTTCAATGATTGGTGCTGGGATTTTCATCTATTCCTTGACCAACCAAAGGGAAAGAGTTGTATTGAATCCAAACTTAGGCTTTTCTTTGGATGAACAAATGAAAAGTCATAACCTTACGGACGGACTACGATGTCTGTTCAAATTAGAAGCATACATGAAATCAAATAATTTGTCAGTTGAAAAGATATTTTCTGACTTTGACTTGAATGATGATGGTAATATTGACAAAGAGGAATTCAAATTGGGACTAAAAGAAATCGGCATTGAAGATCTCTCGCAAAATGAAATCGATGAGGTCATGTCATTTCTTGACACGGACAATAATGGCACCGTTGATTTTGAGGAATTCAAATTCTATTTCGCAAAATAAAAAAGGGTCTAAAGTAAGACTGGAATTAATCCTAGTTCATGTTTAGAAACATCTACGACCACATCTACTCCCGGAATTAATAGAAGTTGGTTTTCCAAATCCAGTGCAAAAACTGAAACTCCTGATTCCTCACCCAAATGCCTCAGTTGCCTCCGGCAAGCATCTTTGTGTGCATCCATGTGAATCAACGGCCTCAGATCCACAATCAGAGTATCACCTTGCTGAATTCTCTGATGCATCCCCTGAATCGGCAAGCGATGCATCGAATCCGGCCGAACATAACGAAGGGCCGTTCTGATTTTAGCGCCCATTGACGGGTGAGTATAAGCATCCATGTCATGAAATGGTTCACCGTCTGGAGTCAGTGGACCGGTCCAACCACGCGGGATGGTTGATGTCCCTGAATGAGGAGCGTCTGTGATTTCCTCAAGGGGGGCTACCTCAGATTCGACAGATTCGGCTTCAATGACGGTTTCTTGAGGTGGTTGTGGCATCTTATTTGTGTTCCCTTCTGGATCTGGGAATCCAAAAAATTGCCACAATGTTGCCATGTAAATCACAAATCTAATCCATCTAATAAGTCATTCAAATCATTCGAAGCCGCAGGACTCTGATTTGTTATTTGAGGAGTTGTTGGTGTGCCACCTGGTAATTGGCTCAATGATAAGCTCGAATCTGCTGGCTGAGAAGGATATGGTGTTTGAGCAGAGGGCGTTGCTGCTTGGGGAGTTGCGGTTGGCCATGCAGTTTGAGTTGCTTGAGGTTGGTAACTCGTTTGTGGGGTTGTCATTGCTCCTGCTTGCTGATATCCCATTTGAGTAGGCGCATAGGAAGGAGATGGAACCTGGGATTGCTGATATTGCTGAGGCTGTGATTGAGTTTGTTGATATTGAGCTGGATATGGGTTTTGATAAGCATTTTGTTGTGGATAAACCGGCTGTTGTGCGGTTTGACCCATGTAGGAAGGTGCGGTTTGACCTTGTACTGGTGAGGCTGGTGGCGGGCCAGAAGAAAATGTGGACTCACCAAATCCTGAACCTAGACCGAGTATTTCCTCATCAGATGACCCCCTTCTCGAAAAGAGAAGGATTCCTACCAGAATAACAATGAAACCAATTAGTCCATATGCAGCCATCTCAGTGGTCCCTGATGTACCAAATATGCCCTGCTCGATTGTTTCGGTGACAGTAATCTTGATTTCATCGGTATCTACTTCGCCATCATCATCACTCACCGTTAGAATGACGGTATATGTTCCTGGTCGATCAAATGACAACTGATATTCTTCTCCCATGCCATCTTCGGTTCCAGGAATTGAAGGGTTGTCCCACGTAAATCGAAGACCCGGCCTGTCGCTCTCTGTATCGATTGAATTTGCGGCCGATATGGAGAACAATTCATTTTGTGTGACTGTCAAACCAAGTTGTGCATCTGTGATGATGGCTCTCGGAGGTTGATTAACAATGACTATGTCAAATGATTGATTATCCCTTGCCATATCATCATCCCAGACATTTGCAGTGATAACCAGTGGCTGACCAAGTGGAGTGGATAAAGAACGAATAAAGTCAAATTGGGCACCTTCCCTGTCACAATCATTGTCGAAAACACCGTCCTCATTTGAATCAAAAGTGGCATCGAGATCCCAACAATACATGAGGGCATCTCCATCATCAGCCTCAAATGAAATTGTAACAATTTCATCTTCCCCAATAGGAAGACTTGGTACATTCGTGAGTGTTATGTCTGGCGCTATGTTTGAAATATTTACAGTACCGTATACGATTTCACTCGTTGCCCCATTATCGTCGATGACCTTTGCTGTGATTTGATGTTGCCCAGAAGTATGCCACGAGGCTTCAATTTCAGATTCGCCACCCAGTGTTGAAAGAGTAGGAGTATCCGTTGAGTACGAAGTTTCATTTTCCTCGCTAAGCGACCAACTCACTTGTAGACTATCCAAGTCAAATAAGGTATCACTTCCTTGAACTTTTAGAGTAACGGTTTGATACTCGTCAAGATGCCACATTCCATCCAATTGCTCAAGATAAACGCCATCGACCCACATTTCAATAGCCTCAATAGTTGGTGCTTTGTTGACCACCTCAAAAGTGGCATTACGTTCGGTTGTAGCACCATCATCATCGGTACCGATGACTGATATTTGGAAAACTCCTTCTTCCTGAGGCTCCATCTCACATTGCAAGCCAGCGAAACTGGTCGTCACTTGACCATCACACATGAAAGGAGACGTCCAACTAAATGTCACAGGCGTGATGCTTTCGGTATCGATATCAGAGATGTTATCTATGGAAAATGAAATCTGGTCTCCTGCATAGATGGCATCTACACCATTTATCTCGAATTCTGGCGCCCGATTGAGTACCTCGCTGGTGAATTCATGCAATACTTCATCCGATTCGTCATCAGTTACATACAACTGAACTTGCCAATCACCATCATTTGACCAATTCCATTCTGCCATGCAGTCGGTTGAAACTACCGTATCAAAACCTGATACAGAATCCTCCGATGCATTTTCAAAGGAAAACACACAGGAGACATCGCCACCATCCGGATCGATACTTCCTGTTGCATCATAGAAAATAGGCTCAAAAGTATACACGCCATCAGTTTGCTGTACAGCTGGTTCGGGAAGACGTCCAACGTTCAGAGAAATCGTACCTTGATTATTTGCCAAATCCGCATCCTGAGTTGCCTCGTTACTTGAGTCAACATTAACTACAAAATTTTGTTGCGAAATCGCCATATCTACTGGAACACTCCATTCCACGATAATTCGCTCTTCTCCGAGCGCTTCTACGGTGGGAATCCTTTCTTGAAACACTGAAGCATCCGGATATGTGATAGTCACATCAAATGCTGGCGAATCTGCTATTCCGTTATTTTGAACCGGTATTGATAATGACACACTATCTCCGGGAATGACGTTATATCCTTGAGCGGAGGTGAACGTTTGCGTTTGACCATCTCTTGTTCTCTCCATGAATGCAGAACTCATTTGAGCAACCAAATCCAAACCTACAATTTCGACTTGCATCACAATTGTTGCAACCCCAATAATCTTTGTCACTGGGTCCCAAATGATGAGACCACGACTGGCATAATCACTTGTAGAAGGTGTGTCATCGGTTTCAGAGGAGGTATCTACAGCGAATGTCGCAACACCTGCATTATCGGTTACTTGAGTAGATGTAGAACCTGCGGTTTCATAACGCATGTACAAATTACTTCCGGGAACCCCTGTTCCTGTACTGCTTTGATATGTCGCTGTAGCATCTTGTTCATAATCGAGTGGCGCTGCGATAAATTCAAGTGAAACTTCAATACTTTCTTGGCGGACGCCAGGATCACTTGAGGCCGCTACATTGTTTGAAGCCGCAGGATAATACTCCTTCAACAGCCAGTCAATTTGAAAGCCTGCTTCATTGACAACCCTGCTCCATGCATAAGACCTTACAGCAGGACAAAACCATTCCATTCCTTGGTTTTGGCCTGTGATATTCACTTCTGTAATTTTGTATGAATTGCCGCATCCAGCATACTGAATTGATGTTCCGTCTTCTAAAGGCGTTCCTGTATCAACCACTTGCCATGAACTATTCGCTTCTTCAGATGAGCCAAAGGTGCTGACATCAAAATAGTCAGATTCACCATCCACGGTTGTATCCGACCAGTGATTTTGATACCAAAAATCTCCAGATCGAATTGGAAAATCACGCTTTTCTTTACCTGGCTGATACTCGGTCGTAATCGTAATATCTGCAAGTTCACAATTGGTGACCCAACAGATGATACCAATATTTGGATTGAAGTCTACTTCAAGACGAAATGATGTTTGAATAACGGCTAAATCTCTCGCTCTTATGATGTCCGTACCAGTATATTGAACATCAAGAGAGCCGGTTGCTCCTTGCAATGTTGCACCATTCGAACCTGATGTAAAGGAGCCGGATACTTCCACGATGTATACAAGTGTCTGTGTGCCGTTGTAATTCAAATCTGCGATGTCAGTTACTTCTACTTGAGTGTCTCCGGTAAGTGTATTCAATGATGCGTCTGTGCCTGAATTTGCAATTAATTGTTGAACATCAAAGAGCGTTTCATAGACCCAACGATCACCAATTCTCCATGCATCTAAGTCTTCTCCGATAGCGGAGGAATATGATTTAGAAGTTTCTTCATCAACAAAATATTCTCCTTGCCACGGCATTAGCATCATTGACAATACGATAAATATCGCAACCAGTATCTGGCGCATAGCCCATGGAAGGCTGGTTCGGATTTGATTGTATCTGTGTCTTGATGATGTGCCATATCCTTTCCATTTCGAAAAAATGACACTTTGCAATGAGTGCATCAGAGTAAATCAGCAAGTTCGTCTTGGATGATTTGTACGGCTTCCAAAATCTCATCTTTGTGACGTGCGCCGGTAATCACCATCTTTCCAGAACCGAAAATGAGGCAAACTACCTTTGGATAGTCTAACCTGTAGATGAGACCAGGAAACTGTTCTGGCTCATATTCAACTTTGTCAAAAGGGAGGTGAAAGGTGAGGTTGTTGAGGTTAAGTTTGCGAGGTTCTCCAGCAAGTGGTTCATTGGTCCACTTGTCCAATCCATCATAATCTTCTGGATAGTGCAATGAGTAAGTTGCAACCATGTTTTGGACCTCTATCTCAACATCTTTCAGGTCCCAAGTTTTGATATCTGCTCCGCGCAAATCTTCAATCATTCGCTCGATTCCAGTTTGAATATTTTGTTCGTCTTTACCACCTGTACAAACTGCTCTTCCAGATCTGAACATAAGAATGGCCAATTTTGGGTCTTTGACCCTGTATACTACACCCGGGAATTGTTCCGGTTCGTATTCGCAATTCAACTGGATAGCAATATCTGGCAAATCCAATTCTTCGGCAACTCTGGTGGAGGCTACTACGTTCACAACAGTTAATCGATCTTCGTCGTTCATGCAG
This sequence comes from Methanobacteriota archaeon, assembly GCA_002719395.1. Lineage (GTDB taxonomy): Archaea > Thermoplasmatota > Poseidoniia > Poseidoniales > Poseidoniaceae > MGIIa-K2. The sequence continues at coordinate 17,091 of PBHM01000001.1, read as the reverse complement.
AGTCGTTTTATAACCCCTATATAAATGGCCGTCAAATCTCGTAAGGGTTCCAACTCAGAGAACCAACATCATCCTCACATCGCAACCCTTGGCCTCCAAGTGATGAAATGAACGCCCTCCCACCTGCTAATTCGATGGCTCTCGAAGTTTCGACGGGGTTAGAAGTGAGCGCAATCATACAACCACCGCCACCCGCACCTGTTAATTTCGCTCCAAATGATGTCAACTGGGCTGCTTCAACCAAAGCATCAAGTTCAGGGCAAGATACATTCAAACCTTGAAGAAGAAGATGGTTTTCATTCATACTTTGACCAAGAGTCACAGGATCTGCGGATAGAAAGGCTTCAATTCCTCTTTTTGTAATCTGACCAATTGCATCCATGACCTGAATCAATGAAGGGTTCTGTTGGATTTTTTCCCGTACCATTTTAACTTGTTTTGCTGTCAATGCATGAATACCTGTATGACCAATAACCAATCTAATCGAGTTGAGTTTTTCTGGAATAACAAGGCGATGCAACTCCCACTTCCTATTCATTTCTTCATGTTTGAGTTTTCGCGTATAGAGCCAATCTAATTCTGGAAGTTTCTCCTTGAATGCAACAATACATCCTCCGTGTGAGCATGTTGATGAATCGATTGGGGAAGCCATACCTCCCTGTGCGGAAGCTTCAACCGCATGCGCAAGTAAAGCAGATTCATCTTCACTTACCGCATCCCATCCATGGAGTCTGTTCTCACCAAAACTCTCCTCGCTATGACCAAAATAGACATTGTTTGGCTCATCAGAGGACCAGCCTTCTGTCCAGTTGCCATTCGCATCAACATAACGCCCCCTTAACATCCTTAGACAACTGGCCGATGCCGCGCTCAACGAAGCAGATGAGCCCAAACCACTGCCTGCGGGAATGTCGCCTTGAATTGAAACCCGAAGAGGTGGGCCATGAGCCCACATTCTTGATTTCAGTGCCTCTACATGAGGATGCTTCTGAACACTGAGTGGCTTCCCATTGATATCCCATTGAGAACTCAATTCTGCACTTACGGTCAATCGCTGGTCTATGGCTACCGCCACTGCCGGGTGNCCATATACTACCGCATGTTCGCCAAACAAGATACACTTGCCGGGAGCAGAAACACGCACCATACAAGGACGTTAGAGTCTAGATTCTTAGCGATTGGGTTTGATTTGCCGCTGGATTGAATACATTGGACTGTTTGGAGGTTAGCATGGAACATCCACTCGATGTAACATATGGCTTCCTATCAGGTTGGATTATCCTTGCTATACTTGGTACTATTTCCGTAGGATTCTTCATTTTTCAAGTACAAAAAGCTACCAGATTAGTTCTACTCGGCTCTTCTGACAATCGATTTGACTCGTGGAGTGCAAGGATAAAGGAAACACTCGTGGTATGGTTAGGTCAAAAGAAAGTCTTGGAAGATAAAATAGCTGGAACAATGCATGTTCNGATGTTTTGGGGCTTCCTTATGTTATCTTCAGATATGCTCGACCTTGCGACGGGTGATTTTTTCTCCCAACATATTCTTCCTANCGCCATCGTTGGACCTTGGAATGGNATGGTTGAGTTAGGATATACCTGTGCACTGGTAGGATGTGCTGCGGCACTGACGAGGAGAGTGGTTTTCACTCCAGAGAAACTTAAAGGAAAAAGTCAGCTAGAAGGAAATGTTATCCTGTTGCTGATCATGACCATTTGCACAACTTCGTACGTGGTAGAAACCTGGCATACTCCAAGCGCAACATGGGAGCCCATTGGCGCTTGGGTGGCGAGTACTTTTTCCCCATCTCAATCAGCAGTAAATGCTGCCTATTGGGCGCATATGCTGGCCATTTGTGCTTTCTTGTTCCTGATACCACTTTCAAAGCACATGCATCTAGTCATGGCTTTTCCCAATGTATTCTTTTATGANACAAAGCCAATGGCAGTTATGACCCCATTGGAATATAATGAAAGTGGGGGAGCAGTTTCTTTAGAGGAATTGACCATTGAAANTTTTGGAGCCAGCACCTACACTGACCTATCATGGCGCTCGCTTATTGATGGCTGGGCTTGTACCTCATGTGCAAGATGTCAAGATGTTTGTCCAGCCTATGCCAGTGGAAAGAGCCTCAATCCGATGCAAATCATTCATGACGTACGTAACTATGCAAATGAACATCACACAGTCCTGATGGCTGGAGAAAAACCCGAAGAAGATATCATCGCTCGATTTGGAGAGTCTTCAATTTGGGCATGTACTACATGCCATGCTTGTGTCGACGTTTGCCCGGTCAACATTGAGCATGTTCCGAAATTAACGGACGCCAGAAGACATCTGATGATGGAGAGAATGGAGTTTGACGAATCCGTAGAAGAAGTGGTGCTACCGTTGATGAGCACCATTGAAAATCTAGAAGGCGATTCAAATCCATATGGAATTCCTTCCCACGAGCGTGGCGATTGGGCCTCAGACCTCAACGTAAAAGTTGGTGAACCTGCTGAATACATCTACTTTGCAGGTTGTGCAGCAAGCTTTGATGAAAGGAACAAAAAAGTGGCAAGAGAAACCATACAAATCATGCAGGAAGCTGGACTCGACGTTGGCATCTTGGGTATGCAGGAAGGATGCACTGGCGACCCAGCCAGAAGGGCAGGGAACGAGTATTTATTCCAAATGTTAGCTGAAACTAATTTAGAAACATTCCAAGAGTTGGGGGTAAAGAAAATTGTGGCATCATGCCCACATTGCTTCCACACACTTGGAAAAGAATACAAAGACTATGGCGGAGAAGAGTTAGAAGTCATGCATCATTCTCAATTGATTCACGATTTGCAAAAATCACAACAACTTCCGGCTCCAAAACATGATGGAAACATAACCTACCACGATCCGTGCTATCTTGGAAGGATTGGAGGTGAATTCGACGCCCCAAGGAATGCTATTGGAGGCGTTGATACCGAGACTGAAAAACACGGAAGAGACTCGTTTTGCTGCGGTGCAGGAGGAGCGCAAATGTGGATGGAGGAGATTGCTCCCAANGAGAGAGTGAATGTCATTCGGGCAAAAGAACTCGCAGAAACCGGAGCAGATACCGTTGCAGTTGGATGTCCATTTTGTTCAACGATGGTTTCAGACGGACTCTCTGCAATTGACGCAGAGATGGAAGTGAAAGATATCGCAGAAATTGTGTGGGAGCAAATCAAGGCTAATGATGCCATTATTCAAGCGAAAAAAGCGGAAAATGAGGCCGCTGCATGAGAAAGGTTCTGATTGTAGATCTCCTTGCTGAACGTAAAGCCCTTGGTAAATTGGGNGTCCGAAAAATGATAGAATATCTACCAGGTCACGAGATTTTACTTTGGGCNCCACACACCGATGAGCGATTAAATTACGGCTTTGGAAGAGTCGTGCAACGGCCCGAGTCTGTTGACCTTATCGTCATCACAGGTAGCCGTAAAAATGTCACACAGTGGGAAAATGAATGGATGCANGAACTNTCTNTACTCGTNCAACGTACAAATACGCCTCTCCTTGGCATATGTTTTGGACATCAAATAATCTGTCATGCCTTGGGAGGGAAAGTCACTCGTGCAGAAAAACCAAGTGAATTCATTACCGACATCTCCATCAATAANCAAACTCGACAAGCTGTATTTTTGCATCANGAATTTGTCATTGAATCTGGAGAAATGGATGTTATAGCCTCAAGTGAACATGCNCCTATTGCTGTCTGTCGCCATCCCACNAAACCAATATTCACGGTACAATTTCACCCAGAAGCCGATGAAGAAGTAATCAACTTGGGATTTGAATCAGGCGAGATGGATGGCCTGAATGCTTCTGACTTTGAAAGTGGAAAAGAAAGATGGAACTTTGGCCACATGTTGGAAGAGATTGACTACAATGTTGAATAGAATATTTCCTCATATGACCTCAGTGAGCCAATAATGGCAATTGCCCAAAGATATTCACCAATCGCTGCGATTGCAACATATGATTGAACATGAGAAAGATCCAAAGGACTTTCCAGCCATTGTGGATGGTAAAGTGTTGCTGCAATCATTGAAACTGTCATCAATATCCAGCCAACTCCCCCAAACCAAATGAAGCGTAATCTTTGAGAATTTGCTTTTTCATCNCTCTCCTTGGTGGCTTTGTATGTTGTAAACATCCAAACACACCCTGTACAGAACAAAGTCGATGCAAAAATCACGTGGACCAGTGTNAATGCATACATGTCGAATACGGCTAGGCCGCACAAACAGATACCGGACAANATTCCAGAAATCCGACTTATGTTCTCAATCGAATTTTGCGTGATTGTTTCTTCATGGGCCCACATCATCCAACTGGCCACTGCAAGCGAAATTCCACTCAACATAAATCCGGCAGTGAAAATTAGGGAAGAGGGACCAGAATGGTCCGATTCAGAAACAAAAAAAGGCCAATCTCTAAAATGCTCAGATTGAGAATGGAACATCATTGAAAGAACAATTGTCACAGCAGGAATGATCCACAATAAACGAGAGATGATCACAGACTTGTTCAAAGAAAAGCCTCCACTGTATCTTTAACACATGTGTCAAAATCAATCCAATCCATCTCCAATTCATTTTGTGCCTTGGAAGAATCATAAGAAGCATCACCTCGGAAAAAACCACGCACCATGTCGCGAGTTAATCGGCGGTCTCTTTTTGATATTTTACTACCAATCCAATCTTGGAAAACGGCTAATGGAAGCAAAACGTTAGGTAATGCCTTTTGTGGAGCCTTTGTTTCAGGGAAAATTTGTTTTATTTTCTTGAACAAATCTGCAAGGGTCATATTGACGTGAGGCGCACAAATATATCTGCCATTGGCTTCTTCAATTTCAGCTGCTTTTCGGTGTGCCTCGGCAACGTCTTTGACATGAACAAAAGACATCGGGATTTTTAGAGAAACAGGTATCTTACCTCTTATCGCATCTTCGATAAAATCAACACTCGGAGTTGGGCGATCGAAACCACCTCCCAAGACCGCTGTTGGATTAATTACACGCAAATCAAGTCCCGATTTCTCCGCAATTTCCCATGCTAATTTCTCGGATTGCGTTTTCGCTTGCGTATACGGTAAACGTGCATTTTGGTTCCAATCACCTTCCGATTTTTTCTTACCTTTGGGTGTTGAACCAATCGCAGCAGTTGAAGAGGTGTAAACCACTCGGGGTACTTTCATTCTCGCAGCAGATTCCAATAAATTTCTTGTACCATCTAAGGCCGTTGAAAGAATGATTTCTTTTTTTGAAATCGTTGAGTATACAGTAGCGACATGAAACAGCACATCCACAGTCCTCAAAATCTCGTCCCATGGTTCAGGGTTGAGAACATCGGCAATTCGTATGGATAATTTTTCAGCATTCTTCAATGTCAGAATCCGTGATGCTTTCTCTTGGTTTCGTACGGTTGCGATGACGTTGTAACCATGGTCGAGAAGATTCTCCACTAAATGACTGCCAACATGACCATTGCCACCAGTGACGACTGCTGTTTTCCCGGTCATGCTAAATCCTAGGTTACCGGACAAATCAAATCTTGCTTTTGAGTGCATGTGTCATGAGCGGGGAAAAATGGATTATTGATTCGAACGCTTTTATTCATCTTGGACAAAAAGCCACTGCAAGTGAACTCAGATCGATGATGGGCGTTATTCGTACCATGAATCAAAGATTACGAATCACACCTGGAGTAAGGGGAGAGGTATCTCGGGTTCGCTGCCAACTTCTGGACAAAAAACCGTTGCTACTCACAAAATTAAATGCAGTTATTGATGAAACAAAAATTGAAGATCACCAAATCCAAGGATTAGCCGAAAACCTAGGAGAGAAGGCAGCGCCCCAAGACGTAGACATTTCCCTCATGGTTCTTGCCGCTGATTTAGGTCGAAGTGGGCAAGAAACCATCCTCGTCTCTGACGACTTTAAGATGGCAAAGGGCGCGAAAACTTTGGCATTACCCTACCGAACCTGCCCTCCTTCGACATTCATACAAAAATTGTCAAGACATGCCGGCAAAGAAGCAAAAAAAGACTTGGATAATTTAGCACGCTCAATTCGCTCCGCAGAAATGAGATATACAATCCAAAGAGCGGGGACATACAATGCAGATGCGAAGTTAAGTTGGATGATCGATTCTTTACTGGAAGATGAAGAACCTCAAGAGACCATGACGAAAGAACAAGCACCTTCTGATCGAAAATTAGTGAGGGCTCTTTCGCATTTTATTGAAGGCAAAAAAGTAAAACCAAGCCATCTAGAACGGATTCAAGACCTTTCTTCAATTGTTTCCCCACTGCAGGCACCTTACCAATTAGCAAAATCGGGACCAGAATATGATTCACTGGATGATGCCCTTACTGAGGCTCGGATTGAAGTCGGTATGGCCCTTGCGCCCCTCGACGAAGAAAAAGGAGAAATGATTCGCAAAGCAACTTCGTCAGTTCTTTGGCGTCTTGAGGCAGCATTGGGCATTCTTGCATTAGAAGCAAAAGAAACAAAATGGGCACGGAGGCATCTTGCCAAAGCCCTTGAAACAGCTGCCATTGCGGATGATGATGATGGTGAACACCACGCATTGATGCATCTGGCATTGATCGAATTGGGAGACCAAAACCCCAATCGAGCGATGACATTATTCATGGCTGGTGAGCAGGAAGCAAAGCAAGATGGGAGCAAAATTCAGGCATCTCTTGGGGCCGCAATGGCAGCATGGATGAGTGATAATGAGGCAAAAGCCGAAGAATGTATAGAAAAAGTCCGAGCGATCATCGAAAATAATGAAGGAGAGGCCGTCGAACCGTTAATGACGCTAGGCAGATCGCTTCGTGCGGTAGGATTTGGCGTGCTTGCACTCGAGGTTTATGACGAGGCTTTGGAATGTGCTGTTGAATCGAATCGGATGAAGATGGCTAATTCAATCGTATCAAAAATGTCAGAAATTGATACCTCTGTGAGCGATGCACACCAAGATCGTTTGAAGATGATGATCGATCGAATAAATTCCATTGAAGGAGACCAAGCCAGACTGTTTGAAGAAAAGTTGGCTCAATTGAGTTAACCTTGATAATCATCATCAACTGGGACTCCCTATGGGCTTGAGAGTGTATGACACCAAGCGTCGTGAGAAGGTGGACTTCTCCACGATTGAACCCGGAAAGGTTTCCATGTATGTCTGCGGTGTTACCGTGTATGATTACTGTCACTTGGGTCATGCAAGATGTTACCTCGCCTTTGATTTGATTCACCGTTGGTTAGAGTCTTCTGGTTATGATGTAAACTACATACAGAATTTTACAGACATAGAGGATAAAATAATCAAAAGATCAATTGAGATTGGAGAAGATTGGAGAGCGCTCGTTGGCCGATTCATTGATGCCTATTTTGAAGACATGGATGCGCTCAATATTCTCAGAGCAGATTCTTATCCTCGATGCACAGATTATGTCGAAGAAATGATTGAAATTATTGAAGATTTAATTCAAAAAAACCATGCATACATCGCCAATGATGGCGTTTATTTCGACGTCCACTCAGCGCCAGAAAAATACGGCATACTTACCGGACAAAATATCGATGCAGTTCTAGAAGGGGCAGGGGGGAGAGTTGATGCAACAGGCTCAGGAAAAAGAGACCACAAGGATTTCGCACTATGGAAGCAAGGAAAAGAGGGTGAGCCTTCATGGACATCCCCCTGGGGTGATGGACGACCTGGATGGCATATTGAGTGTACAGCCATGAGTTTGGCATCACTTGGAGATCAATTCGATATCCATGGAGGAGGGCATGATTTACGGTTTCCTCACCATGAGGCTGAAATTTTCCAAACCGAATGTCACACAGGCAAGCATCCTATGGTTCATCATTGGTTGCACAACGGTTTCGTAAATATTGATGGCGAAAAAATGTCAAAAAGTCTGGGGAATTTTTGGACCATCCGTGATATTTTGGAAAAGGTCCCTGCGTTAACCCTTAGAATGGCTTTAATCAACGCTCATTATCGTTCTCCAATCGACATGAACGAGCAAATCATCAATGATGCAACAAAAAATATTGGTCGCATCCACGACACATACAAATTATTGCTGGAAAAACTCTGTGAAGACCCCATCGATCTTCCCAGAGGCGATTTATCTTCGGGTTTACCTTTAGCCAAAAGTATAGGATTACTCGAAAAAATTGCAGAAGATTTTGCAAGAGCAATGGACGATGATTTCAATTCAAGAGAAGCGGTCTCAAAGTTAATCGCTGGAAGTAAAGAATTAACAAAAATGGTTCATCAATTATCAGGAGACGATCAAAAAGCATACGCTACGATGGGGGTTCTTTGGATGGAAGAATTAGCGGGTGATGTTTTGGGATTATTACCAACCCGAGAAGAAGCATCACTCAAACCTGAAACAGACCCTCGGCGGGAAGCGATTTCTGAAGAAGTTGAAGAACTTCTACGACAAAGGACAATCGCAAGGACTGAGAAGAATTGGTCAGAGGCAGATGCTATTCGTGAAAAATTATCCCAAATTGGCGTGACTGTGACCGATACTGCTGATGGACCCGTATGGGAAATTGCGTGAAATCGTCAAATTCCAGTGGAAATAGACCTAGGATGGATTGATAAACAGAAGGCCCCAGCAAACCCTACATGCCACCGATGGGAAAAGACAGGGCATTGTCGAAGGTTCGTAAGCTAGCGAGCCGATTATCTACGCAAATTGAGGATATGAAAGACCAGCTCGAAGATTTTGAAATTGAACTCGACCTTATGCTACAAATTATTGAAAGGGCCGACGGAACTCAGGAAAAACAAAAGAAGACCCGCAAGAAGAATACAAAGACAAAGGTCAAAATTCTTGAGAGGGAACTTGATGATGATGATACGATTGAAGATCCATCAAACGAGGAATCAATCGTAGAAATCGAAGCCGAAAACTCAACAACATTACGAACGAGCAGGAAATTTTGAAGTTGTTTTGAACAATTTCTTGTTTTTCATGCCTAAAAGTTTGAAACATACAAACCTCTGATGAGAACCATGGGCTTCGAGAATCGACTGATTGCCCTATCCTTGGTAACCATCATCGTCCTTACGGCTGTTGTCGTCGATTTGTTTGATGAAGAGACAGATACAACAACAGAATATGTTTACATTGAGAAAGTAGTTGATGAGAGGAATCAATTAGAAAATGAGAGTGAAGGTGAGAATGAAACAGAACCTTTGAATCGTTCCCAAGTTGCGAGGATTGCCACCTTTAACATCAAAGTCTTTGGAAAAACCAAAATGTCGAAATCAGAGATTGTTGAAGAACTTGTGACTATTTTTGAAAGATATGATTTGGTGGCTGTTCAAGAAATAAAAGACATAGACCAAGAGGTGCCTTACCAATTTCTCGATGCATTGAACAATAACTCATCCATAGAATGGAAATTGGTTTTGTCTGCGAGAACAGGGTTACAAGTTGACGACCAAAACTCCCAAGAGCAGTATGCATATTATTACCGAAGTGACATCTTCTCGTCTCTTGATAATGGAACCTTATACGATGATTCCACCAATGATTCTTTCCAGCGAGAGCCATTGGTAAGTCAATTTGAATTAATGGATTTGTCTGGTAACGAGACGGGTCTCCATTTGACATTGATCAATATCCACACAAAACCAACAGAGGCTGTTGCCGAAATGGAAGCGCTTCAAGATGTCCTCAATTGGTCTTCAACTCAATTTGAAAATCCGCATCAAATTATTCTTGGAGATTTTAATGCTGATTGCTCCTATGCATCTTATCAGGATTTGATTTCTCTATCTATTTCCACCTCAAATTACACCTGGATTGTTCCTGATAACGCAGATACAACAGTTGGCGACTCCCGCTGTGCTTACGATAGGGTGGTCACAACCACAAATCTTGATGGCAGACTTACTGGAACTTGGGGCGTGGATATGGAGATCAGTAGCAGTAATGTATCCGATCATCGTCCTGTTTGGTTCGATATCTCAAGAACCTGATATTCTTATAATCTGGATATAACTCATATTTACAAATCAAATTAGGTGAATCAGCATGTTCATTACCAAATCGTATTAAATTGAGAACATAACAAATATGAAAATAATGGGAACCACGATTGTTATGATATACCTTTGAACTGCCTTTGGTGGTTCACCTCCAAAAACTAACCGACCATCTAGATGTCTTCGCCAATTTTCTTTAGATACTCGATTAATGGCCTCCTTCTCAGATTCAATATCAAACCAAGTGTTAAGCGGGAAATTCCAATTGTGATTCTCAGATGTAAGAAACACCATATTCTCGGTAGTTTGTGTTCCGTAGTCTCCCCTACTGTATTTCCTGTGACAAACACGGATGAAATAATCTGCAGGAATCTTTTGACAAATAGAAAGGCGTATTTCATCGCCGAACCAGCTAAATTGCAGAATTAATTTGTGTTTTGGAATCAATGTACACATGTACCCATGATTTATTGGTCCCCCATTGATTATTCTCCTTTTTTTACTGCGAATACTCATCGAAATCATGGTTGATAAAACAATAAAAAAAGATCCGACCAAAAAGAAGAATATTGAAAATTGGTTCAAGTTCCCAACAAAATACCATACAATAAAACATATCACATACATGAAAACTGATGTTGCAAGGCCGACTTTTACTTCGTCAAGGTCAGCCTCGATATCTTCTACCGTCGCATTTCTTTGGAAATGCCTTTCATCTAATACCTCTCCTTTTGGCGTTTTTCCCTCAATAATCGAAATGCAATACTTTTGTCCTAGTGATGCTAGATTAGGGTCTACTCGTTTATTTGACAAATTAAAAAAACGGTCAACGTTTTTCTTCAGACCTACTAAATGCTCGAATCTGACAAATCTGTAATTCCTCGCAGAGTGACCAATATCTCCAGCAGCCATGATTTTTTCACTAAAAAAGGCAAAATAAATTTTTTTTTCATTTGGTCAAACTCACAAGAGTTTGAATGGTCTGATTAGAGACCATACCTTCTTTCTTGATTCATCTCAGATTGTTCTTCCGAATTACTTTGTGTTCTGGACTTTGCCCCCTTGTCCCTGATGACTTTGTAAGCCTCAAATTCCACATCTGAAATTATACCATCTCCATCGAAATCAAGTCTTTCCCAAGTAGACTTTGATTCACTTGCCTGCTTTAATTCTCGCTTGAGTTTCTTTACCTTTCGAGACGAGAATGCCATTTTTATTAACATCAAGGCGAACAAAATTGGAATAACATCTAACATAATTTTAGTATCAACCCCGTTGGCTTTCATGAAATCTATCCACGCGTTCTCTATCGAAACTTGACCGGGTTCTTCGGATTTATCCTGATTTTGATTGTTGATGGGTTCACTTAGCTGACTTCGTTGAGGATCAGAGGGAAATGCATCGGCATTATTCCCAACCCCATCGCCATCAGAGTCAAGCCATTCAGTTACATCATCTGGGAATGCGTCAATCGAATCATCAACACCATCTCCATCGGAATCAACCAGCAAATCACAATCATCGGGTATTTGATCTCCATCAATATCGAGCGAATCATCTCCTAATGAGCAAATATCTGAGTTATCACCTACTCCATCATTATCGCTGTCAGCGGATTCATTCCTATCATTGGGGAACTNATCTCCGTTATCTCCAACACCGTCGCCGTCAGAGTCAATAGACTCGTTGGCGTTGTCTGGGAATGCATCACTATTGTCGCCAACCCCATCGCCATCTCTATCAGAAGATTCATTTGTATCATTAGGAAAGGCGTCACTGTTATCGCCTATTCCATCAGCATCTGAGTCTACACTTTCATTACCATCATTTGGAAAATAATCAGAGTTATCCCCAACTCCATCTCCGTCGGAATCGATGGTTTCATTTGCGTCATTGGGAAATGCATCGGCATTATCTCCCACTCCATCATCGTCGGTGTCATTCCATTCATTGGGGTCTTGAGGAAACGCATCATCATTATCAGATATATTGTCTCCATCATAATCACCATCGGCATTATCACCAATGCCATCCCCATCGAAATCTGAACTCTCGTTGGCATCATTTGGGAAGGCATCTGAATTATCACCAACCCCATCCCCATCAGAATCAACAGTTTCATTCGAATCATTTGGAAAGGCATCGTTATTATCTCCCATTCCGTCCCCGTCTGAATCTAATGTTTCATTCGCATCATTTGGGAAGGCATCTGAATTATCTCCGGTACCGTCTCCATCGGAGTCAACGGTTTCATTCACATCATTAGGGAATTGGTCGGTATTATCGCCAACTCCGTCTCCATCGGAATCCGTATCTTCTGTTGGATCAATATCGAAATCGTCATTCTCATTTAACACGCCATCGCCATCTATGTCCGGATCCTCAGCATCCTGACACCCATCTGCATCCAAGTCATTTCCAATACCNGTCATTCCTTGGGGACAATCGTCAATTTCGTCAGTGAAACCGTCGTTATCGTCATCTTCATCTTCAGAATCTTTACACCCGTCTCCATCAAAGTCAGCACCAGGGCCAATTATTCCAAATTGGCAATCGTCTGATAAATCGACTATTCCATCATTGTCATCATCATTATCGGCGTTGTCTCCTGACCCGTCACCGTCGTAGTCAGTGGTTTCCGATGGGTTAGAAGGGAAACTGTCTTCATAATCAGGAATACCGTCTCCGTCTGAATCGAATGTAGGATAATAGTTGTCTGTGTAATACATTACTTTCCCTAAATTTGTATTTTGCCTGTTGAAAAATGCTAGGTGAGCACTATCATTAGAGTCTAATTTCATGCTAAGGTATCTCCCCCAGTCGGAGTCAGAGAAATAATGGTCTGTATGTAGCANACCTAATTCTCTTAGAACGATTTCACCTGAATCAATATCTAGGCAACCAAAGGTAACATCACGTTTACTCGTCGCAATACTATCTCTATCAGCATAGGAAAAACAGGGATTCTCTGAACTATCAAGTTCTAGTTGAGTATATCCAATAAGGCTATTTTCATGGAATATCGATAGATTCCAGCCATCCCATGACGTACCGTTTTTCTTTAGATATCCCATTTCTGTTTGAAGATTGTAATCAAAAGTAATGTGTGGCTCTCCATATTGGTCAACTTCAATATCACAATATCGCCCTCTGGAAAGGGATGTGTTTATGTCTAAATCATCGCTTATTACGTTTATTTCCTTAACCCAAGATGATCCGCTGTATGTTGCATACCCTAGCTGTAACAGATTTTGGTCAAAGTAGCAAAGATGAGGTACATCTGCGGCACTCAAAGCCAATTGTAGGCCTTTTTTATCGCCTCCAACCTGATCGCCTACATTCTCTGTGTGCCAACTGGAACCATCGAACATAGCATATTTTAGTGTATTTCCGTTTACTTTAGAGTATGCTATATGCGGATTGTCTGTGGAATCAATCTTTATTGCAGAAAACCATCCTAATTTTGATCCAGAGTCGATTGTGTGGTTATGCCAACCTGTACTGTTCTTGAATGCATACTTGATGCTATTAACTCCATCTCCTGAATAGTAGGAGATATGGGGCCGGTCTTGGCTATCCAAATCGATAGACAACCAACTACCTGCAGTATCGCCAAGATTAGTATCTACGGTTTCGACTATCCAAACATTGTAGCCGGAAGTTTGTGTGGCGGTTACATCTAGAGTAGCATATGAAATTTTCTTAACACCATCAGTTAAATTCTGGTAGGCCACATGGGGCACGTCTTGGCTATCTATGGCCAATCCTAACCCTCCCCATGCTTGATTAAATGTGATGCTTTGAGTAATTTGATCTACATTAGCACCTGAGTGTGAAAGATATCTTAAATTCTGATCCGATAAATCATAATAAGAGAAATGCGCTCTATCTTGCGTATCAATATCTATTGATATGAATTCACCTTCTTCATCAATTTCAAAAAGATCCCATGATTGATTTTTATGACCGTATTTGATTACTCCTCCGTTATCTCTGTCGACATATGCAACATGTGGTAGATCATTNGAATCTATNGCAATNGCACAGTACTCTCCCACCCTTCCTGTGGAATCGACAGTTTCAGTAATCCAATCAGTTCCGTTGAANACNGTGTACATCAAATTCTGAAATTGCATNTTGTAGTGTATAANTTGCGGNAGGTCATTGGAATCTAANGCAATACTTGCATGCATACCTACATTATTGNTTGAATATGCGGTTTGCTTNTGCCACGTCACACCATCGTTGTANATGTACATCAAATCACCTCCAGTGTTNTTGTAGTATGCNATATGCGGCATGTTTACTGAATCAAGCGCGAGAGAAGTATACTCGCCTACATTGTCTACTCCCCAATTTCCGTCTAGTGTCATGTTTATCCAAGAACTACCATTGTAGTATGCATATTTTACGTTGGTATTGCTTTCATCTCTGTAAGATATGTGTGGGTTAACATTAGTGCTAACGTCAATNGAGGCATNTTTNCCTACATCNCCATCAGAATCGATTGTTGTATTCACCCAATTTGTACCGTTGAAGTGAGCGTACTTCAAGTCNGCATTTGTAGCATCATAGTATGCTATGTGAGGGTTATCAAATCNATCTAAAACAAGNGAGGCATGAGAACCCACATCTCCAATNGAATCAATTGTTGTTGTATTCCAATTCCATCCATCATATTTTTTGTATAACAAATCTGCATTATCTGCATCATAATAAGNAATATGNGGGTTATTCATTCCGTCGATTTTAATCGANGTATACTTNCCANTATCTCCATCTTCTGCAATATTTTTTGGCATATTTCCAATGGATGTGGACTTTGGGNCTACAGATTCAATNAATTCTGTATGAAACATGCTTCCCGTTGTTGANAGNATCAAGGCCATTAANATGAAAATCACTTTCCCCTGCATCCTAATCGATTCNNCTATNGTTGGCTAATTTATAATNTTCAATGTTTTCANCTATNNTTGAGTTTGNNAGNATACTNGTTTCTTTTTNTGAAAANAAAAACCTGGNNTNATANTNTAATNTACGNATANATTATNTACAAGCAAATACCTTGCATTAAGGAAAATTACTTGATACCAATGTTATCTGAAAAATGAACATTTAGTTCATGAGATAAATGAAAGAAATTCTCGAGTGCAGCAGCAGTACGGGAACCAAACCACGTGAGATCTTCCCCATCGATCAACCTGTAGTGTGAAATTATGTTTTCATGTTTCATCGATTCAATCAATGACTCTCCTTCATCTGTGGTAAACTTATGAGGTTCGGAAGTAAGTAGCAATAATTCAACATCGTTTGCTGCCATCAAAGTCGGCGTCACCTCCGGGTATCCATTTCCATTCGGGTCAAAATCGATGACATCAAAACCAACATGAGATAATAACGCTCCTGCATATCTATTTGGCCCAACTGCCATGAGTGGTTCATGCCATATGAGAGGGGCAGTCCTCCACATTTTATCGGGATTCAGCGTTCTTTCAAGGGCNGTCCGACATNTCTNTGCNAGGGTTTCTGCTTGCACNGTTAGCCTCAATTCTCGACCTAATAATTCNAGCATTTCAGGAACATGAGTTGGNCAGGTAACCTNGCTNACGAATACATGAATNCCNTTTTCTTTNAGNAAGTCATATACTTCTTTNGGGTTTTCTTCTTTATCCATCAAAACAATATCTGGATTNAGNGAGATAATCTTACCAAGATTTGGCGTCTTTGTGCCACCAANTACCTTTGCNTGCTGCACTTTNTCTNCAGGATGAATACACCAAGGGGTTTTTCCAACCAATTGCTTAGGCTCCAANCCTANATCAAATGCAGTCAACGTNAAAGACGGGACNAANCTGATTACCTTCACAGTTGATGCTAAAGTGTTCNTCNATTTAAGTGATTGANTTTCACATGACTACGGTTGAACCATAATCAACAGTATTTCGTGAAAGATGACACAACTGATTTGAACTCNACCCTTCACAAGATTACATGGACCAAATCGAGAGACGAAAATTGGCCATCAAATTATTTGGTGGAATTACTCTTTCTTGGATTATCCTATGCTACTTGGCTTGGATATTGAGTGGATGTAAAGCCTACATGCCATTTATTTCTGATTTTGATCTCTACCAGCCAGGAGATACCATTTTTTCAATCGGTACCGCACTTTCTGCTACAACTGTGATTTGGGTAATGTTTGAATTACAATTATTCAATCGAATGAAACTTACTGAGCAAAATCAACACCTTGGATGGCATTTGCTTAATCATGCGGCCTTGGTCCCCGGAATTATTGCTGCATATTCTTGCTACATGGTTGGACAAACACCTTGGGATGAAGATGGATATATGCATGGAAATTATGCTTTTGAGATATTTTTCAAAGGCGTATATTGGTGTCTTATGATGACCTTACTGAGCGTCAGAATGCATTGGGGAACCAGCCGATTTCAAACAATCATGAAATGGCGTACTGGCGGAGCCGTCGCTGCTGCGGTTGGATTGTGGCAGATGATTGCAAATCAGGCCACGGTTTGGACCGATGATTTTGATTGGGATGTATGGAACGCTGCTCCTGCAAATAAAATGGAATTCTGCACATCAAAAACCTACCCAGCATTACATGTCGCTGCAGTATGGGAATATGTTCTCGTCATCGGCATCGTCGTTACCGTTTGTTCATTTTTAATTGATCTAACAGCATCATCGAACCAAGATAGTGAGGAATGATTTCAAACATCAATTAATTTGAATACATCTTTAAGCGAACTGAAATCCTAGCTAAAAAGGGGAAGCCATGATATTTCGTACATTTTTTGCTTTATTCATGTCGGTTGCTGTCTTAGGCATATTACTCGTAAACGTTTATCCAGTGAGTGAATTCGAACAGGTAGAAGAATATCCAGAATATCACTCAGGTTGGATGCAATGGGGTATTAAAATTAATCAAACTACAGCCGATATGTATAATGATTATTATAACACTTCACTCGAAGACGGCGACAGTATAATGTCATATTATTTTGGAACACAACATATGATT